>CAVRZB010000018.1:0-5554 GCA_963725515.1 uncultured Solirubrobacteraceae bacterium | reverse complement strand
TGGAGATGGCCGCCGCACTGTCCAGGAACGGCCCCCTAGCGCTGGCCGCGTCAAAGCGCATCCTGCAGGAGCAGTTCGATTGGTCGAGCTCTGAGATGTGGGAGCGCCAGCGTGAGATCTCCACCCCGGTGATGGCCTCCGAGGACGCGCGCGAGGGTGCCAGCGCGTTCAAGGAGAAGCGCGACCCGGTCTGGCGCGGGCGCTAGCCTTAGCGGCGCTTGCGCCGGCGTTGGCGGCGTATCGCCAAGAAGCGTCTCCACAGGGCCCGCATCAGCGATCCCCCGGTGCCTTGCGCGGGTACTGCGAGATCGGCTCGCCCAGGTCGATCGTGGTCGTGACGATCCGGGTCTGTTCGTCGATGTGGGCGGCCGGGTAGCCCTCACCCGGGCTGGCGCGCTCGGGACGCCCGATGTAGCCGAAGCGAATCCCCTCGGGCATGATCTGCATCAGCCGGGGGAACATGTGCGCACGGGCACCCATGTTGCGCGGCTCCTCCTGCACCCACACGACCTCGCGCAGCTTGGGGTAGCGCTGGATCAGCTGCAGCACCTGGCCTTCGGGGAAGGGGTAGAGCAGCTCCAGGCGCGCCACAACGAGGCCCGGGTGCTCCTTGCGGTTCGGGTGTCCGACGAGGTCGTAGTAGATCTTTCCGGTGCACAGCGCCAGGCGCGTGACCTCCGCGTCCTTCACCCCGGGCTCGGCGAGCACCGGTTGAAAGCGCGTGCCCTCCGCCATGTCGGCGATCGAGCTCGTCGCCTGCGCCAGGCGCAGCAATGACTTGGGCGTCATGATCACCAGCGGGCGCTGCTTGGCCACGCGCGCCTGGCGGCGCAGCAGATGGAAGTACTGGGCCGGAGTGGTGGGGCTCGCGACGCGGATGTTCCCCTCGGCGGCGAGCGTGAGGAAGCGCTCGAGGCGCGCGGAGGAGTGCTCCGGGCCCGATCCCTCGTAGCCGTGCGGCAGGAGCAGCGTCATGCGCGAGGTCTGCCCCCACTTCGCAAGGCCCGAGACGATGAACTGGTCGACGATCACCTGGGCGGAGTTGACGAAGTCCCCGAACTGCGCCTCCCACAGCACGAGCGTCTCCGGCGCCTCCTGGCTGTAGCCGTACTCGAACCCCATGCAGGCGAGCTCCGAGAGCGGGCTGTTGTGCAGCTCGAGCGGCGCCTGTGCGTCGGGCAGGCTCTGGATCGGGCACACCGTCTGACCGGTCTTGGCGTCGTGCAGGACCATGTGGCGCTGGGAGAAGGTGCCGCGCTCGGTGTCCTGCCCGGTCAGGCGGATGGGGGTGCCCTCGGTCAGCAGCGACGCGAACGCGAGCGCCTCGGCATGCGCCCAGTCGATGGCCACCGGCGGGTTCTCCTCGGCGAGCGCCTCGCGCCTTCGCTCGAGCTGTTTGACGAGCTTCGGGTGAACGGTGAAGCCCTCGGGCGTGCGCAGCAGCTCCTCGCCGAGGTGGCGCAGCCGCGCGGCCGGTACCGCGGTGTCGACATCGGGGCTGGGCGAGCGGTCGAGCTGGTACTCGCCCGTGCTGTGCTCCTTGCCGTGCTCGGCGGCGGCGGCGATCTTGGCCTTCAGACGCTGGTGCAGAAGCGTGAGGTTGTCCCAGATCTCCTGCGCCTGGCGCTCGACATCCTCGTTGGAGACGACCTCCTCGGCTCACCAGGCGCTCGGCCCACAGCTCGGCGACGCGCTTCTTGGTCTTGATCTTGGCGTACATCTCCGGCTGGGTGTAGGCGGGCTCATCAGACTCGTTGTGCCCGAAGCGCCGGTAGCCGATCAGGTCGATCAGCACGTCGTGGCCGAACTCCTTGCGGAACGCGAAGGCGAGTCGCACGGCGCTCATGCAGGCCGGCACGTCGTCGCCGTTGACATGGATGATCGGCACGTCGAAGCCCTTCGCGAGGTCTGAGGCCCAGCGAGTGGAGCGGGCGTCGTCGGGGTCGGTGGTGAAGCCGATCTGGTTGTTGGTGATCAGGTGCAGCGTGCCGCCCACCTTGTAGCCGTCGAGCGCCTGCAGGTTGAGGGTCTCGGACACGACGCCCTGGGCGGGGAACGATGCGTCGCCGTGGATCACGATCGGCACGGCCGCGTCGGTGTCCTGGTGGGCATGGGGGCCCTGGCGGGTCGTCTGGGCTGCGCGCGTGGCGCCCTCGACGACCGGCGAGACGTACTCCAGGTGGCTCGGGTTTGACTCCAGGTTGACGCGGATCGTGCTTCCGTCCGGGGAGCTCGTAGGAGCCCTGGGTGCCGTGGTGGTACTTGACGTCCCCGGTCCCTCCCTGCGGGATCGTGGTCACCGCCTCGAGCGTCGAGGCGCCCTCGAACTCGGCGAAGATCGTGTCGTAGGCGCGGCCGAGGTTGTGGGCGAGCACGTTCAGACGTCCACGGTGTGCCATGCCGATCACGACCTCATCGCCCCCGTTCGCCGCGGACAGCTGGATCAGCTCGTCGAGCATCGGTACGGTCATGTCCAGGCCCTCGATCGAGAACTGGTGCTGGCCGAGATAGGCCTTGTGCATGAAGCGCTCCAGCGCGTCCACCTTCACCAGCCGCCTCAGCAGCCGCTTGCGCTCCTCGACGGTGAGCGGCTGGCGGAACGCGCCCGACTCGATGTGCTCGCGCAGCCACACGCGCTGGCGGTGGGAGGCGATGTGCTCGATCTCATAGGCGATCGTGCCGCAGTAGGTCTCGCGCAGGTGCGGGAAGCGCATCGGCGAGCGTGGCCCCCGGTCACGTACATGTGAAAGATCTTGGCCGGGATCTTGGCCTGTATCTCGGGGCTCAGCCCGAGCGGCTCGGGGTCGAGACCGGGATCGCCCTCGGGCTCTGAGCCGAGTGGGTCAAGCCGCGCCGCCAGGTGGCCGTGGCTGCGGAAGCGGCTGACGAGCGTGCTCGCCGCCTGTACCGCCTGCAACAGCTCCTCCTCGGCGGTGCCGGGGGTCTCCTGCGGCGCCGCCGTCGAGGCGGCGACCGCCGCCGCTGCCGGCGCCGGCAGCGTCGGAGCGGGACCCAGCTCGACGCCGAGCGAGGCGAACACGTCCTCGTAGAAGCCGTGCTCTCCCTGCAGGTACTCCTCGATCAGCGCGAGAAAGCGCCCGGACTCCGCGCCCTGGATGATGCGGTGGTCGTAGGTCGAGGTCATCGTCATGACCTTCTCGGCGCCGATCATCGTGCCGACGTTGCCGAGGCCCACCGGATAGGCGATCGACCCGGTGGCCACGATCGTGCCCTGGCCGGTCATCAGCCGGGGCACCGAGGCGACGGTCCCCAGCCCGCCGGGATTGGTGAGCGTGACGTTGCCGCCGACGAGGTCATCGGCGGTGAGCGTGTTCGTGCGCGCCTTCTCGACCAGCGCGTCGTAGGACTCGAGGAAGCGGTCGAAGGGCTGGCGTCCGGCGTCGAGGACGACGGGGACCATCAGCGTGCGAGAGCCGTCGCGCTTCTCCACGTCCACCGCCAGACCGAGGTTCACCTGTCCGTCCTCGATCCGATTCGGTTTGCCGTCGATCTCGGCGAAGTGATTGGCCATCACCGGCATGTCGTCGGCCGCACGGGCGATCGCATAGGCGATCAGGTGCGTGAAGGACACCTTGCGCCCGGCCGCCTTCAGCTCGCGCCGGCGTGCGTCGAGGGCGGTGACGGTGAGCGTGCGGAAGCTCGTGGCCGTGGGGATCGCCCGTGACTCCTCCATGTAGCGCGCGAGCGCCGCGGCTCCGCCCTTCATGGCCGGACGCTCGCAGAAGCCGCCGCTCGCCGTCGCTGCCGTTCGCGGGCGCGCCGGGTGCGGCCGCTCCGCTTGCCGGCGGCGTGCCGCCGCCGATGGCGCTGCTCAGCACGTCAGACTTCGTGATGCGCCCGGCCGGCCCGCTGCCGGGCACGTTCGCGAGATCCACGCCCTCGACCGCCGCGGCGCGCGCGGCCACGGGGGAGACCTTGACGCCGTCGGGTGCTCCGGCGGGGGCGGGACCCGGGGCGGAGGCACCGTCCGTGCGCGAGGCGCCGTCAGCGCCGGAGGCGCCGTCGGTGGAGAGGGCCGTGGTCTGCTCTGCCTGGGTACCGCCGTTGCTCTGCGCCTCGGCGGGGCCCGCTCCGTTCATGGCAGATGCGGGCGATCACCTGACCGACGGTCACCGTCTCGCCCTCATCGATCAGGATCTCGCTGACCGTTCCGGTCGCGGGCGACGGCAGCTCGAGGTCGACCTTGTCCGTGGAGATCTCGACGATCGTGTCGTCGAGCTTGATCGGGTCGCCGACCTTCACATGCCATTCAAGGACGGTTCCCTCGGTGACCGACTCGCCGGCGGCCGGGGCGACGACGTCGACTGTCCTCTGTGCAGTCATCCGAGGGTGGCTTCGTCGCTGTCCGACTCACTGGCGGGTGGGGTCACAACGTCTGTTGCCCGCTGCGCCGCGGTGCCCATTGCCATGTCACTTTTCACTCTAGCGCGACAGCTGATTGATAGCTCAGTGATCCGGTGCGGAGGCCCGGGATGCACGCCGGCCCTGCTCGCGCATGAACTCGTAGCTTCCGATGAACGGGCCGAGCCCGCCGAGGACGGCGACGGCCACGCCGATGCGCAGCGAGATCACGCGTTGGCGAACGGCAGCGATGCAGGCCAGCGACATCACGATCCAGAGGATCCCGTGGGTCCAACCGAGCACCAGCGTCGGGCCGGCGAGGCCCGCCACGGCGCAGGCGATCAGGCTGAGGTAGACGACCGAGTGAAAGAACGAAGTCCACTTCAGCCGGGTGAATGTCAGTGGCCCGGCGCGTCCCGCGGCTCGGCGCCGCCCTGGGATGCCGAGCCGGCCCGCGGCGAGACGTTCACCTGCGAGGGCGCGCTCACCCCGACAGCCAGCGGGCCATGCGGGGCAACGCGTCTCCGGCCTCGGCCGGCCAGTCGTCGATCTCCCGCGGCCACCATGCAAACTCGTCGTGCTCATGGTCCGGCGTGACCGTCTCCTCGACGCCCTCGGCCAGCCACGCCTGCCCGACGAACATGACCAGCTGGTGGGGCAGGCGCATGAGTGCCTCACCGGTCACCCGCTCGGGGGAAACGGCCCACTCCTCCCTCAGCTCGCGCACGAGCGTATCGGCCGGGTTCTCACCGAGGTCGACCGCGCCGCCCGCTCCCAGTGACCAGCGACCGGCCCAGGTGGAGACCCACCCGGCGCGGCGGCCGGCCAGCCAGCGGCCGTCGGCCGAGCGCGTCACGCACAGGGCCGCCATGCTCGAGGAGGCGTCGCCGGCAACCAGTCGCAGAGCCCAGCGAAGCGGCTGCAGTTCGATCGCGATGCCATCCTCCTGCTGGGTGTAGTCCAACAGGCGCGCCGCGACCCCGTCGTGGCTGGGAGAGCCTCGATCCTGCAGCCCCTTGATCGCCGCATCGGCGGCCTCGGCGTGCGCCCGGGAGGGCTCGAAGTGCTCCTCGCGCCAGCGTGCCTTCACCTGCTCGATCGGCCACGGTCCTCGCGCGAGGATCTCGGGCTGCTCGGTGGTCTGTTCAGTTTGGGCGGACACGCAACAGAAAGGCTAGTAGGTATGGAGAGA
>CAVRZB010000017.1:0-8747 GCA_963725515.1 uncultured Solirubrobacteraceae bacterium | reverse complement strand
TAACGCCAGCGGCGCCTCGCCTTGGGAGATAACTCGCGCTACGACGGTTATCTCCCAAGGCCCGGTTTAACGGCCGTCCTCACGGCGGCGGTGAGGGTCTCGGAGGTCATGCCGGGATCGACGCGGAGGCGGGTGGGCGGCCGGCGACGATCTGTCCGTCCTGGATGACCATTCTGATCCGCGCCGGATCGCGGAGGATGTGGATGTCCTCGACGGGGTCACCGTCGACGACCAGCAGATCGGCCACCGCTCCAGGCGTCACCGCGCCGACGTCGGGCAAGCCGAGAGCGCGCGCGGAGCCGAGGGTAGCGGCCGCGACCCCCTCGAGCGGCGTGAGCCCGCCCTCGACCATGCGCACGAGCTCGATCGCGTTGTCTCCGGGCGGCCCGCTGTCGTGGCCCATGGCCAAGAGCACCCCGGCGGCACGCGCGGCGAGGAGCGTTGTGTAGGCCTCGTCGAGCTGGCGCTTGGCCTGCTCGACCAGCGCCGGCGCGAACTCCTCGGTGAAGCGCTCGGCGAGGTCGTGGAAGGTGCTCAACGTCGGCACCAGCACGATCCCGGAGCGGGCCATCGCATCGAGCAGGGCCGGCTCGCGGTGGAGCGAGAGCCCGTGCTCGATCGTGTCGACGCCCGCCTCGACAGCAAGTCGGGCCCCCGGCAGCCCCTCGACGTGTGCCGCCACCCGCACGCCGAGGCGATGCGCCTCGTCGACGATGGCGCTAATCTCGTCCGCCGTCATCTGCGCCGGCTCGGGATCCTCGGCCAGCACCGAGCGCGCGCCGGTGGCCATCAGCTTGATGAAGTCGGCGCCGCGGCGCAGCTGCTCGCGCACTGCCTTGCGCATGCCGTCGGCGCCATCGGCCTCGCGATACATCGTGGTGAAGATCGCGCCACCGGGGGCGGTGGCCGAGATGATCCGTCCGCACGAGAGGATCCTCGGCCCCTCGACCAGCCCGAGCCTGACCGCCTCACGCAGCGCGATCGCCTCGTCGTCGTAGCTGCCCACGTCGCGGACACTGGTCACGCCGGCGGCGAGTAGGGCGCGTGCGGTCTTGGCGAGCACGAAATACCCCAGCGCGCGCGGCCTGGGCAGCTCGCCGTGGAGCGGCGGCGGAGGGCCGAAGCCCGGGCTGCGGCTGATGTCGCTCGACAGGTGGGCATGGGCGTCGATCAGCCCTGGCATGACCGTGCGGCCGTCGAGGTCGATCGCGCCGTCCGGGAACGGGTCGATCGCGCCGTCCGGGAACGGGTCGATCGCGCCGTCCGGGAACGGGTCGATCGCGCCGTCCGGGAACGGGTCGATCGCGCCATCGGGGGGCGGACCATCGTTGTCGGGCGTGACGGACACGACCCGGCCGTCGCCGATCCGCACCGACACGCGCTCGAGCGGTGCGCGTCCCGTGCCGTCGATCACTCGTGCGTTGGCGAGAACCATGTGCTCGGGCAACGTACACCGCCGACGAGGCGGCCGGACGCCACCAGCTCGCGGACGCGCTCCACGTCGCCGCCCAACGACCGATCCTCGGTCTGCCGGTACAGCGGCAGATCCACCTGATCGTGGCGCTCGAGCAGAATTGCACCGTCCGCGGACCCCTAAAGCAACTTAACTTGACACGGTCGCGTGAGGTGTGAGAGAAAACGCACGCCGTTCGCCTGGTCATCGCGGTGGGAAGCCGGCTGCCGGCGTTTGCGTCCGCCTCGGGCCGGGTGCTGCTGGCCGATCGTCCCGACGAGGAGGTGGCCGCGTTGTACGAGGGCTTCGAGCTCGTGACCCCCACCGGCCGCCGCTTCGAGAACCTCGCGGCATTGATGAGCATCCTGCGCGAGACCCGTCGGCGGGGCTACGCCGAGAACGTCCACGAGACCGCGCTCGGCCTACACTGCCTGGCCACGCCGGTCGGGCCACCGGGCCGCGTGGTGGCGGCGATCACGCTGTGCGTTCCCTCCGGGCGGATGAGCGCCGCCCGCAAGCGCGAGATGCTTTCCGACCTGCTGCGGGAG
The DNA here is from genome assembly GCA_963725515.1 of uncultured Solirubrobacteraceae bacterium. GTDB lineage: Bacteria > Actinomycetota > Thermoleophilia > Solirubrobacterales > Solirubrobacteraceae > Palsa-465. The sequence goes on along the minus strand of CAVRZB010000017.1, from coordinate 6,746 downwards.
GCGCGGGACATCGTGCCCCGGGCCGGCGGGACGAGTCCGCTCGATGGCGATTCGGCTCCGCTCGCGGATCCAGAACTAAATGAATCAATTAAGTTAAGAACGCTAGATGCGTCGATCCCGCGAGGTCGCGGACGGCGCCGGCCCGATCCCAACAGAAAGGTGGCTCAATGAGTCGCAGCAACAGCGAGCTGGACCGGCTCCGCAGCGGGCACACCGAGCTCGAGAACCACTACATCGACGAGCTCGTGTCCGGCAACCTGAGCCGCCGCGATTTCCTGCGCCGCGGGAGCACGATCGGCATGTCGGTGCCGCTGCTAGGTGCGATCCTGTCGGCGTGCGGCGGCGCCAACAACACTTCGAGCTCGTCTTCGGCGTCGACCGGAGCGGCGGGGACCCCCAAGAAGGGCGGGACGCTGAGGGTGGCGACCCAGGCGCCGTCCGCGGCCGTCAACCCGCTGACCGTGGCCGACTCCGGCGGCCTGGCGATGCTCAACCAGACCGGCGAGTTCCTCGCCTTCGACAACAAGCAGACGCTCCAGCCGATGCTCGCCCTGAGGTGGAAACCAAACAGCGACGGCTCCGTATGGACCTTCAATTTGCGCCCGGGAGTGACCTTCCACAACGGCCAGCCGATGACGGCCGACGATGTGGTCTACAGCTGGACGGAGTACTCCGATCCGAAGAACGCGTCCTCCGCGCTATCGGCGATCGGTGGGGCGCTGGTGCCGAGCGGTGTGAAGAAGGTCGACTCGATGACGGTCGCCTTCCACCTCGAGGCCCCCAACGGCAACTTCCCCTACCTCGTCTCCTCCGACACCTACAACGCGATCATCGTCCCCAAGGGCACCGACTTCAGCAAGTGGCAGAGCACGTTCATGGGCACCGGCGCGTTCAAGCTCAAGAGCTACACGCAGAACGTCGGCGCCCAGTTCGTCGCCAATTCGTCCCACTGGGGCGGCGGGCCCTACCTAGACGGCACCAACTTCACCTTCTACCCGAGCCAGCCGCCGCAGATCCTCGCTCTCCAGGGCGGCCAGGTCGACGTCATCACCCAGTTCGTCGCGCAGGGAGCGCAGGGACTGCTCAACAACCCGAGTTACACGATCATCACGCTGAAGTCCTCCAACCACCGCGAGCTGTCGATGCGGACCGATCAGGCGCCGTTCACCGATTCGCGCGTTCGTCAAGCCGTCGCCCTGACCATGGACCGCCCAGGGATGGTGGCGGCGCTCCTGGCCGGGAAGGGCCAGCTCGGCAACGACAGCGCGTTCGCGCCGGTCTTCCCGTCAACCGACACCTCGGTTCCTCAGCGCATGCAGGACATCGCCAAGGCGAAGCAGCTGCTGGCGGCCGCCGGGCACCCGAACGGCTTCAGCACCTCGCTCGTCACCGAGATCTACCAGGAGATCCCGGCGCTGGCCCAGGTAATGAAGGCCAACTTGGCCAAGGTGGGCATCAACGCCAGCCTCAAGGTCGAAACCCAGACCCAGTACTTCGGCAAGTCGACGGTCGGCAACTCGGACTGGCTCGACAGCACGATGAGCCTCGTCGACTACGGCAGTCGCGGCGTGCCGAATGTCTTGATCGCCAGCACGCTCACCTCTAAGGGCACCTGGAACGCCGCGCGGTTCAAGAACCCCACCTACGACACGCTCGTCGCGCAGTACGTGGCCGCCCTCGACCTGCAGACCCAGAAGCAGATCGCCGGCAAGATCCAGACGCTGCTGCTGCAGGAGACGCCGATCGTGATTCCCTACTTCATCGACGGCCTCTGCGCCACCAAGTCCAACGTCCACGGCGTCAATCCGACGTCGATCTCGCAGATCTACCTCGACAAGGCCTACATATCGTGAGAGCATCGGCCGGGCGGCCCAGCGTCGCCCGGCCGGGCCGCGACTCTCGCGGAACATGACCAGGTTCATCTTCAAGCGCCTCGGGCTCGCGCTGATCACGCTGCTGATCCTCAGCGCGATCGTATTCATCCTCGGCAGCCTGCTCCCCGGCGATCCGGGTCGCTCCACTCTCGGCCACCTCGCCCCGGAGAGCGCGGTCAAGGCGCTCGACCACCAGTACGGCACCGACAAGCCCGTGCTCACCCAGTACTGGCTGTTCATCAGCCATTTCGTTCGGGGAGACATGGGCATGTCCAACATCTACCACGCGGCGGTCAGGCCGCTGCTGTTCACCGCGATCGGGCACTCGCTCAAGCTGGCGATCCTGGCGTTCGTGATCGTGGTGCCGCTCGGCATCTTCGCCGGCGTGTTCGCGGCGCTGCACGTCGGCAAGGCCTCTGACCGGGCGATCGTCGTGGCGGGGACGTCGGCGACGGTGACGCCCGAGATCGTCTCAGGGATCGTCCTGATCCTCGTGTTCGGGATCTGGCTGAACGTGCTCCCGATCTCGGCCACGGCGCCGCCCGGCGCGGGCATCTTCACCCAGATCTACCACCTGATCCTGCCCGCGATCCCGCTCGTGCTCGTCCTGTTCGGCTACATCGCGCGCATGGCCCGAGCCGGGACCGTGGAGGCGCTAGGTTCGGACTACGTGCGCACGGCGGTGCTCAAGGGGCTGCCCCGCCGCACCGTCATCCGTCGCCACGTGCTCCGCAATTCGCTGTTGCCGACGATCACGGTGATCGCCAGCCAGACCGGTTACCTGATCGGCGGTCTGTTCGTGGTCGAGACGTTGTTTCACTACAACGGGGTCGGGACGCTTCTACTCCAGGCGGCCACCCAGAAGGACTACCCGATGCTGGAGGCCGGAATCCTCACGATCGGCGTCGTGTACATGGTGGCCACGCTCGTCGCCGACCTGCTCTACTCGTACCTGAACCCGCGGATCCGCTACCAGGGCCTCGAATGAGCATCGACGTCGTCCCCGTCGAGTCCGCCGGTGCCGTTGCCGCGGAGCGGGCCCGCCCCACCCCCCGCGGGGAGCTCCTGCGGGAGATCGCGCGCTCCAAGACGTTCATCGTGGGCGCGATCATCGTCGGGTTCTGGATCATCTGTGCCATCTTCGGCTCGGCGATCGCGCCCCACGATCCGGCCGCCGAGAACCTCAGCGCGATCAACCAGGCGCCCTCTGGCGCGCACCTGTTCGGTACCGATCAGCTTGGGCGCGACATGCTCTCCAGGGTGATCCTCGGCGTGCGCGACATCCTGATCATCGCCCCCCTGGCGGTGATCCTCAGCACCGTGCTCGGCTCCGCACTGGGCCTCGTCATGGGGTACTTCCGCGGAGCCATCGACGAGTCGATCGCCCGCGTGCTCGAGGCCTTCCTTGCCCTGCCGTTGGTCGTCCTAGCTTTAACCGTCATCACAGCGACTGGTGCGAGCAACATCGTGGTCATCCTCGTGATCGCGCTCGTCTTCACGCCCCTGATCGCGCGCACGGTGCGCGCGTCGGTGCTGCTCGAGCGCGAGCTCGACTACGTCGCCGCCGCGCGCCTGCGCGGCGAGAAGGCGCCGTACATCATGTTCGTCGAGATCCTCCCCAACGTCTTGTCGCCGATTGTGGTCGAGTTCACCGTGCGCATCGGCTACGCGGTGTTCGCCATCGTCACGCTTTCCTTCCTCGGCTTCGGCGTGCAGCCGCCGTCGCCCGACTGGGCGTTGGACATCGCGTCGAACTACGGCCTGGTGAGCGCCGGCTACTGGTGGGAGGTGCTGTTCGATGCCCTCGCGCTGGCCTCGCTGGTGGTCGGCATCAATCTGATCGCCGATGCCGTCGAGGGGGCGATCGACCAGTGAGCAGTGACGCCGCCGTGGCTTCGCCCGTGATCACGCCCGTGTCGACGGACGCCCTGACCGTCGACCACGTCGACGTGGCCTACACCGTGCGCCGACGCGACCAAGCGGTGCTGCGCGACGTGTCGTTCCGGATCGGCCGCGGCGAGTCCTTCGGTCTCGTGGGGGAGTCGGGCTGCGGCAAGTCGACGATGGCGCTCGCGATCGTGCGATACCTGGCGCGCAACGGGCGCGTCAGCGCCGGCTCGATCGCCATCGACGGGCAGGACGTGCTCGCTATGAACGAGGGAGCGCTCCGGCGGCTGCGAGCCAACACGGTGTCGATGGTCTATCAGGAGCCGGGCCGTGCGCTCAATCCCTCGATCCGCGTGGGGCCACAGGTGGCCGAGGTGTTCCAGATCGCCGGCAAGTCCGACAAGGAGGCGCTGGAGCGCAGCGAGGAGATGCTGCGCACGGTGCGGATCTCCGATCCGGCCGACGTCATGCAGCGCTATCCCCATCAGCTGTCGGGCGGCATGCTCCAGCGCACCGTGATCGCGATGGCGCTGGCATCCGAGCCGTCTTTGCTGATCCTCGACGAGCCGACCACGGCGCTCGACGCCACCGTCGAGGCCGAGGTGCTCGATCTCGTCAAGGCGCTACGCCAGGAGTTCGGCACCTCGCTGCTGTTCATCAGCCACAACCTGGGCGTGATCGCCAGGATGTGCGATCGTATCGGGGTCCTGTACGCCGGCGAGCTAGTCGAGGAGGGGCCGGCGCTCGAGGTCCTGCACCATGCGCGCCATCCGTACACCGTCGGCCTGCTGCGCTGCATCCCGCGCCGGGACGCCGACAAGCGCCGGCATGCGTTGGACACGATCCCGGGCTTTCTCCCGCGGCCGGGCGAGACCCCGAGTGGCTGCATCTTCGCCAGCCGCTGCGGGCTCGTCGAGGACCGCTGCCGGACCGAGGCGCCGCCCCTGTACGAGATCGGCCCAGGGCGGCGGTCGCGCTGCCACTTCCACGCGCGCGCGCAGACGCTGCCGCGCACCGAGCCGGCGCAGACCGAGGCGGTCAGACCCAAGTCGGGTGGCGCCAAGCCGCTGATCAGCGCCCGCGACGTGGGCAAGACCTTCCGGCTGTCGGGCCAGGAGATCCACGGGCTCACCGACGTCAACCTCGACATCCTGGCCGGCGAGACGCTGGGCCTGGTCGGCGAGTCGGGCAGTGGCAAGACCACGCTGGCGAGGGTGCTCATGGGCCTGACCGCGCCGGACGCCGGCTCGTCGGTCGAGCTGGACGGGCGCGCACTCGCGTACCTCACCAAGAAGCGCACCGCCGAGGAGCAGAAGTCCCTCCAGATCGTGTTCCAGAACCCCGATTCGGCGCTGAATCGTCGCCACTCGGTGCGGCGGCTGATCGGCCGCTCGCTGTCCAAGCTCGGCCACTACACCGGCGCTGCGCTGCAGACGCGCCTGTTGGCGCTGGTCCACTCGGTGCGGCTCACCGATCGCTACCTGCCGATGCGACCCAGTCAGCTATCGGGCGGGCTCAAGCAGCGCGTAGCGATCGCTCGTGCCTTCGCCGGCGATCCGCGCATCGTCGTCTGCGACGAGCCCACTTCGGCGCTGGATGTGTCGGTGCAGGCTGCCATCCTCAACCTTCTCAACGACCTTCAGACCCGCGAGGACGTCGCGTACCTGTTCATCAGTCACGACCTCGGCGTGGTGCGCTACCTCTCGGATCGTATTGCCGTCCTCTACCTCGGCCGGCTCATGGAGCTCGGGCCGGCCGACAAGGTGTTCTCGTTCCCGCACCATCCGTACACCGAGGCGCTGTTGTCGGCGGTGCCCAGCGTCGATGACATCGACCGTCAGCGGATCCGCCTCGACGGTGAGATTCCCAGCGCCGCCAATCCGCCCAGCGGCTGCGTGTTCCACACGCGATGCCCGCGGAAGGTCGGCGAGATCTGCGAGACCACCGAACCGGAGCTGCTCGAGGCAGAGCCTGGCCACGCGATTCGCTGCCACATTCCGATCGAGGAACTGCGGCAGATTCAGGTCCGCCCGCCCTCCGCGAAGTCGCTGCCGATGGCCCATGCGGACGTCGACGGCTGACCGGCCCGGGCTCACTCCGGTGGGCCAGTCGCGAAAAGCGATGTCGTCGTTCGAGCCCGTCCAGATGCGGGCCGTCGTGCTGAGCGAGCCGGGCCGGCCGGTCGCGGTAGAGACGGTGCTGCTGCACCCGCCCCGGCGAGGCGAGGTACTGGTCCGCGTCGCCGCGGCCGGCGTGTGCCGCTCGGACCTGCACCTGGTCGACGGGCTGCTCGGGGCGCAGCGCTGGCCGATCGTGCTCGGTCACGAGGGAGCGGGCGTGGTGGAGGCGGTCGGCGAAGAGGTGTCCTCGGTCGGGGTCGGCGATCACGTCGCGTTCTGTCTGGTGCCGGCGTGCGGCATCTGCGGGCCGTGCCGGTCGGGCCGGCCGACGCTGTGCGAGCCGGCGGGCCGCAACGGAGTGGCCGGGAAGCTGATGGACGGGACCTCGCGTCTGCGCGCGCGCGACGGGACCGAGCTCCAGCACGGCTTCATGGTCGCCTGCTTCGCCGAGTACGCGGTCGTGCCGGCGGCGGGCGCGGTGCCGTTGCCCGCGTCGATTCCCTTGTGGAAGGCGGCGCTGCTCGGATGCGGCGTCGTCACCGGGATCGGCGCGGTCAACCGGGCCGGGGTTCGGGTCGGCGAAACCGTGTCGGTGATCGGCTGCGGCGGTGTCGGCCTGCAGGTGATCGCCGGCGCGCGGCTGGCCGGCGCGGCCACGATCGTGGCCGTCGACCGCGCATCGGACAAGCTCGAGCGTGCGGTCCGCCGTGGCGCGACCCATGTGGTGGACTCAGCTCGCGACGGTGCGGTGCAGGCGGTGCTCGAGCTGACCGCGGGCGGAGTGGACCACGCCTTCGAGGTGGTCGGCACGCCGGCGACGATCCGCCAGGCCTGGGACATGCTCCGCCCCGGCGGAACCGCAACC
>CAVRZB010000016.1:0-27736 GCA_963725515.1 uncultured Solirubrobacteraceae bacterium | reverse complement strand
GGCGCCCGGTTGCGCGGACTGTTGATCGCCCTCGCGCTTGAGCCAGGTCACGTAGTCTCGAAGGCGACACTCGTCGATTGGATTTGGGGTGAGCGCCCGCCCGCCGACGCGGCGAATGCCTTGCAACGCTTGGTTTCCCGGCTGCGGAAGGCGCTGCCGGAACGGTTGGTAGAGGGTGCAGACGAACGGCTACCGGTTGGCGGTGGAGCCCGACGCTGTCGATGCCGTGCGGTTCGAACGCCTCGTCGGCGAGGCCCGCGATGACGAGGATTCACGGCGGCTGCGCGACGCCCTCGCATTGTGGCGCGGTGCGGCCATGCAGGACGTCGGTTTGCAGGATAGTGCGGCGTTTGATACGGCGGTCGCCCGGCTCGAGGCGCTACGCCTGACTGCCATGGAGGATCGGTTTGATGCGGAGATCAGCCTCGGCCACGGTGCGAAGCTAGTCGCGGAACTGACCGACTTGGTGGCCGCGCATCCGCTACGAGAACGGCTTGTCGCTGCGTTGATGCGTGCCCTCGTTGCGACCGGTCGCGACACCGAGGCGCTGCTCGTGTACGAGCGCACGAGGGAAACACTCGGCCGACGAGCTGGGCGTCTACCCCTCACCGGAGCTGTCTGCATTGCACGTCGCGCTGCTGCGGGGCGAGTTGGGTCGGCGGGAGGAGAACCGGAAGGCCAATTTGCGTGTCGAGCTGACCAGCTTCGTCGGCAAGGATGCTGATGTCGCCGCGGTCCGCGAACTCATCGCCGAACATCGGCTCATCACGCTGATCGGGCCGGGCGGCTCGGGGAAGACCAGACTGGCCACGGAAACCGCGCGCACGCTGCTCGGCGACCTGCCGGACGGGGCCTGGCTGGTGGAGCTCGCAGCCATCAGCGCGGGCGGTGACGTGGCGCACTCGACGCTTGCCGCGCTCGGCCTGCGGGATGCGCTGCTCGGCGACGCACCGGACGCGGAGCCAACGGATCGGGTCATTGCTGCGGTCCGCGAGCGGGCGATGTTGCTGATTCTGGACAACTGCGAGCACGTGATCGAGTCCGCGGCGGCGTTCGCCCATCGGGTGCTCGGGGAGTGCCAGCGGCTGCGGATCGTCGCGACGAGCAGGGAACCGCTCGGCATCATCGGTGAGGCACTGTGGCCGGTCGCGCCGTTAGTCCTACCCGCGGAGGACGCCAGCCCCGGCGAGATCGAGTCCTCTCCCGCCGTCCGGCTGCTGCAGGACCGAGCCAGCGCGGTGCACAAGGACCTCGCGATTGACGCTCACACATTGTCGACCATGGCGCGCATTTGCCGGGCGCTGGACGGTATGCCACTGGCAATCGAACTCGCCGCGGCCAGGTTGCGCACCATGTCCCTCGATCAGCTCGCCAATCGGATCGACGACCGGTTCCGCCTGCTGATCGGCGGCAGCCGCACCGCGCTGCCGCGGCACAGGACGCTGCGTGCGGTGATCGACTGGAGCTGGGAACTGCTGACGGACGTCGAACGGATGGTGCTGCGCAGGCTCTCGGTGTTCTCCGGTAGTGCGAGCCTGGAAGCGGCAGAGCGGGTCTGCGCAGGCGACGCGGTCGAGGCGGAGCAGGTATTCGAGTTGCTCACTGCGCTGACCGAGAAATCGCTGGTGCTCACCGAGGGCGACCGAGCGCCGCGCTACCGGATACTTGACACGATCAACGAGTACGCCCGGCACCGGCTCGCGGAGGCGGGAGAATCGGACCTCGCACGCCGTGCGCATCTCGCATACTTCACCGAACTCGCCGAAACCGCGGACCCGCATCTTCGCCGCGCTGAGCAATTGGAATGGCTTGCCACAGTCGAGGTCGAGCACGACAACATCAGCGCTGCGATGCGCGGCGCGCTCGCGGCCGGCGAGGCCTACTGGGGCGATGCGGCTCGCCGCGGCCGCCGGGTGGTACTGGTGGCTCGGGGGGCACAAGGCCGAGGGCAACGAGCTGATCATGACGGCCACCGCCGTGCCCGGTGAGGTGGCCGACGAGATTCGGGCCACGGTGTACGCGTTTGTCGTAGCGTTCCTGACCTCCGGGCGGGGTGATCAGTACCAGGCGGAGGAGTGGATCCATGAGGTGCACGAGATCAGCCAGCGTGTCCAAGTTCGTCATCCGGCGGTAGTGCTCGTCGCCGCACTCGAACACATGTTGCAGTCGCCGGACGCGGCTCTGTCCGCGTGGGAACCGCTGCTCACCGACGAGGACCCCTGGGCACGCGCCCTTGCCCGGCTGCAACTCGGCAAGATGCGGATCGAGCTTGGCTGGGAAGGGCGGGATGCGGACACGTATCTCGAGACGGCACTCACGGAGTTCCGCGCGCTCGGCGAACGGTGGGGGATTTCGTTCGCCCTGACCGAGCTGGCGGATCGAATCGCCACGCGCGGCGAGTTCGCCGGTGCGTGCGAGTACTACGAACAGGCGATCGCGGTCGTCACCGAGGTCGGTGCCATCGAGGACGTCGTGCGGATGCGGTCGCGTCAGGCCCAGTTGTACTGGCTGTCGGGAGACGAGGAGTCGAGTGCGGCTGCCATGGCGGAGGCGCAGCGGTACGCGGAACGAGTCGCCTGGCCGAATGCGCTGGCCGAGCTGGCCCTGGCGAAGGCGGGGCTCGCCCGCTGGAGCGGCGACGCCGAGCAGGCACACCGGCAACTCGACGTCGCGACCGCGATGCTGGGCAACGCCGCCGAGCGGCCAAACGTCCGCGCACTCATACAAGACCTGCTCGGCTACCTTGCCGAGGATCTCGACGAGGCCCGCGAGCACCGCGTTGCGGCCTTTGCAGCGGCGTCCGAGTCGGGGCATGTACTCGCGATCGCGCAGGTGCTCGTCGGGATCGCGGATCTAGCGCTGCGTGAGGAACGGTACGAGCAAGCCGCGCGGCTGCTCGCGGCAAGCGCCGGCGTGCGCGGCCTGCCGGATCGCTCCCAACCCGATGTGGCCAGGATCGAGCAGGCCACGCGAAGTCGCCTCGGTGAACTTCGGTTCACCAAGGCGACTGAGGATGGAGCGCAGGCAAGCTGGCGCGAGCTGGTCGCCGTCACGCTCGCTCCGTGAACGTGGAGGACGCCGACAGGTACCCGACGACAGCGATCCCGACGCACCAGGCGAGCGCCTCAGAAACTTCGGTTTGAACTGGATCTTGTGTGGTGCTGGCAGCCGCGCAGTGTCCCCGGCCGACGGCCCCCAGCAGCTCGCGCGGCGGGCCGCCGGACAGCACCCCCAAGGGCGACCGGAACAGACAAGAGCCGCGTCAGGACTGTGTCAGGGCGCGTGTCAGGTCGAGGTCAGGGCGGTGTCAGGGCGGCCGAGCATAGTTGCCGCCATGACCAATTCAGCGATTATGGCCTCGGGGTTGAAAAAGGCCTACAAAGACACAGTCGTGCTCGACGGCATCGACCTGGATGTACGTACGGGCACGGTCTTCTCGTTGCTCGGCCCGAACGGGGCCGGCAAAACAACGACCGTGAATGTGCTGACCACGTTGCTCAGGATGGACGGTGGAACAGCGCGTGTTGCCGGATACGACGTCGCGACCGAGACCAAGAAGGTCCGCTCCTCCATCGGCGTCACCGGCCAGTTCGCCTCCGTGGACGAACTGCTGTCCGGTCGCGAGAACCTGCAACTGATGGTGGACCTCCACCACCTCAGGAGCAGCGAAGGCAAGAACGTCGTCGAGCACCTGCTGCGGCGCTTCGAGCTGGAGGAGTCAGCCGACAAGCGGTCGTCCACGTACTCCGGTGGTATGCGCCGCAAGCTAGACCTGGCGATGACCCTGGTCGGCCGGCCGCAGATCATCTTCCTGGACGAGCCGACTACCGGCCTAGACCCGCGTAGCCGCCGCACGATGTGGAACATCGTCCGCGAGCTGGTGGCCGACGGCATGACCATCTTCCTCACCACCCAGTACCTCGACGAAGCCGACCAGCTGGCCGACAAGATCGCCGTGCTCGACCAGGGCAGACTGGTCGCGGAAGGCACTCCCGAGCAGCTCAAGCGCCAGATCCCCGGGGGCCACGTGCAGCTGCGGTTCGCAGGAACCGCGCAGCTGGGCGCAGCGGTCCGCGTGATGCCTGGCTCCACCCCGGATACGGAGAGCCTGATCCTGCGCGTGCCCAGCGACGGCGGCGTCCAGTCGCTGCGCAACCTGCTGGACCGACTCGACAGGTACGCCATCGATGTCGAGGAATTCACCGTGCAGATGCCCGACCTCGACGACGTCTTCTTTGCACTTACCGGTGACTCGAGCGCCCCAGCCGAGTCCGAAATGGAGGTAATCACCAAATGAGCAGCGATTCAGCGATCATGCTTCGCCGCAACTTCAAACACACCCTGCGCAACCCGGTCACGGTGTTCAACGCGATCCTCATGCCGATCATCATGATGCTGATGTTCGTGTATGTCTTCGGTGACGCGTTCAACGTGGGTGGCGGCGACTACATCAACTACGCCACACCAGGCATGCTCATCTTGGCGATCGTTTACGGCCTCAGCGCCACCGCCGTCGCCGTCAGCTCCGACATGACCAAAGGCATCATCAACCGCTTCAAGGTCATGGACGTTTCGCGCGGCGCCGTGCTGACCGGGCATGTTGTGTCCACCATGGTGCGCACCACGCTCGCGCTCGCCGCCATCATCGGTGTGGCCGTCCTGCTTGGCTTCAACCCCACCGGATCCTTCGCGGACTGGCTCGCGGCAGGCGGCGTGCTTCTGCTGGCGGTCCTCGCGGTCAGCTGGCTCACCGTCGCCTTCGGCCTCGCCGCGAAGACCCAGGAATCCGCGGGCTTCTCCACCGTGCCGCTGATCATGCTGCCGTTTTTCAGCAGCGCGATCGTTCCCGCCGACAAAATGGGCGCCGGCATCCGGGAATTCGCCCACTACCAGCCCTTCACGTCGATCATCGAATCCACCCGCGGGTTCTTCATCGGCGCACCGAACACCGGCCAGACCCTGGCCGCGATCGCCTGGTCGCTCGGTATCGCCGTCGTCGGCTACATGTGGGCCCGATCGAAGTTCAACGCGCAGGCGTGACCGCCACCGGCTCACGCCGATCGGCCAACACCGGCTCCCGCGTCGCCTCGGTGAACCCAACCTCACCGAGGCGACGCCACGCGGCTTGCCCGGCTGAAATGTCTCCGACTTTCTGATATCGACACCGCCAGCCAGACCACGCCGAGGCTGATCGCCAAGCCCAGCCAATAGATCCAGCGGACACGGAAGCAGTCGCGCGGCCGTGTCGTGGGCACCGACGTGCTGGCTGCTTCGCCAACTAGCAGCTGCGCCGGCTGCTGCGAACCCGCTGTTCGGTTAGCCCCGCGCACGACTCTGTTTCGTAATCGACCGACCCGCGTGTGGTGGTCGTCAGATGCTCGGCATGACCGGTCGTAATGAGGACGCCGGCGGGGTCATTTGACTCAAGACGGCGCCGGCGGCGCGACGCAGAATGCTCGCACTGCCCAAGCGTCCCGATGGAAGGGAGCATCGATGACCAATGAGAGTCAGCCCCGCAACGACCTCAAGAGAGACGAGCCTTGCCTTCGAGCGTCACGGTGCCGGCGGTGCCGATCGTGGCGCTCACCGTCGAGTCTAGGGTCGCTGGCATGAGCGATCTAAGCGATCAAGATGGTCTTCCGCGGCGGGCCGATGTCGTGTTCGTGGGCGCGGGTCACAACGCGCTTGTCGCGGCGGCGTACCTGGCGGGGGCAGGGCGCAGTGTGTGCCTGCTGGAGCGGATGTCGGATCCGGGCGGCTGGGTGCAGACGGCCGAGCTCGGCGCCCCGGGATTTCGACACGATCGCTACTCGGCGCTGCATCCGGCGTTCGTCGGTGGGCAGAGCTGGGCCGAGCTGGCTCCGGACCTGAGCCGTCACGGACTGGAGTACGTGACCGCGCCGCTGGCCACGGCGTCGTCGTTGCCCGACGGGCGGGCGGCCGTCGCTCCGGTGGACGCCCAGGCGTTCGCGGTCGAGCTCGAGCGGCTCGGCGAGACGGGCGGATGGAACGCTCTGTTCGCGGCGGCAGGCCCGCATCTCCCCGCGCTGCTGGGGCTGCTGGGCGATGGCCTGGACGGTCCGCAGGCGCAGGCGACGCTCGTGGGTCTGCTGCGCGACGGGCGCGACGGCGCGCTGCCGTTCGGCCAGCTGCTCGCGGGCAGCGCCGTCGATCTGGTTCGCAGCTACTTTCACACCGAGGAGCTGCGATCGCTTGCAGCACCGTGGCCGCTGCACCTCGGCGCGGGGCCCGAGGATCCGGCCAGTGCCCTGTGGGCGATGTTCGCGCTGGCCGCTCTGGCCGGCGGTAATCCGACGCCAGTCGGAGGCAGCGGCCGCCTGACCGACGCGCTCGTCGGGCTCGTGAGTGAGCGCGGTGGCGACGTGCACACCAATGTCGACGTCGACGAGATCGTCGTGCGCGACGGCCGCGCCGCAGGCGTTCGGACGCTCGCCGGGCACACGGTCGATGCGACCGAGGCGGTGATCGCCTCCACGACCCCCGAGCAGCTGTACGGGCGGTTGCTGCGCTCCGTGCCCGGCGTGCCCGAGGGCGTGCGGAAGCAGGCAGCCGGCTATCGCTACAAGCGCGGCTGCTTTCAGATCAATCTCGCGCTGTCGTCGCGTCCGCGCTTCCAGGACAGCCGCCTCGACGCCGGCGGCGGGCTGAACCTTTCTCGCGGCCTCGACGCGCTCGTGAGCTCGGTGCGCCAGGCGGAGGCCGGGCTGCTGCCCGAGCACCCCTCGATCGCGTGGCACGAACCGACCGCCGTGGACCCGACACGCGCGCCCGCCGGGCGCGCCGTCGTGCGCCTGCAGGTGCTCGACGCCCCGCACACCCCGCGCGGGGACGCCGCCGGGACATCGCGCGGGGCCGATGGCTGGGATCCCGCCAGCGCCGAGGCGTTCGCCGACCGAGCAGTGGCGGAGGCGGAGCTCCACGTCCCCGGCCTCGAGGGACTCGTGCTCGAACGCCACCTGACCACACCGGCCGACCTCGCCAAGGCGAGCCCAAACGCCGGTCCAGGCGACCACGCCGCAGGAGAGAACTCGCTCGTGCAGGCGCTCACCGAGCGCCCCATCCCCGCCCACGCCGGCGGGCACCGGACGGCCGTTCCGGGGGCCTGGCTGATCGGCGCCGCAACGTGGCCCGGGCCCGCCGTCAACGGCGCCTCCGGACGCGCCGTCGCGCGGGCACTGATCGGCACCACCACCACCAACTCGCGACCCACCGCAGCACTGGTGTCGACTTCGCCTGAGAGACGTTAGGACCACGCGGCCAACAAAACCATCCGGGATAAGGCAGGCAATTCATGACCGGCAACACGATCATCACCGACCCCGTTTCGATGGGCTTCGCGCTCGCTGCCGGCGAGGGGGAGACCTTCTGGTGGGAGTCCCAGCTGTTCACGATTAAGTGCTCAGAAGGCGGCCTCGGCCTCGTCGACTGCATGCTCGAGGCGGGCTCGGAGCCCCCGATGCACATCCACACCCGAGAGACGGAGTTCATCTACGTCCTCGACGGTGAGCTCACCGTGTACGTCGCCGACGAGACGCTGACAGCTCAGCGCGGCGGGTTCGTATTCATGCCCCGGAACGTTCCGCACACGTTCGCGGTTGACGGCACAGGGCAGGCGCGCGCGCTTCTCATGTACGCGCCGAACGGGTTCGAGCGCGTGTTCTCAGAGCACCGCACGGCCGACTACGTGCCGGGCGTCCCGGGGCCGGAGGCGGCGCGCCACGACCTGACCATCCTCGGCCAGGCGTTCGAGAACGCCGGGCTGATCATCACCGCCCACACCCCCGCGACCTCTGAGCCCATCCCGCCCTCAGGCCCGCCGACTTGCGATCAAACAATGAATACCTCGAATACCGTCACAGGGCCCAGCCGCGAAGCGCTGAAGCCCGTGGTCGCCGGGCACGCACCAGGGGGTTTCAACGAGGACCCCACGCCCGCCTCTGTGTGGCAGGCGGTAGCGGGCGCCGAGATCGGGGATCAGCTGCTGGAGTGGCCGCGGCTCGTATCTCCACAAGCTTCGTGCGCGTGCTGCCAAAGCTCCGGACCCCTCCCGACGGCACCTCGTTGTGCTCGCTCGCACGCTACGCCTCGGTCCATGGTCCCGGTGTCGAGGTCCGCTGGCACAAGGTCCTTGGCCGTCGACCGGGTACCAGCCCGCTCGCGATAAGGGCGTCAATCGCTCTCGGGTTAGCGAGCTGCAGCGCGACTCAGGTCTGCCGCGCACGACCGTGCATCGACTGCTCTCTCAACTTGAGCAGCAGGGTGCGGTCGAGCGGTCGGCCGGCCGCTGGCGGCTCGGTCCGACGATCGTGGAGCTCGGCGCCGGGGTCCCAGCGGAGCCGCGCCTGCGGTCTGTGGCGCGACGACCGCTGATGGTCCTCGCGGGCGCCACGGGCGCCATGGTCGGGCTCAGCGTCGAGATGGCGGGCCAAGGCATGGTCATCGATGTCCTACCGGGGAAGCACGCACTTCCGTGTCAGCCGGAACCCGGGATGTCGCTCGACAAGGCGAGGCTCGCCGAGATGGGGATCGACCCGGAGAAGCCCGCCGCCCTCCGAGCCCACGCGCAGGCGCACCGCGGCGATCTGCGGCCGATCATCGAGGTCTGCGGTACTCATCCTGGCGTGAGCGTCGTCGCGGCGCCGCTGCGGCTCTCGCGCGGCGATGTCGGCGCGGTCTGGACGATGGTCCCCGGCGAGGAGGGCGTCCCCGCGCCCCTAGTCGCAGCGACACGCCGCACCGCCGGACGGATCGCGTAACAGCTGTCCCAGCCGGCCATTCTGACCGCTGAGCGGTCATCTGAGCGAGAACCTCTGGCAAGCTGACCGCTGAGCGGTCACCCGGGCCACGACGCCTCGGGTCGAGTCTAGGGTCGCTGGCATGAGCTGTCTAGACGGAACGTCGACCAGCGGCCCACGGCGGTCGTGTGCCCAGGTGGCCCAATTCTTGACCGGCGCAGGTGGCCTCGTTTTCAGTCGGCGCCCGCAGGCTCTCGGCGGGCGCTTGTGACGCTGGCTGCGAATGCTGCGATCAGCGGGGAAGAGCGCCCGGCTTTCCATGCCAGGCAAATATTGATTGGTGGGATGTCGGTCACGGGGACGTACGCAATTCCTGGTTGGATGAAGGAGGCCGCGAGGGAAGCTGGCAGGAAGCTGATGGCCCGGCCGGCCGCGGCGTGCTGCAGTTTTTCCTCAAGGTTGTCGACTGCCGGTCCCGGGCGGGGTTCGCGGCCGTCGGGTCGTGGGTCGACGTTGTGGAAGGCCTGCCAGCCGGGACTGGCACCGCGCTGGATGATCACGGGATCGTCCGCGAGCTCGGTGATCGAGATCTCGCGCTTGCTGGCAGCCGGATGGCTAACGGGAAGCACGGCGACGCGTGGCTCCGAGCGCACCGGCACGAGCTCGAGGCCTCGATCGTCGAGCGGTAGGTGTACGAAGGCGACGTCCACGGTGCCATCGAGCAGTACCTCTGCTCCGAGCGGGTTCCCGACCATGCTCAAGACCAAGTCCGTGTCGAGCTCGAGCAGGGCAGACAGGCCGTCACGATCCTCGAGTGTCGACCGCCGTGGCGAGAGGACTACGGGCCCGAGTGGACGCGGATGCCGATCGCACGCCTTCGGTATGTGGGTTCGACGAGACTCTGGACGCTCTACTTCCACCGCCACACGGGCCGCTGGGAGCGCTACCCGCTGCTCGGGCCGACTCGGCGCATCGACGAGCTGCTCAACGAGATCGACCGCGATCCGATCTGCATCTTCTGGGGCTGAGCGGCACATCGCGCGCCGCATCCGGGATGCGCCCCCGGTCTCGGCTCGGGGTCCAGGCACCGTCGCTCGCCGATCGACAAGCACCAGGGCATCCCGGCGGTCAGCACGCGCCCGGGTCTGCTCACGACCCGCACTACTGGCCCGCACTTCCTGTCGGGGCGATGCGGGAGCACGTGGTGGCCATTCCCGCGCTGTTCCAGCTCGTCCAACTCAGCACTCTCGTTGAGCGTGGCTGACATGTCAGCGAGGCGGCGGGGAAGGCGGGCAGGGGCGCCTGAGGTCGCCGTCTGTGACGTCGACGACGTCGCTGACATGCTCGACGTGTAATGTCAACGACGAGCATCTAGAGCGCGCTAATTGACGTCGCTGACACGAAAAATCGGCTAGACATAAGGACGAGCAGCGCAACTGCGGCGAGCGCGACCGCGCGCTTCTCCTCTGTGCGGGCGCGGAAGTCGTACTCGGCGGTGACGACCGCCGCTAGTGGCCGATCGCCAGGGTCAAGGGGCACATCGGCCACGCGCTCAACGAGCGAGCCGACGTGCTGGCGGTCGCCGCCACGCGGAACGCCGCTCGGTCCGGGCGCTGATATCCGGCCGCGGGCGGAGATCGGTGCGAGCTGCCGGCCCGCGTCCGTCATCACGCTTACGTCGCTGCTTGACTGGTCTCGGATCTGTGGGGTTAGTCGGCCAGTGCTTCCTTCGCTGTCGCCGCGGAGTCGAGGCGGGCGGCGCGTGCTGTCCGCCTCGACTGGCCTGGTTCACTCTCCGAGCGAGCTCCAATCGGGCGGCTCGTACGCCCCGCCGGGTACGCTGCCGATGCAGAGGACTCGAAGCCCGTCGGGCCCGGACGAAAGCACTCGGGCTGTCTCGGCGTCGATCCGTACCAGGTGCTCGGCGTCGAGTGGCAGGTGGGTGCCCTCGACGTCGACCGAGCCCGAGCCGCGCAGCGCGACGTAGAGCTCCTGCTGGCCTGAGTCGGATTCGTCGTGTGAGGTGGTCGAGTAGTCGGGTGGGAGGTCCATGATGTTGGCGCCGAACGCGGTGATGTCGAGCCCGGCGCGGACGAGCTTGGCGAACCCGTCCCATAGCGTCGGCAGCTCGTCGATCGATTTGGCCGAGTAGCCGGTCATGGTGCGCGTCATGATGCCACCAGGCCCACGTTGCGGGCGACCGTCGCCATCGTCCGGTCGTGCTCCTCGACGGGGCTGATTTCGATCAGCTCGACCGGCTCGAGGGTCTGGACGAAGTGGCCGGGCAGGAGGTGGTACGCCTCGCCCGCATGGACGAGCTCTTCGGTCCCGTCGGTGTAGGTGACGCGGAATGAGCCCTTGAACAGGTAGCCCCAGTGGTCGCACTGGCAGCGATCGTCGGGAAGGCCCTTGAACGGCGACTCGTCGGGCGGGAACTGTGCCGGCATCGACTCGAACATGATGTGCATGTCACCGGCGTCGGCCCGGCGGCCGTCGTACTCGCCGAGGACCATCGGTTCCAGTTCATCCCTGTACACGTGCATGGAGAACTCTCCCTTCGTTGGTGGTGGGCGCCGTCGCGGCGCGGCGGCGGGTTATGAGAAGCAGCAGGCAGGCGGTGCCGATCGCGGCCGGTCCTAATCCCGCGGCGAGGAGTGCAGCACGGGCGCCGAGCGCACCGACCGACAGCGCCCAGAGCCTGTCGACGCCGGCGAGCATCCCGGCGACGACGGCCGCTTGGGCGAGCGAGACCGCGATGAGGATGCGGCGGTTCTCGAACCGGTCGACGATCGTGCCCGCCAATCCCGCCGCGAGGACGACCGGCCCCCAGAGCGCGAAGATCAGCGCCGAGACGGCGAAGGCCGACCCGGTGCGCTGCTGCACGTGCAGGATGAGCGGGAAGATCGCCATGAAATCGCCGAGCGCGGAGAGGCCGGCCGCACCAGCGAGAAGCTGGAGGTCACGACTGCGTGGAATCGACATGCGCCGATGGTCGCGGCCGATCGTTCGCGCACCGTTCGGCCCGCGTGAAGGGTGGTGCTTCGGCTTGCGCGGGCGCTGTGCGATGCACGACAGTTGGGGCCGATGCACCGGCGCCCGCCACCGCCTGTTCGATGCCGTCGACGACGCGCTGGCCGACCTCGCGTCGCGAGCTCCGCTACTGCTCGTGATCGACGACTTCCATTGGGCCGATCGCGGCACCGTGGCAACGCTCGCCCGGTCAGCGTTAGAGAGCGACGACATCGCGCCGCGCGTGCACGCGCGCACCGAAGGCAACGCGTTCTTCGTCGAGGAGGTGCTGAGGGGCCTGGCCGAGCCCCGCACGCGGTGCCGGAGAGCGTCCGGCACGCGGTCGGGGTCCGCCTATCGCGCATGGGCGACGAGGCAAACGAGCTGATCGAGGCGGCCGCCATCCTCGGTCTGGAACACGACGCTCGCGCGTTGCCGGCCACCGCCGGCCTCGATCCAGATGCTGCCGAGGCTGCCCTCGACGAGATCCTGCGCTCCCGGCTTGTGGGACCCGCCACCACGCCGCACCGCTTCGCCTTCACGCACGCGCTCGTGCGCGACGCAGTCCTCGAAGAGTGCAACGTCCTGCGCCGCGCAAGGCTTCACCGCCGAGCGGCCGACGCCTTGACCGCTCTGGGCGAGGACCGGCACCTCGAAGAGATCGCGATGCACCTGTTCGAGGCAGCGTCCACCGGCGACGCTCGACGGGCGGCCGAGATGCTCGTGCGCTCCGGTCACCGCGCACTCGCCCGGCTCGCGTACGAGGACGCGGCGGAGCGCTTCGAGCGCGCGGTCGACGCCCTCGACCTCGCGGGCGCGGAAAACGAGTCCGGTCACGCCCTGCTCGCCCGCGGCGACGCCCTGCTGCGCGCGGGAGAGGCCGACGCGGCCCGCGCAGCATTCACCGCGGCGCGCGGGCTGGCGCTGCGGCGTGACGACGACGCGCTACTCGCCGAGGCGGCGCTCGGCTTCGCCGGGCTGGGCATCGCCATCGTCGACCTCGACGTGGACGCGATCGCCCGACTCGAGGAGGCGCTCGAGCGCCTGGAGGATCCCGCTCTGCGCACCCGCCTGCAGTCGCGCCTCGCGGTGGAGCTGTACTACGCGACCGACCGCACGCGCTCGGAAGCGCTGAGCGCCGAAGCGGTCGCCACGGCCCGCGCCGCGCGCGACGCGAGCGCGCTCGCCTCAGCGCTTGGGGCGCGGCACGTGGCGCTGTGGCGTCCCGACCGCGCCGAGGAGCGACTGGCCGTGGCCGGCGACATGATCGCGGCCGCCCGCGACGCCGCCGACCGCCACGCCGAGCTGCAGGGCCACAACTGGCGGGTGGCGGACCTGTTCGAGCTCGGCGACATGCCGACCTGGCACGAGGAGACGGCATGGCATGGCCGGATGGCCGAGGAGCTGCGGCTCCCGGTCTTCCAGTGGTACACGCCGCTGTGGGCCGTCGTGCAAGCGATGCTCGCGGGCCGCTACGACGACGTCGAGCGCCTCAGCGCCCGGGCGGAAGAGGCAGGTGCCCGTGCCGGCGACCGTAACGCGAGGCTGTTCGCGGGGATGGTGCGGTTCTGCGCACAGCTCGAGCGTGGGGCGTTCGAGGAAATCGACATCGAGTTCATCGAGGACAAGATCGCCAACTCGCCCGTTGGCATCGCCTACCGCAGCTCGTACGCCCGGATCCTCGCCGGCCGCGGCGAAACCGAACGCGCCCGCAAAGAGCTCCACGCCACGATGGCGCTGCCGCACCCCTTCGACGCCAACTGGCTCTCGCTCCAGGCCGAATGCGCGGAAACCATCATCCTGATCCAAGACGCCACCCACGCCGCCACCCTCTACGAGCAGCTCGCACCCTACGCGGGTCGGCCCGCCACCGCCGGCCGCGGCATCAGCAGCTACGGCGCGATCGACCGCCTGCTCGGCGGACTGGCCGCGCTACTGGACCGCAAGGACGACGCCCTACATCACCTCGAAGACGCCATCCGCGTCAACGAAGCGCTTGGCTGCCCGGTCTGGCGCACCCGCGCGCAACAGCTGCTCGCGCAGATCGTCGGCAAGCACCGGCTCGTCGGCTGAACTAAGGGCGAACTGCGCGAGATCATGTCCAGGTCCGTCCGCCCCGTCATCGCCGCCGTTTGCGGGACCGCCGATTGTCTACCGACTCGGTCCGCACCTGCTCGAGTTGCTCATCAGCGACGGCTGGCGATCCGCGACCGCAGCGGACATGCCGGCCAGTCGCCTGCGCCGCTCCATCTCCTCCACGGTGGCTTCGAGCACGAAGACCAGCGGCCGTTCCGGGAATCTACCGTTATCGCGGTGAATCCAGATGCGCGGTCCAAGCGCGCCGTAGAGCCAAAACTCGCCGCTCTCCGCTGAGCATGATCGCCAGCGACAGTAGAGCACCCGCGTTCGTGGCAGCTTCTGCTTCCGCCTTCGAGCAACCTGCTGATCATGCGGCTCATGCCGGGCTTCCGGTTGCGCCCGCAGCCTGACTCGAGGGTAATTACCACGCCGCGTTGGAGGGAGCCAGCGCTCCCTTATCCTTCAGGCTTAGGGGCGTAATCTGCTTGCGCTCGGCTCGACATGCCGCAGATTCGGTCGGCTGTCAGGGTTTTTCCGTCGATTGCGCAGGTGATCTGCGCGGATGAACCGCCAGGGACGGCTGCTCAAGATTGACGGATGAGCGGCGTGCTGGCGGCTCCGAGGCTAGACGGACGCAACCTATCGTGACGTATCGAGGCGGTTTGTTCTTAGCATTTGTCTTCAGACTGCTGGGTCAGATTGCGACGGGGCTTGGCGTGGCTGACGGCTGTCCCGATTGCGTTGGCCGGCATGGAGTCGGCGCACGCGATCGCCAACGGCCTGTGTGGTTCGCCCGACGGTTCGGGCGAATTGTTCGCGGCTGCGGGTTCCGGCGCCGGGCTTCTGCTTCCGCTGGTGGCGCTGGCGAGCGCTCTGGTACTCGTCGGGCTGGTTACACGCGCGGCAGGAGCTTGGGGAGGATCGGCTGGTGACCGCCGAGCCGCGTCTCTGTTCGGGCTGCTGCCGCTCATCGCCTTCGTGGTGCTGGAGGCGAGCTGAGGGCCTGGGCCACCACGGGGCGTTGCTGTGGCGCGAATTCGCGGATCCCGCGTTCGTGGTGGGATTGGGCTTGCAGTTGCCGTTTGCCGCCATGGGCTACCTGCTCGCGCGGTTGCTGCTACGTGTCAGCGACGTCGTCCGGCGATTGGTCACCGAGCGTGGGCAGATGTCGCGGCCGCGGCGCGGCGCGGTCGTCGTGCGGCCGCCCGTGGGAGATCGCCCGCGATCGACGCCTCAGCGTTCGGCGCGATACGGGCGCGCGCCCCCGGGTTTGATCGCCTCGGGCTGAGCGCAGCCGCACTGCGTGCCGGTCCGGGCCACCACGCACTGACCGAACACGCAAAGGAGAAACGATGAAGCGCAAACCTACGCGGCGCGCATGCGCGATCGCACTACTGTGCAGCGCAGTTCTGCTGGGCCTTCCCGGCCTGGCGCTGATCTTGCGCCACGAGAGCACGTCCCAGCTCGCGCACGCGCAGGACATGAGCAGGGATGGCGATGGCCGGTAACACCGACCAGAGCAGCCACTGGGCCCGGACCGCCGGTAGCCCGTTTCACAGCGACGGCGTCACCAGGACCTACTACATCAGCGCCGACCGAGTGATCTGGGACTACGCGCCTCGCCATCGCAACGAGATCACCGGCCGGCCGTTTGACCAGGTCGCCGACACTTACGTCAAATCAGGCCCGGCACGAATCGGCTCGCGCTACCTGAAATGCCTGTACCGCGCCTACACCAACGCGAGCTTCCGCCACCCGAAGCGGCGACCCGGCCGACGAGCAGTACCTCGGGCTGCTGGGCCCGGTCATCCGGGCCCAGGTCGGCGACACGATCAAGGTCGTCTTCCGCAACACCTGCCCATTTGCCGCGAGCGTTCATCCGCACGGGGTTTTCTTTCGGTCAGCAAGCGGCGCTGGCCTGTCGCTCTCTTGTGCGCCCGGCGGTCCCCACTGCTGGCCGCCGACCACAATACGTGTGACGATGGCCGGGGCCGACGGCATCGTCGGCTTTGTTCGGCCCACGTGTGCCGTCGTTATACGGCGCCCCCTCGCTGTTCTTGCCATATGGCCGAGCGGGCACCCATGCCGGGCGGTCAGCTGGCTTCCCCGATGGACGAGCTGCAGCGCTGTCGCGGGGCCCGCGGAGACCGCCGCATCTGCCCTATTCGATAGCAGGCGGCCGATCCGGGCCTGCCGGAAACTCCTCCGGCGTGTCGTCGCCCGTCGCCGCGAAGTCTCGGTAGCGCGACGCCTCGCGAATTACGATCTGGAGCGACGCTGCGGCAGGCACAGCCACGAGTGCTCCGATCACTCCGAATAGGGTGCTCCCGAACAGGACGGCAACGAGCACCACGAATGGATTCACGTCCACGGCGCGCGATTGGATTCGCGGCTGAAGGACGTTGTTCTCGACTTGCTGGTAGAGGACGGCCCAGATCACCCACACGATGGTGGTAGTCGGGAAATCGACGAATACCGTGACGATTGCGACCAGGACCGCCGCGAGCGTTGCCCCCACCAACGGGATGAGGTCTAAGAACCCGACCACCACCGCCAGCGGAACGCGGAAGGGCACTCCCAGAATCAGCATCACCAGATAGCTCGTGATGCCGGCAATCACCGCCTGAGCGATGGCGCCGCCAACGTAGTTGCCGACTGCCGCGGCGATGTCGTCGGTGACGCGGCGCCAGGCCGCGGCCTGATCCGCGGGCGCCCGACGCAAGGCAGCGTCACGCCATCGCGGCCCGCTGGAGAGCATGAATGCCGCCAGGATCAGGACTGTGAGGACAGCGAAGATCGAATTGACGAGCCCCAAGCCGATATCGGCGAGCACCGTGGCGGCGTTTCCGGCCTTGCCGGGCAGCTCGCGAGCCTTCTTCTCCAGCTGACCGCCGATGTCGTACTTCTTCTGCAGGTCGCGCAGCGTGCGGTTGCGCTCGATGTAGTTGCTGACGTCCTTCGCGTAGCGGGGCGCGTTGTCGACGAAGTGCTGCGCCTGGGTGACGACGGGAGGCACGACCAGCGCACCGAGGCCGATCGGTACGAGAAGCAGGCCGATGTACACGATTGCGATCGCGAAGCCCCGTCGCATCCTGCGATCGAGAAATCTCACCGGTGGCGCGAGCGCGAGCGCGATGAAGCCCGCGATGAACAGCCAGGTGATCGGCCGGCGCAGCAAATACACGACATATGCCACGAGGGCGGCCGCGAACACGATCATCGTCGCTCGCAACACGTCTGATGTCGAGAAGCGCACGACCCAGCAGACTTCGACCTCCCGGCTCGATGTCCTCGAAAGGGTGCGGGACACTTGTGTTGCGGGGCGATCGAAGCTGTGCGGAGCGGCGAGCAGACGTCGAGAACGGTCATGGCGTGATGCAGCGGTTCGACAGGGCGGCGGGGCGACGACTCGCCCTTTGTGGCTTCGATGTCGCAAGCCGCGCCTGGAGCGCGTCCGCCTCTCCGCGTGCGGTCCATACCGATATCGTCGTCGGTGCCGACCGCGATGTCGTTGCCGGCGGCGACCCTGATCGTGTCGGGACCGGCCGTCGCAATGTGCGTCAGCTGGGCCGGGAGGCCGTTGAGCTGGCGCACCTGGACCTCGATCTCGGAGTTCCCGTCGGTCTCGAGGGTGGCGCCGGGCGCGAGCGCGCCGTGGGAGTGGTCGATGATGTAGCCGTCCGAGCTCGAGGAGCCGGCGGTTCCTTGGACGATGACACGGTCGGTGTTCGTGTTAGTCGCGAACGTTGTAGTGCCAGCGCAGCCGACCATCGGCCCGCTACCGTCCTGAACGACGATGAACTTGCCGGAGCGGGCGATCCGCAGTGGCGCCACGGCACCGCCGTCGATGACGGTTGCGCGGTGCGTGGCCTCGTCGAGCGTACAAGTCGAGGCCGCGCTGGCCAGCGCGGGCACCGCGCCGAACGCGGCGCCGGCGAGCGCCGCGCCGAGCGCGACGCGACGGAGTATTCTTTGAAAGCGCATGTGCATACGTCCTTTCGTGTCGTTGGGTTGCGCTGGACTGACACCGTGCCGTGTGCCGGCGGCGCGGTCACTGGGGTGACCCCCAGGATTTGGCCCCAGGGTTAGTGCGCCCTGAGCGCCGAGGAGTGCTCAGCCGTTAGCGCGATCCGGTGCGCGGGCGGGAAGCCTGCGAGGTGACCGACCGGGGGCGTTGGCTGGGCCGATCATCGCCGGCGACCCGGAGATCCTCGTGGAACACACGGTGTTCACACATCTTTCGCGCTTACTGGGTGACTACACAGGGACGCCTCGGCGCAGACCCGCGCCAGCACGAGTGCAAGGCAACGGCTCCGGAACCGGTCGCGGGCACTGCTCGTGGCCAGTCTCGCGACTCGCCGTGCCGTCGGCGGGACGATCGCCGCGATAGAGCGGCCCGGAGCGCGGGTTTGTCCGCAAGAGACAGCACGGCGATCGGTCCCGCCGCGCCATATTCGGGCCTGAGCGGCGATGGCAAGGCGTGACCGCGTTCCACCGAGAGCGGCAGCGTGCCGCGAGAGTGCCGGGACTGCGACAATGCGGCAGTCCGGGCCGTGGGCGGCAACGTGGCCACGATCTCTGGCGTCGGCGAAAAGGACCCACTGACTGGCGCGGGTCGTGCCCCTAAGATCGCGGTCGTGGAGGAGGCGGATGTTGGCGCGGTGGTTGATGCATGCCGGTCGTTGATCTGCGACCGATTCCATGACGACAATGACCATGGCGCGGCGGCGATGCTGCTCGACGACGGAACGATCGTGACTGGAACCGCTCCGGATGCGATCAATCCTTCGGTGGAGGTTTGCCACGAGACTGAGCCCTACGCTGCGGACGACCGAAAACGAGGAGCGGTGGCACATCGGCGTGTGCGGACCAGGTGCATCGGCACGACGTCGAGATGGGCCATCCGCTGACGAGCGTGGCTTTCGGTTCGCCACAACTCGCGCGGGCAGGCGTGCGGCTGCTGACTCGTCGTCTGCGACGGACGCGCACTGTCGCGCGCAGGAACGCAATACGACTCATCCGCCATCCGAGTCCGGGCTCGCTTTGCGCGACGGTTCAAGTCCGAGTCTCGCCATTGATTGATTGATTGATTCCTTCCTTCCCGAACGGCGTCGTCATCGCCTTCGGCGGGGGCGAGACGATCCGGGCCACGCTGCTCTCCGCTGAGGGAGGCGGCGGAATCTCAAGGCGCGCGAGCGGACAGTCGATGCTCGACCTATGGTTGACAGGCAGGAACGCATGGCCCCGGCGGCGAGGCTGGCCGTCGGCGTGCTCGCCGCCGGCCTCGTGCTGCTGACCGCGCATAACTGGCTGCACATGGGTTGGCCGTCTTTGTTGCCCAGTTCGTGGTGGTCATGGCTGTACAACGCGCTGGAAATCGGCGCGGTTGGCGTCTGTGGCGCTCGCGTGATGGTCGCGCGGCGAAATCGCGCTGCCTGGTTGGCGATCGCCGTCGGCCTGGCGATGTTCACGGCCGGCGACATGTACTACACGCTCACGTGGGGCGATTCCAACGTGGTGCCCTTCCCTTCGGTCGCGGACGCGCTGTATCTGAGCTTCTATCCGGCCGTATACGTCGGAATCTGGCTGTTGCTGCGCTCGCAGGTTGGTCGGCTTCCGGCCGGGCTGTGGCTCGACGGCGTGATCGGGGGTCTGGCCGTGGCCGCGCTTGGCGCCGCGCTCGCCTTTGGGGCGGTGTTATCGGCCACTCACGGGGCGGCGCTGACCGTGGCCACGAACCTGGCCTATCCGCTCGCCGATCTGCTCCTGCTCGGGCTTCTGGTCGGCATCATCGCGGTCACGGGCTTCAACGTACGCGGCGAGTGGCTGCCGATCGGCATCGGGTTTCTCATCTTCGCCGTCGCCGACTCGATTTACCTCATACAGACTGCGGACAACACGTATGTGTCCAACGGACTGCTCGACGTCGGCTGGCCGGCGGCCATGGTGATCACCGCCGCTGCTTCGTGGCGCCCAGGCGGCAGGGCGCGGGCGCGCATCGAGGGTTGGGGCGTCTTCTTGGTGCCGTCGAGCGCGGGCATAGCCTGCCTCGCACTCGAGTTCTACGACCACTACCACCGTCTATCGGTCATCGCCCACCTGCTGGCCACTGGGTGTCTCCTGCTCGTGATTGGGCGCCTCGCCCTGAGCTTCGCCGAGAACATGCGCATGCTGCGCGCGAGCCGACGGGAGGCTGTGACCGACGCGCTAACCGGGCTCCGCAACCGGCGCGCGCTCGAGCTCGAGCTCCACAGCCGGCTCGCCGAGCCGTCGATTCGGCCGTTCGTGCTCGCCTTCTATGACCTGGACGGCTTCAAGACCTACAACGACACCTTCGGTCATCAGGCCGGCGACGTGCTGCTGGCGCGGCTCGGCGCCCGGGTGGCGGCGGTGCTGCCCCGAGCCGACATCTTCCGGCTCGGGGGGGATGAGTTTTGTCTCCTGATGGACGAGGCTCTCGGCGGCGAGGCGGGCGCGGTGGTCGCTGCCGGCGCGCTGACCGAGAGCGGCACGACGTTCGACGTCGGCTGCTCCTACGGCACGGTCAGGATGCCCGCCGAGGCGACCGATGCCGAGGCCGCGATGCTCCTGGCCGATTCCCGCATGTACGAGCACAAGGGCGGGCGCCGACCGGATGCAGCCGCGGAGACCCAAGAGGTCCTTGTCCAGGCGCTGCTGGAGCGAAACACCGAGTTGGGGCAGCACAACGACGACGTGGCCGAACTGGCGGTGGCCGTCTGCGGCGAGATCGGGCTTGGAGAGGGCGACGTCATGGCGGTGCGCCGGGCGGCGGAGCTGCACGACGTGGGAAAGCTGGCGATCCCGGACGCGATCCTTCACAAGCCCGGACCGCTCGATGACCAGGAGTGGGAGTTCATGCGCCGGCACACGATTGTGGGCGAGCGGATCGTGTCCTCCGCCACCTCTCTGCAGGATGTCGCTCCTCTCGTCCGCTCCTCGCACGAGCGCTGGGACGGGGGCGGCTATCCGGACGGCCTGGCCGGCGAGGCAATCCCGCTCGGTGCGCGTGTCATCACGGTCTGCGACGCCTACGACGCGATGACGACCACGCGCGCATACCGGCGCGCAATGCCGGAGGCGGACGCGCTGGCAGAGCTGCGGCGCTGCAGTGGGCAGCAGTTCGACCCGCGGGTGGTGGCCGTGTTCGAACGCGTCATTGCACGCGAACGGGCCGGCTGGCACGAGCGTATAGCCGCCTGACGGATCAGCTCAAGTCGCCCGCGGGCCTCGGCCACGCCGGCTGCTACGACTCATGGCCAGGCGCCCACGCCACCAAGCACTTCCAGGAGACTGGTCATCCGACTATCAGCTCGGCCATGCCGGGCGCCACGTGGTCGTACTGCTACGTCGACGAGGTGGTGTTGGAGCGGTCGGTCATCGTGGGGCGATGCTTGGCTAGCGGCTCCACATGCCATAGGGCTTGGACTGATGCTCGTCGACGGCCCGAGTGACCTTCTGCTGGAGATCGCTGCCTGCCGTCGAGCCGTGAGCGGAGACCAAGTGGTCATGCGCGGCCTGAAGGACGTCATCGCGCTCGCCGATGATTTTCACCGAACAGTTCTTCTCCTCCGGGACCCGCGCGCAGTCGAACACAGTCGTCGCCATAGCTACTCCCTTCCAGTTTGGCCTTCCGGTCTGCCGGGGCCCATCCTCGCCTCTGCACCGAATCTAGTCAACGATCGCGGCCAAGTTGCAAGGAGGCGTCGCCGGCCAGGACCGCATCGGCCCGCTGCAATGCCGGCGCCGCGTCGAGCCGGGTAAAGACGGCGCGCGCCTGATCCAGCAGCGACCTGGCTTCGGCCACGCGCTCGTCGTGGACGAGCAGGTCGGCCAGGTCTGTCTGCACGGTGGCAAGCCAGTAGGGGAAGGCCAGGGAACCGAACCCCACGATCGCAGCGCGGAAGTGCGACTCGGCCGCGGCCACCTCGCCTCGCGCCGCCGCGAGCAACCCGTAGCCGCGCGACAGTTGCGCGCGCAGGTATGGCGGCACGTGGCCGGGGGGCCGCTCCGCCAGCAGCGACAGCAGGGCGTCGGCATCGGCGAGCCGTCCGAGGGATACAGCCGCACTGATCGCGGCGGGAAAGCCGATGCGGCACGCGTGACTGGACGGCCCGTCGGTCTGGACGATCTCCTCGATCGCTCGGGCGACAAGGTCGAGCACATCGACGAACTCGCCGGCGGCGACGGCGATCGTCGCGTGGCAGGCGGCGTATAGCCAGCGGAGCTGGTTGTTCTGGCTTGCCGATGCGCCGGGCGGTGTCCAGCGCAGCGCGGGTTCGCTCCGCTGAGCCGGGCAGATCGAACCGCATGAGAAAGTCTCCACTGTTGACCTGGGCCGACACGAGCAGGTTGCTCAGCTCGTGCTCGCCGGCACAGCTCGACCGCGGCATCGAACAGGATCCGAGCCTCGTACACACGTCCCACCGCGACACACACCTGTGCTTTGAAAGTCAGGGCAGCGGCGAGCACGTCCGTCAAATCGAGCGCTCTGCGCAACTCGAGCGCGCGGTCGAGCGGCGCGAACGGCCTCACGAACCCGGCCGGTATCGAGCAGCGCCACCCCCAAGTTCACGTTCATCCGTGCGACGTCGGCGTCCTCCGTTGCGCCGCCGAGGACGGCGAGCGCACGCTGCAGGCGCTCGATGGCCTCGCTCGCCCTGCCCCCGCGGAGCAGCGCCTGTCCGATCCAGTCCCCGAGCCGGGCAGCCTCGTGCCGGCGACCGAGCCGCTCGAGGCCTTGCCGCGTCGTCAAATACTCCAACGCGTCGTCGTAGCGACCGTCCAGGAGGGCCATGTCCCCGGTCGCCACGGTCAGCTCGATGCGCTCGTCGTCGCTCGCGGCCAGATCGATCGCCTTCCGGAAGGCGCGCTCGGCGGTCTGCGGCGCGCCGACCGCGGCCGCGCGCCGAGCGCCGCGGCGCAGCGCGGTCACCGCCTCGGCCCGCAACGTCTCCGCGTCGTCGCCACCGGACGCGCAGCGGTATGCCTGGAGATAGTGCGCCGCCACCACCTCGGCCACGTCCTCTCCCTCGTTGGCGAACGCGCGCGAGAGGTACTCGACAGCCGCCAGGTGCTTGGCCTTGCGCTCGCGCTTTGACAGCATGTCGTAGGCGACCGCGCGCAGGAGGTTCTGGGCGAAGCGGTACTGCCCTCGGTCGGGCGATTGCGGGTCAGCGCGGACCGTCAGCACCTGCTTGCGCACCAGGCCGGCCAGCACCGCGTCGGCCGCGTGCGCGGGCAGCCCGGACAGGGCCTGGGCCGCGGCCAGCGGGAAGTTGCCCCCGAACACCGACATGGTCTTGACCATCTCGCGCTCCTCGGGGGCGAGCGCGTCGAGCCGCGCGCCCAGCAGCGAAATCAGGCTGGGCGGGACGTCGAGCTCCCCGAGTTCGCCGGCGAGCACGAGGGCGCCGTCGCGCGCGACCAGCGCGCCGCGGTCGGCGAGAGCCCGCACGGTTTCGATCGCATACAGCGGGATCCCCTCGGCGTGGGCAATGATCCGCTGCTTGGCGGTCACCGGCAGCGTCGCCAGCGAGTCGAGCAGGTCCTCCATCGCCCTGTCGCCGAGAGGTTCGAGGTGCCCGACGGCGACGCCAGGATGTCCCGCCGGCCACCCCGGCCGCTGCTGGGACAGCTCCGGCCGGGCGAAGGTCAGGATGAAGATGCGGTGCTGGGCGGACCAGTCGAGCAGGTGCTCGACGAAGTCGAGCAGGCCATCGTCGGCCCAGTGCATGTCCTCGAAGGCCAAGACGACCGGGTCGTGCTCGGCCAACCGCTCGAAGAACAGCCGCCAGCCGGCAAACAGCTCCTCGCGTCCGAGCCGCCCGAGCGCTCCGCCAGCCTCGAGACCGTCCGCCACCCCGAGCAGGACGCCGAGCCGCAAAGAGATGAACTCTCGCTCGCCGGGATCCTCGACCCAGCGCTCGAGGCCGGCCGCCAGCTTGGCCACCGCATCCGAACCTGGAGCGTCCTCGGCGATCCCCAGCCGGTGGCGGACCATCTCGGCCAGCGCCCAGTAGGCCACGCCATCCCCGTAGGGCAGGCAGCGCCCGGGATGCCACAAGTAGGAGTCGGGCAGCTGAATCAGGTACTCGAGGAACTCGCCGCGCAGCCGGCTCTTGCCGACGCCGGCTGGGCCGGACACGGCGACGAGCCGCGCCGCGCGCCGGCTCACCCCGGCGTGGAACAGATCCTTGACCAGCCGCAGGTCGGCATCGCGGCCGACGAACCGAGCCTGGAAGCGGTCAAGCTCGGATCCTTCGGGCACCGCGACGACCTCGATCGCCCGCCACAGGTGGACCGGCTCGGCCTTCCCTTTGAGCTCGTGCCGGCCAGCGTCCTCGTACGCGATCGCGGTCGAGGTGACCTGGCGGGTTATGTCGTCGACCAACACGGTGCCCGGCTCGGCCGCGGCCTGCACCCGCGCGGCGGTGTTGACGCGGTCGCCCACGACCACGCCCTCCTCCTGCGAGGCGAGCAGCGCGGCCTGTCCGGTCACCACGCCGGCGCGCGCCCGCAGGTCCGGCGCGCTGACCTCGTGGCGCAGGGCGGCCACCGCGTCGACCAGCTCGAGTGCGGCGCGTACCGCCCGCTCGACGTCGTCCTCGCGCGCCACCGGAGTTCCCCACACGGCCATCACCGCGTCCCCGATGAATTTCTCGATCGTTCCGCCGTAGCGCTCGACGATCCGGCGCGCCGCGGCGAAGTAGTGACCCAGCAGGTCGCGCACGTCCTCGGGATCGAGCGCCTCGGACAGCGACGTGTAGCTGACCAGGTCGACGAACAGCACCGAGACCGTGCGCAACTCCGCCGCGATGCGTCGCGGAGCCGGAACGCCACCGGAAACGCCCGGCGCCGGTGCCGAGCGGGGCGACAGCGCCGCGCCGCACTGCGAGCAGAAGTTCTGGCGGGGCGCGGTCGTGCTGCCACACTCCGGGCACGAGGTGGACAGCGCCGATCCGCATTCCATGCAGAACTTGGCGCCAGGCACGTTGTCGGTGCCACAGCGCGGACAAGCGGTGCCTGCTCCCCTCACTTCCGTAGCACCAGTCTACGCTCTGCGCGTCATGGTCCTCGCCACCTACAACATCAAGGGCGGAGTCGGGAAGACCTCGGCCGCGGTGAACCTCGCCTACCTCGCCGCGCGTGAGGGCGCAAGCACCCTGCTCTGGGACCTCGATCCGCAGGGCGCGAGCACCTACCTGTTGCGCGTCAAGCCCAGGATCAAGGGAGGGGGCCGGCGGCTCGTGCGCGGCAGGACCGACGCGGGCGCTCGGATCAAGGGCACCGACTACGAGGGCCTCGACCTACTCCCGGCCGACTTCTCCTACCGCCACATGGACCTGCACCTCGACGCCACCAGGCGGCCGACGCGCAGTCTCACCCGGGTCCTCGCGCCGTTGAAACCCGACTACGACTACGTATTCCTCGACTGCCCGCCGAGCATCTCGCTCGTCTCCGAGAGCGTGTTCGACGCGGCCGACGCCCTGCTCATCCCGCTGCTGCCGGCCACTCTGTCGGCGCGCACGCTCGATCACATCGACCAGGTGGCCGGCGACGCCGCCCAGCGGCTGGCCTTCTTCTCGATGGTCGACAGCCGCAAGCGCATGCACCGCGAGGTGATGGAGACGTTCACGACCGAGCGGCCCGAGATGCTCCGCACCGTGGTGCCGCTCGCCGCCGACGTGGAGCGGATGGGCCAGGCAAGGGCGCCGCTCGAGGAGTTCGCACCTCGCGGAGGGGCCGCTATGGCTTTCCGGGAGCTCTGGAAGGAGATCCGCCAGCGGCTGGACGGCAGCTGACCGTTTCACCAGGTTTCGCCGCCGAGGAGCCAGAGAAGCTGCTCGAACACGGCGTGGCTGCCGTGCGCCGCGCGCTCGCCGGCTGACCCTCAGTGCGGATCGGGGTGCGCGGCGCGGATCGCCTCGAGCTGTTCTGCCGCGCTCAGGAACAGATCGAGCAGCTCAGGATCGAACTGGCGCCCCGACTCGGCGCGCATCTGGGCGCTGGCCTCCGGGAAGGACAGGGCGCGCCGATACACCCGGTTGCTGGTCAGGGCGTCGAACACGTCCCCGATGGCGGCGATGCGGCCGGCGATCGGGATGTCGTCGTGGGCCAGTCGGTTCGGGTACCCGGTGCCGTCCCAGCGCTCGTGGTGGGACAGCGCGATCTGCGCCCCGAGGACTAGCACCGGCGAACGGCCGTCGGCCAGCATCCGGTTGCCCAGGTCCGAATGGCGCTCGATGATCTCACGCTCCTGCGCGTCGAGCGGCCCCGGCTTGAGGAGGATCGAATCGGGGATTCCGATCTTGCCGACATCGTGCAGCATCGCGGCCAAGTAGATCTCGTCCTCGGTCCACAGCCCGACTCCGGCCAGGCGCGCGAGCACGGTGCAGAAGCGGCCGACTCTCCGGATGTGCGCGCCGGTCTCCTCGCTGCGGATGGTGAGCGCGGTGACCAGACGGTCTACAGCGTCGCGCTCGGCATCGCGAACCGTCGCCTGCGTCGCCTCGAGCTGATCGAGCGCTTCGCGCAGCGCTGCGGTGCGGCTGAAGATCTTGCTCTCGAGCTCTTCGACGTACTGCCGGCGGGCCAGCTCGAGCTCACGGTGGCGCAGGCTCGTGGCGACGAGGATCCGCGCCTCGTTGCGACCGACCGGCTTGACCATGTAGCCGTGCGCGCCGACGGCAAGCGCTTCGTCGGCCACAGCGGGCTCGTCGACCCCGGTGAGCATCACGATCGCGGTGCCGGGGGTCTCGGCGACCACGGAGCGAATCAGCTCGAGCCCCGAGCCGCCAGGCATGTTGACGTCGCACAGGACGAGCTCGATCGGCTGGGCGGCCAGCACCTCCCGGGCCGCCTCCACGTTGGACGCCTCGAGCACGCGATGTCCGGCGCGCTCCAGCGTCCGGCGTAGCGCGCGCCGGAAGTTGGCCTCGTCATCGACGATCAGGAGCTGCGCCACGGTCAACCTGCGCCGTTCGAGGCTGAAGTGCCGAGCGCCTGGCGCACCTTGATCAGCAGGGTGCGCTCGGTGAACGGCTTCTCTCATCAGGAGGTTGTCGGCCGGCAGGCCCTGGGTCGCGCCGACCAGCGGCTGCGCGTAGCCCGACATGTACATGATCCGGGTGGAGGGGCGGAGCGCGGCGATCTCGCCGGCGAGCTCGTGGCCCATCATCCGGGGCATGATCACGTCGGTGATGAGCAGGTCGATCGGCCCGTTGCGCCCATGGACCAAGCGCGAGCGCCTCGGGACCACCCGGCGCGGTCAGCACCTCGTAGCCGCCGCGCGCGAGTACGCGGCGCGCCACCTCGCGGATGCCGTCCTCGTCCTCCACGACCAGCACCACCTGGCGCCGCGCGCCGCGGCCGGCCAGGTCGCCGTTGTCGTCGGGGCTCGACTCCGCCGAGCGCTCGGCGGTGGCCGGCAGCATCACCGTGCAGGTCGTGCCGAGCCCGCGCTCGAGTAGAGCCGGACGGAGCCGCCGGTCTGGGTGACGATGCCGTAGATGGTGGCCAGTCCGAGGCCCGTGCCTTCGCCCTTGGGCTTGGTGGTGTAGAACGGCTCGAAGGCGCGCTCGAGCGTACCCGAATCCATTCCCTCTCCGTCATCGCTCACCCGCAGCTGCACGTACCGTCCCGGCTCCAGCCCGGGCCGGGAGCTCGCGTCGTTCTCGTCGACGTCCACGTTGTCGGTCTCGATCAGCAGCCGGCCGCCGCTCGGCATCGCGTCGCGCGCGTTGACGGCCAGGTTGATCAGGATCTGCTCCATCTGGCCGGGATCGGCCAGCACCGACCACAGGTCGTCCTGGAGCGCGTAACTCAGCTCGATGTGCTCGCCGAGGCTGCGCTGGAGCAACTGCTCGGTGTCC
>CAVRZB010000015.1:0-23004 GCA_963725515.1 uncultured Solirubrobacteraceae bacterium | reverse complement strand
AAGTTGACCAGGATCAGGTGATTGATCTTCAGTCCGGTGAACTGCTCGATCGTCTTGATGGCCAGCGCCGGGCCGCCGTAGGCGTAGGCCGCGTTGATCTTCGTGCGGCCGTGCCCGGGGATGTCCGCCACCGTGTCGCGCGGGATCGACAGACGCCGTGAGGTCCCGCCGCCGACGTGCCAGAGCATGATCGTGTCCGAGCGGCTGCCCGCGTCGTTGGTGTTGGCCCCCGGCTCCTTGGATCCGGGCGGACGCGTGTCGGTTCCGATCACGAGCACGTTGTCGGCCGAGGTCAGCATGTTGCCGCCGCCGCTCAGCGCGGCCGACGCCGAGGCCGGGATGTTGCCCTTCTCGATCTGTGCGCTGACCAGGAAGAGGACCAGCGAGACCACCAGCCAGGCCACGATCGCCAGCAGGACGTACTTGATCACCCGGCCGGGGGTGATGCGCCGGCGTGGCGCTCCCGGCTCCGCCGACCGGCCGCGGCGCCAGCGCCGCCGGGGGCCGCGATCGTCGGGGTCGGAGGGTCCTCCGACCCCGATGTCCTCCTCGCCCTGCAGGCGTGAACGCAGCCCGCGCGGGCTGGCTCGATAGAGGGTGTAAGACGGTTTCTCTTGGTCGCTCATCGGCTACTGCATATAGTGACCGCATGGCCGCCAGACGCGTCATCGGCGTCGACGTGGGCGGGACGAAGCTGCTGGCCGGTGCGGTCGATTCTGGGCTGCGGGTCCATCATCGCGCGCAGCGCGCGGTGACGGGTCTCGACCAGTCGATGCTGCTCGACACGATGGTAGACGCCGTGCGCGAGGCTCGCGACGCGGCCGACGGAGAGGTGGCCGCCGTCGGCTTCGGCATCCCGGCCCTGATCGACCAGCGCGCCGGCACCGCGGTGATCGCCATCAACCTCGAGCTCGCCGACATGCCGTTCCGCGACGTGATGGCGGAGCGGCTCGGCCTGCCGGTGTTCGTGGACAACGACGCCAATCTGGCCGCGCTTGCCGAGCACCGCGCGGGCGCGGCGCAGGGCGCGCGGGAGGCCGTCGTGCTGACCATCGGGACCGGGATCGGGGGTGGCCTGATCCTGCGCGACGAGCTCTACCGCGGCGCCATCGGTGCGGCGGGTGAGCTCGGCCACATGGTGATCGACATGGACGGTCCGCCGTGCCAGGGCAACTGCCCGAATCGCGGTTGCCTGGAGTCGCTGGCCTCGGGCACCGCGCTGGCGCGCGAGGCGCGCCGGCTGGCCGCCGAGGATCCCGAGTCGGGCCTCGGTCGCGCGGCGCGATCGGGACGCGAGCTCGGCGGCCCGCTGATCACCGAGCTCGCGCACGACGGCGACCCGGCGGCGACCGCCGCGATCAGGCTGATCGGCGAGCGCCTGGGCGTCGGCATCGCCAGCTTCGTGAACATCTTCAACCCCGAGGTGGTGGTGATCGGCGGTGGCGTGATCGCCGCCGGTGACCTGCTGCTCGGGCCGGCCCGCGCCACGGTGGCCGCCCGCGCGCTGCCGCCCTCACGCGACCTCGTGCGGATCGTGCCGGCGAGGTTCGGCGTCGAGGCCGGCATGGTCGGAGCGGCGGCGCTGGCGCTCGACGGACTCGCCGGCGACCCCAGGGCGGGCTAATGTCGCCGTCTGTGAACACGGGCCTGAACACGCTCGGCGGCGGAGCGAGCGGCGGCAGGCTGATCGTCTGCCCGACTCCGATCGGCAACCTCGAGGACGTCACCCTCAGGGTGCTGGCCGCGCTGCGCGAGGCGGACGTCGTCGCCTGTGAGGACACGCGACGCACGCGCGTGCTGCTCGACCGTTACGGCGTCAGCGGCCACCTCGTCTCCTACCACGAGCACAACGAACGTGAGCGCGCCGGAGAGCTGGTCCGCCGCATGCGGGCCGGCGACGTGGTCGCGCTCGTCTCGGATGCCGGCATGCCGCTCGTCTCGGATCCCGGTTTCGTGCTGGTGCGGGCCTGTGTCGCCGCGGGGCTGGCCGTGGAGGTGCTCCCCGGCGCGTCGGCTGCGCTCGCGGCGCTCGTGGCCAGCGCCCTGCCGGCCGACCGGTGGCGCTTCGTCGGCTTCCTGCCGCGCAAGCGCGGCGAGCTCGAGCAGGCGTTCGCCTCCCCGGAGACGCTGGTGGCGTTCGAGTCCCCGCGCCGGGTCGCCGCCTCGCTCGGCGTGCTGGCCGCGCTCGACCCCGATCGCCAGGTGGCCGTCTGCCGCGAGCTCACCAAGGCGCATGAGGAGGTCGTGCGCGGCACGGCCGCCGAACTCGCCGAGCGCTACGCGCAGGCCGCGCCGCGCGGCGAGGTTGCGCTCGTCGTCGGCCCGGCCCCCGCGGGCTCCGGCCGCGACCTCGCGCCCGCCGTGGACGCGCTCCGGCGACTGGTCGAGGCCGGCGCCAAGCCTCGCCCGGCGGCGTCGGTCGTGGCCGATCTGACCGGGATTCCGGCCAACGCGCTGTACAAGGCTCTGACCGAAGCTCGTCAGGCCTGACCGGGCTCGCGCTCCGGCGCGCGGTCAGAGCAGCGTGCCGGCGGCGGCCGGATAGCCTTCCTCGTCCCGCATGTCCTTCTACGTCACCACACCGATCTACTACGTCAACGCCCAGCCGCACCTGGGCCATGCCTACACGACGATCGCCGGCGATGTGCTGGCTCGGCACATGCGCCAGCGGGGCGAGGATGTCTTCTACCTCACCGGGACCGACGAGCACGGCGAGCCCGTGGCGCAGGCCGCCGAGCGCGCGGGGGTCACACCGCGCGAGCTGGCCGACCGCAACGCCGAGCGCTTCAAGGCCCTGCTGCCGCGGCTCGAGGTGTCGAACGACTTCTTCATCCGCACCTCGGATCCCGAGCATGAGCAGAAGGTGCAGGAGATCCTCCAACGCGTCTACGACAACGGGCACGTCTACCCGGGGACCTACGAGGGCTGGTACTGCCCCCAGTGCGCGGATTTCAAGACCGAGGGCGAGATCGGCCCCGGCAACACGTGCCTGATCCACGAGATCCCGCTCGACTGGGAGAAGGAGGACAACTGGTTCTTTCGCCTCTCCTCCTTCCAGGCACCGCTCGAAGCGCTCTACCGGGAGCGCGCGGATTTCGTGCTGCCCCGGATCCGCTCCAACGAGGCGCGCTCGTTCATCGACCAGGGGCTGCAGGACGTGTCGCTCACGCGGGCCAGCCTGCGCTGGGGGGTCACCGTGCCCTGGGATGAGGCGCAGGTCTTCTACGTGTGGTTCGATGCGCTGCTCAACTACGTCACGGCACTGTCCTACGCACGCCCGGGCGAGGATCTGCTCGCGCGCTTCTGGCCGGCGACCTTCCAGCTGATCGGCAAGGACATCCTCAAGTTCCACACCGTCTACTGGCCGGCGCTGCTGATGGCCGCCGGGCTCGAGGTGCCCAAGCACGTCTTCGTGCACGGCTTCCTGCTCGGCCACGACGGGCGCAAGATGAGCAAGTCGATCGGCAACGTGCTCGACCCGTTCGAGGTCATGGACGAATTCGGCACCGACGCGCTGCGCTTCTATCTCATGCGCGACGTCGTCTTCGGCGGCGACGGATCCGTGGGCATGGCCGCGGTGAAGTCGCGCTACGAGACCGAGCTGGCCAACGAGTACGGAAACCTCGGTAGTCGCGCGACGGCGATGATCGTCCGCTACCGCGACGGCGTCACGCCGGCGGTGGCCACCGATCCCGAGCTCGCCCGGGACTTCGACGGGCTGGCCGATGAGGTGGCGCGGCTGCTCGACGGGGCGGAGCTGACCGCGGCGCTCGACGCGATCTGGCAGCGCGTACGGCGCCTGAATCGCTACGTCGAGGAGCGCGCCCCGTGGCAGCTGGCCAAGGATCAGGCCTCGGCCGCGGCGCTCGATTCGACGCTCGCCTCGCTTGCCGAGGGCATCCGCGTGATCAGCGTCCTACTGCACCCGTACATGCCCGCGAGCACCGACCGCATGCTGGCCGCGCTCGGCTGCTCCGACCGTGACTACGGCGGCGCCGTGTTCGCCGCGCAAGGATCGGGCACGAGCGTCAGCGCCCTCGAGCCGCTCTTCCCCAAGCGCTAGCCCGGGATGGTCGACAGCCACACCCATCTGGGAATGTGCGAGCCCAGCGACGCCCAGCTTGTCGCGGCGGCCGACGAGGTGGGCGTGGGGAGGATCGTCACCGTGGGCATCAACGGCGCCTCGTGCCGGGAGGCGCTGGCCGCCGCGGAGGACTTTCCCCAGGTGTACGTCGCCATCGGTCGCCATCCCAACGAGGCCGCCGGCTTCGACGACGCCGACCTGGCCGAGCTCCAGGCGCTGGCTGCGCACGAGCGGTGCGTCGCGATCGGCGAGACCGGGCTCGACTACTACCGCGACCACGCGCCGCGCGATGATCAGAAGCGCGCCTTCCACGCCCAGATCGAGTTGGCCCGCGAGTCCGGCAAGCCGCTCGTGATCCACACCCGGGCGGCCGAGGACGACACGCTCCAGATGCTCGGCGAGCACGCGCGTGACGTGAGGGTGATCCTCCACTGCTTCTCGATGGCCGAGCACATAGAGGAGTGTCTGGCCCACGAGAACTGGTGGATCTCGTTCGCCGGCAACGTGACCTATCCGAGCGCGCAGCCGCTGCGCGCGGCCGCCCTGCGCGTTCCGGCCGAGCGTCTGCTGGTCGAGACCGACGCTCCGTTCCTCGCGCCGCAACCCGTGCGCGGCCGGCCGAATCAACCCGCGTACGTGACGCACACTGCCCGTGCGCTGGCCGTCGAGCGGCGCGTCCCCTACGAGGAGCTCGAGCGGGCGGTGGATCGGAACGCCGCCGCGGTGTTCGGATGGTGAGCGCCCGGCGCACGCGCAGGCTGGGCCAGAACTTCCTCATCGACCGCAACATCGTCGACGTGATCGAGCGCCTCGCCGCGCTAGAGGCCGGCGATGTCGTGCTCGAGGTGGGCGGTGGGCCGGGAATCCTCTCCGAACGCCTCGCCGCCCGGGTCGCGCACGTGCACGTTGTCGAGCTCGACGAGCGGCTCGAGCCGACGCTGCGCGAGGGCCTGGCCGGACACGCCAACGTGACGCTGCACTTCGCCGACGCCATGGCCGTCGACCTCCAAGGGCTGGCGCCGCCGCCTGACAAGGTCGTCGCCAACCTGCCCTATGGCATCGCCGCCGGCCTGATTCTGCGCACGATCGAGGAGCTGCCGGAGGTCACAAGCTGGGTCGTCATGGTCCAGCGCGAGGTTGGTGAGCGGTTCGCTGCTGCTCCGGGGAGCGGCGCCTACGGCGTTCCCTCGGTGCTCGCGCAGGTCGCCTGCGAGGTCCGCGTGCTGCGCCCGGTGGCCCGCACCGTGTTCCGCCCCGTGCCGAACGTGGACTCCGTGCTACTCGGCCTGCGCCGCACGGGACCGGGCGCGGATCCGCCGCTGCGCAGGCTCGTCCAGCGCGCCTTCGCCCATCGGCGCAAGGCCCTGGCTCGTTCGCTGTCGCTGGCGGCGGGGGGTGACGCAGGCGTCCGCGATCGGGCCCGCGCGGCGCTCGTCGAGCTCGGCTTCCCGGCCGACGTCCGCGCCGAACGCCTCGGTCCCGCGGAGTTCGCCGCGCTGGCGCAGCGCCTGGGGCCGGCGCCGTGACCCCGATCAGGTTCATCGCTCGCGCGCCTGGCAAGGTGAACCTGTCGCTGCTGCTCGGCAAACCCCTGAGCGATGGGCGGCACGAGCTCGTCACGGTGCTCGAGTCGGTGTCGCTGGCCGATGAGCTGACCCTGAGTGCCGAGCCGGGCCTGGGCGAGGATGTCGTCGTGTGCGCCGGCGTCGACGGTCCGAATCTGGCCGCCGCTGCCCTCGGCGCGCTGCGGAGGCTGGGCTGGGACGGACCGCCATCCAAGCTCGAGATCCACAAGCGCGTGCCCGTGGCCGCGGGCATGGGCGGCGGTTCGGCCGACGCCGCGGCGGCGCTCCGCCTGGCCCGCGAGCTCGCGCCGCTCCCCGCGGGGATCGATCTCGCGCGGCTGGCCGCCGGGCTCGGCGCCGACGTGCCGAGCCAACTCGAGCCCGGGCTGTGGGTCGGCCGCGGCGCCGGCGACCGGCTCGAGCCGGCCCCACGGCTCGCCCCACACGCCTACGTGATCGTGCCGCCCGTCGCGCCACTGTCCACGGCCGCGGTCTACGCCGAGGCCGATCGTCTCGGGCTCGCACGGGGCGACGACGAGCTGGGCGAGGTCGACGCCCGACTCCGCGCAGGCCTGGCGGGGGGCTCACGGCTGGCCGCCGAGCTGCTCGTCAACGACCTCGCACCGGCCGCCGTCTCGTTGTGTTCGGAGATCGGCGCGTCGCTGGCCGCCCTGCGCGCGACCGACGCCGACGCCGTGCTCGTCTCGGGTTCCGGACCGACGGTCTTCGGCCTCTTCTGGGGCGAGACCGGCCGCGCCCGCACCGCGGCGCTCGCGCTCGCGCCGCGCTTTGCCGATGTCGAGGTCGCGGTGCCGGTCGACGCCGAATTCGGGGCGGTTTCGCGCGTCGGCTGACCGTGGCTACCCTCTGTTCGCCGGACGTCGTCGCCTTCGGGCACAATCTGGCGCAGCGCGATGAGCAATCAGACGATCACCTATCTCGTCGGTGCGTGTCTCGGTGTATTCGGGGTCGCGGCCTTCTGCGCACTCGTGCTCGTGCCCGCGGTCACGGCCTACCGGCGTCCGGTGCACCGCGTGGCGGCCGTGATCCTGTCGCTGTACGTGCTCGCTGCGCTGGTCGGCGTCGGCGTGCTCGTCGGCGCGCTGGTCGTCTTCGAGTGGCCGCGCGTCTTCTAGCGCGGCTGGTCTTCTAGCCTGGAGGCGACGCAATGGCCGAACGCGCTCCCACCAGCCAGGCGAGCCAGCCGGATCTCGGCGCGCTCGCCGCGATCACCGATGCTGTCGAGGCCGGCGCCGGCCTGCCCGAGATTCTGCGAGCCGCCTCGCGGGCGCTCGACGCCAGCCTGATCCTGATCGATCGCTCGGGAGCCGTGCTGGCCGTGGCCGCGCGCTCGCCCGCGGACGAGCGCTCGCTGATGCGCGATGCGGGCGACGTCACCGGGATCGAGCTGCGGGTCGCCGAGACGCCCGTCGGTCAGCTGCGCATGCGCACGCGCGAGTCCGGTCCCGACGCGTCGATCCTGCGGCTCGTGACCACCCTCGTGGCCTCCGAGGTCGAGCGCGTGCGCGCTCCCGAACGGGCCTCCGAGGAGGCCGCCGCGGCGTTCCAGCGGGCGGTGCTCGGGCGCGCGATCGAGGATCGCGAGGACCTGATCGCGCGGGGCAAGGAGCTCGGCACCGATCTCTCGGCCGGGGGCAGCGTGGTGGTCGTGCGCGCCCACGCCAAGAACCCCACCGAGGACGACTGGCGTCAGCGCCTGCTGGCCATCACCGGGCGGGGCGCGCGATCGATCGCCTCGGGCGCGATCACGACCCCGAGCCCCGAGGCCGCCGGCGAGGTCGTCGTCCTGGTCCCCGACGCCGACGGCGAAACGGGTAAGCGCGTCGCCTCCTCGGTCACGCGCGAGCTCGAGTCGGGACTGCCCGGCTTCGCCTTCGCCATCGGCCGCAGCCGCCACGCCGCCGATCCGCTCGAGCTCGGTCGCGCGGCCAACGAGGCGCTGCTGGCGGTCAACGTCGTCGAGGGCGATTACGAGCGCACGACGCTCGGTTACGAGGAGACCGGCACCTACCAGCTGCTGCTGCCCTACATGGACGATCCCGCGGAGCTCAAGCGGTTCTACTCCGAGACCGTGCGGCCCCTGGTGGCCTACGACGACCAGTACGAGACCGACCTCCTGGGGACGCTCTCGACGTTCCTCGAGTGCGACGCCAACGTCAACGCCACGGCGGCGCGGCTGATCACCCACCGGCACACGATTCGCTACCGCTTCGAGCGCGTCCGGGAGCTGACCGGGCTCGACGTCTCCTCGACCGACGGCCGCGAGAAGCTCTCGCTCGGTCTGAAGGCGATGCGTGTCCTCGGGATCGCCGCGCCGCGCGGCCCGGCGACGGAGCCGGGGGCCGAGGGCGGTCGCGTCCCGCGCTGAGTCGGCCGGGCGTGGCCGGAGCGTGCGCGGCTGGGTGGAGCTGTGCCCGGTACCGGGCGGAGCTGTTCCCGGTGCGGGTGGAGCTGTGCCCTGGTCTAGCCGGTCTGCCGTCGGACGGCCGCGATGCGCTCGTCTGCGCGCGACTTCGACCCCGCCGGCAGGCAGCGTCCGATCGCTCCCCGGTGGCGGGCCACCAGCTGGTACGCGCGCTCCGTGATCCCGGGCGCGGCGGCCAGCAGCGCCGCGGGCCCGCGGCCGCCGGGCAGCAGCCTGAGCAGCGGCGGCGCCGCGGCCCCGGCCGAGAAGCGCTCGCCGTCGGGAGCGACCAGATGCCACGAGTCGCGGCGCTGCTCGGTGCTCAGACCCCAGAGCAGCGGCGCGGCCCGCGGATCGTCGATCGGCAGCGGTCGCAGGAGTCGGCTTCGATCCGCCCGCAGCACCCGCGCCAGCGACCAGCGGCAGAATCCGCATTCGGAGTCGTAGAGGATGGTCCACGAGTAGGATCGCGCCGCCATGGCGATGGGAATCATCACGGGGTCTGGTACGCACGCGCTTCCCGGCTTCGAGGAGGCCGAGGCCGTGGCCGTGCGCACGCCGTTCGGTGAGGTCGAGCTGACCCGCGGTACCTACTCGGGCGTCGCGGCGCTTCACGTCTCACGCCACGGTCGCGGGCACACCCGCCTCTCCAACCAGGTCACCCACCGGGCCAACATCTGGGCGCTGCGCGAACTAGGCGCGAAGGCCGTGATCGGATGCACGGCCTGTGGTGCCGTGGACCCGTCGCTAGAGCTCGGATCGCTGATCGTCTTCGACGATCTGCACTTCAGCTCGAACCGGTTGCCCGATGGGGCTCTGTGCACATTCTTCACCGCGCCCGGGGACCCGGACCGTGGTCACTGGATCCTCCACGGCGGCCCGTTCTCCGAGACGGTGCGAAAGGCGTTGCTCGAGGCGGCGGCCGCCGCGGGGCATGCGGCCCGCGACGGCGGGATCTACGGCCATGTCGACGGCCCGCGCTTCAACACACCCACGGAGATCGCCCAGCTCGCCGCGTGCGGGGTCACCGCCGTGAGCCAGACCGGCGGCCCTGAGACCGTGCTCTGCGGGGAGCTCGAGCTGCCCTACGCCCTGATCGGCTTCGTCACCGATTACGCCAACGAGGTCCGGCCCGACGACCCGACTCCGGTCGCCACCCTGATCGAGCTGTTGGGCGCCGGAGGCGCGACCTTCGCCGAGGTAATCGGCGCCGCGCTGCCGCGACTCGCCGCCGGGCGGGCCGAACCGCCGGGCACCGTTTATCGCTTCGAGCAGGGATGAACCCGCCGGCGATCCTCGTGATGGCCCGAGCTCCGCGCCGCGGCGAGGTCCGACGGGCGCTCGAGCCGCTGATCGGTGCCGAGCGCTGCGCCCGGCTGCACGCCGCGCTCATCACCCAGGCCGTGCAGTGGGCCGAGGAGGTGGCCCCCGGAGCCGTCCATATCGCCTACGACCCGCCTGACGCGCGGGCCGAGCTCCGCGAGCTCGTGGGCCCGGGGCCGAGCTACCTGCCGCAGAGCGGCGAGGGCATCGCCGCCCGCGTGGCCGACGCTGCCGCGCGCGTGTTCGGCGGCCACTCGGGCCCGCTCGTGATCGTCTGGCCCGATCTGCCCCGCATGCGTCCCGAGCACGCCGCCGCCGCGATCGACGACCTAGCCGCGGGTTGCGATCTCTCGCTTGGGCCGGTCATCGACGGCGGCTTCTACCTGGTCGCGATGCCCAGGCCGGTCCGCCAGCTCTTCGCGCTCCCCGAGCAGGTGTGGCGGAGCTCGGACGCCGTCGGCGCGGGGCTGCTCGCCGCCCGCGAGTCGGGGCTCGAAGTCGGGATCGTGCGCGCCGAGCGCGCCCTGCACCGCCCATCCGACCTGCGCGCGGCGCTCGCCGATCCGCTGCTCGCGCCCTGGGTGAGGCGGGTGCTCGACAACGGGGCGTGAGGGAGAGGCTCGGCTTCGGTGGTGCCCTGGCCCCGTGGGCTCGGGCAGGGCGGCGGGCGGTGCCCCCGTGGGCT
This sequence comes from uncultured Solirubrobacteraceae bacterium, assembly GCA_963725515.1. GTDB lineage: Bacteria > Actinomycetota > Thermoleophilia > Solirubrobacterales > Solirubrobacteraceae > Palsa-465. The sequence goes on along the minus strand of CAVRZB010000015.1, from coordinate 12,922 downwards.
TGGGCTGAGCGGCGGCGGTGCCCTGCTGGCGTGGGCGCTTGGGCGGCGGGCGGCGTCCGCGGGTCTATGCACCAACGGCGACGGCGCGGGCCCGGCGCGGGCGCCGGGCGTTGCCCCGCGGCGCCAGGAACTCGTTCAGCACCTTGACGAACCGCTCCGGGTCGTCGCGATGCGGGAAATGGCCCGAGCCGCTGAACACCGTCAGGTGGGTGTTGCCCACCCGGTCGTGGGCGCGCTGACCGTGGTGCAGCGGCACGATGCGGTCCCGGTCACCCCAGATGATCATCACCGGATGGCGCGTCTCGTCGCCTATCCGGTGCAGCGCGGCCACGCGCTGGCCGTGGTGGTCGACGACGCTGCGCAGCGTGTGCAGGAACGCCGCCCGCGCCGTCCGGTCGGCGAGCAGCGCGTAGGCACGGGCGACCTCCTCGAGGTCGGTGTTCCCCTGCACGCCGAGCTTGCCAAGTGCCTGCTTCACCACGGTGCCGGCCTCGACGATCGGGCGCCACGCGGCGAGCGCCAGGACGCGTCCCGAGCCCGGCACGCTGGCGGCGCGCAGCAGGGGCGTGACCTCTCGCCCGAAGCCGCCGGGCGCGACCAGCACCAGGCGCTTCACCCGCTCGGGGTACTGGTAGGCGATCTGCATCGCCACGCCGCCGCCGAGGGAATGGCCGACGAACGTGGCCTGGACGTGGCCGAGCTCGTCCAGCAGGTCGCGCATCGTGTTGGCGTGCGCCCCGACCGAGTAGTCGTCGCGCAGCTTGTCCGAGCGTCCGTGACCGAGCAGGTCCGGGGCGACCACGGTGTAGCGACGCGCGAGCCGGGCGAGCACCCTGTCCCAGGTCGCCGAGTTGGATGTGATCCCGTGGATCAGGACCAGCGGCGGGCCGCTGCCACCCGTCCGGTAGGCCACCTTGCGGCCGTGCAGGGTCACCTCGCGCTTGTGGATCGCGGACTGCCGGCGCGGCGCCTGCTTACGCTCGGGGATGCGATTGCCGTCACGGGCCACGATGCGCAGCCAGCGCGAGCTCACGGGCGGATTCCGCTTCGGCAGGGCGGGCTTGGACGCGGTTGCCTTGGCCACGGTCGGGCAATCTTGCAGATGCCGAGGCGGATCGCGGCATCCCCGACGGTCCGGTCGGCGCTAATTGCGGGTTTCATGTGGGCAGGAGGGAGGGCGAGCGCGCGACGCATCGGGGGGCGTCGCGACTGGACGGGCTCGCCAGGTTGTCGGGAGGGCGGTCCGAGCCGGTCTGGCGGCCGGTCGTCTGCGATGGCCGACGGTCTACCCAGTTCCGGGCCCGCCGTACCACCGCGGGGGCCCATGGTTGGCCCCGCGGCGCGTCGCTTCCGGGGGCACGGTTCGCCCCGCGGCGGTCACGGTGGGCCCTGCGGCCCACGGCGCGTCACGGTTCGCCCCGCGGCGCGTCACGGGTCGCCCCGCGGCGCGTCACGGGTCGCCCCACCGGCCCGCGGGGCACTCCGGCTCGATTCACCGGATTTAGACCCCCAAATCGTTACCCGTTACCTCCTCCCGAGCCGGTCGGGGAACGATATGCGTGCCAGGCCCCGAAGATCGTTACCCAACTCGCGGACCGCCGCCGGGATGGCGACGAATTGGGGGGTGGCGAGGGGGCGCGACGGGCCTGCCCAGTCCCGGTCAGCCCACACGCGAAAAACCCCGGATCGTCCGTACCCGACTGGCGATCGGATACTGTCCAGCCCAGCAGTTCCGGTCCCAGCAAAGCCCCTCCGACCCAATACTCTGGGGAGTGGTGTAACGGTAGCACTCGGCACTTTGGATGCCGCAGTTCTGGTTCAAATCCAGGCTCCCCAGTCGCACTCCGCGAGCGCGCACGTCACCGGCGCCGTGCATGTCTGAGCTCCCCACAGCTACGATCACGCCGTGATCGCGCCGGCCGTCGTCATCCTCGCCGGAGGCCAGGGCACGCGGATGCGCTCCGCCACGCCGAAGCTTCTTCACGAGCTATGTGGTCGCCCCATGATCGCCTGGCCGGTCGCGGCCGCGCGTGAGGCGGGCGCGGGCAAGATCGTCGTCGTCGAGGGCTCTGAGCGCGTGCTCGAGTCCGTGCTCGGTTCCGATGTCGAAACTGCTGTTCAGGCCGAACCGCTCGGGACCGCGGACGCCGTGCGCGCCGCGGCCGCGCAGATCGAGGGCGCGGAGACGGTCATAGTTCTGGCCGGCGACGTGCCCCTGATCGACCCGGCGACGATCCGCGGGCTCGCCGAGGCGCACGCCGAATCCGGCGCCGCGGCCACGATCGCCACGATGGTGCTGGATGACCCGGGCTCCTACGGTCGCGTGGTGCGCGCGCCCGACGGCACCGTCGAGCGCGTCGTCGAGACCAAGGCGCCCGGCGACGCGACCGAGCTCGAGCTCCACATCCGCGAGGTCAACACGGGCATCTTCGCTTTCGATGGCGACGCCCTGCTGCACGCGCTGGCTGAGGTCAGACCCGACAACGCCCAGGGCGAGCACTACCTGCCCGACGTGATCCCGATCCTCCGCAGGGCGGACCGGAGCGTCGGCGCCTACGAGGTCAACGACCCGACCGAGACGCTGGGAATCAATGATCGCGTGGCCCTCTCGGAGGTCCAGGACATAGCCCAGCGCCGGATTCTCGAGCGGCACATGCTCGCCGGGGTCACGATCGTCAACCCGGCGGCGACGGTCGTCGACGTCGGTGTGGAGATCGGGGAGGACACGGTGATCGCCCCGTTCAGCAGCCTGCATGGCGAGACGACGATCGGCTCGGCCACCACCGTGGGTCCGCTCACCACGGTGACCGATTCGCGCATCGGCGACGGCGCGCGTGTCATCCACTCGTACCTGATCGAGGCCGATGTGGGCGACCGCGTCAGCGTCGGGCCGTTCGCCTACCTGCGTCCCGGGGCGCGACTTCGCGCCGGTTCCAAGGTGGGGACGTTCGTAGAGGTCAAGAATTCCGACGTCGGCGAGGGCGCCAAGGTGCCCCACCTGTCCTACATCGGCGATGCGGACATCGGCGAGCAGTCGAACATCGGCGCGGGCACGATCACGGCCAACTACGACGGCTTCAACAAGCACCGCACGTCGATCGGCGCTCGGGTCAAGGTGAGTGTGGACACCTCGTTCGTCGCTCCGGTGAGCGTCGGCGACGACTCCTACACCGCGGCGGGCTCGGTCATCACCAACGACGTTCCACCCGGCGCGCTCGGGGTGGCACGCTCTCGGCAGAAGAACATCGAGGGGTACTCGGAGCGCCGCAAGGGACAGGATTCCCATTAGCTCGAGCCTCGCGAACCCGTCGGCGGACGGGCGTACACTCGATCGCACTGTGAGCGCGCTGCAGACGCGGCCGACGCCGCGCGATCTACGCATCGATTACGACAAGCGACTGATGGTCGTCTCTGGACGTGGCAACCCGGAGCTGGCCGCCAAGATCGCCGCGAAGCTGGGGGTCGAGCTCGGGGACGTGACGCTCAAGACATTTGCCAACGGCGAGGTCTACTGCCGCTATGGCGAGTCGATTCGAGGCGCCGACGTGTTCATCGTGCAGCCGACCTGCGGCAATCCCAACACGGGGCTCAGCGCCAACGACTCGCTGATGGAGCTGCTGGTCATGGTCGATGCCGCGGTGCACGGCTCGGCCCACCGGGTGATCGCGGTGACGCCGTGGTACGGCTACTCGCGCCAGGACAAGAAGTCATCCCCGCGCGAGCCCATCACCGCGCGGCTTGTCGCGCGCATGCTCGAGTCGGCGGGCATCGACCGGATCCTGGCCATGGACCTCCATTCCGGTCAGCTGCAGGGCTTCTTTCAAAAGCCTTGCGACCACATGACGGCGCTCTTCATGCTCACGCAGTACTTCGGTGACCTCGGACTCGAGGACCTGGTGGTCGTCGCGCCGGATGCCGGGCGCGTCAAGCTGAACAAGAAGTTCGCCTCGAAGATCGGTGCCGACCTCGCGATCCTCAACAAGGAGCGCCCTGCGCAGCAGGTCGCCGAGATCAATTACGTCATCGGTGAGGTCGAGGGTAAGACGGCGGTGATCGTCGACGACATCATCGACACAGCGGGGACGCTCAAGGCCGCCGCCGACGCCGTGCGCGACGCGGGCGCAAAGCGCATCTACGCCGCCGCCACGCACGGAGTGTTCTCGGGCAACGCCTGGGAGAACCTGGCCGCGGCCGGCTTCGAACAGATCGTCGTGACCGACACGATTCCGACGCCGCCCAGCGCGCCTGACAACCTGCTCGTGCTCTCGTGTGCCGACCTGCTCTCAAACTCGATCCGCCAGATCTTCACCGACGGCTCGGTGAGTGACGTGTTCGGCGGAGAGAACCAACTCTTCTGAGGACTCGCCCGAGCCGAGGGGAATGTATGTGCGGAGGGTGAAGCTGTCGTAACCGCTTCGGCGGAATATGTGGATTGTGACCTAGGGCCTCTACCAGACGGTTAACGGCACCGCCTGGTAGAGCCCGACGTTGCGGACCGTCCGCACGCTGGACGGGTGAATGTGTGAAGAGGCCCGGGGTTACTACGCCGTGCGGGGAAGCGCCTCACGGCGCACACGCGACACGCGATCCCCGCGGAGGGCCCTACCGCGCCACAATGACGGCCATGCCCCGAAGCCCTGGCGCTGCCCTGTGAGCGCGATGCAGTCAAACCGCGCCGCGCGGCTCATGGATCTACTCGGGCTGACCGAGGACGAGCTCTGCGAGGTGCTCGACGTCGACGCCCTCACGCTGCTCTCGGGACAGCTCGACCATCGCGCCGAGCTGCCGATCCTGATCGCCCTGCTCGACGAGGCCTCCGAGCGGGCCGGGCCCGCCGTGCTGCGGCGCTGGGTGCGGGCTGGGGGCCCGCATGGCCGGCCGATCGACGCGCTGCTGGCGCGCGACTTCGCCACCTTCGAAGACGCGGTGGCCGAGCTCGAGGCGCGCGGGTTCGTGCTGCGCGGCGGGGGCTGAACCGCGTGCTGCGCGGCGGGGGCTGAACCGCGTGCTGCGCGGCGGCCGCTGAACCGCCGTCTCGTGCCGAGGACCGCTCAGTCGCCTTCGGGCGGCGTCGGCTCGGCCACGCCAGCGGGTGGCGGGTCGGAGGGCCACACGCCGATCAGGTAGTGAAAGGTCCTCGCGCTGGCGCGGTCGACCGCGGCGCGCGCGCTGGCCATCGTCGCGGCCTCCAGTGCCGCCGCACCGACGACCTTGCCGAGACTGGCGCCGCCCGAGGTCGGTGGGGGCGGGGGCCGCTCGTCGACCTTCCTCCACATGCTGTCGAACAGCTTGCGGCCGATTCGCGCGCCGATCAGGCCGGCGATCAGCCCGAACGGCTTGTAGAAGAGGCGCAGGAGCTTCATCCGCGGGAGCCTACCCGGGAACGGTGCTCCGTAGCACTTGGACCTTGGGCCAGTCGCCGGACGTCGACATGCGCCGGTTGTCGGTGGTCAACAGCCGCGACGTATGGATTAATGATGATCCGGGACCGAGCCGATCCTAAGGACGAGCAAGATGCTTGAAGAGGAACCAGTTCCCAGCCAGGGCGCGGCGGAGGAGCTGCTGCGGCGGGCGCTACTCGACGACTCGAGCGCGGTCGCCGTCTCGCTCTGTGTCGGCGGCCTACCGGTCAGCGAGTCGGTGACGGTCATCTTCCACGGCCGTCGCGATCTGGGCACGCTTCAGACCTACGTTGCGTGTGGCAGCCGCGGGGCGGGCAGCACGGTGGCCGCCAACGAGCTGCTTCGGGTTCCCTGCGACCTCGACCTCGCCGACGCGGTCGATCGCGGTGAGGCTGAGCGGCTCTACGTCGAGCAGGCCACGGCGCTGCGCGACGCGCTGGTCGGCGCCGACACCGTGCTCGAGCTATGGCGCGGCCCGCTCGGCGACGTGCTGGGCGCCGAGCTCGCAGTCGATCACTCGATCGAGCTCTCGGTGCGCCTGCCCGCCCCGCGGCTCGTGCCGACGGCGCTCGTCGCCCCCGATCGCCGTCTCGTGGTCACGCCCGTTTGCGGAGCGCGGACGCTGGCCGAGGGTCGCCCGCCCCTTGGGATCGCGTGTGCCCAGCAGGACCTGACGCGCGTCTACCCGCTGGCCGACGACCCCGAGCGTTGCGTCGAGGACTTCCTCGACTTCGCGGCCGATCACGCTCGCACGTTGGCCGAGCAGCTCCAGCATCAGGAGGCCTCGGTCGAGCGCTTCCTCGAGATCAGCGGCGAGGACCTCCCGCACGCCGGATAGCCGGGCGCGCCATCATCTCGGCGCGTGCGCCGGACCTACATCATCCTGATCGCCATCCTCGTTGTCCTGTTCCTGGCCGTGAGCGCCGTGCTGGCGCGCGTCTGGAGCGCCGACGGCGCCGAGAGCTCGGCTGTCAGCGGGCTGATCCAGGCCGAGGCGCGCGGGGATGCCGCGGCGATGCTGGCCAAGCTCACCGGATGTAGCAGCGACCCGTCATGCCGCGCTCGAGTTGCGGCCGCCGCCGCTGCGCTTCGTCGACCCGGAGCGGTTCTCATCCTGCAGGACCAACCCTCAACCGGCTTCTCGTTGACCGGCACGCTGGGCAGCGCCCGGGTGGCCTGGCGCACCGATTCCGGCCTGCCGATCGTGCAGTGTGTGAAGGTGCGGCGCGCCGGCAATGCGATCAGCGGCCTGCGCGTCGAGCTGCTGGCCATCACGCCGCGGATCAAGAGCGACGCCGACTGCCCGGCGCAATTCTGAGGGGCCCGTCGTTAGGCTGCCTGAGTCCATGCGCAGGATCGCTCGCCCGATCGCCGTCGTTGCGCTGACCACGACCCTGGCGATCCTGTCCCTCGGCGCGGCCGGTGCCGCGGCGCGTGCCGCCACCGTGGCCGGTGCTCCACGCCCCGGCGCGCTCTACACCGACGGCCCCGACGGCCGCTATCTGCTCGGCGGCCAGTGGCTGTTCCGGCTCGACCCCGGCGATCAGGGCCGCCTACTCGGGTACCAGCATCAGACCTCCTCGGCGGGGTGGTCTCTCACGACTGTCCCGAGCGCCTGGAACGCCACCGACCAGAGCCCGGCCAGCATGCAGGGCAGCGTCGGTTGGTACCGCAAGGACTTCAAGCTCCCGAACCGCAGTGGCGCGCTGGCCTGGATCGTCCGTTTCGAGTCGGTCAACTTCCGCTCCACCGTGTGGCTGAACGGTCGGCAGCTCGGTTCGAACATCGGTGCCTACCTGCCGTTCGAGTTCCAGCTCACCGGCCTCAGCCGGACCGGCGTCAACCGGCTGGTGATCCGCGTCGACAATCGCCTCAATCCGTCGCTGACCGCACCGGTCATCAGGCCGCAGCCGCCGACCGGATGGTGGAACTACGGCGGCCTGCTGGGCGAGGTCTACCTGCGCCGGGTCGACCGCGTCGACCTCCGGCAGGTAGTCGTGCGTCCGACGCTTCCCTGTCCGTCCTGCAGCGCTCGGATCCTCGAGCAGACGACGGCGCGTAACTACAGCTCGGCCCCGCAGACCGTCCATGTCACGGGGACCTACGGGCCGCTCAGGCTCGACCTCGGGACGCGGACTCTGCCCAGCGGCGCCGCGGTTGTCTTCAGCGCGGCGGGGACGCTCGCCCGTCCGCGGCTCTGGGGGCCCGGCCATCCCAACCTGTACACCGCGCGGCTGACGGCGACGGCCGTGTCCTCGCGCGGCGGCCGGACGAGCCCCAGGCCGACGCGCGCCGCCGGCTACACCGTGCTCAGCGGGGTGCGCTCGGTGAGCGTGACGCGCAGCGGCGCCATCCTGCTCAACGGCAGGCCGGTCCACTTCCGCGGCGTGGCCGTGCACGAGGACAACCCGGTCCGCGGCGCCGCGATCAGCAACGCCGACCGAGCGCTGATCATCTCCAGCACGCGCGACCTCGGCGCGACCCTGATTCGCGCCCACTATCCGCTGCACCCCGAGCTCGAGGAACTCGCCGACCGGGCCGGGATCCTGCTCTGGTCAGAGATCCCGGTCTACCAGCTCAATGAGGCAGAGCTCGGCCTGAGCTCATTCACCGACTATGGCCGCGCCGAGCTCCAGACCAACATCGCGGCCAACCAGAACCATCCCTCGATCGTCGTCTGGTCGATCGGCAACGAGCTGCCGACCATGCCCGGTCCGGCTCAGACGGCCTACATCGCCTCGCAGGTCAGGCTGGCCAAGCAACTTGATCCGACCCGGCCGACCGGGCTGCCGTTCGCGGTCAATCCGCTCGCCGGCTGCCAGTCCGCGGCCTACGCGCCCCTCAGTGTGCTCGGCATCAACGACTACTTCGGCTGGTACACGGGCAGCGCCGGATCGATCGCCGATCGCGACTCGCTCTCGGCCTACCTGGACTCGATGCGCTCCTGCTATCGCGGTAAGGCGCTGGCCATCACCGAGTTCGGCGCCGAGGCCAACCGCAACGGGCCGGTCGAGGAGAAGGGCACCTACGCGTTCCAGAACGACTTCGTCAGATTCCACCTCGGGGTCTACGACACGAAGCCGTGGCTGAACGGCGCCATCTACTTCACGCTCCAGGAGTTCAGGGTCTCGCCGCTGTGGAACGGCGGCAACCCGTGGCCCGCGCCGCCGGTGCACCAGAAGGGCCTGATCACCTTCTCAGGCGTGAGGAAGCCGGCGTTCGACATCGTGCGCCAGCTCTACGCCCGGGTACGCCAGTACGGATAGTCGCGCCCGGCGCCAGTACGGCTAGTCACACTCGGTGCCAGTACGGCTAGTCGCGCTCGGTCCTGACCGGCCGGCGCGTCGGTTCCCGGATGGGTCGCCGCTCGCGGCGCGGGAGGAGATCGGCCAGCCGCCCCGGCTCACGCATCCGGACGCGCGCCGGAAGCGCGTCTGGCAGCGGAATCCCGCCCGGCGGACGGCGCGAAGGATCCGGGCGTGTCGGGCGCCGGCGGTCATTCCCACGACCCTCGTCGGACCCGCCGTCGGGCGGCTGATTGGACGGACCGGGTCCGCCGCGCAATGCAGGCAGGATCAGCAATGCCACACACGCGAGACCGACGATGTGGACCCCGGCGATCATCAGCATGACCTGAGACTCGCCCGACATGATGAAAGCGTAGCGCGCCGTGGGCTCGCGCGAAACGCCTGTCGGCTACCATCGTTCGCCGCTATGGCCGGATCTAAGAGCACAGCGCTGACCGTCGCCCGACGCGAGGCCTCCGGGTCGCGCTCGGTGCGCCGCCTGCGCCGCCAGGGGTTCGTCCCCGGCGTCGTGTACGGCGGTGGCGACGAGCCCCTGTCGTTCCAGGTCGAGTCGCGTGAATTGCGCACCGCCCTGCAGCACGCCGGCGCCGTACTCGACCTGAGCGTCGACGGCGCGCAGTCCACGCCGGTCGTGCTCAAGGAGCTCGCGCGCCATCCGGTCAGCGGCGACACGCTGCATGTCGATCTGCTGCGGGTGCGGCTCGACCGCCCGATCCAGAGCACCGTCATGCTCGAGCTCCTCGGCGCCGAGAGCGCCCCCGGCGCGCGCGAGGGTGGCGTACTGGAGCACGTCACGCGCGAGCTGACCGTCGAGGCGCTCCCCAACGACATTCCCGACTCGATTCAGCACGACGTCTCGGAGATGCAGATCGGCGACACCGTGACGCTCGAAGCCGTGAGGGCGCCGTCCGGCGTCCAGCTGCTCGACGATCCCGAGACCGTGATCGCCACCCTCACCCCGCCCCGGCTGCAGACCGAGGAGGAGGAGGAGATCGAACAGGAGACCGAGGTCGTCGGCGAGGGCGAGCCCGAGGCCGAGGGCGAGTCCGGCGGCGAGGGCGAAAGTGCCGGAGAGGGCGGCTCCTCCGAAGAGTAGGAGGGCCTGGGCCCCGTCGTGGATGTGGACTGGCTTCTCGTCGGGCTGGGCAACCCGGGCTCCGAATACGCGTGCACGCGCCACAACCTCGGCTTCGAGGTGGCGGCCCTCCTGGCTGGTCGCTGGGGTCTGCCCAGGGCCAGGTCCAAGTTCGGCGGCCTGCTGACCGAGGGCCGCATCGCACCCGGCGGCCCACGGGTCGCCGTGCTGCTCCCCCAGACCTACATGAACGAGGCCGGTAATTCGGTCGGTCCGGCCCGCGGGGCGTTCAAGCTGCCGCTCGAGCGCGTGCTCGTGGTTCACGATGAGATCGATCTGCCCTTCGGCGAGATTCGGACGCGCGTGGGCGGCGGGCTGGCCGGGCACAACGGCTTGAAGTCGCTCAAACAGGGGCTCGGCAGCGGGGACTTCGCCCGCGTGCGCGTGGGGGTCGGACGCCCCGACACGACCGACCCGGAACGCGTCGCCGCGTACGTGCTGGGTCGCTTCCGCGAGCCGCCGGAGCAGGTGGCGCAGCTGGTCGACGGCGCCGCCGCCGCGGTCGAGCGGGTCATCATCGAGGGCACTCCCGAAAGCTAGGTCCGGGCGCCGCGGGCGCTGACCTAGACTGGATACGCAGGCCAGATGCTCGCTTCTCTCCTCGCCCATGCCGACGACGATCCGCAGACCGACGCGCTCGCGCGCGACGGCGGTCGCGCGTTCGTCTCGCAGTCGCTGCGACCGTACCTGCTCGCGGCGCTGCTCCAGAACGAGCCGAGCCGTCCCGCGATAGTCGTCGCCGGCGACGATCGCGCAGCGCGCGATCTGGCCGCCGCGCTGCGCACCTGGCTCGAGCCGCGCGCGGTTCGCTTCTATCCGAGCCGCGGCGTCACCTACGAATCCCACCTCGCCCCGCCGCCGCATCTCGTGGGGCTGCGTATTGCCGCGCTCGACTCGCTGCTCGACGCGGGCGACGACGCCCCGGTGGTCGTGGTCAGCGCCGTGGCGCTCTCGGAGAAGGTCCCCGACCCGGCCCTGCGCCCGCACGGCTTCACGCTCCGCGTCGGCGAGCTGCTCGACCTCGACGAGACCGCCGTCGACCTCGTCGCGGCGGGCTACGAGCGGGTCGACCAGGTCGAGGACCGCGGTCAGTTCGCGATCCGGGGTGGGCTGCTCGATCTCTACCCGGCCACCGAGGACCGCGCCGTGCGGGTCGACCTGTTCGGCGACGAGATCGAGTCGCTGCGCTGGTTCTCGACCTTCACGCAGCGCTCCCTGGGCGATGCCGAGAGCGTCGAGGTCTCACCGGCGGCCGAGCTCGCCGAGGAGCACCGCGAGCTGGCCGAGATCGCCGCGCTCGAGGATGCGGCCGACCGTCCCGACATTGCCGAGCTGCTGCCCGTGGACAGCTTCCACTCGTTCCTGGATCTGGCGCCGCGGGATTCGGCGCTCGTGATCGCCTCCGAGGAGGACGTCACAGCCGGCGCTGCTCGACCACTGGCAGGACGTCACGACCGCGTTTCACGACGTCGATGCCCACCATCTCTACGAGTCACCCGAGCGCATCGCCCAGGCGCTCGATGCGCGCGCGCGCATCCGGCTCTCGAGCATCGACCAGGACCAGCCGTTCTCGTTCCGCGCCCAGGCCGCGGAGATCGCGGCGCGCGGTCTGAAGGAGGCCGAGCCCGAGCTCGAGAAACTCGCCCGCTCGGGCTACCGCACCGTCGTGGCCTTCGCCCGCCGGGGCGAAGGCGAGCGCGCCGCCTACAACCTCGGGCGACTCAAGGTGCACTGGATGGGCGCCGAGTCGAAGGGGTCCTTGCCGCCAAAGCCGGCGAGATCAACTTCGTCCAGGCGCGGCTTCAGCGACGGCTTCATCGCGCCCCAGTTCCACCTCGCGGTGATTCCCGAGCACCGGCTGTTCCACCGCCGGCGCGCCGCCGAGCGTCCGGGCGGCAAGCGCGGCGTGCTGCGGAGCTTCGCCGATCTGCGCACCGGCGACATCGTCGTCCACGAGGACCACGGCCTGGCCCGCTTCGCCGGCTTTGACACCAAGACCGTGGCTGGCGTCACGCGCGACTACCTGTACCTCGAGTACGCCGGGTCGGACCGCGTGTTCGTCCCCGTCGACCAGCTGGCCAAGATCAGCCGCTATGTCGGCGCGGGTGGCGCGCATCCGCCGCTCTCCAAGCTCGGCGGTACGCGCTGGGAGACGATCAAGTCGCGCGCCCGCCGGGCCGCGCAGGAGCTCGCCGGCGAGCTGCTCAACCTGTACGCCGAACGCAAGCGGCGCGAGGGACACTCCTTCCCGATCGACTCCGACTGGCAGCGCGAGTTCGAGGACGCCTTTCCGTTCAGCGAGACGCCGGATCAGCGTGACGCGATCGAATTCGTCAAGGCCGACATGGAGGCCCCCGGCCGATGGACCGCCTGATCTGCGGCGACGTGGGCTACGGCAAGACCGAGGTGGCCCTGCGCGCGGCCTTCAAGGCTGTGCAGGACGGCAAGCAGGTGATGCTGCTCGTGCCGACGACGATCCTCGCCCAGCAGCACTACGGGACCTCTCCGAGCGCCTCAAGGATTACCCGGTGACGATCGAGCATGTCTCGCGCTTCCGCCCGGCGGCGGAGCAGAAGGCGGCCATCGCGCGCTTTGCCGGCGGCGAGGCCGACATTCTGATCGGCACTCACCGGCTGCTCTCACGCGACGTGCGCGCCAAGGATCTTGGCCTGCTGATCGTCGACGAGGAGCAGCGCTTCGGAGTCAAGCAGAAGGAGCTCTGCGCCAGCTCAAGCTGCGCGTCGACGTGATCGCCATGAGCGCCACCCCGATCCCGCGCACGCTCCAGATGTCGATGGCCGGCGTACGCGACATCAGCGTGATCGAGACGCCGCCGAGGGCCGTCGTCCGGTCACGACCTATATGTCGGCGAGTACGACGGAGGAGCTCGTGCGCAGTGCGCTGGAGCGCGACACGCTCGCGGCGGCCGACCATCTTCCTCCACAACCGGGTCGAGTCGATCGACGAGACCGCCGAGCGGCTGCGGGCGCTGTGCCCGGGGATGAAGTTCGAGGTCGCCCACGGCCAGATGGAGGAGCGCGATCTCGAGCAGCGCATGCTCCGCTTCCTGCGCGGCG
>CAVRZB010000014.1:0-124569 GCA_963725515.1 uncultured Solirubrobacteraceae bacterium | reverse complement strand
GCTCGTGCTGCGACTGGGCCGCTGTTGCGAACGCGGGCTGTGCTCGAGGACCGGGGCCGCAGGCACATTGTCATCTGCGCGCAGCTCCCGTTCGGCGGCCATCGCGACCGATTGCCCGAGCGTACGCGCGCGGTGACACTGGCCCCATACCACCAATGCCTAGGTCGACCTAGACCAAGGTCGGGTCGAAGTGGAGCCCTACGACGCTATCCCGCTCGACGTGGCGCGCCCGCGGGCGCGGCCGGCAGCCTGACCGAGATCACCGTCGGGCCACCCGGACGACTGTCGATACGCGTTTCCCCGCCCAGCAAGCGCACGCGTTCGTGCATCCCCACGAGCCCAAGCCGACCGTCGCGCGCTGCCGGCAGGAGGGTCGCCTCGGGATCGAACCCCTGACCGTCGTCGGTGACCGTCGCCTCGACCCCTCTGGCGTCGCCTGACAGCGCGATCGTCACGCGCTCGGCATCGCTGTGAGCCCGGACGTTGCTGAGCGCCTCCCGGATGGACCAAGCAGCGTGATGTGCTGAGAGTCGCTCAGACCGGCGAACCGGCCCCGCAATCGAATCTCCGGCTGGATGCCGGTGCGGGAGGCAAAGTCGTCGGTCAGTTGTGCGAGCGCCTCCGGCAGGGACGTCGGCTGCAGGAACGGAGACTCGACCGAGAGCGAGATCCGGCGCAGGTCTCCGTCCAGGGCCACCAGGCGAGCCTCGAGATCATCCACAGTCCCGAGCAGACGCTTCCTCGCCGTGCGGCTCTTGAGGACCGACCCCAACTGGGAGCGCAACGCCCGCAGGTCGTCAGCCAGCAGCATCACGTCCTGCTGCGGACCGTCATGCAGATCGAATCGCAGCCTGGCGAGCCGGCGCTCGGCGGTCGCAATCACGGCGCTGTCGGCTTGGCCTGCCCGAACCGCTTCGCGGCGTTCGAGCAGCGTAGTCAGCACCGGAACGGCGGCGTTGATCAGCAGCGTCTGCTGCTCAGTGATCGCCTGGCTCCCACGGACGACGAGCGCGACTGCGGACTGGTCCGCGCACTCAACCCTGACGCCGCCCATCGAGGCGTCACGAGGTGAATCCTCGGAGTGGTCGGATATCAGCGCAAGCGCGAGCCGGCGCGTCTGCCGAACGTTGGTGCGAAACGCCCCGGCGTGGGCAAGGTGCTCCAACCCTCCGTCCTGCACACATGGACCAAACCGACACGGCCCGCGCCTCAGTCAACGCCAGCAGTAGCGTAAGCTCCACCTCGATGCCGACCTTGGCCGGCTGGTCAAGCAGGTGAGGGGAGCGCAGCACCTCTCGGCCGAGGTCCACGCGGGGCACGCCGGTAACCACCTCGGTCTTGGCGATGAGCGCGCTCAGCTCCGCAGGCCTCGCCGCGAGCTCAACGGCGAGCCCGGCGAGCATGTCGGCGGCAAAGTCGAGCAGCGCGATCCGTGCGACCCGTGGATCCCCGTCCGACGCGTCGACGAGCGTGAACGCCCGTCGCTGGGCGGCCGCGCGCGCCGTGCGCGCCACATCCGCGCCGCAGGACGTATCAAAGAGTCTCTCGAGTTCATCGAGCGCCGACTCGGCGCTCTGGGCCTGGACTGACAACGTGCTCCACCCCCGGTGGCGGTACGCGCAACCCGGTGTTGACAGTACAAGGCATTTCGGCTCACTCGGACGGGCTGTGACGCATAGTGAACGGCTACTTGCATGGCAATGCTGACCAAACCCTCCTAAACGCTGCGCCTTTGCACACGGTCGCGGACCTGCACCTTTGTACAGGTAGGTCTAGAGGCTCATCTAGTTAGCGAGCGCGCCGCGCGGGACTAGCTTGCTCTCGAACACCAAGTCTCGCCGGGGCATTCCCTCTGGCGCAGGGCCACCGAGGGTGGAGGCGTCTTACCGGGCCGCATCCCGCTGCCGCAGCTCCACGCGCCGGATCTTGCCGGTCAGCGTCTTGGGCAGGTCGTCGACGAATTCGATCAGCCGCGGGTAGGCGTAGGCCGAGTGGTGGTCGCGGACGAACGCCTTGATCTCGCTCGGCCAGGGCATCCGAGGGCTCGTGCCCGGCGGCGAGCACGACGAACGCCTTGACCACGAATCCGCGGCGCTCATCGGGCGCAGCGACGGCCGCCGCCTCGGCGACGGCTGGGTGCTCGAGGCAGGCCGACTCGACTTCGAACGGTCCGATGCGATAGCCCGCCGAGATGATGACGTCGTCGGCCCGCCCCTCGTACCAGTAATAGCCGTCCCCGTCGGCGCTGGCCGCGTCCTTGCTGTGGAACCACTCGCCCGCCGAAGACCTCGTCTGACTCCTCGGGCCGGTTCCAGTAGCCCAGCGGGTAGTGGGGGTTGGTGCGCGCGCGCAGGCAGATCTCGCCGCGCTCGCCCACGCCCACGGGGTGCTCGTCCTCGTCCAGGATGGCCACCTCCCAACCGGGCATCGGCTTCCCCATCGACCCCTCGCGCACCTCCATGAAGGGGAAGTTGCCGCACAGGGGGTAGGACTCGGTCAGACCGTAGAAGTCGAGCACCGTGACGCCGTACTGGTCACGGAACCAGCGGATGGCCTCGGGGTTGAGTGGCTCGCCCGCCGAGCAGACGATCCGAAACCGCTGCGGGTAGCGCGTGCCGGCGTCGTCGATCGACATCATCGAGCGGATCGCCGTCGGGGTGGCGAAGACGTTCGTCACCTCGTGGCGGGAGAGGAAATCGAGCTGGCGACCCGGATCGAAACCGCCCTCGCGCTGCAGCACAGCCTGCACCGCGCCGTGCCGCCAGGGGCCGATCAGCGGGCAGATTCCGGCCGCCCAGGCCCACTCGCCCATGCCGTGGAAAATCTCCCCGTCCCGCACGTCGTGGCAGTAGACGAACTCCTCGTGGGCAAGGATGTAGCGGTGGGCGTGGAGGATCCCCTTGGCCAGACCGGTGGTGCCCGATGAGTAGTACAGCTGGGCCGGATCGTCGGCGGCCGTGTCGAGCGTGTCGAAGGCCGTCGAGCCGCCACTCAAGAGCTCGTCGTCGAGCACGAGCACGCGCTCGACCAGCGAGCGCTCCACGCGGTCGGCGTTGGCGGCGTTCGTGACCAGCACCTTGGCCTGCGAGTCGGTCAGGCGGTGTCGGATGCCCTCGTCGCCGTAGAGGACCGACATGGAGAGCAGAATCGCCCCGACCTTCCACGTACCGAAGAACGCCGCCGCCGTCTCGGGCGTCGGCGGCAGGAGCATGGCCACCCGGTCACCGCGTCCGACGCCGGCGGCGACGAGCACATTGGCGAACCGGTTGGCGGCGTCCTGGAGCTCACCCCACTGCACGCGCCGCACGTTGCCGTGCACGTCCTCGTGGATCATCGCGAGCTTTTCGCGCGGATGGCGGTCGCACACGTCGGCCGCGATGTTGTAGCGCTCCGGTACCTCCCAGCGGTGATTGGCCACCGCTTCGTCGTAGGAGCTGATCGTGGGGGATCTCATGCCCACATCATCTTCGCTCGACCGCACGGACTCAACCACATCCCGACGCACCCGTTTACAACATGACGTAGGACTATTATGCGACGGTAGTTCGACATGAATCTCGCTCTTGGCGTGCTGCTCGGGACCGGGCTGGCCGCCGTTGTCATCACGGCGTGGCGGGTTCTACGCGTTCCGCGCTCCTCACGCGCACCAGAGGCGAGCGGCATGCAGTCGGCATTACACGCCGCGACCGCGACGCTTCCGCATCTGCGTCGCGGCCTGAACCCAGATAGCGCGGCCCGGGCCGTGCCGCACATCCGGGCGCTCACGGGTGCCGCCGCGATCGCCCTGGCCGACACGCGCGCCGTCCTGGCCATCGTCGGCGAGGGCAGGGAGCAGGTGCGACCCGGGGATCTTCTCTCACGGCTGCTCGAGCGCACCCCCGACGATCGGGTTCACGTCGAGCCCCGGCTGATCTCCTCGGACCCCGACTGCCCGCTCAAGGCCGCGGTGCTCGCGCCGCTGATCGTCCAGGGTGCACGGGCGGGCACGCTGATCGCCTTCTACCGGCGTCCCGGGCGGGCGCGCCAGGGCGAGATCCGTGTCGTGCAGGAGGCGGCCAGCCTCGTTTCGGCCCAGGTCGAGCTCTCGTGGATGGCCGACCAGGAGGAGCGACTCGCCCAGGCCGAGCTGCGCGCCCTGCGAGCGCAGATCTCGCCCCACTTCATCTACAACGCACTCGCCGCGGTGGCCGGTGACATCCACGCACGCCCTGAGGAGGCACGCGAGCTGCTGAGCGATTTCGCCGAGTTCACGCGCTACCTGTTCCGCGACCGGCGGCCCTACGTGACACTGGCCGAGGAGCTCGAGCACGTCGAGCGGTATCTGCGCCTCGAGCACGCCCGCTTCCGCGACCGCCTGCACGTCACGATCGACGTCCCGGTGGACGCCCGCTCGGCGGTCGTGCCCGCGATGTCGGTCCAGCCCCTGGTGGAGAACGCCGTGCGCCACGGAGTCGAGCGCCGCGCCGGCACCGGACAGGTTGGCGATCGTCGCCTGCCCGCGCGGAGCCGATGTCGAGCTGCGGGTCAGCGATGACGGGACGGGGATCGCGCCCGAGGCCGTCCCGGGCGTGCTCGCCGGCACCGGCGGCGGCATCGGGCTCTCGAATGTCGATGCCCGCCTGCGAGCGACCTTTGGCGAGCGTTACGGGCTGCGGATCGAATCCGGGGGGGCACCGGGCACGACCGTGGTGATGACGGTGCCGGCCCTCGAGGCAGACTCCCGGGCGGCATGAGCGACGCCGGGCTCACCGTGCTCGCGGTCGACGATGAGCAGAGCCAGCTCGAGGATCTGGCCCGGCTGCTGCGCTCCTCGCCCACCGTCGCGGCCGTCGAGTGCGCGTTCGATGCCCACGACGCGCTGGTCAAGGCCACCAGACAGCAGTACGACGTGATCTTCCTCGACGTGCGCATGCCCGATCTCGACGGCGTCGAGCTCGGCAGGGTGCTGCGACGGTTCGCCGTCTCCCCGGAGCTGGTCTACGTGAGCGCGTACGACACGGCGGCCGCCGACGCCTTCGAGCTGCACGCGCTCGACTATCTGCGCAAGCCGGTCAGTCGCCACCGCGTCGAGGAGGCGCTCGAGCGTGTCAGCGCCGCGCGCCACGAACACGCCGCCGAGCGGCCTGAGAACGCGCCCGTCGCCCCGAGTGCCGATGCCGACGGTGAGCTGATTGCCCTGGCCAGCGTGCGCGGCGGCACGACGCGGCTCATCTCCCGCGGCGAGATCCTCTACGCGCAGGCCCACGGTGACTACGTACGCATCGTCACGCGCGATGGCCGCTACCTGTTACGGGCCACGCTGCAGGAGCTCGAACAGCGCTGGAGCCAGTTCGGCTTTGTACGTGTGCACCGGCAGTTCTTGGCCAATCTCCACCGTGCGGTGGAGGTCAGTCCGCTGCTCGGCGGGACCGCCGAGCTCAGGTTCACCGACGAGCTCAAGATTCCCATCGCCCGCCGGCACGTAGGCGAGCTGCTGCGCCGCCTCGGCGTCTAGCTCAGCGGCCGATCGCCTGCGGAAAGCGGAAATGATGGTGCGGGTCGACGCGCCGCTGAACGTGGACGAGGCGTGGGTAGTTGGAGCCGTAGTAGTCGTGGCGCCACGTCGTGAGCTCCGCGTCGATGTAGTTCTGGTAGGCGAAACCGGACACGAATGGGCGCATCTGCGCGTGCGTGGTGGCCAGCCACCTCGCGCCGCCACCGTAGGTCAGGTACTGCATGGCGTATAGGTCGTCGCGGTGCACGAATGCGCTGGCATGGCGTCCGATGCGGTTGATCGCACCGCCGTAGGAATCCATCAGGACCGCACCCGACCCCGGTTGGCCGGACCGGGCCTCGACGGCGCGCACGAGCAGCGCCCGGGCGTGGGCCGACAGCGGGCGCGAGACGTAGTCCGACTTGGCCCGGAAGCTCGCCCGGGCGAGCGTTCCGCCCACCCGCGTGCCCTCCGTGTGGCAGGCGGGCGTGGACAACGCGAGACAGCCGGCCCAGCGCCGCTGCAGCCCGAGGTAGTCCTGGGCGCCGAAAACGATGTGGACCCCGGCGGCGCCATGCAACGGACGGAGCAGACGGCCGAGATCCCCGGGCGGTCCCAGATACTGGCCCGACACGCGGACCGCGGCCACGCCCGGGCGCGCCTCGAGATGGAAGACCGAAGAGAGCTCATCACGCGCGTGGGGCGCCCAGGCCTGCCAGGTCTCGAGCGCGTCGGCAGCGCTCGACCAGGGCCAGGTGACGATGAACCAGGAGGCACCCCGAGGCAAGGGCCGGAGGCGGAATTGGAGCTGCGTGGCGACGCCGAAGTTGCCGCCCCCGCCGCCCCGCAGCGCCCAAAGCAGGTCGGGGTCGGTGCGCCGGTCGACGGACCGCACACGTCCGTCGGCGGTGACCAGCTGCACAGCGAGCAGGTTGTCGGTCGTCAGCCCCCAGGCGCGCCCGGCAAGCCCCATGCCGCCGCCCAGGGCGTGACCGGCGATCCCCACCGACGGGCACGAGCCCGCGGGCATGGTCGCGCCGCGCGCGGCCAGACCGGCATAGACGTCGATCAGCTGCGCACCGGCGCCGATCCAGGCTGTGCCCGAGCGGCGGTCGACGCGCAGCGATCGCATCAGCCGCAGGTCGAGCACCACCCCGCCTGAGACCGTGGAGTAGCCCGCGTAGCTGTGGCCTCCTGAACGGGGCACGAGCGCCACGTCGTGGGCGACCGCCCAGCGCACGGCGTCGCGGACCTCCTCGGGGCTGCGGGGCCGGGCCACGGCGCGCGGCGTCACGTGGTCAAAGCGCTCGTTGTACACCTGCGCCGCCTGCCCGAACCCCCGTGAGCCCCGCGTGATGACAGGACCGCGCATGGCGTCCTTGAGCGTTTGCGGAACCGGCGAGCCCGGCGGGCGCGCCCGCGCGCGGCGGGCGGCCTGAGCCCCGCCGGCCATCGCCCCCGCGC
This sequence comes from uncultured Solirubrobacteraceae bacterium, assembly GCA_963725515.1. Classification (GTDB taxonomy): domain Bacteria; phylum Actinomycetota; class Thermoleophilia; order Solirubrobacterales; family Solirubrobacteraceae; genus Palsa-465. The sequence continues at coordinate 117,632 of CAVRZB010000014.1, read as the reverse complement.
CCGTGCCCACGCCGGTGGCGAGCGCAGCTCCGGCGGCACTCCTCAGGAAACCACGTCGGTCGATCGCGGGGGGATCCAAGCGGGTCGGAAGACTATTGCGATCAGCCGCGACGCCACTCGCCGGAACGTCCGCCGGATTTCTCCAGCAGGTGCACGTGCTCGATCTCGGCTCCCCGCTCGATGCCCTTGACCATGTCGTAGACGGTCAGCGCGGCGACCGACGCCGCGGTCAGCGCCTCCATCTCGACCCCCGTCGGACCGGTGGTGCGCGCCTCGGCGATGATCGTGATCTCCCCGGAATCCGCGTTCACCTCGGCCTCGACTCCGACGAACGAGAGCGCCAGCGGGTGACAGAGGGGGATCAGCTCCGATGTGCGCTTGGCCGCCTGGATGCCCGCGATCCTGGCCACGCCAAGCACATCCCCCTTGGGGGTGTCGCCGACCATGACGGCCGCCGCGGTGCGCGGCGAGATCCGTACCAGCGCGTGCGCGACGGCGCGGCGCTCGCTGGCCGGCTTGTCGCCCACATCGACCATCCGTGCGCGACCCTGCGCATCCACGTGCGTCAGTTGCGGCGTGTCGCGGTGCTCGTCGGTCAAACCGGCGCGTGCGTCTGCTGAGCGGCGGCGATCAGATCACGCACGGCCTGCGTGTCACCGGCACGCAGGAGCTCGATCGGATCAGGATCGCCGCTGACGATCGACTCGAAGAACTCCTTGCGATCCTGATACGTCGGCAGCGTGCCCTTTGCCCAGCCGCGCACCTCATTGAGCAGGACCGCGAGCACCGCGTACGGCTCTCCGAACAGCTCGGCGACCTCGCGCTTCATGCGCTTGGCGAGCGCCGGGGATGCCCCGGCGGTCGAGATCGCGATGGCAAGCGGCCCGGTGCGGACAATCGCGGGCAGGATGAAATTGCACAGCGGCGGTACGTCGACCACGTTGACCAGCATCGCGCGAGCCTCGGCGTCCTCGTAGACGCGGATGTTGACCTCCGTATCCGCGGTCGCGGCGATGGCCAGGAAGGCGCGCTCCAGATCTGCGGACTCGTACTCACGCCGGTCCCAGGCGATCGACCCCTCGAGCGCGAGCTGGGCCAGCTCGGGGCGCGCCTCAGGCGCGACAAGCGTCACCGCGGCATCGCAGGCCAGCAGGCCCTCGACCTTCTCGAGCCCGATGTCACCGCCGCCAACCACCACGCAACGGCGGCCGCTCAGCCGCAGGCAGGCGATGTAGAAGGGCGTGTCGAGCATGCCCTGCACGCACGACTGATCGCAGATCCCCCTGCGGAGCTGGCAGACGCATTCCTTGCCGATGTAGGCCTGGGCGGGCATGTGCGGCTTAAGCGTAGCCCCTGCCCCAGTGCGGCTGCCCGGCCTGCGTCGCGGAGCGGGGCTAACGCCGCACGGCGTCACGTGCCAGACGGGCTCCGAGCTTCAGGAGCGGACCGGTGCCGGCGCGCAGCGCCGCCATCCGGATCGACGGACGGCCGTAGAGGGCCACGGCCGCCTGACGCAGCGCTCGGCCGAGCGTCTCGTCGTAGGGATGCCACCAGGGGTCGCGCAGGGCCGAGGGCTCCCACACGCGCAGCTTGATGTTCACGCACTCGTAGAGTCCGAACTTCGAGTGCGTGCGTCCGAGACCGGATTCCTTCACACCGCCCCATGAGCACTGACATGCGCCGTGGCTGAACATGTGGTCGTTGATCCACACCATTCCGGCCTCGAGCTCGCGCGCGAAGCGCTCGCCCTTGGCCCGGTCGGAGGTCCAGACCGACGCCCCGAGCCCAAAAACTGAATCGTTGGCCAGCGCGAGGGCCTCGTCCTCGGAGTCCACGACCACGATCGGCAGAGCGGGACCGAAGATCTCCTCGCGCATGATCCGCATCGCATGCGTCACATCGGTCAGCACCGTGGGCGCATAGAACGCCGCCTGCTCGTGGCCGTCGACCTGGACCGGACCTCCGCAGCGCAGCTTGGCTCCGGCCCGGACGGCGTCGTCGACCAGCTCGGCCACGGTCTCGAACTGCTCGCGCGAGACCATCGGCCCGATCTCGGTGTTCCAGTCAGCCGGGTCCCCCACCCGCAGCCGGCGGGCGCCTTCGACCACCCCCTCAACGAAGCGCTCCGACACCTCCCGCAGCACATAGACGCGTTCGATCCCCGAGCAGGTCTGCCCCGCGTTGGCGAAGCCGCCCCACAGCGCCCCGGCGACCGCGTGGTCGATGTCAGCATCGGCCAGCACGATCATCGGATCCTTGCCGCCCAACTCGAGCACCGAGCCCTTGAAAGCGCGCGCACACGCCTCGCCGACCCCGCGGCCGGTCTCGACGGACCCGGTGAAGAAGACCTTGGCGACGTTCGACTCCACGAGCGCGGCGCCCGTGCCGGGGCCGTGCAGCACCCGCACCAGACCCTCGGGTACGCCCGCCCGCTCGAAAACGCGCGCGATCCGCTCACCGAGCAGAGGCGTGAGCGAGGCGGGCTTGAGCACCACCCCGTTGCCGGCCATCAGCGCGATGGCCACCTCGCCGAAGGGGATCGACCAGGGATAGTTCCAGGGAGCGATCACGCCGATCACCCCCAGCGGTTCGTAGATGAAGGCCGAGCGCTTCGTCTTGAGGAAGAGCTGCGGCATGGGGATCTTCTCGTCGGCCAGGATCTGCTGTCCGGCCCGCGCCACCCAGTGCAACGCGTCGATCGTGGGCAGCACCTCCATCGAAAAGGCCTCGGTGCGCGGCTTGCCCTGCTCGCTGACGATCAGGTCGCGGATCTCGTCCCCCTCGTCGATCAGCACCTGAGCGGCACGCTCGAGGTAGCGAGCCCGGTCGGCGAGCGTCAGCTGGGCCCAGAACGGCTGCACCTTGGCCACCGCGTCGACCACCGCGCCGACCTCGTCCGGCGCGGTCACGGGCACGGCGCCGATCGGACGCCCGGTCAGCGGATCGAGGGACTCGAGCTGTGCGGTGGCTGTGGCGGACACGGTGTCAGCACGGAGACTACCGTCGCGCGTGCGGCCTGAGCGCTCGGTCGAGCCGTTACTACGCCGCGCGAGCGAGCGCGATCGGCAGTGCGCGGTCCCGCAGGGCTCCGCTCAGCAGCTCCTCGAGCCCATCGCCGACCGCCTCCTCGACGACCAGCAGCTCCGCCACGGCGCCCGGAGTGCGCTGGCCCGCCACGACGCCGACGACCGCGTCACTGACCCCGATCAGGGCCGTGGCGCAGATGACCACGCGCGTGCACGGGTCATGGCGCACCAGGCGCATCACCTCGGTGTAGGGCAGCTCGCGACCAGCGGCGGCCAGCAGGCGCTGGATGGCCTGTTCGTCGCGACGCTGGACCAGGCGCAGGCGAACACGCACGCCGCTCGGCAGCGTGTGGACCCGCGACAACATCACCCCGGTACCTATTTGAGTGCTCACGACTTAAAGGTTAGATACCCAGGATGTCGCGCCCGTAAAGGCTTTGTGCCCGACTGCACACGTTGTTATGACGCCTTTGCCCTGCTACGGCCCGCTCAGGCTCGGCCGCGTGCGCGCCGGATCTCCTGCAGGCGCTCGGCCAGGGCCGCCTCGGCGTCGTCGGGCGTGTAGAAGCGCAGACCGATCGCCGAGTCCGGCAGAAGTTCCTGCGGAGAGAGGTGGCCGGGACGGCGATGGGGGTTGTCGTACTCGCCATCACTCCGGGTCGAGGAGCGCAGGTGCGCGGGCGGCAGCGCCGCCCCGTGGTCCCGTATGTGTCCTCGAGCCGCGAAGACGGCACGCTTGACGGCATCGGACTTGGGCGCCAGCGCGAGGTAGACGGCCGCCTGGGCGAGCGCGAACTGGCACTCGGGCATGCCCACGTGCTCGACTGCCTGCGCGGCGGCAGTGGCCACGGACAGGGCCTGCGGGTCGGCGTTGCCGATGTCCTCGGAAGCCAGCACGACCATGCGACGCACGATGAAGCGCGGGTCCTCGCCGCCTTCGAGCATCACGGCCAGGTAGTAGAGCGACGCGTCGGGATCCGATCCGCGCGTGGCCTTTATCCAGGCCGAGATCGTGTCGTAGTGGCGATCCGCCTGGCGGTCGTAGAGCAGCGCGCGACGCTGAAGCGCATCCTCGGCATGGGCCAGTGTGACGCGCGCCGTCTGACCAGCGTCGGCCTCGGCGCCGTCCTGATCGCCCGGGCCCGCCCCCGACGCCTCGCACGCGAGCTCGAGCGCGTTGAGCGCCGTGCGCGCATCCCCACCCGAGCGCTCGGCCAGGAACTCGAGGGCCTCGGGCTCGACCTCGACATCGCCGCACTCGGAGCGCTCGAGGGCGCGATCGAGCAGCCGGCGCACATCGTCGGTGCCGAGCGCTTGCAGCTCATAGACCCGGGTCCGCGAGAGCAGCGCCGAGTTCACCTCGAAGTACGGGTTCTCCGTCGTGGCCCCGATCAGGGTTATCAGCCCCTCCTCCACCGCCGGCAGCAGCGCATCCTGTTGGGCCTTGTTGAAGCGATGGATCTCATCGAGGAAGAAGATCGTGGCCTCGCCCGTCGTGGCCCGCCGGTGCCGCGCACGCTCGATCACCGCGCGCACCTCGGCCCGGCCGGCGGCCACCGCGCTCTCCTCCTCGAACGCCGCGCTGGCCTCGGCGGCAACGATCCGCGCGAGCGTCGTCTTGCCGCTCCCCGGCGGCCCGTGCAGGACCATGGAGTGCGGATTGCCCTCCTCGATCGCCCGCCGCAGAGCCGCTCCGGCGCCGAGCAGGTGCTGCTGTCCGACGAAATCGGCCAGCGTGGCCGGGCGCAGCCGGGTGGCCAGCGGCGCTCTGTCGTGGGCGGTGCGGGCCTCGCGGCCCGGGCCGATCCTCCTCGCCGAACAACGTCTCCATGAGGAAAGTATGCGCGCCCCGGCGGAGCACCGAGCGTCCGGCGGCTCGAGGCGGAGCCTCGCGCGACCGCGGCCTACCGGCCTACGATGGCCAGGGCCTCGTCGTGCAGCAGGCCGTTGGTGACGATCGCGTCGCCGCCGTCGGGGCGCGGAATGCCGCCGAGGTCGGTGAAGCGGCCGCCCGCCTCCTCGACGATGATCTGCGGGGCGGCCAGGTCCCACAACGAGACGCGTGCATCGAGGCCGATCTCCGCAGCGCCCTCGGCGACCAGCATGTAGGACCACACGTCGCCGAAGCCACGCGTGCGCCAGCAGCGGCGACTGAGCTCCACAAGCGCGTCGAGGCGCCCGATTCCGTCCCAGTCCTCGAGCCCCGCGTAGACCAGCTGCGCGTCACCGAGGTCGCTCGATCGCCGACACGCGGAGCCGCCGCGGCTCGGCCGCGAGCCCGTCGACCAGGAAGGCGCCCGTGCCCTGCGCAGCCCACCAGCGGCGTCCGAGCGCGGGCGCCGAGACGACCCCGAGCACTGTGTCGCTGACCACCTGTAGCGCGAGCAGCGTGGCCCAGCTCGGGATGCCGCGCACGTAGTTCATCGTGCCGTCGATCGGGTCGATCACCCAGCGGCGCGAGGTCTCGCCGCCCGTAGTCCCGTACTCCTCCCCGAGCACCGAGTCTCCAGGGCGCGCTCACCGACAGCCGCTCGCGGGCCACGCGCTCGACGTCGCGATCGGCCTCGGTGACCGGTGTCAGGTCCGGTTTGGTCTCGACCGCGAGGTCGGCCGAGCGGAAGCGCGAGAGGGTTATGGCGTCGGCCAGATCGGCGATCTCCAGCGCCAGCGCGAGGTCATTCAGGAGCGATTGCGCCACGGGGGCGTGAGACTACGCGTTACGCTCGAGCGCATGCCCGAAGCCCTCGAGCAGGAGACCACCGACGTACTGCAGCGGCTGCTGCGGTTCAACACCGTCAATCCGCCGGGCGACGAGCGCGCGGCGCAGGAGTTCCTGGCCGAGTACCTGAAGGGGGCCGGCTTCGAGGTCGAACTCCTTGGGGCGGTACCCGAGCGCCCGAACCTGATCGCGACGCTGCACGGAGCGGCGGACGGCCCGACGCTCGTCTACCTCGGACACGTCGACACCGTGCTGGCCAACGCCGCCGAGTGGACGCACGACCCCTGGTCGGGCGACCTCGTCAACGGCTTCCTGTGGGGCCGGGGAGCCATCGACATGAAGTCCCAGGTCGCGGCCGAGGCCGCCGCCGGGGTCGGCCTGGCTCGCAGCGGGTGGCGCCCCGCGGCCGGGACGCTGAAGCTGGTCTTCGTGGTCGACGAGGAGACCGGCGGCGACCTCGGCGCGCAGTGGCTAACGGCCAATCACCCGGAGAAGGTTCGCTGTGACCTGCTGATCAACGAGGGCGGTGGCGCAGTCTTCGATTACAACGGGCGACGGCTCTACGGCGTCTGCTGCGGCGAGAAGGGCGTGTTCCGCTTCTCGGTGACCGCAACCGGCGTGGCGGGTCACGCCTCGCTGCCCCGCATGGGTGACAACGCGCTGCTCAAGCTTGGTCCGGTGCTGACCCAGCTCGCCGCCGAGCAGCCTTCCTTTGATGTGACCGCCGGACCAGCCGCGCTGCTGCGGGGCATTGGCGAGGACCCCGCGGATCCGGGGGGTGCGCTGCGGACGATCGCCTCGGTGGATCCTCGCCTGCTCGTCCTGATCGAGCCGATGCTCGGCGTGACGCTGACACCAACGATGGCCCACGCCTCGGACAAGATCAACGTGATTCCGTCGCGCGCCCAGATCCGGGTCGACTGCCGCGTGCCCCCGGGGCTCGGCGAGGACGTCGCCCGGGAGCGCATCGGCGAGGTGCTGGGCGACCTCTCGCCCGATCTGCAAGTCGATTTCATCGACAGCGTGGTCGGCAACGTGTCCGACCCGGAATCGATGCTGATGAACACCATCTCGCGCTGGGTTGAGGCCAACGATCCCGGTGCCGCCGCCGTGCCCGTCATCCTGCCGGGCTTCTCCGACTCGCGCTGGTTCCGCGAGGCGTTCCCCGACTGCATCGCCTACGGCTTCTTCCCCCACCGCCACATGAATATGTTCGAAGTCGCGCCGCTCGTGCACTCGGCCGACGAGCGCATCGACGTACGCGACCTGGGCTTCGCGGCGCGCTGCTACGCCGATATCGCCCGCGAGCTGCTCGGCTGAGCCTCGGCGGGCACGGCGGCGTCCCCGCTGCCGAATCCCGCTGCGCTGCCGAGCTCACGCGTCGATCGGGGCACCAGCCCGAGCGCGATCAGCACGAAGCCGATCGCCCCGCCCACCAGCAGCACCGTCTGGCGACCGAGCGCGTCGCCGATCGGCCCGGCCAGGACATAGCCGAGCGGCAGCAGGACGAGTGAGCCCATCCAGTCGCACGCGCTGACTCGGGACAGGGCGCCGGGCGGAATGTGATGAGCCAGCGCCGTCTCCCACCACACGCCAAACAGGGCCCACGAGAATCCTGTGGCCAGCGCCATCACGATCACGATCGCCGCAGGTACGTGCAGCGCGAGGACACAGTCGAGCAGCGGCCACGCCAGGATCACGATCAGGCCCGCGCGAAGCGGCCGTCGGGGTCGCCAGTGCACGGCCACCAGGGCGCCGACCAGCGCTCCCGCGCCAATCAGCGTCGAGAGGATGCCGAAGGTCGAGGCGCCGCCGTAGTGCTCGCGAGAGATGATCGGGGCGAGCACGAGCCACGGGGCGAGGGCGCAGAACAGCGCGCCCGCGAACACCACGATCGTCACCCACACCCAAGGCCGGGAACGGACCTCGTCCCAGCCCGCCCGAAGCTCCTGCCACACCGACGTCCGTGCCGTACGGGCCCCCCGCGCGCGGGGTCTGACCCGAAACAGGAACGCCGCGCTGACGAGGAACGTCGCGGCATCGAAGGCGAATGCCTCGCCCGCGCCGAGACCGACGACCAGCGCCGTAGCAATCGCGGGGCCGAGCAGGAGAGCGACGTTGTCGACGGCCTGCGTGAGGCCGTTGGCGTCCTGGATCAGGTGCTCGGGAACGGTCTGCGGCACGAGCCCGGTGTAGGCAGGCCGGAAGAACGCCTCGGCCGCCCCGAACGTCGCCTCGATGGCCACCAGCTGCCAGACCCTGACCTCGCCGGTGAAGATCAGCACCGCGAGCAGCGCGTGCAGACCGGCGCGCGTCAGGTCGGTGACGATCATGATCCGGTGGCGCGGCAGGCGATCCGCCCACACCCCGCCGAAGAGCAGCAGCAGCACCATCGGCACGGCCTGGGCGCCGAGCACCAGGCCCAGGTCGGTCGGCGAACCGGTGAGCTGCGTGACGAACAGCGCGAGCGCGACGACGACCACCTGATCGCCGATGAAGCTGGCGGTCTGGCCCAGGAACAGATATCGAAAATCTCGGAAGCGCAGGACGCGCAGATACGAACTCACGGCAGGACACTCGAAGGGACGGGCCACCCCATTGGGCGGCATGGACGACGTTCAATTTCGAGTGCTCAGCGCATGACGTCCCCGAGGCTAGCACCGAGCCTTGCACCTCCGGGGCCCAGACCGCCATAACATTCACTCCATGGCGACGCAGCTTTCCGCTCGCCTCGACCCAGCGATCTTCCGCCTCCCCGTGGACAAAATCCGCGAGGGCTACTACTCGGACGCGTACTTCGTCCACACCAAGACGCTGCTCGAGGATCAGGACCACCATCCTCGCGTCACGATGCAGGTGTTCCAGAAGCACGACTCGGTGCTCGGGGGCATCGACGAGGCGATCGCCGTGCTGCGCACCTGCGCCGGACACTTCGATGACGGTGAGTGGATCCCGGGATGGGACGAGCTCGAGGTCAAGGCGCTGCGCGAGGGCGATGAGGTCAGGCCGTACGAAACGGTCATGACGATCGAGGGCGATTATTCACTGTTCGCGCACCTGGAGACCGTCTACCTCGGCGTCTTGGCCCGGCGCACGCTGATCATGCGCAACGTCGCCGAGGTGGTCGCCGCCTCGCACGGCAAGCCCATCTTCTACTTCCCCGCCCGTCACGACCACTGGCTCGTGCAGACGGGCGACGGCTGGGCCGCCCACGTGGCCGGTGCGATCGGCGTGTCCACCGACGCCCAGGCCTCATGGTGGGGCGGAACCGGGATCGGCACGGTCCCGCACGGGCTGATCGCCGCCTTCGGCGGCGACACGGTGAAGGCGGCGACGCTGTTCGCCGAGCGGTTCGCCGATCACATGAGCATCACGGTCCTGGTCGACTTCGACAACGATTCGGTGCGCACGGCGCTCGACGTCGCCGCGGCGCTCGGGCCCGAGCTCTGGGGCGTGCGCCTGGACACCAGCGAGACGCTGGTCGATCGTGGGCTGGTCGGGGAGATGGGCGCATTCAGGCCCACGGGGGTCAACCCGCGGCTGGTCGAGAAGGTGCGCGGCGCACTCGACGACGCGGGCTTTCCCCATGTCCGGATCGTCGCCAGTGGAGGCTTCACCGCGGCGCGCATTCGCGAGTTCGAGGCGGCGGGCGTGCCGGTCGATGCCTACGGCGTGGGCTCCTCGCTGCTCCGCGGGCAGAACGACTTCACGGCCGACGTGGTGATGGTCGATGGTCGTCCCTGCTCAAAAGTCGGTCGCTCGCTTTCGGAGAACCCCCGTCTGGAGCGCGTCGAATGAGCGCCCCACTCCCTGACACTCCGGCTTCAGGGTTGTCATGGCACTGCCGATGAGGTGCATCGTCTGATGACCGCGTTCAGCTTCCTCGGCTACCCCGACGCCTATTCCTGGCTGCACGACTGGCTGCCGATCATCTTCATGGGCCTGCTGGTCGTGGCCGTGTTCGCGCTGATGCGCTTCATGCCGCGCACGCGACCCGCGGAGACCAAGCCGGACAAGACGCCGGCCATCGGCTGGGCCGACATCGCCGGCTCCGATGAGGCCAAGGAGGAGCTGCGCGAGGTGGTCGACTACCTGCGCGACCCCAGGCGCTTCCGCGACCTCGGCGCCAAGGTGCCGAAGGGGATCCTGCTCCATGGACCGCCCGGGACCGGCAAGACGCTGCTGGCCAAGGCGGTCGCGCACGAGTCCGGCGCCACGTTCTTCTCGGCCTCGGCCGCGGGCTTCGTGGAGATGTTCGTCGGCGTGGGCGCCGCCCGCATCCGGCGTCTCTTCCGCGCGGCGCGCAAGAAGGCGCCCGCGATCGTCTTCATCGACGAGATCGACGCCGTCGGCGGGCACCGCGGCCACGACGTCTCCGGCGAGCGCGACCAGACGCTCAACCAGCTCCTGGTGGAGATGGACGGCTTCTCCGCGCGCAGGGACGTGGTCGTGATCGCCGCCTCGAACATGCTCGAGAAGCTCGACCAGGCCCTCCTGCGTCCCGGTCGCTTCGACCGCCAGATCTTCGTCTCGCCACCCGATGTCGGTGGCCGCGAGAAGATTTTCCAGGTCCATTCGCGCAACAAGCCGCTGAGCGACAACGTCGACCTCAAGCTGCTGGCTCGTCAGACCTCCGGACTGACCGGCGCCGACCTGGCCAACCTGTGCAATGAGGCCGCGATCTTCGCCGGACGCCGCCACAGCGACCTCGTCGAGATGCGGGACTTCGACGCCGCGCTCGAGCGCGTGATCGCCGGCATGCAATCGCGGCGCACGCTCACCGACCACGAGAAGCGCGTCGTCGCCTACCACGAGGCCGGCCACGCGCTGTGCGGCGAGCTGCTGCCCTCGGTCGACCGCGTGCACCGCATCTCGATCGTGCCTCGCGGGCGTGCCCTCGGGTACACGCTCAACCTGCCCGAGGAGGATCGCTACCTCAAGACGCGCGAGGAGCTGATCGACTTCATGACAATGCTGCTCGGCGGCCGCGCGGCCGAGCAGCTCGTGTTCGGCTCGATCACCACCGGCGCCTCGGACGACCTCAAGCGCGTGGCCGAGATCGCCCACTCGATGGTGCACGAGTACGCGATGGGAACCGGCAACGGCTCGATGCGGGCCGCCTCGGAGGGCGTGTCCGAGGTCACTCGGCGGGTGCGCGACGAGGAGGTGCGCGAGCTAGGCGACGAGGCGTTTCGCGCCGCGATCTCGATCATCGACGCCAACCGCCCGGTCCTCGACGAGCTCGCCTCGACGCTGCTCGAGAACGAGGTCCTGGAGCGCACCGACATCGATCGCATCATGGGCGAGCTGCCGCGTGCCGCGCCGCGGCGCATGGGCGGCGGCGAGCTCGACCTCGCCGCGGCGACGGCGGTCTCGCCGGCCGAGCCGCCCCACCGACGCCGGTAGAGGGAACGGAGCGCGGCTAGACTCCGCGCCCGATGCTCACCACAATCGATCATGTCGGCGTTGCCGTCGAGGACGTCGACGCGGCGCTCGCGCTCTACCGCGACGCGCTGGGCATGGCGCTCGTGCACCGGGAGACGGTCACCGAGCAGGGCGTGGACGCGGCGCTGCTCGACGTCGGCGACGGGCACATCGAGCTGCTCCAGCCACTCGGGCCGGAGACGCCCGTGGGCAAGTATCTGGCCCGCAAGGGCCCTGGGCTCCACCATGTGGCCTACCGGGTGGCCGACATCGACGCGGCCTTGAGCGCGCTGGCCGAGGCCGGGCTGCGGCTGATCGACGAGCGCCCCCGCGTGGGCATCCGCAACTCGCGCGTGGCGTTCATCCATCCCGCCTCCACCGGCGGGGTTCTGACCGAGATCGTTCAACCCGCGGAGGGGCATTAGAGATGAGTCCGGACGACAGACCGCAGCGAATCAGCATCGCCTTCCACGGTGGCCAGGTGCTCAGTGCGCGCGTGGCCCCGGCCGAGCTGACCCGTCTGCGCGGCGCGCTGGGCGGGGAGGGCTGGCACGAGCTCACCGCCGAGGATGGGACCGTGGCACTCGACCTGCAGCGTGTCGTTTACGTGCTGGTCGACCACGAGGGACACAGAGTCGGATTCGGCAGCTGAGGGAGCTCGACCGCGCGGGCCTGGCCCTCGCGCGCACCCGCCTTCACACCCCCGCCGCGGAGCGGGTTCTCGACGCGTTCTCGCGCCAGGGTGAGTACGGCGCCGGTTGGATCGTGCTCGGTTGCGCCGGCGCGATCCTGGATCGCGATGCGAACCGACGCCGGGCGTGGCGGCGGGGAGCGGTGACCGTGGCGCTCGCTTTCGCGCTGAACTACGCGGTCAAGTCGCTCGTCGGCCGGCGCCGGCCGGAGCTTCCGGACCTGCCGCCCCTCACCCCGACCGTGTCCGAGCTGTCGTTCCCCAGCGCCCACGCGACGACGTCCTTCGCCGCCGCGGGTGCCTACTCGCACCTTGCGCCGCGCGGCATGCTGTACGGACTGGCGGGCGCCTTCGCGCTCAGCCGGCCCTACCTGGGCGTTCACTATCCGAGCGACGTGGTCGCCGGGGCGCTGCTCGGGACCGCGCTCTCAGCGGCCACACGGAGGATCGGCCGGGGCGCCCTCGAGACCGGAGCGGGCTCGTGAAGGTCGGGATCGTCGGGATGCCGAACGCCGGTAAATCCTCGCTCTTCACGGCGCTCACCGGCGTCGCAGCCGAATCGGCCAACTACCCGTTCACGACCATCGAGCCGAACATCGCGGTCGTCCCCGTCGCCGATGAGCGCCTCGACACTGTGGCGCGCACGGTCGGGGCCTCCAAGGTCGTGCCCGACACGATCGCCTTCCACGACATCGCGGGGCTCGTGGCCGGCGCGCATCGCGGCGAGGGACTCGGCAACCAGTTCCTGGCCAACATCCGTGAGACCGAAGCGATCGTCCACGTCGTGCGCAGTCACGGCGACCCGAACGTCGTTCACCCCGACGGGCGCGTGGACCCGCTCGCCGACATCGAGACGATCGAGACCGAGCTCGTGTTCGCCGACCTCGAACAGGCCGAGCGGCGCCTCGAGCGCGTGGCCAAGACGGCCAAGAGCGGCGACCGGCGGGCCATCGCCGAGGCCGCCTGGCTGGCCAAACTGATCGAGGCACTTCAGGCCGGACGGCCGGCACGCACCGTGCCACCACCGGCCGACGCGCCCGACGCACTCACGCTGCTGCAGCCCCTGACGGCCAAGCCGGTGCTCTTCGTGGCCAACGTCGAGGAGGGCGACGACGAGGTCCCGCCGCCCGTGCTCGAGCATGCCCGGTCGGTCGGGGCGGCGGCCGTCGCCGTGTCGGCCCGGCTCGAGTCCGAGCTGGCCGAGCTCGATGGGGCCGAGGCCGAGGCCATGCGCTCGGAGCTCGGGCTGGCGGCCTCGGGACTCGAGATCGTGGTTCGGGGCGCCTTCGCGCTGCTTGATCTGGTGGCCTTCTTCACCGCCGGGGAGGACAAGCCCGCCCAGTCGTGGCACCTGCGTAGCGGCCTCTCGGTCTGGCACGCCGCCGGGATGATCCACTCCGACATCCAGCGGGGCTTCGTCCGGGCGGAGATCGTGCCGTGGCGCGAGCTCGTCGAGTCGGGGGGTACGCCGGCGCGCGCGATCGCGGGACCCTGCGCCTGGAGGGCCGCGACTACGTCGTCAGTGACGGCGATGTGATCACGGTCAAGTTCACGCCCTAGTGCACGTACCCGGGCGGCCCACCCCGCTCAGAGATCCTCGACCCGCCCGGCGCGCTCGAGGCGCTCGGCCAGCCGCGACATGCCGAACGCGCGCGCCGCGCGAGCGCCACCGTCGAGATCCGTCTCCCGATCGGCTGGCAGGTCGACCTCGACGTCGCGCAGCGTGGCTATGTCCAGGAACGCCCGCAGCTCAGCCGCGTTGTCGCGCAGCGCCGCGGCGATCCGGGGACGCTCCTTGTCGGCTTCAGCGAGTACGGACTCGAGCGAGCCGTACCGGCGCAGCAGGTCCGCCGCCGTCTTGGCCCCCACCCCCGGAGCCCCGGGCAGACCGTCCGACGGGTCGCCCCGCAGCGCGATGAAATCGGGGACGAGGCCCGGGGGGACGCCGTAGCGCTCCTGGACGCCGTCCGGACCGATCTCCTCCGTCCCGCTCGTGCCCTGTTTGAGGAACAGCACACTGACATCCTCGCTCGCACACTGGTACATGTCGCGATCACCGGTCAGCAGCAGCGCATGTCCACCGGCCGCGGTCTCGCGGGTGGCCAGCGCCCCGAGCAGATCATCGGCCTCCATATCGGCGGTCTCGAGTCCGCTCCAGCCGAATTGCTCGAGATAGCCGGGGGCCGCTTCGATCTGCCAGGCCAGGGCCTCGGGTGTCGGCGGGCGGTCGGCGTGGTAGGGCGGATACAGCTCCTTGCGGTACGCCGCGGCCTCCGCGCCGAAGCAGAACGTGATCGCGCGCGGACGCAGCTCGGCGGCGATCCGCAGCGTGGCGTTCGTGGCGCCGAGCAGCGCGCCGATCGGCCGCCGATCGACGCCGAGGATCGAATCGGGCAGCGCGAAGAACGACCGATACAAGAGGAAGGGGGCGTCGACGGCGAGCAGCGGACGGGTCATTAGCCGCTCAGAGTAGTTTGGAGTTCCAAGTTTTGGTTACACCGGAGGTTGCAATGGCCGTACGAAGAGCGTCTGATGTGTTCGTCGAATGCCTGGAATCCGAGGGCGTCAAGTACGTGTTCGGCATCCCCGGCGAGGAGACGCTCGACCTCAACGAGTCGCTGGCCGACTCGGAGGTGGAGTTCGTGCCGGTTCGCCATGAGCAGGGCGGCGCCTACATCGCGGGAGCTTACGGACGACTCACCGGGAGGGCGGGCGTCTGCCTCGGCACGCTCGGCCCCGGGGCCACGAACCTCGTGACCGCAGTGGCCGACGCCTTCCTCGACCGGGCGCCGCTCGTGGCGCTGACCGGGCAGTCCGACCTCGAGCGCATGCACAAGGAGTCCCACCAGTACATCGACCTGATCGGGATCATGCGACCGATCACGAAGTGGAACGCCCGCGTCTCGAGTCCCGAGATCGTCCCTGAGGTGGTGCGCAAGGCGTTCAAGGTCGCCGAGTCGGAGAAGCCGGGCTCTACGCACCTCGAGCTCCCTGAGGACGTCATGGCGCAGGACCTCGACGCCTCCCCGCTTCCGCGCCATCCGCTCGTTCAGTCCGAGCCCGGCCTCGAGGAACTGCAACGGGCCGTCGAGCTGATCGCCGGCGCCCGCAGCCCGATCGTGCTGGCCGGGAACGGCGCGATCCGCAACCGCGCCGCGCGTGCCCTTGGGGCGTTCGCGGCGGAGACCGGCATCCCCGTGGCCGAGACCTTCATGGCCAAGGGCCTGCTCGACTGCGACGACCCCCAAGCGGTCGGCACGGTCGGCCTCCAGGCCCGGGACTACGCGATGGCCGGCTTCGAGGACGCTGACGTGGTGATCGCGGTCGGCTACGACCTGGTTGAGCACGCCCCCAAGCACTGGAACCCGGACCGCGACAAGCGCATCATCGTGATCGACACGGTGGCTGCCGAGATCGACGCCGAGTACGTCCCCGAGGTCGAGTTGATCGGAGACATCAAGCAGGTCCTCTCGCGCCTGGCCGCCGGCTGCACCGGACAGGTCTCGGCCTCGGTCTCCCCGCGGCTACGCGATCTCGTGCTCGGCGCGCTGAGCGAGGCCCGCGACGACGACCACTTCCCCGTTCGCCCGCCGCGGGCTCTGTGGGAGATCCGCGAGGCGCTGGGCCGCGACGACATCCTGGTCTCCGATGTCGGCCTGCACAAGCTGTGGATCGCGCGCATGTTCCCCGCCCACGAACCGGGAACCGTGCTGATCGCCAACGGCCTCGCCGGGATGGGCTTCGCGCTGCCCACGGCGATCGGCGCCAAGCTCGTGCACCCCGACCGCAACGTGGTGACGGTCAACGGCGACGGCGGCTTCCTGATGAACTGCCAGGAACTCGAGACGGCCAAGCGACTGCGCACGCCGATCGTCAACATCATCTGGGAGAACAACCAGTATGGGTCGATCGTCTGGAAGCAGGACAAGAAGTTCGGTCGCCATTTCGGGGTCGACTTCACCAACCCGGACTTCGTACGGCTGGCCGAGTCATTCGGTCTCCCGGCGTGGCGCTGCGCGGACGCCAACGAGTTCGGCCGCCGGCTGCAGGAGGCGCTCGCGCTCGACGTGCCCTCCCTGATCGTCGTCCCGATCGACTACTCGATCGATGTGGCGATCTCCGAGGAGCTCGGCGCCGAGACGGTCGCTACGTAGTCTTTGCGGAGACCTCCGACCCCGCGGCGGGGGCCTCGGCCGCGGCACGCCTGGTACTCACCCCGATGCGCCCGCCGATGAAGCCCACGGCGACGAGGAATCCAACCGCACCGAGGGCCGCGGCCACCCGGAAGCTCGACTGCATGCCGCCGGCGAACGCCTCGCGCGAGAGTGCATTGAGCGTGCTCGCGGCGTGCGGGAAGCGTTGAAGCAGCTCGTGCGCCGATGCCGTTCCGGCCAGGATGCCGTTGACCGCGTGCTCCTGCTGCGTGCTCAGCTGGTTCGCGATGGCGGCGACGTGAACGGTGGACTGAGCGCTGAAGGTGAAGATCGCCGTGGTCAACCCCAGCCCGATCGAGCCGCCGGCGACCTGAAACATGTACAGCACGCCGCCGGCCAGGCTGGCCCGCGACGGATCGAGCACGGTCACCCCGGACGTCGTGGCCGAGGAGACGAACAGCCCGACTCCGACGCCGAACACGACCATCCCGACGGCGACCGCGCCGTAGCCGCTGCTCGCCCCGAGGAACGACATGATCACCAGCCCGACCGTCATGAAGAACGCCCCCACCGAGGTGCTCAGCTTGGCGCCCAGGCGCTCATAGAGCGTTCCGGCGACGAACGACACGGCGCCGAAGACGGCCATCATCGGCAGCAGCCCGAGACCCGCTCCGAGTGGCGAGTAGCCGAGCATCTTCTGCATGAACTGCGGCAGGTAGAGCAGGCAGGAGAAGAAGCCGGCCGCGAGCAGCGGGACGGCGATACACGCCGCCACGAACTGCGGGTTGCGCGCCACGTCCGGAGGAATCAACGCATCGCTGCCCATCCGTCGCTCGACGAACGGAAAGCTGCCGATCAGCACGACGAAGGCGATCAGCATCACCAGTACGCGCGCATCTCCGAAGCCCCAGTCCGGGGCCTGGTCGAGGGCCACGAGCAGCGCGGTCAGTCCGATCGAGAGGGTGGCAATGCCGGCATAGTCGATCCTCGAGCCGGTCTCAGGCTCCTGTGCCTCGTGCACCTCGGCCCAGGTCACGGCGCAGGCGATGGCTGCGATCGGCAGGTTGAGGAACAGGATCCAGCGCCAGCTCGCACCCACGGTCAGGGCACCACCGAGCAGCGGGCCGACGGCGTTCCCGATGCCCGCCACGCCGATGATCAGTCCTCCGGCCAGGCCGGCCTTGCGCTTGGGCAGGGCGGCGTAGGTCATGCCCAGCGTCGCGGGCCACATCATCGCTCCGCCGATGCCCATCAGCGCCCGCGCCGCGATCAGCCAACCGGCACTCTGGGCGATGCCGCCCAGCACCGAGAACGCCGCGAAGATGATCGAGCCGAGAAAGAACATCCGCCGGCGCCCGAAGGTGTCGGCCAGGCGGCCACCGGTGACGATCAGGACCCCGAAGACCAGTGCGTAGGCGTTGATCACCCACTGCACGGTCGAGACGTCGGCGTTGAACTCGTGCTCGATCTTGGGCAGCGCGACCGTCAGCGCGGTGAAGTCGTTCGCCACGGCGAACACGGCCAGGCCCATGGCGAAGAGGGCCATGAGCGTGCCACGGTCAATCCGGTCCTCGGAACCAGCCTCCTCTGAATGCGCCATTACCCCGCTTATCGGCACAGGCCTTCCTCGCTCAATCGGCGGGCCAAGCACGGCTAGGCAAATGTCGCACCCCGCAGCGCGCGGGCCGCTGCGAGGCGCGAAAGACGGGACCTTCGGTCAGAGATTCCCCTGCGCCATCTTGCGCAGATCCATCGCCCGTTCGTAGGTCTCCTCGTCGACACCCATTTCGGCTGCGACCTCGCGTAGCATCCGGCCGGAGCTGGCTGCCTCCTTGACGATCTCGGCCGCCTTGTCGTAGCCGATATGCGGATTCAGGGCCGTCGCTGCGGCCAGCGTCGACTCCGCGGATTGCCGCGTGCCCTGCTCGTTAGCCCTGATGCCGTCGACGCACTTCTCGGCAAAGATCCGCGCGGTGTTCGCCAGCAGCCGGATCGATTCGAGCAGGTTGCGGGCGATCAACGGCACGCGCACGTTGAGCTCGAAGTTGCCCTGCGAGCCGGCGATCGTGATCGCCGTATCGTTGCCGACCACCTGGGCGCTGACCTGGAGCACGACCTCAGGGATCACGGGGTTGACTTTGCCGGGCATGATCGAAGAGCCCTTCTGGAGCTCGGGCAGGAACAGCTCGCCGAGCCCGGCGCGCGGCCCGGAACCCATTAGGGCCAGGTCGTTGGCGATTTTGGTCAGCGAGACGGCCAGCACCTTCAGCATCCCGGAGAGCTCCACGAGCGCATCCCGGTTGCCCTGGGCCTCGAACGGGTCCTCGGGGGGACGGATCTCGAGCCCGCTGGTCTCGGTGAGGCGCGCCCGGACCCGGGTGGCGAACTCCCGGTGGGTGTTGAGGCCGGTCCCCGTCGCGGTACCGCCGAGCGGGATCTGGGCGACCTGCGGCAGGGCGTTGCGCACCCGCCGCGCGCCCAGCCGAACCTGAGCGGCGTAGCCGCCGAACTCGTGGCCGAGCGTGACCGGCACCGCATCCATCAGATGCGTGCGACCCGACTTGACGATGTCCCGGAACTCCGAGGCCTTGGCCTCGAGCGACTGCTCGAGCTGCTCGAGCGCGGGCAACAGGTCGTTGGTCGCCTCGTCGAGCGCGGCGAGATGGACCGCCGAGGGGAACACGTCGTTGGAGGACTGGCCCATGTTGACGTGATCGTTGGGGTGGGCCGCGTCGCCGGCCAGTGTCGCGATCACCTCGTTGGCGTTCATGTTCGTCGAGGTGCCCGAGCCGGTCTGGAACACGTCGATCGGAAACTGGTCGTCATGTGCTCCGGCGGCGACCTGGTCGGCGCTGCCGGCGATGCGCTCGGCGAGCTCCGGGTCGAGCAGACCGAGCTCGGCGTTCACGCGCGCCGCGGCACCCTTGATGCGGCCGAGCCAGCGCACGACCGGCATCGGCACGGGTTCGCCTGACACGGGAAAATTGGCGACCGCCTTCGTTGTCTCGCCCCCCCACAGCTGCTCGGTTTCCTGCACGCTCATCGCCGTTCCTTTCGCTGCTTTCGTTTTCTGTCCTGAACGCTACCCGACGCTGTGCCGCCGGTAGCTCCGATCTCAGCCGCAGAAGGAGATCAGCTCGCGGGCCACCCCGACGGGGTCGTCATAGGCCATCAGGAATCCGGTCGACGGGAGCGTGCGCAACTGGGCGTTGGGCAGCAGGTCGAGCGCCTCCTGGGCGCCGTCGATCGGATGCGCCGGGTCGTCCTCGGCCCACAGCAAGAGCACGGGCACCTCGATGCGGGGATAGACATCGAGCAGGTGCCGCTGCGGTTCAACCGGCCACCGGCGGGCGAACTTGGCCCACGAGCGGGCGCGGTTTCCGTTGCCGGCGACATCGGCGAAGGCATGACGGAGGAGGTCACGAGCCGCCGGGTCGTGCTGCACCGAGAGGCGGTCTGCCACCGAGGGCCGGAACACGAGCTTCGCGCCGTGGGAGAGCATCCGGTCGAGCCCGGGCAGCGCGCCGGCCCGGCACACCGCGCGCCACGCGGCGCGCTTGGTGGCGAACTCGTCGCGGCGGTGCAGGCGGTTGGACATCAGGACCAGCCGCGAGGGCTCGAGCCTCCCGGTGGTCACGGCCTGGAGCACGAGCTCGGCGCCGACATCGTGGCCGGCGACGATCGGCCGGACGCCCACCACCTCACGACAGAACCCGGCGATCACCTCGGCCAGCCAGTCGAGTGTGTAGGGATGGCGGGGGCGGTCCTCAGAGTCTCCGTGCAGGGGCAGATCCGGCAGTACGACGCGAAAGCGTTTGGAGAGCGGCTCGACGATCGGCTCCCACTCGCGGTGCGAGAGACCGATCGAATGCAGCAGCGCTATACCGGGTCCGGCACCGGTCTCGCGGTAGGCTACACGCGCGCCGTCGTGGTGGTGGTAGAGCCGCAGCCGCACACCCGCATCGTCGCATTCGGCATCGCGAAGGTCATCTTTGCACCCAGATCTTGTGCAAATGCTGGAAGAGGCTTCCCAACTCTCCTCAAATGGAGCAGAACTGCAGCTATGGAAAACATGAGCCCCCTCGGCCTCTCCACCTCGCAAGCCGCCCGCGCACTCGGCGTGTCTCTGGGCACGATCCGGCGCTGGTCGGACATGGGTTACCTCGAGTCCTACCGGACCCCGGGTGGCCAGCGGCGCTTCAGCCACGAGCAGATCGACCAGTTCGTCGGCTCGTTGCAGCGCGGCGCGAGCAGCGAATCAGAGCGCGCAGCAGTCTGAGCGCAGGCGCCGCGCCCGCCCGGGCGCGCCACCGGCCGCTCTACACTTGCCGGGCGTGGACAGCGGCCGGCCCGAGACGTTTGCCCACGGGTGCTCGACGCCCGGGCTCGGCTCGGCCTAACCGCCCGCGCCCGCCTCGTTGATGCGGCGCTCCATGTTGAGCTCGGAGTCGAAGTCGGCGGTGTCGGCGTGCCGGTACTCGACGCCCTCCCCGCTCAGCAGCTGGGCGAGCACCTCGACATAACGGCCGTCCAGCTGCGTGCCGGATACCCGCCGCAGCTCGCGCAGCGCTTCGAACGAGCTCATCTTCGTCCGGTACGTGTCGCTCGCGGTCAGCGTGTCGTAGACCTCGGCGACGGCGATGATCTTGGCGATCTCCGGGATCTCGTTGCCGGGCAGCCCGCGCGGATAGCCGCGGCCGTCGATCCGCTCGTGATGCGAGCGCACGATCTCGGCGACCGGGCCGTACATCCCGAGGTCCTTCAGCATGTCGGCCCCGAGTTCCGGGTGCCGCTGGATCGCCGTCCAGTCCTCCTCGGTCAGCGTCCGTCCGCGTTCGTGGACGCGGTCGGAGAGCGCAAAGTGTCCGATGTCGTGCAGGAGTCCGGCCGTGTGGGCCAGCTCGCACTCCTCCTTGGACATCCCGACGGCTGCCGCGATGTCGCGCGCGAAGCGCGAGACGCCGGCGGCATGCCGGGCCGCGCGCTGGTCGCGTTGATCGAGCGCCCTGAGCAACCCGCCCAGCACACCCCACGACAGCGACACGTACTGCTGGGCCCGGCTGCGCGCCCGCTCGAGCAGGTGCGCCATGTAGGAGAAGGCGAACAGCGCGGCGAGGGCAAAGACGATCCCCCGCAGGCCGACCTTGATGTAGATCGAGGCCCCGGCGACGACGAGGATGACGCTCAGGGCGACGCTGGGAATGATTTGCAGGAAGGTCCCGAAACCGTGCTGCTCGGCATCGGGGCGCGCGACACGACGCGATATCGCCCAGATCACGAAGCTGAGCACGTAGTCGGCCAGTCCGGCCAGTGCAACCGTCAGGTAGAAGGCAACCGTGTCGTGCGGCACGGGCGCGAGGGCCCTAACGATCTCGGCTGCAGCCAAGGCCGGCAGGACACACGCCGGGATGTTCGTCACGAAGACGTCCCGTGGTGCGGTCCGCAAACGCAATGACGCGCACAACTCCGAGATCAGGGCGGCCGTGATCGCCGACAGTGGACCGAGGAAGGCGGCGGCCAGCGCCGAGACGATGAACGCCGCGGACACGGAAACGCCCCCACGGGTTCCCGCGACCATCAGGCCCGCCGCGGCAGCGGCGATCCCGAGGACCACACTCAATGCGTTCACTCGATCCGGCGGCCCCGCGGTGACCGCCACGGCACAGATCAGCGCGCTCACTCCGGTGAAGAGAAAGCCGGCCAGCCACCGACTTCGGGCAAGACGAATTTCTCCGACCATGTGGCGGAGCATCCGGTCACGGTAGCGCGAAAATCGCCGCACTACCAGCCATTTACTTCGGATCAGCCGGTGCGCATATGCATTTGTGTTCTCCTGGACGCGGACTCGGGGGCGGGAGGACTGCGTCCGTGCTCCCATTACGAGAGACAGAGCTGCGCGCCGAGAAGCGAGCCGCTTCGTCTCCAAAAAGTTGTTCCCGGGTCGGCCGCCCCATCGCAGCGAACCGCCCAGACTGCTGACAAAAGCACGAATGCGTGGAGCTTCTGCACAAGTTTAGGCCGAAAACCTCTTCACTTCTACCCCCAAAGCAACCAAAGCGCATCAAGTGGATCGACCGTGTGCGGGGAATGCGCTATCTGAAGACGAGCGAGGCGGCTGCGCTTTTGAACGTCAGCCCCAACACGCTGCGCGCATGGGAGCGCAGGTTCGGCTTCCCCAAGCCGCAGCGGTCGCCCGGGAAGCACCGCCTGTTCACGCACGGCGAGGTGGCGGCGTTGAGAGATGCCTTGCAAGAGGGTCTCTCGATCTCCTCGGCCGTGTCTCGCGCACGCGAGGGACTGGCCACCGACACCAACTCGCTCGTCGGGGCGCTTGTCTCCTACGAGGGCGAGCGCGCCGACCGCGCGATCGAATCGGCCCTGGCCCTGCGCTCGGTCGAGCGCTCCGTCGAGGAGGTGCTCCTGCCCACGCTCGACGAAATCGTGCGTCGGCACTCGGTCGACTCCGCCGCGTGGGCCTTCGCGGCGCGCTGGGCCTCTGACTGGCTGCGACGGGCCACGCGCCTCGCGCCGGCACCCATACGGCCGGTGTCGCTCGTGCTCGGAGACGCTTCGCGCGATGAGCTCGATCCCGACGCGCCCTACATCCGTGCGGTCGAGCTGTTCTGCCTGCGGGCCGGCATCAGAGTCCTCAGCCTCTCCGCCCGCGGCGTGACCGGCATTGGTGACGCGGTCGCGGTCCATGAACCGAACCTCGTTGTCATTGCCGGCGGCTACCTGCCCGACGACACCGTTGCCCGCTGGGCCTACGCGGTTCGCCTCGCGGCCGGTGCGATGCCCGTGGCCGTCTATCGCCGCGGCGAGCAGCGGGTGCGGATACGGACCACCGGCACGAATTTGCTCCCCTCTCGTCCGAGCGAGGCGCAGCGACGGCTGCTGGAGATCGCCGAGTCCGAACAGCTCGGAAGAACCGCCGCGGGCTCTTCCGTTCGCGCCTCGCCCGGTGTAAACTTCGCCTCCGGCATGGACGCTGACGAACGCATGGCACGTCTCTGATGGGGCCTGAGTGATGGGGCAGGGGAATCACCTCCGGCTCGCCGCCGCCGCGGCGCCCGCGCCGGCGGAACGCACCGCGCCCGACGTCTGGTTCTGCGGCCACTGCGGCGCGCGACCCGAGGTCGACGGCTCCTCGGCTCCGGCCGAGCGTGTCTGCTCGGACTGCAGCATGGGGCTTCTGCTGCAGGCCGGCGCCGACGCGGCCCCGTCGCCGGGCGCAGCGTTCATGGTTCTCGACGGGACCCTGTCGGTGTGCGCCCTATCCGAGGAGGCCGAGCGCCTGCTGGCCACGAGCGAGACCGAAGCGGTCAACCGCCACGTGACCGAGTTGCTCGTGCCGGCCGATGCCGAGGCACCGGGACCTGAGAACCTCGCCGTGGCCGTCACCTGGGCCGCGCGTGGCGACGAAACGATGCGCCACGTCGTCGTGCGCCCGGCCACCACCTTCGGCGTCCGGCTCCGCGCGCGCATCGCGAGCTGCGGACCGCCGCGCGCCGCGCTGCTCGTCTTCGACTGAGCCGCGCGCGCCCGGCTGGTTGGTCCAGCGCGCGATGGCGCGGACGTGAACGACGGCCGGGGAGGCCGACTGCTGCTGCGGATGCTCCGCGGCGGGTCGTCATGCTCCGCGGCGGGGCGTGATGCTCCGCCGCGGGGCGTGATGCTCCGCCGCGGGTCCAGCCCTCCGGCAGCGCGCATAACGCGACACACCCGCTGCGGTTTCGGACGTGTGTCGCAGAGTGCGGGCCAGGGCGCGCACGGTGCGACACACCCTCGGTTCTCGGGCACGTGTGTCACGTTGGGGTCGCCGTGCGCGATTATTGAGCGCGGCACCCTCCCCAGCCGCGTTTACCTGCGACCCGGCGCCCTCCGGGGACTCGCGGATAGGCATGCTCAAGACCTCCTCCCGTCTGCACCCACCTGCCCGCTCCTGCCGCTGCAAGAATCCGCCCAAACTGCAGTCCGTATTGCGCGACTTGTGCTGATCTGCTCAGGGGTAGATAACACCGTGCAGACATGAGTGGAATTCGCACCAACGCGGCTGCTGTCATGCTCGGCGTCAGCCCCAATACGCTTCGCAGTTGGGAACGTCGCTACGACTTCCCGCGGCCTCACCGTTCTCCCGGTGGGCATCGCCATTACGCGCTCGGGGAGATCGAGGCGCTGAGGCAGACGCTGGCCGAAACGCACAACGTCTCCTCGGCGATCTCGCTGGCACGGGAGCGTGGCGAGGGTCCGTCCTCCGCGTCGCGCCTCGAGCTGGCCTTCTCGACCTTCGACGAGCAGCGCGCCGATCGCCTACTGGAAGAGAGCCTCGCCCTGCGCTCGGTCGAGCGTACGGTCGAGGAGATCCTGCTTACGGCGGTCGGCGCGCAGCAGGGTGCCCACGAGGCGACTCCCGAGTACGAGTTCGCCTGGCGCCACGCCATGGGCTGGCTGTCGGCGCTCAAGCGGCTCTCACCGTCCGCCTCGCGGAACGAGGGGGTGCTGGTCTTCGACGGCAGCGTGGCACCCGAGCTCGACGCCCTCTATGCCCAGTCGCTCGAGCTGATGCTCCGGCGCGCCGGGCTGCGGACGCTCTCGCTCACGCCGGCGATCGAGCCGGCCCGTCTCGGCCGCGCCCTGCGCGCGCTCGAGCCGCGGGCTGTCGTGCTCACCGGCCGCCATGCCACGCTCGACGCCATCGGACGCCTGGTCTACACGGTACGCAGCGTGTCTCGCGAGGTCGCCGTGTGCGACTACCGCTCGGCGGTCCCGGACACCGGCGCGAGCACCGTCACTCGCCTCGGCGATCAGCCGATCGCCGCGCGCGACGGACTGCTGGCGCGGCTCGACAACGCCTCACAAGCCCCCGTTCGGCGGCCGTCCGTCGTCGCGCGCGAAGCCTGAGCCCGAACGCCGGACGGGCCGACAAGCCTCCCGGGGAGGCCGACCGGCGTCTAAACCTAGAATCACCGGCGATGCCGAGTCCGCACCGCCCGGTCGATCCGCGTGCCTCATTCCCCGAGCTCGAGCTCGAGGTGCTCGAGCGATGGCGTGAACGCGACGTGTTCGCCGAATCGCTGCGCCGTCGTGAGGGCTCGCCCCAGTGGGTGTTCTACGAGGGGCCACCGACCGCCAATGGCCCCCCGGGCACGCACCACGTGCTGGCCCGCGTGTTCAAGGACATCTTTCCCCGCTATCGAACGATGCGCGGCTACTACGTGCCGCGCAAGGGCGGCTGGGACTGCCACGGGCTGCCGGTGGAGCTGGCCATCGAAAGGGAGCTCGGCTTCACCTCCAAGGACGACATCGAGCGTTTCGGGATCGCTGAGTTCAACGCCCGCTGTCGCGAGGCGGTGCTCAGTCACGTCGAGGATTGGAAGCGGCTGACCGAACGGATCGGCTTCTGGGTCGACCTCGACCACGCCTACAAGACCCTCGACCCCGACTACATCGAGTCGGTCTGGTGGGCGCTGAAGACGATCCATGACAAGGGACTGCTGTACGAGCGCTTGAAGGTCGTGCCGTACTGCCCCCGTTGCGGGACCGCGCTCTCCAGCCACGAGCTCGGGCAGCCCGGCGTTTACCGCGACGTGGTCGATCCTTCGGTCTACGTCCGTCTAGCGGTGAAGGGCGTCAACGACGTCGTCGGCCCCGGCGACGAGCTGCTCGTCTGGACGACCACTCCCTGGACGCTAGTCTCCAACGCGGCCGTGGCCGTCGACGGCGCGCTGACCTACGTCCGGGCTCGCGGCGGCGATGACCCGCAGGTCTATGTGTTGGCCGAGGACCTGGTCGAGCGGGTGCTCGGCGAGGACAGCGAGGTGCTCGACAGGTTCCCGGGCGCGGCGCTTGAGGGGGTGTCGTATGAGCCTCCGTTTGACTTCATCGCCGGCTCGGAGTACGGGCCGCGCGGACACACGGTGCTGCTGGCCGACTTCGTCACGGCGCAGGACGGCACCGGGCTCGTGCACACGGCAATCGCCTTTGGCGAGGACGACTTCCGGCTCGGCGAGCAGTACGGCCTGAACGTGATCAACCCGGTGCGGCCCGACGGCACGTACGACGAGCACATCGGTCGTTTCGCCGGACGTCACGTAAAGCACGTCGACCCGAGCATGACCGTCGATCAGGACCTCGTGGAGGACCTCCGTGAGCGCGGACGCCTGTTGCGCGAGGAGCCCTACGAGCATTCCTACCCCCACTGCTGGCGGTGCGACACGCCGCTGATCTACTACGCCAAGCCGTCGTGGTACATCGGCACGAGCCAGATCAAGGACGAGCTGCTGGCCTCCAACGAAACGGTCAACTGGCATCCGGAGCACGTCAAGCACGGCCGCTTCGGCAAGTGGCTCGATAACAACGTCGACTGGGCCCTCTCGCGCGAACGCTACTGGGGCACCCCGCTGCCGATCTGGCGCTGCGAGCGGGGTCACGTCCGCGCGATCGGGTCACTGGGCGAGCTGAAGGAACTCTCCGGCGTCTCGCTCACCGATCCCCACCGGCCCTATGTCGACGACGTCTCGTTCGCGTGCGCCGAGTGCGGCGAGCCGATGCGGCGCATCCCGGTCGTGATCGACGTGTGGTTCGACTCCGGGTCGATGCCTTTTGCGCAGTACCACGATCCGTTCGAGAACCAGGAGCTGTTCGAAGAGCGCTTCCCCGCCGACTTCATCTGCGAGGCCCTCGACCAGACCCGCGGCTGGTTCTACTCGCTGACCGCCGTCTCGACGCTGCTCTTCGGCCAGTCCTCATACCGCAACGTGCTCTGCCTCGGCCTGATCCTCGACGAGGAGGGTCGCAAGATGTCCAAGTCGATCGGCAACGTGATCGAACCTGCGGAGGTCATCGAGCGCTACGGCGCCGACGCGTTGCGCTGGTACTTCTTCACCTCGAAGTACCCCTGGGACGGATATCGCTTCTCGATGGAGACGATCGGGGAAGCGGTGCGCCAGTTCCTGCTCCAGCTATGGAACACCTATGGCTTCTACGTCCTCTACGCCAACGCCAATGGCATCTCGCCCGCTGACCTCGCCTCGCGCCACCCGTCCGGATCGCGTGAGGGCCAGCCGGCCGAGCTCGATCGATGGGCACGCTCGCGCCTCGCGGCCACGGTCGAGGTCGTCGACGAGCGGCTCGCGGATTACGACGCAACCGCGGCCGGCCGGGCGATCGCCGGCTTCATCGACGAACTGTCCAACTGGTACGTGCGGCGCTCGCGGCGACGCTTCTGGGACGGCGATCTCGACGCCTTCGCGACCCTGTACGAGTGCCTGACGGCGGTCTCGAAGCTGCTCGCCCCCTTCTGTCCCTTCCTGAGCGACGAGATCTACGACAATCTCGACGGCTCCGAGCCGAGCGTCCACCTGTGCGACTTCCCGGTCGCCGGCGAGCGCAACGTCGAGCTCGAGGACGCGATGGGCGTGGCCCGCGAGACCGTGCGCCTCGGCCTGGCCGCACGCGGGCAGGCCAAGCTCAAGGTGCGCCAGCCGCTGCGCGCCGCGGTGGTCGTCGCGACCGGATTCGAGCGCGAGGCGATCGAGCGGCTCTCCGACATCGTGCGCGATGAGCTCAACGTCCGCGAGGTGCGCTTCGTCTCCGAGGCCGACGAGCTCGGCGAGGTCGAGATCAAGCCCGACTATCCCACTCTCGGTCCGCGCTTCGGCAAGCAGATGCCGCAGGTGGTGGCCGCCGTCGCCGGCCTCGATCCCGCCCGGGTGTCCGCGGCGCTCAAGGAGGGGCGCGCGGTCGCGATCACGCTCGGCGGCAACAACCACACCCTTGAGCCAGGTTCGCTGCGCGTCTCGATGAAGCCACTGGCGGGCTATCAGGTCGAGCGCGAGGGGTCACATGCCGTGGCGCTCGAGCTGGCCGTCGACGACGAGCTCCAGGTCGAGGGCTGGGCGCGCGAGATCGTGCACGTCGTGCAGTCGGCGCGGCGCAACGCGGGGTTGGAGATCACCGACCGCATCGTGCTCACGCTGGACGGCGACCCGGGGCTGCTCGACGCCGCCCGCGCGCACGAGGCCTACATCGCGGGCGAGACGCTCGCGGTCGAGGTCAGCTATGGCGGCTCGCAGCCCGGCGATCCGGCACGGATCGATGGACGCGAGCTCCTGGTCGAGGTCGCGCGCGCGCAGCGCGCGTCAGCCGCCTAGTCCCGCGCGGCGGTCTCGAGCGGTCCGAGCTCGGGCTCGATCAGCTCGGACTCGAGCTTGCGCTTCGGGTACGCGCCGATGACCTTCTTGGCCACCTCGCCGTGGCGGAAGAGAATCAGCGTCGGGATCGACATGACCTCGTAGCTGATCGCGGTCTGCTGGTTGTCGTCAATGTTGAGCTTGACGACCTTGATGCCGTCGCCGCGCTCCTTGGCGATCTCCTCGACGACCGGCGCAACCATCCGACACGGACCGCACCACGGCGCCCAGAAGTCCACAAGCACTGGAACGTCTGACTCGATCACTTCCGCCTGGAAGTTGTTGTCGGTCACTTCGGAAACGGTGCCTGCCATTGCGACTCCCTTGAAGAATTCGTTCGTACTTCAAAAAGTATAGCGCCAACGGTGAGGGACCACAGCGCAGTCATGCGCGCGCAGACTAGCCTTTTGGAGACCAGTGGCCGACCCCACCAACAGCGAGATCGCCGAGGCCCTCGATGAGCTCGGTGACCTCTACGAGCTCGACGGAGCGATCATCCATCGCATCGTGGCCTACCGCAACGCGGCCAAGGCTGTTCGTGATGCCCCGGTTTCCGTCGCGGCGATGGCCCGCCAGGGCCGTGCCACCGAGCTGCCGGGGATCGGCCAGACGATTCAGGAGAAGGTGCTGGCCCTGGCCGACGACGGGACGATCCCGGCCGCGGTCAAGCTGCGGGCGAAATTTCCCTCGGGCCTCGTGGACATGACCCACCTGCCGGGACTCGGGCCCAAGCGCGCCCGGCGGCTGTACGACGAACTCGGAATCGACTCGCTCGATGCGCTTCGCGTGGCCGCCGAGGCGGGCCGCATCCGGGCACTGAAGGGGTTCGGAGCGAAAGCTGAGGAGGCCCTGCTGGCCGCGCTTCAAACGGCGACCCCCGGAGACCCGCAACGGCGCGTGGTGCTCGACCGGGCGCTGGCCGTCGGCGAGCAGCTCGTGGCTGCGCTGCGGGCGCATCCGACGGCCGAGAAGGTCCAGATCGCAGGGTCCGCACGGCGCATGACCGACAGCGTGAAGGACCTCGACGTGATCGCCACGGCCAACGATCCCCTCGCCCTCGCCCAGGCCGCGGCCCGTCTCGACCTCGTCGAGGCCGCACAGAACCCGGGTGAGAGCGGCGTCCGGCTGAAGATGCACAGCGGTCTCAAGGTCGACCTCCGGATCGTCGCGCCAGACCAGTTCGGCAATCTGCTCCAGCACTTCACGGGCTCCAAGGAGCACAACATGGCGCTCCGGGATGCGGCCGTGCGCAAGGGCCTGCACGTGTCGGAGTACGGCGTCCTCGACGACGCCTCCGGCGAGACGCTGCGCTGCGCCACCGAGGCCGACGTGTACTCCCGCCTCGGTCTCGACTACATCGAGCCCGAGCTGCGTGAGAACCGCGGCGAGCTGGAGGCCGCCGCGGCCGGCACGCTGCCCGAGCTCGTGCAGCTCGGCGACCTGCGCGGGGATCTGCACTCGCACACCACGGCCTCGGACGGCACCGCATCGATCGAGGAGATGGCCACCGCAGCTCGGGATGCCGGCTATGAGTACCTGGCCATCACCGACCACTCGGCGAGCTTCGGCTTTGGCAACGAGGTCTCCGGCGACGCCCTGCGCGCACAGGTCGAACGCATTCGCTCGACGAAGGTCGAGGGAATCGAGCTGCTGGCCGGGAGCGAGGTCAACATCCTTCCCGACGGCTCGCTCGATTACGACGACGAGTTGCTGGCCCAACTCGACTGGGTGATAGCCAGCGTGCACTCGTCGTTTCAGATGAGCTCGGACGCGATGACCGACCGGATCGTCCGCGCGATCGAGCACCCCCACGTGGACGCCATCGGCCACCTGAGCGGCCGCAAGATCGAGCGCCGAGCGGCGTACCGGTTCGACGCCCCGGCGGTCATCGAGGCCGCCGCGCGCACCTCGACGATGCTCGAGATCAACTCGAGCCCCGATCGCCGCGATATGAACGAGGTCAACGCCCGCGCCGCAGCCGCGGCCGGAGTCAAGATCGTCATCAACTGCGACGCCCACCGCACCGGCGGCTTCTCGGTTGCGCGCTACGGGGTGGCCACGGCACGGCGCGCCTGGCTGACCGCCGAGGATGTGGCCAACACTCGCCGCTGGCCGGAGCTTGCGGCGATGCTCGGACGAAACCGCCAGCGCGTCTAGCCGAGACGCGCGCGGCCGGGCAGCAGACGCGGCAGCACCTCGTCGGCCACCGTGCGGTCGACGGCCGCGCGCCGAAACGGCGCGAGCAGCTCAAGGGCCCGCGCCGCGTAGTCGGGCACCGGCGTGTCGAGCGCGGTGCGAATCGCCATCTCGAGATCCCCGCTTACGAGCCGCGAGTCGAGCGACCGCGCGAGGTCGAGTGCCGGATACGGCCCCGGGGCCGGGGTGCTGACGAGTATGCAGCCGTCAGCCAGCGCCTCGAGCGGCGCGATCCCGTAATCCTCGCGCCGTGGCGCGGCCACGAAAACGCGCGCCCGCCGCAGCAGCGCCCGGTAGGCCCCCGGTGCGAGCTTTCCCGCGACCTCGACGCCCGAGCGCGAGCGCACCTCATTCGTCCCGGCGACCACGAGCGTCTCGCCGTCCCTGCGCGTCTGCTCCCAGGCGGCCAGCACTACGCCGAGGCGCTTCTTGACCGGATCCCCGGCGTACGTGATCGCGGCGAATTCCCGCTCGGCCGGGGCCGCCGCGGGATCCGCCGCGGAGGGCTCGACCGGCACCGGCACGAGCACCGACTCACGGAAACGCGGGCCCAGCGGATCGAGCGCCCGCTCCCCCATCGTCATGAGCAGGAGCGCCGCGGCCAATCGCCGACGCTCCACGCGACGCTGCCACACGCCGTGTCGGCCCGGGCGGTTCTCCGCGGCCACCGAGTCAAGCCAGATCGCCCCGCGCACCGGCCAGAGCAGCGCGGCGGTGACCGAGCAGTAGATGATCGCCCCCGGGCGGTGCGCGGCGATTCCGCGCCGCGCAGCGGCCCGGGTCGCCAATGCCTGTGAGAGGTCGGTCAGCGCGAAGGTGCGCATTCGTGGCGCCGGTCGCGCCTGCACGAGCGCCACACTGGCCCCGGCCCGCTCGAGCGAAGCCACGAGCTCGTCCGCTGCGGCACGCCATCCCCCGGTCGTGCCGAGCGAGACGACGAGCACATCGAGGCCGGCCCGCGAGGTTGGGCGCACGGCTAGGCTCGCGGTCGGGCGGACCGCGAGCGCGAGGCCCCGTTGAGCTCGAGCAGGTTGGAGCGGAAACCGGGCGTGCGGGCGAGCTTGATCGGGCGCAGCGGCGAGGTGGGCTCGATGTAGAACCGCACGCCGTCTCGCTCCTCGACCGCGGTCACGGCCGACGCCTGGCGGCGCCAGGCCAGCGCCCAGATGATCGCGAAACCGGTGGCGACCGCGGGTACCTGCGGAAGGATGAAGGCCAGCGCTCCGGCGCCGATCGTCGATATCAACAGCGGCCAGAGGCGGTTCAGAAGTGTGCGTCCAGGGTGCACCTCGGGCAGCGAGGACTGGGTCCGTGCGCTGGCCAGCAACGAGGCGATCGGCGCAGAGGTCTCAGGCCGCCGTCCGAGCCAGGCCCCGGCCAGTCCGGCGAGCACCCACCAGGCCGCAGCCACCGGGACGAGCAGATCGTCGGCCGCGCTGCCCGCGCCGGCCACGGTCACGGCCGCCAGGGCACTGGCGGCGGCGGCGCTGATCAGAACGGTCGTCCGCAGGAAGTCGGTGAAGCGCATCGGCGCTGGTTCTAGTCCGCGACCAACATCGTGAGCAGCTCACGGACTCCGTCCGTCCCATCGACCAGGACGTCGGCCTCGTCGGCGACGGCCGACGGAGCCTCCTCGGAACTGACGCCCACGCGGACGATGCGCGACAGGCGACCGTCGTCGAGCAGCTCACGCAGCCCGCGGAAGGCGTCCACGTCGGTGGCGTCGTCACCGACGTAGAGCGCGACGTCGATGTCGGTGTCCTCCAGGAAGGCCTTGACTCCGGCGCCCTTGTCGATCCGCACGGGCGGCCGCACCTCGAGCACCTTCCGCCCCCAATGGGTGCGCAGGCCGGCCTCCTCGGCCCGCGCCGCGAGCGCGTCGATCGCCGCTCGCGCAGCATCCTCGTCGGCTGCGCCGCGCCAATGGAAGGCCACGATCGCACCCTTGTCCTCGATCCGCACACGCCGCCGGCGCAGGTCGGCCGTATCGGCCTCGCGCCCGAAGTCATGGATGCGGCGCGCCCAGTCCTCAATGCCCTGGTCAAGCACAGGCTCCGTCCAGCCCGCGCGCAGCAGCTCGGCGCCGTGCGAGCCGAGGTAGGAGATCGTCCCGATCGAGACCATCGCCCGGGCCTCCGATGCCCGCCGACCACTGACACAGGCCACGAGCCCGTAGCGCTTGGCGATCTCGATCAGCAGCTGGCGGGTGCCCTCCGGGACGCTGGCATATTCCGCGTGCTCGACGATCGGCGCGAGCGTTCCATCGATGTCGAGCAGGATCGCGGCGCGGGCGGGCTCCGCGCGCAGAGGCGCAATGGCCTCGGACAAGAGCGCTGAAGTCACGGCTCTAGTATGCCGCGTCATGTCTTCCGCCCGCACGCTGAAGCTGGCGGTCACGGGCACCGCCGCCGGGATGTTCAGCGGCTTGTTCGGCGTCGGTGGAGGCACGGTGATCGTGCCCCTCCTGGTTCTGTGGTTGGGCTACGACGAGCGCCGGGCGACGGGCACGTCGCTGGCCGCGATCGTGGTCATTGCCGCCATGGCGACACTGGCGCAGGGTGCGTACGGGAACGTCGACGTGGCCAAGGGGCTGCTGGTCGGCATCCCGGCGATGGGGGGCGCTGTCGTGGGCACGTGGATCCAGCAGCGCGTCCGAACCGAGACGATCTCGCTGCTGTTCGCGATCCTGTTGATCGGCGTCGCGGTCGACCTGGTGCTCCGATGATCGTGGCCATCGTGATGGGGGCGGCGGCCGGCGTGCTCAGCGGCCTGCTCGGCGTGGGCGGCGGCATTCTGTTCGTCCCCGCGCTGACGCTGGCGCTCAGTCTCTCGCAGGTCAAGGCGGAGGCGACATCCCTGCTGGCCATTGTCCCGGTCGCCCTGATCGGGGCGTGGCGCCAGCATCGCTATGGCAACGTCGATGTCCGGGACGGGGCGATCGTCGGTGCACTGTCCGCGCTCGGAGTCCTGGCCGGCGTGGCACTGGCCAATGCGCTTTCGGAGCGAGCGCTGCGGCTCGGCTTCGCCGCGCTGATGGTCTTCGTCGCCGTACAGCTCCTGCGGCGCTGGGCACGCGTCCGGGGTTCGCGCGAGTCGCCGGACCCAGAACAAATAAGATGAGCGCAATGGGCGAGCCGACGATCGAGGGTGCCGGATACGCGGTGTCCAGTCTGGACGACCTCGGCGAGGGTTACGGCTTCAGAAAAGTCCGCCAGGGTCTCGGTGTCACGGCCTTCGGGATGAACGCGATCGTGCTGCCTCCCGGTTACCAGACCGGCGAGCACTACCACGATGAGCAGGAGGAGACATACTTCGTGCACGCCGGCGAGATCGAGTTCCGCTTTGGCGACGGCAGCACGCATCGGCTCGGACCGGGCGGCCTGGTGCGCGTCGATCCGCAGACGCACCGCGGAATGCGCAACACCGGGGACGGGGACGCGATCGTGCTCGTCGTCGGCGGCAAGGACGGCTACGTCGGTCGCGACGGACAGTCAGTCGGCGACGCGCCGCGCGGCGGTCCACCCGGCGCCTGAGCCGAAGCTTGGTGGACGCAGCCAAAGGGGCCGTGCTGCTCCTGCACGGCCAGCCCGGGAGTGCGCACGATTGGGACCGGGTCGTGGCTGAGCTTGGGCCGGAAGTCGAAACGATCGCCATCGATCGGCCCGGGTGGGACGACGCGCGGCCACCGAGCGACCTGGCGGGCAATGCGAGTGCGGCGATCGAGGCGCTCGACGCGCGCGGAGTCAAACGGGCCACGGTGGTCGGCCACAGCCTGGGTGCTGCGGTGGCGGCGTGGCTGGCCATCGAACACCCGGCACGGGTGCAGCGGCTGGTGCTCGCGGCCCCGGCGGTCAACGGCGCGTCGCTGAGCTGGGTCGATTCGCTGCTCGCCGCGCCGGTGGCCGGCTCGGTGGCCAGCGTCGCTGCTCTGTCAGGGGCCGGGCTGGCGCTGGCCGCTCCGCCTCTGCGGCGCCGGATCGCAGATCTGCTCGGGCTCGACGAGAGCTACCTCGATATGTCGTCGCGGCGACTGCTGACCCCAGCCGCCTGGCGGGCGTTCGTCAGCGAGCAGCGCATGCTCGTGCGCGACCTGCCCGGCCTCGAGCGCCGCCTGGCGGAGATCGCGGCCCCGACGACGGTGGTCTCCGGGCGGGACGACCGGATCGTGTCCCCGAGCGCCGCCCGTGAGGTCGCCGCGCAGATCGACAATGCGCGGCTCGTTCTCCTGGACCGCGCCGGGCACCTGCTGCCCCAGCGCCAGGCCGCGCGATTGGCGAGTCTGATCCTTGCCAGCGGCGAGCGCGACGCCAGTCAGGGCCGAAGATCGACCACGCCGAAGCCGTAGTCGGAGGCCAGCCGAGCGGCGATCAGCGAGCGGTGGCAGGCCTCGGGGTCGCGCTCGACGCACATCAGGGCACCGAGGCCGTCGTCCGGCAGGATGGCCACCAGCGGGCCGAGATCCGCTCGGTCGAGGATCTCGGCCTGGTAGCGCTCGCTGTACTCGGGGGCGAGGTGCGCCCGGTTTCGCTTGCCGACGCCGGTGGCGTCGTCGACCGCGTACTGCAGGTGGCGCAGCTCGGTGGTCGGCGCAAGCTCACGCAGGTGCCGGTAGCCGATGCGTGCCTCCGCTAGCGTGGCCTGGAGCCGTTGCGCATTGGCCCATGCGTGCTCCGGACCCCGCACTCCGCGGCGCTGGCGCACGTCGAGAACCAGCGTCACCTGCGCGTCGGCGAGCGCCTCGAGGTAGCGCGCGAGGGTCGCTCCGTACACGCCGACGGTGGCGATCCGGCGTGGCCGAGGTGCGCTCACGCGCTCATGGGCACGTGCCCGGGCTGGGAGGCCACGCGTTCCAACCACGCGCGCACGGCCGCATAGACGCTGAGGTCAAAGCCGCCCTCACCCGCGACGTGGGTGTAGGCGTAGAGGGCGATGTCGGCGATCGTGTAGCGGTCGGCGACCAGGAACGGATGCCTCGACAGGTGGCGGTCCATAGCCTCGAGGGCCGCGTAGCCGCCGGCACGCCTGGCCTCGATCTCCTGTTGTGGCGGGGGTGCGTCTGAGAAGGCGATCCAGAAGCGCACGACCGCAATGTTGGGCTCGTGGCTGTATTGCTCGAAGAACATCCATTGCAGCACCTTGGCCCGCGCGAAGCGCTCGAGCGGCGCGTATTCGGTGCCCTCGGCGAAATACCAGAGAATCGCGCCCGATTCGGCCAGCGCGCGACCGTCGTCAAGGACCAGGGTCGGTACACGCAAGCCAGGGTTGAGGTCGCCCAGCACCCGCTGCCGGTCCGAGCGATCCACCACGTCCATCTCGCGACGCTCATATGGCACTCCGAGATGGGCCAGGAGCAGCCGAACCTTGTAGCAGTTCCCTGAGACCTGAGAGTTGTAGAGCAGCGTCACCGGACCTCCAGCGGACCATAACGCTGCCAGGACGCCGCGCGGGTCTCAGGGACGATTCTTGCCCGGCAGGATCCGTGCGCAGGACGGACAGACGCGGTTCATCACGGGCTGATCCAGCCGCGTGTCGTCGAGCTCGAAGTAGACCCGATGGCGCCCTCCGCCGAAGACGTGCGTGACGTGCCCACATTCGCAGCGGTGGCGCGGTTGGTGCTTGGACAGAACGGCGATGCCGTCATCCTGGACGGTGCCGCGCGGCTCCGTCATTGCGGTGACCATGGCCGACCGCCTCTCTGCTCTCCCCGAAAAGATGCGGCCGGAAAGCGAGAAGAGCGAAAGCTCACCGAACGCCCATTGACGATACCAGAATTCCGATCATCCGACTCGGATTTGCAATAGGGACTAAGCTCGATCAATGGACGACGACGCGATCCGCACGTTGGTGGTTCGGCTTTCGCGTCCCGACGGGTCCGGCGGAGGCACGATCGAGCGCGCGGCAATCCTCGCCGAGGGCAGCGACCTGGCCGCGGTCGAGGCGTGGATCCTGAAGCGGGGTGGCAGACCCGAGGCCGCAGTGGCTTCCGTCTCTGGACGCGGCCTGCACAGCTCGATCAGCGGGAACCCGGGATCACAGGCAGCCACGCCGCTGCGCTACGTGATGCCCGCGGGGTCGCTTCACTGAGCGACGCGCGAATCTCCACGGCCCTCCTCGCGCCGTTGCTCGAGGAGCGTGAGTAGGTCGCCGATCCTCCGCTCGCGGGCCAGCGGTTCGGGCAAGGGCAGGTCGGGCTCGATCGTGTACCTGTTACGCCGGCCCACTCGTGTCCTGGAGATGTAGCCGGCCTGAGCCAGCTCCGTGACAATGCGGTGGGCTGCGCGTTCGGTGATGCCAACCGCGTCTCCGATCTCGCGCAGGCGGATAGCCGGGTTGTTCGCGATGCAGAGCAGCACCTGCGCATGGTTCGTGAGGAACGACCACGTCTGTGGAGCGTCGGGAGTCATGGGAAAAGAATAAGCGTGATTCTAGATTTGAAGTTCAGGTATAGTCGATGGTCAACTTACAGGGAGGGGCGCTGATGCCCCATTACGTGTGCGTAGCCTGCCGGACCCGGTACCAGATCCCGGGCGCTTGGACCGACTTGGCCGGCGATCTGTGTCCGACGTGCGGCGCGCTGCTCGAGCCCGCCCGCGACCTCTCGTCGCTCGTCGGCTTTCGCAGGTCCAGCCTGCGCGAGACCGAGCACGACGACGAAGCGATCGCGGCCGCGCTCGCCCTCCCGCAGCCCAAACCGCAGAGCTGAGCATCCCCCGGTCCGATAACCGAACACAGAGGCAGCCATGGCAACAAGACACACGATCAAAGTCTCCACCGACCCGACCAACCGTCGTCTCACCTCGAGCGAGCGGCGCGAGGCGCGTCTGGCCGAGATCTCGGGCAAGCAGGGTGAGCTCAAGCGTGAAGCCGCCGAGCGGCGGGCGCAGCGCGCCGGCCAGGACGGCGTCGCCGCCGCCCCGGCGAAGGCCAAGCACCCCGAGGCGAAGTAATCCTCGCCGAGTCACTCGCGGCGCCCGGGAAGACTCCGAGCACCCGCTGGCGGCCCGTGTACCGGCGCCGTGCGCTCCTGACCGTTGTCGGGGCCGGCACGGTCACGGTCGCGCTGCTGGCCGAGCTCGCCGGTCGACGTGGCCAGTTCACGGCCGCCCTGCACACGGCGCCGCTGCTGACCCTGGCGCTCGTGGCCGCGCTCCAGGTCGGCGCGCTGCTGGCCCGTAGCGAGGCCTGGCACGTCTGCGTCGAGGCGGCCGGCGGTTCGGTTTCGCGGCGCCTGCTGTTCCGCGCCGCTGGGATCGGTTACCTCGCCAGCATCTTCAATGGTTCGGTCGGCCTCGCGGCGCGCATCGCCTGCCTGCGCCGGGTGGCCCCCGACCGGGTGCCACGCGTGCCCGCGCTGCTGGCCGCCGAGGTACCGATCATCGCGGTGGAGGTCGGACTGGTGGCGATCTTCTCGTTCACGCTGGTCGGCCCGCTGGGGATCCCCTGGTGGACTCCGGTCCTGGCCATCTCGCTGATGACGGCCGCGACGCTCGTGCTGCGCCGCGTCTCTGACCGTCATCGCCTCGGCCTGTGGTCCGGCCTTGCGGTGATGCGTCACGGCCGCTACCGCATGATCGCCTTCGTGCTGCTGGCCATCGTCGCCCAGATCGCCCGTAACTACCTCGTGCTGCGCGCCGTTGGCGTTCACGTCTCGGTGATCGACGCGACCGCGCTGCTGATCGCCATGTTCACGTTGGGGCAACTTCCGATCGGACCCAGCCTGGGCGCCGCCGCGGCCGTGCTGATCCTCGGAGCCCACGGTGTTGCGGCCACGGCTGCGGCCGGGTTGCTGCTGACCGTGACGGCCACCGCTGGTTCCCTCTGCTACGCGGCCTGGGCGATCCTCGACCGCGCCCTGGCCGGGCGGCCGAGGAAGCTGGAGCTGGCCACGGCGCCGGCGAGCGCCTGACCGGCCGCGGTGCTGCTCAGGAGATCCGGTAGCTCTGGGCCGAGAGGAAGAAGCCGTGCCCGGTGCTCGTGTTGAGACACGTCATGCCGGACGTGGCGCTCGCGCAACGGAAGCGCCCGACGTCGGTCTCGGTCCCGTAGGGCAGGATCTGCGCGCTGGGATCGAAGGTCGTGTCGCCGGCGCAGACGAGCCGTCCTGCCCCCGAGCTCTCGACGATCAACCCCTGGCCGAAATCGACGACGTTGGGGCACGTGGCCGGCCTCGGCGGCAGCGACCACGAGTGATGACGGATGTCGCATCGGGCGGTGCCGGCGATGATCATGCAGCCGATATTGCTGCTCGGGGACCGGAAGGTCGCCAGGTGGACGACCTGCAAGGGGGCGCTCGGCGTCGTGCTGGTGGTGGTGCTCGTGGTGGGCGGCGCGACGGTGGTCGTGGACGACGCCGAGCTCACGCCCGACGGCGTCGAGGACGCCGGTGAGGTCGTGACGGTCACCGTCTTGGTCCCCGACGAGCCGCAGCCGAGCACCGCACTGGCGACCAGTGCGGCCGCGAGCGGCGTGAGACGTCTGACCACGGGCCCAGCCTAACCGGAGCTGTGGTCGCTGCGGCACCCTGGGGAACGCTGACGCGGCGGAGCGGAGCGGAGCCGTCAAGCGGCGGTCAGCGCACTCGAGGAGCGAGCGGCCAGCAAGCCGGAGACCGCGTCGTGGTAGGCCGGATCGGAGAACAGGAAGCTGTCGTGGCCCCACGGCGAGCGAATCTCGATGTGATCCGTGTCGGCGCCTGCAGCGCGGAGGTTCGATGTGATGAACCGCGAGTGCTCTGACCCGAAGCGCCAGTCGCTGTCGAAGGAGATCGCCCGGAGTCGCGTGCCAACGCGGCCGATCCCGCGGAGGTCCTCGAACGGTTCGAACTCGTCCATGGCCCGCGTCAGATAGAGATAGCTCAAGGCGTCGAAACGCTGGAGGAAGGTCTCACCTTGATGCTGGAGATAGCGCTCGACCTCGAACTCCGGCCAGAAGGCCGCGGTCGACGGCGGCTGGACTGAGCGCGCCCGCCGGCGGCCGAACTTGAGCCGCATCCCCTCCTCGGACAGGTACGTGATGTGCGCCAGCATGCGCGCCACGGACAGGCCGAGGTCCGGGGCGCGGCCGGAACCGTCGTAATCGCCGTCCTGGAAGTCGGGATCGCCCATGATCGCGCTGCGCGCCACGGCCGAGAAGGCGATGTTCTGATCGCTCAGGCGCGCACTCGCGCAGATCATCAGGCAACGCTCGAGCTCCGCCGGATGGTCGAGCGTCCACTGCAGCGCCTGCATGCCGCCGAGGGAGCCTCCGAGCACGCAGTACACCCGGCGGATCCCCAGCCGCTGCACCAGCGCGCGGTGGACCGAGACGAGGTCGCGAACGGTCAGCGACGGGAAGCGAAGTCCGTATGCCCGGCCCGTTGACGGGTCACGGGACAACGGGCCGGTGGTGCCGCGACACCCGCCGAGCAGATCGGCGCAGACGACGAAGAACCGATCCGTGTCGAGCGGGCGACCCGGACCGATCATCGAGTCCCACCAGCCGCGCCGACCGGGATCTCCGTGATGCCCGGCGGCGTGGGCGTCGCCGGTCAGCGCCGGACACACGACGACAGCGTTCGCACGGTCCGAGTCCAGCCGGCCATAGGTCTCGTACGCGACCTCAACGGTCTCTAGCCTCGCCCCCGAGGCCAGCACGAGCGGGCGGTCCCCGGTGAACAGAACCACCCGCTCGGTCCGTACCCGGCCAAGGCCGTCAGAACTCATGTCACTGCAGCGGCCCGCGTGGCGGCAAGCGCCTGATCGAGGTCTTCAACGATGTCGTCGATGTGCTCGATCCCGACCGACAGCCTGACCGTCTCCTGGGTCACCCCGGCCGACTCCAGTTCCTCTGCGTTCAGCTGCGAGTGGGTGGTCGATGCGTTGTGGATGGCGAGCGACTTGGCGTCGCCGATGTTGGCCAGATGGCTGAACAGCTTGAGTTGCTCGATGAACCTGCGCCCGGCCTCCGCGCCGCCATTGACCCCGAAGGTGACGAGCGCTCCATAGTTTGCCGCGCCCAGCCTCGCGTGGGCCCATCCGAAGACCCCGTCGCCAACCGATGCTCAGGGCGTGGGCGCAGCCAGCGTGATCGACGGACCGGGGCCCGCCGGCGGTGGACCGGGCGCCGGCTCGACGGTGACGAGCGGACGCGGCGCACGCCTGACGATGATCTGACCGCCCGTGCTCTGAAGCACGCGCAGCCGGCGAACGGTGACCGCTGGAGTGGCGTTCCCGCTGGCCAGCAGCCTCAGCCGGAGCATGGTGATCGGCCGTCGGCTGAGACCGAGAGGCAACTTGACCACCGTGCGCCCGTGGCCGCCGTTGTACAGCGGGTAGGTCGTGCCCAGATCATTCGAGTAGAGCGCCGAGTGCCCGGCCAGGCGAATGTCCACGCCCACGGCGGCGGTGTGCTCGGTGCTCGCATCGAGGTCGACGATCAGGTACTGGGCCGCGGTGCCGGGCGCCGGCGAGGCCGGGTCCTCGGAGAAGTCGTCGCGCTCGCGGCGGAGCTCGGCGTCCATCACGCCATAGGTCCAAGGGTTTAGATCCATGGCTGACTCGCGCGTCTGGCCTGGCCGAGGCGGCGCAGCCAGGGCCTGCTGAAAGCGCATCGGGGTCACTCCCCGGTCGGAGAAGTCATTGTTTCCCGTAGCCACGCGCAGGATCGGGTGGTGTCCGAACCAGGCGCCGCGGAACGGGACGTCGGTCTCGTCGATCGCGGTGCGGCTGTCCGAGAATCCCGGACCGCAGCGCGTGCAGGTCAGATAGCTACTGTCGCTCACACGTCCGCTGCGGGACACCGTGAACGAGATCGCATTCTCAATATCGGTCATCCGACCCCACGTGCCC
This sequence comes from uncultured Solirubrobacteraceae bacterium, assembly GCA_963725515.1. Classification (GTDB taxonomy): domain Bacteria; phylum Actinomycetota; class Thermoleophilia; order Solirubrobacterales; family Solirubrobacteraceae; genus Palsa-465. Next base: position 76,405 of record CAVRZB010000014.1, on the reverse strand, counting down.
CACTCGAGCCAGGGCAGGTACCCGGTGCCCGCGTCCTCGTGCGTCCAGGTCACCACGTAGCTCAGGCGCCGCGCGCCGCTCGGCAGCGGCGTCTCGTCGGCGTAGGTGATCAGGGGCGTGTCACCCGTGGCGCTGATCCGTCGGTCATAGAGGACGGGCGCGTATCGGAGCGCCAGGGCACCGGGCGTACCGGCCGCGACGACCCGCAGGCTGGCGCCTTGCAGCAGCGCGATCGGAGCGTGCCCCGCGACCTGGGAGAGGTCGGGGCGGGCCCGCACCTCGAGTGTGTGCGGCCCACTGCTCAGGGCCCCGGTGAAGCCCTCGTAGGTGAATGGGCGGGCACCGGCGAAGAGCACCATCAGCTGCCAGGGTCCGCGATCCACGCGAGCCTCGACGACCACGGAGGTATTGCGGGAATCGCTCCAGGCCGTGCCCGGCCCGCTCATTGTGAGCGCCAGCAAGCCTTCGCCCGCGACGGGACGGCGCGGGCTCGCTGACGCCGGGATCGCGACGATCTGACCGACTCGCCCGCGACCCAGGCCGCGGGCCGGGAGCGCGTCAATCGACAGGCGGCCAGGGTGACCGGGCCTGATCTCGGCGAGCGTGCCATGGCGTGGGATGCGGAGCGGTGGCGCACCGCCCGAGCGCGCGGGAGTGCTATGCGCGGAGCCGCGAAAGGCCAACGGTATGACCGCCACCTGCAGGGCGCCACCCTGAAGCACGCCGAGGTTCAGCGCTCCGAGCAGACAGCCGCCGGCGCGGCAGTCGATCGGCCCCGAGGCAGTCTCGATGCGGGCCAGCACCCGCGCCGTGACGGAGAAGGATCCGGCTCCGTCGCTGGCGACGACGGTCACGAAACGGGCGTCGCAGAAGTCGAGTGCTCCCGAGACGGCCTTGAGGGCTGCCGCGAGGGCCTGTGAGCTGCACTGGGCAACCGCGATCGCCGCGTGCGGGGAGAACCCGCGGCCGGTCAGCGCAACGCGCTGGCCATCGGCGAAGGTGCCGCCCGTGCTCGCGGCCAGCTGCGCCCGCAACGCGGGCACGGCGCGGGCGAGCACGGCCGCAGGTGACCGTGAAGCCGGCGGCGACGCGCCCCGCGCGGGGCCCACAGCCAGCAGGGCCGCGACCAGCGCCGCGGCGAGGAGCGCGTGGATGACTCGGTGCATCACGCCAGCCTAATGGCCGCAGAGACTGGGCTGCGCTGCTTTATCCTCGGGCGGTGATGAGCATCCCGCGCTACCTGCTGGCGCTGGCGCCGATCGGACTGCTCGCCGGGTGTGGCGCGGCGGCCGCGCCGCCGCGAGCGCCGGCCCGCATCACGATCGCCTCACCCTCTGATGGCACGAGGCTGTCGCAGGACACGGTCACGCTGAGCGGAACCGTGTCGCCGGGCGTCGCGGCCGTGCTGGTCGGCGGACGCCGGGTCCCGGTGGTGCGGGGTGCCTTCAACGCCCGGGTGACACTGGTCCCAGGGGCCAATGTGGTCGATGTGCTGGCCGGCTCGGATCGCGCCCCGGCCGCGATGACGGCCGTTCGCGTCTACCGGCAGGTCACGGTCGCCGTGCCCGACGTCGTCGGGGCGAGCCCGACGGACGCGGAGGCGCAACTGACCGCGCGCGGCCTGAAGTCGGCGACCAGATCCGCAGGCAGCGGCTTTGACTTCCTGCTCCCGCTCTCGGTCCAGGTCTGCGCCACCAACCCCGCGCCGGCGACCCAGGTCCAGCCGGGTTCGACCGTCCTGCTGCTGACGGGCAAGGTCTGCTGAGCAGCTAGCCCTGGGGCTGGGTGGCGATCAGTCCGATCACCGAGCGGCCGTTCAGGCGCCGCACGCCGAACACCACGGTTCCGCCGAACGCGCGCCCCCCCGCGCGCGGCACCGTATAGGTCGCGGATAGACGGCCCACCCAACCCGGGGTGATGCTGACGTGGCTGAGTCGGTAGTCCTCGATGCCGCCCTGCGCGAACTGACGTCGGTACTCGGCGAGCACAGCGGCCCGTCCGCGTTCGACACCAGTCGGGCTGACGCGCGCCACATCGGGCGCCAGCAGCCTGGCCAGGGCGGCGGCATCCTCGTGCGCATAGGCCCGCGCGAAGGAGTTGGCGGCCGCCGCGACCTCGGATGCGCTCAGCGGGCCACCGACCCGGCCGCCCGAGGTGAGCAGCAGGATGGCGACGATCAGTGCGGCCACGACCAGCCCGCCGACGGCCACTCGGATCGGCCACCGCCGCAGGCGCCGCGTGCGGGTGAGCGCGACCGTCTCCTCGGGCTGGGCGAACACTCGCGTGGCCGCCTCGGCCGTCTGGCCATTGTCGCCCGGGGCTGAGCGCTTCGGCACGACGTGCGTAGCAGCCGTGCGGACTGGGCCCGGGCGTTCGTGGGCGGCGGTCGCGAGCGTCCCGCCGACGGGCGCAGCGTCAATCACCGCGCGGGCGGCGCGGCCGAGCTCGCCGGCCGACGCATAGCGCTGGGCCGGATCCTTGGCCAGCGCGCGCGCAATGACCGCGTCGAAGCCCGCCGGAACACCGGGAGCGTCCGAGGCACGCGGCGGGTCGTCGTCGAGGTGGGCCAGGATCGTGGCCGCAGGGGTCGAGCGCGCGAAGGGCGGCCTGCCGGTCAGGCAGCAGTGCAGCAGACAGCCGACCGCGTAGACATCGCTGCGCGGGGTCGTCCGCTCGCCACGCAGATGCTCGGGCGACATGAAGTCGACCGTGCCCAGCCACTCGCCGGTGTCGGTGATGCTCGTCCCCGAGTCCGCACGGGTGATACCGAAGTCGCTCAGGTAAACGTGGTCCCCGGCCAGGAGAACGTTGGCGGGCTTGATGTCGCGATGGACGAGCCCGGCCGCATGGGCGGCGTCGAGCGCGGCGGCGACCTGCTCGACCAATCGCGCCGAGCGCTCGGGTGAAAGTCGTCCCTCTGTTCTCAACAGAGCCTGGAGATCAAGTCCGGCCACCCAGCGCATGACCAGATAGAGGTGTCCGTTCTCCTCGCCCGCGGCGTACACGGGGATCACGTTCGGATGGTCGATAGCCGCTGTCACTCTGGCCTCGCGCTCGAAGCGACGGCGGAATCCGCTGTCGGAGGCCCGCTCGGCGGCGATCAGCTTGATGGCCACCGGGCGCTCGAGCCGCAGGTCGGTGGCGCGGTAGATCACGCCCATCCCCCCGCGGCCGACTAGCTCCTCCACGCGGCAACCGGCAAACTCCATGCCTGGCGTCAGATCGGCCACGGTGTACATGAGCTTAGGAGCACCCTCAACCATGGAGCGTTCCAGCGCCCTGCTGCTGTCGTGGGCGGCGAACGCGATCGCGCTGGCCGCCGCGGCCGCACTGCTTGATCGCGTCACTGTTCACGAGCCCGGTGACCTCCTGCTTGCGGCCGCGCTCTTCGGCGTGCTCAACACCGTGCTGAAGCCCATCCTCAGGCTCCTCAGCCTTCCCTTCGCGATCATCACGTTCGGAATCGCCTGGTTCTTCGTGTCGATGCTCATGCTGTGGCTCACGGCGGACATCGTGTCGGGCTTCGCTGTCGACGGCTTCGGAACCCTCGTCTGGGCGACGGTGATCGTCTGGGTGGTCAACCTCGTGCTCGACCTCGCGCCCGGCCCGTGGCAGGGAACCCGGCGCCGGCGGTCGCGCCGCCGTCGCGCCGGCGGCTCGCGAGAGCCGCAGGCATAGTCCGCTCCCGCGTGTCCGGTCACGCAGCGGAATATAGAAACGTCAGGCTGCCGATCCGCCGGATGAGGGAAAGGCCGACCCGACCCCTCGGGTGGACGCAAGCCGCCTGATCCCGCCGCGGAGCGCACGCCCGACCAACCAGCCGTCTCATCCTGCATATGCAATGCTTATGCGGATGGTGGAGAGCCTGTCATTAGGTGAGGCGTCGCGAGCGCTTGGGGTGAGCCAGGACACGCTCCGACGTTGGGACCGGGCGGGCAAGATCCGCACCACGCGTGACGAGCGAAACCGACGGCGCGTGCCCGCTTCGGAGGTCGAACGGCTCTCGTCCCATCCGCGGCGCCACCGCGCGGAGCACCCGCTCTCGGCCCGCAACCGATTTGCCGGCGTGATCCGCTCGGTCGAGGTCGACGGGGTGATGGCGCTGGTCGAGATCGAAGCCGGCCCGTTCCTGGTCACGGCGGCGGTCACGCGCGACGCGGTGGAGGAGCTCGGGCTGGCCAAGGGTTCGCCGGCAACGGCGACCGTGAAGGCGACCTCGGTGATGGTGGAAAGGGGAACGGAATGAGGGCACGACGGCTGACCGGTTTCGTGATGGCCGCAGCGCTGATGCTGGCGACCGGGTGCGGCAGCTCATCGAGCAGCAGCTCGACCAGCGGCTCGAGCAGTGGCGCGGCCGGAGGCAGCAAACCCGACCTGACCGTGTCCGCGGCCGCCTCGCTCAAGAAGGCGTTCACGCAATACGGGACCCAGTTCGCGGCCGCGAACGCCAAGTTCTCCTTCGCCGGCTCCGATCAGCTCGCCGCCCAGATCGAGCAGGGCGTGAGGCCGGACGTGTTCGCCTCGGCGAACACGAAGCTGCCGCTGTCGCTCTACGCCAAGGGCCTCGTGGAAAAGCCCGTCGTCTTCACAGCCAACCGGCTGGTCATCGCGGTTCCGGCCGGCTCGACCAAGATCCGATCGATTGCCGACCTGGCCAAACCCGGCGTGACGATCGCCACCGGCTCCCCGACCGTTCCGGTGGGCTCCTACACACTGAAGGTGCTCAGCAATCTGCCCGCGGCCGAGCGCAAGGCGATCCGGGCCAACGTGCGCTCCCAGGAGCCGGATGTCGCCGGAGTGATCGCCAAGGTCACCGAGAAAGCGGTCGACGCCGGGTTCGTCTACGTGACGGATGTGAAGGCCACGGGCGGCAAGGCGGCCGCCATCCAGCTGCCTGACAGCCTGAAGCCGCAGGCTGCCTACGGCGTGGCCGTGGTCAAGGGCACGAAGTACCCCACCCAGGCCCAGGCCTTCATCACCGGATTGGTCAGCGGCACCGGCCAGCAGGACCTTCTTTCGGCAGGGTTCTTGCCGCCGCCCAGCGGCAAGTGAGCCGCCGCGCTCGGCGGCCTGGATGGTTCGGCCTCGTTCTGGTCGGCGCCGTCGCGCTGGCGCTGGCCTTCCTGGTGCTGCCCGTGGTCGCGATCTTCGCGCAGGTCAGCCCGGCACAACTCGTCTCGAGTCTCAGCGACCCGGTGGCCACCGACGCGCTCAGGCTGAGCCTCGAGACCACGTCGATCGCCATCGCGATCATCGTTGTGGTCGGCACGCCCGCGGCCTACCTGCTGGCGACACGCTCGTTCCGCGGTCAAGCGGCGGTGGTGACGCTTGTCGAATTGCCGCTCGTCCTGCCCCCCGCGGTCGCTGGGATAGCTCTGCTGGCCGCTTTTGGTCCGGCCGGGCTGCTCGGCGGCGCCCTGAACAAGGCCCACATCCAGCTCGTGCTGCAGACAGCCGGGGTGGTCGTCGCGCTCGTCTTCGTCGCCGCGCCCTTCTACCTGCGGCAGGCCCAGACGGCGTTCGCGGCCGTGGACCGGACGTGGATCGAGGCTTCACGGACATTAGGGGCGAACGAGGCGCGCACCTTCGCCCGAGTCGTCATCCCGGCGGCCCGGCCGGGCCTGCTCGCCGGCCTTGCCCTCGCCTGGGGTCGCGCACTGGGCGAATTCGGCGCCACGCTGATCTTCGCCGGCTCGTTTCGCGGTATCACGCAGACCACACCGTTGGCGATCTACGACCAGTTCTCCACCGACCTCACCGCCGCGCTCGCGTTGTCCGCTGTGCTCGTGATCGTCTCCGCGGCGCTGCTCCTGTCGGTCAAGCTCATCACGGACCGCGGGACCGCCGGCGATGTTGCGCGTTGACGCCGGGACCCGTCTCGGGTCATTCGAGCTGCGGGCCGGGTTCGACGTTTCCGCGGGCCACTGCCTGGCACTGGCCGGTCCCTCCGGCGCCGGCAAGAGCACGCTCCTGCGCATCGTCGCCGGGCTCCTGCGGCCCGACCACGGCCGCGTCGATTGCCGCGAGGAGATCTGGCTCGACACCGAGCAGGGAGTGGACCGTCCGCCCGAGCAGCGCCGGTGCGGCTACGTCTTTCAGCACTACGCGCTCTTCGAGCACATGAGCGCGTGGCAGAACGTGGCCTACGCGCTGCATGACCGCTCGCGCGCGCGCCGCCGGGCCGAGGCGAGCGGGCTGCTCGAGCGGTTCGGCATCAGCCGGCTCGCGAATGCGCGCCCGTCCGACCTCTCGGGCGGCGAGCGCCAGCGAGTCGCGCTGGCCCGAGCCCTGGCCGGCTCGCCCAAGGCGCTCCTGCTCGACGAGCCGCTCTCGGCACTGGATGCGCGCACCCGCGCCCACGCGGCGGCCGAACTGAGCGGCATCCTCCGTCAGATCGACGTCCCCGCCGTGCTGGTCACGCACGACTTCTCCGAGGCCGCGCGACTCTCCGACGATGTCGCGATCATCGAGGGCGGGCGCCTCGTGCAGCGGGGGACGGCCAGCCAACTCGCGGCTGAGCCGACGAACGCATTCGTCGCCGACTTCACCGGCGCCGTCGTGCTGATGGGCACCGCGCGCCCCGGGGCCGACGGACTGACGCTCGTCGAGCTCGAGGGCGGCGGCACGATCGCCACGGTGGACCCCGGGCGCGGACCGGTCGCGGTCAGCGTCTATCCCTGGGAGATCACGATCGAGCCCGCGGATGCGCCGCGCGCCGGCTCGGCGCAGAACCACGTCGCCGCGCAGATCGTCTCGCTCACGGCGGTCGGGAATCGTGTCCGGCTCGGCCTCTCCGGCGCACAGCCGCTGACCGCGGAGATCACCAGCACGGCCGCGCGCAACCTCGGGCTCGAGCCCGGCGTCCCGGTGATGGCCACTTGGAAGGCCGCGGCCACGCGGCTCGTCGACCGCTGAGGGCCTGGGCCGAGATGAGAGAGTCGCGGCCGGTCCGCCATAGACTGAGAACCAAGCACCGACAAGGAGATCTGGCATGCGTATAAGCGCCCGCAACCAACTGGCTGCCACGGTGACCAACGTCCACCGCGGGGCGTCGATCGCCAATGTCGAGCTCGATGTCGGCGGCCAGCGCGTCGTCGCTTCGATCACCGTCGAAGCGGTAGACGACCTCGGCATCACCGCAGGCGTCGCCGTGACGGCGATCGTCAAGGCGTCCGACGTGATGATCGCCACCGAGGCCGGCTGAGCCGTCCTCTAGCCGAGGATCTTGGCCTTCTGCGCCTCGAACTCGGCCTCGCTGAGCGCCCCCTGCTGCCGCAGGTCGTTGAGCTTCCTGATCTGGTCGAGCGGGTCGACCGCCAAGGCCGCTGCGGCCGGTGCCGCGGTGAACGCCGCCGAGGCGGCGGCCAGGTCCTCTGGCGTGCGCTTCTGCACCGCCAGTCCCTCGGGGGCGTTGGCGTAGTACTTGACGCGCAGCGGGTCGCCGACACGCGGCAGGTTCACGCGCGAGACGGTGACCTTCTTGGTCACGTCGAACGGCTCGCCGCCTTCCGGCTGCACGTTGAGCGTCAGCTTCACGCGCGGGTTGTTATTGATCGTCGTGCCCGTGTCCTGGATGTTTGTCACGATCGCGACCGCCTCGATCATCGGACCCGGATCCTTCTTGGTTCTGCCGAACATCTGGCCCCTTTCGCTGGCTCTCGGGCCGAACGTACCGCGGCGCGCGGGGCGTGTCAGTGACGCTCAGGTCTCAACCAGGTCTCGGTGCGCCGATCCGCGCTCGCAGAAAGGCGACGAACGCGTCGACATCCTCGACCGTCACGGTCAGCTCCGGATGCTTGAGCCGACCGGTCGGCTCCATCCCCGGGACCGACCGGTCGAACTTGATCAGCGCGCCCCGCTCGCCGTTGGTGGCGAAGGTCAGCCCGCGATCGGTCACGGCGAGACGCGCGGGCCCCGCGGTCTTGAGGAACGCGTAGGGCCCGGTCGATTCGACGTGCGTGACGTTGCTCAGCGGCGTGCGCAGCCGCCAGTGGCCGAAGCGGGCGTCGAGGTGCTCGTCATCGACGTCCACCCATGCGTTCTCGGGCTTCACACCGAAGACGCGCGCCGCGCGCTCGTAGGCCGGGTCGAAACGGAATTGAAAGCGCTGGCGCTCGCCCATGTTAGGCAGGGACAGTACCCACCACGCGGCTCGGCGCGCAGTGCGGCGTCCGTGGCTCGGCGTGCAGTCGCACAGTCAACCCGGGATCGGTCATCAGGTCCGGTCCCGGGTCGGCGGCGACACAGGGCATCAGTAGTTTCGACCGATCCGGATTGCACGCTCCTCCGGATGCCCTGGCTTGGCGGTCGAACAGACGATCGATGGGCTGATGTGTCCTCAGTCGTGAGTTCGTCCCAGGCCGGGACGAGCGGAAAGGAGGCACCAAATGTCAGCCCTCACGACCAACGGGGTGAGCACGAGCGCTCCACGGACAACGGGTTCGACGCGGGCGTACGAGACCGATGAGTCTCTGTACAAGGGCGCCGGATGGCTGCTGTTCGCGGCCATCATGTTCGTGATCGCCGGAAGCCTCAACATCATTTGGGGCATCGCCGCCGTCTCGAGTTCGCATTTCTTCGTGGCCAACGCCACGTTCATCCTCAGTGACCTCAACACCTGGGGCTGGGTCGCGATCGGCTTTGGAGCGCTCGAGCTCTTCGCCGCGCTGTCGATCTGGCGCGGGGGTTCGTTCGGACGCTGGTTCGGGATCGCCGTCGGATGCGTCGCCGCTGTGCTGGCGATGATGATGATCCCGGCTTATCCGTTCTGGTCGCTGACGCTCGTCGCGATCGATCTGCTGGTCATCTACGGCCTCGCCGCGTACGGCGGCAAGCCAGAGTTGAGCCGGTAGTCATCCCACGGCCCACCGGGCGGCCTCTACCGAGGCCGCCCACCGGGCGAGATGCTTAGCTTCCCGCAAGCCATGTCTCTGTGCCGATCGTGACACGCACCCAGCGCACGACGGCCGTCGCGGTACTGCTCGTGCTGGCCGCCTCGGCGTTGAGCGTCGGCATCACGGCGACGGTCGCTCCGAAGAGTTTCTACGGCAGCTTCCCGTTCTTCAGGCACTGGGTGGACCTGCTGCCGCCGTACAACGAACATCTCACCCGCGACGTGGGCGAGCTTCAGCTGGCCTTCGGCCTGCTCTTCCTTTGGGCCGCGCGCGCTCCCGAGTCAGCGCTGGTGGTGCCGCTGTGCCTGGGCTGGATGGTCAGCCAAGGCCTGCATCTCACCTTTCATGCGCTGAACCTGGAGCACTTCGGCACATTTGATGCGTTCGCGCAGACCACGTCGCTGATCCTGGTGACCTTCCTGCCAATCGTGCCGATCATCATCTGCCACCGAGCGCGACTCAGCGCCTGAGACGCTCGTAGCCGGAGAGGTGCAGGAAGGACCCGCCCTCCTTGTCGTTCTGGACGCCCGGCAGGAAGGTGAGCGTGTGCGAGCCGGCCGTGCGCCACCTCCACGCGAAGAGGATCGTGTCCGGGATGCTCCGGCGCAGGCTCGACTTGTTCTGCCAGATGCCCGATCCGTCGAAGGTCTCGCGGCCGTCGATCAGCACGCGTGCGTGCCCGTGCTCGCAGCACCGCTCGCCCAGGGTTCCGAGCAGGGCGATCCCCGATCCGCGGAAGCGCAGGGTCGCCGGCAGCCCGCTCGCCGCGAGCCGCGCGGGCGTCGCGGTCGTCCATCCGCGTGTTGCACCGACACCCGTGTCCCGCGCGAGCCAGGCCGCGGCGATCTCGAGCGACAGCCCGCCGTTCGTCTGCCATGCCGTGACCGTCGAGACCGGCGGCGGACCGTCGAAGAAGCGGCCGAACGAACCGTCCGGCGTGCGCGCCGAGAGGGCGGCCCTCGCGTTTCGGATCACCCAGTCGAGCGCCGCGTGTTGACCCGGTAGGGCCGGCTGTGGTTGGGCCAGCGCGGCCATGGCCTCGACCAGTGGCTCGGCCACGTCGTTCTCGGCCTGCAGGTTGGCGAAGATCCCGCGGGCGTCGGAGAGGTGGCGCTCGACCGCCCCCGCGGTGTCGGTTGCCTGCGTCAGGTAGGAGCGGTCCCCGGTGTCGTGACTGAGCTCGATGCCCGACCAGATCATGTCGCCGTTGACCGAAGCGAAGAATCGGTGGGGTAGCTGGCGGCACGTGCGGCCGTCGTCGAACAGGTAGACGCTGTAGAGCGGCACGCGCCGATCGAGGAAGTAGAAGCGCACGGCGGCGTAACCGGCGCGGGCCGCGTCGAGATAGGCCGTGTCGCGCGTGGCGCGATAGATCAGAAGCGCGGCCTTGATCGCGTTGGCCTCGGTCTCGAGTGTCTTGAGGTGGTTCTGCCCGCCGCCCGGCTTCTGATACGGGATCGCGGGGCATGCGCCGAGGGCGAAGACCGCGGCGTCCTGCACGAACGCATAGGCGGCCTGCGCCTTGGCGAGCGTGGCCGGATCGCCGGTGTTCTGATACTCGTCGGCGAGCGCGACCGCGTCCCATTCGGGGACGTCACTCCAGGACGGACAACCCTCGGCGTGCTGACATGGAGCGGGGTACGAGCGCGCACGCGCCGCGAGCGCACGCAGCGGCGCCACGAGGCTCGGGTCGGGCTGGAGCGACATCCGCAGAGCCAGCGTGTAGGTCAGTGAGTCATACCCCCAGTCGATGTCACCGGTGGGACAACCGAGTGAATCGCACGCGCGCCAGGCTCCGTTACCCGCGTAGTACACCTGGATCAGAGTCCTGAATGCTTGGTCTCCAGCCGCGGAGAACGTCGCCTTCGTGGCCGTCTGCTTGGTCGCGACGAACTTCCTCACTGGCGGCTCGCTGTTCTTCACCGCCGAGCCCATCGCGAGCGCCACAGACATCACCGCGGCGACTAACAGCCTCATATCACAGGGTTGTACCGCAGTTCCGGCCGCGCGGGCGTTATGCTCGCGGCATGCTGACCCGGGTGCTGGTCCTGGGAGCGGGTTTCGGGGGCCTCGAGCTAGCCACCGTGTTGTCTGAGCAGCTCGGCGGGGACGCGGAAGTCACTCTCATCGACAAGAACGACGCGTTCGTCTTCGGCTATTCGAAGCTCGATGTGATGTTCGGGCGCACGACCCCGGACGCGGTCCGCCTGCCCTATCGCGACATCGCCAAGCCCGGTGTGCGGTTTCTCCAGGAGACGATCACCGCGATCGAGCCCGAAGCGCGCCGCGTGCGCACCGATGCCGGGACCCACGAGGCCGACGTCCTGGTCGTGGCCCTGGGCGCCGATTACGACCTGGACGCCACACCGGGATTGGCCGAAGCCGGCAACGAGTTCTACTCGGCGTCCGGCGCCGAGCGCCTGGCCGAGCTCCTACCGGACTTCTCGCGGGGCCGGGCGATCATCGGCGTCTGCGGAGCACCGTTCAAGTGCCCGCCGGCACCGAGCGAGGCCGCGCTGTTGCTGCACGACTATCTCTCGGATCGGGGGGTCCGCGGCGACTGCGAGATCACGTTCGTGATTCCGCTCGGCAGCCCCGTGCCGCCATCGCCGGACACATCGCGAGCGTTGGTCGCGGCGTTCGCCGAGCGGAACATCGAGTTCGTACCCGGCGTACGCGTGAGCTCGCTCGACGCGGCGCGCGCCGTGGCCGTACTGGCCGACGGCCGCGAGCTGCCCTACGACCTCTTCCTGGGCGTCCCGAAGCACTCGGCGCCCGAGGTCGTCCTGGCCAGCGGGATGGCCGAGGACGGCTACGTACCGGTCGATTCCCGGACGCTCGAGACGCGCTTCCCGGACGTGTATGCCCTCGGTGACGTGGCCACGGTCGGCGTCCCGAAGGCGGGCGTGTTCGCCGAGGGGGCGGCGCGGATCGTCGCGTCAGCCGTGATCGCGCGCGTGCGCGCAGGCGATCGGGCCCAGACCTACGAGGGCCGTGGCTCCTGCTACATCGAGTTCGGCAGCGGCCGCGTCGGGCGCGTCGACGTCGACTTCCTCTCCGGCCCGAAGCCGACCGGGATCTACCACGAGCCGTCGACCGCGCTCGTCGCCGAGAAGGCGTATTTCGGCTCTAGCCGTCGAGCCCGGTGGTTCGGCCGCTGAAGGCCTGGCACGGGTTGCACGCGCGCCTCCGCGGGCGTAGGGTCCCCCGCGTACGGTCCTCGAGGGGGGGAGCGGCATGGACACCTACGTGATTCTGCGCCGGAACGGGTGGCAGTCACCGGAGGATCTCCAGGCGGCGGCAGCGCGCTCGACTACCGTGGGCGACGAGCAGATGCCGGACGACATTCGATGGATACGCAGCTACGTCCTTGAGGAGGGCGGCGGGTCGGTCGGCACAATCTGCATCTACCAGGCCAGCAGCCCGGAGGCGATCAGGGAGCATGCCTCGCGCGCCGACCTCCCCGTGGACGAGATCATCTCCGTGGCCGACACGGTTCTGGTCAGGCCCGATCCCGGGCCGGCCGCGGCCTGAGGCCTGCGGGCTCAGACCACGCCGGCGCACGACGCTTCTACTGGGCCTCGACGACCGACGCCATGAAAGACACCAAGAGCTCCGACCTGCCAAAGCTCTCAGCGCCGGCCTGCCGCGCGCTCGCGGGGCCGGCTACACGCGGCTAGATCAACTGGCCGGCGTGCGGGAGGCCGACCTCATGAAGCTGCACGGCATGGGCGCGAGGGCCAGGGACACACTGCGCGAGGCGCTGATGGAACGCGGCCTCTCGTTCCGGGACTAGCGGACGCCCGAGAGTCCGGCACACGCGACGACGTCTGGATCCGGATCAATGCGGCCGTGCGGCCGGAGATACTCCGGATAGACGGCGCGGTAGCCACGCAGCCGGCCCACGGCGCCCAGCACAGCGAACAGCATGGTCTGCACAGCAGCCGGAGGCTTCGTGAACCTGATTACGTCGGCGTACTCCCGGCCGATCAGCGCGAGCTGCAACGGATTTGGCAGTCCCTTGGCGTTCGTCTTCCCGGCGTTGGCCAGGCCGAACAAGGTGGCGATCATCGCCGCGAAACGGGGATCGGGCGGCGACAGCTCGACGAGCACGCTCGCCTCACGGTCGCCGGCGTTCCACCAATCGTGTGGCGTTCCCGCTTTCACGGTCGCCTCCTCCCCTTCCACGAGGCGACCAGCCACACCCGCGATCCGCGTGCTCAAGGTTCCCGAGATCACACAGAAAGCGTTCTTGGATATGGGGATGGATGTGCTCACCAACGACGGCACCACCTGGCCTTACCGTCAGATGCGCCAGCGCCGATCCGCCAGCTCCATCTTCGTCGCCGCGCAGGACGACCACCCGCTCCCCCGTGACGTGGTTCTCAAAAGAGATCGCCGAAGCGCGACACGCGCCGTCCTCCTCGCCCGTCGGGCGCGACCCGCTCGCCGCCAATGCGCGTTTGCCTTCACAGGCTCGAGATGCCGTTCAGCGCGGCCACCATGCCCACGGCCACGATGACCAGCCCGGCCAGTGCGATGGCCCAGCGAAGCGCGTCTGAGCCGCCGGCGGGGGCGCCCTCCGGCACGGGCTCGCGCGGCCCAGGCGCGCGCGGCACGGGCTCACGCGGCCCAGGCTCACGCGGCTCGGGCGCGCGCGGCTCGGCGATCTGCTCGCGCATGATTGGAGCTGCCTCGCCCGTGGCGACGACGGACCAGGCACTCGCCCGCCGCAGCTCACCGGCGGCCACCAGTGTCGCCTGACCGAGATCCCCGGCCGACGGATAGCGGTCGTCGGGGTCCTTGGCCATCGCCCGGTGCACCACCTCGTCGAACTTCCGCGGGAGCTCGGGACGCAGATCGCTGGGGGTGGGCGGCGGCGCGTTGACGTGAGCAAGCGGTCCGGGGCCCTCCTGCGCGCTGGCAAACGGCATCTCCCCGGTCAGCGCCTCGAAGAGCATGCACCCGAGCGCGTAGATGTCGGCGCGGGCGTCGACGGGCTGGTTGAGGATCTGCTCGGGCGACACGTACTCCGCCCGGGCGATAACGGTGCCGTGCCGCGTCAGTCCGGCGGCAGCGTCGGCTCGCTTGGCCAGACCGAAGTCGCTCAGGTAGACGTGGTCCTGGCGCCCGAGCAGAACGTTCGAGGGCTTGATGTCGCGGTGGAGCATCCCCCGGGCGTGGGCCGCGTCGAGGGCCGCGCCGACCTGGCGCACGATGCGCGCCGTCCGCAGCGGATCGACGTGTCCCTGTTCGGCTATCAGGGCTCGCAGGTCGGTGCCCCGCACGAGCCGCATCATGATGAACAGCACGCCGTCCTCCTCGCCGGCATCGAAGATGGGAATGACGTTCGGGTGGTCGATGGCGGCGGCGATCTGCGACTCGCGCCGAAAGCGCTCGCGGAAGCGTTCGTCCTGCGAGTGCTCGGCCCGGATGAGCTTGAGGGCCACTGGGCGCTGCAGCGCGAGCTCCTCGCCGCGGTAGACGACCCCCATGGCGCCATAGCCGATGACCTCCTCCACCCGGCACCCGGCAAAAACCGCGTCCAGCGGCAGCACCGGGGCGACCCCCTGGCGATCTGCGGCGGAGCTCGCCGGGACGGGCGGGCGCCTCGGCGGCGGGGGGGGTGCCGCCCGGGGCGGTGGCGACGCCGCGGATGGCGGCGGTGCGGCGGGGGCCCGCGGGGCGGCGGCCCGTGGTGGGCCGGCAAGCGCGGCCGGCGGCATCGGCGGGGCCGCGGGCTTGGGGCCGGCATCGGCCAGCTCGAGCGTGGTCGATCCGATCTGCACCGAGTCCCCGACGCTCAGGACGCGGGTGCCCTGCACGCGCTCTCCGTTCACGAACGTCCCGTTCGCCGACCCCAGGTCCTCGATCGTCAGACGGCCGGCGGCGTCACGAGCGATACGGGCGTGGCGCCGCGAGAGCTTGAGATCGTCGCTAAGCCGCCCATCTCCGGTCCCCGCCCGCCCGACGATCAGCTCGTCCTCGACCACGAGTTGGCGGCCCGCTGCCGCCCCCGCGGTGATCTTGAGCGCGGGCTGCGCCCCGGCCACGGCGCCCGGGGGCGCGGCGGCCGCGGGCGCCCCAGTCGCCGGTGCCTGGCTCGCGGGCCGCGGCTGCTCGGGGACGGCGCCGGTGGGGTCGGTCACCTGGAGGACCGTCTTGCCGACCCGCACGAGGTCGCCGAGGTCGAGCGTCCGCGTGGCTACGAGGCGTTCCCCGTTCACGAATGTCCCGTTGGCCGACCCCAGATCCTCGATCATCAGGCGATCGTCGAGACCGCGCGAGACGTAGGCATGCCGGCGGGAGATCTCGGGGTCTCCGCCGAGCCTGCCCTCGTCGTCGGTGGCCAGACGGCCGATCAACAGGTCGACGTCGACGCTCAGGCGCCGGCCGCGTTCTTTGCCCTCGATCACCCGCAGCTGCTGGCCGTCCATACCGGGCCAACCCTACGCCTCTGCTGCGGTGTGCGCCAGCGAGCCTCGACGTCATGGAGCTCCCCGTAGATAATGGCGGCGTGGCCGCGAACCCACCCGCCGACGCCAGGTCCGCCTCCGATTGGAAAGCTCGGTTCGAGGCCGAGCGCTCGGGCCGTCCATTCCTCCTGTACGCCGACGCCGACGGCCGCCAGCAGATCTTCTTCCTCGACCCCGCGCAGGCGTCGGTCTCCGTCGGCCGCCGCCCGCCATCGGACCTGCTGCTGGACTGGGATGAACGGGTCTCGCGGCACCACGCCCGGTTCGAGCGCGTGCAGGGCGCCTGGGAGCTGGTCGACGACGGTTCGAGCAACGGAACATTCGTCAACGAGCGGCGCCTGAACGGCAGGTGCGGTCTGAGCGATGGCGACACGGTGCGATTCGGAGCCACGACTACCACCTTCCGCGCACCCGAGGCAGGGCACCAGCCCGCGACCGACCCGAACGAGCCGCCACTCGCGGTTAGCCTGTCCAGCACCCAGCGCCGGGTGCTCGCGGCCCTCTGCCGCCCCTACCGAGGCCGGAGCGGTTTCGCGAGCCCGGCCGGCGATGAGCAGATCGCCGAGGAGCTGTTCCTCTCCGTCGGCGAGGTGAGGGCCCATCTGAGGGTGCTCACGGCGAAGCTCGGCGTCGAGGAAATGACCCCCGCCGAGACGCGGGTTCGCCTCGTCGAGCGGGCTTTCGCCGCCGGGCTCATCTCCGAGCGCGAGCTCTAGCCACGTGCTCGCTCCCGGCTCCACCTTTGCCGGATACGAGGTTGAGAGCGTGGTTGGTCTCGGCGGGATCGGAATCCTCTACCGGGCCCGCCAGCTGCGACTCGACCGCCCGGTGGCGCTCAAGCTGGTCGAGCCCGGAGTGGCGCGCGACCCGGTGATCCGGGAGCGACTGCGCCGCGAGGCCAGGATGGTGGCCGCGCTCGACCACCCCAACGTCGTCCCGCTCTACGAGGCAGGCGAGCACGACGGTACCGTCTTCATCGTCACGCGCTGGGTGGAGGGCACCGAGCTCGGCACGCTGATTCAGACTCACGGTCCACTGGAGCCTGGGAGGGCGGCGCGCACGGCGGCGCAGATCGCCGCGGCGCTCGAGATCGCTCACGAGCAGGGGCTCGTCCACCGCGACGTCAAGCCGTCCAACGTGATCCTTACGCCCGAGGATCACGTCTACCTGACCGACTTCGGACTGGCCAAGCGGGCGGAGACGGCGCCGGGGCTCACGGGGGCGGACCAGATGCTCGGCACGGTCGACTACGTCGCACCGGAGCAGATCGAGGGCAGCGAGCCCGACGCGCGGGGCGACATATACGGGCTCGGCTGCGTGCTCTACGAGATGCTCGTGGGCGACGCGCCGTTCGCTGACCAGAAGGGCGGCATGGCCAAGATGTGGGCACAGGTCAACGCCGAGCCGCCTGCGGTGCGCGAGCGACGACCCGACGTGCCCCCGGCGCTCGAGGAGGTGCTCCACCGCGCGATGGCCAAGGCGCCCGAGGCCAGACCGACGGCGGCGGCCTTTCGGGCGGCGGTGCTCAGGGCCGTCGACGAGACGCCGTGAGCCGCCGGCGCGCTACGAGCAGGTGTTGAGGAGATTCGTCGTCAGCATGATGCGACCGAGGGCCACCCAGGCCGCGCCGTAGTAGGTCGGGAACCGCCGATCGAGGGCCTCGGCCTCGTCGAGCAGACCGTCACGCGCCGCCGGTTGCCCGGCGGCATCGGCTGCCCCCGCCGCCGACACGAGCACGACGGGATTCAGGATGTGACCGATCGGCCGGCCCCCGAGGTCGTGTTCGACGGGCAGCTTGGTCGGGTCCTGCCCTTCGAAGACGGGCCACGCCCGAGCGGCGATCCGACGCCCGGCAGGATCCGGATCCTCGGCCATGCGAACGAGCGTGCGGACGGCATCGAAGCTGAACCGGGGTGGCGTCTGCGGGGCGCTCGGGGAGCCGATGGGCACCGGCTTGTCCCCCACGAGCCTCGCCCAGTCGGGCGGCAGCCGCCCCGACGTCGGCATCAACATGCTCGTGATCGAGCGTGAGCTCGCGGCCAGGCTGTTCCAGCGGCCGTCGCCCGAGGCGGCGCGAAGGGCGGCGAAGGTGGCGGGCGAGAAGTAGCTCGGGTTGACCGTCACCGGCGGCGGGCTGATCGCCCAGGGGCCCGCCGTCAGGACCGGTGCACCCCGGAACGAAGCTGACCCGACCTCCACGCCCATGATCGCGTTGCCCAGCTGCAGCGCCTCCTGCTTCAAGGCCGGGCGCTGGAAGCGGCAGGCGGCGACGAGCAGCGCACGGCTGGCGTCGAGGTCGGCATCTGACGCCGCCTGCGGGTCCTGCACGTGGCCGTGGGCCCACAGGAACGAGATCAGCCCGTCGGGCCGCCGGAGATTGCTCTTCGTCCACCCCCAGATCGAGTCAAAGCGGCGCGAGTCACCGATGGCGGCGGCCAGCAGCATGCCGTAGGCCTGCCCCTCGCCGACCGTATCGCCCCCCTGATCGAGCCGGGAGACACGCCCGTCGGGGCTGACGTAACGGTCCAGGAAGTGTTGGGCCGAGGCGACGGCCCGGTCCTGCGGCTGGGGACGAAAGCGCCGCGTTGGCGTCGTCCCGCCGCAGCCGGTGAGGAAGAACAGCGCGGCGACGCCCAGCGCAAGCGCCGCGACGAGAACCAATGCATCTCGCACGGGCCGGCTCAAGCGACGGCCTCGGCCGGCTCGAAGGACCCGGAAACCGGAGCGGGCGGTTTCTGGAGCGCCGCCCAGCATCCGGTCATCAGGATCGAAACGTGGACGGCGGCGAACGAGACGTTGTTGATCGTGGCGGCATCCGGATTGGTGACCAGGCCGTAGACGCTGGCCGCGACCAATATCCCGACGGCCGCGAGCGCCGGCATCACGGCTCCGGGCTGACGCGCCTCGGCGCCCTTCTTCGGGGTCACCACGAATGAGCCCTTCTTGCCCAGCACCGTGTAGATGGTGGACAGCACGTGGATCCAGAAGTTTGCCGCCGACAGCGCAAAGGCGGCAAAGGTGTAGGAGCCCGCACCGGCAATCGCCGCCATGCTCAGCGCCACCGCGTAGTAGGGAACAAAGTGCAGCAGGAACACGGGCGCGTCGATCCCGCCGATCGGCTGCCCCCCGCCGAGGAGACGAATGACCGGGAAGCTCATGTAGATCAGGACGGTCCAGCCCGAGAGGAAGTACAGCCCCGAGAGCAGATACTGCGCCTTCAGGCGCAGGGGTAGACGTGCCCGGAGCGCGCGCGGGATGCCCGACAGGCAGCCTCTGGCCCAGCGTTGTTGTTGGGAGACGTAGGCGGCCGTGTCCTCCGGGCCGAGGCCGCGCGCCAGCACGTCCGGCAGGTACGCCGAGCTCCAGCCCTGTTCGTGGAGGTGGATCGAGAGCTCGAAGTCCTCGGTGAGCGAGTTGGTCGGGAACCCGCCCACGCTCTCGAAGGCCTCACGCCGGAACAGCACGTTGGTACCGCAGCAGAAGACCGCATCGAGCCCGTCCTTGCCGCGACAGATCGCCCCGAAGAACAGCGCCTGCTGGGCCCAGGAGGATGCGGCGATGCGATTGTCGTCCGTGTTGGCGTAGTACTGCGGGGTCTGCACGAACGCGATCTTGGGGTCGTCCATCCAACCCAGGGTGGCCTCGAGGAAGTCCGGATCCGCCACGTGGTCGGAATCGAAGACGGCGATGAACGGGGCCGAGGTCTTGGTCAGCGCATGATTGATGTTGCCCGCCTTGGCGCCGGTGTGCTCCGGGCGGCGGATGTAACCCACGCCGTACCGTGCGGCGAGGTCGCGCATGGCGTCGTCGTTGCCATCGTCCAACACATGGACCCTGACCTCCGCGCCCCGAAGGCCGACGGCGGCGGCCACCGTCAGGTCGACGATGTCCGGCGGCTCCTTGTAGACCGGGATGAAGATGTCGACGGCCAGCCTCTGACTCGGGGCGCGACGCTCGCGCACCCGCTCATTGGCCACCGTCCACCAGAAACCGAGCGCCTGGGTCAGGTTGAAGAGCTCCGCGGCGATCAGGATGCCGTAGAGGTAGGGAGTGCCGACGCGGTCCGGGTTGAGCAGCCAGCCGAAATACCACACGGCACACGGCACTCCCAGGATGATCATGAAGCGCACCCGCCGGCGCACGCTCCAGTTGCGCGGCACGGGCTCCCACGTGACCCGGCGAAGACGGACGTCCCAGGGCCGACTGCTCATTGAAACTCCCAGACGGTGGTTTGCGGAGTCGTGAACCGGTGCACGAACTTGCGGAAGAAGGTCAGCTGACCAACCACCTTGTTCGTCTGATTGAAGAACTGCTTGTTGCTCTGGAACGAGGCCAGCACGAACACGGGACTCCCCTCGCGCTGCGCAGAGACGGCCTGGGATAGCGGCTGACTGCGCAGGCCGGGGGCGTAGTACTCGAGCACATAGCGCATATCGGGGGGCTCGTAGAGGACGACACTGTTGGGCCCGGCGTCGGCCTTGATGTCCTCGATAGCACCACGGAAGTCGAAGAGCCGGGGATTGGCCTTGTTGAGCTGCTGATCGGCCAGGCCGATCAGCAGCGTCAGAACGACGGCGCCGGCCACCAGCAGGCGCACCGTCGGCTTGCGTATCCAGCCCGTGACGAGCCGCGCTATGAGCAGCAGGACCAGCGGAGCGAGGATCAGGAAGTTGCGCAGTTCGAAGAGTGAGCGGTCAAACGCAGACACGACGATCAGCAGCACGACGAGCGCGATCGCTCCGAGCGCCAGACTCATCGTCTGGCGCGAGCCGCCGCGGCCCAGCAGGACCAGCGAGCCGAGCAGGAACAGGGGCCACATCGCCGCCAGCAGCACGGTCGTCGCATCGGGTTGGTAGCCCCACAGCGACCAGGCCAGGTTGGCGAGCACCGAGTAGAAGGACAACAGGTCGTAGGTACCGCTCGGTGAGCCGGCCGCACCGGACGTCGACTGGTACTGGTGATGGGCGAACACGAGCAGGGGTACGAGCTGCATGACCAGTACCGCCAACGAATAGACAAAGCCCAGCGCCAGCGGCTTGATCGCCTGACCGTTTCGCTTGCGATGGACGAGGACCGCGATGAACACGAGCTGCTGCACGGCGACCAGCAGCAGGCCGAAGTAGTGCGTCCACAGCAGAGCGGCGGTGGCGAGGATGTAGGCCGCCCAGTTGAGCATCGTGGCGCGGCGGATCACCCGCAGCTGCGTGAGCACGGCGAGCAGCCCGAAGAGGGCGACGAACTCGTACATCCGCACCTCTTGCGAGTACCAGATGAGGATCGGAGAGACGGCGGCGAAGGCGGCCGCGATCAGGCCGGTGCGGCGGTCATACAGCTCCCGGCCCAGCTCGTAGAGCACCGGGATCACGAGCGTTCCCGCGATCAGCGAAGGGAGCCGGACAGCGAATTCGCCGTCGCCGAAGGCGCGGACGGTCAACCACAGCACGAGGTGGTGTAGCGGGGGCTGGCGGTCGCCGTAGTACAGATTGCGGAACAGGTCGTGCAGCGAGAGATGTGCTTGGTGGATGCTGATCGCCTCGTCGAGCCAGATCCCCCGCGTCACCGCCAGGCGCAGCGCCAGCCCCACGAGGATCAGCCCGGCCAGGACGAGGCGCGCGGTCCGACGGCTCGTGTCCGGCTCGCCGCGCCGTGGGAGGCGGCCGCGCGGGCCGAAGAGCTCAGCCTCATGAGCGCCACGAAGGCGCCGGACGAGGTTCTGCCACGCCTTCTCTTCCTGCGGCTTGACCGCGGGACCAGCAGACGCCGACGCGAGGATCAGAGAGCTCACAGGCTGGTGGCGGGCCGATCCAGTTCGGGCTCACGAGCCAGCGCGCGCAGCTCGAGCGCGCGCTCGGCGGTGATGATGTGCACGACCGCGTTGATCAGCGCCAGATGCGTGAAGGCCTGCGGGAAGTTGCCGAGGTGACGCCCCGTGACCGCGTCGAGCTGCTCCGCGTACAGATCTAGCGGGCTGGCGTACGAGAGCAGCTTCTCGCACAGTCCTCGGGCCCGGGCGAGCTCGCCGATCTCCACCAATGCCGAGACCAGCCAGAACGAGCAGATCGTGAACGTCCCCTCCTCACCGGAGAACCCATCGTCGGTCTCCTCGACCCGGTAGCGCAGCACAAGACCGTCCTCGGTCAGCTCCTCGGCAATGGCCAGCACCGTATCGCGGATGCGCGGGTCGTCGGGCGGAAGGAAACGCACCAGCGGCATCAGCAGCACCGACGCGTCCAACGCTTCGGAGTCGTAGTGCTGGACGAACACGCCGCGCTGATCCAGTCCGTTCGCGCAGATGTCGGCGTGGATCTCGGCGGCGGCCGCCTCCCAGCGTGCCGCCGTGACGTCATCGGACCTGATGCGGGCCAAGCGCGACCCGCGGTCGGCGGCCACCCAGCACATGAGCTTCGATGAGGTGAAATGACGAGGCTCGCCGCGGACTTCCCAGATCCCGCAATCGGGGTCGCTCCAGTGCGCCAGGGCCGCGTCCACCTGGCGCTTGACGATCGGCCACAGCCGATCGGGCAGCTGGTCGCGCGAGCGCGTGTGCAGGTAGATCGAGTCCAGCACGGCGCCCCAGACGTCATGCTGCTGTTGGTCGTAGGCACCGTTGCCGATCCGCACGGGGCGTGCGTGGTCGTAGCCGGAGAGATGCTCGAGCTCCTGCTCCTGGAGCTTGCTCTCGCCACCGATCCCGTACATGACCTGGAGGTGCCCCTCCTCGGCCTCCACGACATCGGCCACGAAGTAGAAGAAGTCGTTCGCCTCCTCGTCGAAGCCGAGCGTGTACAGCGCCCAGAGCATGAATGTCGAGTCGCGGATCCAGCTGTAGCGATAATCCCAGTTGCGGTCGCCGCCGGGCGTCTCGGGCAACGACGTCGTGGCCGCGGCGACCATCGCCCCCGACGGGGTGTAGGTGAGGCCCTTGAGCGTCAGCGCGCTGCGCTGCAGGTGCGAGCGCCACGGATGATCGGGGAAGGTGCCGTGCTTCAGCCACTCCTGCCAGAAGCGCCCGGTCCGCGCCAGCCACTCCGCGGCCTCGTCATAACTGCCGGGCAGCGGGTGCTTCGACCAGCCGAGTGCGACATACGCCACCTCGCCTTCGTGCAGCATCGTGCGGGCCCGTGCGCGCGGCCCCTCGAACCCGAGCCGGAGGTCGCTCACGAGCCGCAGCTCGATGTCCATCCCCTCTGAGCGGGCCAGTGCCTCGTTGTATCCCGTGCCGCCGTAGGACCAGTCGGCAGCGAGCCCTCCGTAGTCGAAGGCCGGCTCGCATTCGAGTTTGATCTCGACCGACCCCTGCACGCACTTGACGAGGCGCAACATGACGTGGTCCGCCTCGTGGTCGGTGGGCGAGCGGGTATGGGTGTGTGACCGCTCGGCCTCGTGGTGCCAGGGACCGATGCTGAGGGCATCGCGCACGATCACCCAGCCCATCCGCGTCTCCCAGCTGGTCTCGAGGACCATCGTTCCCGGTATGTACCGCCGCGCGGCCGGAACGTTGACGTCGGCCGGTGCTACTCGAAACCCCCCGGCGTCACGATCGAGGATCGCGCCGAACACGCTCGGCGAGTCCATGCGCGGAAGGCACAGCCACTCGACGTTCCCATTCGGCGCGACCAGCCCGGTCGTCTGGCAATCCGAGAGGAACGCGTAGTCACCTATTGGGGGGAACGCACTGACCCGAGCCCCGTAGTCGTGTACCCCATTCATCCCCGGCTGGCGATTCTGCTGCCGTTCAGGATGAGTGTCAAGCTATCCTCGCCCGATTGCGGGGGCGCAAGGACTCAGATGTGGAACCTTCGGTACACCTGACATCGATCGACGTGATCGCTTCGGCGCTCGAGCCGCTGACGCCGGCGGTCAGCCGACTGAGCTCACCGGACGGTGCTCTGACCCTGATGCTCAGCGACATAGCCGGTGCTGAGACGATCGCGTCGCAGACGGGCCCAGAGCGCTGGGAGCGCTTGCTGGCTGACCATCACCTGCTGGTCGAGCGGCTCGTCGCCCATCACGATGGCCAGGTGGTCAAGTTCGAGCGCGACGGGTTCCTCGCCTCCTTCAACAGCGCCCACGGCGGTCTGCATGCCGCCCTGGAGCTGCAACGGACCTTCAGCAGACCGGACGAGGACGGGCCCCAGGCACTGACGCTCCGCATCGGCCTGCACTCCGGGTTCGTGATCACCCAGTCGGATGAGCTCCTGGGGCGCAACGTCGTCCTCACCGCGCGGATCGCGGCGCACGCCCAGGCCGGCGAGATCCTCGTCTCCTCCACGCTCAAGCAGTACACGGAGACCGATCCGGGCCTCGAGTTCGAGCCCCGTGGCGAGTATCACTTCAAGGGCCTGCTCGGCGAACATGCCATCTACCGGGTGCCCTGGCGCTGATCAGACATGCCTCGTGGGCCCTGCCGCCGGGACTCGAAGCCCTGCGATTGGTTCTTGACTACCTCGCCTACCCGTCCTAAGGTGCCGGGCCAGCGCACCTTGCGGGTCGGCAAGTGCGACACTTCGCACATTGGACGCGCGAGGGCTCCTGAGAGGATCGGCAAATGGCAGTGAGAGGCGATGAGGTGCAAATCGGCTCTGTAGTCGCGGGCTATCGGATCGATGAGCAGATCGGCCGCGGCGGGATGGGGCTCGTCTACCGCGCGACCAACGTCGCGCTGAACCGGATATACGCCTTGAAGGTGCTGGCGCCCGGCCTGGCCGAGGATGAGCAGTTCCGGGACCGGTTCCGGCGCGAGATGCGGATCGCCGCGTCGCTGCACCACCCCAACATCGTCGGGATCCACAACGCCGGCGAGTATGAGGGGCTGCTGTTCTTCGTGATGGACTACGTGATCGGTACCGACCTGCACGCCATCCTGATCAAGCAGGGCGCCCTCGACCCGGCCCGGGCGGTTGACCTGCTCGAGTACTTCGCCTCCGCGCTCGACGCTGCCCACCGCAGCGGCCTCGTGCACCGGGACGTCAAGCCGGCCAACATCATGATCACCGTGAAGGACGGGCCAGGAGCACGCCTACCTGACCGACTTCGGGCTGGCCAAGAAGTTCGACGGCGCGTCCGCGCTGACCGCCAAGGGACTCATGGTCGGGACGGTCGATTACATGGCGCCGGAGCAGATCACGGGCACGCGGACCGACGCGCGAACCGACATCTACGCCCTGGGCTGCGTCTTCTACCAGATGCTCACCGGCCGGGTGCCCTACGAGCGCGAGAACTCCGTGGCCACCTTGTTCGCCCACGTGCACGAGCCGCCGCCGCCGCTGGACGGAGACATCACCGACACGTACCCCGCCTTCGTTCCCGTGCTCCAGAAGGCGATGGCCAAGGACCCGGCCGACCGCTACCTCTCGGCGGGCGACTTCGCCGATGACGCCGCCGCGGCGCTGCGGGGGATGCGCAATACGAGCCCTCCGACGATCGTCGGGACCGGCGAGGCGACGCCGATCGTCGAGCCCGGCGAGCTCCCGGAGTCGGGCGGCGCGACCGAGCTCGCCGCGGCCGGCGAGCGCGCCTCGGCACCGCACAAGGACGCGCCGCCGGAGCCACCGGCACGTGTGCCCGAGCCGGTGGCGGAGGAGACGCGCATGAGCGAAACGCCGCCGCCCGTCGACGTGGCGTTGGCCGCCGGGGAGGCCACGTTCGTGCCCCGCGAGGCTCCCTCATCGCCGGCCCCCAGCCCTTTGGCGCAAGCCCCCGATCCGACCCCCCAGACCCCGGCTCCATCGACGCAAGCTCCGGACCCGTCGAGCCCGGCTCCCGCTTGGTCGACCGAGCCCCCCGCGCGATCGGCGCAGGGTCCTCCACCTGGCGGGCATGAGGCGCCTCCAGCCCCCCCGTTCGTCCCCGGCGACGGGGGTCGCAAGGGCAGCGGGGGCGGCGGCTCGGGCAAGCGCTATCGCGTGCCGGCCCTCATCGCCCTGGTGATCGCCGCCGCGGTCGTCGCGGTGGTCGTATTGAGCTCGGGCGGCTCGTCGACGCCCAAGGGTCAGCCCTTCGCGGCAGCGGCGCAGCCCGTGCCGACCAACAAGGTGACGGGCAGCGGCAACGCCACAGTCCGGCTGAACGGGAACGTCGTCTCGGTGACCGTCGACACCAACGGGCTGCTCAACGGCTCACCCCACGCGATGCACATCCACGCGGGTGCCAAGGGCGTATGTCCGCCCGCCTCGGCGGCCCACCTGCACAACGGGCACCTGTCGATCAGCACGACCGACGGGATCAAGTACTACGGCCCGCCGCAGGCCGCCCTGACCTCCAAGGGTGACACGAGCCCGAAGAGCATCATCGATTTCTCCCGCTACCCAACGACCGGGAACATCCGCTACACGCGGCAATTCACGGTTCCCTCGGGCGTCGCGTCGGCGATCCGCGCGGGCGATGCCGTGATCGTCGTGCACGGCATCGATTACAACGGCAACCAGATCTACGACAATGTCCTCGACCGCAGCGAGCTCAACAACAGCCTGCCCGGAGAGGCGACCGCGCCGGCGCTGTGCGGCTCGCTGGTGGCGAGCCAGAGCGCGGACGTGCCGGGACACGGCGGCTCCACCTACGCCGTCACGCTGCACCGATTCCTCGCGCAGGTGGCAACGCCGGGCAGCGCCGTCGCGCTCCTGTGCCACGCGCTCGGCGTCGACGTCGCCGCGCTCGAGGCCCCGCGGGGGAACGCCGCCACGACCACCTGATCCGACCGGCGGGTCAGGGCGAGACGACGATTGTCGCCTTCATCCAGGGATGGATCGTGCAGTAGTAGCGGATCGTCCCCGGCTCGGTCAGCCTGAGCGAGAACGTCGAGCCTTGCCTGATCAGGTTTTGCGAGGACTCGAACCGCGGCCCGCTCACGTAGGTCACGTTGTGCGGGGAACTGTCCTCCTGCGTCCACGTGACGTATTGCCCGACCCGCGCGGCGATCGTGGCCGGGTTGAAGGCGAGGCTCTGCATGACGACGTGCACCGTGCCGCCCGCGGCTCCCGTGGAGGGGCCCGCCGGGGTCGCGGCCTGGGAGCCGGAGCCGCACCCCGCTGTGACGAGGGGCGCGCAGAGGACGAGCGCCGCGAGCGAAGCCTGGGTGAGCTTCGGCATCAGAGACCGACGCACCGCTGTCACGGGTCGCGGGCTCAACTTCCTGCTCCGGCAATCGGCGCGCGCGCGGCCTCAGAGAGCGAACGGGCGTATTCGACGCTCGTTCGGGGTCGCTCATCAGGGTCCTTGCGCAGCGCTGCTGTGAGCGCCCGGGCGAACGCGGGCGAGAGGTCAGCCGAGGGGTCGGGGGGCTCGTCCTGAAGGTGGGCCCACAGCACGCCCATGCCCTCACGATCCGCAAACGGTGGGCTTCCGTCCACGCATTCGAACACAACGCACCCAAGTGAGTACGTATCGGACGCACCGGTCACCGGTTCGCCACGAATCTGCTCGGGGGACATGTAGTCCATCGACCCCAGGGCCTGCCCGGGTCGCGTCAGCACGGTGCCCGCGCTGTCCTTGGCCAGGCCGAAGTCCGTGATGTACGCCTTTCCGGTCAAGTCGAGCAGGATATTCGCGGGCTTGACGTCGCGATGCACCATTCCGGCGTTCCACAATGCCTGCAGGCCATCGGCCACCTGCGTGCAGATCCGGACCGTCGTGGCCACATCGAGCCGGCCCTCGGCCGCAAGCTTCTGATCGAGCGTGCTGCCTTCGATGAACTGAGCGACGAGGTAGGGCAGGCCGTCGTGCTCGCCCGTATCTCGCACCGCCACCACGTGCGGGTTGCGCACGGTCTGCGCGATCCGCGCCTCGCGTCTGAAGCGACGCCTGAACGTCTCGTCACGCGCGAAATCCTGTTTCACGAGTTTCAGCGCCACGGGCGTGCCGTCGTCCGTTGTCGCCCTGTACACGCGGCCCATGCCGCCCACACCGATCAGCGAATCGATGTGGTAACCCGCGATCATGCTCCCGACGCGATCGTCGGCGGTCGGATGTCCCGGCTCGTGGCTCATCTCGCCTGCCTGCGCGAAGTAGCTTCGTGCCACGGCCGTTCACCAACCTGTCGACCGAGCACCACCCCCAGCAGAACCCCTGCCGCACCCAACCGCATCTGCCTCATTGCCGAAAGCATCCCACGATGCGCCCACCGGAGGGCAGCTTGGCTGGGGAGCGCGCTGCGGCTACCGACCAAGCCGCCGGTAGCCTCAGGTCGCCAGCGCCCAGACGAGCCGCGAGATGACCTCCCGCATCTGGTCGCGGGCTGTTGCCGGATCCTCCGCCCGGACGACGTACATGGCCGCCTCGTCGATGGCGCCGATGAGCACGTGGGCCAGCGGTTTGACCGGCTGCGCGTCGAGACGCCCGACCGAGATCGCCGCGGCGATCAGCTCCTCGACGAGGCCGACGCCGTACTTCATGCCGAGCTCGCGCCAGCGCTCCCAGCCCATGACGGCAGGTGCGTCCAGCAGGACGATCCGCTGCACCTCGGGTTCGGCGCAGACGTCGAGCCAGGCGTGTGCGCCGAGCTCCATGAGCTTGATCGGGTCGCTCTCCGCGGCATCGGCGACGATCTTGGCGAGGCGCGATGTGACGTCGCTCTCGACTGCCTCGAAGACGGCCTCGAACAGCGCGCCCTTGTCCCTGAACTGGTGATACATCGCCCCGCGGCTGACACCGGCGGCCCGCACGATCGCCTCGGTGCTGACCGCGCCGAACCCCTCCTCAGCGAACAGGGGCCGGGCGGCGCGCACCAGGGCGTCCCGGGTAGCGGCCGAGCGGTCGGCCTGGGTACGTAAGGGCTTGACTTCCATACAGGCAGTCCGTATGTTGCCGACAGTCTGTATGCAAATCTACCCCGAGGAGCAGACATGCCGACCGTTGATCTGCCTGGCGGCAGCCTGAACTACCGTGTTGCCGGCGCCGAAAGCGCCTCGCGTCCCGTCGTGTTCATGCACGGCTTCCTGGTCAACGGCGAGCTGTGGACCGGTGTGGCGGAGGCGCTCGCCGCCCGTGGTGTGCGCTCCTACGCCCCGGACCTTCCGCTCGGCTCACACACCACCGCGCTGAAGCCGGGGGCCGACCAGACCCCTCGGGGCGTCGCACGGATGATCATCAGCTTCCTCGAGGCGCTCGCACTGGAGGACGTCACGCTCATCGGCAACGACTCCGGCGGTGCGCTGTCCCAGTTCCTCATCGACACCGACCCGACGCGCATCGGGCGGCTCGTGCTGACCAACTGCGACGCCTTCGACAAGTTCCCGCCGCCGCCGTTCGACCTGATGTTCAAGGCCGGTCGCAGCACTGCGAGCCTGAAGGCCCTGCTGACGCCGATGCGCGCGACCCCGTTGCGCCACTCTCCGCTGGGCTATGGGACGCTCGTCAACCAGCCGCTGGATCCAGAGCTGACCCGTCGCTGGATCGAGCCTTGTCTTGCCGATGCCGGCGTCCGACGTGACACCGCCGCGTTCCTGAAGGGCGTCGACAAGCACGAGCTGCTCGACGTCTCCACGCGGCTGCACGAGTTCGACAAGCCGGTGCTGTTGCTGTGGGGCGACGCGGACCGTTTCTTCAAGCTCGACTTCGCCCGTCGTCTGAACCAGACCTTCCCGGACGCGCGTCTCGTCGAGGTCTCCGGCGGCCGGACCTTCCACCCGCTGGACGACCCGCAGCGGACGGCGGAGGAGATCGCGAGCGCGTTCTACACGCCCGCGCCGACGGCGGTCGGCGGGTCAAGAGCGGCGGCCGAGGCCGGCGGGTCGAGAGCGCCGGCGGAGGCCGGCGGGTAGAGCGGAGGACGCCGCGCTAAGCGGACGGCTTTGCGCCCGCGCGAAGATCCCAGAACGCGCGCCGCTCATCGAAGCTGAGCAGACGCCACTTGTCGGAGTTCGGCTGCCAGACGTACACGCTGACGTCAACGATGCTGCGGACGTCGCCCAAGACGTCGACCACCGTTCGGGCATCGGCGTCTTGGGCCAGAACCTGCCGCGTCGCGATGTCGACGACCTTGAACAGCCGCGGACGCCGCGGCTCCGGGGCGGAGTCGCGCTTGGGGCGCGGGGGCGGCGGCACGAAGATCGGCTGCTCGTGTCCCGAGGGCTTTCGCAGAACCCTGTCGAGCGGCACCATCGTCGCGCCGGTGCCCTTTGTGCTCGTATCCAGTACCCAGGCTCTTCTCATAGATGAACGACCTCAATTTTAGCTGCGCGCCCACGGCCGCCCGACGGGCACTCGGGTAACGCAGCCCGGGCTCAGCGCGCGCCCGGCAGCCGGTGGGACACCCCGGTACCGCGCGGCGGTCCGACTAGCGGTGAACCTTGACGGGCCAGTCGAGGGTGGTCGAGCCCAGGCTGGTGTGAACCACGGCTTGGACAGCGAGGGGCACGCCAATCGAGGCCGCGGGAAAGGTGAGTACGTCGTGCCAGCGGCCTTTTGTCAGGGGGTGGGTCGGCGGCGTGTCATGGCCGACCACCTGTCCACCCAGCGCGAATTCGATGTCCACGGTTCCCGACAGCGGGTGACCCTTCGCGTCGGTGACAGCGATTGAGTAGCTCCAGCCCGCGTTGACCTTCGGCGCATGGTTCTGCCCCCGAAGCGTTGCGTGGATCGGCCGCGTGAGGACGGGTGCCGCGCTGCTCGGCCGCGGCGCGCTCGCCGACATTGGGTGGCTCGTCGTGGTGGTGTGAGTGTTCGACGCCGAACCGGGGGCGGAGGTCGTGGTTGTCGTGGCGTGAGTAGCCGTGGTCGGCTTGGTGCGTGCCTTCCCGGGTTTCGGCCGGGCGTGGTTCGCGGCCGCCTTCTTGGGCGATGTGCTGGTCGTGGTCGCCGTGCTCGTCGACGACGTGCTTTGAGAGGTCGTCGACTTGTGGCTCGCGCCACACCCGCCGAAGCTCAGCGCGAGCACGACAACGACCACGGCGGGCAGCGACGCCCGCGTGGCACACGAAGCTGCCGACGAGAATCGGCCATGCCGCCAAAGCTAGGCCCCACCGCGCCAAAACACATCCGCGCGACTCCACCGGTCCGTTGCGCCGAACTACGGAGCGAATCCATTTGATGGCCGGTCGGTGCGGGTTTGGGCTCGCAGGCTCGGGGCATCTTCTCTGAGTGCACGCGTCTGCGAATCCGGTCCTCCGTTACCTCGCGATCCTCAGCGCGGCGCGTGATTTCGGAGTCGAGCAGGCCGACCTCGAGCGAGTCGCCAGGCGGTTCGATCCGCGCGCGGTCGCCCCGCGCGAGCTCGCCGATGTCCTGGCCGACATGCTGTTGGACCGGGCGACTTAGACGGTCCGAGGTCAGGCCCGCGCCGACGGGCGGATGTTCTGGTTGAGGTGGAAGAGATTCGTCGGGTCGTACCGATCCTTCAGTTCCACGAGTCGTGCATAGCCCTCAGGCCCGAACGTGTCACGCACCCGTTCGTCTCCCTCGTCGGAGGTGAGGTTCAGGTAGGCGCCGGTGGTCGTATACGGGCCGAGGTCCTCAGCGAGCCCCCGGGCCCACCCAATGTGCGCGTCCTCCGCCTCCTGGCTCGGATCCATCCACATGGCGAGGGCGTGGTAGCACCAGGGCGCGTCACGACTCCCTATGGCAGTGTCGTTCGGGTCGACGCGACCGATCGCGCCACCCATCGGCTCGAGCAGCAGCTGGACCATCGGGCCGGGTCGACTCGCTCCATGTTGGGCCATGGTGGCGATCGCCTCGTCGCTCAGCTCAGGCATGAACTCGGCCTTCATGTAGGCGCGGATACCGGGCGGCCCTCCGCCGTCGAGCATGCTCTGAAGTGCGGTATAGGGGATCGGTTGCACCATGTCCATAACGGGTTGGGCGACCTCGCGGATGGGCGCGAGAACGCGCTCACCCTCTTCCATGTCGCCCGTCCAGCAGACCACCAGTCCGACCACCGGAGCGAAGTGCATCTCGGCAGGCACGAACGGCTCCGGCGGGGCGCTGATGAAGGCCAAGCCGAGGCCCAGATCGTCCGGCGCGTCCGCCATGTACTCGCGCAGGAAGCGCAGGATCTCCTCAGCGCGGTCCGGGAGGCAGACCATCATCCCGCCGTAGATGATCGGCCCGATCTGGTGCAGGCGATACGTGAAGGAGGTGACGATCCCGAAGTTCCCTCCACCGCCGCGCAGCGCCCAGAAGAGGTCCGGATTCTCCTCGGCGCTGGCGGTGAGCACCCGGCCGTCGGCGGTCACGATCTCGGCCGAGAGCAGGTTGTCGAGCGTCAGGCCGCAGCGGCGCTCGAGCCAGCCGCTGCCGCTCCCGAGGGTCAGGCCGGCGATCCCGGTGGTCGAGAACCGCCCGCCGGTAACCGCCAATCCATGCTCCTGCGTGGCCGCGTCGAACTCGCCCCAGGTCAGCCCCGCCTGGGCGCGCACCGTGCAGGTGTCGGGATCGACCTCGATGTCCTTCATCTGCGCAAGGTCGATCACGAGCGCGTCGTCCCACGTGCCGTAGCCCTGCGCCGAGTGGCCGCCGGAGCGCACGGCCACAGTCAGCCCGTTCTCGCGCCCGAAATCCACCGCGGCCTGCACATCGGCGACGCTACGGCAGAGTGCGACCAATCCCGGACGGCGGTCGAAGTGCCCGTTCCACACCTTCCGCGCCTCGTCGTATCCCTCGTCGCCCTCGCGGACGATCTCACCACCGAACCCCGAGGCCAACTCGTCCACTGCGGAAGTCGAGATAACCGAGCTACTCATGACCACCCCCGATCCGATCTGCGGCCGCCACCGGGTGCAGCGGCTCTGCTCAAGAACCGCGCCGCGCAGGACGCAGCGCCACTTTCGCTCAGCCCAGCGGCGATGTCAAGGCACTGAGGCCGGACTAACGAGGTCAGCAGCCTTCGTCGGTCTGCTGGGTGCAGTCGGCCGCGATGTGCTCGACGGCCTGGGCGAGCAGGACGTTCAGGGTCTCCCGCTCGGGGTTGGTCAGGGTGGCGAATACCTCGTCGTCGATGTCGCGAAGTGCCCGGTCGAGGTCCGCCAGCAGGCGCTCACCGCCTTTCGAGAGGACGATGATCGCGCGGCGACGGTCCGACCGGTCGCGGCGTCGCTCGATCAGGCCAGCGTCCTCAAGCCTGTTGAGGACCGCGACAAGGTTGGTGGCGTCGATGCCAAGCAGCTCGGCGAGGGTCTGCTGTGCCGACGGGCCCCGCTCGCGAAGGTGCTGAAGCGCGTGGAGCTCACGCGGGCGCAGTCCCAGCGGCTCGACGGCCTGCTCGATGCGCCGGCGCATTCCGCGCGCGAGCTGCGAGATGAGCACGCTGGACGCCGCGCTCGTACGGGCATCGGATCCGATCGCGCTCATCGATCGATTCTAGCCAGCAATTGCCTTGTGATATACAAATGATTTGTAGATGCGTATCTAATTTCCCAGGAGCCGCGAGCATGTCCATCACTCTCCCCGATCCCGGCCCGCCAAATCTCGACTTCGAGCGCCCAGCCGACCGGGCCCAGCTCGAGCGAACCGTCGCCGCGCTCGGCGCCCGAGGATTCAAGGCCCAGATCGCCGATAACCCAGAACACGCCAGACAGCTTGTCCTGGACTCGATCCCTGAAGGCTCAGAGGTCCACATCGCCCTCTCCGAGACGCTGCGGGAGCTCGGGATCACTCAGGAGATCGACGAGTCGGGGCGCTACGAATCGATCCGGGCCAGACTGAGCACCCTCGACCGCGCGACGCAGGGGCGTGAGATGCGCAAGCTCGGCGCAGCGCCCGACTACATCGTCGGGAGTGCACACGCCATCACCGATGACGGACAGATCGTCGTCGACTCCGGCTCGGGCAGCCAACTCGGCGCATACGCCTACGCCGGAGGCAACGTGATCCTCGTCGTCGGCGACCAGAAACTCGTCCGCAACCTCGAAGAGGGCCTCCGCCGGGTCCGCGAATACAGCCTGCCGCGAGAGTACGTCCGAATGCAGGAGGCAGGCTTCTCGGGAAGCCTGCTCGCCAAGACTCTGATAATCCACAACGAGCCCTCGGGCCGCATCAGCGTGATCCTGGTACCCGAGAGACTGGGCTTCTAGAAGCGCTGTAGCCGAGCCGCGTGGTGTGCGCGGCTCGGCGGCGAGCGGTTCAGTCGGCGCTTAGTGGCGGCCCCAGCAGTGACATGTCGTGCTTCTCGAAGAGGGCTGCGATGACGGCTCGCTCTGGCGTTCCGTTCCTAGTAGCCGGTCCCAACTCTTCGTAGAACTTGTGTCCGCCGCCGGGCGTGTAGACGACGATGATCTCGGCCGGCTCATCCGTCAGGTTGAGGAACGCGTGCGGGATCTCCGATGGCAGGTACGCGAAGGCGCCGGCATCCAGATCGAAGAGCTCGTCGCCGATCCTGACCCTAAAGCGGCCCTTGAGGACGTGGATCGTTTCTTCCTGCTTATGGTGCACATGCAGGGGCGGCCCGCCTTTGGGCGCAACCTCGACGATGAAGTAGTCAAACGCGCCTCCGGTGTCCTCTCCGGTGACCTTGAAGATGAGATCGCGTCCCGGTCCGGACTGCAGCCGCAGCCCGTCGCCCGGTGCCAGAACCGTATGCGGGGCGGTGGTTGTCGTCACGTGCTCTCCTTGGCGTAAGAGTGTAGAATATTTGCACGCCGCAAACAATATGGCAGGTACTTGCTGATGTCAAATAGTTTCGGGGGCCACCCCGCGGACGGGTCGCGCCTCGAGGGGCCACCTGAGCCGCACCCCTTCACGCCCGAGGAGCTCGGCGCGTGGCGCGGGATGCTGCGAGTCCACGCCACGGTGTTTCGAGAGCTCGACCGCCGACTGTTGGCCGGCCACGACTTCGGCGTCGACGCCTACGGGGTACTCATCACTCTCGTGACGGCGCCCGGAGGGGCGCTCACGATCGGAGAACTGGGCGAGCAACGCAATCTCAGCCCAAGCGGAATCTCGAGATCGATCGACCGGCTCGCAAAGGCGGGCCTCGTCCAGCGAACCTCGAACCCGGACGACGGACGCAGCCTGCTTGTGGGCCTCACGCACAAAGGCCTCGCGCGCCTACGCGACGCGCAGGTGACCCACCATGCGGTGGTGCGCGGGCTGCTCTTCACTCACCTAGGAGAGCGCGACCTCAAACGCCTGAACGAGCTGTGGGAGCGGGCGATGCCCGGCTCAGTCTCGAGCCCAACCTGGCCCCTACGGCCCCCGGCCGCGACGGCTAAGTCGACCTAGGCGGCGGCCGCGGGGCCGTGTGCTGGTTCGCTGGCGACGCTCGTCGAGCGTTCTACGTCGTTGCTCGGAGTTCCTCAGCCGACGGCACGGACGGCACGATGATCGGTCCTTCAGGCGGCTGCGTGAAGCGGATCGGATTGCCGAACGGGTCGCGCAGCGCGCAGTCGGTGCCGTAGAAGCGCTCGACCGGCTCCTGGGTGAACTCGACCCCGGCGGACCTCAGCCTCTCGTAGGTGGCCCGGCAGTCGTCGGTCTCGAAGATCAGTCCTCCGCCCGCGCCGCCCTTGGCGACCAGCTCCCGGATCTGCTCGGCCGTCGCGTCGTCGTGGACAGGCGAGCCCGGTCGCATCAGGGCAAGCTGGAGGTCGGGCTGGTCAGGCAGCGTGACGGTGAGCCAGCGCATGGCGCCAAGATCCGCGTCGGTGTGGACGACCATGCCGAGCTTGCCGACGTAGAAGTCGAGCGCCTCGTCCTGGTCGAGAACGTAGATGAAGGTGTGGGAGATCCGTGTGAGCATGGCGTCACGGTAGACCCCATCAGACCTCACCGCTTCTCCAAAACTGCTCTCTGTGGCGACACTAGCCCGCGGGTCGCATCCAGGCCATCGCCCAGCACGCCGGCACGCGTAACGCCGCGCCGCCGTCCGTGAACCGCAACCGGTATGCGCTTGGTGACTCCCCGACGACATCCCGAAACGTGCGGCTGAAGGTGCCGAGGCTGTTGAAGCCGACGTCGAGGCAGATCTCGGTCACCGAATACTCCGTGTCTCGCAGCAGCTCCATCGCCCGCTCCACCCGGCGACGCTGGAGGTACCTGTGCGGCGTCTCCCCGAACGTGTCCCGGAACTGGCGGCTGAAGTGGGAAGGCGAGACGTGGGCGACCCGCGCCAGCGCCGGCACGTCGAGAGGCCGCGCGAACGCGCGGTCCATCGTGTCGCGCGCGCGCAGCATCCGGCGGTTGCGGTCCTCGACGGCCCGAGACATCGACTCACAGCCTAAGCCGTGCCCTGACTCCCAGAGCGCCAGGTCAAGGCGCAAAGCGCCAGGGGTTCGCTCAGCTACTTGCCGAGCTCCTCATCCAACAGTACCTCGTACATCTCCACCGAGGTTCGGGCGCCGCGTCCGGCCGCGGGCGTGATCTCATTCATTGCAGCGTCGACCCGCCGC
Organism: uncultured Solirubrobacteraceae bacterium; assembly: GCA_963725515.1. GTDB lineage: Bacteria > Actinomycetota > Thermoleophilia > Solirubrobacterales > Solirubrobacteraceae > Palsa-465. The sequence continues at coordinate 40,720 of CAVRZB010000014.1, read as the reverse complement.
AGGTCGTCTTCGGTCTCACAGAGGATCAGGTTCGCGCCCCGGTTGCCACCGCGATCGACAAGCAGCATCATCCTCTTGGCCGCATCGCCCGCTCTCTCGAACGGCGTGCCCTGTCCGCCGTTGCGAATCGTTTCGCGAACGTTTGCGGCGAAGTCGTCCCAATCGCGGTCGCCGCCTTCGAACCGCGCGATCCGTACATACATGCTGCGCCCTCCTCTCCTGGCCGATTTGGTTCGTCGGCGGGACTGTATGCGATCAGATGATCATCCCGGTGCGACTCAACCAGGTCCGCGCGGGCGGGGGCGCGCAGCGTTGGCCAACCGATCGCCGCATAGGGCAATTGCCCGATGTGCCTCGAGCGCCCCGGGCGCATACTCGCGCCAGCCTCGGCGTCGCTCAGAGACGCCGGAACGAAAGGAGGACCAGGATGCTTCTGGCGACGACCACGGTCGAGGATTTCGACCGCTTCACGAGTGTCTTCTCCACCAAGGGTGCCGAGAAGCGCAAGCAGCACGGCTCGAAGGGCGCGCTCGTGTTCCGCGACCCCAACGAGGCCGACCGGGTGTGGGTGATCTTCGATTGGGATCTCGACGGCTGGCAGAGCTTCGCCTCCGACCCTGAGGTCCCGCCGATCATGCAGGAGGCCGGGCACAAGGGCCGGCCGCAGGTGCCGGAGCTCAGTGGCCGCTACGAGGCGTAGGAGGGACGTCATGCGAGACGCAATCAAGATCGGCGTGATCGCCGACCAGACGGGCGCCCTCTCCGTCATGGGCGCCGCCCAGGCCAACGTCGCCACGCTGGTTGTCGACGAAATCAACGCGTCCGGCGGCCTGCTCGGCCGTCGCGTCGAACTGCTCATCGAGGACAGCGCAACCGACGACGCGCAGGCGGCGGCCAACGCCACCAAGCTCGTCCAGGATGATCACGTCGACGTGCTCCTGGGCGGCATCTTCAGCTCGACCAGGCAGGCCATCAAGAACCCGGCGGTGGTGGAGGGCGAGACGCTCTACATCTACCCCGAGCAGTACGAGGGGCAGGAGCACCACCCGCTCCTCTTCTGCACCGGTGCCGTTCCCGCACAGCAGGTCGAGCCGCTCATCCCGTGGGTGATGCAGCAAACCGGGGCACGGACGTTCTATCTGCCCTCGGCGGACTACATCTGGCCGCACGTGATGAACAGGAAGGTCCACGAAGTCGCCTCGGCCAACGGCGGCGAGATCGTCGGGGAGGAGTACTTCCCCCTCGATCACGCCGACTGGGCCGAGACGGTCGACAGGATCAACTCCAGCGGCGCGGACGTCGTGTTCAACACGACTGTTCCTCCCGGATGCTTCCCGTTTCTCGAGGCGCTCTACGAGTCCGGGTTCACCAAGCGGGGCGGGCGTATCGTCACGACGTACTTCGACGAGAACCTCGTCGCCGCGGTACCTAGCGAACACGTCGAGGGGCTCTACGGGTGCATCGACTACTACCAGTCGCTGCGTGACCCGTTCAGCAAGAAGCTGCTCGGTCGCTACAACATGCGCTTCCCGGAGGGGCCCCATTTCAGCGCCGGAAGCGGATGCACCGGCATGTACCGCGGCCTCAAGCTCTGGGAGGCCGCCGTCACGGAAGCCGGCTCGCTCGACCAGGCTGCCGTCGTCGCGGCGCTCGACCACGCGAAGATCGCCGAGGGCCCGGGCGGCGCGGCCGAGATGGTGCCCGGCCAGCACCACGTGCGGATGAACATGTACATCGCCCAGGTGCGTAACGGCACCCTCGACGTCGTCGAGAGCCTGGGGGCGATCGACCCCAACGAGCACCTGCAGGCAGTGGCGTAGATACGGACGCCGCCGATGGAGGGGGAAGCCGCCCGCGTGGGGCGGTTTCCTCCTTCAGGCGCCCTCGGCGATCGCGGCACGCGCCCGGGGATCGCCGAAGCGCGCGGCCTCAGGACGATATTGACCCCCGACGGCGATTTCCGCTCCCCCCGCCTGAGCAGTCGGTGCTACTGCTACGTCGTTCCGAGGATCCCCACGCGGTAGACGCAGACCGCGCCAGCCTCGCCACCTGACGCCCCGGGCGTCGCGGGCGTAGGATCCACCCATGGCGTCCGACGGCCGCAGCCCGTTCGCAGCGCGACCGTCTGGGGGCCAGGCGCCCGTCCGCGCCGCGGAGGTGATCGGCGCGATGTCGATAGCGACCGATCTGGGCACCGGTCAGCCGCTCGAGCACGCGCTCAGGACGGCGATCCTTGCGGTCCGCCTCGGTGAGCTCGCGGAGCTCTCGCCGCCGGAGCTCGTGGACGCCTATTACATCTCCCTGCTGCACTCCTTCGGCTGCACGTCGGACGCGACCGAGCAGACGGAGCTCTTCGGCGACGACATCGAGCCGCGCGCCAAGTTCGCACTCGTCGACGGGGGCAACCCCGAAGAGGTCGGCGCGTTCCTCGCGGACGTGGTCGGACAAGGACGACCGCCCGAGGTTCGTGAGGCGATGGTCGCCCAAGCCCTCGAGAACGCGCTCGAGATCGCGCGCTCGACGTTCGCCCTGCACTGCGAGGTCGCGCAGCGCTTCGCCGGCTGGCTCGGCTTCGGCACCGGCGTTGTCTCGAACCTGGCGTACGTCTTCGAGCGCTGGGACGGGAACGGGTTCCCGGGCGCGGCCGCGGGGGAGGCGATCGCGCTCCCGGCGCGGGTGCTCCATGTCGCGCGCGACATCTCGGTCTTCCTGTCGGCCGCGGGCCCCGATCGGGCGGGCGAAGTGATCGAGCAGCGCGCGGGCGGCGCCTACGATCCGCATCTGGCCGCCCTTGCGACTGACCACCTCGACGAGCTGCTCGATGGCCTCGACGACGCGCTGATCTGGGAGCAGGCGATCGCCGCCGAGCCGCCGCCGCAGCGGTGGATGACCGGCGACGAGATCGACGCCGCGTTCCGCGTGGTCGGGACGTTCACCGACCTCAAGTCCTACTGGCTGCGCGGACACGCCGAGGGCACATCTCAGCTCGCCGAGGCGGCGGCCTGGCGCCTCGGTCTCTCCGGAGGACGAGGTGACAATGGTGCGGCGCGCCGCGCTCGCGCTCGACCTCGGCCGAGTCGCGGTATCGAACGCGATCTGGGAGAAGCCCGGGCCCTTCGGTCTCACCGACTGGGAGCGCGTGCAGCTGCACCCATACTTCACCGAGCGCTCGTTCGCCCACGCGCCCGCACTCGCGTCGATCGGCGAGCTGGCGGGCGCCCATCACGAGCGCCTCGACGGCGCCGGCTACCACCGCAAGACGCCCGCGCCGGCGCTCGGCCGAGCGGCGCGCATCCTCGCCGCTGCCGACTCCTACCAGGCGATGCGAGAGCGGCGGCCGCACCGACCCGCGCTCGACGCTGCCGGCGCCGAGGCCGAGTTGCTGCGCGACGCGCGCGAGGGCCGTCTGTGCCCGGAGGCGGTCGACGCCGTGCTCGCCGCGGCCGGACACCGCGTGGCGAAACGGCCACGCGAGCTGCCCGCGGGCCTGACGGACCGCGAGCTCGAGGTCCTGCTCGCGCTCGCCGCCGGAAAGACCAACAAGGAGATCGCCGAGACCCTCGGCATCTCCGCCAAGACGGCGGGCCACCACGTCCAGCACATCTTCGACAAGACGGGCGTGCGAACCCGGTCCGCCGCGACGGTCTGGGCGTTCGAACGCCACCTCGTGCAATCCGCCTAGGGAATCGTTTCTCATGGGCCTTAGGCTGCAGCGGCAATCTCCTTACGCGGGTCGGGTCCCGGCCGGTCACGGATGGGGATCGCAACGCCGCCGATGCGGTTGACGGCGAGCGTCTGCCGCCCGGAAGGTTCGATTCCTCCGCCGCGTCGTTGGCGGCGAAGTAGCGGTTGTGCAGCGGTTCTTGGTTGTGTCCGGTTGGTCGTCAATCGTGGGGGTCGGCGTGAGCCAGGCGGGGTCCTGTTCAGATGCGCGGGGCGCGCCGCGCGGTCAACAGGCAGGCGACGGTGCTCGCGCGGATCGGCCGACCGAGCCGCTGGTGGAGAGCGTGGTTCTGCGCCGTGAGAGCGTCGCGCTGTGGGCGTGACATTCGCGCCCAGAACGACATCGTGCCGAGCAGGGCGTTGAGCTCCTCGGCCGTCTGCTCGACGAATCTCGCGACCGCGGCGACGTGCACGTCGTCGAACAGGCCTGCGGCATACGCGCGCGCGACCTCGTAACTTCCGAGCCACGCCCATACCTCTGACACGTTGTCGCGCCGCTGAGCGACGCCCGCGACCGTGCTGTCGAGGTCGCGATAGGTCGGCCAGTCGGCGGCGAGCTCGGGGGCGATCCCTGCCATGGCGGCCCGGAGGGCCTGCTGATCGTCGGCGCTGCGCGGCTCCTTCAACCCGAAGTAGGAGATAAGCCCGAGGGTTCCGCCGTCGACGAGCGCGTCGGCCACCTTGTGCCAGCTCACATCCGGATCGATCCAGTGGATCGCCGACGCCGAGAACACGGCCAAATAGTGCGCGTCAGGGAGCGACGCGTCCTCCAGGCGTGCGTTCACGAACTCCACGTCCCCGGTGCCGCCTAACCGAGCGCGTGCCTGCGCGACCAACCGTTCACCAGGTTCGACCGCTGTCACCCGCAGGCCCCGCTCGAGCAGGCTGCGCGTCAGCTGGCCGGTGCCACAGCCGATCTCGAGCACAGTAGCGCCGGGGCCAATGCCAGCTGCCTCGCAGGCCCGGTCGATGAGCTCGTCGGGGTAGGTCGGACGGTAACGGTCATACTCGCCGGCGACCGCGTTGAAGACCCGGCCATAGCTTCGCGCGTCAGCACCCCCCCGCATGCTCGGAAGGTAGTCGACGCCGGGGACGCGCCGCCCGAATCTCGGAGATCGATCCTTGGCCGCACCCGCGGCTCCGGATGATCGCTTCCGCTCTCACGCCGCCACCGTGGCGCGATCGCGTTGGCGACCGACCAGTCACGCGAGAGCTTCAGCGCTCGTGGCCGGATCTGGGAGCGCCGTGACTGTCCGCGAGAGCCCTCCGCTGGTTCGCCACAAGCTATCTGGCGCGTGACGCGACGAGAGTGGCTTCTGGCTGCCCGCCGTCGGGCTCGTCGCTGGTCCGGATCCATGAGCATCCGCAGGAGGACCTCAAGGTCCTGTCGACGGTTCGTGCGTCGTCCCGATCTCTTCGTTTGTGTCCGCTTTTCGAGCGTGAGGCTTGCCGCCGCCCGCTCCGCGCTCCCTCTATAGGCTTGAGGCCGTGTCGAGCGATGGGTTGAGGCCGGTTGATCACGAGGTCGCCGTGGTGGGGGCCGGGCTCACCGGGATCTGCGCGGGGATCAAGCTCGGCGAGGCCGGGATCGACTTCGCGATGATCGAGCGGGCCGACGACATCGGCGGGACGTGGCGGGATTGCACCTATCCGGGCATCGCCGTCGACGTGCCCTCCGCGCACTACTCGCTGTCGTTCGAGCCCAACCCGGACTGGTCGCGAACCTATGCTCCCGGGCATGAGCTGAAGGCGTATGCCGATCGGCTCGTCGACAAGTACAGCCTGCGCCCCAGGATCCGCCTGAACACGAACGTGGAGCGCGCGGTCTGGGACGAGGAGCACCACGTGTGGGAACTGCACGCCACCGGTGGGGTCATTCGCGCGCGCTTCATCCTCAGCTGCAGTGGCGCGCTGACCGACCCGAGAGTGCCGGACATCGAGGGCGTGGAGGAGTTCACCGGCAAGATCCTGCACACCGCGCGCTGGGACCACCACCACGACCTCACCGGCGAGCGAGTCGCGCTGATCGGAACCGGCGCCTCGGCCGTCCAGGTGCTGCCATCGATCGCTCCGATCGTGGAGCAGATCAGCGTCTTCCAGCGCACGCCGATCTGGATCTTCCCGCGCGCGGACTACGAGATCCCGCCCAGGGTCAGGACGACTTTTCCGGCGCGTGCCGGTCACCCAGCTTGCGCTCAGGGCGATCGCCGCCGCGATCTCCGACGGCGTCCTGTGGTTCGGCGTGGTGCACAACAAGCGCCTGCCGTTCCTCACCCAGCGCGCCGAGCGTAACGGCCGGGCCTTCATCCGGCAGCAGGTCGTGGACCCTGAGCTGGCGGACCGGCTGACCCCGCGCTACGGCCTCGGCTGCAAGCGCCCCGGGGTCTCCAATGACTACTTGCGGACCTTCAACCGCGAGAACGTCGAACTCGTCACCGACACGATCGAGCGCGTGCACCCGACCGGGATCCAGACCGTCGACGGCACGCATCGCGAGATCGACACGCTGGTCCTAGCCACCGGCTACAAGGTGTTCGACTACGGGAACATCCCCGGCTTCCCGCTGCACGGCGTCGAGGGAATCGAGCTCAGCGAGTTCTGGAGGGAGAACCGCCACCAGGCCTACGAAGGAACCTCGATCCCTGGCTTCCCGAACTTCTTCCTCACTTTCGGCCCGTACTCGACCACGAGTCTGTCCTTCCTCGCTGGCTCGGAAGCCGGCGTCCGTCACGCCGTCCGCGCGATCAAGGAGGCGCGCAAGCGCGGCGCCACCTGCGTGGAGGTCTCCAAGCAGGCAAACGATCGCTACTTCCAGCGCGTGCTCAGCCGCATGGGCGGCACCGCGTTCTTCAACAACCACTGCGAGAACGCCAACAGCTACTACTTCGATGCTCGCGGCGACGCGCCGGGGCTGCGGCCCAACACGAGCGTCGAGACCTGGTGGCGCAGCGGGCACTACCCGTTGGCGGACTACGACTTCCGGACCGTCCGCGCAGCGATGCCCTCGCCGATCGCCGAACGCGCCTAGCTCTCTCACCATCACCGGTGTTCACGCGATCGTGTTCTCGAACCGCGCCGCCCGCACCATGAGCCCCAGGCGCGAACGTCGGCTCGCCGGTGTCCACCGAATCGCTCTTGCCGTCCAGCGGCCCCGCGACTGGCGCGCGCGTTGGCGACATTGCGATCGTCGGAATCGGTCAGCCGCCAGCGCCGGCGCGCGTGCGGAATCGTCCCGCGAGAGGCACGGCGTGGCCGCTCCTTGCAACAGTTGACGGCTGCCGGTTTCAGGGTTGTCGGCGGTGTCGGTGGATGGAGTGGACCGCTGCCGCTACATACATCGTCACAGTGACGACGAAGACGGTAACGGCGGCGGCAACCGACCACCAGATCCGCGCCGCGATGACCGGAAGCCCGACGAGCAGCCAGGCACCGACCGCGCGCGTGAGCATCCCCCTGGCGCTCCGTTCGGCGAACCAATCGGCGAGTCGCATCAGGTGGAAGATCGTCCCGCACTTGTCGAGCTATGCGACACGCGCGCCGATCCGCAAGCCGGCGCACACGACGGCCACTCTTGCTTTGCGCGCGACGCGACACGTGCTGCGGCTCAGTTGCTCGGTTCGGACCCCGCGCGCCACGAGCCATCGGTACGCTCAGGCCATGACTGAGAACCTCCGCATCGAGCGCGGTTGGATCTTCGTCAACGGCACCCGGCAGGACGATGGCACGATCGAGCTCGGGACCGGCGGCGAGATGCGATTCAGCCCGTTCGAGGCGATGTCACAGCGCCAGGACACGCAGATCACCTGGGGCGACATCCTCACGGCTTCGGTGCAGCGGCTGGCTTTCTGGCGCCGCTAGACGGGAGCGTGGGCGTGGCTCGCGCGAGCGGCTCCTCAGGAGAGCGAGTGGTTACGGTTCCACTCGACCCAGGCAACGCCGGTGCGGCCATCGGGGGCGATGACTGAGCACATCGCTCGCGGGAACTCCGAGATGCGACCGTCCGGAGCCTGGAGTCGCAGCGGCCCGAATGCCAGCGGCTCGACCTGTAGCTCAAGCTCGCCCAGATCGATCCGGGCGCCGGTGATCAGTCCATCATGGCCAATCTCCTCGGAGGTCGTGACCTCGTCTAGTTCGATGACTCCGCCCTCAGGTGGCTGGAGGTACCCGAGGCCGATGGGCGGCGTGTCCGGCAGGCGGAACACGACTCCGTGGAAGCGTGTGCCGTCGTCGAGGTGGCCGGCCGACCACATCCACTCCGCGGACCACCAATCCCGGGCTCCCCACGAATGGTCACGTTGGCCCGGCCCTGAGAGCGGCAGCTCTTCCTCGCCGACCCGGAGCGTTCCGCTGACGCGGCAGGGGATCTCGTAGCGCGTCGCCACGCGATAGGCATAGGGCTCGCCGAAGGTCTCCCAGACGAGGTCGAGCCCTACCGGCACCGGCACGCCGTCCTCTCCTCGCAGCAACGCCGAGGCATCGGCGTAGAGGGAGCCCGTCGCTGTGAGCTGCACGCGGTAGCGATCGAGTTCGGCCTCGCACGTCAGCTGAATCAGGGTGTCGTCGGTGGCCACGGTCAGGTCGTCGCCCTCCGGCAGAGGCGCCGCAAAGTCCACGACCGCCACCGTGGGGCGCCTTGGGCCGCACACCATTGCGGTGACCCAGGAGACGTGAAGGTTCGGATAGAGCCCGAGACGCACGTACGCGCCGACGCGCGCGTCGTCCGCGACCGCGTCGAGGTACCAGCTTTCGTTCCACAGCTGGTCGCTGCCGGACGCGTGACGGTGTTCGTCGGCGGGAGCGGGCCGGAGCGGCGCCGGGCGACCCGATCCGGGTGCCGGCAGCAGCTCCAGCGCGTCGAGGTCGAGGATCTGCTGGGCGTAGCGGGCGACGCTCGTCACGAACATGTCGTCGCCGCGCTCCGTGCGCTCGACGATGACCGCCGGTCCCACGGTCATGAGAAGGCCGAGAAAACACTGTCGCCGGTACCCCAGCCAGCACTCCTCCCAGGACAGGCCGCGGACGCCGTGGGCGTGGAGCTGCTCGAAGTACTCGCGGACAAGCATCTCCTCTGAGGCACGACGATCCTCGAGACGCAGTGACGCACCCAGGAAGTACGACACGTCGGTCATCGCCGCCCCCCAGCTGACGGTCTGCCAGTCGACGACGATGAATCGCCGCGGCGCCTCCGTCGCGCCAAACAGCATGTTGTCGAGCCGGTAGTCGCCATGCACCAGCCCAAGCGGGGGCCGACGGTCGGCGACCCAACCGTCGAGGCACGCTACGAACCGCCGGCACACCTCCTGGTGCTCGGGGCTGACGCGATCGCCGAAGCGCTCCAAGAAGGCGCCGAGCAGCGGCGCCATGATCGCCTGATTGAGCGGGTTGGGCTGGTTGAGCCACGGGGTGGCACCCAGCTCCGGGTCGCCGAACACCGGGGCGTGAAGCTTGGCCAGCTCATGGACGGCGAGCCGCGCCTGATCGATGCTGCAACCGGCAATCTGATCCCCCTGCATAGCCGGCGCCGCATCTTCGAGCAACAACGTGAACCAGCCGCCCTCCGGCTCGAACACGGCGACATGGCACCCGGCCAGCGGTCCACCCAGCCGCGGCGCCAGCTCGCGGTAGAAGCGCACCTCGCGCTCGTAGACGCCGAGCCCGATGCCGGAGGAGCGGCTGTTCTCGTCCGGTGACGCGGTCTTGAGGACGACAGTCCGGGGCCCGCTGTCGACCTCGGCGGCGTAGTCGATGATGACGCGATAGTTGCGGCTCATCTGGCCAGTGCCGATCTCCTCCGCGCGGAACCCGCCGATCGAACCAATACCCAGCGCCTCTTCCAGCCACCCTGCCGTGAGGTCTGCTGCTGTCCGCACGACATTCATCTGGTTCGGCATACGGAGCAGAGCCTATTTGACGGGTCTTGGACCTTTCGCGGCGCGGACCGCTCGAGGTGCGGAACGCCAACTCGCGGTTTAGCGCGGCCCGCACGCAGCGCCCGCGGCTGCGGGACGCTCGTAATCCACGGAGGCTGTCGCGTAACTCTCGGCTGGTCGAGGCGGTTCTGGCGCTTCGGCGGGAGCGTCGCTTGGTCGGTTGATGCGATGGTTCGGGAATGCTGCGGTGTTTCACGCCGGCATGGCTGCCAGCTGGTGCTTGTGGAGCTTCATCAGGTTGTGGGTGGCGGTGATCAGGCGCCATTCGGTCCGGCAGGCGGCTCTTCCTCGGCGGTGGAACCGATGGATCTGTCGGTTGTGTTTGGTGTTGCCGAACACGGGCTCGATCAGCTGGGCTCTGAGCTTGTAGAGCGCGCTCCCGTCCTCGCTCGCGATCACCGCTCGCATGAAGGCGTAGAGCCCGCCATCCCACCCTGGTCGTCTCGGTCCCTTTCGGAGGCCGCCGTCGGGGGTGACCAGCGCCGTGACACCGTCGGCCATCGCGCGCTCCATCTGCTCCTGATGCCAGTAGCCGGCGTCCGCAACGACAACCGCCGGCTGGTCCGTCACCCCAGCCTGGGCCAGCTCGGCACGGGTAGCGTTGAGCATCGGCTCCAGGTGCCCAAAGTCTGGGGAGGCGACCATCACGTCCGCGGCGAGGACGACCTGATGCTCGTTGACTGCGGCCTGAGCGTTGTACCCCTGGATCCATCCCTGGGTCACCTTCTGAATCCGGGAATCCAGATCGGTCGTGTTGATCCTTTCCTCGGGAGTATCTGGCGGTGCGTATGGCTTTGGTCGGGCGCCGAGCCGCCGGCCCAACGAATCGCGACCCACGACGCGCTGACGCTCGAAGGCCGCGTTCGCGCGCTGCTCGACCCAAAGCTGCTCCTCCAGCCGCCGCTTGGCTTCCTTGAGCCGCTTCGGCCGCGGCCCCGGGATCGGCCGAGCCTCCCTGGAGCGCTGCTCATCAAGTTCGCGCTGCGCCTCACGCAACCATCCGCGCCGCCCTGCGCGTGTCGCGATCTCCGGCGGTAGCTCATCGCCGCGCCGCTCGCCGTAGAGCTCATCCTCGGCCGCGTCAGTCTGCTTGGCCTCCTCGATGATCTCCCGGGCGATCTGCTCGTAGTCCATCACCGCGTGCCGGTTCGCGTTCGCCGCGATCTTCGTCCCGTCGATCGCGACGACTCCGGCCTCCGCCAGCCCGGCCTTCGCGCACAGCGTGAGCACCGACCCGAACAGCTCCCCGAGCACGAGCTCGTGACGCTCAACGAACCGCGCGATCGTCGCGTGATCGGGCTTCTCCATCATCGCGATCACCCGATAGGCGATGTCTTCCTGGCATGCCCGCTCGATCTTCCGCGCGGATCGCGTGCCGCGCGCGTACGCGTAGAGCAACAGGGCAACCATCATCGCCGGGTCATACGCTTTCCGACCCATCCCGTCACGCCGGTACGCGTCATAGAACGCCGCCAAATTCATGCCCGCCACAGCGTCAAGGACGAACCACGCGAAGTGCCCTTCCGGCAGCCAGTCCCTGATATCCGGCGGCATCAAGAACGACTGCTCACGATCACTACCGATGAAGTTCTGCGCCATCTCGCAATCGTCTTAAGCGCCCGGACGGCATCACGAGTTACGCGACAGCCTCGCTCAAAAGCGAGCGCCTGGGCCCCGATGGCCGAGTGCTGCGTCGGCTTATTGATCGCGGGCCGGAATCGGCTCAGCTAGCGCAGCGCGCCCGGGAGACGCGGGGAAGGGGTCGGCGAAGTACTGGGTCTCGTGCGTTACGAGACCGTCGGTGATCTCCATGACGCTGAGCGAGTATGTGGGCACGCCGTCGTAGGAAATCACGCACTCGCTCACCCAAAGGTCCCCGTCGCCCAGGATCCGGCGGATGATGAAGTGGCGTTCGGCCGGGTGCCCGCCTCGTTGCGCTTGGATCCTTGACCGACCTCTGAAGCGCTCGCCGGACTGCGGGTAGTCCAGGATCGCGTCCGCAGCGTAGATCGCGTGCTCAGCGTCGACGTCCCCGCGTTCGGAGGCCTCCCAGTGCTGCTGGATCCGAGCCCGGGTATCGGCTTCACGATCAATTGCGCTGCTCACGCCTCAGACCCTCATGACCAGTAAGGAATGTCGCTGCCTCGCGCGACAGATGGTACTCGAAGGTCTCGTGCAGCTTGGGACCTCGGCAGCCGTGCCGGATCGCCGCGACCCCGTTGCGAGGACCGGAGAACTGGAAGTCTCCACCCCATGGTCTCCTGGCCGTCGTCGAGGTCCGCCGGCCGTGCAAGGCTGGTGTCTGGGCGCTGCTCCTGAGCGCCCTCGGATTGCGTGCAGGACGCTGGAGGATGCCCGGCGGGCGTAGGCTCAGGTCTGTGGTAACCCAGCGGCTGCTCATCGTCGGGGCCAGCGCCCTGATGGTGCTAGGCGCAGGCTGCTCGGCCAGCGCTCCTGTCCGGCACGTCCCGGAGGCGGCGGCCGGCCGGGCCAGCCCGGTGGTTATGCACCGCCCCCTGATGGCGGCCTCCGGTGACATCGTGCTGGCCTTCGCCGGAGATGTGCACTTCGCCGGCCGCGTCGCGCGGCTGCTGCAGAATCCGACCACGACGTTCGGTCCGATCACGTCCGTGCTCAAGTCGGCCGACTTCACGGCGGCGAACCTGGAGACCACGGTCACCAGCCGAGGCCAGCCGCAGGCGAAGACCTACCACTTCGCCGCCGCGCCGGGCGCTTTCACCGCGCTCCGCGACGCCGGCGTGGACCTGGTCACGATGGCCAACAACCACATCCTGGACTACGGACACACCGGGTTGGCGAACACGCTCGCGGCGGCGGAGGCTGCGCATTTCCCTTTCGTGGGCGCGGGAGTCAACGCGGCGGCGGCCTGGGCGCCGTACGTAACGACGATCAACGGCACGAAGATCGCGATCATCGGCGTATCCCAGGTGGCCGAGCTGGCCTCGGCCTGGGTGGCCACGGCACACCGGCCCGGCGAGGCCAACGCGATCAACCTGGGCCAGACGCTCGCCGCTGTCCGGGCTGCGAAACGGCTCGCCCGGATCGTCGTCGTGTTCATGCACTGGGGCACGGAAGGGTTGGCCTGCCCGGACCAGAGCCAGCTGTCGCTGGCGCCGAAGCTGGCCGCCGCGGGGGCGAGCATCATCATCGGCGCACATGCGCACATGCTCCAGGGCTCGGGCTGGCTCGGCCACACGTTCGTCGCCTACGGTATGGGTAACTTCCTGTGGTGGGAGAACTCCTTCAGCACGGCCACTGGGGTGCTGAAGCTGACCTTGCACCCGCACGCGCCGCTGACCGCGCGGTTCATCCCCGCGGTCGTCTCCGGCACTGGCCAGCCGATCGTGGACCATGGCACCGCCGCCCGCCGGGCCCAGGCGCACTACGCCAGCTTGCGCACCTGCGCCGGACTGTCCGCGCGGCCGCCCGCCGGGGCGATCACGCCGACGTCGGCCGGTTGATCGCGGAGCGGCGAGAGCTTCGAGACCGGCGGAACGTCGCTGGCCTCGTCCCAGGCAATGTCGCCTTCCGGGCCAGCCGCAAAGCTGCCGGAAGACGAACGCGGTCATCGGATGCAACCGACCGGCGACGCGCGCGACGGAAGCCGCGGGGGCGCCCGGAGCCGACGCGTGCCGTCACGCGAAGCCGATGGTCTGGCCCTGGCACTACAACCATCTCCGCAAACACTCAGCCCTCGGCCACCACCCGCCCACCAACAAGGTGACCAACCCACTCGGGACTTACAGCTAGTCCGGCGCGCCGACAGCGGACCGCTCCTACGTCGCCATATGCATCGTGGGCTCTGCGACGGCGGGGCGAGAAACCACTCGGCAGCTTCCGGGCCAACGCCTGCCTTCTGGTGGGCGAAGCACGGCTCCGTAGGCGAGAAGGCATCGTCTCGACACGGCGCCTGCGGGCGAACCGCTGGAGGGTGACCTGCGAGGTGTCTGGCAGATCTTGGCCGCTAGGCGTCACTCCTCACCGTCTACTTGACGCCGAAGAGGTAGGCCGCCCGTTCGGCGGCGGTCAGCCCCCGGGTTAGGCGCGACAGCGCGATTCGTGTGATCGCGGGGAGGCCCTGCGCGAGTTCGGTCGACCAGACCGAGGCTGGGCCGGCGGCGATCAGAAGCGATCTGGCGTCGGGTGTGAAAGCGAGGTCCGAGATGTTCGTGCCAGCGTCGAGTTCGACCAGCTGCTGGCCGCTGGTCGCGTCCCAGATACGAGCGCTCCCGTCCTGGCTGCCGGTCGCGATCAGCCGCCCGGTCCGGTCGAACGCCGCGGACGTCAACGCGGCGCCGCCGGGCTCGGCGAACACGCGGATCTGGGTATCGGTGGTCGCGTTCCACAGCCGCGCGGTGCCGTCCTGGCTCGCCGTTAGCACCAGCCGCCCGTCGGGGCTGAACGAGGCGCTCGTGATCGCGCCCGCGCCCGGCTCGCTCAGAACCCCGATCGGCGCGCCGTCGGAGAGGCGCCAGAGCCGCGCGGTGCCATCGTCGCCGGATCCGACGATGCGCCCGGAGGCCGGATCGAACGCGATCCTGATCAGGCCCGTGTTCGGCGCGGGGATGAAGAGGCCGGGGGTGAGGGTCCGGGCGCTCCAGAGCTGGAGGCCTCCGGCGCCCCCCGCGGCGAGCAGCGCCCCGTTCGGGCTGATTGCGCCCGAGCCGAAGGCGACGTCGGGATGGGGGTTCACCAAGGTCGTCGACACCCGACTTTCGCCGAGCGACCACACGTGGGCGCGGCCAGAGCGGTCGACGGTCAGCGCTGAGCGTCCGCTTGGGCTGAGCCCGAGTCCGAGCACAGCAGATGAGCCCGGCAGGGCGAGCGAGGCGACCAGGCGGCCTGTCGCCGACCAGATCCGCGTCACCCCGTCGGCTCCGCCACCCGCGATGACGCTGCCGTCGGCGCTGACCCCGATGCGGAAGGCGGAGTTGACCGGACTTGGGAGGATCGCGAGCTGCTCGCGCGGGCGCCCGTACCAAAGCTTCGCCGTGCCGTCCGCGCCGGCGGTCACGACAGACGTGCCGTCGGGGCTGAACCGCGCGTCGTCGACGGCGTGCGCGTGCCCGATCAGGGCTAGCAGCTGTCGGTAAGTCGCGGCGTCCCAAACCCGGGCGGTACCGTCGGTGCTCGCGGTGAGGATGCGCCTGCCGTCGGGGCTGAAGGTGGCCGACTTGATCTCTGCGCCGCCGGGCTCGGCGATCGTGAACAGGGGCTTGCCCGTGTCCGCGCTCCACGCGCGTGCGGTGCCGTCCGCGCTGGCCGTGAGGATCGTGCGGCCGGTGAGGCTGAACTGCGCTTGGTTGAGGCCGACGGCGCCCGCGATCACCTCCACAGGCGCGCCGGTCGCGGTCCGCCAGACACGCGCGGTGCCGTCGACGCTCGCGGTCACGAACTCGCGTCCGTCAGGGCTGAACTGCGCGTCGTTGATGATGCCGCCGCCCGGCTCGCGCACCGCAAGCAGCCGCCGGCCGCTTGCGACGTCCCAGATCTGAGCGACGCCGCCGTCGGTCGCCGTCACAATGAGACGGCCGTCACGGCTGAATGCTGCGCTCTCGATCGGCGAGCCGCCGGTGGGGAGGGCTCGGGCGGCGACGCGCGCCGCCACCTTCCAGATCCGCGCATCACCGTCCTCGCCGGCCGTGACGACCAGCCGCCCGTCGGGGCTGAACGCCGCGTCGTGCTGCGCGCTCGGGAAAGGGTCGACAAGTTCGCCGACGAGCGCGCCCGTAGCCCGCGAGTAGATCCGTACCGTGCCGTCTTTCCCGGCCGTGACGACCAGCGTTCCGTCGGGGCTGAACGCCGCGGTATTCACGGGGCTGCCGCTGCCCTCGGTTATCACGACCTTCTGCGCGCCGCTGCTCGCGTCCCAGATCCGAGCCGTGCCGTCGAGGCTTGCGGTGACGAGACGCGACCCACCGGGCCCGAACGCGGCGCCCTCCAAGGGGGCGCCTGCCGGCTCCCTGATCACACCAAGCAGCGAGCCGTTCCGTGCGTCCCAAATCCGGGCGGTACCGGCGTAGGAGGCGGTCACGATCCGCGCGCCGGAAGCGCTGAACACCGCGTTGTAGACAAACGCCGCACCCGGCTCGCGCAGGCTGAAGCGGAGCGCTCCCGTATCCGGGTTCCACACCCGCGAGACCCCGTCGCCACTGGCGGTGACCAGCTCGCTCCCGTCGGGGCTGAACTGGACGCTGTAGAGCGCGGACTGGTCCGGTGGCCTGAGCAGCCGTAGGAGGCGACGGGCGCCTGCGTCCCAGATCTCGGTCACCCCCGTGTCGAGCGCCGTGGCGACCAGACGCCCGTCGTGGCTGAAGGCGACCGCGTAGATATCGCCGTTCGTGGACAGCGCCGGACCGAGCCGAGCGCCCGATGCGGCATTCCAGATGTACGCCCGCCCGTCGCCGCCGGCCGTCACGATCTCCCTACCGTCGCCGCGTAAAGGCCGCGCCATTGATCCCGGCGCCGCCGGGCTCCGCGAGCGTTCCCAGCCGCCGCCCAGAGTCCACAGCGAGGATCGCGACCGTCCCTGAGTCGCTCGCGGCGAGAACCTGGTTCCCGGAGGGGCTGAACAGCGTCTGTTCGAGCCCTGTCCCGGAGGCCGCCGTGAGCGTGCGCCGGAGCAGCCCGGTCGACGCGTCCCATAACTCGGCTGCTCCATCAGCGCTCGCCGTCAGCACCAGTCTCCCGTCGGGGCTGAGGCTCGGGCTGTACAACGGCGCCGCCGGCCGCAATGTCCGCAGCAGCTGGAGCCGTGGGAGGGCGTCGCGAAGCGCAGCCTCCGCCTGACCGGTCCGATGAATGCCCAAGCCCCGCAGCGCAAGCAGCGAGCTCAGCTCCGGATCCACTCCGAGCACGGACTCCGCGTCGGCGGCCAGCAGCCGCGACTCCGCGACGTGCTGATTGGACACCGCCGTCGCTCGTTCGATCAGGGCCAGGACGGACAGGGCGATCGCGACCGCCAGCGCGACCGAAACGGCAGCGCGGGTCACGCGCAGCCGGCGAGTCGCTCGCTGGCGCGACCGCAGCAGGTAGGTGGCCTGGAGTTCGGTCGGCGAGGGCTCCTCGCCGGACTGGCGCGCGATCCAGGCCTCGGCCTCTTCAAGCTCGGAGCCGGACAACAGGAAGCTCGCGTCGCGATCGTGCACCTCCCACTCGCGCGCCTTGGCGCCCCAGGCGGTGTGCGCCCTGACCCACTCGAGGTCGGTCTCGATCGCCGCGACTAGCGTGTCGAGCGACCGGTCGAAGTCATCGGCGAACACCCCCCGCTGCGGCACGAACTGGCGCGAGGCGAGGCTCTCCGGCAGCGCCGAGACGTCGGTCGCTCGGACATGAACCGGTATCACCCGCTTGTTGAGCTCCTCAGCGTGGGAAAGCTCGAGCGCGCACTCCGGCGAGGCCGCCGAATCAGGGCTGATCAGGAAGATGAACGAGTCCGCCGCCTCGATCGCCGCCCGCAGCTCCTCGCGCCAGCGGGCGGTCGGCGGAATGTCCTCCTCGTCGACCCAGACGTCCTTGCCACGGGCGACAAGCGCAGCATGGAGGCGGAGCGCGAACTCGCGATCGAGCCTCGAGTAGGACAGGAAGACGTCTGACACGGTGTGCAGAATCGCAGCCTGCGGCGGATAACGTCCAGGCTTCGAAGACCGCAAGAGCTGGACGGTTGTCTCCCCGGAGTGGCGAAATACCGTGGTAGTCGTGGACGACCCCGGGGCAGCAAGCGGGCAATGCCCGGCGTCAATCCCCGTGCGGTCGCACAGGCCAGGCACGAGCGCATGCGCGCGAACGTCTGCGGCCTGCGTGGACTAGTCGGACGCGGCGATCACTCAGCCGCGCGGGGCGCTCTGCTTGGTCGCCGCGTTGCTGACGTTCTCGCAGTCGGCGGACTTACTGTCGATCGCGTCGGCTGTGACGCTGTCGATCCCCAGCCCACAGGTGATCGTGTCGGCGAAGCCGTCCCGGGCGAGGATGTTGTCGTTGCCCGCTCCGGCGTTCAGCACGTCGTTGCCGGACTCGCCGACGAGCAAGTCGTTGCCATCGGAGCCCAAGAGCACATCGTTGCCGGCTCCACCGAATAGCCAGTCGTTGCCCTCGGCACCGAGCAGCAAGTCATTGCCACCGGCGCCGACGAGTATGTCGTTGCCCGCCGGGCCGGGCTTCACGCCGGCGGTGCCCGCCGGAGCTACACCGACGATCGTGTTGGCAAGATCGTTGCCAATCAGGACGTCGTTGCCGTTGCTGCCCACGAGCGTGCTGATGTCGGAATGGATGATGTCCTTCTCGGGCCCGCCGGTCTTGCCGCCCGTCGCGGTCAGACCGGTGTTGGGGAGGGTGGCGGTGACGCCATTGGTCCCGCGGTCCACGATGTTCAGCCCCTGCTGCTGGACGGACGCGTAGGCGAGGGTGTTCGAGCCAGCGTCGCCGAAGATCTCGTCGTTGCCGAGTCCGGAGACGATTGTGTCGTTGCCGGCGTTGCCGTGGATCACCGTACGGTCGGAGGCCGCGGTGCTACGGCCGCCGACAATTGTGTCGTCGCCGTCGCCGCCGTAAACAAAGCCCCGGTCGCCGGCCACCAGAGTGTCGTTGCCCCCGCGGCCGAAGATCGTGTCGTTGCCCGCCGGCGTGTCGACGACCCCGTTGCCCGTCCCCACCGGGGCCGCCCCCAGGATCGTGTCGGCCTGGTCGCTGCCGATAAGGAAGTCGTCGAAGTTGGAGCCGATCAGGGTCCGGATGTCATCGTGGATGACATCCTTCTCCTGGCCGTTAATGGTTCCTCCGAAGCCGGTCGTCCCGGGCTCCGGAAGTCGAACGAGGACGCCTTGGCTGCGGCTGACGACATTCAGTCCGCCCTGGCTGACGGAGACGTAGGCGAGAATGTTGGACCCGGGGCCGCCGGTCATGTCGTCGCTGCCCGTCCCTGAAACGAGCGTGTCGTCGCCGTTGCCCCCGTTGACGACGGTGACGTTGGCGAAGCTGCGGCCGCCGATGATCGTGTCATTGCCGTCCCCACCATTCACCGTGCCGCTGTCGCCCGCGACCAGCGTGTCGTTGCCGCCCCCGCCGTTGATCGTGTCCCGGCTCTCCGTGCCCGGTGGCTGGGGATTAACGTTGGGTGTGCCGGGAGGCGCGGAGCCAGCGATGGTGTTCGGCCCGTCGTTGCCGGTCAGCGTGTCGTTGCCGTTGCCACCGGTGAGGCCCTCGACATCGGTGGCGATGCTGTCGTTCTCGCCCGCCTGCCCGTTGCCGGTGGACGGGGAGGTGCCCGTCGGCAGCGTCGCGGTGACCGGAGCCGTGCGGGTGATGCCGGCGGCGGAGATGCCGACATAGGCCACGCTGTCGGTGCCGTCACCGCCGTTGAAGATGTCGTCTCTCCGGGCCACCGACGAGGGTGTCGTCGCCCGGACCGCCGTTGATCGTGCCGACTGGACCACCCGCGCCTGACGTTGATGACCCCGGTGTCGTTGCCGTCGCCCAGGTTCTCCACGAGGGACGTGACCGGGGTGAGGATGCTGACGGTGCAGAGGTAGCCTTTGGGGAGGCCCAATGCCGGCGGCGTCGGCAGACATCCCTGCGTGGCCGACGCGGTGACCGTGACATTGGGGTTCTGGTCGCCCACGAAGTAGATGGTGGCGACTGGCGTCGTCTGCTGCTTGACGATGACCGCCGTGTTCGTCTCGCCCGGGCCGGCGGTGAACGTGATGGTCTTGTTGGCGACTGTGACGGTGGCCGCTTGCGCCGCCACTGGTACCGCGAAAAGCGCTAGGACGAAGAGCAGCAGCAGGCGGATCGTTCGGGTCATTGTGCGACCCTACCGCATTGCCGCGCCACGGTGCACTATTTTCTCGACGAAGAGGGCGACCCGATTTCCCCACCGCACCGAAACCGTGCACCGGCGCCCGATTCCCAGCCACGACGCGGCGAAGGAATCGAACCTTCCAAGCGAGCGGTTGCCCCGCCCTGCCGGTTTTGAAGACCGGCTGTCGGTGTCAGACGTCGGAAACGATCGATCAGTCCGGCGATCAAGCCCATGTAGGTGGCGTCAACGCTGACGGGGGCGTCTCGCTCACGTCCTAGAAGAGGCAGCGCTCGACCAACGGGGCCCGGAAGCTCGCCTCTGGGCGGATCTGAAAGTGCGCGCCAGTCCGCGACCAGCCCGATCGACACGATCGCATTGTCGCCAACGCGATCGCGAGTCTGGCGCGGCCGAGAACCACGAAAGCGATCGCCGTGCCTAGGTGTTGGGCCGCAGAGGTTCCGCTGCCGCCTTGCATGGAAAGCAGTGGACGGGACTTTTGGCCGGGGCCAGCAGGCCTTCCGGTAATAGTCTTCAACACAACTTCACGGAGGACCGCGATGAGCGAGAACAATGAGACCGCGATCCTCGCCGGGGGCTGTTTCTGGCCCGCGCAGGAACTGCTGCGCCAGCGCGACGGAGTAGATCTCCACGCGCGTCGGCTACACCGGCGGGGAGAACGACAGTCCGACCGCCGATAACCATCCGGGTCACGCCGAGGCGGTCGAGGTCATCTTCGATCCGGAGCGGACCTCCTACCGGGACATCCTCGCGTTCTTCTTCCAGATCCACCGACCCGACCTTCGCGAAGGGATTGTCGGCTCCGACTACCGCTCCGAGATCTTCTATACGAGCGACGAGCAGCGCCGGGTCGCCGAGGACACGATCGCCGACACCGATGCCTCAGGCATCTGGCCCGGTAAGGTCGTGACCAAGATCAGCGAGGCCGGCCGCTTCTGAGAGGCCGAAGCCGAAGACCAGCACTACCTCCAGCTCTACCCCGACGGCAAGAATCAGTTCAGTCCGTAGCCGTCCGATACGGGATGGCCGGTTTGGACGAGCCGGGGCAGTGCGCCGGATTGCGACGCTGGCCTGGGCTCTGCGATGGGATTCGTGGCGAAGCAGTCCTCCGGCGTCGGCGATCGGCGCGATCGAGGCGTCGCCATCGACCGCGTAACGGGTGGCAAGCAGTGCACGCGGGCCACGTCGGCCTGGCTCAGTGCACGGATGCCAGCCACCGCAGCAGATGATCGGTGACGAGCTTAGGGGCGTGCTGCTGCAGCCAATGCCCAGCGTCGGGGATCACCTCGCTGACGCGCAGGTCCGTCACCCAGCCGTCCATCACGGCCGCCGGCATGAACCGACGGACAGGATCCCGCTCCCCGGTCAGGAACAGTGCGGGCTGGGTGATGCGGCGCTCGGCGACGTGAGCGGTCAGCTCCCAGTTGCGATCGAGGTTCCTGTAGTAGTTCAGCCCGCCGCGGAAACCAGTGCGCATGTAGGCCTCGACGTACACCTGAAGCTCGGCGTCCGTGAGGAACTCAGGCGTCGGTGGGTGCTCATCGCGGTCCGCCGCCCAGGCCGCATCCCACACCCGGGGCGTGGCCAGGGTCCGCCGGACATCACGCTCAAGCGCTGCCTCGGCGACACCCAGCTCCTGGAACCAGACCATGTAGAAGTCAGCGCCGAGGTGCTCACGCATCAGACCGAGCGGCGGCGCGGGGGCTCTCGGAGCAAACGGGACCGACAGGCCCCCAACCGCGCGCACCCGCCCGGGGTGAAGCCACGCGGTCTTCCAGGCCAGGTCAGCACCCCAGTCGTGCCCAATCAGCGTTCCCTGCGCCGCGTACGCGTGATCGAGCAGACCGAGGACGTCGCCCGCGAGGACGTCGATCGCGTACTCCTCGGCCGCGGCTGGCGCGTCCGAGTCTCCATAGCCGCGCAGATCCGGCACCAGCAACCGGTACCCCGCCGCCGCGAGCGGTCTGATCTGGTGGCGCCACGAGAACCCGAGCTCGGGAAACCCATGCAAAAGCACCACCACCGGTCCATCCGCGGGGCCGTACTCGGCGACCGCCAGCTGAATACCGTTGACCTGCACGATGCGAACCTATCGGACCGGCCACACCCCGAATGATCCCGCGACGACCGTCGCAGCAGCAGATCCGGGGGCTCATCAGCGGCGATCCCAGCGCCCGCTCTGTCGGTCGCCAAGGCAATCGCCGCGGCGGCACCGGCGCTAGGGGGCAAGCCGTCGTGAGCGCGTCGCTCTGGAGGACGATCGCGATTAGCCCGAAGCGGAAGCGCAGCGCGTATCAGATTCGATGCCTGCTTCTCGTCCGTTTCGCTTCAATTCGGAACGTTCGTCGACGCTGATGCTCCGCCTGCGAATGCCAACGTCTCGTCGGAGGGGACGCGTAGCGAAGTTCCTCCGCCTCGGGGAGCCAACGACACGCCACGCAAGCTGCACGTGTTCGTAGCGGCCGTCTCCGCACATACGACGGCATTCGGGGTATGTCAAGGGCCACTTAGGCTGAGCCGAGAAGTCTGTTCGCCTCGGCGTACTTCTCACGGAGCCGCTGCGCGACCTCGCCCGGCAGCTCCGCAAGTCGGCTGGGGTCGGAATTGTCGGCGAGATCAGCCCGCTTCACCGCGAGCGCTATCGGATTGGCGGCGACGCGGCCGTAGTAGTCCTCTGCTACCTCTCCTTCGCGCCTCGTTAGCGCGTCGATGGCTTCCACCACGTGATCAGAACATCCGCGCCGCTGGAGGTCGTCGAGACTCAACGTCGTGTCCTCGACGACGTCATGGAGTACGGCAGTCATCCGTTCGTCCGGGCTCCGGACCCCCCCTGCAACCCGTAGCACGTGGTCGATGTAGGGTCGGCCGGACTTGTCGACCTGTCCAGCGTGCGCCGTAGTGGCCAACGCAATCGCATCGTCGAGGGTCATCCTGACCACGACCAGAACGTGCGCGGAATGGTGCTGTCGGTATCGCGCATGATGCGCTCGAGCTCGTACGAGTGAGCGCCCGTGTATTTGCGCGCTAAGAGATCGAGGATGCCCACGTCCTCCGTCCCACCGAGTGCCGCACGAAGGACTGGGATGGCGCTCGATTGGAACCTGTAGCTCCATTCGTACTCGCCGTCGCTGCGGATCGGAGCAGTGCTCGGACCAAGGTCGTGCCCCTCGATTACCAGAGCACCACCCTCGAGAGATGCCGAGAGAATCCGCCAGTCTCGACCGTTGCGCTCGTCACGAAGCACAACCCTTCGGGGCATTAACACAACAGCCTAGCCTCGGCTCGTGACGATCGGAAGGCCGCCGGGCCTGTTCGGGTGGAACCTGATCCAGATCCAGAAGCCTCGCTGGCTGCGTACCTGATATTGAGGCGCGGGCCGTTCCGAACCACCGACCTCACGCTGCTGAGTGATTCCGCGCTCTCACGCTTCCACGACGCTTCCAAGCTTTCGGCTAGAGCTTTGGCAGGACCGCCGCGGCGAGCTTCTTCTCGGCGGCTAGGGAGGGCGGAGCGCCGGCCGGGGCGACTGCGATGCGGAGATAGGAATCGCCTTTGAGCACGCTCAGCGAGGCATATCCGTCGTAGTAGGCTTGATCGCCGTAGCCGGAGATGGGTTGGGCATTGACCTTCGACTTGTAGTCCGTGTACGAGGCGACCGCGTGCGGGCCTTTGACGACCACCACCCGAACTGAGTCGGGCTGCGCCACGTTCGGGTTGCGGGCGCTGGGCGCTGACGGTCCGTAGAAGACGCAGGCGCGACCACCCTCGACAGTGGCGTTGCCGAGAACTCCCGGGGTCACAGCCTGCCCGATCGCGGTTGCCGCTTCGGCTTGCGTGACCACCGAACAGGAGTCGAAGTTGCCACTGACCGTCGTGATCGTCGCCGCCGACGCCGACGACGGGGCGGTCGGTGAGGCCGCCGATGAGGCGGCGGTCGACGCTGCGCTCGACGTCTTGGACGCGGAAGAGCCGCACCCCGCAAGCAGGATCGCGGCGGAAACGGCTAACACGCCGCCAGCACTCGTACGCGGTGCCATCCCACACTCCCGATCGGATTGAAGTGTGCTCGGCAGCGTACCCCCCGGCAGGGCCCCAGCGCCAGCTGCGCGTCCGGAAGTTCCGAAGCGTCGACGTCGAGCGGAGAGCAACAGCCACACAGAAGCCCTCGTGGCGGCCGACCCGGAACGCAGTGCGTCAGCCAGATGATCGAGTCGGAACGGTCACGACATTCCCGACCGCGGGACGGGGGGATCACCGCAAGCGAATTCGGAGCGGCAGCCGTGGCGGCGTGACCGCCTCAGGCACGCTCCGACAGCCGCCCTCGGCGAACCCGCGCTGAGGCATTCAGGCGCCGTCAGTCGTCAGAGCTGACGACGCTTCCGCCACGGAGGCCGCATCAGGCCTACGAGCGCTTCGGCGCCATTGCAATCGCCCCGATCCGACGCTGCGCGAGCCGCGGCGCGGTTGCGAAATCGCCCAGAACTGACGATCACGGCTGGTCGTTTGAGACGATCGGATGGGAGGGCGTTTGAGACGATCTGATGGGACGCCAATCAGCCGTCCGACTCGAGGCCGAGCTTCCTTCGTTCCTGAGCGCGACAAAGCGATACTCGGCCGTCGCAGCACCGCGCCACGCCACGCTCCCGCACGCGGCACCGACCGCTGCTGCGCGACAGTCCGCGCGACTGTCTGCTTCCCCTGCACACAGCACGGTTCGCCAAGGCGACCCAACCGCCCACAACGACGGCCTGGCCAGCCACAGCCAACAATCCGCTGCACAACCGCGACTTCACCTTCCACGACGCGGCGAAGGAATCGAACCTTCCAAGCGAGGGGTTGCCCCGCCCTGCCGGTTTTGAAGACCGGATGGGCCACCAGGCCCGTGCCGCGCCGCGCTCGATCCTAGGTGCTCTGAGCGCCCGTCAAGCCCGACGGCGTGAGCCCGTGCTCCAGCGCCCCCTTGACGGTGGTGTCCAGCGCATTGACACGGAAGAGCGCGAGCGCCTCGGCCGAGCCAAAGCGCCGACCCGGCGCCGCCTCGGCCCCGTGGTGGCAGAGGAGGCAGTGCAGCAGCGCCAGGCGCCGGTCGTCCGCCAACCCGACGCGGGTGCAGCGATCTGAGACGAGCTGCTCGCCGAGGGTGATATGCCCGAGCAGGCGACCTTCGTCGGTCACCCCGAACTCGGCGCCGTAGGTGAACTCGCGCGTGCGCCCGAGGTCGTGGACCAGCGCGGCGGTCAGCAGAAGGTCGGAGTTGAGCTTGGGATGGAGCTGGCAGAGCTCGTGGGCGAGCGTGGCCACGCCCACAGTGTGCTCGAGCAACCCGCCCATGTAGGCGTGGTGTCCGGCACGCGTACATGGCGCGCGGCGCCATTCGGCGCGCAGGGGTACGTCGGCCAGCAGGTTCTGCAGCAGCGACCGGTAGCCGCGATCGTAGACCTCGCTCGCCAGGTGCTCGAGAAAGCCGTCGAGCTCATCGAGGTCGCGGTAGGCGGAGGGCAGGAACATGGTCAGCTCGTCGCTCTCCACGGCGGCGCGGGCGATGTCCGAGACCTCCAGCACGAGGTCCTCGCGGAAACGCTCGACCCGACCTTTGACGCGCACGAGGTCGCCGCGCTCGAAGCGTCCCGCGAGCACATCGGCGTCGCGGAAGGCGCGCGCCTGGATCGTGCCGCTGCCGTCCCGCAGCTCGAGCGCCAGATACGGCGAACCCGTCCGCGTGGTGAGGCGATCCTTACGCGTGCACGCGTAGGTGGAGACGACGTCGTCCCCGGGGCGGAGCATGGTCACCGTGGCGGCGGTCTGTTCTGGCGGCATATCCCCATGATGTACGGTGAACCGGATGCAGCCGCTGCGATGGGAACACCGCCCCGACGGGCTCCGCGCACCAGCGCTCATCTGCGCGTTCAAAGGCTGGAATGACGCCGCCGATGCCGCCTCCACGGCCCTGACCTTCGTCGGCGGTGCGCTGGGCGCCAAGCGCTTCGCCACGATCGACCCTGAGGAGTTCTACGACTTCCAGGCCACCCGCCCGATGATCAAGCTGGTCGAGGGCCGAACGCGGGAGGTAGTGTGGCCGGCGGTCGAGCTGTATGAGGCTCGCGTACCGCGCGCGCCGCGCGACCTGATCCTGCTCGGGGGCAGTGAGCCCTCTTTCCGCTGGCGCGGCTTCTGCGACCTGATCGTCGAGCTGGCCGAGGCCATGGGCGCGCAGCTCGTGGTCACGCTCGGTGCGCTGCTGGCCGATGTACCGCACACCCGTCCGATCAGCATCACCGGCATCTCATCCGACGCCGCACTCGTCTCGCGGCTCGGGCTGAACGCCTCCTCGTACGAAGGTCCCACCGGCATCACCGGTGTGCTTCACGCCGCCTGCCAGAACGCCGGCCTGCCGTCGGCCAGCCTGTGGGCCGCGGTCCCGCACTACGTGGCCGCGGCGCCGAATCCCAAGGCCGCCCTCGCACTGGTCCGCAAGCTCGAGGGACTCGTCGGCGTCGCCGTCGACGCCACATCGCTGGAGAGCGCGGCCAGCGACTACGAGCGTCAGGTCAACCTGGCCGTGCAGAGCGACCCGGACATCCAGGCCTTCGTCGAGCGCCTCGAGCAGGCCGCCGGCAGCGAGACCGACGACGAGCCGGGCCCACTGCCCTCAGGCGAGACGATCGCGCGCGACCTTCAGCGCTTCCTGCGTCAGCGCGGCGGCGAGACCGGCTGAGCCGACGCCCCGGTCGGCCCGCCGGGCCCGACCCCCATATCGTTCCGCAGACTCACATCCCGGTCGTGGTTGGTAACGAAAACCGCCTGTGACACGGCTTTTGTTACCCAACCGGGACGCGGTGCTTGATCGGGTAACGATTTGCCGGGGTGATTGGGCGCTCTGATTCGGCGTGCGCGGCGTGCGCGGCGCGGCCCGCGGCGCGGCGCGGCGCGGCCCGCGGGCGCGGCCCACCGCGCGCGCCTCCCACGCCCCCCGCCCCCCACGTGCACACGCCCCGCCCCCCGCACTCACCGCTCCGCCGCGGGGCACACCAACCGGTAGTCGCAGATCGAACAGGCGGCGAACGACGGCGTCGGCTCGAAGCCCTGCGAGAGGATTCCCTCGGCGACCTCGGTGGCCACGTCGCGAATCCATTCGCTGGTCGTGTCGTCGCAGTGCACCGCGACCTTCTGGTCATCGAGCAGGTAGTAGTAGGCCTGCTGGGAGGCCTCGAGCTGCCAGGCCTCGCGCGCGCCGACGGCATACACCGACAGCTGCACGTCCTCGGCGAGCTGGGCGGCGCTCTTCGGGCGCCCGGTCTTGTAGTCGATCAGCTCGTACTCACCGCCCGGCAGGCGGTCGACGCGGTCGACGCGACCGCGCAGCAGGTGCGGTCCGAGCTTGAAGGTGAACGAGCGCTCGAACCAGACCGGCTGGGCCTCTTCGGATTGGAAGCGGGCGTGATAGCGCGTGAGCGCCGAGGCCGCCTTGCCGCGCAGCTGGCGCTCCTCCTCCGAGTCGGCAAACCCGCCGCGGCGCCAGCCGGCGTCGAGCAGGCCGAGCAGCTCGGCGAGGGTGCCGGTGGACTCCTCGCGCGCGTGGAAGCGCTCGAGCGCCTGGTGCACGACGATGCCGAAGCGCTGATGGACGGTCGGCTGCTGCGGAATCCGGAAGACGCGCGCGAACTTGTACTTCAGCGGGCAGGCCCGGTAGGTGTCGATGTCGGAGGCCGAGAGCACGACGCCGTCGCCGCGCTTGGGCAGGAACGGCTCGAGCGAGGGCTCGTCACGCGAGGCGACGGCCTGAGCCCGGCGGCGCTCGTCGCGCTCGGCGTCGAGCAGGTACTCGTCGAGCGTCGAGGAGGTGAAGATCTCGCGCTGCTCGGCGGTGACGGCTTGGAGGATGCGCGCGTTCACGTCGCGCAGCGACTCGGCGACGGGCTGCCCCTCGGGGCGCGCGATCAAGGCCGCGAGCTTGAGCAGCTCCAGATAGCGCACGACGGCGTGAGAGATGTCGAGGTCGGTGTCGAAGCGCAGCTCGCCCAGCCGACCGCCGGTTCTGGCAGTGCCCTCGAGGAGTTCGTCGCGTAGCAGCCGGTAGGTCGAGTGAAGCGCCTCGGCCGGGCCGAACAGCTCCTCCTCCTTCTCGTTCCACTCGGCCCCGAGGGCCTGCCGCGCCTCGTCCACGGCGACACACGGGCCCAGGCCTGCGCCCTGGTCGCGACCCTGAGGGTAGGCGAGCACCACGCGCCGGCGCGCGCGGGTCATCGCCACGTGTAGCACCTTGCGCAGCGCGGCCTCGCGGTTCTCGGCGCTGTCCGGCGGTAGGTCCTCGAGCAGCAGCTCGTCGGGAATCTCCTCGGGGACCGGCGCGCTCACGGCGGCGTGCAGCCCGAGAACGTAGACGTGATCGACCTCGAGGCCACCGGCGGCGCCGAGCGCGAGCACCTGGACGGCAGGCGATCCGGAGAGCTCCGGCTCCTCCTGCTCGCGCAGCCCGGCGTCGGCGACGGCGGAGATCGAGCGGGCGAACTCACGCGGCGTGGCCTGCGGCACGCGGAGCAGGTAGGCCGAGGCCAGTTCGGCGAAGCGGGCCAGCGCACGCAGGCGCTCGACCACATCGGCCTGGGCGGCGAACAGCTGCTGACGCCGCAGGCCGAGGCGCTCGATCAGGCGGTGCACGTAGAGGTCGGGCCGCGTCGTATCCAGAGCGGCCACCCCCGAGCGGTAGAGCTTGAGGAATACGCGGATGCGCTCGCGCGCCTCGGGCGGGACCTGGGGAGACTCGGTGGCGGCGGCCAGCGCGGCCACCATGTCGAGCTTGCGCCGGCGGGCGATCTGGGTGCAGCGGGCGATGTCGACCGAACGCAGCTCGATCGGGGCCCGCGCGAGCGCCCGTACGACCGCCGGGGCGTCGGCGGGATCAGCCAGCAGCCTGAGCCAGGCGAGCACGTCACGGATCTCGGCGCGCTGGAAGAAGGCCGCGTCCCCGATCAGACGGTGGGGCACTGCACGCTCCTCGAGGGCCACCGCGACGGCCTGGCCCTCGTGCGCGATTGACGGCACAAGCACCGCGATCCGGCCCGGGGCGGCGTCCTCGCGGGCGATCAGGCGCTCGATGTCCGCGGCCACCGACTGCGCCTGGGCGCGATCGTTGGCGCAGCGCCAGAAGTCGACCTCGTCCGGGCCCGCCGCCGGCGAAGGCGCCTCCGCGCCGATCACGGTCCGCGCCGCGAGCGCGATCCGCGCGGGGCAGCGCTGGCTGTGCCCCAGCCTGACCACGGCGGCACCAGCGCGCTCGAAGCTCGCGATGCGGGCGGCCCCCGCGCCGCGGAACCGGCGCACGGCCTGCCACGGGTCACCCGCAACGGCCAGGTTCTCGGCGCCAAGCGCGCGGGCGAGGCTCACCGGGGCAAGATCGAGCTCCTGGACGTCGTCGACGAGCACGTGGCCGAAGCGCGTGGCGATCCGGGGCCGATCACGAATCAGACGCAGCGCCTCCCGCAGCACATCCCCACGGTCGCGCGCGCCGGCCTCGGCCAGCAGCCGCTCGTGCGTGCGGTAGACCTCGGCGAACTCGCGCTCGAGCGCGGTGCGCTCGGTGTCCTGGGCCGAGCCCGCCAGCGCGGCGGCCCACCGCGCGTAGTCCTCGGCCCCGATCAGCTCGGCCTTGAGGCGATCGATCCGCCTGACGAACCCGCCGAGCAGTGCGTTGGCGCTGCCGCCGAAGTCGTGCTCGCGCAGCGGGAGCTCATCGATCCGCTCGAGCAGCATCGCCAAGCGGTCCCCCGCCCCGAGCACCGCCTCAGAGCTCCATCCGACCTCCTCGAGCAACAGGGTCGCGAGCTCGACGGCCGTGGTCACGTGCAGCTGATCGTAACCGCGCTCGATTGTCTCCTCCAGACACGCACGGAGCGAGTCGGCGCCGGCCGCGGTCGGCGTGAGCACGGCGATCTCGTGCGGGGCGCAGCCCTCGTCGACGAGCGCTCCAAAACGCGCCTCGATCACGCGCGTCTTGCCGCTCCCCGCAGCCCCGAGCACGAGCAGCGGGCCACCGCGATGGGTGACTGCCGCAACCTGGGCCGGAAGCAGTCCATCCTGGAGCCGCGTGCTCACTCTGACAGCATAGGTGGCGTGATGACCTCAATCAGTTCGACCCTCGACGCGGACTGGCTCGGTGCTTGCCGGCGCGCGGTCGTGGGACTCGAGCGAGTCCTGGCCGATGCGCCCAGCGGCGAGGAACGAGCCCGGGAGACGGGCTCGCTCGGGAGCGGTGGGGACCGCACACTGGTCATCGACAGCTCGGCCGAGCAGGTCGTGTTCTCGGAGCTCGACGGTCTGAGCGCCCAGGGGCACCGCTTCGCCGCCGTGTCCGAGGAGCGGGGGGAGATCGACTACGGCGACCCGTCGGTGCGGGTGATCATTGATCCGATCGACGGCTCGCTGAACGCCAAGCGCGGGGTACCCCACCACGCGTTGTCGATCGCCGTGGCCGACGGGGCGACGATGGCCGACGTCCGCTTCGCCTTCGTCTACGACTTCGGCCCGCGGGAGGAATGGTGGGCCCGCCGCGGCGAGGGCGCCTGGTGCAATGGCGAGCGCATAGACCCCCAACGGGGCGAGCGCCACAGCCGCGACGGAAGGCTCGAGATTCTCGGCATCGAGTCGGCCGACCCCCGGTGGGTCGCCGCGTCGATCGACGAGCTGCTGTCCTGCGCGCATCGGCTGCGTGCCCTGGGGACGATCGCGGCCAGCCTGTGTCAGGTCGCCGCCGCGCGCTTCGACGGGCTGGTCTCGCTGCGTAACTGTCGCGGCGTCGATGCCGCCGCCGGACAGCTGATCGTGCGCGAAGCGGGCGGGCTCGTAAGCTTCCCCAGTTGCTCGGAACCCCTGGCCGCCCCGCTTGACACCTCACCCATATCGCCGGTGATCGCCGCTCGATCCGCGGCCACGCTCGCCCGCCTGGAGCGGATCCCCACATGATCGACTGGATCCTCGCCGAGCGAATCGCCGGCTATGTCGCCGGCCACGGCCACGGAACCGTCGACACGGGCGCGCTCAAGGAGCTGGCCGCCGAGAGCGAGCGCCGCGTGACCGCCTACACCGGCCTCGAGCCCGCAAAGGCGCTTCCGCCCCCGGAGGGGATCGGCCGGCGCGAATGGGTCTCGAGCAACGTCGAGGCGATGAAGAAGATGCTCGACCCAGTGCTCGAGCGCGCGGGCGACGGCCTCGGGCCGCTCCGGCCGGCGATGCAACTCGGGATCGGGGTCGTGGTCACGACCGAGGTCGGGGTCGTGCTCGGCTACCTGGCCCAGCGGGTGCTCGGCCAGTACGAGCTCGTGCTGCTCGACCCGGCCGAGAACGACATGCCACCACGATTGCTGTTCGTGGTGCCGAACCTCGGCCAGGCGGTCGAGGCCTTCGGCGCCGAGGAGCAGGAGTTCATGACCTGGGTTGCGCTGCACGAGGTGACCCATGCCGTGCAGTTCTCAGGCGTGCCGTGGCTCCAGGGCCACATGGCCGGCCTGGTCAAGGAGCTCCTGCGCAGCGCCGAGCTGCGGATCGACACGCCGCGCAAGCTCCGGCTTCCCTCGCGGGCTGAGATCACCCGCGTCGGGGGTGCCCTGCGCCGCGGCGACATGATCGGCATGGTCACGAACCAGGCCGAGCGAGAGACGCTCGACCGGGTGCAGGCGACGATGGCCGTGATCGAGGGTCACGCGGAGCACGTCATGGACGTCGTCGCGCCCGACCTCCTGCCCTCGCTGCCCAAGCTCCGGGAGGCGCTAAACCGCCGCCGGAAGTCGCAATCCGCGCTCTCCCGGATCGTCGGCCGGCTGCTCGGGATGGAGATGAAGATGCGCCAATACGAGCAGGGCAAGCGCTTCTGTGACGCGGTGGTGGCCGCCGGCGGCCCGGATGCGCTGCATCGCGTCTTCAGCTCACCCGACGCGCTGCCGACGCTCGCCGAGCTTCAGAATCCTCGCGCCTGGTTGCTGCGCACGACGCCCAAGCAGCTGCCCGCCGGCGACCGATGAGCGTCTAGCGCTCGAGCGCGTAGAGACGCCAATCGTCCGGCACGCCACGCAGCGTGTGCCGGCCACGGTCGGCGAACCGCAGGCCCGACCCGACGACCAGGTCCTTCACGGTGCTCGAGGCCAGCACCTCACCGCCGCCGGCGTTGGCCATCACGCGCGCGCCGATGTGGACGGCGATGCCGGCGACGTCGCCGCCGACCAACTCGCATTCGCCGGTGTGCAGACCGGTGCGCACGGACAGCCCGAGCGACGACTCGGCCGTCGCGACGATCTCGGCAGCGCAGCGGACCGCCCGCGCCGGTCCGTCGAAGGTGGCCAGGAAGCCATCGCCGATCGTCTTGACCTCGACCCCCCGCCAGTGGGCGAGGCTGCCGCGCACGAGCGCGTTGTGCTCGCCGAGCAGTTCGCGCCAGCGGCCGTCGCCGAGCCGGGCGGCGTGCGCCGTCGAGCCGACGATGTCGGTGAACAGGACCGTGGCCAGCACCCGCTCGATCTCCCCCTGGCTCCGCCGACCGGTCAGGAATTCCTCGACGTCGTCCAGCGACGCCTCGTCGGTCCAGCCGTAGGAGTCGGAGCCCGGGTACTCGACGAAGCGCGCCCCGGGGATCAGGGACGCGACCTCGCGTCCGAGCTCGATCGGGACATAGCGATCATCCGAGTGGTGGGTGACCAGCGTCGGGACCCGGATCGTCGGCAGGACGGCCCGCAGATCGATCTCCGAGATCATCTCGATCAGCTGCCGGGCCATGCCGGGACTCACGGCCGAGCGCTGCATGCGCGCCCACCAGTGCTCGAAGGCGCGGTTGCCGACCTGGCTCGGCGCCCAGAGCGACATCAGCGTCCCGTCGCCCCAGGTGCGTTCGACGGCGTCCAACAGCTTGGCGCGGATCTCCGGCGTGATCGTGGCGGCCCCCCTGGGCGCGACGCTCGCCAGGACGAGCGAAGTCACGCGCTCGGGGTAGGTGGCCGCGAACAGGGCGCACAGCCCGAGATCGCTGGCGCCGAGCAGCGCCGTGCGCTCGATCCCGACCGCGTCCAGGACGGCGGTCAGGTCGTCCATCTGCTGCTCGAGCGTGGGCGGCGTGAGCACGGGGTCAGAGAGCCCGGTGCCGCGACGGTCGAAGAGCACGAGGCGAGAGAACGCGGCGAGGCGGTTGAACGCGCGCGCGGTGGCCGGTTCCTCCCACACGAGCTCCACATGCGAAGCCGGGCCGTTGACGACCACGAGGTCGATCGGGCCGTCGCCCACGACCTGGTAGGCGATGCTCGCATCGCCACTGTGCGCGTACCTGGTGGGGGTGGAAAACATCGTCTTGGGTCTAAGCAATGTAACCGAGGCGCCGCTCCGGTTTACAAACACATGTTCGGTGGTTGCCGCCGCCGCTAACAAACTTAGAAGTAATATCCTCGGAGCTCTCGGGAGCGGAAAGCGAGACATGGCTACCAGCAATACACAGACAAGTGGGAGCAAGCCCACGACCACAGCCCGTAAGACGCAGACTCGGCGTAAGCCCGCTGCGCGCAAGTCACCGACGGCCGCCCGTCGCAAGCCGGCGGCGAGTTCCTACGCGAGCTCGACGCAGCCCAAGACGCGTGCCGCCCAGGCTCAGGAGATCGCTGAGCGCGCGGTCCTCGTGCCCGTGGGTGCGAGTCTGATCGCCCGCGACGAGATCGTCTCGAGCGTGCGCGACGTGAGCACCAAGTACCGCACCCGCGCGTCGCTCGAGCGTGAGCTCAAGCGCTTCGAGCGCCGTGGCGCGACCGCCCGCAACCGCTTCGAGCGCCAGGTTCGCCGCACGCGCACGAAGTTCGAGCGCGAGCTGCGCCAGCGGCGCAATCGCGTCGAGCGCACGGTGAAGCAGAACCGTCGCCGGCTCGAGCGCGAGGTCCGTTCGGTGCGCCGCGACCTGGAGAAGCAGTCGGGGACGCTGAGCACGAGGGTCGAGAAGCTCGTGTCGGGCGTCGTCTCCTGACACCTACCCTTACCCCGCCGAGCGCCGAGGAGAGCGACTCGTAGCGGGAGAGGTTCGCCGGCCTCATAACCTCGCCGGCGAACGTAGCACCCTCTCCTCCCTCAACCGCCGGGGCGTCACGCAAGTGGCGCCCCGTCGGTCTTAAGGCGGCGCCAGCAATGGCCCCCACGCGCGCGGCCCAGGCCCGTGGCGCACGTCTGACAGAATGGACTCAATGCCTTCAAACGAACAGGTGCTCGAGGCGCTGCGCGCCGTCATCGATCCGGAGCTCCGACGGGACATCGTCGAACTCGAGATGGTGCGCTCGATCGACATCCATCCCAACGGCGTCGTCGACGTGATGGTTTCGCTCACGACTCCCGGCTGCCCGATCCGCAGCCACTTCCAGACCGGCGTGGCCCAGGCGGTGCGCGAGCTCGACGGCGTCGAGGCGGTCAACGTCTCCTTCGACGTCCTGTCTGACAACGAGAAGGCCGCACTCGGCCAGAAGCTCGGGCGCGGAGCGCTGCCCCAGGGCGCGCTGGCCCAGGTCAGCAATGTGATCTGCATCGGATCCGGCAAGGGCGGCGTGGGCAAGTCGAGCGTCACGGCCAACCTCGCCGCCGCGCTGGCAGCCGACGGCAAGAAGGTCGGCGTGCTCGACGCGGACGTCTGGGGCTATTCGCAGCCCCGGATGCTGGGCCTCGGGGCGGAGCGCCCGCGTGTGAACGCCGAGCGCAAGCTCGTTCCGATCGCCGCGCTCGAGGGCATCTCGGTGATGTCGATCGGTTTCTTCGTCGAGCAGGATGCCGCGGTCGTGTGGCGGGGTCCGATGCTCCACAAGGCGCTTCAGCAGTTCCTCGAGGACGTCGAATGGGGGGAGTTGGACTACCTGCTGATCGACCTCCCGCCGGGCACCGGTGACGTCTCCATGACGCTCGCCCAGCTGCTGCCACAGGCCAAGTTCCTGATTGTCACCACCCCGCAGCCGGTGGCGCAGAAGGTGGCGCGTCGCTCGGCTGAGATGGCCGGCAAGCTGAAGCTCGAGATCGCGGGCGTGATCGAGAACATGTCCGGCTTCCTCACGCCCGCGGGCGAGCGCTTTCAGCTCTTCGGCGAGGGCGGCGGACAGCTGCTGGCCGACGAGCTCGAGGTGCCGCTGCTGGCCAAGATCCCGCTCACCATGGGCCTGCGCGAGCAGTCGGACGCCGGCGTGCCGATCGTCTACTCCGATCCGGACGACGCGGCGGCCCAGGCGCTCCGCCAGGGAGCCCGTGGCCTGATCGCCCTCTCGCCGGTCGAGCTGCCGGTGATGCAGGATCCGTCGCCGGCCGCGGCGCCCAAGCCGGTGGGCATGTCGCTGCCGATGGCCTAGGCGCTCCCGGGCGCGCCGGCCGTCGACAGGGGAGTCTCAGCGGCTGGCTACTTGCCCGCGTAGTACTGGGCGTTCAGCTGCGTGTACTTCTGCCACTCGTCGGGCAGCTGATCCTCGGCGAAGCAGGCGTCGACCGGACAGGCCTCGACACAGGCATCACAGTCGATGCACTCCTCCGGGTCGATGTAGAGCATCTCGACGCTGTCGTAGTCGGGCTCGTCGGGCGTCGGATGGATGCAGTCGACCGGGCAAACCTCGACGCACGAGTTGTCCTTCGTACCGATGCAAGGCTCGGCGATGACGTAGGCCATGGCTTTTGGAGATTCCTCTGGGAGTCGTTACGGGTTGACGCGGGCTCGGAGCCCGGCGAGTGGGCCATTCTACGGGTAGCCTCCCGCGCGTGCTTCTGCTCACAGGCGCCACCGGGACGATCGGCCGGCCGCTGCTCAGGCGCCTCACCGCCGCCGGCGTCCCGGTGCGCTGTCTGGTGCGTGATCCGCGGCGGCTCGGAGCCGAGCGGGTCCGGGTCCAGATCGCGCTCGGTGACCTCGGTGACCACCTCTCCTTTCGACATGCCCTGCGCGGCGTGGACACGGTCGTCCACCTGGCGTCGGTGATCCGGGACCAGCCGAACGGCTCGATCGAGGAGCTCGCCGGCGTGGCCACCTGGCGTCTGGTCCGCGCGGCCGAGCTGGCCGGCGTCGAGCGGTTCATCTTCTTCTCCGCGCTCGGTGCCTCGACGCGCAACCGGGCGCGGCTGCTGCGCGCCAAGGCGGTGGCCGAGCGGGCCGTCGTCGACTCCTCGCTCGCTCACACCGTGTTCGCGCCGTCGATCGTCTACTCGCCCGGGGATCCGTTCTTGCGCCTGCTCGAGCGCATGTCGCTGCTGCCGGTGATGCCGATCTCGGGCTCGGGCCGGGCGCCATTCCAGCCGATCTGGGCCGAGGACGTGGCCGATTGCGTGATGGCGGCGCTCCCCGGCGGCGCAGCCGCCCATGAGGCCGACGGCGCGCGCTACGAGCTTGCGGGACCGGACACGCTCACCTACCAGGACATCGTGGAGATCGCACTCGGCTCGATCGGCCGCCGGCGCCCGGTGCTGAAGGTCCCCGAGCGCATCATGCGCCGCGGCCTGGGCCTGGTCGAGACGCTGACCGGGCCCACGGCATTCGCGACGTGGGACGAGGCCGAACTGCTCGAGGTGCCGATGGTCTCGCGGCACGGCACCGCGGATGCGGAGCGTCTTGGCGTGGTGCCCAAGGCGATGCGGGCCGTGCTCGGCGCGGGCTAGGTGTCCGTGACGAGCTCAGGCCGGCGCCCGGACCAGGGCAGCGCCCGCTCGAGCTCCAGCGCCAGGCCGAGGATCACGTCCTCACGGGCCGGCGGGCCGATCAGCTGGACGGCGGTCGGCAGGCCGTCGGCCCCCTGATAGAGGGGCAGCGAGATCGCGGGCTGGCCGGTGACGTTGACGATCGCTGTGAACGGCGTGAAGTGCCCCGAGCGCTGATAGTTGGCCCACGGGTCCGGACCGCTGCCATGGAGTTCGCCGATGTGCAACGGCCGGGCGGCCAGCGCGGGCGTGAGGACGGCGTCGTACGGCGCCATGGCGGCGACAATCGCGCGGGCGGCTCCTTCGAGCCTGGCCTGCGAGGACAGATACGTGACCGTGTCCTGGGCGTGGGCGTGCTCCCAGAGAAGCCACGTGAGGGGCTCGACGTCCTCCTCGGTCGGCCTGCGCCCGGCAATGCGGCCACCGACCTCGGTCACCAGCGCGATGCCCGGGCCGAATGCCCGGGTGAAATCAGACAGCAGGTTGAGCCCGGACCACGGAGGGGCTATCTCGTGCACCTCGTGGCCGAGAGATTGGAGCAGGGCCGCGGCGTCGCGCGCCGCCTGTTCACAGACCGGATCGACGACGGCACCCTCGAGCGGCGGCTCAAGCGCGAGTCCGATCTGCAGCGAGGCTCCCGACGCGGCGCGCTGCTGCGCCAGCTCGCCGAACGGGGCCGGGGATGGCGCGGCCCAGGTCGCGTCGCCGGGCTCGTATCCGGCCAGCACGTCGAGCAGCTCCACCGTCTCGGTCACGGTGTGCGTGAGCACGCCGTCGCCCACCAGGAAGCTCTGGCCGATATCGGGCCCGACCGAGACACGCCCGCGGGCCGGCTTGAGGCCGACCAGGCCGCAACACGACGCGGGGATCCGCGTCGACCCGCCGCCGTCGTTCCCATGGGCCAGCGGCACCATGCCGGCGGCCACGGCGGCCGCCGAGCCACCGCTCGAGCCGCCCGGCGTGCGGTCGAGTGCCCAGGGGTTGCGCACGGGCCCGAAGCGACGCGACTCCGTGGTCGGCAGGATCCCCATCTCGGGCAGCGCCGTCTTGCCGACGATCACGAATCCGGCTTCACGCAGGCGACGCACGCAGTAGGCCTCACGGCGCGGGCGGAAGTCGCCGAACAGGTCGCTGCACATGGTGAGCGGCATGCCGAGCACGGCGCGGTTGTCCTTGATGGCGATCGGCACCCCAGCGAAGGGGCGCGGATCCCCCGGACCGATCTTGCGCGCCTCGGCGAGCGCCCCGTCGTGTGCCACATGGGTGAAGGCGTTGATGGTGGGCTGGAGCGCATCAATCCGCGTCAGCGACGCCTCGACGAGCTCCGTGGCGGACAGCTCCCCGGCGCGTATCAACCCGGCGAGCTCGCCGGCGGGATGGAGGAGAAGCTCTGACACGCCGGTCCGCAGCCTAGTGGGACGCACGGGTCGCGGGCGCGCCAGCCACGAAGCAACCCGGCTACCCTGTAGCGCGATGACTGCCACCGCTGAAGTTCAGTCCGGCCTCGAGGGCGTAGTCGCATTCGCCACGGAGATCGCCGAGCCCGACCGCGCCGGCGGAGCCCTGCGCTACCGCGGTGTGGACATCGAGGAACTGGTTGGGAACGTGCCCTTCGAGCAGGTCTGGGGCCTGCTGGTCGACGGTGATCTGCTCCCCGGCCTGCCGCCGGCCGAGCCCTACTCGCTGACCGTTCATTCGGGCGACCCGCGCGTCGACGTCCAGTCGGCGTTGGCCATGCTCGGCCCGCAATGGGGCTTCGGTCAGCTGATCGACATCTCTGACGAAGAGGCGCGCGACAACCTCGCCCGGGCCTCCGTCATGGCGCTCTCGTTCGTGGCCCAGTCGGCCCGCGGGATCGGGCAGCCGCCGGTCGCCCAGAGAGAGGTCGACAAGGCCACGACGATTCCCGAGCGCTTCCTGATCCGCTGGCGCGGGGAGGCCGATCCGAAGCATGTGGCCGCGATCGACGCCTACTGGACCTCGGCTGCCGAGCACGGCATGAACGCCTCCACCTTCACCGCCAGGGTCGTCGCGTCCACGGGCGCCGACGTGGCCGCCGCGCTGTCCGCAGCCGTCGGGGCGTTGTCGGGCCCGCTGCACGGCGGCGCCCCGTCACGGGTGCTCAAGATGCTCGACGATGTCGCCGCGATGGGCGATGCCGAGCGCTACGTCAAGGACCTGCTCGACCGCGGGGAGCGCCTGATGGGCTTTGGACACCGTGTGTACCGCGCCGAGGACCCCCGCGCCCGCGTGCTGCGCCGCACCGCGCACGAGGTCGATTCGCCGCGCGTCGAGGTCGCCGAGGCACTCGAGACGGCGGCGCTCGCCGAGCTCCAGGCCCGCAAGCCGGACCGCGTGCTGGCCACCAACGTCGAGTTCTGGTCGGCCGTGGTGCTCGATTTCGCCGAGGTTCCACCCGAGCTGTTCACGCCGATGTTCACCTGTGCGCGGACCGCGGGGTGGTCGGCCCACATCCTCGAGCAGAAGCGCGAGGCCCGGCTCATCAGGCCGACGGCCAAGTACATCGGCCCCGGCCCGCGCCCGCTCTCCGAGCTGCGCTGAGCGACGACGCAGCGCTCCGTCCTTGGCGGGCAACGTATGCTGGGCGGGCGAGTGATGCCCGGCGAACGTCAGCTCGATCCCAACTCGCTCGGCGACCACATCGATCGTTTGTACCGAGCCGCATGGGGTCTGTGCGGCTCCCGTGAGGAGGCCGAGGACCTGGTGCAGGAGACCTTTGCCAAGGTGCTCCGCAAGCCGCGCATGCTGCGCTCCGAGGACGACCTCGGCTACCTGCTGCGCGTGCTGCGCAACACGTTCTTCAGCCAGCGGCGCACGGCCACCCGGCGGCCGCGGACGACGCCGCTACCCGAGGATCTCGACCTCGTGGCCGACCCGACCGCCTCGGACCCCGAGGCGGTGATCGGACGCGGCGAGCTGTACGCGGCGATCGCCGAGCTGCCCGACGACTTCCGC
Source organism: uncultured Solirubrobacteraceae bacterium (assembly GCA_963725515.1). GTDB lineage: Bacteria > Actinomycetota > Thermoleophilia > Solirubrobacterales > Solirubrobacteraceae > Palsa-465. The sequence continues at coordinate 1,585 of CAVRZB010000014.1, read as the reverse complement.
GACGCACTCGTCGCCATCGACGTCGTGGGACTGTCCTACCGAGAAGCGGCACGCGCACTGCGCGTCCGCGAGGCGACGATCACCACACGGCTTCACCGGGCGCGCCAGCGCGTGGCGGGCACGCTGCGCGCCGAAGCTCCGGCCCCCGAGCGCTCCGAGCCCTGACGGGTCAGGAACGCTCGAGCCCCGGCGCCTTCCAGGCCGCCAGCAGCCGCAGGACCTGCGGATTGACGTCGGCGGCCGACAGGACGCAGGTGTGGCCGGCACGCTGCCAGGTCACGATGGTGCGACCGTTGACGGTGAGCGTGCGCAGCGCGACACCGTTGACCGTGGCCACGGCGGATTGCGGCTGGCCCAGCGTGGGCGCGGAGACGATCGTGTAGGCGAGCCGCCGACCGCGCCACTCGTAGTAGACGGTCACCGCCCGGTGGCCGCCGATCGTGTCCTGGCGCACACCGGTGGCGCGCCAGCCGAATTTGCGGGCCCAGTTGGGGAAGTAGACGTTCTCGACGTCGAGCGCGAGCTTGGCGGCCGGGTTTGAGCGGTCGGGCGTGGGCGCGGGGGCGGCGGCGCCGCGCACGGCGAGCGCCGCGGCTTCGCTGACCGACGGCGCGCCGGGCGAGCCGCCCGGCAGCGCGAGCACCACGGCCAGGACGAGTACGGCCAGCCCGGCGGCCAGACCCCCCCCATAGACCATCGTGCGGCGCGTCCGGGCCCGCGCGGTGGGACGCTCGCGCTCGATCCGGGCGCGGAGGGCATCCGGCGCTCGCACGCCGGCGTTGGCCGTCCGCAGCTGTTCGACGACATGGCGCTCGCGGTCGTAGAGCGCGCTCAACTCCGGCGAGCGCGCGATGCTCGCCTGAACCTCGGAGCGGCGCTCAGGGGCCAGCGTCCCGTCGGCGAGCGCCGAGAGGTCAGCCAGCTCGCGCGCGGTCGGCGCGGGCGCTTGGGAGGCGTTGTCAGCAGGCGGAGACATGCGTTTAGCTTGTAGGACGCCCAGTGGCCGACAAATCTTCCCGCATCGGCGAGGATTTGGCGACGGCCAGGGCTTCCTCAAACGATACGCCCGGAACCACGATACGCCCGGACCCCGAGAAAGCGAAGGGCCCGGCGGTGTCGCCGGGCCCTTCCAACTTCAATCTCGCGCGTGAGCGCTGGCTACATCATCCCGCTCATGTCAGGCATGCCACCGCCGCCACCGCCGGACTCCTTGTCCGGGATCTCGGCGACGATCGCCTCGGTGGTGAGGATGTTCTTGGCGATCGACGCGGCGTTCTGAAGCGCCGAGCGCGTGACCATCGCGGGGTCGATGATGCCGGCCGCGACGAGATCGACGATCTCGCCCGTGGCCGCGTTCAGGCCGTGCCCCTTCTTGGCCCTGCGCACATCGTTGACCACCACCGAGCCCTCGAGACCGGCGTTCTCGGCGATCTGCCGAACCGGCTCCTCGAGCGAGCGACGGACGATCTTGCCGCCCGTGCGCTCGTCGCCGTCCTCGACGGCGTCGAGGTTGAGAGCGTCCTGCGCCTGCAGCAGCGCTACGCCGCCGCCCGGAACGATGCCCTCTTCGAGCGCCGCGCGGGTG
>CAVRZB010000013.1:0-237423 GCA_963725515.1 uncultured Solirubrobacteraceae bacterium | reverse complement strand
TCGCCAGTGGTAACAGGCAACGTTCCCTGATTGTTGGTTAGGACGGAGCGGGCTCAGCATAATCACCCCATGACTACGAACACTGAACTGCAGGGAGCCGTTGCTCTGGTCACCGGCGCCTCGAGCGGCATCGGCGAGGCGACCGCCGCCGCACTGGCCGGAGCACGGTGCCGCCGTGGCGGTGGTCGCCCGGCGTGAGGATCGGCTGACCAGCCTGGTCGGCCGGATCGAGGAAATCGGGGGGCAAGGCCTTGGCGATACCCGGCGGACGTGAGCGAACGCCATGGAGCCGAGGATGCCGTTGAGCGCACCGTCTCCGAGCTGGGCCGCCTCGACGTGCTGATCAACAACGCCGGCGTGATGCTGCTCGGGCCGGTCGTGGATGCTCCGCTCGAGGAATGGAGCGGATGCTCGACGTCAACCTGCGTGGCGTGCTCTACTGCTCGCACGCCGCTCTGCCCCACCTGCTGCAGGCCGCCCAGGATTCCCCTCGTGGGGTCGCCGACCTCGTCAACATCAGCTCCGTGGCCGGCCGGGTGGCGCGTCAGGGCAGCGGTGTCTACAACCTGACCAAGCACGGCGTAGGCGCGTTCAGCGAATCGCTTCGCCAGGAGGTCACCCAACGCCACGTGCGCGTGGCGCTCGTCGAGCCCGGCGCGGTGGCCCACCGAGCTCGCCGGGCACAACCGTCCGCGAGATCCAGGAGCAGATCGGCCAGCGCTTCGAGGAACGTCGAGCGCCTCGCAGGCCCGATGACATCGCCGATGCGATCGCGTACATGGTGTCCCGCCCCCGCCGCGTGGCGATCAACGAGTTGCTGATCCGGCCCACGGAGCAGCAGGGCTGAGGCGCCAGCTCAATGGATGTGGAGGTTGACGCCGAGGAGGATCAGCGGCCAGGCGACGATCGCCAGCAGCGCCGAGAGCACGAGTTTGACGGTGTTGAGGTTGTCGAAGAAGTGGTGCTGGGTCGCGATGACCGCGCCCACGACCAGGTAGACGACCGTAATGAGGCTGAAGCCTCCGCGACGCATATGGGTAATCCCCTCTCTGACTAGGTTGGACGGCGGAGTCCCTACTACCCACATGTGAAGCGCGATACGCAACCAAAGCCGGGCGAACGTCCAGGCGCGCCGACGGAGCGCCCGGACGTTCGCCTGAAGCTCCCCCGGCTCAGACGCGCTGAATCAGCGTGCCGGTACCGAGCCCGCCGCCACAGCACATCGTGACGAAGCCGATCTCCTTGTCGGAGCGCTCGAGCTCGTGCAGCAGCGTGGTGATCAGCCGCGCGCCGGTGGAACCGAGCGGGTGGCCGAGCGCCATTGCGCCGCCGTTCACATTCACTCGGTCCATGTCGGGATGATGGACGCGGCGCCAGGCCGCGACGACGGGCGCGAAGGCCTCGTTGATCTCGAACAGGTCGATGTCATCGATCGACATCGAGTTGCGCTCGAGGATCTTGGCGGTCGCCGGGATCGGGCCCTCGAGCATCTTGACCGGATCGCAGCCCACGGTCGTCTGATCGACGATCCGCGCCCGGGCCGAGGCGAGCTCGTTGGCCTTCTCAGCGCTCATCAGCAGCACGGCGGCGGCGCCGTCGGAGATCTGCGAGGCGTTGCCGGCCGTGATGACGCCGTTCTCCTTGAAGACCGTCTTCAGCTGGCTGAGCGCCTCGAGGTTCGACCTGGACGTATCCCCTGGTCCGTCACGAACGTGCGCCGTTGACCTGATCGGGATGATCTCGCGCTCGAAGCGGCCCTCCTCGGTGGCCTCGTAGGCCAGCGGTGCGCAACGACGGCAGCCATCGAGCTCGGGGCGTCCGGACCTCGTACTCCTCGGCGATCATCTCCGCGCCGAGGCCCTGGCCGACGATGTCGTGATGGGCCATCAGCTCAGGCGTGAAGCCGTTCACCCGAACTCCTCCTAGTCTTCATCGTCGCGGCGAACGGCAGCTTGCCCATGTGCTCGACTCCACCGCCGATCACCACATCGTGAACGCCCGAGGCGATCTGCGATGCGGCGAGATTGACCGCCTGCTGCGCGGATCCGCACCTGCAGGTCGATCGTCGTCGCGGAGGTCTCGATCGGGAAGCTTCTCGCCTGCAGCCAGGCGTTGCGCCCGACGTGCAGGCCCTGGGGCCCGAACTGCGCCACGCAGCCGGCGATCACGTTCTCGACCTCGGCCGGGTCGACCCCGGCTCGCTCCACAACCGCCCGATAGGCCGCACCGAGCAGCTCGTTGGGGTGGGTGTTCTTGTAATAGCCCTTCTCCAGGTGCCCGCGCCCGATGGGCGTACGAGCAGCCTCGACGATCACAACCTCGCGACCTTGGCCAGTCCGCATTCAATGCTCCTTGTCAAAGGGGGACCCGGGGGTGTCCGTCCGCCGAAGCACCCCACAGATGAACGTTCACGTACTGTACTGCGGCGACTCGGGCCTGAATTCTGACCCAAAGGGAGTGACTTGCGGGAACGACTGGGAATCGCCGGATCCGGTGCGATTGCATGCGGCCTGGCGGCCGTCGCCGCCGTGCACGGCGAAGTCATGCTCTGGGCCCGATCCGAGGACTCCGCGGAGCGGGCCCGCGCGGCGATCGAAAAGAACTGTGCGCGGCTGGGCGACGAGCCGCCCGATCCCACGCGGGTGAAGATCGTGACCGGGCTGGACGCACTGGCCGACTGCACCTTCCTGGTCGAGGCCGTCGTCGAGGACCACGCGCCGAAGGCTTCCGTGCTGGCGGAACTGGCCCGTCACACGAGCGACGAGGCCGTGCTCTCCACGACCACCTCCTCACTCTCGATCGCCGAGCTGGCTCACGCGACCGGACGCCCTGAGCGCTTCGTCGGCCTGCACGTCTTCAACCCCGTGCCGCGTATGAAGCTGATCGAGCTCGTCTTCCCGCACGAGGCCGACGAGGACACGCGCGAGCGCGCACGCGAGGTCTGTGTCGCGCTGGACAAGAAGGCGGTCGAGGTCCCCGACATCCCCGGGTTCGTGGTCAACCGCCTGCTGTTTCCCTACCTGTTCAGCGCCGTCGCGCTACTTGAAGATACGGGCATGTCACCGCGGGACATCGACGACTGCATGACCCTCGGAGCGGGGTTGCCCATGGGCCCGATCGCGCTGCTCGATTTCATCGGCCTCGACGTCGCGCAGGCCATCGGCGAGGCGATCGACACACCCGTACCCGAAGCGATCCTCACGCGCGTCTCGGACGGCGCGCTGGGACGGAAGTGGGAGCGGGCGCTTCTACACCTACGGGTAACAGCGCCTTCACGTCCTACGACGAATTATTTAGGACGCGTTCATCTGCGAACCCCAGACTTCGCATCGCGACGTACCTCATAGCAGCACCTCCTCCCCCAGAAGCACGAAACCGGCCCGTCCCCAGCGGGCCGGTTTCTTTTTTGCCCGCCCGAGGACCGATACGACGGCGGTCTGGCTCGGCCACGGCAGGCGCGTGTCCGGAGATTACGAAGCCGGCCCCGCTGAGGGCCGGCTTCATCTCTCCTCTCAACCGCCGGGATGCACAGCGCCCGCCCGCTGCGGAGGGGCGTCTGCTCACGGCTGTTGTAGAGATGTAAATGTAACGAATGTCGCGAGCGTGTGGCGCGGTCGCTTGGCCAGCCGCGTCTCGGCGGGCCTGCGCTCGGGCGGCCGCGGCCCGCGCCTGCGCTACTCCTGCGGCGCCGGCGTCGCAGGCACGCGGCGCTCGCGGATGCGCACCGCCTCGATGCGGTTCTCGCGCACGGACTCGACGCGTATGGGAGTAGCCGTCGGCCGCGATCGTGTCGCCGCGCTTGGGCAGGCGCCCGAGCTGGGCGAAGACGAAGCCGCCGACGGAGTTGTAGGCGTCGGTGTCAACGGGCAGCTCGAGGCCATAGTCCTCCAGGTCGCTGATGGCGACGTGGCCGCGCACGAACCACTCGCCGTTGGCCAAGCGGCGCACCGCGCCGCCGGCGGGGTCGGTCTCGTCGGAGATCTCGCCCACGATCTCCTCGATGATGTCCTCGATCGTGACGATGCCGGCCGTGCGGCCGTATTCGTCGATCACGATCGCCAGCTCCGTGCGCTCACGCTGGAGATCGGCGAGCAGATCGTCGAGCGGCTTGGTCTCCGGCACGAGCGGCGCCGCGCGCACCAGCCGGTCGAACTTGGCCTGCGGACCCTGGGACATCAGCAGCTTGACGAGCTGGTTGACGTGCACGATCCCCTTGACGCGGTCCTGATTGTCGTCCTCGGTGACCACGAGGCGCGAGTGACCGGTCGAGACGCAGCGCTGGAGCGCCGTTTCGACGGTCTCGGCCACATCGACGGTGACCACCGCGGGAATCGGCGTCATCACCTGCCGCGCCTCCTGTTCGTGGAGGTGGAAGACCCCGGTGAGCATGGTCGCCTCGCCCGGATCGAGTTGGCCCCCCGTCTGCGACTCGGCGATGATGCGCTTGATCTCGTCCGGGGTGCCGCCCTCGGATTCGGCGTTCGGATCCGTGCCGAGCATCCTCAGAATCGAGTACGAGGCCGCGGAAAGCGCGACGATGAAGGGGTGAAAGAGCCGCCTGAAGAAGCCGAGCGGTCTGGCCACGCGCCGCGCCACGCTCTCGGCATGCTGGAGGGCGAAGAGCTTCGGCACGAGCTCGCCCACGGTGATGTGGGCACTCGTGATCAGCAGGTAGGCCACGACCACCGAGACCACCACGGCCAGCGCGTGGCTGATCGGATGGCCCAATATCTGCTCGAACAGATGCTGGAGCGCCGGCTCGCCGATCGCGCCGATGGCGATCGAGCACAGCGTCACCCCGACCTGACAGGCCGAGATGTACGGACCGAGGTCCTCGTGTTGCTCGAGCGCCCGCCGGGCTCCGCGCACGCCCTCTTCGGCCATCGCCTCCAAGCGCGCCTGCCGGGAGCGGACGAGCGCGTACTCGGCGATCACGAAGAAGGCGTTGCCCAGGATGAGCAACGCCGTGGCGACAAGCAGCAGAGCCGTCACGTAGACGCTAAATCGCCCGCAGCGCGCTTGCGCGCGCGGCTACTTCGGGATGGGTCGTCGTCGCTCATTTACCGACCGGCGAAAGGTATCAGCCGCACCGCCCGTCTTCGACGACTCGGGGCTGCTCAGGCGGCGCCGGCACCTCGGCGTTGGCCACCATCGCATCATGAACATACGCACCAGGCCCTCGGCCTGCTCCTCGTAGGGTGCGGGTGAACCGCGGGTCGGCCTGCGGTCTTGATCCGCCGTCCAGGGCCGCGATCGCCGCATCGAAAGGACGTTAAGCCCTCACACGTTGTGAGGGTTGTGCTCCCGGACGCGCTCAGCCGCGCCGGCGACGGGGACCGAAGAGGACGCGCTTGGGCAGCGGCACCGGAGAGAGCTTGTCGGCCGTGGATCCGAACAGCAGACGCGGCTCGGCCTTGGCGATGAGCGCCGTGAGCTCGTCGCGCTCGTCGTCGGTGAGGTTGCTCGATCGCCCGCGGCCACGTCGCACGAGGGTCACCAGGCGACGGCGCTCGTCGGGCTCGAGCTTGCCGAAATGTTCGCGTAGGAGCATCAGCACCTCACCGAGCGCGAGCAGCTTGAGCACAGGAACGCGCCGCAGGCCGGGAACATGAGCGGCCGCGCGACCGATGCTGACGTGGAGCAGACCGGGCATGATCATCAGTTTAGGCGGCCCCCTTCCGTCTACCTTTCATGGCATGAATTTGGAAGACGCGATCCGGACCCGTCGGACACACAAGGCCTTCGCGCCCGAGCCGGTCCCCCGCGAGCTGCTCGAGGAACTGCTCGAGCTCGCCCGCTGGGCCCCCAACCACCACCTCACCAACCCATGGCGCTTTCGCGTACTCGGGCCCGAATCGCTTGCCGCCCTGAAGGCGGCCGCCGGGCCGGAGGCGGCAGGCAAGCTCGACCGCGCCCCCACGCTGGTGCTTGTCACCGCCCTGCGCAGCGACGATGACCCGGTGCAGGACGAGGAGGATCTGTGTGCCGCCGCCTGCGCCGCGTATGTGGTGCTCCTCGGCGCGCACGCGCGCGGCCTAGTCGGCTACTGGCGCACGCCGGGAGTCCTGCGTTCGGAGGCCGGTCGCGCCGCCGTGGGCGTCCCGCCAGAGGAGCGATTCGTCGCTCTGATCCATCTCGGCTGGGGACGGGGCGAGAAGGAGCCACCGCCGAGGAAGCCGCGTGACGAGGTGGTCACTTATCTTGCGTGAGCCGTGGGTTCCGAACCTCTGACCTATCGCGAGCGCCCCTCCAGTGGCGCACCCGCCGGCCTGCTGATCCTGCACCATGGTCGTGGCGCCGACGAGCACGATCTCCTGCCTCTGGCCGACCTGCTCGATCCCGGGCGCACGCTGCACGTGGTCACACCCCGGGCGCCGCTGAGCTTGCCCGGTTCGCCCGGCGCGCACTGGTACCTGGTGCCCCGGGTGGGCTATCCCGATCCTGAGACGTTCCGGGCTGCCTACGCCCAGCTCAGCGGGTTCCACGACGACCTCTGGGAGCGCACCGGGCTCACGGCCGCTCAGACCGTGCTCGGCGGATTCTCGATGGGAACCGTGATGAGCTACGCGCTGGCGCTCGGGGTCGAGCGCCCGGCGGTCAAGGGCATCCTCGCCTTCTCTGGCTTCATCCCAACGGTGGAGGGTTGGCAGCCGGCACCTGCCGACCGGACCGATACGGCGGTGTTCATCGCCCACGGCACGCGCGATCCGGTCATCGACGTGGGCTTCGCCCGGCGCGCCCGTGAACTGCTGGAAGGCGCCGGCTTGACGGCCGAATACCACGAATCCGACGTCGGGCATCAGATCGACCCCCGCCATCTCCGCGCGGCCGCGGGATGGGTTCAGCGTACCCTCGGCGTGTGATCGATCACACATCATGAGCCGCGGGATCGCCCATATCGTCAACCCGCCGCGATGAGAGACCCCGTCATCTGCGATCCGCTACGCACGCCCGTGGGGCGATTCGGCGGTTTCCCGACGGTTGCGGCGGCGGAGCTGGTGGCGGGGGTTATCCGCGAGGTCGTGCGGCGTACCGGCATCGCGCCGGCCGAGGTCGACGTGTTTGAGAGTATCGAGGCCTGAAACATGGCTCTGTTTCGCCGCACTCACCAAGCGGAGCTGCCCGGCGACGGACCCGACTCGCGCGAGGGACGACTCCGGGAGGCAGCCGCGCGCGGAGACGCTCTGGCGGCGTTCGAGCTCGGGGACCTACTGGCGACGCGCGGGGAGCTGAGCGGCGCCGAGGAGGCCTACCGGCGCGCGGATCAGGCCGGTCAATCGACGGCCGCGGCGATGCTGGGGATCATCAGTGAGTCACGCGGCGACCTGGCCGGGGCGCACGGGGCCTACCTGCGCGCCGACCTAGCCGGGGACCCGCTCGGCGCCTTTCGGCTCGGGATGCTCGAGTCCCGCGCCGGGGACTGGGAGCAGGCGCGCGCCGCCTGGCGCCGCGCCGACGAGCGGGGCTACAGCGAAGCCGACTTCCCCGCCGCGGCGATCGTCGCGGGCCGTGATCGCGGGCCCCCGGGGCTGACACCCGCCGCCTCGAGTGACACCGCCTCGGCGCTGGCCAATCCCGTGCTCGTGGGCGCGGTGACCGTGCTCGCGATCATCATCGCGGTGTTCCTGGCCTATAACGCGAATGCGGGTTTGCCGTTTGTGCCGACGAAGGAGCTGAAGGTCAATATCACCAATGGTTCGAATTTGGTGGTGGGGAATGATGTGCGGGAGGGTGGTTTTCGGATTGGGTTGGTGTCGGATCTGAAGCCGATTCAGTTTCCTAATGGTCAGGTTGGGGCGCAGGTGACGTTGAAGCTTGATCAGGCTAATGGGAAGGTGCCGGTGGATTCGACGGCGGCGATCCGGCCGCGGTCGGTGTTGGGTTTGAAGTATGTGGATTTGGAGAAGGGGACGTCGCGGAGGTTGATTCCGGATGGGGGGACGTTGCCGGTGTCGCAGACGAGCGTGCCGGTGCAGTTTGATGACATTTTCAAGGCGTTTGATACCAAGACGCGGGTCGCGATCCAGCAGAATCTGGTTGGGTTTGGGAATACGTTCGCGGGGCGGGGTGGGGCGCTCAATGACACGTTTGCGAAGTTGCCGGCGTTGTTGGCGCATTTGGAGCCGGTGGCCAGGTATCTGTCTGATCCGCGTACGGGGTTGACGCGTTTCTTCAATGCGTTGAATGCGTTCGTGGGTACGGTCGCGCCGGTGGCGGAGATCAACTCGCGGTTGTTCACGGATATGGCGACGACGTTCGCGGCGATCGTTCGTGATCCGGTGGCCTATGAGCAGACGATCGCGTTGTCGCCGTCGACGTTGGCGGTCGCGACGGCGTCGTTGAAGGTGCAGCAGCCGTTCCTGGTCGATCTGACCAGCTTGGGGAACGCGCTCACGCCGGCCACGGCGGAGCTCGACGCCGCGCTGCCGGAGATCGTGCCGGCGGTGGAGGTTGGGACGACGACGCTGGCGCGCACGCCGACGCTGAACGCGGGTCTTGAGCAGGTGATGACCTCGCTGAAGAACCTGGCGGTCGCCCCGGGCACGAACATGGCGCTCAACGGTCTCGTCTCGACGGTCACGACGCTGAATCCGATGATCCGTTACCTCGGTCCCTACGTGACGGTCTGCAACTACTGGAACTACTGGTGGACCTACCTCTCCGAACACCTCTCGCAGCAGAATAGCTTCGGGTATTCCCAGCGGGCGATGTTGAACTTCACCAATGCCAGCCAGCCCAACAGCGTCGGTACGCCCGACGCGAACGCGCCCGTCAACGGCGGCGGCAGTGACCTCAACCCGCTCGGCGGCAACGAGTTCCTCCACTCCCAGCAATACGGTGCGGCGATCACCACCCAGGGCAACGCCGACTGCGAGATCGGTCAGCGCGGTTATCCGAAGAAGCTCAACTACTTCGATCCCCAGGGCCGCAACATCGCCGTTGACCCGCACACCCCGGGTGTCCAGGGCCCGACCTACGCCGGCCAAGCCCGCGTGCCCGCCGGCGAGACCTTCAGCCGCGCCCCCACCACCGGCCCCCAACTCGCCCCCATCCCCAACAACCCATGAGACGCCGCGGCGTGCGCCGCGCCTCACGGACGTGTGATCAGAAACGTCCCGCCGATCACCAGCGCGACCCCGAGCACCCGCTGCCAGCTGATCCCGACCTGGTGCACGCCGAGCACGCCGAAGCGGTCGGCGACGACCGACACGATCAGCTGCGCCGCCACGAGCGCGGCCGTCACGCCACCGATCCCGAGCGAGCGCACGGTGATCAGCGACACGGTGACCACCGCGGCTCCGGCCAGGCCGCCAAGCGCGTACTCGGGCCGGAAGGCGCGCAGGCCGGACAGGCGTCCCGGATCGCCGACCAGGACCAGCAGCACCCCGATCACGAGGATGGTGATCGTGGCGCTCACGAACGCCGCGCCGAGGTCGCCCACGTGGCCGGCGAGAGCCGCGTTGGCCGGCGGCTGCAGGGCGACGAGACCACCCACAAAGAGGGTCAGTACCAGCGCGAGCGCACGGTCCATGCGCTCCGTTTCCGCACCCGCGGACGACTTCCTGCTGCTACCCGAGGCTGCCGCTAGAGCACTCACGGCACTACGATGGCCGCCGTGACCAGCCCGTCGCCCCAGACCGTCAGCGTGCCCGCCGGGCTCGCGGCGACGATGCGCGAGGTCGTGGAGACGCTTGCCCCGCTGCCGCGGCGGGCGGGGTCGGAAGGAGAGCACGAGGCCGCGCGCTGGGTCGCGGCCCGGCTCGAGCAGGCCGGGTGCACGGTCACCGTCGACACCGAGCAGTTCCTCGACGGCTATGCCAAGCTGCTCGGAGGCCTGTCGGCCACCGGGGCATTAGCCGGACTGGCCGCGCTCGGCGGGCGCACGCGCCGGGCGGCGGCAGCTGCGGCGGGCGCCGCCGCCGCGGCGATTGCGGACGATGTCTCGAATGGCCCCCGCGTCCTGCGCCGGGCGACGGTCAAGCCGAAGCCAACCTGGAACGTGGTCGCGCGCGCCGGTGACCCCGAGGCCTCGCGAACGCTGGTCGTGCTCGCCCACCATGACGCGGCGCCAACCGGGCGTATCTTCGATGACCGCGTGCAGGTGGCGTTCGGCGAACGCTTTCCCGGAATCATCGAGCGAATCGACACCTCGCTGCCGCTCTGGTGGGCACTGCTCGCCGCGCCTTCGCTGGTCGCGCTGGGCGCCGGCCGGGGCCGGCCCGGACTGACCAGGGTGGGCACAGCCGGCTGTCTGCTCGGCGCCACCGTGCTCGCGGATATTTCGCGCAGCCCGGTCTCCCCAGGGGCGAACGACAACCTGAGCGCCGTGGCCGTGCTCGTGGCGCTTGCCGAGCGGCTGCGCGACCGCCCGGTCAAGGGCCTTCGTGTGCTACTCGTCTCGTGCGGTGCCGAGGAGGTTCTCCAGGGCGGCATCCACGGCTTCGCCGCGCGCCATTTCCCGCAACTGCCACGTGAGCGCACGTGGTTCGTCAACCTCGACACCGTGGGCTCGCCACGCCTGATCCTGCTCGAGGGGGAGGGCACCGTGGTCATGGAGGACTACTTCGACCGCACCTTCCGCGACCTGGTCGCGCGCAGCGCGGAGAACGCCGGCGCGCCGCTGCGCCGCTGGATGCGCTCGCGGGCGTCGACCGACGCGGTCATACCCAGCCGGGCCGGCTATCCGACGGTCACGCTCACCTCGACAGACCGCTACAAGGCGTTGTCGAACTATCACCAGATGAGCGACATCCCGGAGAACCTCGACTACGGCACCGTCTTCCACGCGCTGACCGTAACCGGGGCGGTCGCGGAGCAGCTGGCCGTTGATCCGTGGGTCGAGTGGTAGTGCAGTAGGGTCGCGCCGTGCCACTCGCCGCCGAACTCGAGCTTCCTGCCTTCGACCACACCGACCCGGAGCTGCGGGACGACGCGCTATCGCGCGGCGATGGCCGGCTTGCGCGGCTACGACGGATGGCTGGCCGCCTGGCCGTTCGGATTCATCGTCCTCGATCGTGAGTCGGCGGAGTTCTTCCTGCGCACCGCGACGCGGTGTTCCCGGGGATCACGATCGCGCGAGCTGTTCGGGATCGACGACGGGCCGCTGCACGAGGAGATTGTCAAGAACATCATCAACGTCAACGGCGACGACCACCGGCGGCTGCGCAACCTGGTCAATCCAGCGCTGGCTCCGCGCGCCGTCGATCGCTACCGCCCGCTGATGCGCGACTTCCTCGATCAGCTGCTGCGCGACAACGTGCCCGCCGATGGGCAGATCGACTTCGTCGAGTCGATCGCCAAGCCGTATCCCTCCTTGACCATCGCTGCAGTGATGGGCGCGGCGCTCGAGGACGCGCCTCGCCTGCACCACTGGTCGAACTTGATCCAGCGTCAGTTCGACGCGGCCAGCCTGATGACCGAGCGTGAGGAGATCGAGCGCGCGGTGGCCGAGTTCTACGACTACGAGGACGAGCTCATCACCCGGCGGCGCTCGACGCCCGGGGACGACCTGATCACCGCGCTGATCCTGGCCGAGTCAGGATGGCGATCGTCTGAGCAACGACGAACTGCGCAACCTGATCCTCAACATCCTGGTCGGCGGCGTGGACACGAGCCAGAGCCAGCTGGCCCATGCGGTCCGGCTGCTCGCCGCCCACCCCGATCAATGGCAGCTGCTGCGCTCCGACCCACACGGGCTGGCCCTGGCCGCCGTCGACGAGTCGCTCCGCTACGAGCCGATAACGCCGTTCACCGCCCGGATCACGACCACCGAGATCGAGCATCGCGGCGTGACCTTCCCGGCCGGCACGGTGGTGCTGATCTCGGCCTGGCACGCCAACCGCGAGGGCCTCGATCCCGACGAATTCGACATCACGGCCGACCGCGGACGAAGCGCGCGTACTGACCTTCGGCGCCGGCATCCACTACTGCGTAGGCGCGAACCTGGCGCGCGCCGAGATGCAGGAGGCACTGGCCTTCCTCGCCGAGCCGTCAGCGAGATCGAGGTCACGGGCGAGCCCGAATTCGGGACCCCGTCGGGCATCTACGGCCTGGAGACGCTGCCGGTGTCGCTCAGGCTGGACCTTTAGGGCCGCCTCCACAGGGCGTCGTCGCCGAGCGCCCGGCGCACCGCGCCGCCCTCGGCAACGAGACCGACGAGCGCCCGCTCGGCCGCCGCCCGATCCGGGGCGTCGTTGCCGTGGGTCATGAGCGCCGCCACCTCCTGGGTGGTCAGACCGTCGGGGAAGGCGTCGAGCAGCGGCTCGGGCGTCTCGGGCGGCCTCCCGGCGCTCCAGCGACGGGTCCAGATTGGCGACGAGGACGTCGTAGGCCTCCACAGGCTGAAAACCCCCGGCGACGAGCCGCGAGGGCCATGCTCGAAGACGACCGAGGGCGCCGTGAAGCGGACCGGCCCATCGGTGGTGGCGGTCTTGCCCTGAAGCTCGGCCGGAGAGCCGGCCGCGGTCCGCGCCTCGGCCCGGTCTCGGTCATAGGCCTCGGTCACCTCGGGCGAGTCGAGCACAGCGACGATCGCGTCGGCGTCCACGCCTGGGACCTCGCTCAGGACGTCGCGCAGCTGCTCGTCGTCGTCGAGCACGAGCGGCGTCGTGAAGTTGGCCAGCTGAATGGCTCGAAAGACCCTCCACTCGGATCCGAGCTCGGCCAGCCTGGCCGCGACCACGGCCCGGCAGGCGCGTGCGGTGGCCTCAGATGCGGGCCTTGGGCGCGGGCGCGAACGGCATCCCGTAGCGGCGGAAGGACAGCTGCCCCAGCGCGCCACGCAGGGGCGTGTAGCCCCGCGCGACGTACTGGTCGGAGTCCTCGGTCAGCCCGATCAGCACCAGCTTCCAGTCGCAGCTGGTCGTCGTAGCGCCACTCGATCACCCTCAGCGCGGGGCTCTCGGAGTAGGCCCACGGACAGGCGGGATCGGTGTACAGGGTGAGCTTCATATCGGCGCTCCATCGTGGTTATGCCTCGAGCCCCGCTCCGGACCCCAGCGAGCCGCCCTCGGGGGCGACCTCGGACGCTCGTCGAGGCCGAGGCGAATCCGGCGTCGCGCAGCGCCGCCTCGGCCTCCTGCGCGCCGTCAAAGTGCAGGTACACGTGGCCGCGCACGAACGCCGACAGCAGCCAGCGGAAGAAGCGCACCTCGGCCCGCGTCTGGACGATCCCAGATGCAGGTCCGAGAGGTAGCGCCGCTGCGAACGTCGCTCAGCTCCCGGGCGAAGCGCTGCCACAGCTCGAGCACCGTGCGCGGTCGAGATAGCCGAGCAGGCCCTCGGTGACGATCGCCAGACCCTCCGTCGGGTCGAGCTCGGCCGTCAGCTCGGCGAGGCTGGCCGGGCCCCCGTCACGCAGCGCGTCGAGCGGCTCGACGCGGTGGTGCTCGCCGAGTGAGCCCGATCCGCTCCAGGGCGCTCCGTTTGCGCTCGGCCATGGCGGGCAGGTCGGCCTCGACGTAGGTGAGGCCGGCGCCGTAGCGGTTGGCTGAAGCGCCAGCCGCGCGCCGACATCCCGGCGGCGATCTCGATCACCTGGGTGACTGCCTCCCGCTCCACCGCCTCGTTCGAGGAGCGCGTCGATGGCGCGATGGCGGGCGAGCAGGTAGGTCTCGAGCGTCGGGCCGCCGAGTGCGCCGCTGGCCGATCATCAGCGGATGCAGCGCGTCGACCATGAGCCGGCCCTCGCGGGTGCCGAGCCAGGGTGCGAGAGGCCGGCGCGCCCACACCTCTCCGGTGTAGTGCGCCGTGGGGCTGATGTTGTCGTCGGGGCTCGCGCTCACGCCAGCCTCGCTCGAGCCGTTCAGCAGGGCACCTGGGCCGGGTTGATCCGCTCGCGGGCCTCGGCCAGGGCGAACCATTCGGCCCGGTCGACCTCGGGAACTCCTGCGCACGACCCGACCGCGGCGGCCACTCCATCGTGAAGGTGTTGCTGGTGCACGGTCGTCGGGTCGAGGTCGCCGGCAATCGCCCACGCCCGCACGACCTTGCCCGCCTTCTGCCGGATCTCCCCCAGGTCGATCGGCTCGCCGTCGGGCGGCGGGCTGCCGAGCTCCTCCTCGAACTCTCGCCGCGCCGCCGCGAGCGGATCCTCGTCGCTCGTCGTACTCGCCCTTGGGGATCGACCACGCACCGAGGTCGCGCCTGGCCCAGAACGGGCCGCCCGGATGGACGAGCAGGACCTCCAGGTGGCGATCGCCGGTGCGGCGGAAGAGGAGCAGTCCGCGCTGCGCGCCTCGGGGCGGGCTCACCGTACCCCCCGGTGACAGCTGTCAACCAATTGTCAGCAGACACGTGTTCAATGGGGAGCGCGGAGCACGAGGCGTCCGGCGACGTGACAATTGTCATGGCTCATTTCGGCCTAAGGCCACTTACGCCGAGGCTGCACCGGGCCTAGCCTGAGGCGCGAAAAGATTTCGGAGGTCGCTGTCGTATGAGAAAAGTAGCTTCATGGTCGTGCTTCGACACCGATGGCTGGCCCTCGGGGGCTGGGTCGTGCGCTGGTGGCGCTCGTCGGAATCCACGGCGGCGGGGAGCGCCTTCACGGACAACTTCAAGCTCCCCCACACGGGGAGCTTCGACGCCATCCGCCTGCTCCAGAAGGCCAGCCCCCACCAGTCCGGTGAGACCGATCAGCTCGTGATCGGCGTCACGCAGGGAAGGTCACCGATCCGGCGGTCGTCGCGCGCGCCAAGGTCAGACGTGTTCGCCAAGGTGGCCCGCGACCCGAACGTCGCCAGCGTCGTGCTCGCCGTACACGCCTCAGACGAGCCATCAGATCGCCCCCGGCGGCCAGGTGGCGTTCGCCAACGTCACGTTCACCAACGCCGCCAACCAGAACAAGATCACCGCCGCCCAGGCGCGGAAGTTCGTGAGCCATCACCTCGGCGTCGGGCAACGGCGTCGCAGTTCGAGGTCGAGGGCAACATCGCCGAGGCCGGCAACACCAACAACCCGGGCAGCGGCCTGCTGTTCGGCTTCCTGGCGGCGGCGATCGTGCTGTTCCTGGTCTTCGGCTCCTTCGCGGCGATGATGCTGCCGCTGATCACCGCGGGCGTGTCGCTGGGCGCCGGGACCGCGGTCGTCGGTCTGCTGTCGCACGCCATGAGCATCGCCACGTTCTCCACCGAGCTCTCGCTGCTCATCGGCCTCGGGGTCGGGCGTCGACTACGCGCTGTTCATCGTCACCCGCTACAAGCAGGCGGTCCTGCGCGGCGAGACGCGGCGAGACCGCGGTGGTCGAGGCCCTCGACACCTCGGGCCGCGCCGTCCTGTTCGCCGGGCTGATCGTGTGCATCGCCATGCTCGGGATGTTCGCCCTCGGCGTCAGCTTCCTCTACGGCGTCGCCATCGCCGCGACCGTGACCGTGGCCTTCACCGTCATCGCGGCGCTGACGCTGCTGCCGGCGCTGCTGGGCATCCTGGGCCGCTGGGTCCCGCGCCGACGCGAGCGGCGGGCCCTGAAGGAGGGCCGGCTCAACACCCGGGTCGAGTCGCCGGCTGGGTGCGCTGGGCCGACGCGATGAGCAAGCGCCCGGCGGTGTTCGCCGCGGTGGCGGCGGCGGTCATGATCATCATCGCCATCCCGTTCTTCTCGATGCGGCTGGGCTCGGCCGACGCCGGCACCGACCCGTCGAGCACGACGACGCGCAAGGCCTACGACCTGCTGGCCAAGGGCTTCGGCCCCGGGCTACAACGGGCCGCTCGCAGCTCGTGGCGCAGATCAACTCGCGCGCCCAGGCTCGCCGACTTCAAGAAGATCGAGCAGGCGGTGGCGTCCACGCCTGGCGTCGTCGGCTGCGACCGGCGCCGAGGTTCCTCGTCGGCCGCGACGGCCGCCCGACGGTGGCGATCGCCAACGTCTACCCGAAGGGCTCGCCCGCAGGACGCCTCGACGACCGACCTCCTCACACGTGCGCGACCACGTCGTCCCGGCGGCGAGCCGAGGTACCGGGTCTGAACGTGCTGGTCGGCGGCAAGACCGCGATCTTCGACGACTTCAGCCACGTCCTGTCGGCCAAGCTGCCGCTGTTCATCGGCGTCGTCGTGCTGCTCAGCTTCCTGCTGCTGATGGCCGTGTTCCGCAGCCTGGTCATCCCGCTCACGGCCGCGGTCATGAACCTGCTCTCGGCGGGCGCGGCGTTCGGCGTCGTCACGGCCATCTTCCAGAAGGGCTGGGGCGTCGCTGATCGGCATCGACCACGGGCCGATCGAGACGTTCGTGCCGGTGCTGATGTTCCCGATCCTGTTCGGCCTGTCGATGGACTACGAGGTGTTCCTCGTCAGCCGCATCTACGAGGAATGGCACCGCCGCCGCGACAACACCGAGGCGGTGGCGCACGGCCTGGCGGCCACCGGTCGGACGATCACCGCCGCCGCCGCGATCATGGTGCTCGTGTTCGGCGCGTTCATCCTCGGCGGCGAGCGCATCATCGAGCTGTTCGGCGTCGGCCTGGCCAGCGCCGTGCTGCTCGACGCGCTGATCGTGCGCTCGGTGCTCGTGCCGGCGCTGATGATCCTGCTCGGCGACCGCAACTGGAGGCTGCCCGCGTGGCTCGACCGAGTCGCTGCCGCGCCTCAACGTCGAGGGGGCCGACTCGGTGAGCGGAGATCTGGCCGGGCCTACGCCGGACGGGGCGGTGGGTGTGCCTGCGACGCCCGAGCCCGCGCACTCAGGTCTTTGAGCGACAGCGGCTGCGCCGGCGGGCGATCGACGACAACCTCCGAGCTCACGCCGAGCTCCGGGCCGATGCGCAGGAGCTTGCCGGATCGCAACAGCCTCCAACCGGGGTCTGCGTCGAGTTTCTCGCTGGCCAGCACGACCAGCGGGTGCCGGCGTCCATGCTCGGATCGCACGCGCGTGCCGAGCGTCGATTCGTGGCGGAGCGCCTCCCCAGGCTTACGCTCGAGCACGTAGAGCTCGTGCGTCTCGGGATAGCGAAGGGCCCAGAGACCATCGGGCGTGGTCAGCACGCAGTTGATCGAAAGCACCGGTAGGTGCTCGGCGATCCAGCGTGCGGCCGAGCCGAGACCGGCACTGATGTCACCCCCCGAGCGTTCGATCTCGCGCGTCACGAGCGCGAAGTAGCGCTCGGAATCGGTACTGCCGTGCACCAGCCGCTGTTCGTCGCCGAGCTCAGCCTGGAGCGCGCTCGGGTCGCCGATCACGCCGTTATGGGCGAACAGGCGCCCGCGCTCCTTGAACGGGTGGGTGTTCTCGACAGTGAGGCCGCCGCTCGAGGCGAAGCGGATGTGGGCGAGGAATGTGCGCGAGTCGACACGGTGGGCGTCGCGGGCGAACTGGGCATCGCGTCGTAGGCCGCGATCGGACGCTTGTGGATGTGGGGGCGCCCCCTCGGGCGAGAACCAGCCGATGCCCGCGCCGTCGGGCTCGCGATGACTCTGCTGCAAGAGCGAGTCGGGCGCGTCGAGCAGCCAGAACGCCGCGTGGGCGACATGGGCGGCCGGAGCTCATTCCGAACAGGCGGCACATCGCCTCAGCCCTCCACGGCCTCCTCGGCCACGTCGCGCGCTACCAGCGCCGCGTACAGGCCACCCCGCTCGAGCAGCTGCTCGTGTGTGCCGCGCTCGGCGATCCGCCCGGCATCGAGCACCACGATCTGGTCCGCATCCCGAATGGTCGAGAGGCGATGTGCGATCGTGATCGTCGTGCGCCCCTCGGCCAGGCGCTCGAGCTCGGCCTGGACCGCGTATTCGGTCTGGGTGTCGAGCGAGCTCGTGGCCTCGTCGAGCACCAGCACGGGCGGATTTCGCAGCACCGTGCGGGCGATCGCCATGCGCTGCTTCTCACCGCCCGAGAACCGGTAGCCCCGCTCACCGACGACCGTGTCGTAGCCCGCGGGCAGCGAGGCGATCAGATCGTGGATGCGGGCGGTCCGGGCGGCCGCCTCGATCTCCTCGTCGCTCGCCTCGGGCCGGGCGAAGCGGAGGTTCTCGCGCACGCTCTCGTGGAAGAGATACGTCTCCTGGGAGACCACGCCGACGGTGGCCGCGAGCGAGGCCAGGCTGGCGTCGCGCACGTCGACGCCGTCGATCGTCACCCGGCCCTGCTGGGGCTCGTAGAGCCGTGCGGCCAGGTAGCCGAGCGTCGTCTTCCCGGCCCCGGTCTCACCGACGATCGCCGTGCGGGTCCCCGCGGGCACGACCAGGTCGACGTCGGCCAGCGTCCAGGGGGCATCGTCCGACTCCGTGTAGCGGAACCCGACCTGCTCGAAGCGAACCTCCCCGAGCAGCTCGGCGGGGCGAAGCTCGACCGGGTCGTCCTTCTCGACGATCTCCACGGGCAGGTCGAGGTACTCGAAGATGCGGTCGAAGAGGGCCAGCGAGGCCTCGACGTCGGTACCCACCGAGAGCAGGCTCTGGATCGGGAAGAGCAGCCGGGTCTGAAGCTGCGTGAATGCCACGACCGTGCCGATCGAGACCGCGTGTCCCCCGGTGATGAAGCTCTGGCCGGCGATCCAGTAGACGAGCGCCGGCTGAATCGCGAAGGTCATCTGGATCGTTGACATCAGCCAGCGGCCCGCCATACGGGAGCGCACCTCGATCTCGGCGATGTCCTCGGAGTCGCGCGTGAAGCGCTGCGCGAGGTCCTTGCCGCGCCCCATCGTCTTGCCGAGCATGATCCCCGAGACCGAGAGCGATTCCGAGACCAGTGCCGAGAGATCGGCGAGGCGGCTCTGACGCTCGGAGGTGATGGCCCGACGCATCTTTCCCACCCGCCGCGTGAGCACCACGAACAGCGGCACGAAGATCAGCGACAGCGCGGCCAGGCGCCAATCCAGGATCACCATCGCGACCAGGGTGGCGATCACGGTGGTCACGTTCTGGGCCACCGAGGTCGCCGTGGTGGTCACGACGTTGTCGATGCCGCCGATGTCGTTGGCGATCCGCGACTGGACCTCGCCCGTGCGCGTGCGCGTGAAGAAGGCCAGCGACATCCTCTGCAGATGGCGATAGACGGCCGCGCGCAGGTCGTGCATGACCCGCTGGCCGATCGTGTTGGAGATGTATGTCTGCCAGACGCCGATCGCGGCCGTGGCGATCGAGATCCCGATCATGCCGAGGACCAGCTCGGTGAGCAGCGTGCCGTTGCGTTCCGGGAGTGCGGTGTCGAGCACCGCCCGCAGCAGGAAGGGCGAGATCATCGACAGCCCGGCTGAGAGGACGATCAGCGCGATGACCGCGCTCAGCGGGAGCCTGTAGTGCGCGAAGAGCGCCACGATGCGGTGCCGGTCACGCCGGCGCTCGGGGTCGAGCAGCGGCGGCGGCTCCTTTGGACCCCGGCGCAGGCCACGCATCGACCCCGGGGCGGCGCCGTTCGCCGCTCCGAATCCGGGTCCCATGCCGTGTCCGCCGCCAAAGCTCATCCACATCCATGATGCCGTACCGGCCTTCGCTGCCCGCGGGCACGGCCCAGCAGCGCTCGAGCGACCGGTCCACCCATGCCCGCGGTCCCGTCCGCCGGAGCCCGCGCAACCGGCCCAGCGGCATACTTGAGCCGATGAGCGGACCTGAGCTCGGACTCGCGATTTCAGTCTTTCTGGCCTGCGCGGTCGAGGCCGTGGAGGCCCTGACCATCGTGCTCGCCGTCGGCAGCACGCGGAGCTGGTCCTCGGCGCTCTATGGGGTCGCAGCGGCGGTCGGCGCGCTCGCGATCGTCATTGTCGGCCTCGGACCGGCGATCACCTCGCTGCCCCTGAGCGCCCTGCGCGTCGTGATCGGCGGCCTGCTGCTCATCTTCGGCCTGCAGTGGTTGCGCAAGGCCGTGCTGCGAGCCTCGGGCTGGAAGGCGCTCCACGATGAGGAGGCGGCGTTCGCCGAGGAGCGCGCCGCCGCCGAGGCGGCCGGCCGGCCGCACGCGGGCGGGCTCGACAGGTACGCCTTCGCGATCTCGTTCAAGGGGGCGTTCCTCGAGGGTCTCGAGGTGGCTTTCATCGTCCTCACCTTCGGCGCCAACCAGCACCGCATCGGACTGGCGGCCGCGGCCGCGGGCGCCGCCGTCGCGATCGTCGTCCTCGCCGGCTTCGCGGTGCGCGCGCCGCTCGCGCGCGTGCCCGAGAACACGCTGAAATTCTGCGTGGGCGTGATGCTGACGTCGTTCGGCATGTTCTGGGGGGCCGAGGGCGCGGGCGCCTCGTGGCCCGGCGGCGACGCGGCGCTGCTCGTGATCATCCCGGCCCTGGCGCTCAGCTCGCTCGGCATGGTGGCGTGGCTGAAGGGCATCCACGAGCGCTCGCGCTCGCTCCGCAGCGCGCCCGCGGAGGTGACATGACGCGGGTACGTGCCTTTGCCCTGGGCGTCTGGGACTTCATCGTCGGCGACGACTGGCGCACCGCCGCCGGGGTGCTCATCGCGCTCGGGGTGACCGCGCTCGTCGCGTCGGCCAGCATCCCGGCGTGGTGGATCACACCGGTCATCGTAGTCGGGCTGCTGATGCTCTCGCTGCGCCGCGCGGTGCGCTGAGGACACAGGGTTGTGGGCGCTCGCGGGCGCGCGCGGACGGGCTCACGTCCGCGCCGCGGGCGCGCCCTCGTCCGCGCCGCGGGGGCTCACGTCCGCGCCGCGGGCGCCCTCGTCCGCGCCGCGGGCGCGCTCCGCCGCGAGGCCGCGCCCCGCCGCGACTCGGCCTGCCACGCGTCGAGTTCCTGGCCACACGCCGAGCAGCGCCGGCGCGAGTCGATCTCACCGCCGCAGCCGCGGTGGAGGATGGTCAGCGGTGGAGCCCCGGGCGCGACGTGGCGATCGCCCCACTGCATGAGCGCAACCAGCACCGGCCACAGGTCGTTACCGCGCCTGGTGAGCCGGTACTCGTAGCGCGCCGGACGCTCCTGGTAGGCAACGCGGCGGAGGATCCCCTCGGCTACCAAGCGCCGCAGCCGGGTTTGGAGCACGTTGCGGGCGATCCCCAGGTTCTGTTGTAACTCGTCGAAGCGCCGCGTCCCGAGAAACACCTCGCGCAGGACGAGCAGCGTCCAACGTTCACCGACGACCTCGAGCGCCCGGGCGATCGAGCAATCCTGACCCGCGTAGTCGGCACGTAGCACGGGGCGATTGTAGGCGACAGAGTTGCATCATGCAATGGATAGACGGCACGCCAGCGATGTGAAGCCGGGCGCCGTGCGATCGGCGTTGCTTGACGCTACTTACCCCAGCGTGCCGCCCTTGATCTCCAACGCGTGAGTTGCGCGCTAACCGCGCGTCGTCATCTGCATGGGGATGGTTGCGCTGAGGATCCGCTCTGACGCCTGGCCAGCCGTTCATACATCGCTCCTACACAGTCCCTGCGCCCGTCTTACGGGGCGCCTTCAGATTCCCCTCGCGAGCAGGAACGCAGCCCGGCCTCGAGACATGACCGCCCGCCTCTTCCCCACAGCCGCTCGGCTGGCCAGCCAGTCCGTTCTACGCGCCCAGGGCGACGGACGGCTCGCCGAGCTGACGCGCGAGGGGTCGGCCGCCGCGTTCGAGACGATCGTGGCGCGCTACCGGAGGCCGCTGATACGGCAGTGCGCACGCCTGCTGGGCGACGCCGACGCGGAGGATGCCGTACAGGAGGTCTTCGTGCGGGCTCACGCCGCCCTATCGGACGGCGAGCGCGTACGCAACCTCGGACCATGGCTGCGCACGATCGCCCACCATCGCGCGGTCAGCGTGCTCCGCCGGCGAGCCGTGCGGCCTGAGCTGCCCGATTCAGAGCACCTCGAGACGATCCAGGTCGACGATCAGGCCGAACAGCGTGCCGAGCTGCGCGCCGTGCTCACGGCGGTCCGCTCGCTGCCCCTGCGCCAGCGTGACGCGATCGTTCTGCAGGCCGTCGAGGGACGTAGCTACGACGAGATCGCCGTCGCGCTCGGGGCGAGTCCCGGGGCCGTGGCTCAGCTCGCTGAACCGTGCCCGCATGACGATGCGCGAGCACGTCCTCGCGCTCACGCCCGCGGCGCCGCTGGCCCGCTGGGCAGCCGGCCTCACCGAGGGCACGGCGGCCGCGCCCGCCGTCGCCCTCAGCGGCGGGTGTGTGCTCGGCGCCAAGGTCTGCGCGGCCGTGCTCGTGCCGGCGGCCCTGGTCGCGCTCGGCCCGTCGATCGAAAGCGGGCGTGCCCCGCGAGCGCCGACTTTCCGCAGCACCGGCGGCACGCACGCCTCGGGTAGGGCCGGCCACGGGCCGGCGGCGGCGGGATCCGCCGGGCCAGCGATCCTGGCCAGGGCCGCTCGACTAGCCCTGGCCGCGCGCAGCGCTGGGCCGGGCCGGCCGGCGTCGCCCGGGTCGACGGCGCGCTCGCGAGTCGACGTCGCCGCGGTCACGCCCCCGCGGGCGACCGACTTGCGCCCGCCGCCGGGGCCGGGCGCGGGGGCCCGGATCCCGCAGGCCACGGGAGGTGCAGCCGGAGACCGCGGTGGTTCGGGGCCGAGCCGCTCCGAGCACGACGCCGGTTCGAGCTCCGCCGGCGGCACGGCCCGCTCGGGTCTGGCCGGGGGCTCGGGCGGTCCGAGCTCGGGTTATGCGGCCGCCGCGGGCCCCAGCCGAACCGGCAACGACTTCAACTGGTTGATGAAGGGCGACTCGACCGCCGCGGCCTCGCCGACGAGCTCCATGGCCGGGAAGCGGGCCAGCGTCTCCTCGAACAGCACCCGCAGTTCGAGCCTGGCCAATGCCGTGCCGAGACAGAAGTGACGTCCTCCGGCCCCGAAGGCCTGATGCTCGGGGTTGCGGCGCACATCGAAGCGGTCCGGATCCGCGTAGCGCGACTCGTCCCGATTCGATGAGACGTACCACATGACCACCTTGTCGCCCGCCCGGATCTGACGGCCGTTCAGCTTCGCGTCGCACGTCGCAGTGCGGCGAAAGTGCGCGAAGGCGGGGAACATGCGCAGCGATTCCTCCACGACTCCCGGCACGAGCGACTGATCATCCAGCACCAGCTGCCGCTGGTCGGGGTGCTCCATCAACGCCCGCATGCCGCTGCAATAGGTCGCCTTGGTGCTGTCGTTGCCCGCCGCGACGAGCAGGAAGAAGCCCATCACGATCTCGTGCTCCTCGAGCTTCTGCCCGTCGATCTCGGCGTGCACGAGGACGCTCGTCAGGTCGTCGGTCGGGTTCTCGCGCCGCGCCGAGATCATCCGGGCACAGCGCGCGAAGATCTCCGGCACGTCCCGCTCGATGACCCCTTGGACGCCCTCCGGGTTGAGATCCGGGTCGCCGGCGCCGAGCGTCGAGTTCATCAGTCCCGCCCAGACGGCGTCGTCCTCCTCGGGGATGCCCATGAAGCTCCCGATCACCCGTGAGACGACAGGCTGGGCGACCTCTGTCACGAGATCGATCGTCTCGGCCCCCTCCACGCGGTCGAGGACCGTGGTGACGATCTCCCGGATGGCCTGCTCGTGGGCGGCGATCCGCTTGGGCGTGAAACCGGCCTGGAAGAGCCGCTTGATCCGATCGTGCTTCGGCGGGTCCATGCCGATGAACATCGCCCGCATCAGCTCGAGCGGGAAGACGTCGGTCGCCGCCGTCACACCGCCGAGCTCCGAGGAGTACGTGCGCCAGTCCCGGCTGACCGTGTGCACGTCGTCGGCCAGGGTCACCGACCAGTAGCCGGCCTCCTTCGGGTATTCGGTGATCTTGTCCGTCCAATGCACCGGACACTCGGCGCGCAGGCGCTTGAAGAGCTCGTTCGGCGGACCGTCGAGCCAGTGCTCGCGGTCGCTGACCAGAACGTCGTCAAGATCGCTCTTCGTCGTGGACACCCGGACCTCCTCATCTCGCTGCAGGCCGAAGACGGGATCCTACCCTCACAGGTGCCCGTTTCCCGGCCGACGGCGGGCTCCGGGCGTGCTTTTTCTCGGCCGGACGTCTCGGGTGTGAGGTCGGCGGCGTCCGACCCGCCGCGCCGCGTCACGGCGACGCCGCCGGACCTCCGCCGCCCCCAACCAGCCCCTACGCTCGCCGGCGCGCCTCGTCCTCGGGCGTCACCACGCCGCGCGCGAGGGTCCACTCGCGGCCGCCCGAGCGCGGCTCGTCCACCGGCCATTCGCCGTGCTCATCGAAGTAGGCCCGGGCCGCGTCCTCGCGCGCCCGTTCCTGGTCGCCGCTGACGCCGAGCCGGAAAAGGAAGTTAATCATCAGCACAGACAGCCCGCCGCCGACGGCCATCGCAAAGCCGTCGACGCCGAGACCCGCGGGTGAGACGATCAGCATGACCAGGCCCGCGGTCACCATCACGGCACCGATCCCGTAGCGGACCGCGATCATGCCGAGCGATGACTTCCGGCGTGGTGGCTCTTGGCTCATGACCCCTTGTTACCAGTTCCGTTAGGCCGCGCGACCGTGGGGGCAACGGGCCCCGCTCAGGCGCTCGGGCCACAGGCGGGCGCCCGGACCGGCGGCTAACCCGCTTCGGCCTGGGCCAGCTGGGGCTCGACCTGGGACGTGCGGCGCCCGGGAGACAGGCTTGGCACCAGCAGCGCGGCGAGCACGCACATGATCAGGAAGGCGGTGGCCAGCAGGAAGCTGTCGGTGAACCCCGTCACGGTGGGTGTCCCGTTCACGGTGTTGTTGACGATGAAGGTCGCGGCGATCTGGCCGCCCAGCGCACCGCCGAGCGTACGCATGACCGTGTTCATGCCGCTGGCCGCGCCGGTCTGATGGGGCGGGACGGCCTGCACGATCAGGTTGCCGAGCGCCGCGAAGGCCAGCCCGATCCCGACGCCGAGCAGCAAGGCGCTGATCAGCATGTCGTAGGGATGGGCGTGCTCGACGAAGAGCAGCGCGAACGCTGAGGCCGTGATCAGCGAGCCGACGATCAGCGCGAGCTTTGACCCGTAGCGGCGCGCCACGCGGCCGGCCAGCGACCCGAGCAGGCCCATGCCGAGCGCTGAGGGCAGCAGGTAGAGCCCGGACACGACGACCGAGGCGCCGAAGCCGAAGCCCGTGCTCTTGGGCAGCTGGGCGAACTGCGGATAGATGATGAACGAGGAGTACATCCCCGCGCCCAGCAGGAAGGCCGCCGCGTTCGTGGTCCAGACGCCGCGGATGCGCATCATGGCCATGTCGATCAGCGGCTCGCGGCTGTGCACCTCGACGTAGACCCAGAGGCAGCTGATCAGCAACCCGAAGGCCAGCAGCCCGAGCGTCTTGGGCGAGCCCCACCCCCAGGTCGTCGTCTCGCTGATCGCGATCAGCACGGTGCTCATGCCGGCGGTCATGAGGCCCGCCGCTAGCCAGTTGACGCGGCCGGGCACGCGGATCGGCGACTCGGGGATGTAGCGCCAGGTCGCAACAGCCGCGATGATGGTGGTCACGAGCGGAATCCAGAACAGCCAGTGCCAGCTCAGGTGCTCGACGATCAGGCCGCCGGTCACGATGCCGATTCCGCCGCCCACGCCGAGGATCGAGGACATCAGCCCGATACTCCCGGCCACTCTCTCGCGAGGGAACTCGTCCCGCACGATCGCGAAGGCGAGCGGGAAGATGCCTCCGCCGGTGCCCTGGATGATGCGGGCCACGATCAGCAGCTCCAGCGAGTTGGAGACCGCGGCGAGCAGCGTCCCGAATGCCAGCACGATGAGCGTGAACAGGAGCATCCGCTCCTTGCCGTACATATCGCCGAGCCGCCCGATGATGGCCGTGCCGACCGAGGCCGACAGGAGGTATCCCGTGAGCAGCCAGGTCACGCCGGTCTCCGTCGCGTTGAGGCTGTGCTGAATCGTCGGCAGCGCCGGAATGACCGACGAGCTCAGCACCGCGTAGGCCAGCCCGGCCAGCGACACGACGGCCAGGATCAGATTGGGATGTATGCGGTCAGCGGGCCGATCGGTCATCTCAGGAACCAGAGCGTAGCGTACCGGAATGATCATTCCGGTACGCTTGGGGTATGAGCGTTCACGTCCTCGGTCCCGATTCCGACTGGGCCACCCTCGACGGCGAGGCCAAGCGCGAGCGCCTGCTCGCGGCGGCGGCGGAGGTCTTCGTCCGCGAGGGCCTCGACGCGCCGATGCCGGCCGTCGCGGCCGCGGCCGGCGCCGGCGTGGCAAGCGTCTACCGTCAGTTCCCGTCCAAGCACGATCTGCTCGCCGAACTCGTGATGCTCCGGCTCGAGCGCATCACCGAGGCCGCAGCCGTGGCCCGGGCGCGCGGGGGCGACCGCTGGTCGGCACTCACCGAGATGCTCTGGACGCTCGTCGAGCGACAGTCCTGTGACGACTTCCTCGGCGAAGCGCTGACCGCGGTCGACGATCACCCGGCCGTGGTCGCCGCGCTCGGACGCGCCACTCGCGCGCTCGAGCAGGTGCTGGTCGATACCCGCGCCGAGGGACGGCTTCGACAGGATGCGACCACGCTCGATCTGCGCCTGCTGTTCGCCTCGACCCGCGCGGCCAAGCGGATCGATCCAGACGCCTGGCGGCGCATGCTGGCCCTGATGATCGACGCGCTCGACACACAGGCCGGCGGCCGATCTGCGCACTAGTGGCGCGATCCACCGCACTGGTGTGGATCCGCCGGGACCTGCGGCTCCACGATCACCCGGCGTTGAGCAGCGCGCTGGCCGAGCACGAACACGTCGTGCCGGTATTCGTGCTCGACCCCGGGCTGCTGGGCGGCCGCTTTCCCTCGCCCGCCCGCGCGGCCTTTCTGCATGGCTGCCTGAAGGAGCTCGCTGACGGGCTGCGCCAGCGCGGCGGCGATCTGGCGATCCGCGAGGGCCGCCCGTGGACGGAGCTGCCGAAGCTCGCCCGCGAGCTCGGCGCGCAGCGCGTCTACTGGACCAACGACGTCTCGCCCTATGCCCGGGTGCGCGACGGGCGCGTCCGCGCGGCGCTCGAGCACGCCGACGCGCAGGCGACGATCACCGCCGGCAACTTCATCGCCGACATCGGAAGGATCCGGACCCGCTCAGGAGATCCCTATCGAGTGTTCTCGCCGTTCCACCGCGCCTGGATGAGCGCCGAGCGCCGCCGGCTCGAGCAGGCGCCCGACGTCGTCTCCCTGCCCTCGAAGCTGACCCGTGGACGGCTCCCGAGCGCCGCGGCGCTGGGCGCCGAGGACCCGCCACAGCGATTCGTCGAGCCCGGCGAGACTGCCGCGCGACACGCGATGAAGTCATGGCTCCGCGACGGGATCGCCGGCTATGCCGAACGACACGACGTGTTGGCGGGCGGCACGTCGCGGCTCTCCCCATACCTGCACTTCGGCTGCCTGTCGCCGCTCGAGCTCGAGTCAGAAGTCCGGCGTCTGCGCGGCCACGGACCGCAGGAGTACCGGCGTCAGCTCGCCTGGCGGGACTTCTACGCCCACGTGCTGCTGCACCATCCCGACAACGCGCACCAGGAGCTCCAGCCGCGCTACCGCTCGCTCGAATGGGACGACGACGACGCTCTGCTCGAGGCCTGGAAGACGGGCTGCACCGGGTATCCCGTGGTCGACGCGGCGATGCGCCAGCTGCAGCACACCGGGTGGATGCACAACCGGGCCCGGCTCGTCGTCGGATCCTTTCTGACCAAGGACCTGCACCTCGACTGGCGGGCCGGGGAGCGGCACTTCATGGCCTCGCTCCTGGACGGCGACGAGTCGAACAACAACGGCAACTGGCAATGGATCGCCTCGGTGGGCGCCGATCCCGCGCCGTACTTCCGCCGCCTGCTCAATCCGGTCACGCAGCAGAGGCGCCACGACCCGGACGGTGATTACGTGCGCCGCTGGGTGCCCGAGCTGCGTGCGGTGCCGGATCGGCACCTGGCCGAGCCATGGCGGATGAGCCAGGATGAACAACGCGCGGCCGGCTGCGTGATCGGCGCGGACTATCCCGCACCGATCGTCGACCATGCCGCCGAGCGCAGGCGGGCGATCGAGCGGTACCGTGCCGCGGGAGGCTAGCTTCCTGAGAGGAGACTGACTGTGAAGATTCGTGCCGCCGTGCTCGAGGCCTTCGGCGAGCCGCTCAACGTCACCGAGGTCGACCTCGCGGAGCCCGCGGCCGGCGAGGTGCTCGTGCGCCTCGAGGCCTGCGGCGTCTGCCACACCGACCTGTACACCGCGTCCGGCGCGGACCCCTCGGGATATGCGCCCACGGTGCTCGGGCACGAGGGCGCGGGCATCGTCGAGCGAGTCGGCGCCGGCGTCTCGAGCGTCGCACGCGGTGACCGCGTCGTGACGCTCTTCTCGCCCCAGTGCCGCGAGTGCGTGCACTGCCTCTCCCCTCACACGAACCTTTGCCTGGCCATTCGCGAGCAGCAGAACCTCGGCTACCTGCCCGACGGGACCACACGCCTCTCACGGGACGGCGAGCCGATCCGCCACTTCATGGGCACGAGCACGTTCGCCGAGTACTCGGTCCTGCCGGAGATCGCGCTGGCCAAGGTCTCCCCCGAGGCCGAGCCGGATCGCGCAGCGCTGTTCGCCTGCGGGCTCTCGACCGGTCTGGGCGCGGCGATGAACACCGCCGACGTGCAGCCCGGATCGACGTGTGTGGTCTTCGGCGCCGGCATGGTCGGGCTCGGCGCGGTGGCCGGCTGCCGCCTTCAGGGCGCCGAGCGAATCATCTGCGTGGACAAGTCCGCCGAGCGGCTCGAGCTCGCGCGCGGACAGGGCGCGACCGAAACGTGGATCGCCGGGACTGAGACCGTGGCGCGCGTACTCGAGGAGACCGGCGGATTCGGGGCCGACTACACCTTCGAGGCGACCGGACTGGTCAACGTCATGCGTCAGGCGGTCGAGTCGGCGCGCATGGGCTGGGGTCTGTGCACGATCGCCGGCGTGGCCGGCAAGGGCGAGACGCTGGACATCGTGCCGCGCTTGCTGATCACCGGCCGGCGCGTATGCGGCTCGTCGTTCGGCGGCGTCAAGGGCCGCGACCAGGTACCCGAACTCGTGCAGCTCTATCTCGACGGCCGGCTCGACGTCGACCCCTTCATCTCACACCGGATCAAACTCGACGAGGTCAACCGCGGCTTCGAGCTGATGGAGCGTCAGGACGGGATCCGGAGCGTGATCACCTTCTAGAACGGCCGCGTGCCGCACTGGAAGAAGTAGGGCAGCTCGGTCAGCGTGGCGGCCACCACCTGCGCGGTCCCGCCACGGTAACGACGGCCGGTTATCGGGCTCCGCCAACAGCCGCGCGGGAAATACACGACGCGCGAGCTCGCTCCCTGGGTGACCACGGGCGCCACGAGCACATGGGGCCCGAGCAGCCATTCCTGATCGGCCTGTGCGGCGCGACGGTCGCCGGGATACGCGAGCCACAGGGGCCGGGTGACCGGCACTCCGGTCCGGTCGGCCTCCTGCCACAGGCGCTGGATCAGCGGCCGGGCGCGGAGGTGCAAACGCGTCAGCGCCGCGTAACTGCCCACGGTCTGGGCGTCGTAGCTCCACGGCGTGTGGGTACCCGCCAGCACCGAGCCGTGTAACCGGAAGATCGGCGAGAGCGCGGCCCACTCGGCCCAGCGCAGGAAGAGCTCACGCGTCGTGGGCGAGTAGGGACCGACGTCGAAGTAGCCGCCGATGTCGGTGCTGAAGCCGTATGCCCCGCCGATTGCCCGGTTGAGCATGTCGGTGGTCTGCGACAGCCAGCCCGGCCGAGCGGGTCCAGTCGGTGGTCTCGTCGCCGGGGAAGTTGGCGAATTCGTAGGCCGCGTTGCCCGGCGTGCCGCTATACCCGGCGCGCGTGAAGTAGAAGATCCGCCGCCCCGGGTGCTGACGCTCGTAGGCATCGACCACAAGCTTGGTGGCCCGGTCGTAGAGGACCGGGAGTCGGTTGTGCATCTGGGCTCCGGTCGAGCCGTCGTGGAAGTGCATGTCCGACAGGACCTGCTCGCCGAAGTCCTGCATGAAGCCGTCGGCGCCGAGCTCGAGCGCCGCCCGGATCCGTCCCTGCCACCAGCGGACCGCGGCCGGGTTGGTGAAATCGATCACGGCACCGGGCTTGTTGAAGTTGGAGGTGAAGATGTACGGGCTTCCGTCGGCATGGGTGGCAACGTAGCCCCGCGCCAGCGCGAGATCGAACTCCCGGGGGTCATCGGTCCCCGTCGTGTCCTGCCCGACGAAGGCGCGGAAGTAGAGCAGCGGATGGATCCCCCGTCGCCTGAACTCGGCGATGTAATGCCGCAGCACCGCGCGCGGGAGCTCCGGCCAGCCCTCGATCCGATAGCCGTCGAGGTGCAGGTGGTAGCGGTCGATGTTGGCAAGATCGCTCTGCACCTCCTGCTCGTAGTGCGCGGGCGGGTCGGAGGGGAACCTCACCAGCCGGTCGAGCAACGATCCGAGCGCCCAGTTCGGGGGGACGGGCTGGCGGCCGGTGAGCCGCGTGAGCTCGCCCACCGCCCGCAGCGGCGAGGACGGGATCACCACGTAGTCGAGTCGCACGCGCGGTCACCTCTGTCTGCCAGGCCCCGGCGCGGTCCGAGTCCAGGCGCCAGTGCGACAGCTCGTCCCGGGCCAGCAGGAAGCCGTAACCGTCGGAGGAGACGAAGGAGGACTGCACGTAGTACGCGGCTTGGGCCCCGTTGGGGAACATGTAGCGGTCCGTGGCCGGGTTCGGAGTGGGAGCCAGGCCGCCGGTGCTCCCCGAGCTGACGTTCTCCTGCTGGAGCCAGTTGTAGAACTCCGAGCCGTGCTGGTCGAGGCTGTTGTGCCGGCCACCGAAGCCGTGAAAGGCCTCGCCCGAGGGGGAGCGGAACGAGTCGCCCATCGCCGCCACGCCGGCCGACGGGCTCGGCCGCACGCTCACGCTGAGCCCGTCCGTCACGGGCGCTGGGGCGATCGTGACGATCAAGCGGCGATGTGTGGGGTCATTGGTCGAGAGCGTCAGCATGGCTCCCGCCCCGCGCCGCCGGACCCCCGCCACCGCCTGCGCGGAGTAGGCCACACCCGACTCGGCCACCGACCGCAGCGTTCCCTCCCACTGACCGGCCAGCGTCTGGGTCGCCCGCTGGGCTCCAACGAGGAAGCTCATCGGGGCGTACAGCGTCTGCGCGGGCGTCCCGATCGTCCCGAACTCGAGCTGCGAATGCGGCGCTATGACCATCGGCCGGCGCGCTCGCGCGACCTCGCTCAGGACCACGCGGCCGCGCGCATCGAGGAGCCGCAGTCCGAATGGAGCCCGAGTCACGATCGCCCGCGCGCCGCTTGGCGTGGCGATCACCACGCGCCGTGCTCCGATCGCCACCGAGGCGTGCGCGCTCGAGGCCGCCGCGCCGGCAGCGAGCAGCATCACCAGCAGCGTGGCGAGGGAGCTCGTGAGGCGCCGGCGGACGGGCATCGTGCGGGCCTCAGCCCTTGAACGTCGACGGACCTGGGTCGCCGAACGGCTCGTCGCGGTCGCGCACGGCCGCGCGGAAGCCGTCGCGCGCCGCACGCTGCTGGAACTCGTATCCCTCCTCGGTGTGGCGCGCCACCCCGTCGAGCAGCGTGCCCAGCACCTGGCTCGTCTGGAGTCCCTGTGCGTAGAGCGACTGATTGACGAGCAGCTTCATCATGCGCAGCTGGTTTATCGGGTTGCGAGCGATTCGGGCGAGCAGGATCTCGGTCCGCTCGTCGAGTTTCTCAGGTGCGGGCGCCTCGATCGCCAGTCCCCATTCCAGCGCCTCGGAGCCGGACAGCGAGTCGCCCGTGAAGAGCAGCCGCTTGGCCCGCTGCGGCCCCAGCCGATGAGCCCACATCGAGGTCGTCGGCGAGCCCCAGACGCGCGCGGGCGGGTAGCCGATCTTGGCGTCGGCGGCGATGATCAGCAGGTCCGAGCAGAGCGCCATGTCCGTGCCGCCGGCCACGCAGAAGCCGTGGACCTTGCACACGACGGGCTTGCCGCATTCAAACAGCGACATGAAGCCGCGGACGTTGCGGCTCATCATCGCGTAGTCGACGAGCGGGTCCCAGGTCGCCCCCGGGTCATGGTTGCGGGCCATGACCCGCGGATCGAGTGGCGACCCGGCCGGCGCCGACCCCTGGGTCTCGCCGGACTCCTCGAGCCGGCCCTGACCCTCGGCGCTCTGCACGAGGTCGTAGCCGCCGCAGAAGCCCTTCCCATTACCGGCCAGCAGCATGGCGTGCACGGCCGGGTCGAGATCGGCTTGCTCAACACACGCCTCGAGCTCGGTGACGAGGCGGCGGGTGATCCCGTTGCCGCGCTCGGGGCGGTTCAGGGTGATGCGCGCGACCCGGTCCGCGACCTCGTAGGTCAACGTGGTCGGTGTGTTCATGCTGGTTGCCCCGCGATCACAGCCCCGACAGACTAATCGGCCGCGCGAGCGCTCAGTGCGCGGTCGCCTGGCTCAGCGACCCAGCGAGCTCGCTGAGCGGCGCCGGCAGACCGATGTGGTACCCCTGCGCGTAGTCGATCCCCAACCGGCGCGCCTGCGCGAGCATGCCCGCGCTCTGCACGTGCTCGGCGATCGTCTGCTTGCCCATCCCGCGGGCCATGTCGACGATCGCGTTGACGACGAGCCGGTCGACCTCGTTGCCCTCGGGGTCGTCGACGAAATCGCCGTCGATCTTCAAGTAGTCGACCGGCAGATGCCTGAGGTAATAGAACGAGCCGAAACCGGTCCCGAAATCATCGAGCGCGAACTTGCACCCGAGCTCCGTTACCGCGGCGATGAAGCGTTTGGCCTCGTCCAGGTTGGCGATCGTGGCGGTTTCGGTGACCTCGAAGATCACCCGCGCCGGCTCGACGCCCGCGGCCCGGATCTCCGTGGCGATCAGTTCTGGAAGCTCGGGGTCGCCGATCGAGGATCCCGACAGATTGATCGCGAGCGAATGCGCCCGGCCCGGCCCTGTCCACGAACCGAGTTCCCGGATCGCGTGTGAGAGAACCCAGCGATCGATCGCCGGTCCGATGCCGAGCCGCTCGGCGCTGGGCAGAAAGGTCTCCGGTGCCAGCGCCTCGCCGCGCTCGCCGGGCAGGCGAAGGAGCACCTCGTGGCGAGTCACCTCACCGCTGCGCAGGTCGAGGATCGGCTGCGCGTAGAGCACGAAGCTGTCGTTCTCGAGCGCCTCGCGCAGGCGCTCGGCCCAGGACAGCCGAGCCTCGAGGCGAGCTTCTCGCGCGCGCTCGGGCGTATAGATCGAAACGCCGTCGCGTCCCCCCCGCTTGGCCTCGTACATGGCCAGGTCGGCGTCAGCGAGCAGCTGACCGGCGTCGAGATCCTCATCCTCGAGCAGCGCGACGCCGATCGACACCGTCATTGAGATGCGCTGCCCGGCGATGAACGCCGTGTGGTGGCGCACCGCGGTCAGCACATCGGCGGCAACCTGCTGCGCCGTCTCTGCGTCGACCTCGCGCAGCAGCACGGCGAACTCGTCACCGCCGAGCCGCGCGACCACATCAGAGGCACGCAGCCGGCCGGCCAGCAGCCGCGCCACGCTGCGGATGAGCTCATCCCCGGCGCCGTGGCCGAGCGTGTCGTTTACGTACTTGAAGTTGTCGACGTCGAGGATCATGGTCGCGACCCGCCCGCCGTAGCGCGAGATGTGCGCCAGCGTCCGCTCGACCTCCTGCTCGAAGCGCCGCCGGCTCATCAGCCCGGTCAGGCCGTCATGGTTGGCCAGGTGCTCGAGCTCACGCTCGGACTGCTTCTGCAGGGTGACGTCACGGAAGCTCCACACGCGTCCCACGCACCGGCCGTCGATGCGCTGGGGCAGCGAGTAGCGCTCGAACACACGCCCGTCCTTGAACTCGAGCAGGTCATAGCTCTCGGCCTCCGGATCCTCGTCGAGCTCGCGAATCTTGCTCAGGAAGGCCTCGGCGTCGAGAAGCTGCTCGATCGCGCAGGCGACCATGCGCTCGTCATCGCGCGCGGCCAGGATCTCTGGCGGCATCCGCCACATGTCGCCGAACTTGCGGTTGTGGCTGACGATCCGACCGAGCGCGTCGACGACGAGGATCCCGTCCGTCGTCGACTCGAGCGTCGCGGTGAGGAGCGAGAGAGTGGCGGCCATCTTCTCCTTGGACGCGCTTAGCTCCGCGGTGCGCTCATGCACGCGCAACTCCAGCGAGCGCGACAGCTCCTGGGCCTCGGCAAAGCCCTGGGCATTCTCCAGCGCGGCGCCGGCCAGCGTGACCACGTAGGCGGCGAGCTGACGCTCCTGCTCGCCGAACAGGCCCCCGACGCCGCTGTGGCTGACGTACAGGCAGGCCTCCGGACGACCGCGCACGAGCACGGTCGCACAGAGCGTCGAGCGACCCGTCTCGGGCTCGCCGGCCGCCCGCAGATCCAGCTCGGTGACCACCGGCTCGCCCAGACGCAGCGCGACGGCGACCGCCGCGCGGCTGTCGTCGTCCTCGGGGGCGCCCGCGACCGGCCGGAGCACCGGCCCCTCGCCCGCCTCGGCGACGGCGAACACGGTGCACTGCTGGGCGCGCAGGAGGGCGATGGCCGCCTCGTGGACCGCGGCGAAGACGGCTTCTCGCGTGAGCCCCGACGCAATCGAACGGCCCGCCTCGAGCAGCGTCGTGAAGCGATCGGCGAGCGACAGCGTGGGCTCGTGTTGGCCTCGTGAAGCGGACTCGGAGCGCGCGGGGTCGAGCAGCCACCGGGCTCGCGTGAGCTCGGCGCTGGCCTGCTGCCAGCCCAGCGCGACGCCCAGCTCGCCGCGCGCCAGCAGGGTGAGCGCGTACTCCCGCGCCGCCCCCTGCTGCTCGGCCACGCGCAGGCTCCGGTCCAGCAGTCGCCGAGCCCGCCGGGCGCGGCCGTCGGCCGCGGCCAGCAGACCCAGCTCACGCAGCGCGTGCGGGAGGTTGTTGCGGTAGCGCCTGGACCGTCGCACGGAGCGACGGGCCGCCCGGCGCGCCCGGCGAGCGATCTGTCGCCGCCGCCGGGGAGCCAGCTCGGTCGTCGTGGCGAGCTGCATGCGCAAGGCTGTCGCCAGCCAGGGGAGGACGGACGATACGTACTCCTGGTGCAGGCCACCCCGACGGACGTTCGTGTCGGCCCGCTCGAGGGCCTGCACCGCGGCGGCGGGCTCCCCGAGCGCGAGCAGGCGCACCGCGTCGGCCTGCAACACCTCGGCGCCCGTGTGGACGTCGCTCGAGAGCGTGGCGCGCGCGTCGCGCACGGGGTCAGCGGGAATCTCGCCGTCGGCGGCCTTCGCCCACACGCCGAGGCTGATCCCGGCGGCCTGCAGGTCTCCACGCTCGATCGCCGCCCGGTATACGCGCCGGCTGGCGTCGATCGCCTCCGGGATACGTCCGAGTCGGTAGAGCGAGAGCGCGACGTGCCAGCTCGCCGTGCTGAGCGCCCATGGACGTCTGGCCGGGTGTAGCGTCCTGACCGCCGAGCGCGAGTGGGCGAGCGCCTCCTCGAAACGCGACGCCGCGTAGAGGACGACTCCCAGCGACTGCTCGGACTGCGCGGCGCGCCAGACGTCATTGAACTCGCGCCGCATGGCCAGCGAACGCTCGGCATAGGCGATGCCGCGTGCGAAATACGGGATCATCGTCATCGCCGACGCGTGGTCGGCGTAGGCCTGGGCGAGCTCCTCGGTCGGTGGAAAGCGCTCGATCAGGTTCATCGCGCGAAGGTTCGCCCACAGGCAAGGCACCCGGCCCGAGCCGAACCAGTACGCGCGGGCCAGGCCGCTGAGCAGGCGAGCGGCGAGCCGGTCGCGCTGCGCGTGGGCGAGCTCGCGACGGCCGAGGAAGACGCGCGGGAGCAGGGTGTGGAGGAGCTGGCAGAGGATCTGGGCGACAAGGCCGACCCAGAAGCCTGATCTGCGCCGTGGCACCCGCACGCGCAGCAGCCGCAGCGCGCCCTGCAGCGTGGCCACCGCGGCATCGGCGTCGCCCCGCCGGAGCGCGAGCGAACCGCGCTTGCCCTCGACCTGCGCACGCGTCAGGTCGCTGTCGCAGGCGAGCGCCGCGGCGCCCAGATGGGCCGCTGCCTCCGCGTAGTTGCCGCGCAGCATCGCCACGTCGCCGAGGCCCTCGTTCACCAGCCTCTGCACCGCCTTGTCGCCGGGATCGGCGCCGCGCTCGGCAATCCGGTAGCAGCGCTCGGCGGCCGCGAGTGAATGGTGAGTGCGCGCCCGCGTCGCCGCCTCGAGCGCGTACGGCAGCGCTCGGACCGGGTCGCCGGCGGCGTCGAGGTGCACGGCCAACTCGAAGGCCTGCCCGGCGTCCTGGGCCTCGATCATGCGCGCCGCCCGCAGGTGAAGCTTCTGCCGCCCGGGCGCCGACAGCCGGGTCAGCAGCATCTCACGTAGCTTCTCGTGCAGGAAGGACCACTGTCCGGTGCGCTGATCGAACCAAAGGATGTGGCCGCGACGCGCCTCCGCCAACGCGGCCTGGACCTCAGCCGCCGAGCGGCCGTCCAGACGGGCGGCGAGGTCGGCTGAGAAGCGCCGGCCGAGCACAGCTCCGACCGACAGCAGCCCGAGCACCGAGGCGGACAGCCGGTCCAGCCCGTGGCTGACGAAACGGGCCGCGCGTCGGGACGATTGGGCGTCGGCGAGTTGCTCGGGATCGACGCGCCAACCTCCGAGCTCAGGCACCAGACCGCCCGTCTCAACCAGGCCGCGCAGCGCCTCAGCCGCCATGAACGGGCTGCCACCCGACATCTCCTGAACGAGTTCGCCGACCTCGGTCGGGACGGTGCCCGCCATTGAGGCGACGAGCTGCGCCACCTCGCCGCGGTCGAGCACCGGCAGCGCGCAGGGTGGCACTCCGGGAATCGAGCGCAGGACGTGATCTTGCGCCAGCTCGTCGGAGTTGAAGGTCGCAACGATCAGCGTGTGGAGACCCTCAGCGACGGTGTGCGACACGCCTGCCTGCGTGGGCCACGTCTCGAGTAGCCCGACCGTCAGCTCGCCGGCCCACTGACAATCGTCGAGCAGCACGAGCGCCGGCCGCTCCTCCGTGCCGAGCATGGCCAGGAGCCGGGCGAAGGCCCGCGTGGCCGGCGCCCCGGCGAACGAATCGGCGGGCGCCCGACCTGCGGGTTGGAAACCGAGCGCGGCCGACAGCTCGGGCATCACGGTGGCGATCGCCCGCGCCTCGTTGCTCAGCCGGGTGCGGAGCAGATCGCGAAACGGACCGTCGACGGCGACCCGGCCGAGCACGGCGGCGAGAACATCGTCGAGTGGCCCGTGCGGGTTCTGGACCGCGCGATAGCGGCCGGCGGCCCGGAGGACCCAGACGGCGTCGTGCTCCTCCCGGCGCGCAAACTCGTCGAGCAGGCGCGACCTTCCCGCCCCTGGCTCGGCCTCGATCAAGATCAGCGAGCCGCGGCCGGCCCGGGCCTCCCCAACGGCACGATGCATGGTCTCACGCTCGCGCTCGCGGCCCACGAACGCGGGCTCGCCGAGCTCAGCCAGACTGAGCCTGCCCGGGTCGGCTCCGATGCCGGGCTCGTTCCCGCGCGCGAGTGCTGCCAGCACGCGGGTGAGGTCGAAGGCGACCGCGGTGGCCGACGGGTAGCGATCATCGGCCTCCGTGCGCAACAGCCGCCGCACGACCTCGTCCAGCGCAGGCGGCACGTCGGCGCGGATCGCGCGCAGGCTCGGCTCGGTCCCCGCGACGTGGCGACGGAGCACCTCGTTGACGCTCGCGCCGTCGAACGGCGGCCGGCCGCAGAGACTCTCGAACAGCACCGCCCCTGCGGAATACAGATCGGAGCGCTCATCGACATTTCGCGGCAGGAGGCCGGCCTCCTCGGGCGAGGCGTAGTAAGCCGCCTCGATCGGCAGCTCGCCGAGTTCGGCCAGTCGCACGGCGCGCGAGAGCCCGGTGTAGGCGAGCACGCCGCTCGAGGTGCCGTCGGAGCGCAGAATGAGGCTCGCGGGCTCAAGCTCGCGATGCAGCAGGCCGCAATCGTGTAGGGCCTGCAGGCCGAGCATGGCGTCGCGAGCGATCGCCACGGCCTCGGCCAGCGGGAGAGGCCCGTCGCGCAGGCGCTCGGCCAGCGTCGTGCCCGGAATGTAGGCACGCACGGAGAACAGCGCGCCGTCGGCCTCGCCGGCGTGAATGAGGGGTGCCAGATGGGGGCTCGAGCCGCCTCGCAACGCGAGCAGCTCGCTCTGCAGCCGCGTTAGGACCGCAGCTGCCTCCCCCGCGGGCCGCACGACGGTGACCACGACGTCGGTGTCGCTGTGCAGGTCGAGGCCCAGCAGCGTGAGCACGTCCGGTGCCCGCCCCAGGACCCCGACGATCCTGAAGCGCCCAGCCAGCGTCTGACCCTGGAGGTCGTCTTGTGCTTGGTGGATTGACCTCAGCGCAGCACGCCCCCTCAGACACGGTGAGGCGCGATACCCCACATTTCCTTCTTGCGTGTATCGCCCGCTATCCGACGCAGCTTTAGCCATGCGCCGCTCGCCTCAGGAATCCGTCGTGGGCGAGACCGTCAGAGTTCGCGCGATGACCACAGAATCGCCGAGAGGATCACGCTGACCAGCGCGACCACCAGCCCGGTGATCCACCCCTGGACCTTGCTCGAGGCGAGAATCGCCCCCAGGACAACGCCGATCCCGACGATCCCGCAGGTGGCGACCAGTCGCACCATGACGCGTTCGAACCCGAACCGGCGGCGGCCGCGACGCGGCAGCATGTTCTCCACCTGCGGCTTCTCGGCCGCCTGTTCGTCGCGGCTCGTGGCCGGCGTC
Source organism: uncultured Solirubrobacteraceae bacterium (assembly GCA_963725515.1). Taxonomy (GTDB): domain Bacteria; phylum Actinomycetota; class Thermoleophilia; order Solirubrobacterales; family Solirubrobacteraceae; genus Palsa-465. The sequence continues at coordinate 198,827 of CAVRZB010000013.1, read as the reverse complement.
GCCGGCGCGGCCTCGCGATCGAGGCCGGTGGTCGGAGGATGCTCGCCTCCGCTGGGGCCCATGCTCATGTCACCAGTAGTACCACGTCACGAGCGCCACAAACACGCCAAAGCGGTACAAGAGGTCTCCATGCCACCGTCGCCCGTGATCTGAGGTGAGTGCACTGCGGTCCGGAGACCCCACCGCCGGGACCCGACTGGCGGTCAGCGCCGTCGCCGGCGTGCTCGCCGCGATCGTGATCCTGTTGATCGGCGGGGGTCCGTTGGCGCCCCTCGGGGGCTGGGATGCCGCCGCCGCCGTCTACCTGGTCTGGATGTGGTCGACCATCTGGCCGCTCGGGCCCGAGGAGACGCGACGTCGCGCCAACCGGGACGACCCGAACCGCCTGACCGCCGACGCCACGCTGCTCAGCGCCAGCGTGATCAGCCTCGTGGCCGTCGGCGTCGTACTCATCGGAGCCAGCCACAAATCGGGTTCGACCAAGGACCTCTTCATCGCACTGGCCATCGCCAGCGTCGTGCTGGCCTGGGGCGTCGTGCATACCGTGTTCACGCTGCGCTATGCCCGTCTCTATTGGGACGACGGCGAGAGCGCGGTCGATTTCAATGAGAGCGCGCCGCCGCGTTACAGCGACTTCGCCTATCTGGCCTTCACGATCGGCATGACCTTCCAGGTCTCCGATACCGATCTCAAGACCAAGGAGATTCGCGCCACGGCGCTGCGCCACGCGCTGCTGTCATACCTCTTCGGCGCAGTGATCATCGCCACGACCATCAATCTGATCGCGGGCCTGACGCACTAAGCAACGGGATCCGGCGCCCCGGGACCGGTGCCCCCGTCGGCCGCGCGGCAACAGCGACCGCGGGCGCCCGTTCAGCCGCGCCGCAGGGCAAGACCGGCGGAGATCGCCGCCGATCCCCCGGCCAGCACGATCGTCCCTGCACGGGCCCGGGGAGGGAGATTGCGACCGTCCGCGGCCAGCGTCGCGCCGACATCGGCCGCGTCGGATACCGCGCAGGCCAGCAGGACCACGCGCCGGGCGGGCTCGTTGGGAGCCGCGAGCACGCCGAGCGAGAGCACGAGGTCCCTCGCCGCCAGACCTCGCAGGGCGACCCACGCGGTATCGGCCTCGGCCACCGAGCCGAGCCACGCGCGTCCGACACGCCGTGGGCCCAGGATCAGGCCGAGCGCGTAGCCGACGCGCAAGGCCGCGAACGCTCGGATCGCGGCCCGCCGGCCGCTCACGTGGATTCGGACTCCGAGGCGCGCAGCACGGCGTCCACGAGCCCCGGAAAGCGCGCCTCGAGCTCCTCCCGGCGCAGCTTGTTCAGCCGCGTCGTCCCCTGCACGCGCTGCGAGATCACACCCGCTTCGCGCAGCACGCGGAAGTGGTGGGTGCAGGTGGACTTGGTGACCGGCAGCTCGAACCGGCCACAGCTCACCTCGCCCCCGTCAGCCAGTCCGGCAACGATCCGCAGGCGGATCGGGTCGCTGAGGGCATGCAGGACGGAGGCGAGCTCGATCTCGTCGAGCGCCGGGTGCGCGACATCGGGAAGCGTGGTTTCCACCTGCATAACAATGATTGTACGATGATCATCGTACATCTGATAGTCTGTTCGAAGGGCATCGTACAACGACTACATGAGCGACCCGACACTCGACATCCATTCGGCACCGCGCCCGCACCTGAGGGCCACGCTGATCCTGGCCTGCCTCGCGCAGTTCATGGTCATCCTCGACGTGTCTGTCGTCAACGTCGCGCTGCCGTCGATCCGCGGCGGACTGCACTTCACCGAGGCCAACCTGCAGTGGGTGGTCAACGCCTACACGGTGACTTTCGCCGGCTTCCTGCTCCTCGGTGGCCGTGCGGCCGACCTGCTGGGTAGGCGACGCGTGTTCGTCGCCGGCCTCACGCTGTTCGCTCTCGCCTCGCTCGCGGGCGGCCTGGCGCACAGCCAGGGCATGCTGATCGCCGCGCGCGCCGTCCAGGGGCTGGGTGGCGCCGTGATCGCACCGGCGTCGCTCTCGATTCTCACCACGACCTTCCGCGAGGGCGCCGAGCGCAACCGCGCCGTGGGCATCTGGGGCGCCATGGGCGGCGCCGGGGGCGCCGCGGGCGTGCTGCTCGGGGGCGTGCTCACCGAGACGCTCGGCTGGCGCTGGATTCTCTTCATCAACGTGCCGATCGCCCTCGGGGCGGCGCTCTTCACCTACCGACTGGTCGCCGAGGGGCGCGACACCTCGCGGGCCCGGAACTTCGACCTCCCCGGTGCTCTGAGCGCGACGCTCGGGCTCTCGCTGCTCGTGCTGGGGATCGTCCGCACCGACAGCACGGGATGGGGATCGCCGCAGACGCTCGGTCTGATCGCGCTCGGTCTGGTGCTGCTCGCCGTATTCGTGGCGATCGAGGGCCGCTTCGCGCGCTCGCCGCTGATGCCGCTGCGGATCTACTCCTCGCGCACGCTGAGCGCCTCCAACATCGTGGTCCTGCTCGTCGGAGCGGCGACCTTCGGCATGTGGTTCTTCCTCTCGCTGTATCTGCAGCAGGTGCTGGGCTACTCGGCCATAAAGGCAGGGCTCGCGTTCCTGCCGATGACCCTGATGATCGTGGCCTCCTCCACCTTCGCCTCACGCAAGGTGATCCGCTTCGGAACCAAACCGCTGCTGACAGCGGGCATGGTGGCCCAGACTCTGGGCCTGCTGCTCTTCACCCGCCTCCCGACCGACGGGAGCTACCTCGCCGACGTCGCCCTGCCCGGCATCCTGGTCGGCATCGGCATCGGGTTGGCCTTTGTTCCCGCGACGATCTCGGCGGTGGCGGGCGTCGCGCCCAGCGAGGCCGGCCTCGCCTCGGGCCTGGTCAACACCGCTCGCCTGTTCGGCGGTGCGCTGGGGCTGGCCATCCTGGCCGCGCTGGCCACCTCGCGCACGAACAGCGAGCTCGCACACACCGGGGGCAGCGTCCACGGTGCACACGTCGCGCTGACTGCCGGTTTTCACCTCGCCTTCATCGTCGCGGCCGGCTTTGCCATCGTCGGCGCGCTGGTGGCGATCTTCGGCCTGCCGCCCGTGCGACTGGGCGGCCGAGTGCCGGGCACGCAGCCGGCCGACGCCGTTTCCTAGGCTCCGGCGTAAGCTCCGGAGCGCGAGCCGATCCCGTCAGGCGGGACCGGAACAGCCACCATGTTCTGCAATATCCTCGTCAGCTTCGATGGGTCGCTCGATGCCCAGCGCGCGCTCGAGCAGGCGGTTGATCTCGCCCGGTCCGAGAACGCCAGGCTGACGATCATCACCGCGGTGCAGCAACCCTCGAGCCTGGCCTACTCGCCGACCACCGCGGCCGTCGCCGCGAGCCTAAGCGCGGACCTCGAGCGCGAGTACGATGCGATGCTGCGGGCGGCCGTGGAGCAGATCCCCGCAGACCTCTCGGTGACGACGATTCTCACGCAGGAGCCGATCCGCAAGGCCCTGCAGGCCAGGATCGAAACCGGACATCACGATCTACTCGTGATGGGATCGCGCGGACGCGGTGCGGTGCGCTCGGCGCTGCTCGGCAGCGTCAGCCATCACGCGCTGCACAACAGTCCGATTCCGGTGCTCGTCGTGCAGGCCGACGACGCCGGATCGGAAGCGGACCCGGCGGCGCCGAGTGAGCCGCAGAGCCGAGCCGAGCCGGAGCCGGCCTAGGGCTCCTCGGGACCGCTGGCCAGCCGCTCGAAGAGCGCGCTGAGCCGATCGAGGACGGCCGCGGCAGTCTGCAACTCCGCCGCGCTGAAGCCCGCGAGCATGTCGCGCCAGAGCGGCTCGATGGCCGCCCGACGCTGCTCGCAGACCAACCGCCCCGCGTCGCTGAGGCGTGAGACGACGATCCGCCGGTCCTGTTCGGAGCGCACCCGCTCTACGAGCCCGCCATCGGCGAGCCGGTCGAGCATCTGGGTCGCGCTGGCGGGCGAGACCTCGAGCACCGTGGCCAGCTCTCCAGCGGGCAGCGCACCGCGCTGGAGCAGCTCGAACAGGACCTGATACTGGGCCTGGCTGAGCGCGCCTGGGTGGTGCGTGTCGCGGCCGCGCAGTCGCCGGACGGCGGCCATCGCGCCCTTGAACGACTTCGCCAGTGTCTCCATCGCCTGCGCGCGTCCACGTGCCGGTGCGACGGAGGTGGCCATCAGACTCCGATCGGCTCGGCGACCGGGACGTCGGTGAAGCGGTCCGAGGTTCGGGCCCTGGCCTCACGCTCGGCCCTCATCAGGATGATCGAAGGAACGATCGCCAGGGCCGTGATGCCGAGCGACCACCAGAAAGCCGTCGCGTAGGCGCCGGCCATACCCGAGCTCGTGAGCGGATGATGCGCGGCGATCAGCGCGCGCTGGAGAACGACCGCCAGCACGGCGGTGCCGATCGAAGCTCCCAGCCGCTGGAGGACGTTCATCTGCGGCGTGGCGTCGCTGAGCTCGCGGGGCTCGAGCGAAGCGAACGCCGCGGCCATCGCGGGCATGAAGGCGAACCCGATGCCGATCCCTCTGAGGAACATCCACAGCGACAGCGACACGATCGACGTGTGGGCGCCGATGAAGCCGAAGGGGATCGTCGTCAGCGTCGTGACCAGCACTCCGCCGAGGGCCAGCGGTCCGCCTCCGATGCGATCCGTGAGCCGGCCCGAGATGGGCATCGCCAGCGCCGCGCCAACACCCTGCGGGCCGACCAGCAGCCCGGTCACGAGCACGTCCTCGCCCCGCACCTGCTGGTAGTAAAGCGGCATCAGGATCATCGCGCCGAAGAGCGCCGCCCCGAGGCAGAACGTGGTGATGGACGCCGAGGAGAAGGTCTTGCGGGCGTACAGATGGACGTCCAACAGCGGTCGCGGCACGCGGCGCGCGTGCACTATGAACAGCGCCACCAGCGCCAGGCCGCCGACGATCGGGCCGATCACCTTGGGCGAGGAGAAGCCGCCCGTCGTGCCGATCTCGGCCAGCCCGTAGGTGATCAGCGGCATGCCCGTGACCACCAGGATCAGCCCCAGCACGTCGAGCTTGCCGGCCTCCTGAGGTTCGTCGCGCGGCAGGCCACGCATCCCGATGATGAACGCCACCAGGCCGATCGGCACGTTGACAAAGAAGATCCAGCGCCAGCTGGCGTTGTCGAGAATCAACCCGCCGAGCGCGGGACCGAAGATCGGGGCGAGCATGGCCGGCACGGCCACAACGCTCATCACGCGGCCCATGCGCCGTGGACCGGCGGCCTGGGCCATCATCATCTGGCCGATCGGCAACGTCAGTCCCCCACCGATGCCCTGGAGCACGCGGAAGAAGATCAGCTCGGTCGACGATGTGGCCAGACCGCATAGCGCCGAACCCAGGGTGAACAGCACGAGCGAGGTCAGGTACACCGGCTTGGCGCCGAAGCGCCGCGCCACCCAGCCCGAGATCGGGATCACCGCGGCGAGTGACAGCAGATACCCGGTGACGACCCACTGGATGTTGGCGATCGAGGTGTGAAGCTCCCGGCCGAGGCGGCTGAGCGCGACGTTGACGATCGTCGTGTCGAGGATCGACATGATCGATCCCAGGATCACGATGCCGGCTATGCGCCAGACCCACGGCTCGATGCGATCCGTGGCCGCGGGGTGTGTTGCAGCCTCAGAATTCATTCGGGTCCAGAAGGTTAGGAACTTAACTTCATTTGTCAAGCCCCCCTACGGACTGGCCGAGCCCCGCTAGGGACCCCGGCCAAGCCCCGCTGCGGACCCCGGCCGATCCCGGCCAGGGACCGGCCCCTCCGGAGCGGCCGGGCTCGGTCAGCGCAACCCGACTACGCCCGAGGAGGCGTAACGCCGGGCCTTCCTCGAATCATCCAGACGCTTCATCGCCACAGCCCCGCCGAGCGCGGCCACGACGCAGGTCACGGCGCCCAGGCCGAGACCGGCACGCGCCCCGGCCATCGCCATGACCAGCCCGACGATCGGACCCCCGATCGGCGTCGAGCCCTGGAAGGCGACGAACCACAGTGACATGACCCGGCCACGCATCGACGGCGCCGCCGTGAGCTGGAGCGTCGAGTTGGCCGTCGACATGAACGTGATGCTCGCCCCTCCGGCAAAGGCCAGCGCCGGCAGCTCCAGTCCGAGATTCGGCGCGAGCGTGGCGAGCGCCATCGCGACCCCGAAGATCGATACGGACAGGACCAGCGGCCGCAGCCCCGTCTTACCGCGGGCCGCTACGAGCAGCCCGCCGGCCACGGCCCCGAGACCCATCGCCGCGGTCATGAAGCCGAATCCGGCGGCGCCGACGTGGAGGCCGCGGCTGGCCATCACGGGCAGCGTGACCTGAAACTCGTAGGTGAGACACCCGACGAGGGCCATCATCAACAGCGGAATGGCGAGATCGGGGACCGAGCGCACGTAGCGCAGGCCCTCGCGCAGCTGGCCGCCGGCCCGCTGGGCCGGTTTGGTGGGTCGCAGTGCGGCGCGGTCCAGCGTGACCAACGATCCGACCACGGCCACGAAGCTCGCCGCATTGACGAGGAAGCACTCGCCCTCACCGACCGTTGCGATCATGATGCCGGCGAGCGCTGGGCCGATCAGGCGCGCGACGTTGACCAAGACCGAGTTGAGACTGACCGCGTTGCGCAGATGCTCGGGCCCGACCATCTCGAGCATGAAGGACTGGCGGGCGGGATTCTCGAAGGCGTTGTTGACGCCGAGCAGCGCGGCCAGCAGGCCGATCTGCCAGACGCGCACACTGCCGGTGACCGTCAGCAGCCCCAGCACCAGGGCCTGCACGCCCATCGCGCTCTGCAGGATCACCATCAGGCGGCGCTTGTCGACGCGATCGGCGATCAGGCCGCCGTAGGGGCCGAGCAACAGCACGGGCAGAGTCTGTAGGGCGATGATCGCGCCGAGCGTGGTGCTCGAGTGCGTCAGCGTCAGCACGAGCCAGGCCTGCGCGGTCATCTGCATCCAGGTGCCCGTGAGCGAGATCGCCTGGCCGGCGTAGTAGCGCCTGTAGTTCGGCACCGACAGGGCGGCGAACGTCACCTTGCCGACGCGGATGGCCCGTGTCACGGGCGCCTCCGCTTGAGCTGCTCGGCCAGCTTCTCGAGTACGGGCAGAACGTCGACGATCGCGCGGCGCTCTTCCTCGCTCAGCCCCTCGAGGCCGAGGTTGAGGGCGTCGGTTCGCTCGCGCCGCATCCGCTCGCACACGCGCCGTCCATCGGCGGTCGCCTTGACCAGCGCCGCGCGGCGGTCGTCGGGATCGCTCACACGCTTCACTAAGCCCGAATCGCACAGATCGGCAATCACGCGCGAGAGCATCGTCGGGTTCAGCCCCTCACCCGCGGCCAACTCCGTGGGTCGCACGGGACCGACGCGGGCGACAGTCAGGAGAACCGACGCCGCCGTGGGGGTCAGACCGGCCCGGGTGCCGGCCGCCGTCGGGCGCAGCCGCCGCGACAGCCGCCCGATCGCGGTACGCAACCGGGGGGCGGTGTCGAGGTCGAGCTTTGTCGCCGCTGCGGGCAAACGTCTCCTGGGGTCGAACCGGGGCGGTGCGCAGGACTGGCGCTGCGCACGCCTACAGAAATACTTGCTTGCTGGCAAGCATTCTAACAGGTCGCCAGAGCCGCGCGGCGACGCTCGAGCTCGGCGCGCTCCACCGCGTTCGCGCTCAGTTCGATCGCCGCGCTGGTAGGCGGCGCTCGCGCGCGGCGCGGTCGCCGGCGCGGCGCAGCAGCTCGGCGTGAGCGGCGTGCAGCGGCTGGTAGCGCTCGAGCGCCGGGTCGCCGAGCAGCGGCGCGAGCAGCTCGAGGCCCGGCCTTCGGGCCGTGGCGAACGCCACGGCCACCGCGCGGTTGAGCTCGACGACCGGTGAGGGCGCGATCCGCGCAGCGCGTCCGTAGAGCTGCCGCGATCTGCTCCCAGTCGGTCAGCTCCGCGCTCGGCGCCTCGCACGTGCAGCGCGGCGATCGCCGCCTGCAGCTGGTAGGGCCCGGCCGCCTCAGCCGCAGCGCGCTCTCGAGCGCCCGCAGCCCCTCGCGGATCCGACCCTGGTCCCAGAGCGCACGGTCCTGCTCGTCGAGCGGCACGTAGCGGCCATGGGCATCCACGCGCGCCTCGCGCCGGGCGTCGTGCAGCAGCATCAGCGCCAGCAGGCCCCAGCTCTCGGCGTCGTCGGGCATCAGCCTGGCCAGCAGCCGGCCGAGGCGGATCGCCTCGCTGCACAGCTCGCCGCGGACCAGCGCTCGCCCTCGGTCGCCGCGTAGCCCTCGTTGAAGATCAGGTAGACGACGCTGAGCACGCCGCGCAGCCGGTCGGGCAGCGCGATCGTCCGGCGGGCACGCGGTAGGGGATGCGCGCGTCGGCGATCTTGCGCTTGGCCCGCACGAGGCGCTGCGCCATCGTCGGCTCGGTGACGAGGAACGCGCGCGCGATCTCGCGCGGTGGTCAGGCCGCCGAGCGTCCGCAGCGTCAGCGCCACGCGGGCCGGCAGCGCGAGCGCCGGATGGCAGCAGGTGAACATCAGCCGCAGCCGGTCGTCGTCGACCGCGCTGTCCTCGGCCTCGGGCCGAGTGCTCCTGGGCCTCGATGTCGGGCCAGCTCGGCGAGCCGCTCCGTGCGGTCGGCGAGCGCGCGGTCGCGGCGCAGGCGATCGATCGCCCGGCGCCGCGCCGCGACGGTGATCCACGCGCCGGGATTCGCCGGCACGCCGTCGCGGGGCCAGGTGGCCACCGCCGCGGCGAACGCGTCCTGCACCGCGTCCTCGGCGAGCTGGAAGTCGCCGACGTGGCGGATCAGCGTGGCGAGGACCGCGGCCCGCTCCTCGCGAAACGCGCGCTCGACGCGGCTGTGCGGATCGGCGGCCGCGTCGCCGAGCCGGGTCCGCCCACCCGGCCGCCGCTCACGCCCCGTCATGCCTGTGCTTGCGCCTGCTCGGCTGGGCGCGGGCATCTCGCTCATGTCCATGATCGGGCGCACCTCGATCGAGCCGTAGCTGCACGTTCGGCACCCGCGCCGCGTGCTCGAGCGCGGTGTCGAGATCGCGGGCGTCGATGATGTAGTAGCCGCCGAGGATCTCCTTGGTCTCGGCGAACGGACCGTCGGTGATCTGCGTCTCGCCGTCGCGCACGCGAACCGTCGTGGCCGCGTCCGACGCCGTGCAGCGGATCGCCGGCGACGAACAGGCCGGCGCTCTTGCAGGCCCTGGGTGTACTCGTACCAGCTGCGGCATCTGGGCGGCCATCTCCTCGGGCGATGGGCCGCCCTCGGCGGGACCGTAGATCAACAGCATGTACTGGGGCATGGCGCCTCCCTCACGTGGATTTGTCGCCGCTCGTTTCGCGGCCTCATCATCTACGACGCCGCAAGCCCTGGCAATTCGACAGGCGGCGGGAGGACGTGGGTCCCGGGGGGGCCGGGTGGGCCCGGGGGGTCTGTCGGCCCGGCGGGCGGGGGGCCCGGGGGGTCTGTCGGCCCGGCCGGCGGGGGGCCCGGGGGTCTGTCGGCCCGGCGGGCGGGGGGCCCGGGGGGTCTGTCGGCCCGGCGGGCGGGGGCCCGGGGGGCGCGTGATCGATCTTTCCCATATAGCCATGAAGATCCATCACGCCCCCGGGCGGCCCAACGCCCCCGGCCGGCCCAGAGCGCCGGGCCAACGCCCCCGGCGCGGCCCCGAGTGCCGGGCTCACGCCCCCAGGCGGCCCGGGCTGGCCGCCTCGCGCCCCGGCGAGCCCTGGCCTCCCGGCCTCCCGAGCCGCCCAGTGCCCGGGCAGCTCGGGGTTACCGAGCCGCCCGGGCCGCGCCCCCAGCCGCCCCCCGTCAGAGCCCCGGCAATGCCCTGGTGCCCTCTTCCTGCACGGCCCGTAGTGCGAAGGGGTCGAGCCCGAGGAGCTTGAGGATCGTCGGGGCGATCTGCGTCGTCTCGACGTCGCGGCTCACCTGTCCGGGCGCGCGCGTCACGCCGGGCGCGACGACGAGGATCGGCACGTGCCGGTCATCCGCCGCGGCGCCACCGTGCTCGGCGATCTTGCCCTTCTTGCCGGTGTAGACGACCCCGTGTTGCACAACCCCCCAGACGTCGGGGTGGCGCGGATCGCTCTCCGGCACGCCGAAGTAGCGGGCGGCGGCGCGGCCCACGAAGACGCGCGCCAGGCCCGAGGAGTCGAGCGTCCGCGAGCCGCCGCTGAGCGTGTTCCCCGTCGCCGGGTGGCTGAGCAGCCAGTGGCGCACGAACTGCTGCGCCCGCGGCGAGCGATCGGATAGGTAGAGCTGCAGCGCATCGTCGTTCGTACCACCCACGACGAGATCGCCCGCGCCCGGGTTCTGGGCCTTCCAGTCGGCGTTGATGCCGTCCGTGATCGTCCCGTCGTCGATGCGCGTGAGGCTGTTCGGGTCGATCGGCGACTGGCCGTGCTTGGCCGAGATGATGATCGCGAACTGGCTCAGCAGGCCGCGGTGGCGCAGCTCCTGAACGACCAGGCCGAGCTTGGCGTTCACGTAGTCGAGCGCGCCCTGCAGCACCGGACCGGGCGTGTCGGTACCCGGCAGATACCCGCCGGGCCAGCCCTGCGAGGCCGGCAGCTTCTGCGCCGTCGAGACGGTCTGGAAGTTCATTCCGAAGATCGCCGGCACGCCGACCCGATTGCTTGCGCTGTGGTCATAGCCGTCGATCTCGTTGATCACCGACTGCACCTTGTAGGAGTCGTACTGCTGGGTGGCAAGGTTGTCACCCGTCCAGTCGATCCCACCGGCGTAGCCGATCGCGTTGCTGTTGATCTCAGGCGTGAACAGATCCTGCACGCCGTTGCCCGAGGGGCCGTTGAGGATCTCGTACGCCGGGTGCTTGTCCGACCACGCCGTGCGCAGTCCGTTGGCACGGGCCACGTTGAAGATCGTGTTGACCTTCAGATATTGATGCGGATAGACCGGGCGGCACGTCTTGGGATCGACCGGCAGCCCCTTGGGGCTGATGAGCGTCTGGGGAGAGCCCGTCAGCCCCAGGATGCTGCCCGGCAGGTTGGCCAGACCTTGGCCGGCGTCGATGCGCGAGCTGTCGAGGTCGAGCGACTCGTCGTAGTTGACAGCGGTGCCCCGCGGAGCGCCGGCCGGGCACGACGTCGTGCCCGGCGGGAGCAGGTCGTGGTTGTAGCTGGCGTCGTAGTAGATGCCCGTGGTACGGGGATTGCCGCCCGTGACCTGGGCGACCAGGCCGGGAAACGAGTCCGAGGGGATCGGCGTCCTTGCCTCCGGATACTCGACGCCATCACGAACGAGCTTGGCCAGCGCCGACTCGGGATGGTTGCTCACGTACCACTGCAGGTCGGACTGATGCAGCCCGTCGACCGAGATCAGCAGCACATGGCCGACGGTGCGACGGCCATGTTCGCGCCCTCTGTGGACCTTGGCCGAGACCGCCGCGATCGGAATCAGCGCCGCCGCGGCGCAGAGCACCGCGAGCGCCCCCGTCAGTTTGGAACCTCCACGCATCAACCCACTCCTTGTCGAGACTTTCTGGATCGATGCGTTATATGCAGACCCGTGAGCGGTGGCGTGGCCCTGCTGTGCACGAGGTGTGACGGGGCTGTGAACGAGCGGCTCCTCACCGCACCCAAGCGGCCGACCGGCGCCTTTCGGACCAGACATTCACCCGGTCCGAAAACCGCCAGATGTGATCCAGCCCCTGTGCCAACCTCTCTGGCATGAAGTTCGACTCCGATCAGATCTGGCGGGCCGTTGAGGCGCGCGACAGCCGACTCGACGGCTGGGTCTTCTGCGGCGTCACGACGACCGGCATCTACTGCCGCCCGAGCTGCCCGGCGCGCACCCCGAAGCGCCAAAACGTGACCTTCCACAGCTCCGCGGCCGCCGCTCAGGCGGCGGGTTTTCGGGCCTGTAAGCGCTGTCGTCCCGACGCCACGCCCGGCTCGCCGGAGTGGGATCGGCGCGGCGACCTCGTCGGGCGGGCGATGCGACTGATCGCCGACGGCGTCGTCGATCGAGAGGGCGTCGGCGGCCTGGCCCGCCGGCTCGGGTACACCGAACGCCACGTCCACCGCGAGCTCGTGGCGGTGCTCGGCGTCGGCCCGCTGGCCATCGCGCGCGCCCAACGCGCCCAGACGGCGCGCATCCTGCTCGAGACGACGGGCGTGCCGATCATCGAGGTCGCCTACGCGTCGGGGTTTCAGAGCGTGCGTCAGTTCAACGCGACGATCAGGCAGATCTTCGCCACCTCACCGCGTGATCTACGCCGCAGCCGGCGACGCTCGCGGCTGGGCCCGGACGCGCGTGAAGCGATCGTCCTGCGACTCCCCTCGCGCACGCCGTCGGGCACCGCGGAGCTGCTGGCGTTCCTGGCCGACCGCGCGGTGGCGGGCGTCGAGGAGGTCGTCGACGGCGCCTTCCGTCGCAGCCTGCGTCTGCCGGGCGGCGCCGGCGTCGTCGAGCTCCGCGCCGCCGGCGACCATGTCCGGGCAAGCTTCTGGCTCGAGGATCTCCGCGACCTGGCCGCGGCCGTGCGGCGCTGCCGGGCGCTGTTGGATCTCGACTCCGACCCGATCGCCGTCCTCGACGCGCTCGGCGATGACCCGCTGATCGGCGAGCTCGTGCGGGCTGCGCCGGGGCGCCGTGTGCCGGGCCATGTCGACGGTCACGAGCTCGCCGCGCGCGCCGTGCTGGGCCAGCAGATCTCGGTCGCCGGAGCGGTGACGCTGGCCGGTCGGCTCGTGGCCGCCCACGGCGAGCCGCTGGCCGCGCCAGTCGGCCGAGTGACCCACCTGTTTCCGTCGGCCGCTGCACTGGCGAGCGCCGATCCCGCCTCGCTGGCCATGCCCGGGGCCCGCCGAGCCGTGCTCACCGGGCTCGCCCGCGCGCTCGAGCGAGACGAGATCCGGCTCGACGAGGCCGCCGACCGAGACGAGGCGGCGCGGCGGCTGTGCGAACTTTCCGGGATCGGCCCATGGACCGCCTCTTACATCGCCGTGCGCGCGCTGCGCGACCCCGATGCCTTCATGGAGGGCGACCTGGGCGTGCGGCGGGCGTTCGAGCGCCTCGGCCAGGACGGACGGCCGCCGGCCGCGCGAAGCGCCGCCGAGCGCTGGCGGCCCTACCGGGCCTACGCCCTGGCCCACCTATGGGCGCTCGCAGCTGCGCCACTCGCCGCGAGCACCCACGTCCCGGCACCGCTCGTGGCCCCGCGCAAGCCGGTCACCCAGGCGAGGCTCGCCGCATGATCCACACGAGCATCGACAGCCCCGTGGGGGAGCTGCTGCTGATCGGCGACGGCAGTGAGCTGCACGGGCTCTATGTGCAGGAGGGCCCGCATCCGCTCGATGTCCCGGCCGGCTGGGAGCGCGTGGGCGATGGCTTCGCCGCCGTCGCCCGACAGCTCGATGAGTACTTCAGCGGCGCCCGGGTGGCCTTCGACGTGCCCCTCGCCCTGCGCGGCAGCGCATTTCAGCTTCGCGTGTGGCAAGCGCTATGCACCATCCCGTATGGCATGACGGTCAGCTACGGCGCCATCGCCGAGCAGGTGGGAAGCGAATCGGCCCGTGCGGTGGGACGGGCCAACGGGAGCAATCCGATCCCCATAATCGTCCCCTGCCACCGCGTCATCGGTGCCGCGGGCGAGCTCACCGGCTACGGCGGCGGGCTCGAGCGCAAGCGCTGGCTGCTCGACCTCGAGGCTGGGCAGGCCCAGCTCGCCGTGTGAGCTACTCGTCGGCCACCTTCAGCACCAGCTTGCCCATATTCGCGCCGCTGAACAGCATCAGCAGGGCCTCGGGGAAGTTCTCCAGATCGTCCACGATGTCCTCGCGTGAGGTCAGAAGTCCGCTCTGGAGCCAGCCGGCGAGCTCGGGAATCGCCTCGCCGATGCGGTCCGCGTAGTCCGAGACGACGAAGCCGGTCATGGTCGCGTGGTGGACGAGCAGCGACATGTAGTTCGAGGGACCCCGCATTCCCTCGGTGGCGTTGTACTGCGAGATCGCACCGCAGATCACCACGCGCGCGAAGCGAGCCAGCCGGGCGAGCGCGGCGTCGAGGATCTCGCCGCCGACGTTGTCGAAATAGACATGGATTCCGTCGGGACACTCGAGCCGCAGACCGCGGCCAACATCGTCGGTCTTGTAATCGATCGCGGCGTCGAAGCCGAGCTCCTCGGTGACGAACGCGCACTTCTCGGGTCCACCGGCGATCCCCACCACGTGGGCGCCCTTGATGCGCGCGATCTGCCCGACCACCTGGCCGACCGCTCCCGCGGCGCCCGAGACCACGACCGTCTGCCCGCCCTCCGGGCGACCGATCTCCAGCAGCCCGAAGTACGCCGTCAGTCCGGGCATCCCCAGCGCGCTCAGAAAGACGGGCAGCGGAGCGAGCGACTTGTCGACCTTGTTCACGGCGCGGGCCGGCACGACCGAGTACTCCTGAACGCCCAGCAGCCCCGAAACGTAGTCCCCGACCTCGACGTCCGCCGAACCCGATTCGATCACGCGGCCCACGCCAAGCGCGCGCATGACGTCGCCGATCCCGACCGGCGGGATGTAGGACGGCATGTCGGACATCCAGCCGCGCATCGCCGGATCGAGCGACAGGTACAGAACCTGGACGAGCACCTCACCATCCCCCGGCGTCGGCGCGGGATGCTGGGTGAACTCCCAGTTCTCGCGCGTCGGCAGGCCCACGGGGCGCGAGGCGAGGTGAACTGCGTGGTTGACGAGATCGGTCATCTGACGCCAGCTTTCGATCGTGTAGGGACTCAGCCTACGTCAGCGCGGGCGCCTCGGGCAGCCGCGCCAGCGCCGCGTCACGCTCGGTCTCGGAGAACTCAGGATCCTGCAGCTCGCCGGCCAGGTAGGCGTCGTACGCGCCGAGGTCGAAATGGCCGTGCCCACACAGGCCGAAGAGGATCACGCGCTCCTCGCCCGCCTCACGCGCCGCGTGTGCCTCCTCAATCACCGCCCGGATCGCATGCGCCGGCTCCGGCGCCGGAATCAGACCCTCCGTGCGCGCGAACGTCAGTGCCGCGTCGAACGTCTCGTTCTGTCGGTAGGCGCGAGCCTCCACGAGGCCCGTCTTGACCAGGCCGCA
This sequence comes from uncultured Solirubrobacteraceae bacterium, assembly GCA_963725515.1. GTDB lineage: Bacteria > Actinomycetota > Thermoleophilia > Solirubrobacterales > Solirubrobacteraceae > Palsa-465. Next base: position 183,755 of record CAVRZB010000013.1, on the reverse strand, counting down.
GACCAGCGGCGAATCGCCGTGGTAGCGCAGCCCGCCGGCGTGCACCGGCGGGGGCACGAAGTCGTGCCCGAGCGTGTACATGGGCATCAGCGGGGTGAGCCCGGCGGTGTCCCCGAAGTCGTACGCGTAGACGCCACGGGTCAGCGTGGGACAGGCCGCGGGCTCGGCGGCCACGAACCGCGTCTTGGCGCCGTCGCGTAGCACCCGGCGCACGAAGGGGAAGGTCAGGCCACCGAAGTTGGACCCACCACCGACGCATGCCACGACGACGTCGGGCTCCTCGCCGGCCATCTGCATCTGGGCGAGCGCCTCCTGGCCGATCACCGTCTGGTGCAGCAGCACATGGTTGAGCACCGAGCCGAGCGAGTAGTTCGTGTCCTCGCGCTGCGCAGCGACCTCGACGGCCTCGGAGATCGCGATCCCCAGCGAGCCCGTGGGATGTCCGCCCTGGGCACGGCCGGCCTCGGTCAGATCCGAAGGGGAGCGGTGCACGGTGGCTCCCCAGACCTCCATCATCGAGCGGCGATAGGGCTTTTGGTCATAGCTCGAGCCCACCATCCAGACCTCGCACTCGAGCCCGAACAGGCGGCAGGCGAAGGCCAGCGCGGAGCCCCACTGCCCGGCCCCCGTCTCGGTGGTGAGCTTGCGGATGCCCGCGGCGGCGTTCTCGTAGGCCTGGGCGACCGAGGTGTTGGCCTTGTGCGAGCCCGGAGGAGAGCCGCCCTCGTACTTGTAGTAGATGTGCGCCGGGGTATCGAGCGCCCGCTCGAGCTGGTGGGCGCGGAACAGCGGCGTCGGGCGCCACAGCTTGTACACCTCGCGCACGCGATCCGGGATCTCGATCTCGGGCTCGGAGGAGACCTCCTGGAGGATGAGGCTCATGGGGAAGATCGGCGTGAGGTCATCGGGACCCGCCGGCTCCTTGGTGCCGGGGTGAAGCGGAGGCGGCGAATCCGCTGGAAGATCGGCCATCAGGTTGACCCAGTGCGTCGGGATCTCCCGCTCGTCGAGCAGGAACTTCACGCGCTCATCGCTCATCTCGGTCCTCTCGTCGGGGCCCGCGATTCTATGCACGGCGGGCCCGCGCGCGCCTGCGACTAGCGGATATCGAGCACGACCTTGCCGGTGGCGCGGCGTTCGTCAATCGAGACCAGTGCGTCGGCGGCCTGCTCGAGCGGGTAGCGCTCACCGACGATCGGCCGCACCGCGCCGCTATCGATCAGCTCGCCGACCGCGCGCCCGATCTCGCGGTTGACCTCAGGCTTGCCCATCACGTAGGCGCCCCAGCCGGCGCCGATGACCTCGGTATTGGCGAGCAGCAGCCGATTCACCTTGACCTCGGGAATGAACCCGCCCGTGAAACCGACGACCACCACCCGGCCGCCTTCGCACAGCGCGCGCAGGCTGTCGGTGAAGCGATCGCCGCCGACAGGATCGAGCACGATGTCGACGCCACCGTCGGACAGCCGCTTGGCCTCGTCCTTCCATTGACCGTCAGACCGCACGACCTCGTCGGCTCCGGCCTCGCGCGCGATGCGCTCCTTCTCATCGCTCGAGACGACCCCGATGGTCCGCGCCCCGAGCCCCTTGGCGACCTGGATCGCCGCCGTTCCGACCCCGCCGGCCGCGCCGTGCACGAGCACCGTCTCGCCCGCGCGCAACCGACCGCGGAGCTTGAGCGAGAAATAGGCCGTGTGGTAATTGAGCACCAGACTGGCGCCCTGGGCGAAGTCGAGCGACTCGGGCAGCGCGAAGGTCAGGTACTCGGGCGCGACCGCGACCTCGGCGAAGCCGCCGAGCATGCACAGCGCCGCCACCCGGTCCCCGGCCTTGACCGCGGCGCCCTCCGGCGCGCTGAGCACGACGCCGCCGACCTCGCTGCCCGGCACGAACGGCAGGGGTGGCTTGACCTGGTACTCGCCACGCGTCTGCAGAACCTCCGGGAACGACACGCCGGCGGCGTGGACCTCGACCACGACACCGCTGCCCGGGGTGAGCAGGTGCGACGCCTCAGGCTCGGGCAGCTCCGCCGGTGCGAGCGCCGTGCGTGGGCCTGAGAGGTCGACGATCTGGAGGGCTTTCATCTGGCTCCTGTCTGATTCTGTTGCGATTCGGGGTATGAGAGATGCTCGAGGTCACAGGTAGCCTCGCAAACCATGAGCCGACGAGACAAGCCACCCTTCCGGGCCGACCACGTGGGCAGCCTGCTGCGGCCGCCCGCCCTGCTCGACGCGCGCGAGCAGTTCGCCGCCGGAAAATCCTCGGCCGAGGAGCTGCGCGCGGCTGAGGACGCGGCGATCCGAGACGTCGTGGCGATGCAGCACGAGGTCGGCCTGCAATCGGCCACAGACGGTGAGTTTCGCCGCGCCTCGTGGCATATGGACTTCATCTACCAGCTCGGCGGCATCGAGAAGGTGCAGGGGGACATCAAGGTCAAGTTCCGCAATGCCGAGGGCCTGCTCGAGTTCACTCCGGCGGCCATCCACGTTGGCGATCGGGTCCACCTCGAGCACCCGATCTTCGCAGCGGACTGGAGGTTTCTGAACGAGGTGGCCGATCCCGGCGTGACCACCAAGCTCACGATCCCCTCGCCGAGCATGGTGCACTACCGCGGCGGACGCGCGGCCATCGACCCGCAGCAATACCCGGACATCGAGCAGTTCTGGGGCGACCTCAGCGCGGCCTACGCTGAGCAGGTGAAGGCGGTGGCGGCGATGGGCTGCCGCTACCTGCAGTTCGACGACACGAGCCTCGCCTACCTCAACGACCCCGACCAGCGCCGGCAGATGGCTGAGCTCGGCGAGGACGCCGAGCACCTGCACGAGACTTACATCCGCAACCTCAATCGCGCGCTGGCCGGACGTCCCGAGGGGCTGTCGGTCACGACGCACATGTGCCGCGGGAACTTCCGCTCCTCGTGGGTGGCCGAGGGCGGCTACGACTTCGTTGCCGAGGCGCTCTTCGGCGAGCTCGACGTCGACGGCTTCTTCCTGGAATACGACGACGCGCGCTCGGGCGGCTTCGAGCCGCTGCGCTTCGTTCCCCAGGGCAAGCAGGTCGTGCTCGGGTTGGTCACCACCAAACGCGGTGAGCTCGAGCTCAAGGACGAGCTCAAGCGGCGGATCGAGGAGGCCTCGCGCTACGTGCCGATCGAGCAGCTGTGTCTCTCGCCGCAGTGCGGCTTCTCATCCACGGTCGAGGGCAACGCGCTCAGCTACGAGCAGGAGGTGGCCAAGCTGCGGCTGATCGTCGAGACGGCTGCGGAGGTCTGGGACTGAGGCCGCGCCGGGGCCGCGTCAGGCGCCGCGCCGGCGCCGCGCCGGGGCCGCGCCGGGGCCGCGCCGGGGCCGCGCCGGGGCCGCGCCGGGGCCGCGCCGGGGCCCGCGTCAGGCGCCGCGCGGGAGGCGCGCCTCTTCCTTCACGGTGCGCTCCGCCCACGGGATCGCCTCGAGCCGGGCGTCGGGGATCGGCTGGCCGCTCTCGACCGAGATCCCGTAGGTCCCCTCGGCCAGTCGCTCCTCGGCCCGGCGGATCGCCTCGAGCTCCTCGCGCAGCGCATCGGCCAAACCCTCATCGCGCTCCTTCTCGAACAGCTCGGTGCCGTAGTCGGCCAGGTGCTGGTCGAGGTCGGGGTTCGCGGTCGGATCGGCGTCCGGGGCCAAGTCCTCGATCTGCTTCTCGACGCGCTCGCGGGCCAGCGCGAGCAGCTTCCGTGCACGGGCTTCGTCCATCAGCGCTCTCCGTTCCGGGCCGGGGTCATCGCAGGCATCGTACTCGGCAGACGAGCCCCGGTTGCGGAGCATGGGACGGCCGCGAGCTGCTAAGACCGGCAGATGAGCTTTCGAAAGTGGGCGCTCGGGCTGAGCTGCGCGATCCTGTGCGGCACACCGGCCGCGGCCTCGGCCGCGCCACTTCATCTCGTGAGCCGACAAGCGCTCGACGCGCGCCTGCAACAGCTCACGTTCACGACGCCCGCCGTATCCGGGCCGACTCAGGTCCGCGTGCTACTACCCGCCGGCTACGCCGCGCATCCTCGACGCCGCTACCCGGTCCTCTACCTGCTCCACGGGGCGATCGACAACTACGCCTCGTGGACCAACAAGGGCGCCGCCGAACAGATCACCGCGCGCTACCCGCTGATCGTCGTGATGCCCGACACGGGTCCGACCGGGGGCTACACGAACTGGTACAACGGCGGCGCCGGAGGCCCGCCGGAGTGGGAGACCTACCACATCGACGAGCTGCTGCCATGGATCGACGCTCACCTGCGAACGCTCGCCTCCCGCTCTGATCGAGCGATCGCCGGCCTCTCGATGGGCGGCTTCGGCGCGATGAGCTACGCCGCGCGTCACCCCGATCTGTTCGCCGCGGCGGCGAGCTTCTCCGGCGCGGTGGACACCAACAATCCACTCGACATCGCGGTGAGCGGCGGGCCGGCCTTCGGGCCGCGCGATACGCAGGAGGTACGTTGGCGCGCCCACAATCCCACCGATCTCGCGGGCAACCTGCGCGGCCTGCAGCTCACGGTCCGCACCGGCAACGGCATGACCGGAGGCCCCTTCGGCGGCGGCGACGTGATCGAGTTCGCCGTCCACCAGATGAGCCTCAGCTTTCACAGCCGCCTCGTCGCGCTGGGCATTCCGCACGTGTTCGACGACTACGGCCCAGGCGGTCATGACTGGCCCTACTGGCAGCGCGACCTGCGGGAGACCCTGCCGAGCATGATGGCCACCTTCGCGCGTCCCCGCCGGCCGCCGGCTGCCTTCAGCTTCACGGCCGTCGAGCCGCGCTACGGCGTCTACGGCTGGCAGGTGGCGCTACGGCGCGCCGTGCTCGAGTTCAGCACGCTGCGCGTGGCCGGCCACCGAGGAATCGGCGTGAGCGGCAGCGGCACCGCGACCGTCACCACCCCCGCGCTCTATCCCGCCGGGCGCCTCGCCAGGGTGCGGGTCTCCGATGCCTCGGGGGTTCGGGTGCTGCGCGTGCGGATCGGTCGCGACGGGCGGCTGACGCTGCGCTTCGATCTGGGGCGCTCGAACCGCTTCCAGGAGTACACCGCACAGAGCCGCGCGACCGGCACCCCCGTCCGCACCGCGAACGCTCGCATCCTCGGCTTCACCCTCTGACGGTTCTCCGCCGCGGCCTTGAGCGGCGCTTGAGGAACCGGGCTTACGTTTTCCGGCGCGATGTTCCGACGCGGCCCCGGATACTGCCCTCGATGCGGCGAGCGCGTGACCCCGTTCGCGGCCGGCTGCGCGATCTGCGGCGCCGACCTCGACCCGCACCGCTGGGACAACCCACCCGCGAGCACCGTCGGGCGCCTGCGCGACTGGGTGCTGCCCCGGCCACGCCGTGGCAGCGCTCGGGAAGGCGCCGCCGAGCGGCGCTGAGCACCTAGTCCGCGCCGGCCGGCTGAGCTCGCGCAGGGCCGGACACGCGTCCGAGCAGCTCGGCGTAGACCTCCGACGTGCGCCTGGCCACCTCACCCCAGTCGAAACGCAGCACGTGCTCGCGGGCCTCGACGACGAAACGCGCCCGCGCCTCGTCATCGCGCAGCACGGTCTCGAGGATCTCGCCCAGCGCGTCGGAATCGCGCGAGGGGAACCGCAGGCCCACCGTCCCGTCGCCCGGCACGACCTCGCGCAACCCACCCGTATCGGCCACGACGCACAGGCACCCGGAGGCCATCGCCTCCAGCGCGACGAGCCCGAACGGCTCGTAGATCGAGGGCACGATGCACAGGTCGGACACGCGGTAGAGGGAGTGCAGCATGTCGTCGCCCACCCAGCCCACGAACGAGCCGTGGCGCTGGAGCCCCAGGCGGCGAGCCTGGCTCTTGAGCTCAGCCTCGGCGGTGCCCGTGCCCGCGACGACAAAGCGGACGTTGCCGAGGCTCTTGACCACCGGCGCCAGCGCATCGAGGGCCAGATGGAAGCCCTTCTCATACACGAGCCGACCCACCAGCAACACGAGCCGATCGACCGGCCGGGCGTATTTGGCCCGCAGCGCGGCCAGATCGGTGACCACCGGTTCGAGGTCGGCCGGATCGACGCCGTTGGGGATCACGGTCACGCGGCGAGCCGGTACCCCGAAGACGCTGGCCACGTGGCTGCGCATGTAGTTCGAGCAGGTGATCACGCGGTCGGCGTCGCGGGCCATCGCGCGCTCGGCGGCATGGATGTGCGACTGCGGATACTTCTCGACCCAACCCTGATGACGGCCGAACTCGGTGGCATGGATCGTGGCCAGCCAGGGCAACCCGAGCCGCTGCGCCAGACGATCCGCCGCCCCGGCGACCAGCCAGTCGTGTGAGTGGATGAGCTCGAAGTCGTGCTGCTCGCAGAGCTCGAGACCGAGCGTGAGCATGTCGGCGTTCATGGCATCGACCCAGCGCACGAACGCGTTGACGTCCTTGGGGTAGGGCGGCTCGCGCACACGGTGCACGATCACGCCGTGGCGCTCCTCCTGCACCGGCAGCCGACCCCCGCCACGGGTCAGCACGTGCACCTCGGCGCCATCCTCGACCAGGTGCTCGGCGAGCTTGCGCACGTGACGGGCCAGCCCACCCTCGATCACCGGCGGGTACTCCCAGGAGATCAACAGCACACGCGTTCCCACGGCGCCGGACCCTACCGGTCGCGGGCCACAGGCCACCGGCTCGGCCGTCGGCCCGCGCGCGCCGCTACACCCGCGCGTAGACCGCGATCCCGTGCTCGCCGATCACGTCAGAGACCGCCACGCGTCCCGCGAAGGACCGCACGCCGCCGCGCAGCACGTCCCGCCAGCGACCCTTCGGCGCGGCCACAGACGCGTCGGCGGCCACGCTCGGACGCACGCCGACGACGACGAGCACGGAGTCGCCGCGCACGAAGGCCACGGCCTCCTCGCCGGCGTCGAGCGGCCGGTAGTCGCCCCTGAACGCGTCAGCCCGCCGGATCCTCAGGGTGAGCAGGAGCTTCAGCAGCCACAGTTTGCGCGTCTCGGCGTCCGGTGGCGAGCCGCCCATCAGGCGCGCGAGCATCGACTGGCGCCACTGCCAATCGACCGGCCGCCGGTTGTCGGGGTCCACCAGCGCGCGGTAGGCGAGCTCGTCGCCCTGGTAGATGTCGGGCACGCCGGGCGAGGTGAGCTTGAGCGCGAGCTGGCCGAGCGCGGCCCGATCACCGGCCCTGGCCACGGACTTGGCCAGGCGCGTGAAGTCGGCCAGAAACGTCTGGTCGGCCATCAGTCGGCGCACGTACTCGCGCACGGCCCGCTCCCACTCGAGATCGGGCTCGACCCAGTTCGTGTTGCGCTTGGCCTCGCGCAGCGCCTTCTCCATATACGCCTGCACGCGCTCGACCTCGATCGGCCAGGCACCGATGAGCGTCTGGAAGATGAAGTACTGCTCCACGTCATCCGGGGCCTCGCCGACCCGCAGTGCGCGGCCGAGCTCAAGCCAACGAGCCGCGTGCTCGGCCCACGCATCGGCCATCCCGGCCAGCGCCCCGATCCGCGCGCGCACGTCACCGGAGCGCTTGGCATCGTGCGTCATCGTGGTCAGAAGCGTCTCGGGGAAGCGCCGCGCCCGCTCGGCGTTGGCCGCATGGAAGCGCTCCACCGAGATGCCGAAGCGGCTCGGATCGCCGCCGACATCGTTGAGCGCGAGCAGCCGCGCGTAACGGTAGAAGGCGGTGTCCTCGACGCCCTTGGCCATCACAGCGGGGGTCGTCTGCTGAAAGCGCGTCACGAAGGCCGCCGGTGACGGCGAATCGAGCAGCAGCATCGCCGCGAGCTCGGGGCTCAGACCGGCGGCCCCCGCCAAGGCGGCCCGGTCCTCCGGCGCGACCCGGCGCTCGGTGGCCTCGACGTAGGTCCGATATACCGGCAGCGAGGCGAGCCCCGCGCGCAGGCCGTCCAGCCCGCCGGGCGGCTCGGCATCGGGTCCGAGCTCGCGGGCCAGCCGCTCCACCTCGGGCGTGAAGACGGTGCGGAGCTGCTCGAGCTTGGCTTCGCGAGCGATCTCGCCGAAGGATCTCCGGTCGCCCGAGATCTCCTCCCACAGGCGGGTCAGCGGCGCTTCGCCGGCCGGGTCGATGAACACGGCGGCGACGTCGTTGAGGAACTCGTAGCCCACCGTCCCCGACACCGGCCAGTCGCGCAGGCGCTCGCCCGGGTCGAGGATCTTCTCGACCCAGACGCGCTTGGCGCCGCGCTCGCGCAGGCGCTCGAGATAGCCCGCCGGGTCGGCCAGCCCGTCGGGATGATCGACCCGCAGACCATCGAGGAGACCTTCGCGGGTGAGGCCCAGCACGAGGCGGTGCGTCGCCTCGAAGACCTGCTCGTCCTCCTGACGCACGCCGGCGAGCTCGTCGATGTCGAAGAAGCGCCGCTGGCGACCGCTGACCGGATCGATGTCGAAGAAGCGCTCGCGCAGCTCGGGATCGGCCCAGAACCGATTGGCCTCGTCGGCGGCCATGTGGTTCGGCACCAGGTCGAGGACGATCCCCAGCCCGGTGGCCCGCGCCTCGGCCGAGAGCTCCCTGAACTCTGGCTCTCCCCCGAGCGCGCTCGAGAGTTGACCGGGATCGATCACGTCGTAGCCGTGCGTGGAGCCGGGCCGGGCCTGGAACGAGGGCGAGAGGTAGAGGTGTGAGATCCCCAGATCGCGCAGATAGGGGATCAGCTCGCGGACGGCTGAGAAGCCGAACTCCGAGGTCAGCTGGAGGCGATATGTGGCACGCAGGTCGGCCACCGCTCTACCCGATCCGCTTGAGGATCACGATCGAACGTGCCGGGACCGGCACCTCCACGCGCGCGCCGAAGCGGCGGCTCCCGGCCTCCGCATCGGGCTCTGCGGTCGAGAGCTCGAGGCCCCACTGGGCGCCGAAACGCCGGCGCGGAAGCATGAACGAGCGATCCTCGTCGTGGGCGTTGAAGAGCAGCACGAACGAGTCGTCCTCGACGTCCTCGCCTTGCGGCCCCGGGGTGGGGATCTCCGCTCCGTTCAGGAACATGCCGAGCACCGGCTCCCCGGACTGCCAGTCGCGGCGGGTCATCTTGCGGCCGTCGGGCCGGAACCACCACACGTCGGGCAGGCCCGATCCCTTGAGCTCGCGGCCACGCAGGAAGCGGGCACGACAGAACACCGGGTGATCGTGGCGCAGGCCGATCAGCCTGCGCGTGAACGCGCGCAGCTGCTCGCGGCCCGGCTGCTCGGACCAGTCGTACCAGGAGATCTGGTTGTCCTGACACCAGGCGTTGTTGTTGCCACCCTGCGAGCGGCCGAGCTCGTCGCCGCCGAGCAGCATGGGCGTCCCCTGGGACACGAACAGCGTGGTCAGGAAATTGCGCTGCTGGCGAGCGCGCAGCTCGAGGATCTCCGGATCGTCGGTCTCGCCCTCGGCCCCGTGATTCCAGGAGCGGTTGTCGTCCGTGCCGTCCTGGTTGTCCTCGAGGTTTTCCTCGTTGTGCTTGTGATCGTAGGAGACCAGGTCGACCAGCGTGAAGCCGTCGTGCGCGGTGATGAAGTTGATCGAGGCGAACGGCTCGCGCCCGTCGGACTCGTAGAGGTCAGCCGAGCCGGCCAGGCGCTCGGCGAAATCCCCGACGCTGGCCTGGGCACGCCAGAAGTCGCGCATCACGTCGCGGTAGATGCCGTTCCACTCCGACCACAGCACCGGGAAGTTGCCGACCTGATAGCCGCCGGGGCCGACGTCCCAGGGCTCCGCGATGAGCTTGACCTGGGAGAGGACCGGATCCTGGTGAATCGTGTCGAAGAACGCGGACAGGCGGTCGACGTCGTAGAACTCACGCGCCAGCGCCGAGGCCAGGTCGAAGCGAAAGCCGTCCACGTGGCATTCGACGACCCAGTAGCGCAGCGAGTCCATGATCAGGCGCAGCACGCTCGGATGGACCGGGTTGAGCGAGTTCCCGGTGCCGGTGAAGTCCATGTAGAACCGCGGGTCGTCGGGCATCAGTCGGTAGTACGAGGCGTTGTCGATGCCCTTGAACGAGAGCATCGGACCCAGGTGGTTGCCCTCCGCGGTGTGGTTGTAGACCACGTCGAGGATGACCTCGATCCCGGCACGGTGAAGCGCCTTGACCATGCCCTTGAACTCGCGCACCTGCTCGCCGTGGCTGCCGGTGGCGGCGTACTCGGAGTGGGGCGCCAAGTAGCCGATCGTGCTGTAGCCCCAGTAGTTCTTGAGCCTGCGCTCGAACAGGAACGACTCGTCGGCGATGTGATGTACGGGCAGCAGCTCGACGGCGGTCACGCCGAGCTCGCGCAGGTACTCGATTGCCGGTTCGGAGGCCAGCCCGGCGTAGGTGCCGCGCAGGTCCTCGCGCACCCCGGGATGGCGCATCGTGAAGCCCTTGACGTGCGTCTCGTAGATGACCGTGTCGGCGAACGGGATCGCCGGCGGCCGGTCGCCCTCCCAGTCGAAGCTCCCATCGACGACCACCGACCACGGGATGGCCACCGCGTCGTCGTCGTCGTCGGGCTCGAGGTCGGCGTCGTCCTCGCCCGTGGGGACATAGGGAAGCACGCTGGCGTCGCTATCCCACTTGACCGCGCCGTCGATCGCCTTCGCGTACGGGTCGATCAGCAACTTGGCGGGGTTGAAGCGGTGGCCCGCGGTGGGCGCGTAGGGACCGTGTACGCGGAAGCCATAGCGCTGGCCGGGGCCCACGCCGGGGAGGTAGCAATGCCAGTTGAGCGCCGTGCGCTCGGTCATCGGCACGCACGTCTCGTGGCCCTCGGCGTCGAACAGGCAGATCTCGACGCGCATGGCGTGCTCCGAGAAGAGCGAGAAGTTGGTGCCGCTTCCGTCCCACGTCGCTCCGAGCGGGTACGGACGACCCGGCCACACCTCGGTCATCGGACGAGCGCTCCGGACAGCGGTGCCAGCCTGACCGCTCCGGCCTCGATCGCCGTCGAGGCGTCGGTCCGGAGCACGATCCGCCCGCCACGACAGGGCACCGACCGGACCGAGTCCGCAAAGTTGCACGCGAGCTCCGTATCGCCGCGCCGGACCCGGAGCCAGCGCGCCTCCTCGTCGAAGGAGATCTCATCCGCATCGCCGCCCGGGAGCTCGCGCCGCGCGCGCAGCAGGTCCGAGTACAGCCGGCGCAGGTCGGGGTCGCCCGCGCGCGTGAGCTTCGAGGCCTGGAAGGTGGCCGGAGACTGGGGATCGGGGATCTCCTCGCCGAACTGGGCGAAGGCCACGAACTCGCGGCGCCGGCCTTCGCGCGTGGCCGTGGCGATCTGCTCGTCGATGTGGTCGGAGAAGAACTGAAACGGCGCCGCCTCCCCGTACTCCTCGCCCATGAAGAGCAACGGCACGAACGGCGAGAGCAGTGTGCAGAAGGCGGCCAGCGGGCGCGCCCGATCCGGCAGCCGGTCACCGTAGGCGCGGTTGCCCACCTGGTCGTGGTTCTGGCCGAAGACCACGAAGCGCTCGGGTGGCACGTCGTCCGCCGGAGCGCCGAAGCAGCGCCGGCGAAAGCTCGAGTAGTCGCCGTCGTGAACGTGCGGCCGGTGGAACGCCTTGGCGAGCTGGGCGACGCGCCCGAACTCCTCGTAGTAGCCCTCTCGGTACCCGGTCAGGAGCACGCGCAGAGCGTGATGAAAATCATCCGCCCAGGCACCGTCGCAGGCGTAACCGCCGCGCTCGCGCCCGCGGATCACCGTGGGGTCGTTGCGGCCGCTCTCGGCGATCACCAGCGCTCCGGGCGCCGCCTGGTGAACCCGGCGGGCGATCGCCGCGACGACGTGTTCGGGACTCGAGTCGTAGATCGCGTGGATCGCGTCGAGGCGCAGCCCGTCGAGGCCGAAATCACGCACCCAGCCCTCAGCGCTCTGCAGCACCCACTCGCGCACGGGATCGCAGTGCTCGTCGTCGTAGTTGATGGCCCGGCCCCACGGGGTCTCGTACTTCTCGGTGAAGTAGGGGCCGAAGGCCTCCATCGCCGTCACGCCCGAGGCGCCGAGATGGTTGTAGACGACGTCGAGCACGACGGCGATGCCCGCCTCGTGCGCGGCCGCCACCAGCCGGGCCAGCCCGAGCGGCCCCCCGTATGACGAGTGCGCAGCCGAGATGTAGACGCCGTCGTAGCCCCAGCCGCGAGCCCCGGGGAACTCGGCCACGGGCATGATCTCGATCGCGTTCACGCCGAGCTCGGCGAGCTCGCGCAGGTGGGGGATCGCCGCCTCGAATGTGCCCTCCTGCGTGAACGTGCCGACGTGCAGTTCGTAGAGCACGAGCTCAGCCATCGACGGCGGCCGGAGCGGCGCCTGGCCGGAGGCGAGTGCGGCCGGGTCGAGCACCCGCGAGGGTCCGCGCAGACCGTCAGGCTGCCACCGGCTGCAGGGGTCGGGGAGCGCGACGCCGTCGACCACGAACCGGTAGTCCTCGCCGGGCGGCGCCTCGGTCACCGTCTCGTAGATGCCGAAGCCGGCCGGTTTGAGTTCCACCTCGCCGCGCGGGAGCCGCAGTGCGATCGAGGTCGCCCGCGGGGCCCAGACCCGGAACTCGACCGTGCCGTCGGCACGGGGTCGGGCGCCGAGCGGGGACTGCCAGGGATAGACCTTGGCCTCAGCGGGTGCGCGCGCGGCGCGCAGCTCAGTCGTCATCGGGCGTGAGCCAGATCGCCGCCAGCGGCGGCAGCGTCACTTCGGCGGACACGGGCTGACCATGCCAGGGCACGGGCTCGGCTTCGACCCCGCCCAGGTTGCCCGTGTCGGTGCCGCCGTAGTAGCCGGAATCGGTGTTGAGCGCCTCGCGCCAGCGGCCGGCCCGCGGCAGCCCCAGCCGGTAGCGCTCGCGCGGGACCGGTGAGAGGTTGGCGACGAAGACGAGCACCCGCTCGGCGTCGCGGGACGCGCGGGCGAAGGCGACGACGTTGTTGTCGGCGTCGTTGGGTTCGAGCCACCAGAAGCCGGTGGGATCGGAATCGAGCTCCCACAGCGCCGGCTCGTCCCGGTAGGTCCGGTTGAGGTCGCGAACCAGCGCCTGGATGCCGGCGTGCTCGGGCCGCTCGAGCAGGTGCCAATCCAGCGATCGCTCGTGGCTCCACTCGGACTCCTGGGCCAGCTCGCCGCCCATGAACAGGAGCTTCTTGCCCGGATGCGCCCACATGTAGGCGAACAGCGCGCGCAGGTTGGCCAGCTTCTGCCAGTGGTCCCCGGCCATCTTGCCGATCAGCGAGCCCTTGCCGTGGACCACCTCGTCGTGGGAGAGCGGCAGGATGAAGTTCTCGCTGAAGGCGTACATCAGGCTGAAGGTCAGCTCGTGGTGATGAAAGCGCCGGTAGATCGGATCCTCTTGGAAGTATCTGAGCGTGTCGTGCATCCAGCCCATGTTCCATTTGAACCCGAAGCCGAGGCCGCCTAGGTACGTGGGCCGGGATACGCCCGGCCACGCGGTGGATTCCTCTGCGGCCGAGATCACTCCGGGCTCGTCGGCGTGGATGACCTCGTTGAGCTCCTTGAGGAACGCCACCGCGTCAAGGTCCTCGCGCCCACCGAACTCGTTCGGCACCCACTCTCCGGCGCGGCGCGAGTAGTCGAGGTAGAGCATCGAGGCGACGGCGTCGACCCGGATCCCGTCGACGTGGTACTCGCGCAGCCAGAAGAGGGCATTGGCGATCAGGAAGTTGCGCACCTCGTGGCGGCCGTAGTTGAACACCAGCGTGCCCCAGTCGGGATGCGCGCCGCGGCGCGGGTCGTCGTGCTCGTAGAGCGCGGTGCCGTCAAAGCGGGCGAGCGCGAACTCGTCGCGCGGGAAATGGGCCGGGACCCAGTCGAGGATCACGCCGATCCCGTGCTCATGCATGCGGTCGATGAACGTGCGTAGGTCATCCGGCGACCCGTGGCGGGGCGTGGGAGCGAAGTAGCTCGTGACCTGGTAGCCCCACGAGCCGCTGAACGGGTGCGCCATCACCGGCAGCAGCTCGACGTGCGTGAAGCCCAGGTCGTTCACGTACGCGGCCAGCTCGTCGGCCAACTCGAGGTAGGTCAGAGGACGATTGCCATCCAGAGTGTTGAGCCGCCACGAGCCGAGGTGGACCTCGTAGATCGAGACCGGCCGGCCGAGCGGGGCCTGGGCGCTGCGGTCGGCCAGCCATTTGGCGTCGGCCTTGCTCCATTTGTGCCGGGCCTCGGCGACCACCGAGGCGGTCTGCGGCGGGTGCTCGGTCTCCTGGGCGTAGGGGTCGGCCTTCAGGATTAGCTCACCAGCGGCCGTGAGGATCTCGTACTTGTAGCGAGCGCCGGCCTCGACCTCGGGCAGGAACAGCTCCCAGATCCCGTTCAGGCCGAGCGAGCGCATGGCATGCAGACGGCCGTCCCACGAGTTGAAGTCGCCGACCACGCTGACCGCGCGCGCCGCCGGCGCCCAGACCGCGAACGCCGTGCCGCGCACGCCCTGATGCTCGATCACGTGCGCGCCGAGCTTCTCATAGATCTCCTTGTGGCGACCCTCGCCCATCAGGTGCAGGTCGAGCTCGCCGAGCGTCGGCGGGTAGGCGTAGGGATCCTCGATCGTGACCCGCCCGGCCGTGTCGTAATCGACCTCGAGCCGGTAGTGAATCGGCGGCTCCGCCGCTTCGATCACGCCCTCGAAGATGCCGCCGGGATGGATCTGCTCGAGTTCGACCGTCCGCCCCCCGTCGAGTTGGGCGCTCACCGCGCGGGCGGCGGGCCTGTAGGCGCGGACGAGCACACCACCCGGCGCCGCGTGCGCCCCGAGCACGGTGTGGGGGTCGGGATGTTCACGCCGGACGATCGAGTCGAGCTCCTGCGTGGCGACCGTCATCCGGCCTCCAGCAGGCGGGCGATGCCGGCCACCGGGATGGGCGCCCAATCGGGCCGGTTGTCGAGCTCGTACTGGAGCTCGTAGATCGCCTTCTCGAGCTCGAAGATCGAGAGCAGGTTCGAGACAGCCGCCTCGCCCGGCGGCAGCAGGGCCGGATCGATGCGCTCGAAGTAGTGCTCGAGGAACGTCGCGCGGGCTCGCTGCTCGAAGTCTCCCGCCGCCCGGTGTCCGCGCTTGACCTCCTCGGCCGAGGTCACGTAGGCGAACGAGCGCAGCATCGAGGCCACGTCGCGCAGCGGCGAGCGCTTCTGGCGGCGCTCGAACAGGGGCCGGCCCGGCTCGCCCTCGAAGTCGATGATCACCCAGCCCTCCGGGGTGTGCAGGGTCTGTCCGAGGTGATAGTCGCCATGCGTACGGATCACCCTGCCGCCCGCGCTGAGCTGGGTGCGCAGGGCCACCCGCTCGCGCACATCCTGACCACGGCCGACGATCGCGCCCAGCCGTTCATCGTCGGGCAGCCGCATGAAGATCCGCTCGATGTCCTCGTCGATCGTCGCGGTGAGCAGCGAGAGCGCCTCGGTGCTCGGCTCCTCGGGCGCGAAGGCGGCGTCGCTCGAATCGGAGGCCAGCGCGATGTGCAGCTCGGCCGTGACCGTGCCCAGACTCCCGAGCGCCGACAGGAACCGCTCGGGCTCGGCGCTGACCTGCTCGAGCGCGAGCTCCCAGCCGCCGGTCGCGTCGGCCAGGAAGCGCTGGGCCACGCCGAGGGTCGCCGCGAACGAGCGCCCCTCGTAGTCGTAGAAGCCGAGCAGAGGTGGGATGTTGGGGAACTCGTGCCGGGTGAGGAACTGGAGCATTTCGAGCTCCGGGTTGATGCCAGGCTCGAGCTTGCGGAAGACCTTCAGCACGACCTGGTCGGCTAACACGATCGACGAGTTGGACTGCTCGACCCCGACGAGGCGGACCGGCCCGTCGGTCGGCAGGGCGCCGGCGCCCTCGGCACCCTCGGCGCGAGCAAAGCGCAGGACGCCCTCCTCGGTCTCGATCTGGTCCTCGGCGGCGATCCGCGCGAGCAGCTCTCGAGCCAGCTCGGGCTCGGCCAGCGCGTCGAACGCGTTCCAGTCCGCGGTCGTGGCGATCGGTTCCTTACCGTCGGTCTCGCCACTCGCCCGGAAGGTCAGCGGCAGCTGGTACAGCTCGTGGCTGCCGGTGGCAAAGCGCGTCTGGACGAGCGCCAGGAACAGCGGCGGATCCTCCGAGACGACGATCCCCTCGTCGATCTCGATCCCCGTCACGTGACGTGACTTCGACGCGTACCAGCGCTGCTGCTCGACCCAGCGGCGCAGCGCCTCGACGTCGAGGGTGTGACGGAAATCCGTGGCAGGGCTCTGGACGGGACCGCTCATCCGATCGCATCCTCCCCCTCTTCGACCAACTGGAACCAGTAGAACCCGCGCGGTGCGAGCGTGAGCAGATACGACAGGCTGCCGATGCGCGGAAAGCGCGAGCGGCCGAACAATTCGACCGGATAGCGCCCCTCGTGGGCGCTCAGGTCGAGCTCCACGGCCTGGGCCGAGCGGCCGAGGTTGTGCACGCAGAGCACGAGGTCATCCTCGAAGCGGCGAATGACGGCGAAGATCCTCGGATTGGAGGTCTCGATCGGCTCGTAGGTCCCGAAGCCGAAGACCGGATGCTCCTTGCGCAGCGCGATGAAGCGATGCATCCAGCGGAGCAGCGACGTCGGTGTGCGGAGCTGCGCCTCAACGTTGACGGCCTGAAACCCGAACACCGGATCCATCAGCGGCGGCGCGTACAGCTGGGCAAAATCGGCCCGCGAGAAGCCGCCATTGCGGTCGCCGGTCCACTGCATCGGCGTGCGCACACCGTCGCGGTCGCCGAGAAAGACGTTGTCCCCCATCGCGATCTCGTCACCGTAGTAGAGAACCGGTGAGCCCGGCAGCGAGAACAGGATCGCGGTCATCAGCTGGATCTCGTCGCGGCCGTTGTCGAGCAGCGGGGCAAGGCGGCGCCGGATACCCAGGTTCAGCTTCATACGGGGGTCCTTGGCGTACTCGGCGTACATGTAGTCGCGCTCCTCGTCGCTGACCATCTCGAGCGTGAGCTCGTCGTGGTTACGCAGGAAGAGACCCCATTGGCAGCTCTCCGGGATCGCCGGGGTGTTGGCCAGCACCTCGTAGATCGGTGCGGCCTGCTCGCGCCGGACGGCCATGAACATGCGCGGCATGACCGGGAAGTGGAACGCCATCTGGCATTCATCGCCCTCGCCGAAGTACTCGACCACATCCGAAGGCCATTGGTTGGCCTCCGCGAGCAGCACGCGGTCAGGGTACTTCTCGTCGATCTCCTTGCGCACCCGCTTCAGGTAGGCGTGCGTCTCGGCCAGGTTCTCGCAGTTGGTGCCCTCGCGCTCGAACAGATACGGCACCGCGTCGAGGCGTAGCCCGTCGAGCCCGAGGTCGAGCCAGAAGCGCAGCACGTCGAGCATCGCCTCCTGGACCTCTGGGTTGTCGAAATTGAGGTCCGGCTGATGGGAGAAGAAGCGGTGCCAGTAGTACTGTCCAGCCACCGGATCGAGCGTCCAGTTCGAGGTCTCGGTATCCGTGAAGATGATCCGTGCCTCGGGGTAGCGCTCGCCCGTGTCCGACCACACGTACCAGTTGCGCTTGGGTGAGTCCGGGCTCGAGCGCGACTCCTGGTACCAGGGGTGGTCGCTCGAGGTGTGGTTCATGACCAGATCGGCGATCACGCGGATGTGGCGGGCGTGCGCGGCCTCGATGAACTCGCGCACGTCCTCGACCGTGCCGTAGTCGGGGTGGACCTCGTAGAAGTCCGAGATGTCATAGCCCCCGTCCCGCAGCGGTGACTTGTAGAAGGGCAGCAGCCAGATGCAGTCAACGCCCAGCCACTGCAGGTAGTCGAGCTTCTCGGTCAGCCCACGGAAGTCACCCGAGCCGTCGCCGTTGGCGTCGTAGAAGCCGCGAATGTGGATCTCGTAGAAGACCGCCCGCTTGAACCACAGCGGCTCGGCCTCGAACCATTGCCGGATCTGGGTCTGAGCCTCGGCCTCGGGCGCGGGCGCGGGCTCGTACACGCGGCGGGCGGGCGTCAGGAAGTGGGTCAGCGTCGGAGGCCCGGTCATGGCTCCACCCTCAGCACGTGCGCCTGGCGCACGCCCGGCTCGAGGCGCACGTAGTTGGGTCCGATCCGCCACTGGAAGCGCTCGTCGGAGAGTACGTCGTCGACCGTGAAAGTCGGGGGCAGGCCGAGCTGGGCCGGCACGATGGCCAGACCCTCCTGCGTCTGGTGCGGATCGGTGTTCACCACCGTGAGAACGGTATTCCCCCGCGAGTGCTTTGCGAAGGCGATCAGGGCGTCGTTTGCCGTATCCATGAACGTGACGTTGGACAGCTCGTGCAGCGCGGCGTTCTCGCGCCGCGCGTGGTTCAACCGCTTGATCAGCGGCAGCAGCGGTCCGTCGAGCGCGCGCTTGCGCAGCTCGTACTTCTCCGAATGCAGGTACTCCTCCGACCCCTCGCGGACGGCCTCGTTCTCGAAGCTCTCGTAGCCGGAGTAGATCCCGTAGCTCGGACTCAGGGTCGCGGCGAGCACGACCCGGGCCTCGAAGGCCGGCGGCCCGCCGTGCTGAAGATAGGCGTGCAGGATGTCGGGCGTGTTGGCGAAGAAGTTGGGACGGAAGTACTCCTGCTCCCCGGAGTAGGCCAGCTCGGCAACGTACTCGCTCAGCTCCCAGCGCGAGTTCTTCCAGGTGAAGTATGTATAAGACTGACTGAAGCCGATCTTGGCCAGGTGGCGCATCACCGCCCGGCGCGTGAACGCCTCGGCGAGGAACACGACATCCCGGTCACGCGCGTGCACCTCGGCGATCAGCCAGGCCCAGAACTCGAACGGCTTGGTGTGCGGGTTGTCGACCCGGAAGACCTTCACGCCGGCGTCCACCCACTTCAGCACGACGGCCAGCAGCGCATCCCAGAGCCCGCGCCAGTCCGGCGATTCCCAGTTGACGTTGTAGATGTCCTGGTAGCGCTTGGGCGGGTTCTCCGCGTACTTGAGCGTGCCGTCGGGGCGCCGGTGGAACCACTCGGGATGCTCAAGCAGCCAGGGATGGTCCGCCGAGCACTGAATCGCGAAGTCGAGCGCGACGTCCATCCCGTGCTTGGCGGCCGCGCGCGTGAGCTTGCGCACGTCCTCGAGCGTGCCGAGCTCGGGGTGCACCGCATCGTGTCCGCCGTGCTCGTCGCCGATCGCCCACGGCGAGCCGGGATCGTCGGCGGCCGCGGTGAGGTCGTTGTCCCGGCCCTTGCGGTTGGTCAATCCGATCGGGTGGATCGGCGGCAGGTAGACCACGTCGAAGCCGAGCTCGGCCAGCTCGGGCATCACCTTGCGAACCCCCTTGAGGCCGCCCCAGGAACGCGGGAAGAGCTCGTACCAGGCTCCGAACCTGGCGCGCTCGCGGTCAACCTCGAGCTCCAGCGCGGTCTCCAGGGTGCCCGCGCCGTGCCGCTCGGGCTCGCGCTCGATCGCCCCGAGCAACTCGGGCCCGAGCATCAGATCGTGCTTGGCCGACTCCGGGATCGACGGATCGTCGAGCGTCTGCACGGCGTGCTCGATCAGGGCGCGGTCGGGGCGCGACTTGGCGCGCGCGACCGCCTCGTTCAGGAGCAGCGCACCCTCGGAGAGCTCACCGGCCAGATCGAGCTGGCCACCCTCGATCTTGCGCTCGAGCTCGCGTCGCCAGGTCCCGAAGCGGTCGGTCCAGGCCTCTATCGTGAACTTCCAGCGGCCCGGCCGGTCGACCTCGAACTCCCCGGCCCAGCGGACGCCGTCGATGTCGGCGTCGATCGGCCTGAGCTCGGATTCGCGCCAGCGCCGGTCGCCGGGGCCGCGGTAGCGCACGACGGCGCGCAGCGTGTCGTGCCCGTCGCGGAAGATGTCTGCCGAGACGCCGACGACGTCGCCGACGACACGCTTGGCCGGGTAGCGGCCATCGTCGACCACGGGGGCCGGATACTGGATCACGATCCGGCCGTGAGGTTGGGTCGGTGTCTTCGAGGGCATCCCATCCGAGCGTAACCACGTCGAGCCTTTCGCTAAACCCCACCCGTGATCTTTCTGCCCCGCTCGAGCGGTATTCAGCTGCACATCACCTCGCTGCCGGGCGGACGGCTCGGCCCGCCGGCGTACAGGTTCGTCGACTGGCTGGCCTCGGCCGGGCAGTCCTGGTGGCAGGTCCTGCCGCTCGGATGGCCCGACCGCCACCGCTCCCCGTACAAGGCGCGTTCGGCGTTCGCGGCCTGGCCCGGGTTGCTCGGCGAGCCCCGTGCGCCGGTGTCCGCGGCGGAGCTCGGCGACTTCCGGGAACGCCAGTCGTTCTGGATCGGCGACTGGGAGCGATTCGCGGCGCGCGGAGCGGCCGCCGACCAGGTCCGCTTCGAGCGGGAGTGGTCCGCGCTGCGCGCCTACGCCGCCGAGCGCGGCGTGAGGATCCTCGGGGACGTGGCGATCTACGTCGCCCCCGGGAGTGCCGACCACGTGGCTCACCCGGAGCTCTTCCAGCACGATGCCGTTGCGGGGACGCCGCCCGACGTCTATTCGGAGACCGGCCAGCTGTGGGGAAATCCGCTCTACGACTGGCCGGCCCTGCGCCGGCGGGGATACCGCTGGTGGATCGAGCGGCTGCGCCGCACGCTCGAGCTCTTCGACGTGGCGCGCATCGACCACTTCCGCGGTTTCGTCTCCTACTGGTCGGTGCCCCAACCGGCGCGCACGGCGCTCGGCGGGCACTGGCAGCGCGGCCCCGGGATCGCGCTCTTCCGCGCCGTCGAGCGCGAGCTCGGGCTGCCGTTCATCGCCGAGGACCTCGGGGTCATAACCCCGGCGGTCGAGCGGCTGCGCGACACGCTCGGGCTGCCCGGCATGCTCGTGCTCCAGTTCGGCTTCGACGCCGAGGACGCTGGCAATCCACACGACCCCGGCAACCACGTCGAGCAGCGCCTCGTGTACACCGGAACGCACGACACCGACACGGTGCGCGGGTGGTATGAGTCCCTGGCGCCCGAGCGGCGGGAGCTTGTCGACGCCGCGCTCGCCGCCCGCGGCATCGCGGCCGGGCAGGTGTGGTGGGGGTTGATCGAGCTCGCGCTGCGCTCGCCCGCGCGCGTGGCCATGATGCAGGCCCAGGATGTGCTCGGGCTGGGCAGCGAGGCGCGCATGAACGCACCCGGCGAGACCGGCGGCAGCTGGCGCTGGCAGATGGACGCGGGCGCGCTCAAGCCGGGCCTCGCCCGGCGCCTGCGCGAGCTGACCGAGGCCACGGGACGGGCCGAGCCGGTCTAGAAGCGGGCGCGCAGGGCGCCGGCGCGCAGGTACTCCTTCGCGCTCCGGCACGCATAGGTCGCGTCCGCGCGCAGCCGGCCACGCCAGGTGGTCTCGTAGACGATCAGCTGCACGGGCCTGACCCTGACCTGGAGCCCATCCGCGGCCAGCAGGTCCAGCGCGCGCTCGGCGATCGCCACCTGGCCGAAGGCGGTCGGGTGGACCCGGTCGGCCATCAGCAGGTTGCGGGCCGCCAGATCGCCCAGATCGAGGACCAGGGTGTTGCGGGCCGCGGATTGACGCCTGATCACCGCGTTGAGCGCCACGAGCCGCTCGGCGGCCACACGCGGCACCCCGAGCGACCGCGGCGTCGTGACTGTGAGGACCCGGTCGGCGCGCGCGGAGAGGAAGTCGAGCGCCGCGGCGTAGACCGGCTCGAAGCCGTCGGCATCCCAGTCCAGCGCGCGCACATCATTGACGCCGATGTACAGGCAGCCCACGTCGTAGCGCGCCCCCGGATCGGCGGTGCGCTGCTCGAACGCCGGGAGCTGCTGGCCCAGGACGTCCTGCACGGTCGCGCCGTCGACCGCGTAACCCGTGTAGGGCAGCCCCAGCCCGCGCGCGACCCAGAGCGCCCAGGACTGGAGGGCCACGCCCCACTGGAGCTCGCCACCGCCGTTGGTGATCGAGTCACCGAAGGCGAGCACGCCGAATCGGGGCTGCGGGCCGGGAGGTGAGGAGGACGAGGCCATGGCTGGGCGCGCAAGCGTAATGGTTCGAAAACGGCGAATTAGTCGATAATCGCCGGCATGGCCACGGAAGCCGCCCACGTCAACGACGGATCGAAGGACATCGCGCAGGCCGCCGCCGACCTCGCCGAGCGCCTGCCCGACGAGCTCGCCCCGCTGGCCGAACTTGCCTACAACTACCGCTGGTCCTGGCTGCCCGGAGGCCCGGAGCTCTTCCGTTCGATCGACCCGGGCCGCTTCGACGTCTGCCACGAGAACCCGGTGCGCCTGCTCCAGGAGGTCTCGAGTCGTGCCCTGCGCCGTGCCGCCGCCGACGCGAGGGTCGTGCAGGGCGCGGCGGATCTGCTCGCCGCGGTCAATGCCGACCTCGAGCGGCCGTTCGTCTCCGGCCCGCTCGATTCCGCCCATCCGGCCGCCTTCCTGTGCGCCGAGTACGGCGTGCACGCCTCGCTGCCGATCTACTCCGGTGGCCTGGGCGCGCTCGCGGGGGACTTTGTCAAGGAGGCCTCCGATCATGCGCTCCCCCTCGTGGCCGTCGGCCTCATGTACCGCCAGGGCTACTTTCGCCAGCGCATCGACGCGTCCGGATGGCAGCACGAGTACTGGATCGACACCGATCCCGAGCGGCTTCCTGCGGCCCTGGTCACCGACGCGGACAACGATCCGCTCACGGTCAGCGTGCCGGTCGGCGAGCACGAGGTCACTGCGCGCATCTGGCGCGTCAACGTAGGTCGCGTCCCGCTGCTGCTGCTCGACACCGAGTGCCCCGAGAACGATGACCAGGAGTCCTGGATCACCTCGCGGCTGTACGTCTCGGACCCCGACCTGCGGCTCGCCCAGTACACGCTGCTCGGCGCCGGCGGCATCCGGGCACTCCGCGCGGTGGGGATCGAGCCGGGGCTGATCCATCTCAACGAAGGCCACGCGGCCCTGGCCCCGCTGGAGCTCGCCCGGCCTCAGGCCGACTCCGGGGTGAGGTTCGGCGACGCGCTCGTGGCCGTCCGCGGGCGCACGGTCTTCACCACGCACACACCGGTGCCGGCCGGCAACGACGCCTATCCGGCCGAGCAGGTGCGAGAGGCGCTGGCCGGTCTGGCCGCGGAGCTCGGGATCGAACCCGAGGATCTGCTGACCCTCGGGCGCACGAACCCCGCTGACCTGCAGGAGCCCTTCGGGGTCACACAGGCCGCGCTGCGCATGAGCGCCGCGGCCAACGGCGTGAGTCGCCGCCACGGCGAGGTGGCCCGCACGATGTGGCACGGGCTGTGGCCGGAGCGCGAACTCCATGACGTGCCGATCGGCCACGTCACCAACGGCGTTCACGTGCCGAGTTGGGTCGGTCCCGCCATGCGCACGATGCTCGAGCGCGCGCTCGGCGAGGACTGGTGCGCGGAGGTGGCCGATTCAGAGACCTGGGCGCGCCTCCGCGACGTCACCGACGAGGAGCTATGGGCGGTGCGCCGGCGCCAGCGCGCCGAGCTGATCGACTACCTGCGCCGCCGCAGCGTCACCGACCGCCTCGCGCGCGGCGACCTGAAGGATTACGTCGGCGCCGCGGCGCGCGCGCTCGACCCCGAGGCGCTGACGATCGGCTTCGCCCGGCGCGTGGCCACCTACAAGCGCCTCGATCTTCTGACGCGTGACCCCGACTGGACGCTGGCGCTGCTCGGCGGCGATCGCCCGGTCCAGGTCGTGCTCGCCGGCAAGGCCCACCCCCGCGACGAAGAGGCCAAGCGCGTGCTGCAGAGCCTCTTCGGGCTCAAACACGCCCGCATCATCGGCGAGCGCGTCGTGTTCCTCGACGACTACGACCTGGCGTCGGCCTCCTGGCTCGTGCGCGGTTGTGACGTGTGGCTGAATCTCCCGCGGCCCCCGCTCGAGGCCAGTGGCACGAGCGGGATGAAGTCGGCGATCAACGGCGGCCTGCAGTTCAGCGTGCTCGACGGCTGGTGGGCCGAGGCCTACGACGGCGAGAACGGCTGGGCGCTCTCCGGCGACGTCAACCACGATCCCCAGGCCCAGGACACGGCCGACGCCGAGGAGCTTCACCGTGTGCTGAGCGACGAGATCTTCCCGGCCTTCTACGAGCGCGACGGGCGCGATCTGCCCGACCGCTGGATCGCGCGCATGCGAGCCTCGCTGAAGACGCTCGGGCCGCGCTTCAGCGCCACGCGCATGCTGAACGAGTACGTGAACGGGCCGTACACGCGGGTGCTCGCGGAAGCGGTTCGCTAGGAGCCGGCCGAGCTAGCCCTGGCCGAGCCGGCGGGCGCTGCAGGGCTGGCAGCGCAACTCGACGTTGGCGGCGGCGCGCGAGCCGCCCAGCCGCACCGGCACCACGTGCTCATAGCCGAGCCGCTCCGCGGAGCCGCAGTCGACACAGCTGCCCTCGTCGCGCGTCCACACCTCCGAGCGCACACGTGGGCCGATGCGGTCGCGGACCAGGTGCGGCTCGAGCGCTGCCGTACGGGCGAGCCGGCCGAGCGTCACGAGCAGCAGCGCCGCCACCCCGGCACCGACGAGAACGCCGAGCAGCCCATCGCGGGCGAATGGCATCACGGTCTGGAGGAGGGCGTTGTCGAGGCAGCGCGACGCCCCGTGCAGTCCGCAGCCGTGAGCCGTGGCGGTTGTGCCGAGGTGGGCGGTCCGTCCCGTCGCACCGGCAACGAGCACTCCGACCAGCCCCCCGGAGATCGCGGCGGTCCTCACGAACACGTCTTTACCTCTGCCGACACGGCCTACCCGTTTTTGCGAACACGGCCGTCTATCGGGCGCGAGGCCGCGCTGCTTTACCCGACGCACCCTTTTCTGGCCGCCCGATTCCGGGCCGTCGGTCAGATCCCTGACGTGATGCCCTGTCTAGAGTCCGTCACCGGATGCGACCGATCGAGGAAACCCGCGTTCTGATCACCGGCGCGACGGACGGGCTGGGGCGCGGACTCGCCGAGCGCCTGGCCGGCGAGGGCGCGACCGTCATGTTGCACGGACGCAACCCGGAGCGCCTCGCCGCCACGGCGGACGAGATTCGCGCCAGGACCGGCAACGAGCGCCTCTCGACGCACCTGGCCGACTTCGCCTCCCTCGCGCAGGTAGGCGCGCTGGCCGACGAGATCGAGCGCGACACCGATCAGCTCCACGTGCTGGTCAACAATGCGGGCATCGGCTCCGGCCTCCCCGAGCTCCCCACCCGCCAGGAGAGCGAGGACGGATACGAGCTGCGCCTGGCCGTCAACTACCTGGCGCCGTTCCTGCTCACCCTGCGGCTCACCCCCCTCCTGCGCCACTCGGCCCCGGCCCGGATCGTGAACGTCGCCTCGATCGGCCAGGCGCCGATCGACTTCGACGACGTGATGATCGAGCGCAACTACAGCGGACCCCGCGCCTACGGCCAGAGCAAGCTGGCACAGATCACCACGGGATTCGAGCTCGCCCAGCGCCTGGCCGGCGACGACATCACCGTCAACAGCCTCCACCCGTCGACCTACATGCCGACCAAGATCGTGCTCGAGAACGTCGGCCACTCGATCGATACCCTCGAGGCGGGCGTCGAGGCCACCCACCGCCTGGCCGTCGGGCCCGAGCTCGAGGGCGTCACCGGGCGCTTCTACGACCGCCTCGTCGAGGCCCGCCCCGACGAGCAGGCCCACGACCCCGCGGCCCGCCGGCGCCTGTGGGATTTGAGCGTGGAGTTGGTGGGGGGTTAGGAGGCCGGGTTCGGGCGCATGCGGCGGCCCGGACGTGCGCGCGTCGGAGCCTGGGCGAGAAACCGTCCATATATTCCGCTTTCTCGCCCAGCCTTCCGGATCGGGCCCGCCCCGAACCTCCCCGCGGCCCCCACACGTGCGGTTAGGCTCCGGACTGAAGATGGACCGGCCCGGCGCACCCCACCCTCTTGCGAGGTCGCGATCACGCGCCCTCGCGCTGGTCGCCCGCGTCATCGCGCTCTCGACCGCCGCGCTCTCGACCGCCGCGCTCTCGACCGCCGCGCTCTCGGCCGCCGGCCGCGCTCGCCGAGGCCGCCACCGCCCAGGCCGCCCAAGCCCCGGCCCCCTGGCCGTCCATGCGCCACGACGAGCACAACACCGCGCGCTCGACGATCGCCGGCGTGTACCGCCGTGGCCGGCCCTGGTCGTTCCGCACCGGCCGGGGGCTGTTCGTGACGCCGATCGTCGGCGGCGACGGGGCGATCTACTTCGGCTCGGCCGACCACAGCTTCTATGCGCTGAACCCCAACGGAACGCTGCGCTGGAGGTTCCCGACCGGCAACATCATCGATGCCGCGGGCGCGCTCGACCCCTCGCAGCGCTCGGTCACGATCGGCTCGGCCGATGAGAACCTCTACCACCTCAGCACGAATCCGCGCCGCCTGTCCGGCGCGCGGCGGGTGCTGTGGAAATATCACGCCCGCCTCCCCCCCGCGACAGGTCAGCTCGTCGACTGGTGGGAGGACGACGTGGCCTATGGCCCCGACGGAAACCTCTACACGGGCAACACGGGCGGAGTCATCTACTCGTTCACGCCGAGCGGTCGGCTGCGCTGGACCTTCCGCGCCGGCAACTCGGTTTGGACGATGCCCGCGTTCGGCGCCGGCGGCCACACCTTCTGGGGGTCGGTCGACCGCTCGGTCTACGGGCTCTCGAGCACCGGCAGCCAGCTGTGGAACACCGGCACGGTCGGGTTCGTCGTGTCCTCGCCGGCCATCGGCAGCGACGGGACGCTGTACATCGGATCGTTCGACTCCAAGCTCTACGCACTCGACCCGACGACCGGCAAGCCGAAATGGACCTTCGGGACCAACGATCACATCTATAGCTCGCCGGCCCTGGGCCACGATGCCCGCGGCGCGACCGACACGATCTATGTCGCGTCCACGGACGGGTCGGTGTACGCGCTCACGCCCCAGGGCAGGCTGCGTTGGTCATACGACACGGGCGAGCCGATCCGCTCATCGCCCGTGCTCGGCCCGGCGCCGGGTGCGGCGGGCCACGACATCCTCTATGTCGGCTCGTCCGACGGCTCGCTGTACGCGCTCGATGCCAACACGGGCCGGCGGCGCTGGTCATACGACACGGTCAGAAACGATCCGATCCTGCACGACCGCCACGAGCTCAACAGCTCGCCGGCCCTCGGCCGCACCGGCGTCTACATCGGCAGCGAAGACGGCTACCTCACCTACGTCCCCTATGACTACTGCCTGCATCGCGCGGATCCGCGCTGCTCGCGCGATCCTGGCGCCCCCTATCCGGCGCGTCTGACCCACGTGGTGCCGGTAACGGCGGGCGGCACCACCCAGCGCGGCGGCGTCGAGGGCCCGCTGCCCACCTCCGGGGAGATCACCGGGCGGCTGATCGTGCGCTCGGGTGGCCGGACCACGTATGCCGCGATGATCCCGCGGCCCTCGACGGCGGCGCTCGTCAAGACGACGCCGAGCTTCCCCTTCACGGCTCAGCTCTCCGGGGACGGTCGCTACGTGTTCGTCAACCCGACGAGCTTCCTCGCTCCCTCGACCACCTACCACGTCACGGTGGGCGGCCGCTGGGGAGCCGACGGCGTCCGCGTCGCCGACTGGACGCAGCCGAACACCTGGACGCGGTTCGGAGATTTCCACAGCTCCTTCAGCTTCCGGACCGCGCGCTCGCTGGGTCCGCTGCCGCTCCATTCGCGAGTCGGGCAGGTGGGCACGTTCGAGCTCCGGCGCCTCGCCATGCCGCTGCCCGCATTCCTCCCGTCGGTCAACCAGATCGGCTTCGACAGCTATGTGCTGCTGGTCGGCGCGCTGCGGATCGGCGCCCCCGATCGGAGCGGCACGGGCCGCATCCTGCTCTGGGCGACGCAGGCTCGTCAGGGCCCCGGCGGCCGCTATCTCGCCGACCCGAAGGCCACGCTCGTCTTTCCCCTGGCCGGGCGCTACCGGCGCGACACGCTGCTGCTGTCGGTCAAGCGCGCGCTGCTCACCTTCAGCTTCGGTCAGGTTCCGCTGCAGCGGCTCGATCTGCGCTTCCAGCTCGACAATGCCCTCCGCGCCCGGCCGGGTGCCAGCATCTACGCCGAGGCCGACTGCGCCCAGGTCCCGAACTACGGGGCGGCAACCCGCCTGACGGGAATCTGTAACGAACAGGGGCTGCTCGCAGCGGCCGGGACCTTCATGACCGATGCGTATCCGTCGGGCGGGGGCGCCGGTCGCCGGCCGCACGGGCTGTCGGTCCGCTCGATCGCGCTACGCCCGCCGACCGCCGGCGCGGCTGGGGCGGTGACGGTGCGTTTCCGCCTCTCACGGGCCGCACGCTACCCAGGCGCCGATCACCGCATCGGCATCCTGCTGGTCGATGGGAGCGGAGAGCCGCTGGGGCTCGATTACACGAACCAGACCACGAGCGCGGACGCGGCGGGCAACGTCGCGCAGACGACGCTGTCGATCCCGTCCGGAACCGTTCTCCCCGCGCATGTGCGCGCGTATGTGATCTCGGACGTGTATCCGCTGTCCTCGAAGCAGCTCTTCTAGCGCCCGTCTGTCGGCCTAAGAACATCGGCCGTGACAGCCGCCGCCCGGCGCGCTACCGTCGCGAACATGAGCACAACCGCGCCTCAAACCCAGCAGGACGGGGCCGTGCTGCGCGCCTCGGGCATCAGCCGATGCTACGGCGAGGGCGACACCGCCGTGATGGCCCTGCGGGACGTCTCCGTCGACATGGAACGCGGCAAGCTGACCGCGGTCATGGGCCCCTCGGGCTCCGGAAAATCGACGCTGATGCACATCCTGGCGGGGCTTGACAAGCCGACCGAGGGCTCGGTAGCGGTCGAGGGCACGGACATCACCGGACTCGGCGACGATGCGCTCACCCGCCTGCGCCGCGACCACATCGGCTTCGTTTTTCAGTTCTTCAACCTGCTGCCGATGCTCGACGCACGCGAGAACATGCTGCTGCCGATGGCCATCGCCGGCCGCAAGCCCGATCCGGACTGGCTCGAGTCGGTGATCGACGACACGGGGCTGCGGGATCGCCTGGACCACCGCCCGGCCGAGCTCTCCGGAGGCCAGCAGCAGCGTGTGGCCATCGCCCGGGCGTTGATCAGCAAGCCGACGGTGCTGTTCGCCGACGAGCCGACGGGAAACCTCGACTCGAACTCGGGCTCCGAGATCCTCAACCTGCTGCGCCGCTCGGTCGACACCGTCGGCCAGACGGTCGTGATGGTCACCCACGATCCGCGGGCGGCCGCGATCGCCGACCGGATCCTGTTCCTCAGCGACGGGCGAATCGTCAAGGACATGCCGCGCTCGAGCGAGGACGAGATCGTCGATGCGATGAAGGATCTGAAGCTCTAGGTGCTCCGGGTCGCGCTCAAGGGGCTCGCCGTCAGAAGGCTCCGCGCGGCGCTGACGGCGGTGGCGATCGTGCTCGGGGTCGCGCTCGTCGCGGGCACGTACGTGCTCACGGACTCGATCACGAATGCCTTCGACTCGATCTTCCAGACCGTCTATCGCGGGACCGACGCGACCGTCACCGGCCGCAACGCGATCGATTCGGGCGCCAACAGCGGCGGCGGCAACGGCGCGGCCTCGGCACCCTCCTTCCCGGCGTCGGTGCTCGTCCGGGTGAAATCGCTCCCGGATGTCAACGACGCGCTCGGCGGCGTCGACGGCAGCCCGCAGCTGATCAAGGGCGGCAAGGCGATCACCTTCGGCGGCGCACCCAACCTCGGCTTCAGCGTCGATCCCTCCAAGCCCCAGTTCAATTCGCTCAAGCTCGTCAGCGGACAGTGGCCCGGACCGTCACAGGTGGTGATCGACACCGACACAGCGAGCAAGAAGAACCTCAAGGCGGGCCAGATCATCGGGGTCCAGGCTCAGGGGCCCGAACAGAAGATGCAGATATCCGGGCTCGTCAAATTCGGCTCCGCCGGCTCTCTGGGCGGAGCCACGCTGGCCGGCTTCCAGCTCGCCACCGCGCAACGACTGTTCAACAAGGTGGGGAAGCTCGACGACGTACGCGTGAGCGCCAAGCCGGGTGTCAGCCCGCAGAAGCTCGTCCACGAGATCCGCACCGTGCTGCCGCCAGGCACCCAGGTCAGGACCGGGGCGCAGGAGGCGCAGAAGGCCGCCGACTCAACCAACTCGTTCCTGTCCTTCCTGAAGACGTTCCTGCTGGTCTTCGCGGCGATCGCGCTGTTCGTCGGGAGCTTCGTGATCGCCAACTCGCTCTCGATCACGATCGCCCAGCGGACGCGCGAATTCGCCACGCTGCGGACGCTCGGAGCCTCGCGGCGTCAGGTGCTGCGCGCGATCCTGGTGGAGTCGCTCGCCGTGGGCCTGATCGCCTCCGTGATCGGGCTGTTGGTCGGGCTGGGCCTGGCCAAGGGTCTGTTCGCGCTCTTTGACGCCGTCGGGTTCACGCTGCCCAACAGCGGCATCCTGGTCAAGTCCAGAACGATCGCCGTGTCGATCATCGTCGGCGTCGGGGTGACGATCCTGGCCAGCCTGCGACCTGCGCTGCGGGCGACGAGGGTCGAGCCGATCGCCGCCGTACGCGAGGGCGCCGCCCTCCCCGAGGGCCGGTTCGCCCGCTACCGCACCCAGTGGGCCTTCGTCACGACGGTGCTCGGCTTCGCGGCCCTGCTGATCGGTCTCTTCGTGGCCAAGGGGACGGGCGCCGTGCTCTCCTCGATGGGCATCGGCGCGCTGCTGATCTTCGTCGGCGTCGCCTCACTGTCGTCCCGCATCGTTCCCCCGCTGGCCCTTTGGCTCGGCTGGCCGGCCAAGCGGCTGGCCGGCGCGGTTGGAGAGTTGGCGCAGGAGAACTCGGCTCGCAACCCGCAGCGCACCGCATCGACCGCCTCGGCGCTGATGATCGGGCTCGCCCTGGTGACGCTGGTGGCGATTCTCTCGGCGGGCATCATCAGCAACTTCAAGGGCGCCGTGAACGACCTCTTCACCGGCGACTACGCGATCACCGCGCAGAACAACTTCTCGCCGATCCCGATCTCGGCTGCGCGGGCCGCCGCCCAGGCCCCAGGCGTCACGGCGGTGGGCAGCGTGCGCGCGGGCCAGGGACAGGCGTTCGGCAAGAACGAGCAGATGACCGCGGTGGATCCAGGAGTGGTTCAGGTGATCCACCTGGACTGGAAGCACGGCTCACAGGCCGTCCTCAGCTCCCTCGGCCCGACCGGCGCGTTCACGACCGACTCTACGCCAGCAAGCACCACCTCTCGGTCGGTTCGCCGGTGACCGTGACCACCCCGACGGGCGCCCGCGTACCGCTGACCGTGAGGGGCATCTTCAAACCGCCCGCCGGCGGCTCGCCCTTCGGGCCGGTCACGATGTCCAGCACGACCTGGGACCGGCTCTATCCGCAGCCCCAGAACGTCTACACGTTCGTCAAGACGACCGGCGGCGAGTCGGCCGCCAACGAGGCGGCGCTCAGTCGAACGCTGGCCGCGTTCCCGAACGCCAAGGTCCAGACGCGCCAGAAGTTCATCGACAACCAGATCTCGGGTCTCAAGAGCGTGCTCAACATCCTCTACGTGCTCCTGGCGCTGTCGATCATCGTGAGCCTGTTCGGGATCGTCAACACCCTGGTGCTGTCGGTCTTCGAGCGCACGCGGGAGATCGGCATGCTCCGCGCGGTCGGTATGAGCCGCCGCCAGGTCCGGCGCATGATGCGCCACGAGAGTGTGATCACCGCCTTCATCGGGTCGGTGATCGGGATCTCCCTGGGCATCGCGCTGGGTGCGCTGCTCTCCTCGAGGGTCGACTTCATCGCCTTCACGATGCCCGTCGGCTCGCTGATCACGTTCGTGATCGCCGCGTTGGATCGTCGGGCTGCTCGCGGCGATCTTCCCCGCGCGGCGGGCCTCGCGGCTCAAGCCGCTCGAGGCGCTGTCTTACGAGTAGCGCGGCTTTGCACGAAAGGGGTGCAGTTGGCCGGCGCATTTGCCGACAGGGGATGCGCATCCGGCAGGCGGAGGTCGCCCCCGGACCGGCCGCGCCGGGGTGCACGCTGAGCACCGCCGGCGCCGCGCTAGAGGGCGGCGTTCAGCTTCTGCTGGGCCTGGACCACCGCCGGGTTGTCCTTGACCACCTGGGCATACAGCCGCAGCGCCTCCGACGAGGTCCTTGCCGAGCGGATCGCATCGAGGTCGGCGATCTCGGTCCGGTCGGCGTTCTGGAGCGCCGTGACCAGCGGCTTCGCCGAAGCCGAGAAGTTGATCTTCCGCACGGCGGCATCGAACTGGAACAGCACCTCGCGGAAGGCCGCCACGTCGGACTTGAAGGCCGGCAGGTTGCCGGCACGAGCATCGCTGCGGACGGCGATGTTGAACGCGGCCGCGCCCTGGTTATAGAGCCGGGCCGTCTGGGCGAGGGCGATCTTGGCCGGGCTCCCCGTGGGTGTTCCGGACGCCGCCGAGGGACCCGCGAGCGTCGCACTCCAGTTCACGTTGCCACTGTGGCACTGGCCGCCGGGCGAATAGGCCGAGTTGCCGCTGAGCGCACCGGTGAATGAGCCGTTGCGGTACGTGCCCGACATCTTGTAGGAGCTGCCCCGCGCCGACCACGAGGCCGTGAAGGATCCGCCGTTGAGCGGCACGGAGCTCGACGGACCGGATGGTGCGGCATCCGTCTGGATCGCGCGCTTGGGGCAGCTGTAGCGCAGCCTCACGGCAATCGCCGAGACGCTCTTGCTGTCCTTGGCGACCACGAGGCCAACGCCCGTGCCCTGCGAGGTGGGGCCACCATACGGGCCGGACTTGACCGAGCCCGAGGAGCTCGAGCCGCTCGACCCTCCGCAGGCCGACAGGCCCACGGCGACCAGCGCGGTGATGGCGAGCGTGTGGCGGAGGTCGGATTTGCGCATCGCGTCTCGATACACGACCGCGGTGGCGCGGCCGGGCCAGGCATCTTCGTGCCCCGGCCGGTCGGAACGCCGGCGCGCCCCGAAGTTCGACGGAGGCCCGGCGAGCGGCGCCGCCCGCCGGGCCTCCGTCCGTCATCCGCGCGACGCGCCACGGGCCGCACCCTGCCAGGCCCCTGCCTTGCCACGGCCGCGGGTCTGCGCGGGCGACATGGCTAAGAACGCACACGCGCTAGGGAACTTGCGCAAAGCCCGCCGGCTCACCCAGGCGAAGTTTGTTGAGCCAACAATCATCTGCTATAGTTGTGATCTCAATCGTATCTGGAAAACGAACGCCGCTCCCGGCGGCCGAGCGACTAGCTCTAGAGGAGGCATCACATGTCAACAGCCACGATCACCACCATCCCCACCGGCACGTGGACCGCGGATCCTGCGCACTCGAAGGTCGGCTTCGCCGTCAAGCACATGGGCATCGCCAACGTGCGCGGTGAGTTCACCGACTACGCCGGAACGCTTGAGGTCGGCGACGACCTCTCGAACGCCCGCATCACCGGCTCCGCCAAGGTGGCGTCGGTCAGCACCGGTGAGGATCAGCGCGACGCGCACCTGCGCTCGCCCGACTTCTTCGATGCCGAGCAGTTCCCCGAGCTGCGCTTCGAGTCGACCAGGATCGAGCAGCTCGATGACGAGCAGTACCGCGTCACGGGCAACCTGACGATCCACGGGGTCACCAACGAGGTCGTCCTGCACGCCGAGCTCGAAGGCGCCGACACCGACCCGTGGGGCAACGATCGGATCGCGCTCGAGATCACCGGGAAGATCTCCCGCGGCGACTACGACATGAAGTTCAACCAGGCCCTCGGCAGCGGCAACATGCTCGTCGCCGACAAGGTCGCGCTGCTGATCGAGGTCTCGGCCGTCAAGCAGTCCTAGAGCGCCGCGCTCGGGCCGGCGATCCTGGGACGGGATCGCCGCCTCGCCGGGCACGATCATCGACGAGCGCCACGGCACCCACGTAGGCCACGTGGGTGCCGAAGCTCGTCGCCAGCATGGCGGGCGGCCAGCGCCACGGCGGCGGCGTGCGGCCGAGCAGCGGAAACAGTGTCAATGTGGCGGTCATCAGCGTCGCCCCGAAGATCACCGCGGCCCCCGGCTCCCCGATCCGCCGCCGGAGCGCCCCGTGCCACACCCCGAACATCGAGCCATAGCTCCAGCGCAGGAGCTGGCCGAGTTCCTCGTCCTCGCGATCGCTCACCTGAGGCAGGTGCATGACGCTGGCCACGATCCGCCCCGGAACCAGGCTGTCGTCGTAATCGAGCGGCCCGCGGAACGCGGGGCGCACACGGCGCTCGAGCTCGTAGGCCAGCGTCATAGTCGCCGTCCCCGCCGCCCCCGCGAGAACACTGCGAAGCGGCCAGGGCAGGGCTCTGCACCGGGCGCTCATCGCAGGCCGAGCCATCAACGCTCGGCCAGGGCACGCCTGGCGGCCTCGAGAAAGCCCTCGGCCATCACCTCGCCGATACCCCCGAGCGGGAGCGCGCGCGGCAGGTCGAGGTTCGCCTCCAGCGCCAGAGTGATCCGGCTCTCGCGGCTCGCCGCGACTTGCCAGACGAGCTCGAACTGCTCCCGATCCGCCGGGTCATAGGGCAACCGCGTGAGTCTGACGACCAGCGGCTCGGCGCTCGAGATCGCCAGCATCAGCTCGACGTCCTTGCTCAGCGGCCCGCGGGCGACATGCAGCCGCGCCTGCACCTTCGACGGGCACTCGCCCGCGTCGCGGGCGAGCACGGTCACCTTGCGCACAACCTCCGGGTACCACTCCGGGTACCGGTCGACCGCGGCCAGCAGCGCCATGCACTCGGCCGGGGAAGCGCTGACCGCCCTATCGGCGGCCCCGCTCAAACGTTTCATCGCTCAAGGGCGATACCGAGCATCGCGCCAGCGTATTGGATCTCCGTCAGATCGCTGAGGGCAGCAGCGCCGGGAGGTCGGCCGGGATGGCGCGCCGCGCACGCTGGCGCTGTTCTACTTCGCCCTCGGCGACGGAGCCGAGCGCATGGCCCGGGAGAACCTCGGCGACTACTACGCGTTCCTCGGCGACTACGTCGAGCGGATCGTGAGCTCGGCCGCCACCGACGAGCAGACGATCAACGCCTATCTGTCGGCCTTCGAGAGGGCGGGCGTGGACGAGGTCATCTGCTTCCCAGCCGCGCACGACCCCGGCCAGGTCGAGCTGCTGGCCGCCGCCGCCGGGCTGCAGGCACGCCTTCAGGAGCACCACACCTCTCAGTAGTTTCAACGGGCTCACCGTCGGGTTAGAACGGTTCCTCCTCCGCGCCCGGCGGCCTACCGTTGCAGTGCGATGCGCGCTGCGGCCGCCAGCCCCCTCGATGCCCTCGTACTGGCGGTCGCGGCGTTCGTCGTGTCTGACGACACGATCGTGCCCCGAGCGCTTACGCTCTAGCGCAGAGGGAGAATGACCGCGCAAAGTCACAAGTGGGTCTACGCGTTCTCCGAGGGGTCGAAGGAGATGCGCGACCTGCTCGGCGGCAAGGGCGCAAACGTCGCCGAGATGACGCGCGTGCTCGGGATCGAGCGCGTCCCCTTCGGCTTCACCATCACCACCGAGGCCTGCGTGGCCTATATGCGCGACGGCCAGGAGCCCGAGGGGATGGCCGAGCAGGTGGCGCAGGCGCTCGCGCAGCTCGAGGAGACGGTCGGCAAACGTTTCGGAAGCGACGAGGATCCGTTGCTCGTCTCGGTCCGCAGCGGCGCGCGCGAGTCGATGCCCGGCATGCTCGACTCGGTTTTGAACCTCGGACTGAACGACCGATCCGTGCTCCACCTGGCCGCGTCGACCGGAAATGAATGGTTCGCCTGGGATTCCTACCGACGCTTCGTGCAGATGTTCGGCAACGTCTGTCGCGGGGTGGCGGGCCAGAAGTTCGAGGATGAGATCGCCGCGGTCAAGCAGGCCGCCGGCGTGGAGAAGGACACCGAGCTCTCGGTCGCGGACCTGAAGGAGCTGGTCGACCGCTTCGAGGCGCTCTACGACTTCCCCGCCGACCCGCAGGAGCAGCTGGCCCAGGCCATCCGCGCAGTGTTCGACTCCTGGACGGGAGCCAGGGCCGTCAGCTACCGGCGCATCAACCGCATCCCCGACGAGTGGGGCACCGCGGTCAACGTGCAGCAGATGGTCTTCGGGAACAAGGGCGAATCGTCGGCCACGGGAGTCGCGTTCACGCGGGACGAGGTCACCGGCGCCCCGGAGCCCTCCGGCGACTTCCTCATCAACGCCCAGGGCGAGGACGTCGTCGCCGGCGTGCGCACGCCGCGCGACCTCCACGAGCTGTGCGAGGTGATGCCTGAGACGCACGCCGAGCTGATGGAGATCCTGCGCACCCTCGAGGCCCACTACAAGGACATGCAGGACACCGAGTTCACGGTCGAGGAGGGGCGTCTCTACATGCTCCAAACACGGAGCGCCAAACGCCCCGCGCAGGCCGCGGTGCGATTCGCCGTGGATGCCGTCGACGAGGGGCTGCTCACGCGCAACGAGGCGCTGGCGACGATCGATGCGACCACGCTCGACGCGCTCATGCATCCGACCTTCGACCGCGGCAAGGGCTATACCCTGCTCGCCCACGGGGTCGCCGCCTCGCCGGGCGCGGCGCTCGGTGAGATCGTCTTCA
This sequence comes from uncultured Solirubrobacteraceae bacterium, assembly GCA_963725515.1. GTDB lineage: Bacteria > Actinomycetota > Thermoleophilia > Solirubrobacterales > Solirubrobacteraceae > Palsa-465. The sequence goes on along the minus strand of CAVRZB010000013.1, from coordinate 147,315 downwards.
GCGCGCCGGATGCCGTGGCAGCCGCCGCCGCGGGCAAGCATGCCATCCTCGTGCGGCCGTTCACCGAGGCCGATGACGTGGCGGGCTTCCACGCCGCGAAGGGCATCCTCACCTCCGAGGGTGGCAAGGCCTCCCATGCCGCGCTCGTGGCCCGCGGAATGGGCGTGCCCGCGGTGACCGGGGCTGCGGTGGCCATCGACCCCGAGGCCGGCGAGCTGCACATCGACGGACGCGTGTTCCACGCCGGCGATCTGATCGGGATCGACGGCAGCGAAGGCGCGGTGGTCGAAGCCGACGCTGAGCTGATCGAGCCCGCGATCAACGAGAGCTTCGACAGCGTGCTCGAATGGTCAGACGAGGTGCGCACACTCGGAGTGCGCGTGAACGCCGACACACCCGACGACGCGACGCGAGCGCGAGCGCTCGGCGCCGAGGGCATCGGGCTCTGCCGTACCGAGCACATGTTCATGGCCGAGGATCGCCAGCCGAAGATGCGGGCCATGATCATGGCCCACGACACCGAGGGGCGTCGAGCGGCGCTCGCGGAGCTGCTGCCGCTCCAGCAGGCCGACTTCGAGGGCATCTTCGAAGCTATGCGCGGCCTACCGGTGACGATCCGCCTGCTCGACCCGCCTCTGCATGAGTTCCTGCCCAACCTGCCCGAGCTGCGCGCTCACGTCGAGCGCGCGCGGGTCGAGCACCACGATGATCTGGACGAGCTCGAGCTGCTGCTGAGCCGGGTCGAGGAGATCCATGAGGGCAACCCGATGCTCGGCACACGCGGCTGCCGGCTCGGCATCCTCTATCCCGAGATCTACGAGATGCAGGTCCACGCGATCATGCGGGCCGCCAAGGCGGTCCACGACCCTCCCCATCCGGAGGTCATGATCCCCCTCGTCGCCTACGAGCACGAGATAGAGATCATGCGCGACCTGGTCGTGCGTGTCGCCTCGGAGCACGGCCTGAGCGAGCAGGAGGACTACACCGTCGGGACAATGATCGAGCTGCCCCGCGCGTGCTTCGTGGCCGACCGCATCGCCCATCACGCCGACTTCTTCTCCTTCGGCACCAACGACCTCACTCAGACCGCGCTTGGCTTCTCGCGCGACGACGCCGAATCCAAGTTCATCCCCACCTACATCGACCGCAAGATCGTCGACCGCTCGCCCTTCGAGACGATCGACACGCCCGGCGTCGGCTGGCTCGTGCGGCTCGCCGCCTGGGTCGGCCGCGAAGCCCATCCGGGCCTCAAGCTCGGTGTATGCGGCGAGCACGGTGGCGATCCGGACTCGATCGCCTTCTTCCACACGGCCGGCCTGGACTACGTCTCCTGCTCTCCCTTCCGCGTGCCCATCGCCCGCATCGCCGCGGCGCAGGCCGCGATGGGGGTGCGCACGCAGCACATCAGCGCCGCTTAGGGACGGGACCCGGCACCGCCCACGCGCACCGAAGCGTGCGCCTCGCCGTCGCCGTTCACGATCCAGCGCATGGGACCGGCGTGCAGCACGCGCTTGGACCCGGGCTGACAGGGGGTGCGGTACTCCATCTCGACGTCGATCGCCGGGGGATCGGGTTCGGGGCCGCGGAGGATCTCCTCCTCGAGCGGGGCCCAGTAGGCGGCGTTGTTGATGTGGCCCGCGATGTCGCACTCCGTCGCGCGAAAGTTCCACGGAAAGAGCTCGGGCGCCGAGTCCGGTGCCGGGTGGCGTAGCCGGGCGCGGATCCTGCGCGCGGCGGCCGCGTCGCCGTAGGCGGCGACCTCCTCGGCGCTGAAGGGCGCCGGGCGCCAGCTCTCCGGATCGAGGTGGACCCACAGGGAAACGGCCTCGATCTCGCCGGGCGGCCCGCCGATGCGCGAGTACGTCGTGCGGCGCTCGGCCCACATCGGGCCGAGACCGCTGCAGAAGGTGCGCCCCTCGAAATGCTCGCCGAAGCGCGGGAAGCGATCGATCAGCAGCCGCGTTCGCCGCACGACCCACATCGCCGCCTGCGCCAGACCCGCATCCTCGACGTCGGCGTAGGCGATGTCCTGGAGCCACCGGGCGACCGCGTCGAGCCGCATCCGGCCCGATGGTGCGCAGTCGGCCAGACCGACCCGGTTCGGCTCGGACTGGCTGTAGACGCGGCCATTCTCGGGCGGATCGACCAGTTCGGTGGGCACGTGAGGGTCCACGGGCATTGAGAGTACGGATCCGCGGCCTCGCGGCGGTTAGCATCCGCGGATGCGCATCTGGACGCGAAGCCTGATCGCCGCCGCGGCACTGCTCGCGGCGTGCCTCACGCCCGCCGGCGCGGCCGCCCTCGCGCCGCCGGCCTCCGCGCCGTCTCAGTACCTGCACGTCGGCCCGGTTGGAGGTGTCGTCGGGGCGCGGCAGATCGTCGACCCGCAAGGCCGGCAGGTGCTGCTGCGCGGCGTCAATGTGGATGGTCTGGTCGACTACTGGCGGCCCGACCTCCGCATCTCCTACCCGGTCGCGACGAGTCGCTATGTCGGCAAGGCGTGCCCGCGCGATGACCCGAAGGTCGAGGGCGCCGTGCTGTGCCGGCTCGACTTCGCCCAGATGCGGCCGCTCGGCTACGACTCGATCCGGCTGAACCTCTCCTGGAGCCTGCTCGAGCCCCTGCCAGGTCATATCGATCGGGCCTACCTCGACCGCATCGCCCAGGTCGTCGGCTGGGCGCGCCAGGTCGGCATCTACGTGGTGCTCGACATGCACCAGGACGCCTGGAGCAAGTACCTGTACTCGACGAGCGCCGACCACTGCACGGCTCCTTACGAGGCGATTCGCGGCTACGATGGCGCGCCGAAGTGGGCCAGCATTCATATGCAGCCGGTGTGTGCGCTGGACGGCACACGCGAGCTCGACCCCGCCGTTGAGGAGGACTTCGCCAAGTTCTTCGGCAACGCCCCTGGCCCGGACGGGGTCGGCCTGCGCGATCACTTCGCGGCGGCGGTCGCCGCGCTGGCCCAGCGCTTTCACAACGATCCGACCGTGGTCGGCTACGACCTGCTCAACGAACCAACCTTCTTCACCGTGAAGGGGAACGACGCGTCGGTCCTGCTGCCGTTTTACGCCAAGGTCATCGCCACGGTCACCCGCCGGGTCCACGGGTTCAAGCAGCTCTTCTTCATCGAGCCGGGGGCTGCCCGCGACGTCTCGGACCGCAGCGATATCACCGTCAGCTGGTCCCGTTTCAGCAGCTACCGGAACGTCGTCTATGAGCCGCACGTCTATACACGGACGTTCACGCCACGTTCCTTCCCCATGGATGGCGGCTACCGCAGCTCGATCGCCGACGCCCAGCACCTCGGACTGCCGCTGTGGATCGGCGAGTTCGGTTCTGACCCGGCGGACACGAACACGGTCCTTCGCGCCCACTTCGTGCAGCAGGACGCCTTCGGTCTGAGCAGCGCCCTGTGGCTGTGGAAGGAGAACGCCAACGACATCAACCCGAAAGCCTTCTGGGGCGTGTACGGGCCACCGTTCGGCCCCGGTGTCCCGCAGCCGGATCGCATCCGGCTGACCTCGCGGATCTACCCGCTACTCACCGCCGGCGATCTTCGCAGCCTGAGCTACGACCCGGCGAGTGGGCGGTTCGCGATGCGGGCCAGCTCACGGCCGATTGCGCTGCGATCGGTCGCCCGTGCGACCGTTGTGTTCATCCCGGGGACCGTCCACGGCGGCGTCCACGTGCACGGCGCGCGCCTGGTCGTCGTCAGACGCTCGGGTGGCGGCCGGCTGGCCTACGTCTTCCCCTCGGGCGGGACGTACACCGTCTCGGTCAGTTAGCGGCGGACCCGCTCTCATGATTTTCTCGCTGCTGGACACCGTCATCGATCGGACCGTGGTGGTCGGCTACACGAGCGTGGGCTATCGGATTCGCCAGACCCAGTGGGAACCCGGTGCCTTGCCGTCGATGGACGGCAAGGTGGTGTTGGTCACGGGCGCGACGTCGGGCCTCGGCTTCGCCGCCGCGGAGGGTTTCGCGCGGTTCGGCGCGACGGTGCGCCTGCTGGCCCGCAACGAGGAGCGCGGCGAGCGCTCCCGCGCGGAGATCGTCAAGCGAACGCAGAACCGTGATGTCGACGTGGCCCTATGCGACCTCGGGAACCTGCGAGACGTGCGCCGGTTCGCCGAGCACGCGGCGCGCGAGTGGCCCCGCCTCGACGTGCTCGTCAACAACGCCGGTGTCCTGACCAGCGAGCGCACGCTCTCCGACGACGGATTCGAACTGACCTTCGCCACCAACGTGCTCGGACCGTTTCTGCTCACGAACCTCCTGATCCCGCTGCTCGAGCGGACGCCGCCCTCGCGCATCGTCAACGTCTCCTCGGGCGGCATGTACACGCAGCGCATAGACGTCGATGACCTCCAGACGGCGGACGGCGACTTCGACGGGGCAGCGGTCTACGCGCGGACGAAGCGAGCCCAGGTCATCCTGACCGAGATGTGGGCCGAGCGGCTGAAGGGCACCGGGGTGATCGTCCATGCCATGCACCCCGGCTGGGTCGACACGCCGGGCGTCCGGTCCTCGCTGCCAGGCTTCTACCGGGTGACCAAGGCTGTTCTGCGCAATCCGAATCAGGGTGCCGACACGATCGTATGGCTCGGAGCCGCCCAGGAGCCGCTGCACTCGACCGGCCGCTTCTGGCACGACCGCGTGGCCCGGCCGACCTATCTTCTGCCCTGGACCAAGGAGGACTCCGAGGACCGGGCGCGGCTGTGGGCCGAATGCGAGGAGCTGACCGGCTGGCATCCCAGCGAGGGCGCGGGAGTGCGCCAGATCCGTCCCTAGGAGGCAAGCGGCGTGGCGCACTACCTGGGCAGTCTGCAGACGGCACGCCCGGCCGATGAGGTGTTCGCCTACCTGAGCGACTTCTCCACGACCGCCGAATGGGATCCCGGGGTCGCCGAGGCGCAGCGTCGCGACCAGGCGGCGATCGGCGTGGGCAGCGAGTTCCGCGTGGTGGCCGCCTTCCTCGGCCGCAAGATCCCGCTCGTCTACCGGATCACCGACTACGACCCGCCCAGACTGACGACGCTGCGGGCCGAGAGCTCGACCGTCGTCTCCCTGGACACGATCACGGTGGAGTCCGCGGGCGGCCTCACGCGCATCACCTACGACGCGAACCTGTCTCTCCGGGGAGCGCTCAAGCTGTTCGATCCCGCACTGGCGCTCGTCTTCAAACGCCTCGGAGACCGCGCCCTGGCCGGGCTGCGGAGCACGCTGGACACAGGCGAGCCCGGAGCCGCGGCGCGGCCGTGAGCGGGGGCGCGACCTTGCGGCGCAGGGCGCTCGTCGTGGGCGTCACGCTCGCGGCGCAGATGAGCGCAACCGGGGCGACCGGCGCCGCGCGCGCTCCGGTGGCTCCGGCAGCGACCGGCGCCGCCGCGCACGCTAACCCGCGGCCGTGGACGATCCCCGCGCTGCGCGCCTGGAGCGGTGGCCGCGGCGTCTTCCGGCTCGCCGCGGGAACCGAGATCGTTGTGCCGGCGCGCTACCGGCGGGCGCTCCTGGGAACGGCCGCGACCCTGGCGGCCGATCTGCGGGCGCTCACGGCTCGCCGCTTGAGGATCGCCATCGGCGACGCTCCGCCCGCAGCTGGAGGCATCGTCCTGCAGCTCGGATCGCCAGAGCGGAGGCTCGGCCGCGAGGGCTACGCCCTGCGCATCCGCGCCTCTGTACGCATCAGTGCGCGCACGGCGACCGGCGTCTTCTACGGCACGCGCACGCTGCTGCAATTGCTCCGCGACGGCGGGTCGATCCCGCGCGGAGACGCCCGCGACTGGCCGCGGTACCCGGAGCGCGGGCTGATGATCGACCTCGGACGCCGGAGCTATCCGGCGAGCTGGATCGCGGCCCGCATCAAGGAGCTCGCGTACCTCAAGCTGAACCTGCTCCATCTGCACCTGACCGACGATCAGCGCTGGGGCATTGAGAGCCGCGCCCAGCCCGAGCTCGTCAGCCCCGGAGCGCTCACGCAGCAAGCCGTGCACAGCCTCGTCGAACTGGCCGCGCGCTATCACGTCACCGTGGTGCCAGAAATCGACATGCCTGGGCACATGGGCGCTCTGCTGGCCAAGCACCCTGGGCTCGAGCTGCGCTCGCCCGGGTCGGCGGCGCCGGGCAGCGGCAAGCTCGACATCACGAACCCAGCCGCGCTCGCGCTCGTGCGCCGGCTGCTCGACGAGTACATGCCGCTCTTCCCGGGGCGCTACTGGGGCCTCGGCGCCGACGAGTACCTGGCACCGGGAGAGGCTGCGCTTTACCCGCAGCTGAGCGCCGACGCCCGAGCGCATTATGGCTCGCGGGCCACGGCCAAGGACGCGATCCTCGGCTTTGTCAACGGCATCGACGCAATCGCGAGACGGCATGGCAAGACGCTCCGCGCCTGGCACGACGAGCTCGGTCCCGGCGGCGCCCTGACGGCCGCTCGCGACATCGTCGCCGAGTGGTGGACGAACGTCTCGCCGCTGTCGGACCTTCGGCCGCCGACCCCTCAGGAGCTGATCGCCGGCGGCCACAGCATCGTCAACGCGGGCTGGTTCCCCTCCTACTACACCGAGGACGTGGGGCCGGTCCAGGGTAAGCCCGACGTGCGCCGCGCCTATGAGAGCTGGTCGGTGAACCAGTTCTGCGGACCGACGATCGCCGGCCGGTTCATCGCACCCTGCTACGTCATCCCCGCGGACGCGGCACGCAACCTCGGCGCGACGATCAATGCCTGGGACGACCACGAGCTGAGCTTGGGTCAGATCAGCGCGGGGCTGTCCCCGCGGCTGCGCGTGCTGGCGCAGAAGACCTGGGACTCACCGCTGCTGACGCCGTCCTACGCGCGCTTCCAGTCGATTCTCAGTGGAGCACGAGCTTCAGGGCAATCATGAGAAAGCCCAGCAGCGCGCCCAGGCAGCTTTGCTTGATCAGGTCGGCCCCCGAGAGGTCTGCACGTAGCCCCGCGGCCACCTCGATCAACAGGATCATCCCCGCAGAGGTCCAGATCGCGGCATTCACCGCGGTGCTCAGCGAGGCACCGGCGATGCCGAACACGACCAGCGCGAAGAGCGGCACCGCGGCACCGACCAGGACCGAGATCTCGCGCATCATGATGCGGCCGAACGCGACCAGCTTGAGCGGCTCGCCGCGATCGAGCCGCTCGGCCGTGAACTCCGAATAGGCGTGGGCCATCCAGTAGATGACGAGCGCGATCAGCACCCCGGCGATCGTCTCCTGGTAGGTCTCGGTCCGGGCCGTCTCAGCCGCGAGCAGCGCACCGATCGCGATCGTGCCGTAGACAAGCCCCCAGGTGTTGCCCAGCATGGCTGCATTGTGTGGGTCGCGGCGGATCGAACGGCCGCGACGAAGCCGAAAGCCGCTCGCGAGCCCTTAGAACAACGGCTGCTTGATCTTGGCCCCGGCCTGAGCCGCCAGATTGGCCAGCTGCCCGTCCAGCAGCGCCAGATAGGTGACGACGACGCTCGGGATGACCTGGTGGTCCCCCGCCACCTGACGTGTGGCCCGGAGCACGATGGGCGCGCGGGCGGAGATCGGGGCCACGGCGGAACCCGGCGACATTCGCACCGCCCGCGACACGCGCGCCAGGTCGATCGGTGAGCCGAAGAGTCCGCGCGCCGGAGTTCTCGGGATTCTCCGCTGCGCGGCGCTGATGCCCGCGAAGCGCGCCGTCCAGGTGATCTGGCTGTCGGGGCGGGCGTTGCCGGACCACAGCATCCGCGTGTAGTTGGAGTTCCACCCGAACTCGGGGATCACCTTGCGGAAGTTCGTGAGCTGTCGGGTGGCGCCTGTGGCCAGATCGACCATCCACAGGTCGGCGGTGAACTTCGGGTCCGAGAAATCGGCCAGGAACATCGGCGTGCCGGCCGACCCGGGATCGGGCGCATCGAACTTCAGCCACTGCGCCGCGGTGATGATCGTCTGGTACCAGGTCCCCGGCACGGCGCGGCTGGTCATCACGATCACCTCGCGCATGTCGGGCGTGAACACGGCCTGCTCCTCGTACGCCGGGTCGTTGCCCGTCAGGTGGGTGACCAATGGATGGGCGGGTGAGGCACCCCGCCCGAAGAGGCGCATGAAGTAGAGCTCGAGGTGCATCCACCCCGGCGGATCGGCCTGGTAGGGCGAGTTCCGCGGCCCGAAACCCGTGAACAGGAAGCCGCTGCCGTCGGGGGCCCAGGCCTGCGTCTCGTACACGCCGTAGGCCGGGCCGACGACGCGAATGTCGGCCAGGTGCGGCCGGCTGCTGCCCGCGCCCACGAAGTCGGCCTCGAGGATCTCCCAGCGCTGGCCGCCCTGGGCCAGCGGATAGGCCTCGGTGCGCGTCCACACCAGATGCCGTCCGTCCGGCGAGAAGTACGCGTGGTAGTTGTCGTAGGGCACGCCACCCGGGTGGTCGTAGGACGCGCCGGACTCGGGATCGCTGGTCGCTGTCAGGCGCGTCACATGCGTGCCATCGCGGTGCATCACGTAGATGTCGCTGCCGTAGCCACCCAGGCAGGGCGCGCCGTAGTGCCCCGGTTGGGCACCCATCGAGCAGAAGAGGATCCAGTCACCCTGCGGGCGCTCCGCGGGAAAGCCGCTTGGGCCGGGCAGGCGCCCGCAGGTCAGGCAGCGCATGTGCGCGCCGCTCAGCTGCGAGAGGTAGACCTGCTCGATTCCCGCCGCGTCGCGCTCGTTGGACAACACGCCGCCGTCACGCGTGAAGGCCGGCGTCTGGCCGAAGGTGTGGGCGTTGCGCTGAACCTGGAACTGGGCCGAGAAGTACGGACCCGGTGCCGCGGCCTGCGCCGTCGCACCGCCGCCCGCCAGCATGAGCACGACGAGCAGACACCAGAAGCCGCCTGACCGCCTCGCCTGACGCATATCCGTCTCCTTCCTCTTCCGACCCCGTTCGGTCCGCCCGGCAGGGCGGACCGAGCCTCGGTCCGCCGTCCAGCGAGCGGACCGAGCTTCGCAGATCCTACGGCCCGTTGTGACCCGTGAAGGAGATCACCTGCTGGAACGTCGAGCGGTTGGTCCAACGCATCGTGTAGCGGATCAGCCCGGGGCGAAGCTGATCCGCTGGGCGTCGTCTCGCGCCACAGGTTCGGGTTCGCGCCCTGCGCGGCCGCGAGCTGCGTGGCCGTGGCCTCGATCGCGGCCCACAGCGACGTCGCGGCAAGCCGTCAGGCTGCCGTTACCACAGTAGCGGCGGCTGAAGGGACCCTGCACGGGCAGGCCGAGCTGGGTGCGTAGATCCTTGCTGACGTAGCCGAACCAGCCACCGTCGAACGACGGTGTGCTGTCGGGCCCGACCATCGAGGAGAACTGCTGGGTCAGGTTGCCGAGCACCGGGCTGCATGACGGCGTCGGCGATGCCATTCCAGGCGTTGTCGAGGATCACCACGCCGGGGTTGAGGATGTTCCCGCTCGCGGTCGTCGGTCCAGGCGACTGGCGCCGCGGCTCGCCCAGGAGGAGACGAGGTCCGGCGGCCTGCCCGGCCAGCGGGCTCGGCGCCGGGCCGCCGGCCAGCACCCGCTTGATGAGCGGCCAGACGCTTGATCGCCCGCAGGTCCTGAGTGGCCGCGCGGTTCATGATCGAGACGTCGTTGGCCTCGGTCATGCCGGGGCGGAAGCCCGTGTAGAGCTGCACGCGGTGCACGGCGCCATAGGAGTAGTTGTCCGACGCGGCGCCCCACTCCGGCGCCGGCTTGTTGTTCCAGTTGAGGAACAGGTCGCTGCGCGGGGCGACCTCGTGCGGGTGGCGCGCCAAGCGGCAGCCAGCCACGCCAGTCGTACTCGCCCGTGCCCAGCGTCGGCCAGGCTCGGATCGATGCCCGGGGCCAGGATCGGCAGCCGGCCCGAGGAGAAGTAGGCGATGTGCTTGTTGTCGATGTAGGGCCAGTTGAACGTCGTGTCGAACTCGTTGACCGCCTGGAAGAACTGCTGGGGCGTAGTGGACACGGTTTGAGTCCAGGTCGCTGAAGGCCAGCTCACCGGCCGGCTCGTCGGCCGCGGGTCGAGCGCTCGCGGGCGACCGCGTAGGGCCGCCGTGGACGGTCACGGTGCCGCTGACCGGCCCGTGCACGGTCTCCCAGAAGATCGAGCTCGCGGGCGGGCTGACCGTCGCCGGCGCCGAGCAGCCCGGCGTCGAAGCAGCTGCATCGCGATGCAGCTGCCCCGGTAGACGTAGTGCGTCGAGGCCCGCGTCGGCGCGCTGCCGTCCGGGTTGCAGAGCTGCTCGAGGAACTGCATGCTCGTTCTGGTTGCTCGCGCTGGTCAGGCTCCAGGCGAAGTCGCGGCCGCGCCCGATGAACACGTACGGCGCGATCGGCGCGATGATGCCCGCGGGCGTCGATGCCGCCGCCGTGCAGCTCGCCCTGCATGACGATCTCCGGGTAGTAGTAGCCGAGCTGCGGGCCCATCACGGCCAGCGGATGGCCGTCGGCGGAGTGGCTGCGGGCCGACGACGAGGAAGTTCGACGCCTTGCGGCGCGAGGCGCTTCGTGGCCACCGCGGCCTGCGCCGGCGGTCGCGCTCATCGAGCCGGGGTCGATCACGCGGCGACCCCGGGGTCGGGCCGCGTGGGCACGCTGTCGTAGGGGAACGGCTTGCTGGTCGTGGTCGGCGCCTCGGGGTCGTTGACCTCGCGCAGGTCGCGGAACATCTTGCAGCCCGTCGCTTGGCGCCGAACCTGGCCTCGCAGCCGGGCCAGGAAGTCGGAGTTGGCGACCTCGTTGCCACCGCCGTTGCCGAAGATCGAGCCGATGAAGGCGAAGCCGGCGATCGCGTCGCGTGAGCTTCGCCGTGCGGCAGCCGGCCCGGCGCCGGCAGCGTCTGCTCGTAGGCGTTGATGCCGTCGATCCAGTCCTGCAGGTCGCGCAGCACCTGGCGGCCCTTGGCGCCCGTGGCGCCGCAGCACGCTCTTCTGCGTCGCCGACGAAGCGGATCGCCTGCGCGCTGGGCGTGAACGTGCGCGCCGAGGTGACGAGGCTGAACGCGTTGAGGCCCGGGATGTCGAGCGTCGCCGCGTACGCGGGGCCGAGGCCGAAGCCAGCAGCAGGCCGCGATCCTCGGCCGCCACCCAGCCCGAGCCGAACATCACGTCGTCGCGCGTGCGCCCGTAGATGTGGGGGATGTCGTTGCGGTCGCGCAGGATCTGCAGACCCGGACGCCCGGTGCTCTCGCGTGCGCACGACCGGGCCGGTGCACGCCGAACTTCTCCGACAGGTAGTAGCGGTTGAGATCGGCCGGCGTGACGTTGCCCTGCAGCGGGGTCAGCGCGTCGTAGAGCTGACCCTGATCGGTCGAGTTGGGCGTCGTGGGCACCGCGCCGTACTCGCCCGGCGCGAGGATGTTGAACGCCGAGCCCGAGAAGTCGAGCTGTGCCGCCGCCGGCGATGCCGCCAGCGTCAGGCCCAGGCAGCCGACCGCCGTGACGATCCCCACGCGACTGATGATCGCGGCGCGCACGCGCCGCAGAGAACCGGTCTTAGCAAGCATCCTCGTCTCCTCCACCCTCTCGTAGAAGGCGGCGAAAGTATCAGATGAGGCCGATCTCCGGCGCCGGTATGTTGCGCGAGCCCCCGAGTGCAGAGAGGACTTTGCGATGTCGAGCACCAGCAACCAGAACCGCGTCTCGGTACCCCGGGATCGCCTGAACGACTACACGCACGGGGCCGCGGCACAGCGCCGGGACTTCGCACACGAGCACACGGGCGCACAGCTCGAGCACATCTCGAAATACTCCTTCGACCCTGCGGAGGTGGCCGGCAACGTCGAGCACTTCATCGGTGTGGCCCAGGTGCCGATCGGCCTCGCCGGACCGTTGCGTGTCAACGGCGAGCACGCCAGAGGCGATTTCTACGTCCCCCTGGCCACCGCCGAGGGCACGCTCGTGGCCAGCTACAACCGCGGGATGAAGTTGCTCCACGAGGCCGGCGGCGTGACCACGACGGTGATCGACGACCGGATGCAGCGGGCGCCGGCGTTCATCTTCCCGAGCGCCCGCGAGGCGCGTGGTTTCGGCGCGTGGCTCACGGAGCACTTCGACGAGATCCGGACGGCCGCCGAGCAGACGACGCGCTCCGGCCGGCTTGTCGACATCGAGCAGTACTCGGCCAGCCGGATCCTCTTCACGCGCTTCAACTACACGACCGGCGACGCTGCCGGCCAGAACCTGACCGGCAAGGCCACCCAGGCCGCGTGCCGCTGGATCGCCGACCACTACGAGGGCATCGAGCACTACCTGCTCGAATCGAACTTCGCCACCGACAAGAAGAGCTCGCAGGTCAACATGCTCCGCACGCGCGGCAAGCGCGTGGTGGCCGAGGCCACGATCCCGGACGCGCTGTTTCGCCAGGTCATGAACTCGTCGACCGAGCTCATGTTTCAGGCTCGCCAGGTATCAAATCTCGGCGGCTTCATGTCGGGCGTGAACAACAACGGCGCGCACTCGGCCAACGGCATCACGGCGATCTTCATCGCCACCGGTCAGGACGCCGCCAACGTCGCCGAATCCTCGGCCGCGTTCATCTACGCGGAGCGCCGCGCGAACGGCGACTACTACTACTCGGTGACGATCCCGTCGCTGATCGTGGCCACCCACGGCGGCGGCACCGGGCTGGCCACGCAGCGGGAATGCCTGGAGCTGCTGGGCTGCCACGGCACCGGCAAGGTGCGCAAGTTCGCCGAGATCGTGGCCGCCACCGTGCTGTGCGGCGAGCTGTCGCTGGGCTCGGCGATCGTGGCCGAGGAGTGGGTCGAGGCGCACGATCTTTACGGGCGCAACCGATGAGCGAGCCCTCATGAGAATCTGGCCGCAACGTGTTAGCTTCAAGGGCATGCTCTCGATCAAGCCGAAGCTCATCCACCGCTATCTCATCCTCTTCGCCGCGCTGGCGGCGCTCGTGGCCGCGCCGGCCACGGCGAGCACGGCGCCGAAATACTGCGATCCGCTCGGCGGCTGCCGCAAGCATCACCACAAGACCCACCACAAGGTCAAGCGCTGCACGACCAAGCACGTCCGGCGTCACCATCACGTGGTGCGCGTCAAGGTCTGCAAGACCGTTTGGGTCTACAGCTGAGTGGTTAGCCCGTCCAGTACGGATGGGCTTCTCAACATGAGTACATCGGGCGGCCGGAGCCGCGTCGTTGTCGTCGGAGGAGGCTTCGGCGGGCTCCAGGCCGTCAAGGTCCTGGCGGGTACGGACGTCGACGTCGTACTGGTCGACCGGCACAACTATCACCTGTTCCAGCCGCTGAGCTACCAGGTGGCGACCGGTTCGCTCTCGCCGGGCGAGATCGCCGTGCCACTCCGGCAGATCTTCCGCCGCCGGCGTCGCGTCCGCGTGCTGATGGGCGAGGTCAGCGGGTTCGACCTCGAACGACGCGAGATCTCGGTCGACCCGGCGATCGCCGGCACCGAACCGTTCACGCTTTCCTACGACACGCTGCTCGTGTCAGGCGGCTCGAGCTATGACTACTTCGGCCACGACGACTGGCGCTCGCTGGCGCTCGAGGTCAAGTCACTCGACAGCGCGCTGGAGGTGCGCGGACGCATCCTCCAGGCCTTCGAGGCGGCCGAGCTCGAGGCGAGCTCCGAGGCGCAGAAGAGCTGGCTGACGTTCGTCGTCGTGGGGGCCGGGCCGACCGGCGTGGAGATGGCCGGGCAGATCGCCGAGCTGGCGCGCGACACGCTGCCGGTCGAGTTTCGCCAGAGCGACCCGAGGGCCGGACAGGTGCTGCTGGTCGAGATTGCCGACCGCGTCCTGACCGGCTTTCCGCCCTCGCTGTCCCGCCGCGCCGCCCGCTCGCTCGAGCAGCTCGGCGTCACGACGATGCTGTCTCACACCGTGGTCGACGTTCAGCCCGACAGCGTCGAGATCCGGGCCGAGGACGGGACGAGCAGCCGAATCGGGACGCGAACGGTCGTGTGGGCGGCCGGAGTGCGGGCCTCACCCCTCGCGCAGGCACTCGGTGAGGCCTCGGGGGCGGACGTCGATCGTTCAGGCCGCGTGGCGGTCGAGCCGGACCTCACACTGCCCGGCCACCCCGAGGTGCTGGCCTTCGGCGACATGGTCCGGGTCCGCAACACGCGCAGCGGCGAGCCGCAGGTCTTCCCCGGCGTCGCTCCGGTGGCCATGCAGCAGGGTCGCTACGCGGGCCGCCTCGTGGCCAACCGGCGGGCCGGACGCGGCGTGCCGCCCTTCCGGTACCGCAACAAGGGAACGCTGGCCACGATCGGACGGGCGCGTGCGGTCGCCGACATCCGTGGCCTTCACATGAGCGGCTTTCCGGCCTGGCTGGCCTGGCTGGTCGTGCACCTGTACTACCTGATCGGATTCCAGAACCGCGAGCTCGTCCTGGTGCGCTGGGCGTACAGCTTCTTCACCCACGGCCGCGGCACGCGCCTGATCACCGAGGCTGCGGGGGTCCCGCCCTGGCAGGCGGCTCATTCTGACGAGTACCGGGAGCCGCCCGTCCGGGCGACGTAGTCCTGACCGGGCTACTCGAGGGATATCGTTTTCGGCATGAGCCCGGTCGGCGAGCACAACCTGGCCCGTCTCGCTGAGCAGGCGATCGAGCGCCGCGGCAACTACGCGGCGCTGCTGTTCGAAGGGGACTGGCACGCCTCCGGGGAGCTTTTCGAGCGCGCTCGCCGGTTGGCCGGGGGGCTGGGGGAGCTCGGGGTCAGGCCGGGGATCGCGTGGTCGTCACGATGGCCAACTGCCCTGAGGTCGGCATCGTCTACAACGCGTTGTGGCGCGCCGGCGCCGTGGTCACGCCGGCGACATTCCTGCTTCCGCCTGAGGAGCTCCGGCACGTGGTCGCTGATGCCGGCGCCTGCGGCGTGGTGACGACACCCGAGTTCCTGGACAAGGTCACCGCGGCGGTGGCCGGGCTCGACGGGGTGCGCTTTGTCGTCTGCAGCGGCGAGCCCGGCGGCGAGATCATGGCGCTTGCGCCGCTCGAGGCGGCGGAACCCGCGCCGATCGCCGAGCGCGATGACGATGACCTGGCCGCGCTGCTGTACACCGGCGGCACGACGGGCCGCGCCAAGGGCGTGATGCTCACGCACGCCAACCTGCACTACTCCGGCCGCGCGGCACACGACGCGGCCCACGTCCCGGGCGTCAACCGGGCGATCGCCACGCTGCCGCTCTCGCACTCCTACGGGATCCTGGTCACGATCGCGGGGATGCACAGCGCCGAGCTGGGCATCGCCGTACTGCTGCGCTGGTTCGATCCACAGGCCTTCCTCGAGCTGATCGCCGAGCACGGGCTGCAGCTCGGCGCCGTCGTTCCTTCAATGCTTCAGATCCTCCTCTCCCAGCCGCTCGAGGACCACGACCTTTCTTCGCTGCGCTACCTCTCCTCGGGCGGAGCGCCGCTGGCCGCCGAGGTCGAGGCCGAGTTCTGCCGCCGCGTTCCCTCGGTCTCGATCCGCCAGGGGTACGGGCTGACCGAGAGCGCCGCGTTGATCTCGACCAACCCCGTGGGCGGCGAGAAGGCGGGCTCGGTCGGCCTGCCGGTGCCGGGCTGCCGCGTACAGATCCTCGATGAGGATGGGCGCGAGCTGCCCGCCGGCCAGGCCGGAGAGGTGTGCTGCAGCTCGCCGGGGGTGATGCGCGGCTACTGGCACGCGCCGGACACGACGGCCGAGGCGATCCGGGACGGCCGGCTGCACACCGGCGATATCGGCTATCTCGACGAGGACGGCTACCTGTTCATCGTCGACCGCAAGAAGGATCTGATCATCCGCGGCGGCTTCAACGTCTATCCCCGCGACGTCGAGGACGCCCTGCTCGAGCACCCCGCCGTGCAGCTCGCGGCCGTGGTCGGACGCCCCGACGCGCGCAGCGGCGAGGAGGTCGTGGCCTTCGTCTCGCTGCGCGCCGACGCCACGCTCTCCGCCGACGAGCTGATCGCCTGGGCGCGTGAGCACATCGGCGGCTACAAGTATCCGCGCGAACTGCAGATCATCGACGCCGTGCCGCTCACCCCGGTCGGCAAGATCGACCGCAAGGCGCTGCGCAGTCAGCTCCTCTCGCCCGGCTCGGGCTGAGGTCGGGTATCCGATGGCTTCAGCTGAGCAGCACGAAGCCGTCGAGCTCTCGGTCGCCGGGCGGACCGTCCGAATCTCGAGCCCCGACCGGGTCTACTTCTCCGCGCGCGGCGAGACGAAGCTCGATCTGGCCCGGTACTACATGAGCGTCGGCGACGGCATCGTGCGCGCGCTCTCCGAGCGCCCGTGCATGCTGCACCGCTTTCCCCGCGGCGTGGACGACAAGAAGGTCCACCAGAAACGGATCCCCTCGGGCGCGCCGCCCTGGCTCGACACGGTGCGCGTCGATTTTCCCTCCGGCCGGCATGCCGACGAGCTCTGCGTGACCGAGCTGGCCAGCGTGATCTGGGCGGTGCAGATGTCGACGGTCGAGTTCCATCCCTGGAACTCGCGTCGCGCCGACGTCGAGCACCCCGACGAGTGGCGGATCGACATCGACCCGATGCCCGAGTGCAGCTTCGACACCGTGCGCCGCGTGACCGCGGTCGCGCACGAGGTGCTCGACGAGCTGGCCATCACCGGCTGGCCCAAGACCTCGGGCGGATCGGGCCTGCACGTCTACGTGCGCATCGAGCCGCGCTGGAGCTTCGGGGAGCTCCGGCAGGCGGCGCTGGCCTTCGCGCGCGAGGTCGAGCGCCGGGTTCCCGAGCTGGCCACCACGACCTGGTGGCGCAAGGACCGCGATCCCAAGAAGGCCTTCGTCGACTACAACCAGAACGCCCGCGACCACACGATCGCAAGCGCCTATTCGGTCCGCGGCGTGAAGGAGGCGACGGTTTCGGCGCCGATCAGCTGGGCGGAGCTCGAGGACGCGATCCCAGCCGAGCTGACCATCGCCACGATGCCCGCGCGCTTCGCCGAGCTCGGCGATCTGCACGCGGGGATCGACGACCGGGCCTTTTCGCTCGAGCCGCTGCTGGAGTGGGCGGCGCGCGAGCAGCTGGAGGACCCGGGCGACCCGGGCGCACCGAGCGACGCGGGCGCGCCTCCTACCGGAGAATGAGGATCACGATCAGGATCACGATCGGCACCGCAAAGACGGCCCCGGCCAGCCGTCCTTGGTTGGCCCAGTACTCGGGCTTCGCGCGGTCGCGCGTGTAGCGGCCCTCGGGCGGCTCGCCGACCCAGTCGTCCTCATCGCGATATCCGGCCATATCGAAAGATAGTATGCGCTCGGTCAGCCGTGAAGGCGCCGTGGCGCATACTCCGCGGGGTGTCAGGGTTTGCCACCGAGCTTCGCGAGGAAGATCTTGATCCCGATCCGCTGCGGCAGTTCGGCGCATGGTTTGCCGACGCCGGGAGGGCCGGTGTCGCCGCGCCCGAGGCCGTCGCCGTGGCCACCGCTTCGCCCGCCGGGGTGCCGTCGGTGCGGATGGTGCTGCTCAAGCGGTTCGACGAGCGGGGGTTCGTCTTCTTCACCAACTACGAGAGCCGCAAGGGGCGTGAGCTGGAGGCCAATCCCGTCGCCGCGCTGCTCTTCTACTGGGAGGCCCTGGGGCGGCAGACCCGCATCGAGGGCCCGGTGCAGCGCACGAGCGCCGAGGAGACCGCGGCCTACGTCCGGACCCGGACCCGCGGCAGCCAGCTGAGCGCGCTGGCCTCACCCCAGAGCCGGGTGGTCTCCGGACGCGCGGACCTGGAGCAGCGGGTCGCGCAGATCGCCGCTGCGGTCGGCGCGTCGGAGCCGCCGCTGCCCGAGACGTGGGGCGGCTTCCGCCTACGACCCGAGAACTACGAGTTCTGGCAGGGCCGAGCCGACCGGCTGCACGACCGCATCCGGTACACGCGCCGCGACGGCGGTCCGTGGCGGTTGGAGCGGCTGGCCCCCTAGGGACTGCGGAACACCGCGCGCCCGAACGCCGGGCAGCCGCCCGTCGAGCGGAGCCGGATCAGACGTCCGGCCAGACGTCGCCGTGAGCCACGGCCCCGTGCTCGATTTGCTCGAGCGTCTCGTCGGTCCGACGGTCGGCCACCATCGCATCGAGTGCCTCGGCGATTGTCGGCGCCCACACGCGCCGGGTGACCACCGGCCGCCCGCTGCCCGATTCGAGTTCCGCCCAGTCGAGCGCAACACGGGCGAGACGCCCGTCGGGTGCGTTCGGGGGCTGCTCGTCGATCTCCCCGAAGAGCGTGATCTGAGCGCTCCAGCCGTGCGGGCACAGCTCGCTCATGAGCGCACGGGCCCGGGCCTCGGCCATCGCCGCCGCATGCTTCTTGCGCCGTTTGCGGCGCCGGATCTTCACGGCATGGCGCGAGCGGGTGACGACGAGTTCGAGCGACAGCACGCCCAGGGTACCGAGGCAGACCACGACCACCAGCAGCAGGATCGGATCGAGCAGGTTCGCCGGTCCCGGGTAGAACCTCGCGCTCGCGCCGCCGCTCTGGACCGCGTGGATCAGCATGGATCCACATTTACCGCCTCGAGGGGGGCGCGTCAAGAGGCTGGCGGTTCGGGAGACTACGGAATGGGTCTGCACCGCACCCCCGATGCGCCTCGCCACGTCCCGGCCTAGCTTCCGAACGCAAAGCACGGTCGACGTTGGAGGTGGGAGCTCGATGGCGCACGACACGAAGATCCCGGAACCCGGGGCTGCGCGGGGAGATGCGCCGGGGCTGACGCGGCGCACGGCACTCAGCGCCGCGATGAGCGCGGGCCTCGGTCTCGACCTCGCGACGGCAATGGCCCGTGCGCAGCCTGCCGTGGCCCAGCGGCACGCGCCCAGGGGGCCGCTGGCGGGCAGCGGCCTGGGCGCGGGTGGCCGACCCATGACCCTGGCGGCGCTCGCCGCGGTCAGTAAGCGGATCGGCAAGGGAGAACCGCTGGCGATCGTCGATCTGGCCGCGGTGGACCACAACTGCCGGGCCGTCATGCAGTGGAGCGCACAACACAAGCTGGCCTGGCGACCGGCGTACAAGACGCTCCGCTCGCCGGAGCTGCTCGAGTACGTGGTTGCCAAGCTCGACCGGCCCCGCGTGATGATCCACCACCTGCGCGACCTGCCGCAGGCCATGACCCGACTTCCTCCGGGGACCGACTTCCTGATGGGGTACCCGCCGACGGTCGGCGAACTCATGCACTACCTCAGAACTCCGCCCGCCCGAGGCGAACGGCGTTACACCCTGCGCATCAACGTCGACAGCCTGGCCCTGCTGCGGATACTTGCCGAGCTCACGAAGCACATGGCACGTAAGCCCCCGATCGACGTCACGCTCGAGATTTACAATGGCCTTCCGCGCGGTGGACTTGACCCAGGCGCCGAGCTCCGCGAGGCGTTGACGATCATGCGCAACGCCCGACGGCGGCTACGCCTGAGCGCCCTGCTGTGCTACGACGCTCTGGCCGCGGGCATCAGCGACCCGGCGATCGACCAGCAGGCAGCGCGATTTGCTCAGAGTCAGCTCAAGCAGGCATCGGCTCTCGTAGCCGATCAGGGCGGCGATTTCGTCGATGTACGTCGCCTGATTCGAAACGGTCCCGGCTCCGCAAATTTCGCCAACTGGGCCGGCAGTGACGCCGCCAACGAGTTCTCCGCCGGCTCGGTGGTCCTGTTCGCCGACTATCTAGACGGCTACAGACTGGCTGTGGACCTGGTCAAGGCGCTCTACCTCTGCGCGCCGGTTCTCCGCATCCCGAAGAACAGCATTCTCGGAGGCGGCGGGTTCTCGGTCCCGGACGGGTCGGAGATCGTCTTCATCAAGGCGGGTGGCTGGCCGACGGGGCTCGGCGCCGTGCTGTCGAAGCTCGTCTTCCCGCGCGGTCTCGCCGACGAACCAGCGTACGGTCGAGGCGCCAATAGCTCCGGCATGATCACCGCTCCCGAAGGAACACTTCACCTCGGTGATTACGTTCTGGAGACCGCGCAGCAGGTGATGGAGGCCCAGGACTACTTCGGCGGGCTGTATGCCGTGCGCGAAGGCCGGGTCCGAGCGCTGTGGCCGGTCCTCACGCGTTGGTCTGGAGCGCATGAGGAGCTCCCCTGAGGGCTAGAAGCTCAGCGTGCGGCGCTCGACGCCGCCGAAGGCCCGGGCGCTGATGATCGCCGTGCCGTGGGCGTACGGGAGCCGCAGTTTCGCCAGCTGACATGGCGTCAGCCGGTGCGAGCGCCCGACCGTGCGCGGTCGCGCGTTACGACCCCTCGCCCCGGCTCGGACAACCTGGAGCGAGACCGAGCCGGCGTGCCAGAGCTTCAGCTCGACCATCGGCCGCGGCGCGGTGCCCTGACCGATCACGCTCAGCTTGATGAGCGAACCGGCGGCCAGCCGGCCCCGGCGCGGACGCGGCGTGCGCGGGCTGTAACAGGTGAAGAGGTCGCTGCCGAACGAACGCAGACCGGCCTGGGCGGCATAACCGAGGTGCCCGAGTCCGAAGAGGTCCTCGACACCGCGCAGGAAGGCGAAGTGGTTATAGGCCTGCAGGTCGATTGTCCCCGGGTCGATGTAGGGCGAGAGCATGACCGCGCCCATGCGGCCGCCGCCGCGGCCGACCGAGACGAACCCGTTGTTCGCCGTGTTGGGGAACTGCGGCTCGCCACAGCACGCCGACGCATCGCCGAACTCAGCCTCGTCGAAGAGGACGGCCAGCAGGCCACCGTCCCGGTAGGCCGGCGAGTTGGTGATCCGCGGGACCCATGTGCGCAGGAACCTGTCGGCCCCGATCAGCCCACCGACGCCGCCACCAGCGCACTTCGTGTCGTGGCCGTCGTTGCAGAGGTTGGGCGTGATGAACGAGTAGCTGGCCGTCCTCGAGGCGGAGACCAGATCGGCGGGCAGCTGAGTCAGCGGAACGTCGTTGCGTGCGCACGACGAGGAGCCCGTGATCGACTGGAAGTACACGAACGGGTTGTGGCGGGCGGCGTACTGGTCCCCGACGCGAGCCGCCTGCGTGGGATCGGGGCTGCCGAGCGCGGGGTGACGGCAGGCCTTGGGCGTGCCCGCCGGGCCGTTGCCCATGTCCTCCATGTAGCCCTTCCACCCGCGGCCCGAGGCCGCGAGTTGATCGGCGACCGTCTTGACCGTGGCCGGATACACGCATCCGGTGCCCATGGCCTGCCCGTCCGGGCCGATGTTGCCGGGCGTCACGGCCGTGTAGACCTGACAGTCGGCCTGGGTGACCGGATTCGAGCCCTGGCCGCTGATGAGCGCGACGTAGTTCGTCAGGCTGGCGTGTGAGACGCCGTAGTAGTAGGGCACCAGCGCGCCCCGCCCGGGCAGGGTGATCGACAGGTAGGGCGACGCCGAGCCGAAGCCGAACGTCTCGTCGTAGCTCTTGTTCTCGAGCGCGATCACGAACACGTGCTTGATCGGCGGCAGCCGCGACGCGGCCCCGGCCGGCGCCGGCGCGAGCAGAGCCAGCAGCGCGGCCAGCAGGAGCAGCGTGCGCAAGGCGCGCCGGATCACTGGCCGCGCACCGCGTTCGGGCCCGGGGGTGGGGGCTGGGAGCCGCGGGTATGGTCGGCCAGCCACAGAATCCGGTCGAAGACATTCTGCGGCACCTCGTCGCGGGCGAAGAAGTTG
The DNA here is from genome assembly GCA_963725515.1 of uncultured Solirubrobacteraceae bacterium. GTDB lineage: Bacteria > Actinomycetota > Thermoleophilia > Solirubrobacterales > Solirubrobacteraceae > Palsa-465. The sequence continues at coordinate 125,737 of CAVRZB010000013.1, read as the reverse complement.
TAGCGGCGCGAGAGCGCCCGAGCGGCCGCCGTGTTGGGGTTGCGCTCGAGTAGCGGATAGGTCGGAGCCAGCGCGGTGTAGGGCGCGGCGTTGGACGGCTTCGACTGGAACACGTCATACATCGGCGTGGCCGACGCATCCGCGATGCTGAGCGGCTTCATGCCCATGATCAGCTCCATCGAGCGGATGAAGGAGAGCATGTCGTAGCGCGTGTGGATGACCGCGCCGCGCTTTGCGTAGGGGCTGTACACGGCGCCCGGCATGCGGTGGGCATCGACGTGGTCGGCGCCGTCCTGCGAGTCGTCTTCGAGCACGAAGATCGCCGAGGAGCGCCAGATCTTGGAATGTGAGACCTCGCCGACGAGCTGCGCCAGGCCGTAGTCGTTCTCGGCCACCATCGAGCGCGGCGTGCGGGCGCCCGCCGAGATGCCGTTCGTATGGTCGCTCGGCATGACCACATAGTTGAAGGTCGGAACGGAGTTCGTGGCCAGCTGCTGCTCGAAGGTCTGCTTGAAGCAATCGAAGCGCGACTCCGCATTGGACGCGGCGCCGGCCGGAACCGAGGAGTCGAACGTCTCGCGCGTGGTCTTCGTGAGGGCGGCGGCGATCGAGTCGGTGCCGATCGAGGTGTCGTTCGGATAGCAGCCGAACGGATAGCCGAGGTTTGATCTGGCGAACTTCTCGGTCTCGAGCGTGGCCTGCGCCGCGCCGATGTCCTTGTCGGTCACACCGAGCACCTTGAGCACGTTGGGCGGCACCGTGCCGGCGATCGCCTCGCCGTAGTTGAAGTACGAGATGCCCTGCTGCTGTGCACGGTCGAACAGGAACCCGGTTCCAGGCCACGTCACCGTGTACGCGCCGAAGTCGTACGGGCGTCCGCGACCGGCGTAGTTCTGCTCCCAGTTCTTGTGCACGTAGTCCGATACAGCTCCGGCGCTGGTCCAGAAGTGGCCGTCGATCGAGGCCTCCGAGTCGGCGTACACGTGATCGAGCAGCGGGAAGCGCTGCGCCAGCGCGTGGAAGTTGGGAGTGATTCGCTTGCCGAACAGGGTCAGCTGGGGATCGCCATCGCCGCGGGGGTCGTCACCCATGATCTGATCGTAGGTCCGGTTCTCGCGGATGATGTAGAACACGTGCTTGATCGGGCCGTTGGCGCGCAGCGGCGTGCCGCGCGGTGGGGCCTCGTAGTTGACCGGGATCACCTGCCGGTCGGCCACCCGGGTATCGGTGACGATCTGGCCGTCGCTGGGGAACGGCAGGAAGCCCGCGCGCCCGGAGCTCAGGACGGCCGAGCCCGGGTGCTTGAGCAGGTTGTCATCGGAGGTATTGAGCGGATTGGGGCCGTTCGGGTTGGCGCCCGCGCCGAAGCCCTTGGCGGCGATCCAGACCAACTGGCGGCCGTTGACCTGCACATCGGCGGGGTAGGCCGCGGTCGGGATGCGCCCGACCAGGATGCCGCCCGGCAGCGTGAACACGGCCAGCTCGTCCGCTCCGGCCTCGGCGATGACGAGCCGGCGACCATTCGGGGTAACGGCCAGCGCGACCGGCGACTCGCCGCCGCCCCGAGCGCGCTGTACCGAGAGCACCCGCTCGACACTAAGCGACTTCGTGTTGATGATCGCGACCTGGTCGTCGTTGGCGATCGCCACGTAGGCCCGCGCAGCCTTCGGGTCGACGGCGATGCCCTCAGGATGGGACAGGTTTGGGGCGACCTGGATGTCCTTGACCTTGGCGCCCGAGGCGAGGTCGATGACCGAGACCGTTCCGGGCCCCTCGTTGGAGACGAGGCCCGTCTTGTTGTCGGGCAGGATCGCCGCGCCGTAGGGATAGTGGCCGGTCGGCACGTAGGAGACGACATGCGAATGGGTGTCGATGATCGCCGCACCGTCGGCGAGGTTGAGCGGCACGAGTAGCCGGTTGCCGTCGGGCGAGATGGCCAGTCGGTCCGGCCACGAGAGATGACCGCTCTTCTTCGGCGGGAAGGCCTGCGGCACCGGCGCGAAGGCCGGCGGTGGAACGGCGATCGTCCCCGTCTCACTCGCGCGCCCGGTGCGGGTGTTGTAACGGAACACGTGAATCACGTCGCCGCCGCGGCCGGGAAGTCCGGGCCGCATCTCGTCGGCATTGTTCGAGTCGGCGATTCCCGACACGTACACGAGCGGCTGCTTGCGGTCGATCGCGATGCCGCCCGAGGCGCCCGGCAGCGGCAGGACCTGGACGACGTGCGGCGACTGCGTGGACACGATCCGGATGTCGTTCAGGGCTCGGCCCGTCGACACGGTCCAGTAGTAGCGGCCGTTCGGCGTCACAGCACCGCCGGTCGGGAAGTGGCCAAGCGTGACCAGGCGGCCGGGGGGCGTCAACAGCCGACCGTTACCCGTGAGGTGGAGGTTCGGACCGATCCGTCCCGACTCAATGTTGCTCACGGCCGCGATCGCCGCCGCGCTCACGCCGAACACGACCGCCAGCGCCAGCGCGAGGCGAGTCGCCGCGCGGTGCGACCTCAACCGACCCCCAGGGTGACGTGCTCCCACGACGCAAGTCATATCGCACTTGGCGGCCGCCTGCGTAACCATTGTCCAGTGAGCGAGCTCGTTCTCCTCGAACGGCGCGGCGACGTCGCGCTGGTGACGCTCAACCGGCCCGAGAAGCGCAACGCCCTCTCGCTCGAGCTGCGCGAGCGGCTGGCCGACGCGCTCGGGGCGTGCCGCGGTGAGGACACGGGCGCCATCGTGCTGACCGGCGCGGGCAGCGCGTTCTGCGCCGGCATGGACGTCACGCAGTTCGGCGGGGATGCCGCCAACCGGCGCCGGATCGTCGAGACGAGCACGCGGCTCTTCTCGACGCTGGCCTACTCCCCCACCCCGACGCTGGCGTTCATGAACGGCCCGGCGATCGCCGGCGGCTTCGCGCTCGCGCTGCTCTGCGACCTGCGTCTGTGTGCCACAACTGCCCGCATGGGGTTCCCCGAACTGGGCCGCTTCATACCTCCGAGTTACGCCGCCGCACGGGCTGCGCTGCCGTCCGCGCTGGCGCGCGAGCTGTGTATGACGGGACGGGTATTGGAGGCCGAGGAGGCGCGTTCCTCGGGGATCGTGACGCGGCTCGGCGGCCTCGACGATGCGCTGGCGCTAGCCGGTGAGGTCGCGGCCGCCCCGCGCGCGGCCGTGCGCGAGATCAAACGCCGCGTGCTGCTCGAGGCGCAGACCACGTGGGGTCCGCTGCTCGAGGAGGAGACGCGCGCGTTGCGCGAGGCGGTGCTGTAGGGCGAAGGTGCGGCACACTGGGCCGACCAGAAGCCCCGCGGGGAATCGATCTAGGGAGCGCGGACCATTGGCAATCGATCAGCAGGCCTCGACGGGGCGCGAGACGGTCGCGCTGTTCAACCCGCGGACCTACGACCCGGTGTGGCTCGACGACGAAGCGCGGCGTCTGATGCTGGCGACGATCGACTTCTTCGAGACACGCGGCAAGGCCGTGCTCAAGCAGCAGGACCGCGATCGGGTCTGGTACTCCGACTTCCTCGAGTTCGCGGCCCGCGAGAAGCTGTTCGCCAAGCTGCTGACACCCGCCGCCGAGTCCGGCGGCGATCCGGACAAGCGCTGGGACACCGCGCGGATCTGCGAACTCAACGAGATACTGGCCTTCTACGGGCTGCACTACTGGTACACCTGGCAGGTCTCGATCCTCGGCCTCGGGCCGATCTTCCAGAGCCCCAACGACGAGGCCCGCGCCCGCGCCGCCGCCTTCCTGGATGAGGGCGCGATCTTCGCTTTCGGCCTCTCCGAGCAGGCCCACGGGGCCGACATCTACTCGACCGACATGGTGCTGACGCCCGACGACGAGGGCGGCTTCAGCGCCAGCGGCGAGAAGTACTACATCGGGAACGGCAACCTCGCGCGGATGGTCTCGGTCTTCGGACGGCGCGCTGACATCGACGGGCCGGAGGGCTACGTATTCTTCGCCGCCGACAGTCGGCACCCGGACTACGAGTTGATCAAGAACACGGTCAACTCCCAGTCCTACGTCAGCAACTTCCGGCTCGAGGACTATCCGGTGCGTCCACAGGACGTCCTGCATGCCGGCCCGGCGGCCTTCGACGCCGCGCTGAACACGGTCAACATCGGCAAGTTCAATCTCGGCTTCGCCTCGATCGGAATCTGCGAGCACGCCTTCTACGAGGCGATCACCCACGCGGAGCGCCGCGTGCTCTACGGCAAGCAGGTGACCGATTTTCCCCACGTCAGTCGCATGTTCACCGACGCCTACGCGCGCCTGGTCGCGATGAAGCTCTTCGGGGCCCGCGCGATCGACTACTTCCGCTGCGCCGGCCCCGAGGACCGGCGCTACCTGCTCTACAACCCGATCACCAAGATGAAGGTCACGACCGAGGGCGAGCGGGTGATCGACCTGCTGTGGGACGTGATCGCCGCCAAGGGTTTCGAGAGTGACATGTATTTCGAGCAGGCCACGCGCGACATCCGTGCGCTGCCGAAGCTCGAGGGCACCGTGCACGTCAACCTGGCGCTGGTGCTCAAGTTCATGCCCAACTACCTGTTCAATCCGGGACAGTACGAACCCGTCCCGATCCGGCGCGACGGCGCCGACGACGAGTTCATCTGGCACCAGGGTCCGACCCGGGGCCTGTCGAAGATCCAGTTCCACGACTGGCGCCCGGCCTATGCCGCCTTCGCGGAGGCGGCACCCAACGTCGGGCTGTTGCTCGAGCAGGCCGAAGGTCTGTGCGCGCTGCTGTCGAGCGCACCGCCGGACGAGGCCCAGCAGCGCGACCTCGACTTCCTGCTCACTCTCGGCGACCTGTTCACGCTGGTCGTCTATGGCGGACTTGTGCTGGAGCAGGCCCAGATCGAGGGTGTCGGGCTGGAGCTGGTCGACCAGATCTTCGACGTGCTCGTGCGGGACTTCACGGCCGCGGTGATCGAGCTCCACGGCAAGACGTCTTCGACCGCGGCTCAGCAGAGCTGGGCGGTGGGCATCGTGCGCAAGCCTGTGGTCGATGAGGCCCGGTTCGCCGCGGTCTGGTCGCACGTGCGCGGCCTGGCCGGGGCTTACGAGATGGGGGCGTGACACGCTCGCTTCGCGCTAATGTGGTCGCTGTGGACGAGGGGCTGCCGATCGCGTACGAGGTGCTCGAGGACGGCGTCCCGGTGTACGCCGTAGGTGGCGAATCGGTTGGCGTGGTCGTCCATGTCGTCTCAGTCCCTTCGGAGGACATCTTTCACGGCGTCGTGGTCCGCGTCGGGACGTCGCAGCGCCTTGTGCTCGCGGAACAGATCATCTCGCTGCACGAGCGGGGGGTCGACCTCCGCATCGACGCCGCGGCGGTCGCGGCGCTGCCCGAACCAGAAGGGGGCGCGCCAGCCTGGCGTGTGCACGAACCCGGGACCAAACCGAGCGCCTGGGCCAAGCTGAAGGACAGGCTCTCCGGGACCCCTGCAAAGCGGCGGGACTGGACCGAAGACAACTGAGGTTCTGGCGGCGTACGCGCCGCGGTGCGCCGGGATCAGTCCGCCAGCGGCCCGGGGTCCGCGGGGACGTCGACCGCGTGCTCCGTGAGCGCCTCCAGCGGCACGAAATCCAGGGCGCGCTCGTGGGTCGAGGCCAGCACCACAAAGGCAGCCGCGCCGTCCTCGTGGGCCCGCAGCCAGTTGACCGCCGTGACGCACCAGCGATCGCCCGGCACGAGACCGGGGAACCCGTAGTGCGGCAGCGGCGTGATCAGGTCATTGCCGATTCGCTGCTGGTGCTCGAGGAACTCCGCCGTCACCACCGCGCAGATCGTGTGGCTGCCCAGATCCTCCGGACCGGTGCGGCAGCACCCGTCGCGGTAGAAGCCGGTGACCGGATCGCTCCCGCAGCTCTCGAGCGGGCCGCCGAGGACGTTGCGGTCGGGCACTCAGACGTCGATCTTGACGCCGACCTCGTACATCTCCACCGAGGCGCGTCGTCCCATCCCGCCCGGCACAGGCGGGTCCATCGAGTTCAGCGTCGCGTCCCCCTGCTTGAGATCCGCCTCGGTCTCGAACAGGCTGATGGCCAGCACCTTGCCCTGATCAGGCTGATGAAGGACCATCAGCCCGACGGCCGGGACACCCTCGGGTGGTCCCGATGCCGATCGTTCGTTGATCTCCGCGACCATCCGGCCCACGTGATCGGGATCCCCGCCCTCGAACGTGGCCACTCGCGCGTGCATCTTCCCCTCCTTCGGTTGACGATTCGAGCCTATTGATCGGCGGCAGCCGAGTCGAGTCCCCATCCGCGCCCAGTGGTTGGGGTTAGACTCGCCGTGACCGAGGGAGACTCGAACCTGGAGGGTGCATGCCCAGCCTGCTCGATATGACGGTTCAGGGTGACGTGGCGACGATCAGCGACGAGTCGAGGCTGCCGTCGATCAAGCTCATGGGTCCGCTCGAGCTGTACCGGCTCTGGGAGCGCCAGAACTGGGCCTCGCACGAAATCGACCTCGAACGGGATCGCCGTGACTGGAAGGGCCTCGGCCAGACCGAGCGCGACTCGATGCTCTGGGGTCTGTCGGCGTTCTTCGTCGGCGAGGAGCGGGTGGCCAGCCAGTTCGCGGGGCTCGTTCTGGCGGCCGAGACCAAGCATGAGGAAGCCTTCCTGCTCACCCAGCACGTCGACGAGGCCCGCCACGCGCAGCATTTCAACCGCCTCTACGAAGTGGTGTTCGAATACGACGGCGAGTTCGAGGATCGCCTCGAGCGGGCGCGTCGTGACCTGCGCGACGAGTACTTCCAGCTCTTCGACGGCCACCTGGTCGACGCCCACCAGGAACTGTTGAACGACCCGACGAGCATCGAGGCCAAGGTTGACTTCGTCACGGTCTACCACATGGTCATCGAGGGCACGCTGGCGCTGACCGGCCAGTACTTCCAGACCGACAACATGGAGCGGCGGGGCATCATGCCGGGCCACCTCGAGGCCTTCAATCGGATCTCTCAGGACGAGCATCGTCACGTCGCCTACGGGACGTGGTTTCTGCAGCAGAAGGCGCGCGACCCCGAGCTGGCCCGGCGAATCCAGAACAAGCTGGTCGAGACCCTGCCGGCCGCGGCCGGCGTGCTCGTGCCGCCGGGCTATGAGGTCGGGGAGGAGTATGAGTACCTCGGTTACTCGAGCCAGGAGCTCAACGAGTTCGCCTTCACGGCGCTTTCGCGGCGGCTGAAGGTGATCGGGGTCGGGTTGCCGGCGGTCACCGCCTAGACGGAGCGACTCGGCAGGACGAACCGGCGCCCGGTGTAACCCACGGCTCGCGCGCGGCGCGGCGCGGCGCGGTGTAGATCCGCGCGACGGCCTGACCTCCGCGCACGCGGGCCTGATCGCACGCCAGCCGCTCGCGGCTGCGCGCGCTCAATCTACCCCCAGGAGGTCAGCATGTACTCGGACGATCGCCGCGATCCCACCGCAGCGTGTGTTGAGTTCACCTTCCGCGTCCACTCCGACGGACGACGCGAACGCCTCGCGACGGTGCTGGTTCGTGACCACGACGGCATCTACCGGCCGGGGCCGCGCCGACCGACCGGCGACCTCGCCCGCTTCGTGTCCAAGGCCGTCGGCGAGGCCATGGAGGAACTCTCCCCGAGGCGGCGCGTCAACCGCGAAGACGCGATGACTGCGCTCGACCCCCGAGCGCGCCTCGACCCCCGAGCGCACCTCGACCCCCGAGCGCGCCTCGACCCCCGAGCGCACCTCGACCCCCGAGCGCGCCTCGACCCCCGAGCGCGCCGATAGACAGCGACACAGCGGGTGACCGGTCGCGCCGGTCACCCGCTCGCGTCAACGAGACGGATCCCAGCGGCTCAACGAGTCCCGCCTCGAGTCGGGAAGGATCGGCGGCTCGCGGGTGTCTTTGACGACATGGGCCAAGCGGTCAGACGTCTGATGTCTTTCCGGCGGCCCCGTCGGCAAAGCTCTCGGCAAGAAGGGGAACCCCTTGAACTTCAGAAGATTGCGTCTGACGCCTTCGATGGCGGTCGCCATCGCCGCGATGACCGTGGCCCTCTCGGGTGGTGCGTACGCCGCGGCAACGACCTCGTCTAACACGATCACGGCCTGTGTGCACCACAACGGTGGCGGCCTCTACGTCGCCCACCGGTGCGCCCGCAACGATTCGAGCCGACGCTGGGCGATCACCGGGCAGCCGGGGCAGCGGGGCCCCCAGGGAATGCGCGGAGCCCCGGGGACGCCCGGAGCCCAGGGAGTGCCCGGCTCCGCGCGCGGCTACGCCTTCGTGGAGCCCGACGGCACGATCGTCAAGCGCGGTGGCACGATCGTGATCGGGATCCACAAGGTGGGCACGGGCGCTTACTGCCTGCTGATGACGCCCTCACCGGGCTTCTTCGCACCGATCGTGGCCACGCTCCAGGGCGAGGACTTCACGGCGGGCCTGATCAACGTCAACACCAGCTTCGGGAGCAAATGCAACCCCGACGGCGGCAAGGGCGTCTTCACCATGAACCCGGCCGGGACGGCCACCGACCACGAATTCGTCGTCGCGGTCATGTGACCGCGCGGCCTCAGACTCACGCCGTGGCCGCGACAACGGCGTTGTCCCTCGCGCCGTGGCCGCGACGGCGGCGTTGTCCCGCGCGCCTTGCGCCGCGACGGGGGCTGTCGATGAGGTCCCGGGGAAGGAACCGGAGATGTCTGGTGTCTGATGTCTCTGAGCCCTACCCGGAGGACCGGCAATGTCTTCAGAAGCAGCCGTCGCGACCCGCGCGCCCAGCGCCGCGGGTCCGCGGCTGCGTTCCAATGCGGTCGGACTCACAGGTGCGGTGGTCATGTCCGCGGCGATCATGGGGCCTGCGGTCTCGACGTTCTTCAATCCTCAGTTCGCGACGCCGTTCTCCGGTGAGGCGACGCCCTTTGTGTACCTGGCCTGCCTGATCGCGACGCTGGTCGCGGCCAGCGGGATCGTCGAGATGGCGCGCGAGTTCCCGAGCGCGGGCGCCTTCTACACCTACGTGACGCGCGGTCTCGGACCGCATGCGGGTTTCATCACGGGCGGCCTGATGTTCGTCGCCTACGCTCTGCTGCCGCCGGCCGAGGTCGGGCTGATCGGCTCTTACCTGCAGAGCACGTTCCGGGCGGAGCTGCACGTGAACATCCCCTGGTGGTTGATCGGCCTGGTCCCCGCCGGGTTCATGATGCTGCTCGGCGTCAGGGGGATCCGCTCCTCGCTGCGTACCGCGCTGTTGCTGTTCGTCGTCGAGTCCGCGATCGTGGTGCTGCTCGCCCTGATCGTGGTCGGCCACAACGGCCACGACGGTCTCTCGCTGCACCCCCTGAGCCCGAGCGCCTCGCCGCACGGCTTCAGCGGCCTGACCGCCGGCTTCGTGTTCGCCGCACTCAGCTTCGTCGGCTTCGAAGCCGCGACGACGCTTGGCGACGAGGTGCGCGAGCCACGCCGGCTGGTGCCCCGCGCCGTGCTGCTGAGCGTGCTCCTCGTCGGGCTGATCTATGTCTTCTGCGTCTGGGCCGAGGTGAACGGACTGGGCGTCAGGGCGACCGATCGGCTCGACGGCACCTCGACGCCATGGAACGACCTGGCCGCCGGCTACGCCTCGTGGATGAAGTGGCCGGTGATCGTCGCTTCGGTCTCGAGCATGTTCGCCGTGATGATCAACTCGTCCAACGGGATCGTGCGGATCCTGCACACCATGGGCCGTGAGGGCCTCCTACCGCGTGTGTTCGCCTTCATCGACCCTGAGCGGCTGACGCCCTCGCGGGCCGTCTTGGCCACGGGTGCATTCGCCGTCATCACCGCCCTGGTCGTGGGAGCGATCAGCGGCGGTCTCGGCGACCCGCTCGGCGGCGCCCACGTCTATGCCTACCTTGGCGTTCTGCTGACGCTGGGGATCCTGCCGGTCTATGTGCTGACCAACCTGGCCACGGCGCGTCACTTCATTCGCTCGGGGCGCTTCAGGCTGATCCGCCACGGCGTCCTGCCGATCGGGGGTGCGACGATCATGGCCGCGCTGCTCACAGGCCAGGTCATCGAACAGACGGTGGCGCCCTACGCCTGGTTCCCGTGGGTGATCATCGTCTGGGTGGCGCTCGTCGGCGCCGGCGCGCTCTGGTTGCGCGTCGGCCGTCCGGCCAAGATCGACGGCCGTCCGCGACAGGCCACGGATGAGGTGCAAGAGGCTCCGGCCTGCTCAGTGGTGTCCGGCTGATGCGCCATGCGATCGGGGTCGACGTGGGCTCGCAGAGCGTCAAAGCGCTGCTCATCGACGCCACCGGAGCCGTCCTGGCCAGCGCCAGTGCCCCCTGCGCGATAACCCATCCCCACGGTGGCTGGGCCGAGCAGCGACCCCAGGAGTGGGAGCGCGCACTGGCGCAGGTCGTGCGTGAGGTGCGTCAGCGCGCGGGTGTCAGGCGAGACGCGGTGCGGATGCTGGCCCTCGCGTCCCAACTCGACGGTCTCGTGGCCCTGGACGACCGTCTGCGTCCGCTGCGCCCGGCGATCGTCTGGCTCGACCGGCGGGCGACGAGGCAGTCGGCGACGCTCTCCGCGGCCGTCGGCGAGATGGCGCTGGTCAGACGCACCGGCCTGAACCCCGACGCTTCGCACACCGCACCGAAGGCCATGTGGCTGCGGGACGAGGAGCCCGATCACTACGGCGCGGCGCGCTGGCTCGCGTCCGTGGGTGGGCATCTGAACGGCTGGCTGACCGGCGAGGTCGTCCAGGACCATGCCCACGCCTCCTCGACGTTGCTCTACGACGTACGCCGTCGCGCGTGGTGCGACGGGCTCGTGGCCCAGGCCGGGCTTGACCCGGTGCACCTGCCGGCCATCCGGCCGTCGGGCGAGGTGATCGGTCCGCTACGGGGCCACGCGGCTGAGCAGCTCGGGCTCTCACGGCGCTGCGAGGTGATTGTCGGGACCGGCGATGACCATGCGGCCGCGCTCGGCGCGGGGGCGCTCGTCCCCGGGGTGCTCGTCGACGTCACCGGCACGGCCGAGCCGGTCGCCGTGCCGGCACTCGAGCCGGTGCTCGACGACGAGCGCCTGCTCGAGACGCACGCCCATGCTGTCGAGGACATGCTGCTGATCGAGAACCCGGGCTTCGTATCCGGAGGCAGCACCCAGTGGTGGGCCGCCACGCAGGGGATCTCCCAGGCCGAGCTGTTCGCCCTGGCCGCGTGCGCCCCCGCCGGGAGCGACGGCGCCCTCTTCCTGCCGACCCTTTCGGGCTCGACCGCGCCGCGTTGGAACGACCGCATGCGCGGCTGCTTTGCCGGCCTGGCCCTCAACCACGGGCCCGCGCACCTGGCCCGGGCCGTGCTCGAGGGCTGCGCCTACGCGCTGCGGGACATCGTCGACCGTCTGGCCGTCCTGGCGCTCGCCGAGGAAGAGATCCGCGTCGTCGGAGGCGGAGCACGCTCCCCGCTGTGGCTGCAGATCAAGGCCGACGTCACGGGGCGCCCGGTGCGCTCCGTGCAGAGCGGCTGCGCCGCGAGCTCGGGGGCCGCGATGCTGGCCGGCGTCGCCGCCGGCTTCTTCTGCGACCTCTCGGATGCGGCCGCGCGCTGCGTGCGCCTGGCCGCCGAGCCAATCATGCCGCGAGCGCAGACCGCCGAGGTATACGCCGATGCCTACAGCGCCTACCGTCGGCTCTTTGACGGCATCGAGGGCACACTGAGGTGAGCCCGCTGAACTGCTACCCAACGCTATTCAGCGCTGAAAGGAATCGGGTTCGACCCATGCTGATATACAGAGTCGCGCGCAACGACGAGGGGCGGCGACGGTGAGCACGTCCAGGCGCCCCTCGATGGTCGACCAGGTACGCGAAGGCCTGCTCGACGACCTCATCGCCGGCCAGCTCGAGCGCGGCGCCAAGCTGCCGAACGAGAACGAGCTCGCCGAGCGCTTCGCGGTCAGCCGCGCGACCGTCCGCGAGGCGGTCCTGGGGCTGGTCGACGCCGGCTATCTCGCGCGTCACCACGGCTCGGGCACCTACGTGACGTTCGCGCCCCGCAGCCGCCACGCGCTCGATACCACCGTCTCGTACACCGCGATGATCCGGGAATCCGGCCATAAGCCGGGCGAGACCGTGATCGCCAAGGACGCCCGCAGGCCCACGGACGAGGAGCGCGAGCTCCTCAATCTGTCCGACGGCGAGCGCGTGATCGAGGTCGAGCGGGTGCGCCTGGCCGGCCGCCGCCCGGTGATCTACTCCCGCGACTGCCTGCCCGAGTCGCTGCTCGGCGAGATGGCCACGGACGCGCTGGACAGCTCGCTGTACCTGGTCCTCGAGCGGGCCGGCCACACGGTCGCCCGTGCCCGTGCCCAGCTCACCCCCACGATCGCCGGCGCCAAGCTCGCCCGGCTCCTGAGCATGAAGCGCGGTGCGCCGCTGCTGCACCTCAACCAGATCGACTACGACGCCCGCGGGCGCGCGGTGATGCTCTCGCGCGAATGGCACGTGGCCGACGCGTTCGAGCTGACCGTCAACCGCCGCTCGGGTGCACCGGCCGATGACGACTGAGACGCCGGGCCGCTAACGGCGCGGCCACGCCTCCCTCGAGGCGTGGGCCGTCGGGATCGACAGCGCCCGCACGATCGGCCGACGATGCTCGTGCCCGGCCTCCCGCGCGCCGACGTTGCGACGGGGCGAGGGCACAACGTGCCGCTTACCCTTGTGGCCGGTCATGTCAGCCTCCAGGCCACGACCGGTCGCTCGACCCCGCGCAGCAGCAGCTCGCGGCGATGCCGCAGCGGAGTCGTTAGCCGACCACCGACCGCCGCACGCGCGGACGAGCTGACCAGGGCTTCGTTGGGCTGCGCCTCACCGGCCAGCCGCGCGGCGACGTTGACCGCGCTCCCGTACCAGTCGAAGCCATGCATCACGGCCGGCCCGGTGTGCACGCCGAGGCGCACGGGCAGCAGGTCGGTGCGTGTGCCGATCTCGTCCACCGCCTGCGCGGCCAGCGCCACCGCCCGCGCGGCATCCGGCACCCAGATCATCACACCGTCGCCCATCGACTTGACCGGCCACGCCCCGTGGCGGCGACAGAGGGTGCTCATCGTCCGCACGAACTCGAGCGCCACGGCGGCGGCCCGGTCATCGCCGTGGTCCTCGGTCAGCGCCGTGTAGCCGGCGAGATCGGCGAATACGAACGTCGGCACTGGATGCCGGCGCATCCACCACCGCCGGCGGATCGCCCGCATGCCACCGAACCCGACGATCGCCGCGCCGATCGTGCAGCCCAGGACCAGCTCGATCATCGCTCGCGCCTCCGCACCGCTCTGATCAATACATAAGACGTCTGACGAATCCTGTCCATACGGATTCAGACCCCGGCACCGCGCCGATCCTTCCGCGGGTTTGGCCAACTTTTCCCGGTCGTATGTGCCTCAGCGCTGGGCGCTCAGTGTGGCGCCGGCAACGTCCGCGGACACATCGATGAGCTCGGCGAGCTCCTCCTCGGGACGACCCGGCGGGAGCACCAGCGTGACACTGTCCGCACCGGCGGCAAACCACGCGGCGACCGCCGCTCCGGCTTCCTCGTAGGTCCCCAGCAGCGTGACCTCGCGGGCCAGCTCCTCGGCGGCGGCCGGGAGCTGGGGGCGGCCGTTGCCCTGGGCCGCTTCGATCACCGCTTCAACCCCCGCGGCCATCCCGAAGCGCTCCGCGAGCAGCCGTGGATACAGGGGCCCCATGCGAGTCGCGTAGGTCGATAGCCACCAGGCCGCGAGTCCGCGCGCGTCGCGCTCGTGGGCGGCGAGCGCCACGGGGACGGCCACGGAGACACGTGTCGGCGAGGGCTTGGGCAGCTCGAGTCGGGACTCGCCCTCGTGCAGCAGCGCGCGTCCCTCCGACACCCGCGATCGCGCCCACAGGAAGGGCGCCCAGCCGTCGGCCAGTTCGCCGGCGAGCCGGATCGAGCCCGCGGACAGTGCGGCCAAAACGATCGGCACCGGCACCTCGGGCAGCACGCCCAGGCGAAGCGGCCGGGCCCCGGGCGCGGGATCGGGGAGCCGCTCACCACTCAAGAGCGCGCGCACCGCGGTCAGCGTGTCCCGCAGCCGCGCGAGCGGCCGGTCCCAAGCGATGCCGTGGAACCCCTCGGTGAGCGGCGGGCTGCCGGCGCCGATGCCAAGCGAGAACCGGCCTCCGGAGAGTCGCTGCAAACCGGCCGCGCCCAGTGCGATCGTCGCCGGCGTGCGCCCCCAGGCCGAGACGACCGCCGTGCCGAGAGCGATGCGCGAGGTGCGTTGGGCGAGCTCGGCGAGCAGAATCATCGCGTCGTCGGTCCACCCCTCCGCGACGTCGACACGATCGAGACCCATTTCGTCAGCCCGCATAGCCAGCCGCACGATCACCTCGGCGCGCGTCTCGAAGGGGGTGAACCCCACGCCGACGCGCACCCGCGCAGCCTCAGCAGCCGTCATGATCGTCGAACACGACGGCCGGCGTGGCCACGTTGCGGGCCCGGGGACTCGAGCCGCGGACCCCACCGGTCGACGGCCTGAGCGGGCGCGAGCGGCGCGCGAAGGCCAGCACGCGCGCAACGAGGCCGTTGCGCCGGGAGGCCGGCCCCTCTCCGGCCGCGCTGCGGGCGAGACGGGCTCGCTCGGCGGCCCGGGTGAGATCGGCCGCTCGCTCCCGGGCGGCAAGGTAGTTCAGGTGAGTGACTCGAGTGCCCATCGGTTTGTTCCCCTCGCTCGGCGATTCGTCAGTTCGCTGGCCAGTCATCAGACGTCAGACTCCGACTTCCATACAGGCCAAGACACCGGGTGGTTGGAGATCCTTCCCGGGCTTCCCAAACTTCCCGGGGGTCTTCCCAAACCGGGTTCGGTCGGTCATGCTCGCCTTCGTGGGCGAAGTCAACTTGGTCCTGCTGGGCGGTTTTGCAGCCGCCGTGGACGGCTCGGCGGTACCGGAGTCGGCCTGGCGTTTGAAGAAGGCTCGCGAGCTCGTGAAATTGCTCGCTCTCGCCCCCGGCCACCGCCTGCACCGGGAGCAGGCGATGGATGTGCTCTGGCGCGACCGCGGGCCCGCCGCTGCAGCCAACAACCTCCATCAGGCCGTGTATGTCGCCCGGCGCGCCCTCGACGCGGACGCGATCGAGGTCCGAGAGGAGGTGTTGCAGCTGGCCGCGGATGTCGATGTCGACAGACTGGAACTCGCCGCCGACGCGGCACGGCGGGCGGGTACCGCGGCTGCGTACCGGACGGCGCTCTCCATCTACGCCGGCGAGCTGCTGCCGGAGAACCGCTACGACGATTGGGTCACCGAGCGGCGCGACGCGCTTGCCGAGCTGGCCCGCGAGCTCGAGGCACAGCTCGCGGCCCTTGACTCCGACGACGGTGCCCCGGCGCTGTCCCTGCCGGCCGAGGCAAGCTCGTTCGTGGGCCGCGACCGCGGACTCGCCGAGCTCAGGGTCCTGCTGCGCAGCACCCGCCTGCTCACGCTCGCCGGGACGGGCGGGGTCGGCAAGACCCGGCTGGCCCTCGAGGTGGCCCGCGCCGCCGAGCCGTCCTACAAGGACGGCGCGGTGCTCGTCGAACTGGCCGCGATATCAGCCGCCGGGATGGTTCCCAGTGCAATCGCGGCGGCGCTCGATGTGCGCGCGCTTTCCGGTCAGCCGCTGCTTGACGCACTGGTCGGGTTTCTCGCCCCGCGCTCTGTCCTCATGGTCGTTGACAACTGCGAGCATCTGCTCGCCGCCGTCGCCGAGCTCGTGGACACGCTGCTGCGCTCAGCGCCCGGGCTGACGATCCTCGCCACCAGCCGCGAACCGCTGCGCGTGGCGGGCGAGGTCGTGTTTCGGGTTCCGTCGCTCGATATCCCCGATCCCCAGCAGACAGTGGACGCAGACGAACTCATGCGCTACGAGGCCGTGCGCCTGTTCGTCGAACGGGCCGACGCGGCCAGCGCCGGCTTCGTGCTCGACGCCGAGAACGCAGCCGACGTGGCCCGCATCTGCTTCCGCCTCGACGGCCTGCCGCTCGCCCTCGAGCTGGCCGCCGCCCGCCTGGGGGCGCTGGGCCCTGCGGCTATCTACGAGCGACTCGACGACCGCTTCCGCGTGCTCCGTGCCCAGAGCAACACCTCCCCGACCCGCCAGCACACGCTCACCGCGACGCTGCAGTGGAGCCACGATCTGCTCGAGCCCGACGAGCGCACCCTGTTTCGACGGCTCGGTGCGTTCGCCGGCAGCTTCGATCTCGTGGCGGTCGAGGATGTTTGCAGCGGCGGCGGGCTCGAGGGTCCCGGCATCGCCGATCTGCTCGCCCGACTCGTCGAGAAGTCGCTCGTGGCCACCGACGAGAGCTCCTCCCGTGATCGCCGCTACCGGCTGCTCGAGACCGTTCGCCCGTACGCCCGCGAGCGCCTCGCCGAGGCCGGCGAGACCTCCGCTCTGGCTGAGCGGCATGCCCGCTGGGCGCTCGCGCTGGCCGAGGCCCAGCGCAACTCGCCGCGGCTCGACCGCGATGCGGCGAACTTCCGCACAGCGCTTGACACGCTGCTCGAGCGCGCGCCGAACGATGCGCTGCGTCTCTGCATTGCGCTCTGGCCGCGCTGGATACGCCGGATCGACCTTCATGAGGCGCAGCGACGTTTCGAGAAGGCGCTCGCCGCCGCCCCGGAGCGCACGGCTCTGCGTGCAGATGCGCTGCTCGCCGCCGCGGGTATCGACTTTCGCAGCGGCTCGCTCGGGCAGGCGCGCGCCCACGCCGAGGAAAGCCATTCGATCGCCGCGGAGATCGGCGATGCGCGCGCTGAGTGGCGGGCGCTCCAGTTCCTCGGCGAGCTCGGCGTCGCCGCCGACGCGGCCGACGTGGCCATGCCGTGGCTCGAGCGCGCGCTGGAGTTGGCGCAGCGCGAGGGCTTCGCCGCGGCGGAGGCGATCTGCGTCTACTCGCTTGGCGTCGCTCACTGGATCTTCGGGGATCTGGCCCGCGCCGAGGAGTGGGTGGCCCGGAGCATCGAGCTCTTCGGAGCGCTCGCCGACCCATCCGAGCGGATCATGTCCCCGGTCAACATCGCCGAGATTCGCACCAGCCAGCCCGGCGGCCGGCCCGGTCTGCGCGTGGTCTTCGAGGACACGCTGCAACCGTTCGTCGAGATCTCCTGTGAGGCTGCGGTCAACTACGCGCTCGCCAACCAGGCCGGGATCATCCGTATGCGCGGCGATCTCGGGCGAGCGCGCGAGCTGCTCGAGCAGAGCGCGGCCCGATTCGAGCGATCCGGCGACGAGGCTGGGAAGGCGGCGGTCCTGGTGCGGCGTGCGTATCTCGAGCTCGACGAGAACGCACTGCCCGCGGCCCGGGCGGCGCTTCAGGAGGCGCTCCGGCTGCGACGCGGCCAGAGCGACCGGCGTGGTTTCGGGCTTGTGCTCGCCGGCCTTGGACTGATCGACACCACGGCCGGCGACTACCCGAGCGCGGAACACCACCTAGCCGAGGCGCTCGACATCTTCCGACGGGCCGGCGATCGGTGGGGACTCGCCAACACGCTGTGGCGGACGGCGGACCTGGCCTTCGTCCGCGGCAACCTCGACGATGCGGAGGCCGCGCTCGAGGAGGCCCGCACGGTCCTCGGCGTGACGCAGCGCGAGCGCTGGATCGCCAACACGCTCACCGGGCTCGCCGAGATCGCGGTCCTCCGCGGCGATGAGCAACGGGCCTCTGAGCTCTTCGCCGACGCCCGCTCGCGGTACGCCGCGCGGGATGACGCGCTGGGCGTCGCCGACGTCGACGCGCGCGTGCAGGAACTCGCTAAGGGGGCTCTAAGGCCGGGCTAAGTGGCGCCGTCTAGAACTGCCACCGGCAACACAACCGGAGGGAGCAGGACATGAGCCACACAATCACGCCAGTACTCGGAGAGGCCACCGTCCAGGAGCTGCGCGAGGCAGTTCGAGGAGCGATCGTGACCCCGGGCGACGACGGCTACACCGAGGCCTGCCGGGTCTGGAACGGGGAACACGATGACCACACGCCGGCACTCGTCGTCCGCTGTACGGGCGCGGCGGACGTGATCGCAGCCGTCGGCTTCGCGCGCAGCAATGGTCTGACAATCGCCGTCCGTGGCGGTGGTCACAGCGTCGCCGGTTTCTCCACCAACGACGACGGGATCGTGATCGACCTCGCGCCGATGAATGGCGTCCGCGTGGATCCGTCGGCCCGCCGGGCGACGGTCGGCGGGGGTGCAGTCTGGGCCGATGTCGACCACGAGACCCAGACCCACGGGCTGGCCACGACAGGCGGGCTCGTCTCGACGACGGGCGTCGCGGGCTTTACGCTCGGCGGCGGTATCGGTTGGATCATGCGCAAGCACGGGCTGGCGTGCGACAACCTCGTGGCCGCCGACGTCGTCACGGCCGACGGCCGGCTCATGCGCGCCAGCGAGACCGAGAATCCGGACCTATTCTGGGGCCTGCGCGGCGGCGGCGGCAACTTCGGCATCGTCACCCAGTTCGAGTTCGATCTGCATCCGCTCGGACCGGTGATGTACGCCGGGCCGATCTTCTACCCGGCGGACGCCGCCCACGACCTGCTGCGGGCGTTCCGCGAGTGGGCGGGCGACGCCCCGGACGAGATCACCGCGCTTGTCAACCTGACGACCGCGCCACCGCTGCCGGTGATCCCGGAGGAGTGGCACGGCAAGAAGGTGGCGGCCCTGATCGCCGCCTCGACCGGGCCCATCGATGAGGGCGATGCGCTCGTCGGTGGAATTCGGAACGTGGCGCAGCCGATCGCCGACCTGCTCGGCCCGATGCCGTACCACGTGATCCAAACGCTCATCGACCCGCTGTGGCAGAAGGGAATTCACTCCTACTTCAAGGCGACCAACCTCGCGCGGTTGGACGACGAGCTGATCGACCGGCTCTGTGAGCTCCACCTCGCCGCACCCGGTCCGCAATGCGAGATTCACGTGCATCAGATGGGTGGCGCGGTCGGACGGGTCGGCGAGGGCGAGACGGCATTTGCCGAGCGGTCGATGCCGTTCGTGCTGAATGCGGTCACGGGCTGGCACTCCCCGGAGGCGGGTCCGGCCCACAAGCAGTGGGCGCGGGACGTGATCACGGCGGCGTCCGAAGCATCCACGGGTCGTGCGTACGTCAACTTCCTTGGCGATACGGATGCGGCGCGGTCGGCGTACGGCGAGGACACCTACGCCCGGCTCGGCGCGCTGAAGAACGACTACGACCCGACGAACGTGTTCCGGTTGAACCAGAACATCGAGCCATCGGCCTCGGGTTCCTGACGGGGCACGGGGACGACGTGGCCGCGACGGACGGAATCGGCAGCAGGGGGGCCGGCGGCGCGTGCGCCGCCGCCCCCGCGGGCCAGGCGGCGGACAGCCCACATGCGCACCCTGCGCCGCGGCCACACGCGCTCGATCCAGATCGCCTCCCCGACCACATCGACGAGCTCTACCGGGCCGCGTGGGCGTTGTGCGGCTCGCGGCACGACGCCGAGGATCTGGTCCAGGAGACCTTCGCCCGCGTGCTGAAGCGCCGCCGTTGGGTCCGCGACGAGAACGAGCTCGGCTACCTGCTGAGGGCGTTGAGGAACACCTATGCCAATCACCACCGGGCCGCGGCCCGGCGACCGCAGACGCGGCAGCTCTTCGAGGCTGACGCACGCGCGTCACGCGAGGACCGCGTCAGCGCGCGTGAGCTCATGGCAGCCATCGCCAGCGCACCGAGCCGGTACAGGGAGGTGGTGATCGCCGTGGATGTGCTCGGCCTTTCCTATCGCGAGGCCGCGCGCTCCCTGCGCACCCGCGAGGCGACGGTCACCACACGGCTGCACCGAGGTCGGCAACACGTCGCCCACCGGCTGATGGACGAGGCGGCGGCGGCCTGATGCTGACGTCGGCAACCTCGCACGCGGAGGAGTCGGTGACGAACAATGCCCGCGACCGTGTGCGCCCGGTGCTGTTCGTCGTCGACAGCGATCCCCATTCGCTGCAGGCCCTGGGCTCTGACCTCGCCAAGCGGTTCGGCAGCGACTTCGCGGTCACGGTCGAGACCTCGGCGGTGGCGGCGCTCGCCGAGCTACGTGAGCTGGCCGCCGCGTGCCGGCCGGTCGCGCTGCTGCTCGTCGACGAGGCGGCGTCCGACTTCCTCGCGCCGGCGCATGAGCTACACCCCTCGGCCAAGCGCGTGCTGCTCGTCGATCGCGACTACACCTCGAGCAGTCCGGCCGTGCAGGCCATGACGCTCGGACGCACGGACTACCACATCGTGCGACCGGTGCTGAACGAGGAGAGCCTCTACAACGCGATGAGCGAGTACCTCTCCTCCTGGATGCGAGAGCAGGAGCCGAACTTCGAGCAATTCCGGATCGTGGCCGCCGAGGGTGACAGCCGAGCGCTGCAGCTGCGCGACGTGATGACGCGCTTCAGCATGCCGTGGGGCTTCTACCCCGTGGAGGGTGAGGCGGGGCGACGCCTGCTCCACGACGCCGGCGTGGACGCCAGCCGCCTCCCGGTGGTGATTCGCCACGACGGTCTCGTCATCACCGATCCCGGCCTGCCCGAGCTCGCCCGTGCAATCGGGATGAGCATCAAGAAGGAACTCGACACGTGCGATGTCGCGATCGTGGGCGCGGGACCGGCCGGTCTGACGGCGGCCGTCTACGCGGCGTCCGAGGGGCTCGAGACCGTTCTGCTCGAGCGGGGCGTCTCGGGCGGCCAGGCGGGCACCAGTCCGCTGATCAGGAACTACCCCGGGTTTCCGCACGGCATCAACGGCGGCGTCCTGATGGAGCGGACCTGCGAGCAGGCATGGCTGATGGGTGCGCACATCGTCTTTGCCCAGCACGCGGCCGCGCTCGAGCGTCGCGACGATCATCGCGTCGTCCGCCTGCTCGATGGGACAGAGCTACGCGCGCGGGCAGTGGTGATCGCCACCGGCATCGAGTGGCGGCGGCTCGGCGTGCCGTCGCTCGAGGCGCTCGTGGGTTCGGGCGTCTTCTATGGCGCGGCCGCGAGCGAGAGCCGGGCCATGCAGGACCAGGACGTGCTCATCGTGGGCGCCGGCAACTCGGCCGGACAGGCGGCGCTGCATCTCGCCAAGCATGCTCGCACGGTCACATTGCTCGTTCGGGGCGACAGCCTGGCGAAGGCGATGTCCAGCTACCTCGTGCGGGCCGTGGAGTCGGCTCGGAACGTGGTCGTCCGCCTACGCACCGAAGTGGTCGACGGCGCCGGTGCCGGCCAGCTCCAATCCGTCAAGCTTGCCGATCGCGCCCGCGGGACCCTCGAAGAGGTGTCCGCGGCCGCACTGTTCATCATGATCGGCGGCGAACCGCATACGCAGTGGCTACCCGAGGAGATCGCGCGCGACCCTCAGGGGTACCTGGTCACGGGTCGCGATCTCCGCGCCGGGCCCAACGCGCGCTGGGCGCTCGACCGCGAGCCTCTGATGCTCGAGACGAGCATGCCCGGCGTCTTCGCGGCCGGGGACGTGCGGCAGTGCTCGATCAAGCGCGTCGCCTCGGCGGTCGGGGACGGCGCGACGGTCGTGCGGCTGGTGCATGAGCACCTACGGGCCGGTTGAGTCTCTGGGGCGGCAGCGCGCTCAGGCTCCTCCTAGCTCGCCGGCCCGGTCCCGGCCTGGGCGCTGCAATCCATCGTCGCTATGCTCGAGGTTCTACACCGCTGGCCCGTCTACAACCGGTGGACCGCCGCGAGCAGTCCGGCGTAGGAGCGCACGAGCGCCGCGCGCTCCTCGCCGATCAGCGGGCTGGCCAGGTCGCAGCCCTGCTTGACCCACAGGTCCGAGTGGCGCATGGCCAGCGCGCGTTGCTCGGCCGCGACGCGGACGTCGCTCTCGGTCACGCCGTAGGAGTAGGCGTAGAGCGCGCTCAGCGCGTCGATCAGCGAACCCTCATCGCCGCCCGGGTCGGCATGCTGGTGCTCGCGGTGAACGCGCCACCACTCGACCTCGAGCGCGGCCGCGCGGGCGGGATCGAGCGTCTCGTGATAGCGCCGCGCGATCAGCCGGTAGAAGCGTTCCATCGCCCGGCGCGCACCTTCGGGATCGTTGTCGGGGAACGGCGCCCAGAGCTGGTTCGCCCGCAGCACGAGCCACGCCCCGTAGAGCGTCGAGGGCCAGGGCAGGCCGAACGTGTGGCGGGTCAGTCCGATCGCCGCACGCAGGAAGGCCGGCCATTCGCGCCGGTAATACGTCACCCAGGCGGTCGTTTCCAACGTGCCCACGCGCCGCGGGTCGAAAGCGCGATGAGGCTTCACGCGTGGTTCGCGCCCGGAGCGATCCCGGCATCGTCCTACTCTGAAGCGCACCTCGAGCGGGAACTTAACCAATTGGCGGGCTTGCGTGGCGTTTGCTGCCAACCGATCGCTGGGCGCTGCCGTCAGGGGTGGCCCGGAGTGGGGCGGGCACGAGCGCGGCGCCGGCGGAGATGGGTGCCACCCATTCGCACAGTGCTCCGCCTGGCTCATTCCTCCAGGGGCATGGCCAGCAACACGCTCTCGGTCATAACCTCGGGACCCGACCCGCTGGCGTCCGGCGAGCCGCGTTGCGCGCCATTCGTAGCCGCCTGCCCACTCTCAGCGCCCTGGTAAGGGCCGGGCTTGGGGCGCGGGCTTCCGCCCGGTAGCGCGAGGCGGAGGATCGTGCGCTGGACCATGCCGAGCTGCTTTAGGAACGGGCCGCTGTTGTACGGCAGCTCGTAGCGCTCACACAACTCCTTGACGCGTGGGGCAATTTCGGCATAGCGCGTGCTCGGCATGTCGGGGTAGAGGTGGTGCTCCACCTGGTAGCCCAGGTTGCCGCTGATCACGTGGAAGAGCGGGCTGCCCTCGATGTTCGCGGCGCCGAGCAGTTGGCGCACGTAGTACGCGCCGCGCGTCTCCTCGGTGGTCTCCTCCTCACTGAAGGTGTACGTCTGGTCGGGGAAGTGCCCGCAGAAGATGATCGCGTAGGACCAGACGTTGCGCACGACGTTCGCGGTCAAGTCCGCCGTGAGCGTGGTACGAAACGGTCGGCGGAAGGAGCGTCGCTCGATGAGCTGCCGGAAGATCCCGTCGCTGGAGGTCGTCGGGTTGGCCTTCCTCCAAGCGCGCGCGAGCCTGTGTGTCGGGCGGGACTTCCGCCCGCGCGCCGAACGGGCGCCGGCGACTGCCAGCTCGATCCCCGTCGCTACCAGGCCGCTGATGACGGGAAAGACGATGTAGTCCTTGGTGATCTGCTGACGACCCTTGCGCGCCATCCCCTTGAGCTCACGCCGGATCTGCTGCTTGGACTTCTCGCCCCGCTTGATCGCCTCGAAGTCGAGGTCGTGCACGGCAACCCCCCACTCGAAGAAGCCGGCCAGCACGACGTTGTAAAAGGGCTGCGCGAGATACACCGGGTTCCACTTCTGGTGCGGATCGATCCGCATGATCTCGTAGCCGAGGTCGCGGTCCTTACCGCGAATGTTGGTGTAGGTGTGGTGAACGTAGTTGTGGGAGTGCTTCCACGCCTCCGCGGTGGAAGCGGAATCCCAGTCCCACGTCGTTGAGTTGATCTGGGGATCGTTCATCCAGTCCCATTGGCCGTGCATCACGTTGTGGCCGATCTCCATGTTCTCGAGGATCTTGGCCAGCGAGAGGATCGTGGTGCCGGCGAGCCAGGCGGGCCGGTAGCGCGAGGCGAACAGGAGCACCCGCGCCGCGACCACCATGCGGCGGTGCATCGCGATCATGCTCGTGATGTAGCGCCTGTCCCGAGCGCCCAGTTCCGCCTTGACCTCGTCGTGAATGGCATCGAATTCTTTGCCGATCTGCTCGATCTGCTCCGGGCTGAGCTGGCCAAGTGGACTCTCAGTAAGGCTGGGCATGGATTCCTCGTTTGCGGTTTAGAGTTCGATCTCGATCGCGCCCTCGGGCGCGTTGATGCAGGTGCGGACCGTCTCCCCCTCCTGGCCGTAGACCGCGCCCGTGCGCAGGTCCCGGATCTTGCCCGAGCGCAGGCGACCGACGCAGGTGTGGCAGATGCCCATTCGACAGCCGTAGGGCAGCGTGGCACCGGCGTCCTCCCCAGCCAGGAGGATCGGCTTCGCGCCATCAGACTCGGCGGTCACGTCGCTGTTGCAGAAGCGGATGGTTCCACCTGTTCCCTGTTCGCCCGCATCGCCGCCGAGGTAGGGCTGAAAGTGCTCGACGTGGAGGCGGCCGCAGTCTCCGGTCTGGTGCTTCCAGTACCCGGCAAACGCATCCAGCATGTCGGCGGGGCCGGAGAGGAACGTCTCGCGCGCGCGCCAGTCGGGACACAGCCGATCGAGGTCGCTCGGGGCGATTCGCCCGCTCTCGCGGGTGAGTTGCTCGTGCAGGCGAAAACCTGGATTGCGCTGGTCAAGGTCGCGTAACTGGGCCCCGAAGATCACCTCGCCACTGGTCGGTGCCGAGTGCAGATGGACCGTGTCGCCGAACCCCGGTCCCCGGTCAATACTCCGCAACATGCTCATGATGGGGGTGACGCCACTGCCCGCGCTGATGAACAACAACTTGTCCGGCAAGGGTTCCGGGAGCGTGAAGGCGCCCTCCACACCGCCGAGCCGCACGATCACCCCTGGCCTCGCGGTGCGCACCAGATACGGCGAGACCGTGCCCGTCTCGACCAGCTTCGGGGTGATGCTGATGCAGCCATCCGGACGGTCTGGGTCCGAGGTGATCGAGTACGCGCGCCAGTGGTGAATCCCGTCGACGGGCATACCGACGCGCAGGTACTGGCCGGGTTTGTGCCCGGGCCATTCCCAGCCGGGCCTGATGACCACCGTCGCCGCGCTCGACGTCTCGGCCTCGATCCGCTCGATCCGCCCGCGAAGCTCCTGTGTGGACCACAGTGGGTTGATCAGCTCCAGATAGTCGTCTGGCAGCAACGGCGTGAAGAGCGCTCGCAGCGCTCGCAGGAGACGCACCCGCCACGCGGGAACGGCCGGTCGCGCGCCTCGCTCAGCCATCCGACTGTCCGCGCTTGGCGCGTTGGCGGGTGGGGCTGATACGGACGACGTCCCAGGCCAGGTGGCAACGCTCGAGGCCGGTGATGAACCAGCCGCCTGGGTCCAGCTGCCGGCGTCTCAGTCCGTGAAGCGCGGAGGTCGGGAAGGCATGATGGTTGTTGTGCCAGGCCTCACCGAAGGCCAGCGGTGCGAGCCAGGCCAGGTTCCGGGACTGATCGCCGGTCGCGAACGGTCGCCGGCCGAATGAGTGGCACAGCGAGTTGATGCTGAAGGTCACGTGATGCAGAAGGAAGACGCGTACGGCGCCGCCCCAAAGCAGTCCGGTTAGTCCACCGGCCAGCGAGCCGCTGAGCGCCATGCCGAGCGCGAACGGGAACGCCAGTCCGGCGATGACCCAAAGCGGGAACGTGCGGCTGATGAAGCACACGTCCCGGTCGCAGAGCAGATCCTTGGCGTAGCGGCCGGGGTTGGCCATGTCCTTGCCGCGGAACATCCAGCCGACGTGTGCGTGGCCCAGTCCGCGCAATGCCCCACGCCAGCCCGGTGCGTGGCCGAGGTGGGGACTGTGCGGGTCGCCGGGGTGATCGGAGAAGCGGTGGTGCTTACGGTGCGTGGCGACCCATTCGATCACAGGCCCTTCGATCGCCATCGCGCCAAAGACGGCCAACAGCGTTCGCACGCTTCGGGTCGTCTTGAAGCTGCGGTGGGTGAACAGCCGGTGATAACCGACTGTGATGCCCAGCCCGCTGAGCGTGTAGGTGACCGCCAGCACGAGCAGGTCCTGCCAGTGCAGGGTTCCGCCCCACGCCAGCCATCCCGCGGACGCGAGTGCGGCCGGCGGCACGGCAAACACGATCGTACGCACGACCCGCTCGGCCGTCTCGTGCTCGATCGGGACCATCTCCAACGGGCCTGGAGTGGCTGCCGTGGCACTCATGGCGAGAGCGGCACTGCGGCGAGTCGCGGGTGAACCTGCACGGGCGGCTC
Source organism: uncultured Solirubrobacteraceae bacterium (assembly GCA_963725515.1). Lineage (GTDB taxonomy): Bacteria > Actinomycetota > Thermoleophilia > Solirubrobacterales > Solirubrobacteraceae > Palsa-465. The sequence continues at coordinate 99,783 of CAVRZB010000013.1, read as the reverse complement.
CGCGATGCCGCGCTCGTCTAGCTCGACCGCACTGGCGCTGCCGGTCAACGCGAATACGCGGTAGACGTTCCTCCGTGCCCGCAGGATGACCAGTCGGGAACCGAGGCGACGCGCGCGCATGCTGGCGTTGATGATCGCGTGCGCTCCGGAACTGTCCATGAACTCAAGGTCGCGCAGGTCGAGCACGACCACGCGTGCCTGAAGCTGGGCCCGGCGCAGCGTCCGAACGAGTTGCGGCTTCGTGGCGAGGTCCAGCTCACCGGCTAGGTGCACCCACACAGCGCCGGAACCGTCCTTCGTCCACGAGCAGACGAACGGGGATTGCGGACAAGCGGACCTCGGGTCGAGGCTGAACAGTGTGTTGGACATGGCGACCTCCGGGGTTCGTTGACCTCGGAAGTCAGATCGCGCTGCCCGCCTTTGGAGGCCGACCTCGCGATGAATGCCCTCCAACTCCTACGCTACTCTGCGCGTCAAGCTGACCACGTTCGTTCAGTTGGACCGAACCCAGCCGCGACTCCACCGGAGCGTTCTTTTGTCAGCCCGGCGGCGACGACGGACCGTCTAGGAGCTCGTGGGTGTCGACGAGATCGGTCGGCGCGAGGATGAACACCTCGCACATCATGTCGGGGTGCTGTTGGTTGCCGCTCATGAAGCCGATCACCTGCCTCCCGGTCGCGCGCTCGATCACCGCCTCAAAGCGCTCGCGCATGAGTTCCTGGAACTCCATCCGCTGCTGAATTACGGCGACACCGCGCCCGCCCTCCAAGAGCGTCTGTTCCACGCGCGAGAAGCCGCCGCGCAGCACACACACCACCAGGTCGTCCTCGTAATAGGACTTTGCCCGTGTCGGCCCGCGACCGTAGAACTCCTTCAACAGCGCGACCATTCCGTCGGAGATGGCGGTCAGCACGTCGCCGTGCGTAGCAAGGAGGCTCTGGTCTTCTTGAGGGCTCACATCCTGCCCGACGCTCGCGGAAGCGGAGACCACGCAATCCTAGCCCAGGCGCGCGTAGGATGGACGGATCCGCCCGTTCAAGATGGGGCGAAGCGCGGCCGATCTCCGGCTCCGCTAGTCGGCAGATTCGAGGTCCGGCTGACGAGGGCCGGCCGCCGCGTCCTTCAGATCGGGCTCGTGGCCCTTGGGCGGTTCGGCGCCACCGTCGGACGTCGCATCGGCGTTGTCGCCGGCACTGAGGTCGATGCCGCTCTCGGTCGCCGGCTCGGCCGACCCGGTGGTGGCACCGAGTACCGAGCTGCCGAGCTCCGGGTCCTCGGCCTGCATCCCCGGCGGAGCATCGGATCCCCCGAGCTCTGCCGGCACCACGCCCTCGCCGGCCCTGGCCGCCCACGGGCCCTTTTCGCGAGCCTCGGCTTCGCTCGGGGTCGTTCCCCCGCGCTGCTCTGTCGGCTTCACGGAATCGCGCTGGTCCTCGATGTCGCCCATCAGGTCCTCCTCTGCCGGAGAGTGGCTGACCCTGTTCTACCCCGGCAGCGCAGGCGGCTAATCGCGCGCGGTTGCGCGACGGTGCTGCTGAGGCCAGAATACGGCGCACGAGGAGAGCGCCGGCGGCGGCATTAGTCGCCGACCTCCCCCATTGGTCGTCCAGCGAGAGAGCCAGGAGGTGTGCATGACCATCGTTGTTGGTGCGTCGAGCGGCTGGACGATCGGGCTCGTGCTCGGCGTCGTGGTCGTCCTGGTGGCCGCGGCGATCGTGATCACGATCGTCGCCCTGGCCTTGCGGATCGCCAAGCAGGCGCATACCGCGGTCGGGGGTGTCGAGAAGGTGCGTGAGCAGACGGCCGCGCTGGACGGAGTTGGTCAGATCAACGACTCCGGAGTCCGGATCCTGCATTCGGCTCGGGCACTGAGAAAGGTCGCGGTGGGCCGCTGATGGTCGCCTTCGCCGCACTCTCAAATCACGGCGCGTGGGAGATCGCGCTGATCATCGGGCTGATCGCCGCCCTCGCGGTCGCCGGGCTCCTGGTCGTGCTGGCCCGGACCGTCATGGACATCGACAAGTCAGCCGGTGCGCTGCTCGACGCCGCGGGCCAGGTGGCTGCCAACACGGCAAACATCCCTCAGCTCCAGGCCACCGCGCCGGTGCTGGGACAGATCGTCGACGAAGCCGTTGTCCAGGACGGCTACATGAACGCGCTGACCGATGGGTTCGGTGCCGCATGAGCGCCACCACCCTCACCATCCTGAGCGTGATCCTGGCCGTGGTGATCGTCGCCGTGCTCGCCGCGGCGCTGATCGTGATCCGGGCCGGGCTCGAATCCGCCTCGCAGAAACTGGAGACCCTCGCCACCGCGCTCGAGGGCGTCGAGGCCGAACACCTGCGCCCCCTGGAGCCGGCGGTCAAGGCGATCAACGCGCAGTTCGACGTTATCGTGGCCGCCTTCCCGGGCATCGCCGCCAAGGCCGCGGTCGTGGCGGAGAGGAGGCCGCGATGATCCTCGAATGGATCGGCGACGCGGTGTTGCTGCTCGTCGTGCTCCCGGTCGTCATCTACCTCCTGCGCGGCGTCCTGAACGCCGCCAACGGGATCGTGCCCAGCGTGAACAGGATCAGCGCCGCGGCGCGCGCAGGGTCAAGGGATCTGGATGCGGCACCGCTGCTTCTGACGACGCAGGACCAGGTGGGCAAGACGATCGCGGCGGCCGCCGACTACGGAGGTTCGCTCGACGTGATCCTCGACGATGCCAGGGGGGCGTGAGCGATGCCGGCAGCTGGAGTTGTGATGATCATCGCCGTGGTGGCGATCGTGGCCGTCGTCGTCTTCTACCTGGTCTCGACGATCCTGGCGCTTCGGAAGATCACGACCGGACTCGACGAGGCGATCGGCGGCGTGGTCGAGATCATCGAGAAGAGCGCGCCGGTCAACGACATCGTGACGAACATCAACCATAATCTGGACGCGGGCGTTGACCTGCTCGAGGGACTGTTGGTCAAGAAGGCCGGTCTGCGCGACGCCGTCGGCCTGATCGACGGCCTCTATCCGGGCGCTGCGGCCCAGGGTCTGCGCAACTTCCCACAGAGCCGCGAGATCAAGCCGCCGAGGATCGGTGAGGTCTACACGCTCGGCACGCTCACGCTGGCGCGGCTGGGCCGGGAGGCGCCGATCGCCGCGGCCTCGCCCAACGGCCCGGCACTGCGCAACCCGGTCTACGGGAGCCTGGCCGCGCGCGCGCTGTACTCCGACGTCCGCCACGAGAAGCCCGAGCTCTTGCCGCGCTCCCCCGTGATCGGCGCCGACTCGCCCGTGCAATATGACCCTGATGAAGAGGTCGGCGGCGCCCGCAGGCGGATGCCCGCGGGCCAGGAAAGGAGCTGAAGGTGCAGACACCGGCCCCGTTCGAGTACGAGCGCGCCACCAGCGTGGAGGGGGCGATCGCCTCGCTCCAGAGGCTCGGCTCCGACGCGCGCATCATCGCCGGCGGCCACAGCCTGCTGCCGATGATGAAGCTGCGCCTGGCCCAGCCCGAGCACCTGATCGACATCAACGATCTCGACGAGCTCAGCTACATCGAGCAGACCGGCGACGAGATCCGAATCGGCGCGCTCACCCGCCACGTCGAGCTGCTTCAGTCCGAGCTGCTGGCGCGCCACTTTGCGCTCTTCGCCGACGCCGAGCAGGTCATCGCCGACCCCGTAGTGCGCAACCGCGGCACGATCGGCGGCAGCCTCTGCCAGGCCGACGCGGCCGAGGACCTCAGCTCCGTGTGCTCTGCGGTCAAGGCCAAGGTGGTCATCCGCGGCGCCGATGGCCAGCGGGTCGTGCCGATGGACGAGTTCCACATCGGCCCGTACATGACCGCGGTGGGTGATGGCGAGATGCTCACGGAGGTGCGGATCCCAGTGCGACCCGGCGGTGGCAGCGCACACGAGAAGGTCGAGCGGCGCGCCGGCGACTGGGCGATCGCGGCCGCGTCGGCGGCGGTCTGGATCGACGGCGGCACGATCGCCGACATCGGCCTCGCGCTGAGCGCGGTCGGCCCGACGACCGTCCACGTGACCCGTGCCGAGGAGCTGCTGCGCGGGGCCGCGCCCTCGGAGGAACTCTTCGCGCAGGCGGCCGAGATCGCGTCGGCGGACTGCTCGCCCTCGGCCGACGGCCGCGGGCCGGTCGACTACAAGCGCCACCTCGCCGGCGTGCTCACGGGACGAGCGCTCCGCCGTGCCAGCACCCGAGCCCTCAGACAGGAGGCGTAGCTGATGGAAGTCACGATCACCATCAACGGACGCGCGGTCTCGCGGGAGATCGAACCGCGCCAGCTGCTGGTGCACTTCATCCGCGACACGCCCGGGCTCACCGGCACCCACTGGGGTTGTGACACCTCGAACTGCGGCGCCTGCGTGGTGCTGATGGACGGAACGCCGATCAAGTCGTGCACGACCCTGGCGGCGATGTGCGAGGGCCACGAGATCCGCACGGTCGAGTCGCTCGAGGTCGGCGGGCAGCTCGATCCGGTGCAGCAGGGCTTCCACGAGCTGCACGCCCTGCACTGCGGGTTCTGCACACCCGGGATGCTGATGACCAGCCGCGCGCTGCTCGACGAGAACGCCGACCCGACCGAGGACGAGATCCGGACCGCGATCTCCGGGGCGATCTGTCGCTGCACCGGCTACAAGAACATCGTCGCTGCGGTGCGCTGGGCGGCCGAGCACGAAGCAGCCACGAGACAGGAGCTCTAGACCATGGCCACGCTCGAGAATCTGCCCAGTCCCAGCCAGGAGCGGCCGATCGGCTTCGGGCGGCTCAAGCGCAAGGAGGATGCCCGCTTCATCCGCGGCCAGGGGACCTACCTGGACGACATCCGGCTCCCGGGGATGGTCCACGGCGCGATCCTGCGCAGCCCATACGCGCACGCCAGGATCATCTCGATCGACACCTCGGCCGCGCTCGAGCACCCGGGCGTCGCGGCGGTCATCACGGCCAAGGACCTCGAGACGCTCGGGCTGGCCTGGATGCCGACGATCTCGTACGACACGCAGGCCGTGCTGGCCGGCGACAAGGTCCGCTTCCAGGGCCAGGAGGTGGCGTTCGTGATCGCCACCGACGAGTACACGGCCCGTGACGCGCTGCCCCTGATCGAGGTCGAGTACGAGCCGCTGCCGGCGATCGTCAACGCCCGCAAGGCGCTCGACCCCGACGCACCGCTGATCCGCGACGACAAGGACGGGCAGGTCGACAACCTCGCCAGCCCGACCTGGGAGGCCGGCGACGAGGAGGCCACCGATCGTGCCTTCGCCGAGGCCGACACGATCGTCAGCCGGGACATCATCTACCCCCGCTGCCACCCGGCCCCGCTCGAGACCTGCGGGATGATCGCCGACTTCAACCCCCAGACGGGCCAGCTCGACATCTACAACGGCAACCAGGCCCCCAACGTGCACCGCACGGTGTACGCGCATGTGGCCGGCCTGGCCGAGCACATGATCCGGATCCGCTGCAACGACATCGGCGGCGGCTTTGGCAACAAGGTGCCGATCTATCCCGGCTACGTGTGCGCGATCGCCGGCTCGATCGTCGCCGGCGTCCCGGTCAAGTGGGTCGAGGACCGTTCCGAGAACCTGATGTCCACCGGCTTCGCGCGAGATTATGTGATGCACGCCGACATGTGCGCCAAGGACGGCAAGATCACCGGCCTGCGGGTCGACGTGATCGCCGACCACGGCGCCTTTGACTCGACGGCGCAGCCGACCAAGTTCCCGGCCGGCTTTTTCCATATCTGCTGCGGCTCCTATGACCTGCAGGCCTCGCACGTGAAGGTCAAGGCCGTGTACACCAACAAGGCCCCGGGCGGCGTGGCCTACCGCTGCTCGTTCCGGATCACCGAGGCCGTGTACCTGGTCGAGCGCATGGTCAATGCGCTGGCGCTCGAGATGGGCGTCGACCAGATCGACCTGCGCATGCGCAGCTTCATCGCTCCCGAGCAGTTCCCCTACGAGACGACCACCGGGTGGACGTATGACTCGGGCAACTATGCCGAGACGATGAAGGTGGCGATGGACATCGCCGGCTATGAGGACCTGCGCCGCGAGCAGGCCGAGAAGCGCGCGCGCGGCGAGCTGATGGGCATCGGCGTCGCCTTCTTCACCGAGGGTGTCGGCGCCGGCCCCCGCAAGCACATGGACATCCTCGGCATGTCGATGAACGACGGCGCCGACCTGCGCGTGCACCCCTCGGGCCGCGCCGTGGTCTCGATCAGCGCCCAGACCCAGGGACAGGGACACGAGACGACGTTTGCCCAGATCGTGGCCGAGGAGCTCGGCATCCCGCCGGAGGGCATCGATGTGCGCCACGGCGATACCGATCGCACCCCGTACGGTCTCGGCACCTACGGCAGCCGCTCGACGCCCGTGTCGGGCGCGGCGGTCGCTGTCGTCTCTCGCAAGGTGCGCGACAAGGCCAGGTTGATCGCGGCCACGATGCTCGAGACGCGGCCCGAGGATCTGGCCTGGGAGAAGGGTCGCTGGTACGTCAAGGGCGATCCCGAGCAGGGCGCGATGATCGAGGAGATCGCCGCCTACGCCTACGGCGGGGCGCCGATGCCCGAGGGCATGGAGGGCGGTCTCGACGGCCAGGTGATCTACGACCCACCCAACCTGACCTACCCCTACGGCGCCTACATCGCTGTCGTCGACATCGACCCCGACACGGCACAGGTCACGGTGCGCCGGTTCATCGCCGTCGACGACTGCGGCGTGCGGATCAACCCGATGATCGTCGACGGCCAGATCCACGGCGGCCTGGCCGAGGGCATCGGGATCGCGCTGATGGAGGTCATCACCTTCGACGAGGAGGGCAACTGCCTGAACTCCTCGTTCATGGATTACCTGATCCCCACCGCGCTCGAGTGCCCGGACTTCGAGCTCGGTGAGACGGTCACCCCGTGCCCGCATCACCCCCTCGGCGCCAAGGGTGTCGGCGAGTCGCCCAATGTCGGCTCGCCGCCGGCGATCGTCAACGCCGTCATCGACGCGCTGCATCAGACCCATGGCGTGGATCACATCGACATGCCGTGCAACCCGGCGCGGGTGTGGGCGGCGATGCAGGGCCGCCCCGAACCGCCGCAGTGACGCAGATGACCGGGGAGGTTAGGGACGAGATCGCCCAGCTCGTCCCCGACGTGGAGACGCTCGCCCGCCGGCTCGGAGCGGTCGACTACCTGGTCGACGAGGGCCTGGCCACCTCGATCTTCCTCAGCCTCAGGCTGCCCCAGCCATTGCTGCTCGAGGGCGAGGCCGGCGTCGGCAAGACCGAGGCCGGCAAGTCGCTGGCCGCCGTGCTCGACACGCCGCTCGTACGCCTGCAGTGCTACGAGGGGATCGACGCCGCTGAGGCCCTGTACGAATGGAACTACCCGCGTCAGCTCCTGTCGATCCGGCTCGCCGACGCCCGCGGCGCCGAGCTGCGCGAGGAGGACCTCTTCGGCCCCGACTACCTGATTCGGCGGCCGCTGCTGCGCGCGCTGGAGCACCCCGGGCCGCGGCCGGCGGTGCTGCTGATCGACGAGATCGACCGCGCCGACGACGACTTCGAGGCCTTCCTGCTCGAGCTGCTGGCCGAGGCCACGGTGACCATCCCCGAGCTCGGCACGATCCGGGCCACGCACCCACCGGCGATCGTCCTCACCTCCAACCGGACGCGCGATCTCCACGACGCCGTCAAGCGGCGTTGCCTCTACCAGTGGATCGACTATCCCAGCGCCGAGCGCGAGGTGGACATCATCCGCCGCCGCGTGAAGGGCGCCTCGGCGACGCTCGCCGTGCAGGTCGCCGACGCCGTCTCGCGGATGCGCGATTCCGACGTGCAGAAGCCGCCCGGCATCGCCGAGGCGATCGACTGGCTGGCCGCGCTCGAGGTGCTCGGCGTGGCCGAGCTCGATGTCCCGGCCATCGAGCGCACGCTGGGCTCGGTCCTCAAGTATCGAGAGGACCAGGATGTGGTCACGGCCTCCGGCCTGGCCCAGTTCACGAGTGCGGGCAGCTGAGGAGCGGCCGTGCCAAGAACGACGTTTGCGGTGCAGGAGGTGCAGCTGGATCTGCCCGGGCTGGTCGCGGCGTTCGGCCGCCGGCTGCACGAAGCCGGCCTGCCGGTGACCGCGGAGCGCTCGGCGCGCTTTGCCGAGGCGCTCGCCCTGGTGGAGCCGGTCGCGCGCCGGCGCCTCTACTGGACCGCCCGCGCGGTCTTCGTCTCCGACCACGCGCAGCTCAAGGCCTTTGACGCGGTGTTCAGCCAGGTCTTCGGCGGCCGCGGCGAGGCGCCGGCCATCCCGCCCGAGGATGCGCGGCAGGTGCCGTCGCCCCCGGACGAGCTCCCGGAGACGGATCTGCCGCCGACGTTTGGCGAGGAGCAGCCGCCCGAGGGGTGGTCTGGAAGGTCGCCCGGCCGGCGCGGTGAGTCGCTGACCGAGCGCCCCGTGGCGGTCCCCACGCTCGCCAGCGATGAGGAGCTCATCCGGGGCAAGCGTTTCGATGCGCTCGCGTCCGAGGAGCGGGTCGAGCTCTACCGCCTGATGGCCGCGCTGGAGCTGGCGGCACCCCGGCGGCAGACCCGCCGCGCCGAGCCCCATCGCCACGGGGGGCGCATCGACATGCGCCGCACGCTGCGGGCGAGCCTGCGCACCGGCGGAGATCCCGTGCGACTGGCCCGCCGGCGGCGCCGGGTGCGGCCGCGGCGGATCGTCATGCTGTGTGACATCTCCGGCTCGATGGAGCCCTACGCCCGGGTCTACCTGCAGTTCCTGGCCTGCGCGGCCGGCGCCGGACCTCGGGCGGAGGCGTTTGCCTTCGCCACCCGCCTGACGCGCCTGACGCGCGCGCTTGGTTCGCGCAATCCCGAGCGGGCGATTCAGCAGGCGGCGGCCACGGCGCCGGACTGGTCGAGCGGGACCCGGATCGGCGACGCGCTGAAGACCTTCAACGACCGCCACGGGCGCCGGGGCATGGCGCGTGGGGCGGTGATCGTGATCCTCTCCGACGGCTGGGAGCGGGGCGACCCGAGCCTGGTGGGCACGGAGATGGAGCGGCTGGCCCGGCTGGCCTACCGGATCGTGTGGGTCAACCCGCGCGCCGCGGCCAGTGGCTTCTCGCCCCGGGCCGGGGGCATGGTCGCCGCGCTGCCGTATATCGACGCGCTGGTCAGCGGCCACAGCCTCGAGTCGCTGCACGAGGTCGTCGAGGCGATCGGCGCCGAGCGCCGGCGCGACTCCGAACCAGGTACGAGCTGGCGCCCGCCCGAGCCGCTGGTCGGCGAGGCAGCCGAGCAGGAGGACTGGGCGAGCGCCACGCCGGTGCCGGGCAGCTCGGTGGCCATGCCGAGCGGGTACGGGCCCAGCCGGGGCAAGACCACGCCGGGCTGGGGCGGCGGATGACCGGCGGTGGCGAGCAGACGCCGAAGATCTGTATCTACCCGGGCTGTGAGCGACCCGCCGTCCCGCCGCACGTGCTCGGCGGCCCGCAGCCCAGCTTCTGCGACCTCGAGGAACACAACGCGCTGAGGGCCCACCAGGAACGACAGCGCCTGGCGCGCCTGAGCGATGACCCCGAGCCGGGGAAGCGTCAATGAGACCGCGTCGATCATTCAACAGGAGGAGGTTCTAGGAGATGGCCAACGAGGCCTACCGGGCGGTGTTCCTACGGGTGCACCCCACCGGAAAGATGGTGCTCAGCCTCACCACCGAGGCCGACGGCCGCGAGGCCGAGTACGCCCAGCTGGTCGCCGACGAGCTGTGCGTGCCGCCGCTCGATGTCAAGGTCGTCCCCGCCGACACCGATCGCTTCGGCCTCGGCCATGGGTTCAACACGAGCCCGTCCGGTGGGACCTCGGCCGCGGTCAGCAGTGCGACCGGCAAGATCCTGGCCAAGGCTCAGTTGCTGGCCGGCGCCGCACTCGACACCTCTCCCGACGTGCTGAGGTGGGAGGACGGCGCCTTCGTCAGCGGTGAGCAGACCAGGACGATCGCCGAAATCGCCATGTACGCCCATGGAACGGGCGCGCTGCCCCCCGGGGTCGAGGGCGGACTTGATGCCCAGACGGTCTACCGGGACTGAGCGGTCGCTCAGGTCGTAGAGAGCTTGCCGTCGATCGAGACCTCGACCTCGTCGGCCACCTTGAGCGTGCCGAACAGCGCCGTGTACGGCTTCATGCCCCACTCCGTCTGTTTGACGACGGCCGTTGCGGACACCTGTCCGTCATCGCCCAGGGTCAGATCGAAGGCGATCGGATTGGTCCCGCCGGCGAGCTCCAGATCGCCCTCGACGCTGAGCTTCCCGGCGCCCTTGGGGGTCACGGAGCGCGAGCGAAAGGCGATCGTCGTGCCTTTGAGCACCTCCTCGACGATCGTCTGGTCGATGCCCGCGCGCTCCTCCTCGCCGAGCGACTGGATGCCGCCGGTCCCCTCCCGCACGCACAGCGAGCCCGAGTCCGCCGTGAGCTCGAGCCCGGTCTGCTGCGGGTCGGCACCGACCTCGACCCTGGCGCCCCAGGCGCCGACCTCGATCAGCAGGTCGTGTCCCACCTTGGCGATCGCCCCGCGACGCCCCGTCCGCACCGTGAGGGTGCCGTTCTCCGGCCCCAGCGCATACGTGCCCGGCTCGATTGACATGCGTAGATCTCACCCTCTCGCTCGCGACCTCAGAGCGACAGAACATACAACCGAAAGGCGACCTGAATATGGTTGAACTCGACCATCGCTTCACCACGACCAAGCCGCTCGACGAGAGTTGGGCCGCGATCCTCGACCTCGAGCGGTTGATCCCCTGCGTCGAGGGCGGCCGCGTGATCGAGAAGACCGGACCCGAGTCGGTGAAGGCCGAGATCAAGGTCAAGATGGGCGCGATGTCGATGAAATTCACGGGTACGGTCAACGTGATCGAGCGGGACGACACCAACCACCGCGCCGTCCTGCAGGTCAAGTCCCGCGAGGCCGGCGGCCAGGGCTACGCCAACGCCGACGTGGTGTTCACGCTGGCCGATGGCGGCGGCAGCATCCACACCGCCGCCCAGATCAGCGGCAAGGCCGCCTCGATGGGCGAGGGCGTCGTCACGACCGTGCTCGACGCGCTGATCACCGATTTCACCCAGAAGCTCACTACGATCTAACGTGAGCGAACGCATGCGACCTGACGAGAGCGTGATGACGGTCCGAAAGATGCGAGCCGTACACGAGGGAGAGGTACCGATCGACGGTGGCACGGCGGTCCAGGAGAGCGTCGACCGCCCCGTATTCCGCGGCAACGGCGAGTACGACTACACGTGCGTGTCGTGTGGCAGTCTGCTCGCTGCGGGGATGGATCCGCAGTACATGACCCGGCGCGTGCGGATCCGCTGCGCGCGCTGCCGGACCGTGAACATCTCGGCCGAGCTGCCCATCCAGGCCGCACGACGGCCCCGGCGGGGCGCCTGATGACGGTGGTGCCGCGGTGATCAGTGGCGAGTTTGCGTCTCAGGTGGAGCGGCTGATCGCGCAACGCCGGCCCTTCGTGCTGGCCACCGTGGTGCGGGCGCTGCGTCCGACCAGTGTGCGACCCGGGGATGCGGCGATCGTCCTCCCCGACGGTACGATCGACGGGTTCGTGGGTGGCGTCTGCGCCACATCGTCGGTTCGTCTGCATTCGCTGCGCGCGCTCGAGACCGGCGAGCCCCTGCTGCTGCGCCTCGTGCCGGGAGGCGACCAGAGCGGCAGTGACGGCGGCGAGGATGGGGGCGGCGACCCTGCCGGGACAATCGACGGCGGCGTGGTCGAGCGCAATCCCTGCCTGAGTGGCGGCTCGCTGGAGATCTTCCTCGAGCCTCACCTGCCGGCGACGCGACTGGTGGTCATCGGCGACTCCCCGATCGCCGCTGCGCTGCGACGGGTGGGAGCGGCCGCGGGGTATGACTGTGAGCCTTCCGTCGCGGCGGATGGTGCCGCCTTGGTCGAGGGTGCCGCGGCGGTCGTGGTGGCCTCGCACGGTAGTGGCGAGGAGCCCGCGCTGGCCGCGGCGCTGAGCGCCGGCGTGCCCTACGTGGCTCTCGTGGCCAGCGCCAGGCGCGGCGCCGCGGTCCGGGCTGAGCTCGAGGTGCCGGAGGAGCTTCGGGCCCAGCTCCACACCCCGGCGGGGCTGGAGATCGGCGCGGTGTCACCGGACGAGATCGCGATCTCGATTCTCGCCGAGCTGGTGGCGGGGCAGCACGCGTCCCCGGTCGACGTCCGGCCGGAGGTCGTGGAGGCAATCCCGGCGGCAGTGCGCGAGGCGGTCGATCCGGTGTGCGGGATGCGCGTCGCGGTCACCGATGCGACCCCGCAGCTGCTCGTGGGCGACGAGTCGCTCTACTTCTGCTGTGAGGGCTGTCGCGATCGCTACGCCCAGGAACACGCCGAGGCCGTTGTCGTCCGCTAAGGCGCCGATAACCGGCCTGGTTCTGGCCGCGGGCGGCTCGAAGCGTCTGGGCCAGCCTAAGCAGCTCTTGCCGTACGGATCTGCCCCACTGCTCGCGCACGTCCTGCAGACGGCGCGTGAGTGCCGTCTTGACCAGCTCATCTGCGTGCTCGGCGGTGCCGCGGACGATGTGCGCGAGCGAGTTGATTTCGACGGCGTAACGGTGGTTGAGAACCGGCAGTTCGGCGAGGGCTGCTCGTCCTCGGTCGCCGCCGCCCTGGGCGCGGTCGATGTCAGATCCGAGGCTCTGGTCCTGATGCTCGGCGACCAGCCGGGTGTGCGCGCGTCGGCCGTCGCCGCTTTGGTGGCGGGGCGCGGCCAGGCACCGCTGGCGGCCTGTGGGTACGAGAACGGTCGCGGCCACCCCCTGCTGTTCGCGCGCTCCATGTTCGGCGAACTGGGCGAGCTGCATGGGGACAAGGGGGTGTGGAAGCTGCTCGACCGGCACGCCGAGGATCTGGTCGACGTGCCCATCGATGGCCCGATCCCGCTCGACGTCGACACCTGGGAGGACTACCGCTCGGTGTTGGCCGAGCTCACGTCCCCGGTCACCCCGTGATGATCGACTCGGCAATCGTCAACGCAACTCAGGATGTCGCCGTCGACTGGCTGAGTCAGGGTCGCCGCTTCGCCCAGGCCCTACTGGTCGAGGTCGAGGGCTCGGCTCCGCTGCCGACCGGCGCGGTGATGCTGATCGACGAGCAGGGGAACATCGAGGGCTCGATCACCGGCGGGTGCGTGGAGGCGGCGGTCGTCGAGGAGGCCGCGCCAATCCTGGCCGGCTCCGAGGGCGCCAAGGTTCTGAGGTACGGAATCTCCGACGAGCTCGCCGGAACCGCCGGTCTGATGTGCGGCGGGATCGTCCACATCTTCCTCGGCGCGCCCGACGAGCGCGCAGGGCGGGTGGAGCGTGCCGCGCTCGAGGCCCACGCCGCGGCACGGCCCGTGGCGATCGCGACCCTGCTCGACGGTGAGACCGCCGGCGCCCGACTCGCCGTGCTCGACGGCGAGGTCATCGGAAGTCTTGACGGCTCCGAGCTGCTCGATCGCAACGTGATTCGCGAGGCCCAGGGGTTGTTGGAGGAGGGCAAGACCACCATCCGGCGCTTCGGTGCTGACGGCGCGACGCTCGGCGACGACCTGCGCGTGCACATCCGATCGTTCGCGCCGCCGCCGCGGATGTACATCGTCGGCGCGATCGATTTCTCGGCCGCGCTGGCGCCCCTGGCCGCCCAGGTCGGCTACGAGGTGACGATCTGCGACGCACGGGACCGCTTCGCGCGCTCGGCCAGGTTCACCTCGGCCGCGCATGTGGCCATCGGCTGGCCCCAGGAGGTGCTGAGCGGGGTCGAGCTCGGGCCCCGCGACGCCGTGCTCGTGTTCACCCACGATCCGAAGTTCGACGAGCCCGCGCTGCTCGCCGCGCTGCGCACCGACGCCGGCTTCATCGGGGCGCTCGGCAGCCGGCGGACGGCGGAGGACCGGGCGGCGCGGTTGCGGGCCGCCGGCGCCACGGAAGCTGACGTCGCCCGCATTCACTCACCGTGCGGCCTGGATATCGGCAGCCGGACCGCAGAGGAAACGGCGGTTTCCGTACTCGCGGAGATCATCGCCGTGCGGGCCAACCGCCCGGCGGCTCCGTTGCGGCAGACGACTGGGCCGATCCGCGGGCGGGCTGAATAGGCGGTTCACCGCGGCCTGCTCGGATGTGTGTCAGACAGCACCAAATATTGATCGCCGGCTGCGAGAATGTCTCGATCGGGGATGCGGTCGAGTATCCGACTGGCGAGGAGACGTCGCCCTCGTTGGCGGCGGTGATCGCCGCAGCCGATGTCGCCGAGTTTCCGTTCCGCGGCCAGACGTCGCCTGACGGAACCATGACCGTCGTCTTCACGGACCTCGAGGGTTCGACCGAGATGCTCGAGCGGCTCGACGAGCAGCGCTGGGTCGAGGTCATCCGCGATCACAATCGGCTCGTACGCGGCCGGGTCTCCGCCCACGACGGCGTGGTCGTCAAGTCCCAAGGCGACGGCTTCATGATCGTCTTCGCCAGCGCGAGCGCCGCGCTCGCCTGCGCCGTCGAGCTGCAGCAGCTCTTCAGCATCTACAGCGCCCGGCACCCCGACCGACAGCTGCGCGCACGAATCGGGCTGCATACCGGCAACGTCTTCCAGGAGAAGGACGACTTCCTTGGCAAGACCGTTGTCGTGGCGGCCCGCATCACCGGACGCGCCCGTGGCGGCGAGGTACTCGTGTCCGACGCGCTGAAGGACTACACCGAACGTGTCGGAGGATGGCGCTTCGGGCCGCCGGCCGATCTCAGCCTCAAGGGCTTGACCTCGACCCAACGGGTGCACCCCGTCCATTGGAGGACGGTCGAGACCGAGTAGCGGCGAGGCAGCTGTAGAGCGCGTCGCGCAGGGCCTTCTCCCGGGGGTCGTCGCGGAGGTAGTGCCCGAGCCGGTTCGGTGCGTAGGCGAAACTGAGCCCCAGGTCGGGATCGGCGAAGGCGAATGACCCTCCTGCACCCGGATGTCCGAGGGCGCGCGGACTCGAGCCAAAGCGAAAGCCGGCGTTGGGCCTGGCGAATCCCAGCGAGAACGAGGCGTCGGTCATCAGCACGAGGTCGCGCTTCGCGATCCTCGGCGCACGCGGAGGGGCCGTCAGCTCGGCTACCGTCCGCTCGGCGAGACCGAGCTTCTCGCCGCCGGTGGCGAGATCGCCGTAGGCCCTGGCGATGCTTCTGACCTGACCGATCCCGCCGCCGGCGGGGATCTCCACGGCGCGATAATGCGGGGCATCCAGGTCAGCCGGCCCGCGCAGCCTCGGATTGCTGAACACGCGGTAGGTCAGCGACGAAGGCCGCAGGAAGGCCGCGAGCATTGGCGCCGGCATCCCGCGCGGGTGCATCAGCGCGCCGAGCACGCCCGTGCCCTTGATCGAAGCCACGCGGTCCGCCGGCACAACGGGCGGCAGACCGAAGTAGAACTCGAGCCCGAGCGGACCCGCGATCTCCTCCGCGAAGAAGCGCCCCAGGGATCGGTGCTGCGGATCGACACGCCGGATCAGCTCGCCCTCGTACCAGCCGAGGCTGAGCGCGTGGTAGCCCTGACGGGCGCCCGGCTGCCACGCCGGCCGCTGGCGGGCCAGCGCCCCGGCCACGGCGTCGAGGTCGCGGAGCTTCTCCGCGTTCAGGGGCTCGTCGATCGCGCACAACCCGGCCTGGTGAGACAGCAGCTGACGCAGGGTGATCGTGTCCTTGCCGTGCTGGGCGAACTCCGGCCAATAGCTCGCGACCGTGGCGTCGTAGTCAAGCCACCCCCGGGAATGGGCCAGCGCGACCGTGATCGCGGCCAGGCCCTTCGACGTGGAGTAGACCATCACGAGCGTGTCCTGCGCCCATGGCTCTCGTCCAGCTGTGTCTCGGTAACCGCCCCAGAGGTCAACCACCGGAACGCCATGATGGTAGGCGGCGCACGCCGCCCCCAGCTCCCCTCGCCGTGTGAAGTTCTGCTCAAACTCCCGCCGGACAGCCTCGAAGCCCGGCTCGACGAACCCACCGATCACCGCGCAGACGCTACCAACACATGAACCGGCCGCTGCAGGTTGCGGACCGGCTGGGCGCGCCGGATGCATGCAACACTGGCGGCATGAGACCGGGGCTCACCTTGGTGTCATGCCGGCGTCGAGGTTTCGCGTTCGTGATGGTGGCTGCCGCACTCGGTCTGACGGCAGCGACGGCTCCTGCGGCTCCGATGAGCGCGGCGCGGGTGCCGGCCAAGTACCGGTCGCTCTTTGACCGGGTCAGCGGCCATGTGGACGCGTACGCCCACGCGGTCGCGGCCATGCCCCCAGGGCGCAGGACGCGCGCTGCTCGCGCGCCGATTGCCGGCGTCGAGTTGCTCGCCGCCAACGGCAACCGGCTAGCGGCACTGCTCCAGCCCGGGACCATGCAGCTGGTCGACAGCTCGCTCGACCGTTTCCGGGCGCTCGGCGTCGGGGGCGTGACCCTCGGCATCAAGGTGCCGATGCTGCTGGGCTGGTTCTCGCCCGATGCTCAGCGCTACGCCGATTTCTACGCCGCCGTGGCCAGGCACATCCGAGCCCGCCGGATGGCGGTTTCGGTCGAGCTCGGCGCGCTCTTCTGCGGCACGGTGTACGCCAACTGCACGAACCCCTTCGCAGCGTCCTACCAGAGGTTCGTCGCCGACACAGCAGCCCAGGCCCGCATCGTCATCGAGCGCTTGCACCCGGACTACCTGACGGTGATCTCCGAACCCGACACGGAGGCCAGGCTCACCTGGGTGCGGGCGCTCGACACCCCCGCGGGCGCGGCCCGAGCGGTGGCGGACATCATGGCCCGGATCGGGCCACGGGGCCGGACTCGCGTCGGCGCCGGTGCCGGAACGTGGCTGCCCACGTCGTTCGCGCAGGCCATCGCCACCCAGCGGGTTGACTACCTCGACACCCACACTTATCCGGTCGGCCGCCAGGACGGAGCCAATGCCGTCGCCATCGCGGCGATAGCCCGTAAGCGGCGAAAGCCGCTCGTCGCCGACGAGGTGTGGCTCTACAAGAGCGCCGAGCCGGGAATCGGAAGCACGGCCGGCGCCGCCGAGCAGGTCTTCCGCCAGGACGCATTCTCGTTCTGGGAGCCGCTCGACGCCCGCTTCCTCGCCACAACCGCGACCTGGGCCCGTAAGGCCGGCGCGGTATACGTCTCCGCCTTCTGGTCCTGGCAGTTCTTCACCTACCTGACCTGGACGCCCGCGGTCGACCTGGCCCCGTATCCGCAGCTGACGGCGACGTTCGACCTAAGCGCGGAGCGGGCTCTGGCCGGCGGCGAGACGACCGCCGTCGGGAGGCGGTGGAGCCGGGATCTTCGAGCCGCTCCCGCGCGCTGAGCGACCCGGGTCGGAGCGACCGGTCAGCGCCTTGAGGGCAAGCCGGGACCAACGAATTGCTCGATCTGCTTGACCCAGCTCGACTCGTCCTGAAACAGGAAGCCGTGACCGGCGTCGGGGTAGAGCTTGACGCGCGATCCGTGGATCAGGTGGCCGAGCTCGGTGCTGTTGCCGGAGGGCAGGATCACGTCCTCCGCGCCGTCGCCGATCAGCGTCGGCACACGGATCCTTGTCACACCCCGCCCGCTCGGCTCGCGGCCCTCGAGCCACAGCGTCGACGCGGCGAGCTGGGCGGCATCGACCTGCGGCGGCGGTAGGTAGAAGTGCGGGTACTTCGAGATCGCGGCGACGTACGCCGGACCCCACTTGGCCTGGTCGGCCGGGAAGAGGTCGGCGAGGATGTTGCCACCGGCGCCGGCGAGCGTCTGGCCGACCGCCGCCGACGGGAGGTCGGCGTGACCGTTGCCGGGCGCGGTCGCGCTCAGGATCAGCCGCCGGTAATGGCCGGGATGACGCACGGCGAAGGCCTGTGCGATGAAGCCGCCCATCGACCAGCCGAGCACATCGGGTTTCTGGCGCAGGTGCAGCGCGGCGATGAGGGCGGCGGTGTCATCCCCCATGCGGCTGATCGTCAGCGTCCCGCGCCGCAGCGTCGAGCGGCCGATGCCCTCGTTGTCGAACGCGATCACGCGGTGGTGGCGAGCCAGATCGTCGATGAACTGCGGCGCCCAGGCGTCGATGCTGCCCGAGAGGCCCATGATCAGGATCAGCGGCGGGCCGTGGCCCAGCGACCGGTAGCCGACCGTGCCGAGGGTTGTGTGGATGGCGCGGACGGGAGTGGTGGTCACCGAGGGTGCGCTTGGCGTTGTTGCCGCCTGGGCCGGGGCCGTGGCCGCGAGGGCGGCCAGGGCTGCGAGCCCGCGGGCGGCCGCCGGGAGCCACTTCGGGAGGCGGGGGGTCTTTCTGAACACGCGCGTGGACATTATTCGGTTGCGCGTGTGCGGGCGCCGGCCCGCGGTCGGGCGCTTTTAGGATTCGCCCCACCGGAAGGCGAACATCCGCTCGGCGTCGATGCGCACATATGTCGCGGCGTCCATGAACTCCTCCCAGGAGTCGCCGTATCGCGGCGTGTAGATGTCGAGCAGGGTCTGGCGAAGACCGGCGCTCTCAGGCGCTCTGAGGTCCACGATCTCAGCCCTGCCGTGGACCGTGACCGCGAACTCCTCACCCGGGAGGTGTGTTGCACTAACCCAGGGACGCGCGCGGATGTGACGGATGCGCGTCGAGTCATGTGAGGAGGCGAAGTGGAACGCCCCGCGGTACAAGATGCCGTCCACGGGGCCGGTTAACGGACGACCCTTGGCGCTCACAGTGGCCAGCACGAGCAGGCGCATGCCCTGGAGCCGCGCGACGATTTCCTCGGGGGTGGAACGCCGGGCCGGGTCGTGGATCGCCAGCAGGTGCGGGCCGGCGTTGGCGTAGCTGCGCTGGAGAAGGCCGGCGAGTTCGGCGAGATCTTCGGGGGTTTCGTGCATGAGCGCGGTGTTTCCTCGGGAGGCTACGACTCCCGGCCGATGGCGTCGCGGGCCGGCGTCGGAGAGGATGGTGTGCATGGCGTCGCCGGTCACAGTCGCCGACCTCGATATCGAGTGGTTCGGCTCGGGACCAACGGTGCTGCTCGTGCACGGGAGCGTCGTGGACGCTCGACGAACGTGGCGGCGGCAACGGGAGCTGGCCGACCATTGGACTCTGTGCATCCCGAACAGGCCGGGCTTCGCGTCCAGTCCCCGGCTGACACGCGGAGATTTCGAGCTCGAGGCGCCACTGATCGCCGAGCTGCTCGGTGATGGGGCGCACCTCGTGGGGCACTCCTACGGCGCGGTCATCGCCCTACTCGCCGCGGCCGCCCGACCGCAATCCGTCCGTTCGCTGACCGTATCCGAGCCTGGCGCGCTGCGCATAGCCGCCGGCAACCCGGAGGTCGACACGCTGATCGCGCAGGGCGAGCTGCTCTACGGCAACAGCAGGACGATCCCCACGTCCGAGTTTTTGCGCATGTTCCGTGCCGGCCTGCACTCCGCGCACGAAACGCCCAGCGAGTTGCCCGAGTGGCTCCAGCAGGGGGCCAAGCACCTCGCGCAGGAGCGACCGCCCTGGGAAGCCGAGATCCCGCTCGCAGATCTCGCCAACGCTCGCTTCCCAAAGCTCGTGATCTCAGGCGGCCACTCAGCCGCCTTCGAGGCTGTATGCGACGTGCTGGCCGAGCGGATCGGAGCCGAGCGCGAGATCATCAGCGGCCGCGGACACACGATCCCGAGCATCGGTGACGCCTATAACTCGCGGGTCGAGCGGTTCCTGGGGCGGGCCGAGGGGTCCGGCGGGACGCCGGGGCATCACCCGTCCCGGGCGCGCACCTGATCGAGGTCCCCGAGGTAGGACGCCGCGGCCTCATCGGCACGCTCGTCGGCGCGGATGACGTGCACGACCGCGTTGATCAGCGCCAGATGCGTGAAGGCTTGCGGGAAGTTCCCGAGATGGCGGCCGCTGCGCGGATCGATCTCCTCGGCGTACAGACCGAGCGTGCTGGCGTGGGACAGGAGGTTCTCGCACAGGTCGCGGGCGCGGTCGATCTCGCCTATCTCCACGAGCGCTGAGACGAGCCAGAAACTGCAGATCGTGAACGTCCCCTCCTCCCCGCTCAGCCCGTCGTCGGTCTCCTCCACGCGATAGCGAAGCACGAGCCCGTCCTCGCTGAGCTCGTCCGCGATCGCCAGCACCGTCTTGCGAACGCGCTCGTCGTCGGGCGGGAGAAAGCGCACCAGCGGGATCAGCAGGACCGAGGCGTCAAGCGCCTCGGTGTCGTAGTGCTGGGTGAAGACGCCGCGCGAATCCAGCGCGTGCTCGCAGATGTCGTCATGGATCTCGGCAGCGGCGGCCGCCCACTCCCGCGCGAGCTCCCAGTTCTCGCGTAATTCGGCCAGACGCGCGCCCCGGTCGGCGGCGACCCAGCACATCAATTTCGAGGACGTGAAGTGTTCGGCCGGCCCACGCACCTCCCAGATCCCCTGGTCAGGGGCACGCCATGACGCGATCGCGGCCTCGACCTGGTGCTTGATGATCGGCCACAGCCGGTCGGGCAGCTGATCTCGGGACCGGGTGTGCAGATAGATCGAGTCCAGCACCGCGCCCCACACGTCGTGCTGCTGCTGTTTATGCGCCGCGTTCCCGACCCGCACCGGCTGCGCGCCCTCGTAGCCCGAGAGGTGCTCGAGCGTTTCCTCGCTGAGCTCCGGCTCGCCGCCGATCCCGTACATGATCTGTAGCTGGCCCTCCTCGGCTTCGGCGATGTCGGCGACGAAGTAGAAGAAGTCATTGGCCTCCCAGTCGAACCCGAGCGTGTAGAGGCCCCACAGCATGAATGTGGCGTCGCGGATCCAGGTGAACCGGTAGTCCCAGTTGCGCTGCCCGTATCGCGTCTCGGGCAGCGAGGTCGTGGCCGCCGCCACGAGCGCGCCCGTCGGCGCGTAGCTCAGCCCCTTGAGCGTGAGCGCGCTGCGCTGCAGATGCGTGCGCCACGGATGATCCGGGAACTCGCCGCGATCGAGCCAGTGCTGCCAGTGGTGGGCCGTCCAGACCAACCGCTCATAGGCCTCGTCAAACGAACGCGGCGGCTCGTGCTCGCTCCAGGACAGCGCGCAGAACACCTGCTCACCCTGCCGCATCAGGTGACGCGCGATCGCCCGTGGGCCCTCGGCCCCGAGGTTGAGATCGCTGGTCAGTCGCAACTCGAGCCCGACGCCGTCGGCGTGGCACACCACCTCGCGGTAGCCATGGTCCGTGTACTCCCACGTGCCCCGCGCGCGGCCGTAGTCGAACGCGGGCTCGCAGTCGAGCGTGATCTGCACCTCGCCGTTGACGCAGCGGACCGTGCGCAGCAGGACATGGCTCGCGTCGTAGTCCGTGGGTGCGCGTCGGTGGGTGTGCGAGCGCTCGGTGTCGTGGTGCCACGGGCCCACGAGCAGCACGTCGCGCACGATGATCCAACCGCCCTTCGTCCCCCAGCTCGTCTCGATGATCATCGTGCCCGGCAGGTACCGCCGTGCGGTCGGGACGGTCACGTCGGCCGGCCCGAGCCGGAACCTCCCGGCGTCGCGGTCGAGGATCGCGCCGAACACGCTCGGCGAGTCCATCCGCGGGAGGCACATCCACTCCACGTTGCCGCTCGGCGCGACCAGCGCCGTCGCCTCGCAGTCGGACAGGAAGCCGTAGTCGGCGATCGGCGGAAACGGGCTCCGTCCGTGCCGGTCGGTCCCGATGGCGATCGTCACGCGACGGGATCGTAATACCAGCCGGACTGTCCGTCCACACGCGCCGCGACGGCGTCGGCGCGGCCCGATCCCGGGCCGCGTCTCGGAGTCGGTGTCGCGGCTAGGGGGTCGTGACGGCGAGGATGAGCGGATCCGCGCCGACGGGGACGCTCACGTGTCCCTGGCTGAGCGCCAGCCTGGCGGCAGCGGTCCCGGTGATGGGGTCCGCCGTAGTCACAGCGGTGGCGTTGGGCAGACCGACCGAGATCTGCTCCGGGGTGACCGCGATGTCCTTCAGTGCGGTGTGGTCCCAGATACTGGCGGTGCGCCAGAGGGCGACGAGATACGAGCCATTGGCCCGCTGGAGCACGAGATGCTGGAGGTCACCGGCAGAATCGCCCGAGAGCGAGAGCTGCAGCGGAGTCGAGCTGACCGGAGCTCCGTAGCCGACGATGCTCAGCAGGTTCTTGATCGCGACGAAGGCCGGCTTCTCGGAGTAGTCACTGCGCAGTAGCCCGAAGTGATCCTCGGAGTTCGTCAGACCCGGATCGGGGCTCTCCTCCATCAGCTCGTACATATAGGTCCGCCCGATGCCGTCCGCGAAGTGCTGCAGGTAGATGCGCACGGCGTATACGGCCTGGACCGATTCGGAGCACGGTCGCATGCCACTTGTCTCGTTGAGGGCCGTCGTGTTGCCAGCCTCGGTCGCCCACACGGGTTTGCCCGGAGCGATGACGCCGGCACGCGCGATCTGCGCCTGGTCGTAGGCCGGCGTCGGCGAGACGCATTGGGTGTACGGGTGGATCCCGCCGGCGTCCATGGACCGAGACTGGTTGCCGAGAATCGACGGCGAGTTGTCGTTGACGAGCGATGGTCCGATCACCGGACGGCTACCCACTATGGGGTCGGCCTTCACAGCCGAATACTCGGCGGCGCCGAAGGCCGCCTCGTTCACCGCCCAGTTGGCGTCGCCGCTCGTGTCGTACTCGTTCGGCCACACGAAGCCGTCCACCATGCCGGGATCGATCTGGGTGTCAACGGCGGCGATCTTCTGCGCCGGCGTTCCGGTGGTCGTGTCGTTCGGTGCCCCCAGCGTGAACGCCCACGTGATGCCCGCCTTCTGGAACTGCTTTATGTAGTTGTAGATCCACTGGTTGAAGCCCCACGCGGCCGGGTCCGGGCTGGCGAACATGCTTCCGGCGGCATGCGAGATGCCGGCCTCGTTCAGGCGCGCGATGATCGCCCCGGCATTACCGTATGAGGTATCCCCGAAGTTGTTGTGAATCACCACGCCGATGGAATGCCGGAACGCATCCACGCTGGAGGACCGGCCGGCGGCGCCGCCCAATGAGTACGGCGTCCCCTGCGTGTCGTGCGTTTCGTACTGCCACTCCTGGGCGGGTGTACACCCGACGAGCCCGCCCAAGAGCGCCACGAGCACCAGTCCCCGTCGCTTCCCCAATCTCCAACTCTTCACGTTCACCGTCGCTGTGGCCATGCACCGTCAAGGTGCGAAAGCAGGGCTCAAGCGGCAGCGGTCCGCGCACGCTCCCGGTCTTGGCGTGCACGCGCGCGTCCTTCACGGCCACTTCCCCTATTGGGTCGGGCGAGGTGGGAGCTAGCTTGCGAGGCGGTGGGCGGTCTGGACGAATCGACGATGGCCGGCGCAGGGCGATCCACGGCCGCGGGTGCCGTGCCGAAGTACAAGCAGGCGCCGGGCCTCGGTAGGGCGACAAGCTGTGCGCCCCGCCGTGCGCGCGGGGCGCGCGTTTCGAAAAGAGGATGTGACGGTTTGATGGAACGACGAGTTGTGGCCGTGCTGGCGACGGTTGTCGTCGCCAGCCTTGGCGCGGCGCTGGGTGTCGCGCTGGCCGGCCCGTCGACCAAGACGACCAACCGAGTCGTGACAGTGGCCGGGAGGGTCACCGTCCGGGCTCGGACCATCACCCAGGTGCTGACGGTGCAACGGTTGCGCACGACGGTCAAGACCGTCACGGTGCACGCTCCGCCGGCCTCGGTCGCGGTGGTCTCAGGGGCGAGCCAGGGTGCGTCGGCCCAGGCTGGGTCGTCGCCGGGACTTCAACGGTTCTCTGGAACCGGCGCGCACGTCCTTGGCACGATCGTGGTCAGCCCGCCGGGGACCACACTGCGCTGGACCGCCAGCGGCGGGCGCTTCAGGCTGCTGTTCAACGGCACGGGCGTGGCCGCGGACTCGACCGCCTTGAGCGGAGAGATCGCGGTACCGCCGCTCACCTACCAGCAGGTCACCGTCGAGACGACCGGGCGCTGGACGATTCAGATCGGGTGAGGGGTCGGGAGACTGTCCGTCGGTTGCGCGGCCGCGCTGAGGTGCGGCGCGATGCGGTGCAGCCGAGGCCCGCTTGGCCACCCCGGGGTCGGCGGTAGCGGGTACGCGACCGTGGTGCCGCCGTTAGGATCGTCTCGCGCGATGCCAACGGCCGCGCGGTCGCTGGGCGTCGGGGCCCGGACACGCGACCTCCAGCTTGCACAGGAGAATCTCATGAGGACATTCAGGCTGGTCGGCGCATTGCTCGTCGCGTTGATCGCGCTCGGCCTGATCGCCGCCGGTGTGCTCGCCAGGTCCGCCAAGAGCGCCCCCCCTCGCACAGTGGTTCATTTCCCGGTCAACGGCCCGGGCGGCGTGAACTCCCACACCTGCTTCTGGGGCCTTTCGTACACCCAGCACACGCGGAACATCATCTGGCCGGACTCGCACACCGACTATCCGGCGAGCAGCGACACGATTCCGGCAGGCGGCAAGATCGTCCTTCACGGCCGCTTCCCGCACGCACGCTTCTTCTCGCTCACCACCTCCTCGGTGTTGGGCGTGATCCGCTCGTACCTCTACGACGACGCGATCAAGCCGGATCCGGGCTCGAGCAACCCCTTCCTGCCCGGGGCGAACCGCAACGCGACCCGCCGCAACTACACGGTTACGGTGATCGACCAGCCCGATCCGGGCCCCGGCCACCGGAAACAGAACGTGCTCTACGGCGGTGTCGCCGGCCAAGCCCCGGGGGCCGGGCCGATGGGCATCATCGAGCGCGTGTATCTCCCCGATCGCGGGCGCGACTTCTCGGGTGGCGTGGGTGACCCGGTGGCGAGCTACGTGGCCGCCGACGGGAGTGTGAGGCCCGGCAGGGCAGCCTGCGATGCCCTGCATACGAAGAGCGGCGCGAGCGCGATCATCGACGTCAACAAGGGGCTCTGGCCGCCGAGCCTGATCGCAGGGTTGCTCAAGCTGAGTTCCTCCCCGACGCACCCCGCGGTGAACCCGCCGAAGTGGTACAAGTACTTCACGCCGCAGCGGCTGATCCAGGCCTACTACGAGGGAACCCCGCTGGCGAGCCTGATTCCCGGCCTGCCCACCACGGGCACGGGTCTTGGGGCAAACCCCGCCAACGGCTACGCCGGCACGTGGCTCGATCGAACCTTCGGCCCCGATCGCAACGGCGACAACATCGCCGTGCTGCGTGGCAAGCTCCCGACCACCCCGGCCACCTACGCCGGCGAGCCGAAGATGGCGTCCGGCACCCAGCTGCGCTACTGGTCGATGTGCAACGCCGAGGGACTGACCAGCGGCAAGACCACCGGGCCCTGCCTCGCCGACGAGGAGGTCCCGATCAACTCCGGGCGGATCTACACGATCGTGCTCAGCCTGGCCCGCGACCGCCCCACGAACGCCACCCTGAAGTGCGGCGTGGCCTGGATGAACTGGGGCACGACAGGCGACGGCTACACGCGGCCCCGCACGACCCTCATCATCATGCGCAACCTGGCGACGAAGTCGACGGCATCGAAGTTCGCCCAGGCGGTGCAGAACGTGCCCTCTCCGGGGGACGAGAAGCGGGTGATGGGCGCGTATCTGCCGACGGTGAGCTACACCGACCGGGCGCGATTTGACGCGCGGGGGTGTGGTTGGGCTTCGCGCTGAGTCCGGCGGACGCCGATCACATCGTTGCGGTCACGCGAGGCGCTTAGCGCGTCGGCGCTCCTTCGCCGCGAGAGGCCTTTCTGACGCCCCGCTTGGCCAGCGCACCGTTGAGCAGCAGGAGGAGCGTCTTGTTCGCCGGCGCCCTGTAACCGGTCTCCGTGTGGGGCGCGTAGTGCGCGCGACCGTCGTCACGCACCTCGAGCCAGCCGGTGTGCTGGCGTGTTGTCAGGCCGATCAACTGCGGGCCATAGCTGTGCCCGAGAAGCCCGGCGCGACGCCCGCCTGGTGGAAGGGGCGTCGCACACCTGATGGCCAGGCCATTCTCGTCGTCAGCACCGAGTTCCACCGGCACCACGATCGGGGCGCCGTCGGATCCCGCGTACCCCAGCAGGGTGTGCGCGGTTGCGCGTAGCCGCTTGGCTGCGCGGGCGACGTCGATTCGGGGAGCGGTCCCCTTCTGTGGCGGGCGCTGCGGTTCGGCGGGGGTCGCGGGGAGCGACTCCCCACCGGCGACTAGCGGCGGGCCCGCGGCATCGAGCGTCGGCCACGTGAGCATCCGCGTCACTGTGACCTCGACGGGCACACGGCTGACGTAGTACTCGCGCAACCATCGGTCCCAGAAGAAGCCCTCCTTGGGAGCGCCGAGGTGGGCGGTCGCGTTCGCGCGGACCAGCTCGCGCTCCGCCTGTGATGGTTGCTCGATCACTCGTGCCGTGCCCTGTGCCAGCACGTAGAGAGTTCCCGTCGCACTGCCGTGCTCTCGCGCATGGAACGCCATCGCGACACGCGGGTCGGCGGCGATCCGGTCGAGTTTCTTGCTGAACCCGAGCGACGTGGTGAACCCGAGCGTTCCTCTGTCGCGGTTCCGAAGACCGATCGGCGCCACCGCCTGAACCACGACCCCCGCCGCCGGTGTTCGATAGCCCAGTGCGACGGTGAGATCGCCGCCGAACACCGCGTCGAGGTCGTCGTTCCAGCCGACGCTCATGCGAGGAACGCTAGAAGGTCACGGTCGAACCGCGGCGCCGGGAACTTCACAGATACCCCCTCGTGCAGTGCTCCTGCCGGCTCGCGCTGACTCTATGCGACCGGGTCACGTGCCGCAAACGATCCGCTCGCAGCGGCGGTACAGCAAGGCCGGCACCAAGTCAGCGCCGGCCAAGCACGACCTGGAGGAGGGCTGACCTGTCGGGCCTTAGGCCGGAGCTGCGACCCCCTCTGATGCCGTTGCCAACCAGCCATGGAGGCGCTCGTAGACCTCGGGGTGGTTGAGCAGCGCGATGTGGTGGGTGCCCCCTACGTGATGTCCGTGCTCGTCGCGGAAGGGGATCCGCCGAGTCTTGCCCTGGCCGCGGGCGCTGGGCACCAGCACCAGGATGTCGCCGAGCAGGCGCCCCAGCGGGTGGTCCGGGTCGCGGGTGAGGGTGGCCGAGACGAAGCAATGGGTCGCCCCAGGCAGCAGCGGCACCTCCTGGCAGGCGTCCGCGCGCAGCGCCTCGGGATCACGGCCCCGCCAGTCCTCGTCGACCAGCGATCCATGGCGCAGGTCTCGAATGCCGGCGCTTCGCCGCCGCAGGAAGCTGCTCAGCATCCGCGTCTCGGGCAGCTTGTCCAGCGCCGCCGCAGCCCGGTGAGCCCCGCGCTCGAGAGGAGCACCCAGGTGGGGGGTTCCCAAGGAGACGACGTGCTGGACGTGCCGGACCCACCTCTGGCCTTGCTCATACGCCTGATGCGCCGCGCTGCGCGCCACCAGGCCACCCATCGAGTGGCCGACCAGCGCAATCTGCCGCACGTCGACCGGCCATGCCTGCACCAGCTCCTCGAGCAGCGCCGCCACCGTGCCGCCGTTCTCCGAGATGTGCAGGCCGCTGTTGTAACGCAGATACAGCGCCGTGCAGTCGAGGTCCGCGGCCAGACGTGAGCCGTACGCCTCTTCGGCACCCCACGACCAGCAGAACTCATCCCCGGTCAACCCGTGTATGAAGACCACCAGACGAGCACCGGCCTCTGGGAATGCATCGCGCAGCGAGCGCTCATCCAGCCCGATTCGCTCCCCGCGCATCCGCACCGAGGTCGGCTGGTGAAGCGCGCTTCCATCGCGCTCCAGCCGGTCCCCGATCAGGCCGTTGAGCACAGCGATCCCGAAACTGCCCTTCTGAGTGGTGGACAGCGAAACCTGCTCGCCGATGCCGCGCCGCTGCATCGCCGCGTCGACGGCCTTCCCGAGCCCCGAGGCCCCCGCCCCGACCGCGCCGTAGGCGCGACTCGAGACCGCGTCGTGGACGAACTTCACCGGCCGGGCCGCCGGGCCCACACCGCGGAACGCGCGCTCGGCGATGCCCAGGTGCATATCGCGAATCGCCCCGGGAAAACTGCGCAACTCGTCAAACGCCAAGGCGCTCAGCGCCCGAACCTCGTTCGGTGCAGAGCGCTGGCCCGCCCCGCCGCTGCTGGCCGAATCGGTGGCGATCATCCGGGCTCCCTTCTACAGCGTGATATCGATGGGCGCGAGATTACTCCTGCACCCGGCCGCCGTCACGCCTGTCTTCACCGTGCGAGGACGACCGATCGCCGGCGGGACGGCGCCGGCCCGATGCGCGGCTAGCGCCTGCCCGACGTTCCGGCGGTGGCGGCCGTGCGTCAAGCTGCGGGCTTGCGTGCCGCCACGAACTGCGCCAGGCCCGACACGCGCTGCTGGACGTCGAGGAGACCGAGAGTGGTCAATGCCCGTGTTAGATCGTCGCGGTCGAACACCCGAACGCCGGTGAGGCTCCTCACGAAGGGACTGGTGATGACCGCCGGCAGGGGACCTCGGTTGCAGCTCGAGAGCAACGCGATCCGGCCGCCCGGCGCGAGGACGCGCGCAATCTCATCCACGGCCTGCATGGGGCGCTCGATCAGGTACAGCGCGGCGAAGCAGCAGATCGCGTCGAAGCTGCCGTTTCGGAACGGCAACGCGCAGGCGTCGCCCCGCAGGTAGGCGACATTGTCGGCGCTGGTCTCCTGCGCTGCTCGCTCCAGCATCGTCCGCGACGCATCCAGACCGACCACCACGCCGTCACCCGAGGCGCGTGCGAAACGGCGCGTGAAGTTGCCCGTCCCGCAGGCCACGTCCAGCACGCGCTCGCCGCCCGAGAGCGAGAGCATCTCAAGCGCGATGCGGTGCTCGCCGCGCATGCCGGGCCCCGTCGCGCCCATCAGCAGGCGTCCGCCCAGCGGGCGCCAGAGCCGCTCGTAGATCAGTGGCAGCGCGCGGCTGGCCATCAACCGCTGCCCCGGGTGCGAGCCGGTCGGGTCCTCGTCGCCGAGCAGATCGAGATAACCGTCCCTCAGTTGCGGACGGGCCGGACGGTGCGCCGGCAGAAACAGATCGAGTGCGCGGTCGACCGCGGAGGATGCCGAGACGCCGTTCATTGACGGTGCTCCATCCCCCAGACGAGCGCTTGCGTCCATCGAGCGCAACACGAGACTGCGAACCGGTCGCGCCGTTCGTCGAGGTACATCTCAGCCGCGGGCACTGCCGTCGGGCTGGCGCTCCGTGGCGCGCGCGCCCACCCGCGGCCCGGTTTCGCGCGTCTGGGCGGCCTCGACCAGTTCGGCGATCGAGCGTTCGATCCCCCTGCACAGGATGCCGATGTCAGCCGCGCGGTCATAGTCACCCGTGACGCCGAAGCCGAGCGTGCCGTCGTAGGAGAAGATCGCCACCCCCACCCGCACATGGCCGGCCAGCGGAACGTAGGGAAAGCACTCGAGCATCCGCCGACCCGCCGCGTACAGTGGCCGCTGCGGCCCGGGGACGTTGGTCGTGACGGTGTTGACGCTCCGCTGCGGCACGTGCGTCGCCGCCCGCAGGGCGAGCGTAAGCAGCATCGCGGGCGCGAAACCGGACAGACCCACGAGCACATCACCGGCCACGGCCTCGTGCGAGCGCTTCAGATGCTCCATCTGCCGGGTCACCGAAACCAGCCGCTCGACCGGATCCGCGATTCCCACCGGCAGGTCGGCGAAAATTGCCGAAACCCGGTTGTTGTACTCGCCCTGCTCATCGGCCGCGCGCACCGACACGGGCACCAGCGAGCGCACGACCCGGTCGGTCCGCTCCCCCCTCGCGGCCAACAGCTCGCGGAAGCCGCCCGCGATCGCGGTGAGCACCACGTCGTTGACCGTGCCTCCGAGCTCATGGCGGATCAGCTTGACGTCAGACAGCCGCGAGCGCGCCCAATCCCAGCGGCGATGCGGCCCGATCGGGCCATTGAGCGACGAAGCACGCGGCGGCCGCAGGATCCCGCTCAGTGTCAAGAGGCCCGCGACCGTCCCGACGCCTCGCTCGGCCGCACCGCGCGGCGAGTCCAACACCAACCGCAGACCGTCGAAGGGACTGCGCGCTCGGTCGGACAGGGCCCGGGCCGCCAGCTCCGCACCGGAGGGCTGGCGCTCTGGGCTCCAGCCGACGGCGGGCGCCTCCAGCTCCGGCTCGCGCTGCTCGTCGAGAATCGCCGACAGCAGCTCGGCACCGGAGACGCCGTCCACCATCGAGTGGTGCAGCTTGGTCAGCAGGGCCCAGCGGCGCTCGCTCAGGCTCTCGATCATCCACATCTCCCATAGCGGCTTGTGGCGATCGAGCTGCTGCGACATGACGCGCCCGATCAGAATGCGGAGCTCCTCGTCGCCGCCCGGCTCGGGCAGCGCAGTGCGGCGCACGTGATAGCCGAGGTTGAAGTGCGGATCGTCCACCCATACCGGCCGACCCAGTGCGAACGGCACGAAGTGGACCTTCTGCCGGTAGCGTGGGACCTGCGGCAGGTTGGCCCGCACCCGCTCGACAAACGCGTCGTACCGCGGCGGCGGACCCTCGAGGATCGCCACCGCGCCGATGTGCATCTGGCTGACCGCGTCCTCGAGATGCAGGAACGACGCGTCTTGGGAGCTCAGGCGCTGCATCCGCGCCGTGCCTTCGTTGGTAGCACGAAGCGCCGCCCCGCCGCATACCGGACACAGGTTCGTGACTGTCGCGGACGGCTCGGCTCATCTCGGTGGCCATCGTGTGCTCCCTGGGACCGGGGCCTGAGGTTGCTGCTCAACGTCGCAGCCCGGTTGCCTCCCGTCATCCGTACTGACCCACAGCTGCGATCGGGCCATTACGGAATGCGCACCTGCGACCTGCCGGCGGACGAAGCTACTGAGTCTTCGGGGGCTTTGAGATCATCGCTTGCCCGGGCCGCGCAGCGTGTCAAACACCGGAGCCCAGCGAGCGTGGTCGGCCCCGTCGGGAATCGTGAGGGTGATCCGTGTGGCAAGGTCGCCGTAGCGTCGTCGGATCTCGGCGACGGCCTCCTCGGGCGTGCCGATGACCGCGAAGGTGTTCAGGATCTCGTCGTCGATCATGCCGGCCATCTCGTCCCAGGCGCCGCGTTTGGTCATCGCGTTCAGCTCGTCCTGCAGGTCTCCCCAGCCGTGAAGCTCCAGGACGGGTCGGTAGGCGGGAGTGGATCCGTAGAACGCGATTTGCTGCTTGATGAGCTGCACGCCGGCGGCGATCTCCTCCTCGGAGTCGCGCGCGACGACGAACGCGGGCGCGGTGATCTCGAAGCCTTCGAGGCCGAGTCCCGCCTTCGCGCGACCGCGCTCGAGCGCTGGAATCGTCGCCTCGCGCAGGTAGCGCTCGGTCGAGAAGCCGTGGCAGAGCATCCCGTCAGCAACCTCACCCGCGGCCTCGGTCATCAGTGGGCCCACGGCGGCGAGCATGATCTTCGGGTTACCGTGCGGGTTCGGGCCGGGGTTGAAGAACGGCGTCATCAGCGTGTGCGTGTAGAAGTCGCCGCGGAAGTCGAGCTGCCCGTCGGTCGCCCAGGCCTCCCAGATGGCACGGATCGCGAGCACGAACTCACGCATTCGGGCGGCCGGCTTGGACCATTCCATCGAGTAGCGCTTCGTGATGTGGGGCCTGATCTGGGAGCCGAGGCCAAGCGCGAAGCGTCCCTCGGACAGGACCTGTAGATCGTTCGCCTGTAGCGCGACGGTCATCGGGTTGCGCGCGAACGCCACCGCGATCGCGGTGCTGAGCTCGAGCCGGTCGGTTCGCTGCGCGCCAACCGCGCATCCGAGGAACGGATCGATCTGCGTCTCCGCCACCCACCAGCCGTCGTAGCCGTCGCGTTCTGCTCTGGCGGCGGTCTCGCCCGCCTCGATCACGGTCGAGGCATATCCGCCGGCGTCGATCTTCATCTCAGTAGGACCTCGGCAGCCCGAGCGAGTGCTGCGCGACGTAGTTGAGGATCATCTCGGCGCTGACCGGCGCGACACGCATGACTCGAACGGGCCACCACATGTCCGAGACACCGTACTCGAGCGTCAAGCCGTTGCCGCCGTGGGTCTGGATCGCCTGATCAACGCAGTGGATGGCGGCCTCCGCGGCGGCGTACTTGGCCATGTTGGACGTCTCCCCGGCGCCGGGCGCGCCGGCGTCGAAGAGTGCCGCCGCCTTCTCCGTCATCAAGCGCGCGAGCTCGAGCTCGATCTTCGCCTTGGCCAGCGGATGCGCGATGCCCTGGTGTGTGCCGATCGAGCACTCCCCAGACCTCGCGCTCGCGCGCGTAGGCGCACGCCTTCTCGAGCGCCCGCCGCCCGGCTCCCGACCGCGATCGCCGCGGCGATGATCCGCTCGGGATTGAGGCCGTCGAAGACCGCGGCCAGTCCGCCGCTTTCACCGCCGATCAGGCGATCGCGCTCGAGCGCGACGTCCTCGAAGTACAGCGTCCACTGCTTGTCGGGCCCGATGTAGGGCATCGGGATCGACGTCGCGGGTGAAGCCCGGCGCGTCGACATCGACGATGCACAGGCCCGGCAGGCCGAGCGTCCCGCCGGCGTCGCGGAACCGCGCAATCACGAGCACGGCATCAGCGTCCTCGACCGCCGAGATGAACACCTTCTGGCCGGTGAGCAGGTAACGATCACCGTCGCGGCGCACCTCGGTGCGCAGGTTATGGGAGTTCGTTCCCGCGTCGGGCTCAGTGATCGCGAACGCCAGCTTGGTAGTGCCGGCGGCGATCCCGCGCAACCAGCGCTCGTTTTGCTCGCTGGTACCGTGCCGCGCGAGGATCGAGCCGGCGATCGCCGAGGACACGACCAGCATCAGCGTCGGGATGCCGGCGGCGGCTATTTCCTCGCCGACGACCGCGAGCCCGCGCATCCCGAGTCCGCCACCACCCCATTCCTGCGGAATGTTGGCGCCGACGAAGCCCTTCTCGGCGAGTGCATTCCACGCCTCGGTCGGCGGCTCGCCACGCGTGTATTTCTCGCGCGCGTAGCCGTTGCCAAACGCCGCGCAGATACCTCGCACCGATTCGCGAATCGAGATCTCCTCGGCAGTAGGCACGAGCGGCAGGCTCGCGATCGCAGCGGTGGCGTTCATCTCATTGCCTCCTGGTTCCTGGTCGTGTTCCGTGCAATCAAGCTGCCGCGTCGATCGCAGCAAGCAAGTCTCCGGCGGCGACCTGAAAAGAGCACATGCTTCCCGGTCAGCTTTCGGGGATGCTGCATCCTCGCCCGCTCGACTCGATGGATCTGGAGCTCGCGCCTCAGCTCCCCACACACCCCGTCGCTACAAGCGAACTCGCGGCCAACGCTGAACGGCGCGGTTCGCTCACCGTGGTTTCCTCGCCGCCGGCCCATTGGCAAGCCGCCCGACGACGCCGAGGCGCTGGTCGGGACAAGCGCTCTCGTAGGCGCAGTGGAATGCCGCCCAGGGGATGCCGTCGGGCCCGAACGCGTCGGTGATGAGAAACAGCCGATCGCCGAAATTCTGTGGACGAGAGCCAGATATCAGCGGCCGCACCGGGTCGTTGACCGCCGCGCTCAAGAACACCGGCCGGCGGGCGAGCGCGTTGCTCGACTCGGTGATGTACCCGCTGAAGTTCACGCCACCGTTGCTACCCAGGTATGAGATCGCGATGTGACCGGTGCCGGTTGCTGCGATCGCCTCATGGAGCGCGCTCTTTACCCCGGGCGCGGCAATCATCATCGGTTTACTCCAGGCGCGCCCGCGGTCACGAGATACCACGAGATAAGGCAGGCCGCTTCCTCCGCCGGATGATCCCTTCCCGGCTAGCCAAGCGATGTACACATTGCCGGACGAATCGGTGGCGACCGAGCTCGTGTAGACATCCCGGATGTTCGTGCGCGCGACCAACTGGCGATGCCACGTGGCGCCCTCGTCGCGACTTATCGCGATCCCGAGATTCCCGCACAGATTCAGCGAGAAGTACAGGTCGCCGTCGGGCCCGGCAACACCTGGACGGGCCACATGGTTCACCCCGCAGGCTCCTGCCTTGCCAGGAGGATCGGGGATTCCGCCGGTCGGGCCGAACGTGCGCCCACCGTCACGCGACCTATAGCAGGCCAGGGTGGTAGGCGTGGTGTCGAGCCCGCCGTTCGCACAGTAGTAGACGACATGCGGGTAGCCGTGCGGTCTCGCTCCGCCCCGCGGGGCCGGTCCCTCCAGGACCCTTTCGCCGCCCTGCCCCGGGCATCCGACCTTCGGGTTCGTGTGCCAGTGATTGCCGTCATCGTCGCTCCACGAGATCCTGGCCCCGCACAGGGTGGACAGCGTCGTGAGGAACCACACCCGGGATGTCTGGGGGTCCACATCCATCCACGGCGGCACCAGACCACCCGTGGTCGGTCCTCCAGAATTGAGCGCGGTCCACGTCGCACCTCGGTTGCGCGACCGGACCACAAACTCGGGGCCCTGCACAACGTTCTGAGGCGGCATGGCCACGTTATCGATCCGCGGCGCATACATAACCGCCCCCGACCGCGTGATGCCCACCGTCGCCGACTCCGCGGTCTGGCCAACAAACGTCGTGCATGGAATCGGTCTCCGCGCCGGCTGCGGGGATAGCCGAACGCCCCCGGCGAAATGCAGCGACCGCCGGCCGCGACCGGTCGCACCCGGGGCCCAGGCCGCCGGCCGTCTTGAACGCGCTGCTCGCCGAAGCGTCAAGCGTCACGGCAGGAACAACCAGCGAAGCGACCGCAGCGACGAGCCCCGCGACACGCCAGGTACGTGATTTGGTCATGTTGCCGTGCTCTCCTCCGCGCCGTGGACGGTCGTCGCCGCCCCACCGGATCTGATTGTCCCCCCGGCGAGGACCCGGGCCATCGGTACAAGTCCGTAGCTCAAACCTACGACCACATCGAGTCCGACCGCTCGCCGGGCCCGTCCGCGATCGCGTAGCGCACCCGGACCAGGCAGCCGCGGAACGCGAGGACCAGAACCAGGACGAGCACCGCGGACCGGCTGAAGTCGCCTTCAGCGGCAACGAGTCCTGCCGCAATCAGCGCGGAGTCGCCCGGCCCAGCGCGGCCCGCGATCACGACGTGGGCGCGAACTCGACGAGTGATCAGCCGCTGACCGTCAGCTCGTTGAGCATTGGCGGCTGACCGCTGGTCGACGAAGCCATCTGCAGTCGGACGAAGCGGGCTCGGATTGGCGCGAAGCGCAGCACGTCGGTCGTGCCGGTGGCGTGTCCGTTCACGCTTGCGACCCTGCGCCACGTGTGGCCGTTGGCTGATAGCAGGACTGTGTAGTTGCTCGCCCGCAGGGTGATCACGGGGCCGGGTGGCGGCGGCGCGTTTAGTGCGGGCGCGGGCGGCCACTGCTGACCCCACCGCAGCGTTGCTGTGCGCACGGTCTTAGCACCGTGGTTCAGGGCGACGGTCAGCATCGCCGGCACCGAGACCGGCTGCCAGTCGGTCGCCGGGCTGCCGTCGACTGCGGCGAGAGCCGGCGCGCCCGGCTGAGACGTCGTCGCGGAGGCACGCCCGCAACGGACGGTGTCACTGCTCGGCGTCAGATCCGGGCGCCGGGTGGCAAGCGTGAGCGTGCTTCCGGCTGGTATGACGCGGGTGCTCGAGGGAGTTCTCACCGGAAGCGCCGGGCCACTGTTGAGGGTCACGGTCGTCTTGCTCGCCCCGATCGCCATTGTGAACCGCCGGCCCCGCCAGGAGAGGCCGTGGAGCACGACCCGGCCGAGCTGGCTCGTGATGCTGGGATCCAATTGCACACTGTGCGCGTTCCAGCGCAATCCGGAGTAGCCGTACTGGAACTCCTGCAGGAAGCCGCCGATGCCGGTCATGAACGTGAAGGCACCGCCGTGCCTGGTCTCCGAGAACTGGTCGAAGACGTCGCGGATGAAGGGCTCGTAGCTGCGCTGGGTGTACACGTAGCTGGAGCATCCCGGGGTTTCCAGAGCGGAGGTGTCAATCGAGTTGACCGCGTCGCTCATAGACGGGCCGTTCGGGTCGGTGCGCGGCACGTAGTAGTTGATGTCGGCCAGCGCCATGCGCGCGGACATGGGGTAGGACCAGGGGTACTGAAGCAACGTGACGTCTGCCTGCTTGACCAGCTGGCCGCCGTAACGCGAGAACTCCGGGTGGATCTCGCGCGTGTGGTCGGTGGGCACGACGATGCTCGAGGCGATTAGCCACCAGTCTGCCGGGGGACGTATCGCGAGGACCCGAGCAGCTCGGACGGCGTCCTGGAGCGTGGTCTTCGCGGCGACGTTGGTGTACAGCTCGTCGCCTACATTCGGGTTCTCCTCGTCGGGACCGGTGACGTGATCGATGTGGTACCGGCCGTCGCTGCCCCGGGCGACGCGGGAGGCCCAGAAGGCAGCTGCCTGGGAGAGCACCGGCCAGCCACGCTGCGCCAGCCATCGTTTGTCGCCGGTTGCGAGGTAGTACTGCCACTCGGCCAACGCTATGTCGGCGGTTATATGCTGCTCGTATAGGCCCTCGCTGAAGATCGATGCCGGCGGCAGGATCTGCTCGGTGCCGTCCAGCGCGCTCTCCCACGGGTAGCGGGCACCTCGGTTGCCATTGACCGCGGCGTGCTGCTCCGCGGCTGCGAGCCGCTGGTAGCGGTAAGCGTTCATCCCCGCTGCGAGGTCGGGCTGCTGTGCCAGCAGGGCTGGGTACATCCACGTCTCGGCGTCCCAGAAGATGTGACCGATGTAGCCGTTGGATGAGAGCCCTGCCGGTGAAACGCTCCAGTCGACGCCCGCGCGCGTGCTTGACCACAGGTAGAACTCGCTGGCGTTCACGTCCGTGGCGAGCACGCGGTTGCCGAGCACATCGATCCGGCCGGCCCATAGGGCCGCCCATGCGGCGTTGTTCGCGCTGAGCAGCCCATCAAACCCGGTGGCAGCGGCGTCGCTTGCCTCCGCTTGGGCGCCGGTCGTCGGAACCGCGGCGTCCTGCGAGCCCTCGACGCCCACATACTTCGTGACTGTGTAGCTCTGACCGGCGGTCACCGGGAAGTCGAGCCGCTGGCCGACGCTCTGGTCGATGGCTTGATCGATCGGGGTGACCGTGGCCTTGACGTTGCTGCTCTTTTCGAGCTGGCTGGCGATCGTCGCGCTGATCTTGGTGCCCTCGGCCTGCACGGTGACCCAATCGCGGTGCGCCGCCGCCGCCCAGCCCTTCCCTGCTTGGCTGCTCAGCGTCGCGGACCTACCGTCGATCGCGTCGGTGACGGTTGCCGTACCCGACCATCGGGGCGTCAAGATCAAGCGGACCACGCCAACATGCTTGCGGGCACGGTCGGTGAGCACCTGGTAGGAGAGGTCAGTGACATGGCCGTTGGGGGCTGTCCAGCGAGCGGTGGTGGCGACCACGCCAGTCCGGAGGTCGATCGACTGCCGCCAGTTGCTCGTGCGCCCGCTGGAGAGCGCGAACGCCACCGCACCGTCGGAATAGGTCAGCGTCGACCAGGTTGGGATGTTCGCCCGCTGCTGCACGCCGCCGGGTGGCTGGGCGTAGAGGCCGGCGAGCTCGGACTGGGCGGGCACCGTGCCCGCCGCATAGCCCTGGCCGGTCGGGGGAACTCGAACTCCAAGCATGCCGTTCCCAGTGAACGTGGGCTCGTAGCCCGAACCGCGGTTGGTAGCCGTCAGGATGAATGTGCCGGCCTGGTTCGCGGCCGGAGCGCGGGTGAGGTCTGCGCCAGACGCCGGCCGCGACTGCGCGACCGACTCGCCCCCGACCGCCACAGACTCGCCTCCGACCGCGAACGAGATGACAAATCCGGCGGTCGCGCCGACAGCAACGAGTGCCCTGAAACCGCGCAGCCGCGACAGCACCGAGCACCCATCCGGTTGGGCGCGTCCAGCCCCCTGTGGCAGGTACACCCGCGTTGGCTCTGCGGGCCACGGGTGTCCGCCACTCTCGTGTGCGCGCTGCTCTCCCATCGGTCCATTCTCGCGCCCGCGCTGCCCTTGGGGGGAGTCGGTCGCGCTGCCCTTGGGGGGAGTCGGTCGATTGACAGGCGCGCGGCGGCCGCGATACAAGGACTGCGTACCCGCATGCCACTGCTCAGCTCATTGGCGCGCGGCGCGTTGTTGACCCCGGCGCAACTGGATCCCAGGCGCAACATCGCTTCGCGCCGGAGGGCGCACCTGCTCGTATCCCTGCCGCCCGCACCCATGCGATCGCCGGTGATCGCGTGTGCGTATCTTCAAACATGGCGCCGCGCTGCTGCACCGATTCGTCTCGCCGGGGCGGTTTCGTTCGGTTAGATTCACACGATGCGCTTTGCTCCGGACCGTTCGCTGGGCGTCGCGCCGGCCACCGCGCTGGACTATCGCGAGCTGGCCCGGCGTCGGCTACCGCGCCAGCTGTTCGACTACATCGACGGCGGCTCCTATGCGGAGGCCACGATGCGCGCAAACGTTGCAGACCTCGAGCGCGTGCTGTTGCGCCAGATCGTGATGCGCGACGTCTCGACGCGCGACCAGCGCACCGAGGTGCTCGGGCAACAGCTCGCGTTGCCGGTCATTCTCGGACCGGTGGGGCTGGCCGGCATGTTCGCGCAGCGGGCTGAGCTGCAGGCCGCTCTGGCGGCGCAAGCGGCAGGCGTGCCTTTCGTTGAGTCGACCGTCTCGATCTGCAGCGTCGAGGAGGTGGCGCAGGGGACCTCCGCCCCGCCATGGTTCCAGCTCTACGTGATGCGCGACCGCAGCTACGCCGAGAGCCTGATGTCGCGGGCGAACGCCGTGGGCTCGCCGGTCCTGGTTCTGACCATTGACCTGGCGGTGGTCGGCGCCCGCCATCGCGACACGCGCAACGCGATCGTCGGCGAGGTGTCTGCCTGGGCCAACCTGCGCCGCGGTCTTGATCTGGTCGCGCATCCACGCTGGATCCGCGATGTCGCGCTTGGCGGCAAGCCGCTCACGTTTGGCAACCTCGAGAACGCGGTGCCGGGCGCCCGCACCCCAACCGCGTTCCGGGATTGGGTCGATGCCCAGTTCGACCCAAGCGTCACCTGGGACGACGTGGCCTGGGTGCGCGAGAACTGGAGCGGCCATCTCGTGGTCAAGGGCGTGCTCGAGCCCGAGGACGCACGACGGGCTGTCGATGCCGGCGTCGACGGCATCATCGTGTCCAATCACGGAGGACGCCAGCTCGACTCGGTGCCGTCCTCCGCGCGCGCGCTGCCGGACGTGGTCAGCGCCGTCGGGGATCAGGTTGAGGTGCTTGTCGATGGCGGGGTGCGTACCGGGCTGGACGTGGTCAAGCTGATGGCGATGGGCGCCAGGGCGGTCCTGATCGGACGGGCCTGGGCGTGGGCTGTCGCGGTCAGCGGCGAGGCCGGCGTGCGGCACGTGCTCGAGGTCATGAAGACCGATATCGATGTGGCGCTCGGCCTGACCGGCCGCACGTCTGTCGCCGATCTCGACCAATCGGCGCTCCACCCGGCCGTCTCGCCCGCGATCTGGTCCTAGCAAGACCCACGTCCCAGCACAGCTCGAGTGCCTGGAACCCAGTGCAGTCGCTGACACGCCCGCCCAAATGCCGATCGCGATCCCGCGCTCGAAAGGACGGCGCGGCGGCTGAAGACCGAGGGCACTATGCAGAGCGCTGCTGGACGCCGTCGCGCTGCGCGAGCGAGAACAAGCGCAAGGCTGCGTGTTGCAGGATCTCTCGGGCACGTCCATGCGCTTTCGCCAGGTCGGAGAGGTCCACCTCGAACTCGAGCAGGCCCGAGCTGCTGTCAGCGCCCTGCGCGGCGCCGGCCGTGCTGAGCAGCTCGACCGCGTCGAGATTGTCCGGCAGGAGCGCCGCGCCGAACCGCTGGATGTCGTTCGCCTGTGCACGCGCAACCAGGCGCGTGAGCAACGCGGTCGCGACGCCGCGTTGCTGCCAGCCATCGACGACCGCGACTGCCACGTCTGCCCCCTGCGGATCATCGACACGCCGTACATAGCGCGCCACGCCCACGGGCTCGCCGTGTGGTCCGCAGGCGCCGAGCGCCTCGTGGTCGTGGTGGTCGATCCGTGTCAGGTACGCGAGGAGGGCGTCATCAAGGCGCTCGATCGGCGTCAGGAACCGCCGCCTACGCGACTCGTCGCTGAGCTCCGCGAACCCTCTCTCGACCAGCCCAGCATCATCCGGTTGCAGGGCAGCAACCGCGATCATCGTCCCGTCGCGCAACTCGACCTGCTCAGCGGTCCGGTCAGGCGCACACATTCAAGTCGTCCCCGTTCTCGTGGTGGCGTGCAGCTCACATCCCGGGGGCACCCCGGATCGCCCCGCTGATTATCTCCGGAATCGATACACGATGGCTTCACCCGGATCATTTCCACGGGGATGGCGGCGGGGCGTGGACGCACCCCGCCGGCGACCCACAGCCCGCAATGAGTTCGGCGTGTGCTGACCACTGACGCAGGCGGGTAGGCGAGCTCACGGCCTCGTTCGCCCAGGAGGGCCTGAGGCGGCCGACCCGGCGCCGGCCGCGCCCGAACCGCGGCTAGCGACTGCCTTGGCAGCGCGCCGGCGGATAGGTCGGTCTGCGGGAATCTACGCATGGCGTTGCATGCCGCCCGGCGTAGCCTGTGATGTTCGGAGACGTGCCCTGGCAATCGGTGGATGCACTGGGGCACCCGCGAGGGAGCGCAGCAGGATGCCAGCGGTGGCTGGCGTGGAGCGAATCCACCGAACACCGAGAAGGAGGAATCCTCATGCGATCGACTCGCGTTGCCGGCATCGTCGGGGCGGCGGTGGCTCTGTCATGCGTTGCGGCGACCCCGGCAGCGGCACTGGCGCCGACCGGCCTCTACGCGCGGTTTACCGGTTGCCCCGTGGACAACCCGGCGTTCCTGGCCGCGGCTCACGACCCGAACGGCGGTGGCGGTGTGTGCGTCTGGGACCAGAGCTCGGGCGGTGCGAACGGCGGTGAGGCCATCATCGGCAAGACGGGGACGGCTGTGCCAATCGTGAACCCGATGACGCTCCAGGCCGGGGTCACGATCGACGCCAACGGCAACGAGACCTTTTGGAACGCAAGTCCCGCGTCGCAGACGCTCGTCGATCCGGGCCAGCCGGTTCCCGGTGGGCTGTCGGCGCTGCTTGGAGTTCCGGGGGGAGATAACGGAAATGGGCGTCGCGTGACGGCCAAGACGATCCTCGCTCCCGGGACGCCGCAGATAGATCTCAACAACCTGATCAGCCAGAGCGGGCCCGGGGTCGTGTTGCCGATCAAGATCCAACTGATCAACCCGAAGCTCGGTGACCAGTGCTTCATCGGCACGGACGCGAATCCGATCACCGTGAGCCTGACCGACGGCACGACCAGCCCGCCGCCGCCGAACACGCCCATCAGCGGCAACATCGCCAACCTCGACGTCCTGGACGATGGCAACCTCGTCACGATCGGGAACTTGGACCTGGTCGACAACGCGTTCGCTGTGCCGGGGGCCAGCGGCTGCGGACACCCGGCGGGACGGCTCGACGGCGCGATAAACGCCAGGCAGGGGCTCCCAGCGCCTGCGGGCAACAACACACTCATCCTCAACGGCTCATCCGCCCTCGCAGAGCCTGATTCGGTTATCGCCAGCGAGAAGTAGTCAGATCGTGTCGTGGTGGGGCCGCCCGTTGGCTGGGCGGTCCCACGCGCGTTCTTCAATCCACGGCCCACTCCGGGCCTCCGCATGCAGCGTCGAGCGTGACCCCGCCAGAGACTTGAGCCGGCCCTCAGGGCGGCGAGCATGCCCACCACCCTGATCGCCGGCGGCGAGCGCGATGGCCAACCACAGGGCGTAGAACGCCGCAACCCGATTGAGGGTTTGCGCCGATGCGCGGCGCCGGATCGCGTGCCTATCTTGGTGATTGCTCACTGGTCCAGCGCGGGTGCAGCGCAAGCGCTCTCAGGCACGAGGCCGGCGAGGATCTCGGAAAGGAGAGGCGATGACCAAGGGCCTGACCACACACACGGCGGCGCCGAAGACAGCTTCTGTTCCTGCGCCTCCCGCCGCGCCGCCCGTATCCGCGCCAGAGCACTCCGCCCTGGACCTGTCGACCGGCGCGCAGACGCTCGGAGCGATGATTCTGCGCGGCGAGCGTCGTGACGGCGTCGCTCTGCGCTCCAAGGAGGACGGGGCGTGGCGAGAGATCAGCTATCGACAGCTGGTCCATTCCGCCCGCGACATTGCGCGGGGACTGATCGCGCTGGGACTCGAGCTGGGCGACCGAGTCTCGATCCTTGCCGACACGCGCCCTGAGTGGACGGTCACGGATGCCGGCTCCTTCTGTGCGGGAACGGTCGTGGCGCCGATCTACCAGACCAACTCGCCCGAGGAGTGCGAATACGTGCTGCGCCATTCCGAAGCGCGCGCAGTGTTCTGCGAGAACGCGGAGCAGCTGGCCAAGATCGAGCGGATCCGTGACAAGTGTCCGGCGCTGGAGCACGTGATCGCCTTCGAGGGCGCGCGGGCCGGCTCGATCAGCCTGGAGAGCCTGATCGAACGCGGCACCGAGGTCAGCGAGCTGTCGGTCGACGAGCGCGTGGCGGCGGTGAGCCCCGAGGACATGGCCAGCCTCGTCTA
Source organism: uncultured Solirubrobacteraceae bacterium (assembly GCA_963725515.1). Taxonomy (GTDB): domain Bacteria; phylum Actinomycetota; class Thermoleophilia; order Solirubrobacterales; family Solirubrobacteraceae; genus Palsa-465. The sequence goes on along the minus strand of CAVRZB010000013.1, from coordinate 57,304 downwards.
CACGTCCGGTACCACCGGCCCGCCCAAGGCGTGCATCCTCACCCACCGCAACTTCATGGAGGCCACCCACGCACTCGAGGAGCGTCTGGACCTGACGCGTACCGATGCGCCGATCGAGTTCTTCATGTTCCTGCCGCTGGCCCACGTGTTCGCCCGCATCGTCCAGGTGTTCACCCTCGATCTCGGTGGCACGCTGACCTACTGGCAGCGTGACCCCACGCGCCTGCTTGACGACATCCGCGAGGCCCGTCCCACGTATTTCCCGTCGGTGCCGCGCGTGTGGGAGAAGATCTACACCGCTGCGACCAGCGGGATCGCCGACGAGCCGCGGCCCAAACGCGCGCTGTTCGGCTGGGCGCTCAAGGTGGGCCACCGCGTGCGAGAGCTCGAACGCTCCGGCCGGACACCGGGTCCGCTGCTGGCCGCCCAGCACCGTCTGGCCGACCGGCTCGTGCTGTCAAAGGTGCGTGACCTGTTCGGCGGCCGGCTTGAGCTGGCGGTGACCGCGGCGGCGCCGATCGGCCGCGAGGTGCTGGAGTTCTTTGACGCCTGCGGCATCCTGCTCGTGGAGGCCTGGGGGATGACCGAGACCTGTGCGGCCGGCACCGTCAATACGGATCTCGAAATGAAGATGGGCACCGTGGGCAGGCCGGTGCCCACATTGGAGATGCGGATCGCCCCGGACGGCGAGCTGTTGACTCGGGGACCGAACATCTTCCGCGGCTACTTCAAGGACGAGGAGGCCACCCGGGAGACGCTGCCCGACGGCTGGCTGGCCACCGGCGACCTTGCCTCGATCGACCCCGAGGGCTTCGTGTCGATTACCGGACGCAAGAAGGACCTCATCATCACCTCGAGCGGTAAGAACATCACGCCGTCCAACCTGGAGAACGCCCTCAAGCAGTCACGTTGGATCTCGGAGGCGATCGTGTACGGTGACCGCCGGTCGTATCTGGTCGCCCTGCTGACCTTGGACCCCGACGAGGCGCCCAAGTTGGCCGAGCAGCTGAACATCTCCCTCGACATCAGCGCGATGGCGACCGACGAGCGCGTCCGGGCCGAGATCACGAACGTCGTCGAAGCCGTCAATGAGCGCTTCGCGCGCATCGAGCAGGTCAAACGCTTCGCGATCCTCGACCGCGAGCTGTCCCAGCAAGACGGCGAGCTGACGCCGACGCTGAAGGTGAAGCGCGCGGTGGTCTATCGCGAGTTCGCCGACGTGTTCAACGGCTTGTACGACGGCTAGGAAGTACGCGCCGCCGGGCGCATGTACACACGTCCAGCGCGGAGCGTGCGCGTCCGCGCTGGCGTGTGCACCGGCGTCAGGACGGTCCAGCCGTCGCGGCCGTCCGGCTGGGCTCCGCGGCTCTTGCGCGAGGCGGGCGGCGGCGGAGGCGCGCGAGGATCTCGAGCTCGTGTTTGTAGTACTCGATGATCGTCTCCGGGTCCGGGACGAGCCCGGCGTCCACGCGCAGGCCGACGGTCACGCCGCCGTTGTAGCTGAAGATGCTCACCCCCACGCCGATGTTTCCGCCGGCCGGTACCCATCCGAGGACGCCGGCGACAGGAGTTCCGGCAAAGTAAACCGGCCGAGGCGGACCCGGCACGTTCGTCAACACCAGCGTGACCTTGTCCGAGAAGATGTCGATCAAGCGGCGCTCCACCTCGGATGGCGTCATCCCGATCAGGCCGAGAATGCCGTAGGCGAGCGCGCCCTCGGGCGAGTGCTTGATCTCCTCCATCTGGCGGTGCACCGCGTCGAGGCGGGCGCGCGGGCCCCTGATACCGGTCGGCAGATTCAGGTACACGAGACCGAAGCGGTTACCCAGCTCTCGAGGCAGGGGCTGATCGAGCGGCCTCAGGTTGAACGGAACCATCGCTCGGATCTCCTCAACGAGGGCGTGCCGACGAGACAGGTAGCGGTGCACCGCACCGGTGATCGCGGCAACCAGCACGTCGTTCACCGTCGTGCCGGTGCCATGACCGATCTCCTTGATCTCCTGCAACGAAGTCGGCTCCGACCAGGTCACCCGCTGCATCACGCCCAGCTCGGCCTTCAGCGCGCTCGGGACGTCTCCACCCGTGAGCAGAAGCTTGCGAAGCGCACGCGCGTCCGCCGCCGAGCGACCCGCCAAGCTGCCGAGCTCGGAGCGTGGGTGCCCGAGGATCTCGAAGCCCTCGTGCAGCACCGACTCCGCAAGATGTGCACCCGCCGCCACCGAACCGCTGACCGCTCCCAGACGCGAGCGGCGGCTGCCACCGCGCGCCTCCGGCTCGATCCCCGCATCCGGCTGCTCGTCGGTCAGGGAGAGCAACACGCGCGCAAGCGCGATGCCGTCGGCAATGCAATGGTGCATGCGCGTCACGAGGGCCATGCCCGAGCCGTAGCCGTCCACCTCATAGACGTCCCAGAGCGGCTTCGAGCGGTCGAGCGGCACCGTGATCAACTCGCTGACCAGCTCCTCCAGCGCAGCCCGGTCCCCCGGAGCGGGCACGGCGATGTGGTGCAGATGGCGGCGCAGATCAAAGTTCGGATCGTCCTCCCAATGGGGCACGCCCAGGCCGAGGCGAGGCTCAACTACGCGTTGCCGGAATCGAGGGAAGCGCTCCACGAGCCGCTCCCGGAGTATCTGCTCGCCTCGCTCCCGATCCAACGGCTCATCGAACCAGAGCAATGAGTTGACGACCATCAGGTTGGTCGGCCGGTCCATGTGCAGCCAAGCCGCATCGGCATTGGCCATCTGTTGCGCGCCCATTGCGGACACCTCCTCGGAAGATGCCCGATCCTATGCCCAACTGCAGTGGTGAACATCCGGACACGCCACCGACCGTAGTCCGTGATGAACACGGTACGACGACGGCCAGCGGGGCACTCGGATGGGGTTAGGAGCCGCCGGGCTCGGAGCGAGCCCTGGCGGCAGCTGACTTGCCCGGCGCGTTCGAGCGAGTCGGCCGGCGCCGCATTGGCGCCAGCGCGCGCGTGGTGCGCTCGTAGCCCGTGCGGATCAGCTCCGGCCAGCGGCTGCGGTCGATGAACAGGTCGTAGAGCCAGGCGCCGCGGCACAGGTGCGGATCGGCGGCGTCGACAATCGTCAACGTGTCGCCGAGCTCGCGGCGGGCACGGCGGGCGAACTCGACGTGGTAGGCCTGCTGCAGCTCGCGGCTCGCACGCACGATGCCCATCGGCTTCTCGTGCCAACCGGTGATGTCGTCCGGCTCGAGCCCCTCAGGGAGCATGAAGTTGATACCAAAGACGTGATCGAACGGCCCGTGCTCGATCGCAGGCTGGGTCGGAAGCAGCTCGATCAGGCCACCGTCGACGTACAGGTGTCCGCGCACCTCGACCGACTCGATGAACACGGGCAGGGCGATGGTTATCCGTACGAGCCGCCCGATCGAGACCTCCGGCGTCGTGTACGTGCCGAAGTACTCGGTCACCCCGAGATCCGTGTTGTAGACGATGGTCGCGAGTGGAATCGGGAGCTCACCCGCGGTGAGGCCGCCGAACCGCTCGTCGAAGAGGTGCTGGACCGCCTCCCCCTTCATCGCACCCGTGAAGCCGCGCAACGCCGCGAGCGCGAAGCGTGGAAGACGCAGCCACTGTGGGTCGAGGTAACTCTCCGGCCGCCACGAGAGGACGAAGTCGGCCATCTCCTGCGCCGAGAGCCCGGCCGCCCAGAGCGAGCCGAACATCCCGCCCCCCGAGCAGCCGGAGATGAGCTCCGGCGCCAGTCCGGCCTCCTCGAACGCTCGTGCGGCGCCGATGAGCGCGACGGCGGCACCTGCGCCCCCGGAGGCAACCACCGCTATTCGCTTGCCGCTGAGCGCGGTCGCCGGACGCCTGCGGAAGGGCGGGAAGACATCGCTTGGCACCTTCTGCGGACGGTCGATCAGTGGCAGCGGAAGCAGCGCCCGGCGCGCGTGACGGAGCAGCTCGAGATCGACTGCGTCGCGCAGGCGTTGACCAGCGGCGTCGAGACGCTCGAAGCCCAGCTTGACGTTGTAGATGTCTGGATCAGGGCCCATACCGGAAGCGTTGCACAGACAGCCCGCGCCGTCTGCGGCTAGCTGAGGATGATCCGGCCGCCGGCGGCCAAACCGTAGGACGCCCCGGCCGCTGACCCGCCCGCGGCGCAACGGGCACGGAGGCAGACGGACCGGCGCGACAACGACCGCCTGCACCCCCTACGCTCGTCCCCGAAGGTGACAGTCTGGGCGATCACGCACGCTCGCAGAGCTGCGGCGGCAGCCGTTGCGTCCCTCGCCGTCGGCCTCGGTGCGTGCGGCGGCACGACCGCGCTCCCCAGCGCCCCCGAGACGTCGACTCGCGCTCAGACGACGACCCTGGCCCCGCGGCCCAGCGTCACGCCGCGCGCCCCGTTCTCCGTCGGCGTGACGGTGCTCCGCCTCGTCGACCAGTCCCGGCGGATCGCGGGCAATCCGAGGACGCTCGTGACGGTCGTGCGCTACCCCGCGCTCGGCGCCCCCGCGAGGACGGACGTGCGGGGCGCGCGGCCCGCCACAGCGGCAGGCCCGTTCCCGCTGGTGGTGTTCGCCCACGGCTACCGCCTCGCGCCCTACACGTACACCCGGCTGCTCCGCGCGTGGGCACGGGCTGGATACGTGGTCGCCGCCCCGTATTTCCCCCTCACCAATGCCGACGCGAGACTCGTCGACCGGTCAGACCTCATCAACCAGCCACAGGATCTGCGCTTCGTGATCGCCCGCCTGCTGGCCAGCCGCACCGCGCCGCTCCGGGGCCTGATCGATGGCCACCGCATCGCCCTCGGGGGACACTCGGACGGTGTCGACAGCGCGCTTGCGGTCGTCTACAGCCAGCGCACCGAGCCGCGCATCCGCGCCGCGCTCGGCTTCTCGGGCGCCGAGATCGCCGCGTTCACCGGCTTTCCCAGCCCGACGCGCGGCATCCCCCTGCTCGCCGTCCAGGGCACCGCCGACTCCGTCAACTCGCCAAGCGGCACGTACGCCTACTTCGCCGCCGCCCCCCGGCCGAGGTACCTGCTCAAGCTGCTCGGCGCCGAGCACGCCTCTCCGTATCAGGACGCCGAGCCGTACCTCGGCATCGTCGAGCGAGTCTCGACCGCGTTCCTGGACCGCTACTTGAGAAACCAGCGCGCCGCGGGCCGCCGGCTCGCCGCGAGCGGCGACGTTCCGGGCCGCTCGACGCTTCAAAGCGATCCTTGACTCCGTCAGCGTCAGCCGGCTGTTACCCCATCGCTCTCATGGCGTGCATCGACGTGGGCAAGCGCGGGACGACGAACCCGGGAACGTCGTGCGGCAGGACGAGAATCGCGATCGCAAGCACAATCAGGAAGCCTGCTGTCGCCACCTTGGCCGTGCGTCCCCACGGTCCGACCTTTTCGAGCGCCACGAGCCCTGCGATGAGCGCCATCCAGCTGAGGCTCATGACGCCGAGTGCGAAGAGTGCGGCCATCAGGGCCCACGAGCACCCCACGCACCACCCCCCATTGCGCACGCCCATCACAAATGCTCCTGACCGACCGTCGCGCCAACTCGCGCGCAGGAATCGCAATGGGCTCCGGCACCTGAGCAGAAACGCACGCTTGTACGGCGTCAGCTGATACAGCGCGGCGAACACCAGCACGCCCGCCGCGAGCCAGCGCCCGCCGCTGTGCCACGCCAAGGCGTTGGCGAACAGACTCTTGCCGAGCTCGAACAGGCCGTAGGCCACGATTCCCGCCGCGCTCCAGACGAGGAGATAGCCGCCGGCGAACACGAGCACCCGGCTGGGGTCACGACGCACCAACGCGGCGTAGACAGCAGCCGTCGGCACGAGCGACGGCAGCATCATCGCGGCCATCATCACCACCCACACACTGGTGAACCAGCTGAGTGTGCCCAGGTCGGTCCCCGGGCCGGCATCCATGCCGGCCATCCGCCCGACCGTCCACCACCACGCCAGTCCGGCGGTGGCCAGTACCCCAGCGACCACGCCGGGGTGCTCGCGCGCTGCCTGACGCGACGTCATGAGCGGTCTGCAGCGGTGGGGGTCTGCTCGTACTCGTTGTGCCGGCGGATCCACAATGAATCCGAGGCGCTCTCGTCACGACCCTTCGGCGTCCGGTCCAAGAGCCCGTAGTAGGCCATTGCGAGCTCGAGGCTGCGGGCGGTCGACACGTAGGTCCGGTAGACGTTCCCGTCCGAGAGCGCATACACGCTCAGGCCCGGTCCCTCGGCGACGTACCCCCCCGCGTCTGTCCCGCACATGAGCGCGTTTTGCTCGACGGTGGGCGGGATCTCGCCCTCCAGGAACGGCCTCAGCTCCTCCTCTGTGTGCAGAAAGCCGACGTCGCGGTTGAAGTCGCTGCCGCCGCTCGACACCCAGTCGATGCCCCAGCCCATCCGCTCCCTGAAGGCGAGGAGCTTCTCGAGCGGCGCGCGGGAGGCGAGCAGCAGAGTGGTGTCCCTGGCCTTCAGGTGGGGGACCTGCGGATCGAGCGTGTCGGCGATCGAGGAGCAGACCGGGCAGCCTGCCTCATACGGCGGCCCGAACATGAAGTGGTAGACGATCAGCTGGGAGCGCCCGTCGAACAGCTCGGCAAGCGTCTTCGTGCCGTCCTCCGTCTCGAACCGGTAGTCCTTCTCGACCGGGACCCAGGGCAGCTCGCGCCGCTTGCGGGCCAGCTCGTCACCGCGGCGGGTGAGCTCCTTCTCCTCCTTGAGCAACTCATCGCGCTCCGCCTGCCACTCCTCCTGCGTGCCGATCCTGTGCTCTGTCATCGACGTCGCCTCCTCGTGTCTGGGTCCGCTGGGCCAAACCATATAGTTAGCAAAATGGCTAACGATACGTTCAGGGCCCTCGCCCATCCGCTCCGGCGCGACATCGTGGAGCGGCTCAGCGGCGGAGTGGCGACCGTGGGGAGGTGACGCCGGGACTTCGGCGTCTCCAAGCCGACCATCTCACGGCACCTGAAGATGCTGGAGGAGGCGGGCGTCGTGAGCCGCGTGATCGACGGCAGGACCCACCGGCTCACCCTGCGCCCGGAAGCGCTCGCCGAAGCCTCGGAGTGGATCGAGAGCCAGCGAGAGCGCTGGGAGCGCCTCTTCGATGTCGTCGGCGAGTACCTCGAGGAACGGAAGCAGGGACAGTGACCGAGGAGTCCGGCCACGTGGTGCGTATCGAGCGGACCTTCGCGGCTTCGGCCGAGGACGGTCTTCGACGCCTGGACCAGCCCCGAGGTGATGCGGCGCTGGTTCCACTGCGCCTCCGACTGGGACACGCCGGTGGCCGAGGTCGATCTCCGGTTGGGCGGAACGGTTCGGGTGGTGATGCGGAAGCCCGACGGCACGGAAGGCGAAGGCGCACGGCGAGTACACGCTGATCGACCGGCCGCACCGGCTGGTCATGACCTGGACCTTCGACGACGATCCCTCCAACGAGCAGCTGATCGAGCTCTCCTTCTCGGAGTCCGAGGGCGCGACCACGGTGCTGATGATCAACCGCGGCATCTCGACCGACGAGCGCCGCGACGCCCAGGACGAGGGCTGGCACGGGTGCTTCGACCAGCTCGAGCGGCTATTGGCCGGCTGACCTCGACGAGCACGCGCCCCCGCGGCTTCGATCGGAGGGCCGAATGGACGGGAGTCTCCGGTTGGCGGTCGGGCGCGCAGCCGCGGCCCGTCAGTCCGCCTCGACGCGCCCACGCTCGAGCGCCTGCTTGAGCGTCGCGCGATCGTATAGCGGTAGCTCACCGGTGCGCTCGGTCCGCGCGACGTACGCGCTCATCGCCGTGATCGCGTCCGGACTGCCGAGCGCCGCGATGAACTCGGCGCGCTCGAGCCGTAGTCCCGCCGGCAACGGCAGCGAACCGCCCTCGTACACGGCTCGCTTGGCGGCCGCGACAGCAACCTTCGAGCGGCTGCCGAGCCGCCCGGCGACGGCGACCGCCCGCTCGAGGAGCTCGGCGCCGGAGAGGACCTCGGACACGAGGCCCAGCTCGAGCGCCTGTGCAGGCGAGAGCGGCCCGCCGTCGAGCACCAGGGACAGCGCGCGGGCACTGCCGAGCAGGCGCGCGAGCCGCTGTGTCCCGCCGCCGCCGGGCGGGAAGCCGAGCAGAATCTCGGGCTGGCCCATCATGTGCCCGCCGGACGCCATCAGCCGCACATCGCACGCCAGCGCCAGCTCGCACCCGCCGCCCATCGCCGAGCCGTTGATCGCGGCCACGAACACCGCTCCCGAGCGGTTCATCGCCAGCAGGATGCTGTGGAAGCGCTCGAGCTGCGCAAGGCCGGCCATGGACGTCTTGCCGATTGCCTCCTCGGCTGCCTGGACTCGCCGCAGTCCGCCCACGACGCGCAGCGAGGCGTGAGCGACGCGCGGCGTCACCGACGGTCCCGCCTGCGCGCCCGCCAGCAGCTCGGCGACGTCATAGTGGGCGATGAAGCGCTCAGGGTGGGCGCCGGTGAGCACAACCGCGCCGACGCTCTCGTCGCTTGACGCACGCTGCACGAGAGGCTCGAGCGCGTCGACGATGCCGGCATCCATCAGTCCGTGGGGCGGGTTCGCGAGCTTCGCGACGAGCGTCCGGCCACGCTGCTGAACGTCGATCCCTCCCATGGCAACCGATCCTAACCGCGCTGGACGGCGGTGTGTAGGTCCGCGCGGCGGTCCGGGGCGCCGCGCGGGGTCCGGTCAGCCGTGCGGAGGTCCGGGGCGCCGCGCGGGGTCCGGTCACGAATGCAGCTACGCCGCCTCTGTCTTCAGCGTCTCGCTGGCCACGCGGTCGGTCGCGTCGCGCGTACCCCCGAGCAGCCGGCGCGAGAGCTGCGCGCGCCGGAAGAACAACGGTGCGTCATGCTCCCACGTCGCGCCGATGCCGCCGTGGACGTTGATCATCGAGCGCGCGGCGAAGTCCAGGGCATGGCCGGCCGCGGATCGCGCCGCGCTCGCCGCCAGCGGAAACTCCTCGGGCTTGGATTCGCGTGCCCAGCCGCAGTAGTACTGCAGGCCGCGTGCGTTCTCGAGCTGGCGCAGGACCTCGGTCAGCTCGTGCTTGATCGCCTGGTAGGAGCCGATGGCGCGGCCGAAGGTGAAGCGCTGCTTGGCGTACTCGACGCTGACTTCCAGACAGGTCTGGCCCGCGCCGAGTGACTCCGCGGCGATCAGCGCCTGGGCGAGGTACCAAGCATCGGCGAGCGCTGCCGGCCCGACCTGCAGGCGCCGGCCGCGGGCTTGCGAAAAGCTGACGTTGCCGAGCGAGCGCGTCGCGTCGTAACGGGTCACCGGTACGACGCGCACTCCGTCCCCGTCGGCCGGCAGCGCAGCGGCCACGGGCTCGCCGTCTGCGCTCACGCCGATTGCCACCAGCAGCTTGGCTCCCGGGGCATCCGGCACAAAGGCGACCGTCCCGTCGAGCACGACCTCTTCTCCGGCGACGGTGGCCTGAGGCGCGCTCGCGCGGGCGTGGCCCGAGCCTGGCTCGACGGTCCAGGCCTGGTCGAGATCGTCGGGGGGACGCACAGGCACATACGCCGGACGCAGCTCGCCGGCGGCGACCGCGGCGAGCGACTCGTCGCCGGCCGCGTCGAGAATCGCCGTCGCGGGCAGCAGCCCGAGCAGCGAGACCGGCGCGAGCACACGACCACACTCCTCGGCGACGAGCAGGGCGTCGAACGCGCCGAGCCCGGCACCGCCGTGCTGCTCGGCGATCAGCAGACCGGGCCAGCCGGCCTCGACTGCGGTGGGCCACAGGTCGGGCAGAGCGGACGAGTCCTCGAGCGCATTGCGCGCGGCCTCGAGCGTCTTGAAACGCGACAGCGCTCCACGGGCAGCCTCGCGCAGGAGCACCTGTTCATCGGAGAGCGCAAAGTTCATCGCTCGACGGCCTCCTTCTCCTTGGCGCGCAGCTCGCTGAACGGGACGCCCTTGTCGAGCCTCGGTTCGGGTGGCAGCCCGAGGACTCGCTCGCCGATGGTGTTGCGGAGGATCTGCTCAGTTCCTCCCGCGGACTTCAACCCCGGGAGGAAGGAGATCAGGTAGCTCCAGTCGCTCTGCGGGTCGAGCGCGTCGGGTCCCACCACGTCGGCGCCGAGATCGGTGGCCGCGATCGCCGCGTTCACCATCGTCACCTTGGCGAGTCCAGCCTCGGGACCGGGGATCTGGCCCCTCGAGAGTGCCGTCAGTGCTCGGTAGCCGTTGAAACGCACCGCGAGCAGCTCGGTGATGATCCCGCCGAGCATCTCGCGCACCACGGAGTCTCTCCGCGCGGCGGGGTCCGCGGCGAGCGTCCCGGCCAGCCGGGCGGGCGAGCCGAACGACTCCGACCCGAAGCCGATCGTCAGCCGCTCGTACATGAGGACGGTGAGCGCGGTGCCCCAGCCGTTGCCGGCGCCCCCGACCACCGCGGTGTCATCGAGTCTGACGTCATCGAAGAACACCTCGTTGAACTCGGCCTCGCCCGAGATCTGACGAAGGCCGCGGACGGTCACGCCCGGGGCGTCCATCGGCACGATGAACATCGTCAGGCCCTTGTGCTTCGGCACGTCGGGATCGGTGCGCGCCAGCAGCAGCCCGAACGAGGCGAACTGTGCGTTTGTCGTCCACACCTTCTGCCCGTTCAGGGTCCATGTGCCGTCGCCGTTCTGGCGCGCGCGCGTCTGCACCGCCGCTAGGTCCGATCCCGCCCCCGGCTCGGAGAACACCTGACACCAGACCTCGTCGCCGTGCAGCATCGGTCCCAGGTAGCGGCTCTTCTGCTCGTGGTTGCCGTGCGCAATGATCGCGGGACCGAGCATCCCGATGCCGATCACGTCGAGGACTCCCGGCACGCCGGCGCGGCCGATCTCCTGGTTCACCATCACCTGCTCGATAGGGCCGAGCCCGCGGCCGCCGAGCTCGGCCGGCCAACTCACGGCGGCCAGCCCGGCCTCAGCCAGCCGGCGCTGCCATGCCCGGCGAGCATCGATGTACTCCGTGTCCTCGGACGAGCCCGAGCGGGGCGGCGCCTGCGCCTTGTTCGCCTCGAGCCATTCCCGGACCTCCTGGCGATAGGAGGCCTGTTCGGGCGTGTCGTTCAGGTCCACGTTTCATCCCCCTCACTGCCGCGGTGAATCCAGATTCACCGAGTCTAAATCAATTCGAGAACGTCGCCGTTCATCTGGAATGCGTGGGGTGGTCATGGGCCGCGGGGCTCGGCCCACCCCTGCGAAGCCACTGATGCCCGAACATCCGGGACGAACGAACAACCCGCGCGGCGCGCCACGAGCACCATCGCGCACGGCCTTCTCGCCCGGCCCTGTCTCCGTCTGACCGCCTACGAGCTGGGAGCGGGCGACGGCCCGCGATCGCGCCGGGTGAAGCGCGAGAGGCGCGGCATGGCAAGCAGAGCGGCAGCGGCTGTCAGCCCAAAATCGACGCCTAATCTGCGAGCCATAATGTCTGCGTGAGGCTCCAATCTCGTTCCATCGACTTCCTCACACATATGGCGATTGTGATTGGACTCACCGTGTTCATCACGCCGAGCGCTTTGGCCCGTCCCTCTGTGACCTTCACGTATTCGCCACACGACTCACACGTTAGCCAGCCCGTCTCCTTTACCGGTCATGTGTCAGGGTTAGACCCGTCACAAGCAGTTACGGGCTATCTGTGGTGTTACGGTTACGGCAGCTGTGTCACTCCCCACCAAAGCTCGGTGACCCACGCATTCCCGGACCCAGGCGATTATCAGGTCGAGTTTGCGGCGTATCTGTCTGACGGAAGCACTCAAGTCGCCATTGTCCGTCTAACCATCTCACCCCAACCACGGCGACCCAGTCGGTCCCGCGTTTCATGGCAAGCGACCTTCGAAGATCTCGCGGGCCTGATCGCGCAAGCGGCAAAGCGCGTGGCCGGCGCCCTGTTCGACGGGTAGCACGCCGCCGCCCCTCCGTGGCGTGGTTTCCGACGCGCTCACGCCTCGGGCGTGGTCTTGCCTGACCGTTGCCGGCATATCCCAGATCGAACGAAGGGCGCCCAGGGGGCGTTCCTGGGCGGGGCGAAACGGCTCGCCAGCACGAACATCGGCATTACTTGCTCGGTCCGGCGAGCGCCCGGGTCGCAGGCAGATCTCCCGCTGCTCGCGCGTCTTGCCTAAGATCCTTGCCGTGGCCACCTTCGTGCTTCGCCTCAAGGCTCCGCGCCCCGGGTTCGCTCAGACGCTGACCGAGGAGGAGCGAGCGATCATGGGCCGTCACGCCGCTCACTGGGGACCGTGGCTCGAGCGCGGCGCGATGGTCGTCTTCGGACCGGTGCTGACCGACGACGACTCATACGGTCTCGCGGTCGTGGAGACCGAGGACGAGCAGGAACTGCGGGACTTCGCCGCGCGGGATCCAGTCGTGACTACCGGGACGGCCGAGTTCGAGGTCGGCCGGCTAGCGCAAGGGTTCGTCCGCCCCACCTGACGCTGCGGTAGCCCGCGCGCGCCGCCACTCGGGCGTGATGCTCACCGTCGCCAGCGACCGGGCGCGCGTCCGGTCGACGACGGCGGCGGTCCGAGCGGCCGGCCACCGTAGATCACGGCCCCGCGTCCGTTCTGGTAGGTGAGCCACGGGACTGTCGCCCGCTGGTCGACGCCGGGCTTGGCGTAGTCGCACACGCCATTGGCGAACAGCTTCCGCAGCGACGACCATTCGGCAGCGCTGAACTCGATCGGGAGGTAGTCGGAACGGCGCAGCGGCCTCAGCTGGCACTTGTTGGCGTCGGTCGTGATCGGGTCACCGGCAACCATCCGCGGTGTCCCGTACACGGGTACGACGTTTGGCGGGCAGAGGCCGTTCGAGACCTTGTGGCCGGATCCATCCCAGCAAGCGTCGCCGAGATCCGAGGGCTTGTCGCGGACGATCTTCGTGGCCAGCGGCACGTCGCGCCGGTCGCTCTGCACCGAGGTGAGCCAGCGATCCATCGCGATGAAGCTGTTGAGCTCGCAGTCGTTGTCCGCCTGCAGGCTCTTGGGGCCCTCCCAGATCAGCTGATTGGCGTGCGTGCCGAACTCACGGTCGAGCCGCGCGCGCACTGCGAACGCACGATACGAGTCGTGCGCGAGTCCCGGGTTGGGCCCCCGGCAGTCGATGATCGCGGTCCGGTTGAGATTGTTGGTCTCGTTGATCAAACCGGTGCGGTAGGCGTTGGCCAGCGCCGGCTCGTCAGCGACGCGCCGGTCCGGCGTCGGGTTGACGTCGACGTCGGCGCCGCCGACGTACTGGTTCAGGTCGACGAACTGCGCCGGCGTTATCGCTCCGGCGCGCAGCGCCGCAAGCCCGTACTGGACCCCCACGTTGTCGATCGGCAGGCCCGTGAAGCCGTGACCGATCTGCTTCTCGGCCGTGGTCCAAACGCCGGGCATCCGTGGCCCGAGCAGGTTCCTGCTCAGGTCGGCAATCGAGCAGCGAATGCCGCCGGGGTTGGTCTGCGCGTTGTACAGCTGCTGGCTGCTGACGCCGGCGCATGGCCAGTAAGGAACTGCTCCGTAGAAGTACCCGGTCGGGCAGGTCGCCGGCAGGTACGGCGGATTGACGTTGGTGCAGCCCACGCTGAGGAACGCGTTACGGGTGTCCGGGAGGCCTTCGACCGTTGCCTCCTGAGCCTCCGTCCACGTCACGCCCCGAGTTGTCGAAGGCTGGTTGCCGGAGAAGTAGTGCTCGAGTAGCGCGTAGTCGCCGACCTGCGTCGCGGAGGTCCATGCATCGGGAAACGAGCAGGTGGGCAGGATGCCCTGGTACACGCCCGGATATGCGTTCGCGATCCAGTATTGCGCCAGCGATCCGCCGGAGCAGCCCGTACCGATCGTGTAGCGCACCGTGCCGTAGGTCTTGATGACGTGCTCCTTGGTCATCACCAGCGATTCCGCCTGGATCGACACGTTGCAGTCGTGAGAGCTGTTGTCGAGCGCGTTCGACATGGTCATGAAGCCCTTGCCAAGCGCGTAGTCGGCAGCGCTGTCTCCGACCGTGCCGGGAGCCGTGCCCGTCTGATACTCGATGCCGCAGCCGAATCCATGGAGGATCAGCAGCTTGTGGTTGAACTGCCGCTGAGGGTCGACCGCGCTCCACGCCTTGCCGGGCTCGTAGAGCGCCGCGACCTGGTACTGATCGCGATCGATGTAGCCGGTCTCGATCCGGACGATGAAGGGCACCGTGACGCCCTGGTCAGTCGTCGTGTTGGCTACATCCGCGGGCGGGCTGCTCGGGTTGTATGTCTGGAAGCCGTGCTTCGCCGGATTGGTCGACTCGTAGACGTACCTGTAGCTCGGCGGCTGATCGCACTGCCCGTCCTGCGCCGTCGGCTGGCACTTCCATGGCTGAAGCTGGGGGCCTGAGAACACCGGGCCTCCGATCGGGTGGTTCACAAGCGTGAGCTGCGCACCTGCCCCGCCGGGGAGCTGGGCGCGCACGACGTTGCGCCCGAGCCGCAAGCCGTCGACCAGACCCTCCAGACGGCCATCGGCCCGGACCCCGAAGTCGGCGGTCAAGTCTCGACCATCGACCGTGACCTGCAGGCGGCCGGCGGCCCTAACAGGGGAGATGGCAATCAGCGCCGAACCGCCGCTGACCAGATCCGCTCGGCCTGAGAGCACGGTGATCCGGACACCCTGGTGCCTGTTCAAGGACCGAGCCACCGCGGCCTGCGATCCAAGCGACGGGGCCAGAGTCGCCAGCGCGACGATCAACACCCGCAGCGTGGCTTTGTGCGACAGTCGGAAACCGCTCGGCATCTCTCCTCGCTCCTTCCCCTCGCGAACCCAGCCCGGATCTGTACCCCAGCCCGGATCTCTACCCTCCTGACGCTGGCCTGAGTCGGCCAGCAGGGCCAGTATCGCAGAGGGCCAGCCAGGTGTGGGCTGGTTCTGGGGCCCTCAGGTTATGTGAGGCTTCGCCGGGGTTGGCTACGTACCGTTTTGCACGACTTTCGCGATTGCGTGAGACTGCATTCACTGCGATCAGGTCGAGGCGGGCGGACGACCGCTCTTGCCGCGTAGCGGCAGCCGGCTGCCGGCCCCAGCGGACAGCTCCGTGCCCTGCCGTTCGGACGTCTCGCTGCGGCCAGCGACGATGCCTGCATCCCGCAGAAGTGAGCGCCGGGACCTGGGCAGCTGAGCGTTCGTCTGCGCACGATCGCAGGCGCCGATCAGGCTATCCGGCGAGGGCCGGCTAGGCCCTGCATGGCAGCAAGGCGGCGCGCCTTTCGTGACCGACTGCGGCTTGCGAAGCCATGCCTAGCGGAGGACGCGGTACTTGATGTGCGTGACCGCTGGGGAGGAGACCACCTTGATCGGTTCGAGGGTGGGATCGCCGATGTCCTCGAGCAGCCGCTCGCCGGCCCCGAGGGTGATCGGCACGATATGGAGGTAGAGTTCGTCGAGCAGCCCGGCTGCGAGGTATTGCCGCACCGCGGTTGCGCCGCCGGCGATCGCGACATCCTTCTCGCCAGCAGCCGTTCGAGCTTGCTCGAGCGCCGACTGGATCCCGTCGGTGACGAACGTGAACGTCGTGCCGCCCTTCATCGCCAGCGCCTCACGCTCGTGGTGGGTGAGCACGAACACGGGCGCGTGGAACGGCGGGTTCTCGCCCCACCACCCGGTCCACGCCTCGTCCCACGGGCCCTCGCCACCACCGAACATCTTGCGGCCCATGATGTAAGCACCAACGCCTTGGAAGACCTCGTCGATGACCCCCGCGTCCGCGTTGCGCTCCCCGCCCTCCAATCCCTGTTGGGCACGCCAGCTGTGCGTTACGAATGCCCATTCGTGCAGGCGCATCCCACCCTCTCCGATCGGGTTTTCGAGACTCTGGTTAGGCCCCGCGACGAAGCCGTCGAGCGAGACTGAGATCTGGCATGTGACTGAGTTCATGTCTCTATGACCACCAACGAGCACCGAAATCATCGCTCGTCCCCGTGACGATCCGGGATTCGCCAGCGGCGGGTAGGACCGTCGGCGCGCGCAAACGCCCGGTCCGTGGATGTGGGAAATCCGCACCACTGAGTGGTCGCCTCTACCGATGGCAGCAGCGACCGTCTGGTGCATGCTCACCTGGACGAGCTAGCTGGCGCACGAGGAGACGGACCGATGAGAGAGTCAGAGAACCTCACATCTCGGATCGCCGGCTGGAGCGCTGCTCACCGCAAGGCGGTGGTGCGTGGGTGGCTGGCGTTCGTGCTGGTGGCGTTTGCGCTCGGCAGCCTGGCGGGGATGGTCCAGCTCAAGGCGGTCGAGTCGGAGAACGGCCAGTCGCGGCTCGCGGACCAGACGCAGGCAAAGCAGTTCCCGAGCGAGCGGGCGGGCGAGGAGGTCCTGATCGAGAACCCGAGCGGCTCGCTCGCGAGCACCAGCTACCGCGCGGCGGTGACCGATCTCGTCGGGCGCCTATCGCGCAGCCCATCAGTAGCGGCGATCAGGTCGCCGCTCGCCCCAGGCAACGCGGGGCAAATCTCGAAGGACGGTCGCGCCGCGCTGGTGACCTTCCAGATCGCCGGCGATCCAGACACAGCACAGAACCGTGTCGCGCCCGCCTTGGCGGCGACCGCCGCGGTGCAGCGCGCCCACCCCGGACTGTTCATCGGTGAGCTCGGCACCGCGAGTAACAACAAGGCGGTCAACAAGCTCGTCAGTGATGACTTCCACAAGGCAGAGGCGACCTCGGTGCCGATCACGCTGTTGATCCTCGTGGTGGCGTTCGGCGCGCTCGTTGCGGCCGGCGTGCCGCTGCTGCTCGGTCTCACGGCCGTGCTTGCGGCGCTCGGCATCACCGAGCTGCTCAGCCACGTGTTCCACGTCGAACAGTCGGTCACCTCGGTGATCCTGTGCATCGGACTAGCGGTCGGCATCGATTACTCGCTGTTCTACGTGCGCAGGGCGCGCGAGGAGCGCGCCCGTGGGCGCACACCGTCGGACGCGCTGCAAGCGGCGGCCGCGACCTCGGGCCGGGCGGTGCTGATCTCGGGGCTCACGGTGATGATCGCGATGACGGGGATGTTCCTGATGGGCAATCAGGTGTTCACCTCATTCGGGATGGGCACCGTACTCGTGGTCGCGATCGCGCTCGTCGGCTCACTGACCGTGCTGCCCGCCGTGCTCTCGAGGCTCGGCGACCGCGTCGACCGGGGCCGGATCCCGGGGCTGGACCGTCTGCGTGCCATGCCCGGAGAGTCGCGCTTCTGGGCGCCGATCGTCGGCGCCGTGCTGCGTCGCCCAGTTCTCTGGGGCGGAGCGGCGGCGGCGCTGCTCGTTGCGCTTGCGATCCCGGCGTTCAGCCTTCACACCGTTAACCCGGGCATGCAGGGGCTGCCGCCCAACCTCCCCGTGATGAAGGTCTATCAGCGCGTCCAGCAGGAGTTCCCGGGCGGGGCGGTCCCCGAGACGGTCGTGATCAGCGCGCCTGATGTAACGGCGCCGCCGGTCCATGCAGGGATCACCGCGCTCGAGCGCGCGGCCCTGGCGACCGGCCGGATCTATCAGCCGATCACCGTCGACGTCAGCGCCTCGCGTCAGGCGGCTCGGGTCTCAGTCCCGCTCGCGGGCACGGGCGTCGACGCGAAGTCGCTCGCGGCGCTCGCGCTATTGCGCAACAGCGTGATCCCGGCGACGATCGGCCGCGTGCCGGGCGTCACCGTCCACACCACGGGTGTGGCCGGTCAGACACTCGACTTCAACAACACGATGAAGTCCCGGGCGCCGTTCGTGTTCGCGTTCGTGCTCGGACTCGCGTTCGTGCTGCTGCTCCTGACCTTCCGCTCGATCGTGATTCCGCTCACCGCGATCATCCTGAACCTCTTGTCCGTGGGCGCGGCGTACGGCGTACTGGTACTGATCTTCCAACAGGGCCACCTGCAGTCGCTGCTCAGCTTCACCTCGGTCGGCGGCGTGGTCTTCTGGCTGCCACTGTTCCTGTTCGTGATCCTGTTCGGCCTGTCGATGGACTACCACGTGTTCATCCTCAGCCGCGTCCGCGAGGGCCACGACCACGGGATGAGCACCGAAGACGCCGTTGCCCACGGCATCAAGGCGACCGCCGGCGTCGTGACCAGCGCGGCGATCATCATGGTCGCCGTGTTCGCGATCTTCGCCACGCTCGGGGAGATCGTCTTCAAGATGATGGGCGTCGGCCTCGCCGCCGCGATCCTGATCGATGCGACGATCGTTCGAGCGGTGCTGCTACCCGCGACGATGAAGCTGCTCGGCGACTGGAACTGGTACCTACCGCGCTCGCTCGCATGGCTGCCGCGCATCGGCGGTGAGCCGACGGCTGCACCTGCAGCCAGCCCAACCGCCGGCCCCGCGCGTCAGCGTGCCGCGCGCCCGACAGCGTCCGCGCACCGCAGACGGCGACACCTCTCCTTCCACAGGCACTGACGTCGATACTCGCCACGGATACACAAACAGGTCGGTCGCCACACGCGCTCGCGCACCTTTCAGGTGCCAATCGCGCGAGCGGCCGCAGAGTCGGCGGCCGGGCGCCATGAGCGGGTCCGTCGAGAGCCCTGCTCTTCGGCGGCTTAGAGGGGGTGGAAGTCCGCGTCTGACTCACTCGAACGTACGGCTGGCGGACCACCAGCATGCTGGGATCTCGCCACCACCGCAGGCTGCGGGTGGTCGGCGACGGCCCCCGCGCCCGTGGTCGCCGACCGCGGGATCGCGATGGGCGCGGAGGGCTGCGGAGGGCGCGCCGGGCGCGCCGCCCAGCGAGGACAGCGTCCGCGACTCGGTCGACTTAGGCGCCGCGGGCAATCTCGTTTGCGGCTGTTACGAGGTCGCCGTCGAGCCCTCGCAGGCCGAGCTCGTTGCAGAGCGCAGCCGAGGCGCCAGGGCCGCTGAGGACGAGTGGAGCCATCTTTGCGAGGCGGCGGAGTGCAGTCGCTTCCGCTTGCAGGAGTGCCGGGTCGAAGCTCGCGAGCACAGCGACCGCCGGTCGGGTCGTCTTCGCAGTCTGTGTCAATGTCGAGATCGGCGTGTCGGCTCCGAGGAAGAGGATGCGCCAGCCGTAGGAGCGCAAGACGAGCCCGAAGGAGAGCAGGGTGATGTCGTGCTGCTCGCCGGGCGCGCACGCGAGCAGCGCGAGCGGGCCGCTCCCGCGCCCCCAGAGCCGTGCGAGTGAGAGCAGCCGGCCGCGGATCAGGTTGCTGGCAAAGTGCTCCTGGCTGATCCCGAGGGTCCCCTGCTGCCACTCGAGGCCAACCCTGGTGAGGGTAGGAAGGATGAGGCCGCGCAGGACTGCTTCTAGTCCGAACGCCGCGAAGTTCTGGTCAAGTATCGCGTGCACGGTGGCCTCGTCGTAGTCATGGATCGCGGCAAGCAGGCGTGCGGAGGTGTCTTCGAGCAGGCCGTCCGACGGTCCGGCGTCCTGCAGCGCGGCGCGTGCCGCCTCGGCCGCCGACAACCCCTCGCCGAGGCCTCGGCGCATGCGGGCGACCCGCTCGGCGTCCCCGGTGGTGTAGAGCCGGAACCCGCCGGGCGAGCGGACCGGCTGCAGGAGCCCGTAGCGCCGCTCCCAGGCGCGGAGCAGCGCGGCGTTCACGCCGACGCGGCGGGCGAATTCCCCGATCCGCAGCGATTCTGGGGTAATCGACACCGCAATTATTATACATACTTTAGACAAACACTTGACAGCCACACCGGCCTGTCGTTATCTTCGTCCATATATTGTCCATTGTTTGTCGAGGGATGGTCTCGACTGGAGGAGTCCCGAGCTTCTTTGATCGCCCGCCCGAACGTGAGAGTGATCGGCCACACGTCCCCCGTAGTCATTTGATTAGGAGCCTCTGATGAGAAGGAATCGGAAGTTCATCGCGCTCGCGGCGGTCAGCGCGCTGTCGTTCTGGGCTATGGCCCCTGTGATATCCGCGAAGCCTGCTGCTGAACGCAACATCGTCCAGACCGCGGTCGCCGCGGGGCAGTTCAAGACGCTTACGAAGCTGGTCAAGCAGGCCGGTCTAGCCGGCGCGCTCCAGGCCAAGGGTCCGTACACGGTCTTCGCCCCAACCGATGCGGCGTTCGCGAAGGTGCCCAAGGCGACGCTTCAGGCGCTCGCCAAGGACAAGGCGAAGCTGCGGGCGGTCCTGCTCTACCACGTGGCCAAGGGCAAGCTCACGGCCGCGAAGGTCGTGAAGCTGCACTCGGTCAAGACGCTCAACGGCCAGTCGCTCAAGATCCGCGTCAGCCACGGCACGGTCATGGTTGGCGGCGCGCGCGTCATCAAGACCGACATCGGCGCCTCAAATGGCGTGATCCACGTCATCAACAAGGTGCTGATCCCGCGCTAACCCACCGCACCTAGTCAGGGCGCCGCAGTGTCCCTCGTCCCGGGGTCGCCCAGCTTGAGGCAGGCACGCGCCGAGCACCCTCGCCGGGCCGACCTGCCAGCGTCCGTCGAGCGCGGTTTGGCGAAGAGCGATCGCTGGGATGAGAGTTGCTGTGGCAGGTGGCGGGTCTCCGGTCCGGTGCTGGCGGATCTGCTGCACCGGATGCATGACGTCACGGTGTTCGAGGCGAATGACTATCCGGGCGGGCACATCAATACGGTCCGCGTCGACACGCCGAACGAGACTCCCTCCTGCCACCTACTCGGCGGGTGGCACGACGCCACCATTCCGATCGCATCGACTTCACTTCCAGAAGGAGAATCTTGATGGCCCACTACCGAGCATCGATCGACACGCAGCAACCCCGCGAGGACGTGTTTGCCTACCTCAGCGATTTCTCGACAACCAGGGAATGGGATCCGGGCGTCGTGGAGGCTGAGCGTCTAGACGGTCAAGCGGCCGGTGTGGGAACCGAGTTCCGGCTGGTCGCCGAGTTCCTCGGCCGCAAGAACGAGCTCACCTATCGGATCGTCGAGTACGACCCTCCGCATGCGGTTACGTTCCTCGGCGAGAACGCCACCGTGGTCTCGCGGGACAGGATCACGTTCGACCCGACCGCGGAGGGCACACGAGTCACCTACGACGCCGACCTCGCGCTGAACGGCGTGCTCAGGATCGCCGATCCGGTCCTCGCGCTCGCGTTCAACCGTGTCGGCGATCGCGCTCTCGCTGGTCTCAGGCGAACGCTCGCCCCCTCGCAGCTGCAGAGACTGAGCCCACTATCCGGACGGGCTCTCGACGGCAAGGAGTACGAGCTGGCCGGCGATCTCGCCAAGCAGCACAACTTCCTCGTTGTCGCCTTCCGCCGCGAGCAGCAGCGCGTTGTCGATCAATGGCTGCCGTGGCTGATCGAGCTCGAGCAGCGGCGCTCCGACGTCGCCGTGTACGAGCTGCCGGTGCTGTCATCTATGTACGGTCCGGCGCGGTGGTTCATCGACGGCGGCATGACGCGCGGGATCCCGGATGCCGCCGCCCGCGCCCGCACGATCACCGTCTACACCGACGTCCAGAAGGTCGTTGACAACCTCGGTCTTGGCGGCACCGACACGATCGCGGTGCTGATCGTCGAGCGCTCCGGCCGGATACTTGCCAGCGAAGTCGGCGGCTTTGAGGAGCAGAAGGCCGAGCGGCTGGCCGCTGCGCTCGCGCCGACACCATCGCCCACCGCGCCGTGATATGACGGAAAGCGTGCTCGTCCCCGGCGAGATCGGGTTCATCGGCGAGATGTTCGACCGCATGGCTGAAGTCCTCGGAATCCGCCGCCGGCCGCGGATCCCCGTGCCGCTGATCCCCCCATGGCTCTCCTCACTCTGGATCGGGCTCGTCACACCCGTCAGCGCCGGCGTGGCAGGACCATTGACGGATGGGCTGGCCGCGCCAACGGTCGTCACCGACCCCTCCGGAATGACGCTGTTCGACATCGAGCCAATCAGCTTCGACCAGGCGCTCCGACACGCCGCCGTTGAAGACCCCGAAATCGCGCCCACATGAGAGTCCTCGAGCGTCTCATCGGCTCGCGTCCCGCCCGCATCGGGATCATCCTCTTGTGGCTCATTCTCGGTGGACTGGGCGGTTCGTTCGCGCAGCGCTTCCAAGATGTGCAGAAGAACGAGGAGTCCTCATTCCTGCCGGGCTCCTCGGAATCCGTGCGCGAGCTGACGCTGGCCAAGCGCTTCCCGTCCGGAGAGCGCTTCGCCGCGATCACCGTCGTGCGCCGCGACGGCGGCCTGAAACCTCGAGACCTGGCCGCGATCGATCGGACACGTGCCTCGCTTGTCACCAATCCCCCGGTCACGGGCTCGCGGCAGGTGCTCGTCCGGGTGTCGCCGGACCGCACTACGGCACTCGTGATCGTCAACCTCAACCCGCGCGGCAAAGAGACGCTTCTGAAGTCGTCTGTGAGCGGGGTGGAGAGCCGGATGGCGCCGCTGCGTACGCGCGGTCTTACGGTCAGGGTGACGGGTCCGGCCGGTTTCTCGCGGGACGCGGTCAACGTGTTCTCGTCGATCAACGGGACGCTGCTGCTGGCGACCGGCGCGCTGGTGTTCGTGCTGCTGATCCTGATCTACCGCTCGCCCATCTTCTGGGTGATCCCGCTCTTCAGCGTGCTGATGGCCGAGGCGTTCTCGCGGTTCTGCGGGTGGGCGATCGCCGAGGCGGGGGTCACCGTCAACGGCCAGAGTGCTGGCGTGTTGCCCGTGCTGGTGTTCGGTGCGGGCACCGATTACGCGCTGCTGATGGTCGCGCGCTACCGCGAGGAGCTGCGCCGCTACGAGCGCCCGGTCGACGCAATGCGCCAGGCGCTGCGGCGGGCCGGACCCGCGGTGTTCGCGTCAGGCTCGACCGTCATCCTGGCGCTGCTGTGCCTGTCGCTGGCGCAGGTCAACGGCACCAGCGGCCTCGGGCCGATCGGCGCGATGGGCGTGGCGCTGGCGATGCTCTCGATGCTGACGCTGCTGCCTGCCGCGCTGGTGGCCGGCGGCCGGCGCGCGTTCTGGCCGTTCGTGCCGCGTTTCGGCTCAGAGGGCACGGACGAGACCCATGGCGCATGGCGGCGTGTGGGCGAGCGCGTGGCGGCCACTCCACGCCGCGTGTGGATCACGACGGTGCTGTTGCTGGGCATCGGCTGCCTCGGCCTGACGAGCTTCTCGACCGGCCTCACCAACACGCAAGACTTCCGCGGCCGGGTGCAGTCCGTTGAAGGTCAGCGGCTGATCGCGAAAGCGTTCCCCGCCGGTGACAACGCGCCGACCGACGTAGTCGTGCGCGACGTACGCGCGGTCCCTCGCGTCCAGCGGGCACTGCGCTCCGTGCCCGGCGTGGCGGCGGTAGGGCCCCCGGAGCTCGGCAGGCCGGGCGCGCGCTTTGGCCTCACGCTCAGTGCCGACCCCTACTCGACCACCGCCGAGAACCTGGTCCCACGCCTCCGTGCGGCGGCACACGCGGCCAGCCCGACGGCGCTCGTGGGCGGCCCGACCGCTCAGCAGAAGGACTTCGACACCGCGGCCGCGCACGACAACCGGCTGATCGTGCCCATCGTGCTCCTGCTGGTATTCGTGATCCTCGCGCTGCTGCTGCGCGCGGTCACACTGCCGCTGCTGCTGATCGGGACCGTGATCCTGTCCTTCGGCGCCGCCCTAGGCATCTCCTCGGCGGTGTTCGACCACGTCTTCGGCTACCCAGGCGAGCCGTCGACGCTGCCGCTGCTGGCCTTCATATTCCTCGTAGCGCTCGGCGTTGACTACAACATTTTCCTAATGGCGCGAGCCCGCGAGGAGGCGCTGCGCCACGGCACACGACACGGGATGCTGCGCGGGCTGGCGGTGACCGGCGGCGTCATCACCTCGGCCGGGATCGTGCTCGCCGGGACATTCACGATGCTTGCGACGCTGCCGCTCAAGACGCTGACCGAGCTCGGCTTCACGATCGCCTTCGGGGTCCTGCTCGACACCTTTATCGTCCGGTCGGTGCTCGTCCCCGCGCTCGTTTTCGACATCGGCCCTCGCGTCTGGTGGCCAAGCGCCCTGGCCGGAAAAGCGGAAACCCGGTACCGGCGAGGCGAAGCCGACTCCGTGCCGCACACCGACGAGCGCCACCCCGAACGGCCAGCTGCGTTGAAGGCCAGCGACACCCCGGAGGGCCCGAACTGACGATGGAGCGGGTCTGGGATTGCTCGCGCTTCCCCCGATGGGCGAGCGGGCCAGCGCTCGCAGCTTCCAGCCTCCTGCGCCCCTTCGGAGCGGATCCGGCCGACCCTACCTGGGACCGTGACCGCGGATCTCGACCGCCTGCTGGAAGGTGGGGCGGTTGACCCACTCGACCAGCGGCTGCCGGATCGCGCCGATCGGACGAAACTGGATCGAGTCAGAGCATTCTTGGTCGCCCGCTTTGCAGGTGCCGTCGGCCGGATAGACCTCCGAGACCGGAACGCGGACGGCTTGTCGCAGCGAGTTCTCGAGTGCGCGCCGGCACGCGGCCAGCGAGCCGGCACCGCAGTAGATGCGGTTGAGCGGTCCGGCGACCCGGTCGCCGAGTACTGCGCGGAAGTCCTTTTGCACGATGCCGTAGAACCCGACATCGAACGCTGACCCGAGGTGGGTGCCGCCCACCCCGGTGCCTCCGACCCCGTGTCCGGGCTGATCGTTGATGGGGAAGTTGCTCTCGACGGCACCGAGCAGTGACGGGCCGAGCACGGGCTGGAGCTCAGCCTTCACAAGCAGCGGCCACCAGGCGTCCATGGTGCGCACCGCGCTGGCCTGGTCGTAGTCGCCCGACACGCCCGGGTGCGCGCGGTTGATGCGGTGCGCCCCGCTCGCCACCCATGTCCGTAACTCGCCGGCGGCCCGAGCGAGCGCTGGCTCGCGCGGGTGGCCGAGGATCCGGAGCGCGTAGGGAAGCACCTCAACGCCGCGCAGATCCTGGGTGCCCGCGTTGCCCATCGCGTTGATGAGGCCGACGAGTGTCAGCTTGCCCCGTCCGAGGCGCAGATAGTGGTTGACGTTGTTGTCGAGCAACTGTGAGCGAAAGATCGACGCATACTGCTGCCCGGTCGCCGCGTCGTTGTAGCCCGGCGCCTGCTTGTTGTTCCAGCTGGTCAGCACCGGTTGATCGACGACCTGCGGGTGGGCTTTCTGCGGGGTCTGCTGCTCGGTCAACGTGGCCGGGTTGAAACCGCGCCACGAGAACTGTGACCAGGTCGGGAACAGCGGGTTGGTGCCGCGCGCACGCACTGGATTCGCGCCCGAGTTGAAGTAAGCGATGTGCTTGTCATCCGCGTAGAACCAGTTGAACGTGTCGCTGACGTGGTACGCGGCCTTCATGAAGTCACGCGGGTTGCGCATCTGCGCCGGGTTGTCGAACATCTCGAATCCGACGGCCGAGTCCAGCTCGTGCATGTACGTCGAGCGCAGGTTGGTGTAGACCACCGGGCGGCCGTGGATCCTCGCCCGGGCGATGACGATTCCGAACGCCGTGCGCTTGGTCTGCAGCGTTATCGAGCCGGCCGGAGTTGCGTCGACGGCGTTCGGCTTCCAGGATTCGCTGCGGGTGAGCGTTTCCATCCGCACGCAGCGATCGTGCAACACGTAATAATCGGAGCGGAGAGTGGCTGCGCCCCCATGGGGATTGCACAGTCGAGCCGCGAACGTGTCGATGATGTTCTGTCCCGCCGACGTCGCCGACCAGGCGTAGTCGCGCCCGTGCCCGAGCTGGACGTAGAGGTTCACGCCGGGGAACGAGACACCCTCGGCGTCGATGCCAGGGCCGTGGATGTCCTCCTCCATCAGAATCTCGGGCGTGAAGTAGCCGACCTGTGGCCCCATGACCGCGATCGGGTGGCCAGAGACCGTGTGCGCGCCGGAAACGAGCAGCGCGTTGGAGGCCGAGCGGGGGAACGCGAACAGCCCATTGCCCGCGTGGGCGAACGGCGCGAGCCCGGGATCGAGGGCCGAGCCAGGCGCGGCGCTCGCCCTCCGGCGGGAACTTTGAGATGCGGCGCCGCCAACGATGACGTTGGCGTAGCTGACGGAGCCCGGATCCGGCAACGCAATGCTTCCGCGCGCGCTCTGGTTCGGGAGCGGCAGCGTCTGGTATGGAAAAGCGCGGCCGCGCGCGGTGGTCGGCGCCTCCGGATCATTTGGGTCGACGAAACTCAGAAAGGTCGCAAAACCAGATGTGTCTCGAGTCGCAACGGCTCGGCGCCGCGCGGCAGCGGGCACACCTTCGGGCGATCCCGCGACCGCGCGCCGCTCGGGCCCGAAGCGCCGCAACATTTGCTCGTACAGCACGGCGTTCGACAGCTGGGAGCCTCCGCCGCGCCCGAAGATGCCGCCCACCAGCGCGGCGACCGAGACAAGGTCCTCGACGGTGAACGGCTGCGGAATCTTGCCCAGCGCGACGTACTCGCCGGGCATGAGCGCCGGGTTCTGCTTCGCGGCCGCGATGTAGGCGTTGATCCCCGCGACGTAGTTCAGCCCGTCGCGGGCGATCCCGGGCCCCTCCGGAGAGTGGCTCACTCCATAGGCCACCTGCTTGGCGAGATCGGCCGGGGTGTACGGCGTGGACGCCCATACGCTCTCATCCATGCTGAGGTTGGCACCGCCAGCGAACTCGGATAGATCGCCCTGCCCCGCGTGCCGGAGCGTGTCGATGAAGAACAGGCGATCCTCCGCAGTCGCGTAGCCGATTCCGAACATCAGTGCCGCCCGCGTCGTGCCGTAGACGTGCGGGACGCCAAAACGCTTGTCGCGCACAATCGTCACGCCCGGCTCGGGGCTCTGCACGCCCTCGACGTCGCCGCCCCGCACTCCGAAGGTCGCATCCTTATAGAACGACGAGATCTGCGCGGCCCTGATGTTCGGCGCGGCGGTCGTCAGGTTCGAGTACATCGCGAGCTGGTCGTCGCTGTGCGGTGGACGCGTCCCCCGTGCGAGGAAAGCGCCCAGCTGACCGATCGTCGCGAACCCATTGGACCCTGGGGGCAGGATGTTGTGAAAGCCCCCGAAGTCGTTATGCCCATAGGGCTGGACCACCCCCGCGGCGCGCGCCGGCGCCGCCAACGTCAACAACCAGAGCGCGAAGATCCCGGCCATGCACCCCAGCGCACGGCAGCCACGACACGCCGATCGCGAAAGCGTCTCTCGCAAGCGCGCGCACCCTAACACACGAATGAGGTGCCACCGTCAATGCGGGCGCCGACCGCCCCCTGCGCGCCGGTTGGAGCAGCCCGGTCACCGGGACCGGTCGAGCGACGGCGGACGGTTCGGTGCAATATGAGTGGCTTCATGGGGATCAGCTAGATGCTGATTTCCAGGGCTTTTCGGGGCCTCCTTGAAGTAGCGGGGGCGGGATTCGAACCCGCGACCTTCGGGTTATGAGGGGCTTCGCGGGGGTTAGTTATGTACCGTTTTGCAGGACTTTCGTGATTCTGCCTGAGACTGCATCAGGCTGAATTTGCCGACCTTGTTACACGGTTTGTTACACGCTTTCCGCCCGCCGGCGCTAATCCGCGCGCCCCAGCCACACCCCCTCTCGCGGCGGTGCCGACCGGGCCCTGAATGAAGGCCGCCGCCGAGACTAAGCGATTCCACAACGTCCTCCGAATTCGCCCGTACGGGCAAGCGAGCGTCCCGAGTTCCGCGCGTTGCGGGTCTCCGCGGCGATCAGGGCCGAGTACCGCGCCAACAGGAGAGCAGGTCTCGACGCCGGCTCGCACGAACGTCGAGTCGCAGAGCTTTTGGCTCGCTGGCAGTGCTGGATAGCCTCGCGGAGCAGCAGCCATCGTCCTGTGGGCGGTTGCCGCCCGTTCCGAAGCACCAGTCTCGCCTTGCCCGGAGCGAGGCGACGACGCCGGTGCAAGTAGCCCGAAGGGGGAGGCAGCCCGCGATCAGGCCTCGCTTCTGGTTTCCGATCTGATTGGGGAAGGCCGCCGGTGTGATGAGCCGCTCATGTTGCGCAGACCCCGGGCTTGCCGTTTGTGCGCGCCCAGACAGCGCGCACGGCGGCGACCACCGGAGGCTTGTTGTCGGTAGCGGACGCTAACTGGTCACCGATGAGCATCAGGCACCGCCCCTCCGTGAACAGGACGTTGGCAACCTGGGACGGGAAGGTCCAGCCCTCGGCACTCGGGACGCCGGGGACGGTGAACCGCGTCGGCGTTGTCGGGGCGCCCGGCCCGTAGGCGAACTCCCGTAGTTCCGCCGCCTTCTCTCGCGCGGCCGCGGAGGCCGAACCCAGCTCCATCACCCACGAGACGCCCTGACCTTTGGTCGAGCCGGTCTGGACGCTCATCGCCTCGCGGAAGCCCTCCTGGGCCAAGCGCTTGTCCTCCGCGGCGCCGTTGGGCACGCCGTTGGAGGTCCACTGCGTGGCGGTCAGGTAGGCAGTGGCCTTGCCTGTCGGCGGCAGCCCCGTCTCCTCATGCCCTCGAACCAAGTAGGCCCTCAGAGGCAGCTTCGATGTGCTGCTCTGCGATGTGCTGCTCTGCGACGCGCTTCCGCAGCCGGCACACACCACCGCCGTACTCACCAGCACCGCCCACACCCCACGTGCGTCCATGGTCCCACTCTCCCTCGTACGCCCCGTGAACGCCCGCGAGTCTACCCCGCCGCAGGCCAACGGCAACGCCCCATCCGCGCCTACCGACAGACGCTGTACAGCCAGGGTCGGCTTCCGAGTTCAGATCGGAAACCAGAAGCCGCGATCCCGCGCAGCACCGTGGTGGGTTGATCGACCACCATCAGTCTCGGCGAGGCTGCTGCCATGTGAGGAGGACGAGCGTGTCCCAATCGCGCCAGGCGCTACTGCTGCGCGATTGCGGACCAGCAGTGATCCGCCCGCGGTTGCGAATCCCGCGCTGAGGGGGACCACCGAGTCGTGCGCCAGCAGGTACGTCCGAACGTCAAAGGAGGTCCCGGCGACCGAGCGATCGTAGGGCGCGACGTTGCACTTGTCGGCCGCGATGGGATCACTGTGCTGGCCTGTCGCCAGAGCGCTGACCGCGCCCACATGGCGGGGAGAGATCAAAGCAAAGGCGCCAGTCGGTGCGAAAGCTGGATGCTCAGGTAGGCGGCGCCGGGCGGGTCCTAGGGTCGACTGTTGGCTACGGTTCTGCGCGTGGAGCTGCAGCAGCGCATCGCCGAGCGGTGGGGTGAATTTCTGATCTTCGCGGTTACGCCACCGCGATTGACGACACGACCCGAGCAGGTCAGGCAGATTGCTGAGGTCACGCTCGCGCGACTCCGGTCGGTGGAGATCGATGGCCTTGTTCTTTACGACATCGATGACGAGAGCGACCGTAATCCCAACGAACGCCCGTTTCCGTTTCTGCCCACGATGGATCCGGCAGAGTTCCTCGCCCGTGATCTGGCGGATTTGGACGTGCCTGCGATCGTCTATCGCGCGGTCAGTAAGCACCCCGAGGACCGCCTCGGCCTGTGGCTCCGCGACCAGGATTCAACCCGAGTGCTGTCGGTCTTCGTCGGGGCCTCATCCCGCGAGAAGCCGACCGCAACGTCGCTCTCGCGGGCCTACGAGCTTCGCACCGAAGTCCGATCGGACCTACCGCTGGGCGGAGTCGCGATCCCCGAGCGGCACGCGCGCGGAGGGCAAGAGCACCACCGGCTCATCGCCAAACAACGGGCAGGCTGCTCCTTCTTCGTTACTCAGGTCGTCTACGACCTCAACGCTGCCAAGGACCTGGTCTCCGATTATCGCTACGAGTGCGCGGCCCAGGACTTGCAGCCGGTGCCGATCGTCTTCACATTCTCAGTCTGTGGCTCAGTCAAGACATTGGAGTTCCTTCAGTGGCTCGGTGTCGACGTGCCACGCTGGATTGCGAACGACCTGCGTCACGCCGACGACACACTTAGCGCGTCCTATGATCAAGCGGTCGCGACGGCGGTTGAGTTGATCGCCTACTGCCGGCGCGTTCGCGTTCCCTTTGGACTGAACGTCGAGAGCGTCTCGATACGCAAAGTCGAGATCGACGCCGCCGTCAGGCTCGCTGCCCAACTCAGGACCGAACTCCGCCGCTAGAGACGGAATCCGCACACCAGGAAAGGCGAGCCGAAGCAGACGCCGTCTATCTGGACACCCGTGCGCACTTCGTTCGCTGTGGCGTCCACTCGGCCCGATCGCCTCGGCTGATCCGCGACGTAGGCACGCGTCGGCGCCTTGGCGACGGACCAGCAGCGAGACACCATTGGGGGCCGACGAGTGCAACGCCATGTTCGCACTCTCCCTGCGCGCTTGGAGGTCGGCCGCTGCGATATCCGCAGAACCACCGAAGCAGGACGCAACCAAGTCGACGTACGCAGTCCCGAAATTCGCCACGAGCGCGACCAGCGACGCCGTGGCTGCCGACGAACGTGACTACCGCCCTGCTTGCCGCGCGGAGCAGGTCGCGCGCCGAGGGACGACCGAGGTGCTCGTCGCGCTGCGAAAGCAGGTGCAGGCCGGCCAGCGCGTCACGGTGCTGGCACGCGTGGAAGACGCTCCCAGTTTGTGACAGTGGAGAGATGTAGTGTTGCGCTGATGGGTCAGCGGAGCGATGTCGAGTTCACCTCGTCAGGGACGACCCTTCGGGGTTGGCTTTACGGGGCCGATCGACAGCCAGCGCCAGGGATCGTGATGGCACACGGCATGTCCGCGGTCAAAGAAATGTTTCTGGACGATTACGCCGCTGCCTTTGCCCAAGCCGGGTTTGTGATCCTCGTCTATGACCACCCTGGCTTCGGTGCCAGCGACGGTGAACCACGCCAGTCGCCCTCGCCGCCTCTTCAGCTGCAGGGCTATCGCGACGCCATCTCCTGGCTCACCACGGTCCCCGGAGTAGACCCGGTCAGGATCGGCATCTGGGGATCGAGCTTCTCAGGAGGCCACGTCATCACCCTCTGTGCAGAGGACCTTCCCGTTGCGGCCGGAGTCGCCCAAGTCCCTTACCTTGCCGAAGGTGGACCGGAGCCGCCGGCGGGCTTACAACAGGCAATCGCTGCGGCTGGGGACAATCCTTTGGCCGCGATGCCGGCCACGACGGACCAGGTCGACGGCGTTGGCTTGATGTATCTCGATCGCGCCCACGCCTGGTTTACGGGCACCGCCGCAAAACGAGCACCTGCTTGGCGTAACACGTTGGTTGTTGCGGGCTTTCTCGAAGGCGCCGACTACAGGCCCTTCGACCACCTGACGCGATCCAAGGTCCCTCTCCTGGTCGTCGCCGCTCCCAACGACCGGCTGACCCCACCAGGGCCGCTGATCGCCATGGAGCCCATGCCTCACCACGTCGAGGTCGTCGAAATTGGGGGCGACCATTTCGACGCCTATGAGGCGGGTTTCGAGGCAAGCAGCGGTGCTGCTGTTGAGTTTTTCCAGCGTCACCTCAGCGGGTGACGGAGAAGGCGCAGGTCGCAGCGGCTAGCTCGGTGGCCTTGGCAGCCAGTTCCGGTCCGCAGCCAGGTGCCTGCGCGTGCTGATCGGTGCGCAGCACCCGGGCGCCTCCCCATCGGCCACCATTCCGGAGAGCCCGTGGGACGCGATCCGCGCCGTCGCCCACGTAGCCACGCATGGTGCGTCCTAGGCCTCGGGGCCTCATCATCGGCTCATCCGTTCCGGGTGATTCGCCCGCCGCTGATCGACACGACAATGCCGGAGAAAGAGTCCGCGAAATGGGAGCGTCCCCGATGCCGCCCAATCAGACCAACGAGAATCGGCCAGCGGTCGAGAAGCTTCGCCGCAAGAAATACGAGAAGGAACTCGCTCGACTCCAGGGCGAGTTGGTGCGGCTCCAGGAGTGGGTCGTGCGCGAGGGGATCAGGGTCTGCATCGTGTTCGAAGGCCGTGACACCGCCGGGAAGGGCGGTGTGATCAAGCGGATCACCGAGCGGGTCAGCCCGCGCGTGTTCAGGGTCGTCGCGCTGCCGGCGCCGACCGACCGCGAGAAGTCCCAGATGTACGTCCAGCGCTACCTACCGCATTTCCCGGCGGCCGGCGAGGTGGTGATCTTTGACCGCAGCTGGTACAACCGCGCCGGCGTCGAGCGGGTGATGGGGTTCTGCTCGGAGGACGAGGCGTTTCGCTTCCTGCGACTCGTTCCGCTGGTCGAACAGGCGATGGTCGATTCGGGGATCATCCTGATCAAGTACTGGCTCGAGGTCGGCCAGCAAGAGCAGACGCGAAGGATCGAGTCGCGGATCGACGATCCGCGTAAGGTCTGGAAGCTGTCGCCGATGGACCTCAAGTCCTACAGCCGCTGGTATGACTACTCGCGCGCCCGCGACGAGACGTTCGCCGCCACCTCCACCGAGTTCGCGCCCTGGTGCGTCGCTGACTCAAACGACAAGAAGCGAGCCCGGCTGAACATCATCAGCCACCTGCTGGAGCAGATCCCCTACGAGTCCCCACCTAGGGAGACCGTCGTCCTCCCGGCGCGCGAGAAGCGAGGCGGCTACGACGAGCCCGACCACTCTCATTTGTACATCCCAGCCAAGTACTAAGTCACAGAGAGATGACTCACCCCATGCCGGCGCCCAGACCACCATGCTGGTGAGTTGCGGTGACCCGGAGGAGATGAGCGACTCGGCGGAGGTACAGCGAGTCCTTGACCTCGCCTGGGCGGAGGGGCGAGTCGTTACAACCCGTTCTGCGGGTTAGCGACTGGGCGCGGTGGGAGTAGAAGCCTTGGAATACCAGTCTTCGTGTACAGGTCTAGCTGGCCGGAGTGGGCACGGCCGTAGTAGCGCGGCGCCGTTGTGGGCGCGCTGGAACCGCGGCCTCGATCAGCGCTATACGCTCGGGGTCGAGGAGGAGGTGATGCTGCTGGAGCCGGGCGACTGGTCGTTGGCCCAGTCAAGCGACCGTGTTCTCGCGCGCCTTTCTGACGAGCTCTCGGCGCATACGTTCCCCGAGACGCACGCAGCGGTGGTCGAGCTCGCCACGGCCATCCACGCCGACGTTGATGGAGCCGTCGTGGAGTTGGCTTCGCTGCGAGGCCAGCTTTCGCGGGAGTTGGAAGCGATGGGATTGAGCGTCGCTGCAGCGGGCACGCATCCGTTGACGGTTCGTGAGGAGACCGAGGTCTCAGGCGCGGTGCGCTACAGGGCGCTGAATGACTCGATGCGCGTGCTCGCTCGGCGCGAGCCGACGATGGCCCTGCATGTGCACGTCGGCGTGCCCGCGCCCGAGGACGCCATCCGGCTGCTCAATGGTCTGCGCCGCAACATCCCGATTCTGCTTGCGCTGTCGGCCAACTCGCCGTTCTGGCAGGGACGCGATTGCGGGTTCGCGTCGGCGCGCACCGTGATCTTCCAGGCGTTTCCGCGAACGGGACCACCGCGATGGTTCGCCGACTACGCCGACTATGTCCACACGGTCGACGCGCTGATCGCCCCGGGGGCGATCCCGGATCCGAGCTTCTTGTGGTGGGACGTGCGGCTGCAACCGGCGCTCGGGACCGTCGAGGTGCGCGTGATGGACGCCCAGTCTCGGATCCAAGACGTCGAGCCCCTAATCGCCTTGATCCAGTCGCTGGCATGCCTCGAGCTCGAGGGAGAGCCTTCACCAGTGGCGCCGAGCCCCGAGGTTCTTGCCGAGAACCGCTTCTTGGCCGCCCGTGACGGCATGGACGCCAGGCTGATCGACTCGACGGCGCGTTGTCTGATCCCGGTGCGAGAGGCGCTTGACTCGGTGTTGGCCGGTTGCCGCCCGCACGCCCTCGCGCTGGGTTGCGCCAAGACGCTGGATCAGGTCAAACGTCTCGCGTCCGCAAGCGGGGCCAACACTCAGCGACAGCTCTTCGCCCGCGACCAGGGTCTCGACCATCTGGTGGCAAGCCTCGCTGATCAATTCTTGGCGCCGCGCTCGCGGACTGCGATCGCGGACCAAGCACGAGAACAAACCTGATAATCCGACAGAAAGGAGCGGCACATGTGCCGCTGGCTCGCATACTCCGGCTCCCCCATCCTGATGAAAGAAGTGCTCTACGGAGGGACTAACTCGCTAGTCGATCAGAGCCTGCACTCGCGGCTCGGGGCCGAGCCCACCAACGGCGACGGGTTCGGCGTCGGCTGGTACGGCGCCCCGGACACGCCGGGCATGTTTCACAGCACCGAACCGGCCTGGAATGACCAGAACCTCCGCGAGCTCTCCGGCCACATCAGCTCGCCGCTGTTCTTCACCCACATCCGCGCGGCGATCGGCAGCGCCGTTCAGCAAACGAACTGCCACCCCTTCCGCCACGACAAGTGGCTGTTCATGCACAACGGCTACATCAACGAGTTCGCCACCATCAAACGCGACCTCGTACTCGCCGTCGACCCGTCGTTGTATCCGGAGATCAAGGGCCAGGCCGACACGGAGGTGCTGTTCTTTCTCGCGCTCACCTTCGGCCTGGAAGACGACCCTCCGGCCGCCGTCGAGCAGGCGATCGGGCTCGTCGAAGCGGTGGCCGAGCGCCACGGCGTTCCGCACCCGTTCCAAGGCACCGTCGCGACCAGCGACGGCGAGAGCATCTGGGCGTTCCGGTACTCCAGCGAGCGCAAGTCCCGGTCGCTGTTCTACACCACCGACGTTCCCACACTCCGCAAGCTATACCCCGACCGGAAAGAGTTCCGACAATTCTCAGACAACGCGCGACTGATCGTCTCCGAACCCCTCGGCGACGTCGCCGGCGTCTGGAACGAGGTCCCCGAATCCACCTACAGCACCGTCGGTCCCGATCACGCCGAGATGCGGCCATTTCGACCCACAGCGCCGCCGACATCGATCCCAGTCGCCTGAGCGATCGGCCGGTACGAGTGACTTAATCACGGTGGTGATCCCCGCCACACCTTCCAAGCGCGGCCACCCTCCGGCACGGTGACGCTCGCATATCAACATCACTACCCCCTCATAGTCGGAGAGGGCTCGAACCACGCTACGGCTCCACCCTCGTCCGGATGACGCTCCCGCCCAGGACGACGAGACCCGAGCCACGACCATTCGCAGCTGCACGGCAGGGTCGATTGGAGCTCTGGCCTTGGACCCCATGCCGCACAGCCTGACCAGCAGCACTCCGTCCGGGTTGTCGAGAGCCCTCCATTCGCGACGCCGCAGGCATCTGGCCTGCGGCTGAGCAGGGAGCCTTGCGCGCGGAAGGAGTAGTTCCGCCGTCTGGCCGGACCTGCGACGACTCGGGTGGTGACGTAAGCACTGCCGGGGCAGGGACCAGTCCGGCGGGCGACGGTCTTGCGAATGCTTTCGCGTGAATCCGCGCGTCCGACTCGACCGGCGGAGCACGTCCGCCGCTTCTGCTTCGTCGCCGACGCGGCACTCTCGGCGAGGCTGCTGCTCTCCGCACGATCCGGCAGGACAACTGGCCGGAACTATGCCTGCGCCGTCGGGAAAGGAGGGCTGCGCAACCAGGGCGCCGATCGACCTGCTCCTGGCCAAACGTGCATCGCACGCCGATGCTCGGCGCGAGGACGACTGGGGCGCTCTCCTATCCGCGCGAAGCGGGCATTCCGTGCGACTGCGCTGAAGACGCGTGGCAACACGAAAGCATCCCGGACTGCTGGTGCCTGGGCTGCGTGGCGCTATCAGCGGGTGCGTACTTCTCCGCAGGGCGCCTCGGTGGAATCACCGATGAGCGGTCGCGCCGGCGGTGAAACGGTCATGGGCGTGGCGTCGTTACTGGATCGATTCGGTTCTCATAGGAGGTAGTGACGGATGCTTTTCTACGATCGGGTCAACGCCACCATTCCCGAAGGCATCGAGGACAAGACCGCCCACATCATCGGGGGTGGGATAGCGGGTTTGGCCGCGGCAGCGTTCCTGGCGACCGATGCGCATATGCCCGCGGGCAACATCACCGTCTACGAGGACCTACCGGTCCTGGGCGGAGCCATGGACGGTGCCGGCGATCCGTCGACTGGCTACGTCTGCCGCGGTGAGCGGGAGCTTGAGGCTCACATGGAGTGCCTCTGGTACCTGTACAGCAAGGTGCCCTCGCTGAAGCGGCCAGGGCGGACGGTCCTGGACGAGACGCGAGAGGTCAACTGTCGCGAGCCGATCTCGTCACATTGGCGGCTCATCGAGAAGCAGGGGCAGAAGGTCGACTACGAACACCTTAGGCTTTCGAGGGAAGGGGCAGCGCAGCTTCTGCGCCTGCTCGTCACGCCGGAAGGGGAGCTGCAGGACAAGTCGATCCGTGACTGGTTCTCGCCGAGCTTCTTCGAGTCGAACTTCTGGCCGATGTTCTCCAGGTTCCTCTCGTTCGACGACTACCACAGCGTCATGGAGATGCGACGCTACGCGCTGAGGTTCATGCATCTCACCGGGGTGATGGCGCGCCTCGAAGGCATCCTGCATACCGA
Organism: uncultured Solirubrobacteraceae bacterium; assembly: GCA_963725515.1. Classification (GTDB taxonomy): domain Bacteria; phylum Actinomycetota; class Thermoleophilia; order Solirubrobacterales; family Solirubrobacteraceae; genus Palsa-465. The sequence continues at coordinate 21,085 of CAVRZB010000013.1, read as the reverse complement.
GTACAACGAGTTCGACTCCCTCATCCGCCCTCTCGTTGCCTGGCTGCAAGGGCTCGGGGTACGTTTTGCGCTGGGCAGCCGAGTCCTCGACATGGCCGTCGAATCGCAGGATGGCAGAACCACCGTCACCGGCTTGACCATCGAGTCGGCGGAGGGACGGTCGCAGGTAGTCCTTACCGCCGATGATCTGGTGTTCTTCACTAACGGGTCGCTGACCCAGAACTCGACCTACGGCGACAACGAGACTGCCGTGGCGTGGAACCTCGACCGCCACGACCGCGGTCTGTTCACCCTATGGGAGAAGCTAGCCACGCTCGATCCGAAGTTCGGGCATCCGGAGAAGTTCATCAGCTGGCCCGAGAAGACCCGGTGGATTTCGTTCTTCGTCACGCTGGTCGACTACCCGGACTTCGTTGACCACATCGAGAAGGTCAGTGGCGACAGGCGAGGCACCGGCGGCGCCGTCACGGTGAAGGATTCCGGCTGGGACTTGGCGTTCATCATCCACTCCAAGCCGTTCTTCCCCGACCAGCCTGAGAACGTGGACGTCTTCTGGGCTAACGGGCTGCGAGGTAACAACGTCGGAGACTACGTCAAGAAGCCCATGGTGGAGTGCACGGGAAACGAGATCCTGACCGAATTCCTCTACCACCTCGGGCTGGAGGACACCGCCGAGGAGTTCCTCGCCCATGCCAAAGTGTCACTGGCGGGCATGCCGTACATCACGAGCCAGTTCATGCCACGGGCCATCGGCGACCGTCCCAGAGTCATCCCGGAAGGGTGCGTCAACCTTGGCTTCCTCGGACAGTTCGTCGAGGTGGACGATGACTGCGTCTTCACCGTGGAGACGTCGGTGCGTACCGCGATGGAAGCCGTTTACGGGCTACTGCAACTCGACAAGCCCGTCATTCCGGTCTCACCCACGAAGTTCGACATACGCCACATCGCCGGCCTGTTCAGATCCAACCTGGAGGTGGAGGGCCTCCACCTCCAGGGCCTGCTAAACCCGCTCCTCCTGAAGGACCTGCTGATGAAGCTGCTCCTGCCGGCAGTCGTCCACCCCCGCGAGATGGTCGAGCTCGTGAAGCGCATCCCCAAGCCGACTGACGTGCGCCCCGGCACGTGACCGTCGCTTCATGCAGGCCCAGCGGCACACGCCACAGCGGTTGCCAAGGGACCTCATCCGCGGGCAGCACTACGAGCCACCTGGCCCCCGCGACGTGACCAACGTCCACCTCACGCCCAGCGCCCATAACACACGAACAACAGAAGCAGGTCACCGCCCGGCGCGCGGGCCCAGTCGCGCAAATCGCCACGAGCAAGACCAACGGTTGTCCGGGACCCTGTCCCGGGAACTACTGGCCTGTACGTGTCGCCGTTCGCGCGACTGATCTGTCAACGTCTACGAACGCTGCCCTCCGACGACCTTCGGGTTCTCCGCCCTCAGGTCATGAGAGGCTTCAGGGGGATCAGCTAGGTGCTGATTTGCAGGGATTTTCTAATCTTAGATTAGGTTACCTGAGGTAAGAGTTGCCTAGTTTGGGACATGGTTTGGGACACGCTTTCGTCCCCTCGCCGGACCGGTGGTCCAGGCGCTCCACATCCGGACGCCGCTGCAGGCTTGCGCTCGATGGCCGCAGCCTGCGATTGCACCGTTACGACTCTCACGCCGGTAACCTAGGACTGCTCTCGCCGGCCCGGTATGAAGAGAGATACTCGCTCGAACAACTAAACAGCGCGGCCCTGGAGCGACGAAGCGTGGAAGGGCTGGTGGGGTGATGACCCGGTCTTTCACACCCCGGGTTTTGTGCTCACCCACCACCCCCGTCCATTGAGATGAAAGGCGGAACGACCTTCCACTTCATCGACGCTAGCCCGGCCGAAGCGCTCGCGGCCGCCCGCGACGCCGCCGGCGGCCGCTGCCCGGCCGAAGCGCTCGCGGCCGCCCGCGACGCCGCCGGCGGCCTCACGTCCGCATCGGCGGCGGACCGTCCACGATCCGCCAATTCCTCGCCGCCGACCTCATCGACCACATGCACCTTGCCCTGGTGCCAATCGTCCTCGGACGAGGCGAGCCGCTCTGGGACGGCCTCGAAGGTGTCGAATCGCGCTTCGAGATCGAATCGGTGACCACCCCGAGCGGAGTCACGCACATCACCTTCACCCGCCGATAGCCGCCGCGCGCTATTTACCGACGCCGCGCTTCTGGCGACGCTGCTGCCCTTCGTGGCGATCCAGCGGCGACGCGTGGCCTGCAAGATGCGTGCCGTCCGGAAAGGAGGGCTGCGCAAGCAGGGGTGCGATCGACCTGCTCGTCGCCGTGGCTGTCGGGCAAAGTTCTGCGAGAGCGCGGCGTTTTCGTCTGACTTCTGCGTGAGGTCGTGAGCGGAAACCGGCGTCTGTGTCGGCCGCTCAGGCGATCGCCGGGCTGATCCAGTTGCTGTGGAGCTTCAGTAGGTTGTGGGTGGCTCTTGGAACCGCCACTCCGAGCGCGCCGCGGCTCTGCCTCGTCGCTGGAAGCGGCGGAAGCCGCGGTTGAACTTGTTCTGCGCGAACACCGGCTCGACCGTCGCTTTGCGGTGCTTGTAGCGCTCGTGTCCGGCCTCGCTGGCGAGCACTCGGCGCATGAACGCGTAGGGACCTTCGTTCCATCCCGGCCTGGCGCCCTCTCGTAGCCCGGCATCGGGCGGGACGAGCACTCGGATTCCGTCGCTGACGATGTTCTCCATTTGTCGCGTGTGCCAGTAACCCGCATCGGCCAGCACGGTCTCGGGCTGCTGTGTCACGCCGGCCTTCGCGAGCTCGTGCAGCGCGGCGGGCAGCCGGTTCGAGGTGACCGAAGTCCGGACTCTCGACCGCGATCTCGGCGGCGACGATGATCTGATCGCGGGTGACCGCGGCCTGCGCGTTGTAGCCCTGCACTGTCGGCTGACCCTGGGTGCGCATCATCCGCGAGTCCGGGTCGGTCTTGTTCATCACGCCCTCCGGCCCCGGCGGGGGTGTGAACGGCTTGGGCGGCATCCCGAGCCGCTGACCCGACAGGCCACCGGCGCGCCGCGCGGCGTGCCATGCCTCGTATGCGTCGTTGGCCTGGATCTCAACCTGGCGGTTCTCCTCCAACCGGTCAAGCGTCTCGAGCAACCGCTCAGCTCGTGAGCGCGCGATCGGTTTCGCGTCCTGCTCACGGTTGCGCAACAGCGCCTTGTGGCCCTCACGATGCCATGCGCGCCGCCCCCATCCGCTCTTCGTGGAGGGAGGCGGCGGTTGAACCTCGATCTGCGCGACCTCGGGCTCCGGGTCGCGGCCGGCCTTCTTCGCCAGCCGCTCCTTCGCCGCCTTGAACGCAACCCGGCGCCCCTCCTCGCTCCGCAGATGCTCGGGCAGCTCATCACCACGGTCAGGGCCGAACAGCCCGTCCTCCCAGCGGTCGGTCTCCTCCGCCTCTTTGAGGATGTCGGCGACCAGCTTCTCGTAGCTGCGGTTCGCGCCACGCGAAGCGTTCGCGCGGATCTTCGTCCCGTCGATCGAGATCACCCCGACCTCGACCAACCCCGCCTCGCGGCACAGCGCCAAGCACCGACGTGAACAGGTCAGCCAACGCCGTCTCGTGCCGGCGGCGGAACTCCGCGATTGTCGAGTGATCCGGCACCCGCATCGCGGTGATCAGCTTGTAGACAACGTCCTCGCGGCACTCCCGCTCGATCCCGCGGGAGGACCGATTCCCGCGCGCGTACGCGTACAGCAGAAGCGCCACCATCATCGATGGCTCATACGCCGCCCGCCCCTGACCGTTCTCGCGATACGACCCATAGAACGCGCCCAAGTCCATCTGCTCAACCGCCCCCAGGATCGACCACACCACATGATCGTCCGGCACCCAATCCATCAGATCCGACGGCATCAACATCGTCCGCCCCCGGTCACAAGCGATGAAGTTCTGAGCCATACCCGGAATCCTCTTAACGCGCCCGGACGGCACCCTTTGCCCGACAGCCACCGCGAAGAGCAGGAGCGTGGCGAGCGGTTTGGCTCGCTGCACGCTTTTGTGCGCCGAACGCGGCCGGCCGCCCCAGCAATCCGTACCCGCCCCTGATGACGCGGCATCGGGAAACAGTGAGGATGTGCTTGCCTGGCCGTTCATGAACGCAGCCCTTCGCACTGGGGCGCGAGCCGAGGGAGACGAGTGATGTCGGACCTGATAAACGCTGAGCGCGAAATCTCGCGCAGGAAGTTCCTGGCCATGGGCGGCACGATCGCCGCTGCCGGGACGGTCGGCCCTTGGATCGATCCGCTCTCGGCGCTCGCGGGCACCCGCTGGCCGAACGGTCATCTCACCGCGCCGGACGCGATCCGGGTGAAGAGCAGCCAGTTCATGCCGGTGGGACAGTTCCGGGCGTGGAACGACGAGCTCGACCGGCTGGGTCCCTCCAATCAGAAGGGGCTTCGCGCCACCGGTAGCCCGGCGCACGAGGGATATATCGACGAGTTGCATCATCTTCTGCAGCGGGCGGGGGTCAAGCATGTGCATTTCGACCCGGTCCCGATGACGCGCTGGACGACCGCGCATTGGTCGCTGGATCTGCTCGGAGGCCCAAGCGCCGGTCCGGTCAGGACAGCCTCCTACATCCCGTACTCCGGCCACACGCCGGCGCACGGCGTGAGCGCCCCGCTTGTCTACCTCGATGTCGCCAACCCGCCCGCTCCGGGGTCGCTGGCGGGCAAGATCGCCGTGTTCGACGTCACGCCGCAGGTTGTGCCGCTGAGCTTCTTCACCGGCCTGGCTTACCCGGGCGCGACGTATGACCCGCACCACGAGTTCTCCCCGACCGAGCTTTACAAGCGGCCGTACCTCAGCAATGCCACCCAGGGGATCGAGGCGGCCAAGACCGCTGGCGCGGCCGCGATGGTGGGCGTGATCGACTACCCCTTTGCGGCCGCTCGAGGCACCTACCTGCCCTACGACGGGATCATCTTCGGCGTGCCCGGCGTGTACGTCGACCGCGACACGGGCGCCAGCCTCAAGCAGCAGGCGAAGGCAGGCGTCCGCGCGCGGCTGACCGTCCCCGCCACCGTCAAGAAGATGAGCAGCCGCAACTTGATCGGCTTCATCCCGGGCCGCTCGAGCGAGCTGGTGGTGCTGCACTGCCACACCGATGGCAGCAACGCGATCGAGGATAACGGTCCTGCCGCGATCGTCGCGATCAGCCAGTACCTCGCCCGCCTGCCGAAACATGCGCTGCCCCGCACGATCATGGTCCTGCTCACCACCGGTCACTTCCACGGCGGCAACGGCTCGCGCGAATTCCGCCGCCAGCACGCTGACAACCTCGTCAAGCGCACCAACGCGGTGATCACGATCGAGCACCTCGGCACCCGCGAATGGAACGAGATCGCGCCCGGCCGGATGGGCCTCACCGGCCGCTACGAAGCCGCCGGCATCTTTGCCCCCGGCTCCAAAGCGCTCGTCGACGCCGCCCACACGATGCTCAAGGCCGCCAACAACCACCCCGGCGCCGTGCTCAAACCCCTCGACCCCACGGCCAACGGCACCACCACGCCGACCTGGCCCGGCGAGGGGGAGTACCTCTTCGCCCGCGGCGGGCTAGCCGACGCCAACTACATAACCGGGCCGACCTACCTCCTCAACTGGGGCATCAAGACCACCGACAAGCTCGACTTCCACCGCATCCGCACGCAAGCCGTCGGCTTCACGGAAATGATCCTCCGGCTCGGGCGCACCCCACGCCAGAAACTGACCAACTACACGCTCTGATCGCACTCATCCACAGTCGACAGGCGCAGTTCCTATGAAACACGACGGCATCCCTGGTGCAAACCCACCGACGATTGGTGGCGGCGGCGAGCGTCGCGGTTATGACGATCGCCATCGTCGTGATCGGCGGGCTCTGCATCGCGCCGGCGAATGCAGCTGTCAGGCAGCCGCGCCAGCCGAGAGCGGGACCCGGCGGCAGCGCCACCCCGTTCAAAGGCCTGCGGGTCATGCAGGGCGGAAGCGGCTACGACGCCTGGGAGATCCTGGAGCCGACGCGTCCCACTCCCCCCTCGGCGCCGCTCGTGATCGTGATGCACGGCTACTACGAGTTCTCCGGCTACACCGTGAACGGTGCGCTCGCCCGCCACACAGCGCTGAAAGGCAACATCGTGATTTATCCGCGCTGGCAGACCGGAGTCGCGACCCCGTGCCCAGGGCCCTACGACATCCAGCCTTGCATCGAATCCACCACGGCGGCCATCCACTCAGCGATCGCGTACCTGCACGCCCACCCGCGGCTGGTGCAGCCGCGGGTGAACGCGACCAGCTACTTCGGGTTCTCGTTCGGCGGGATCATCACTGCCGACATGACGAATCGCTGGAAGGCCCTGGACCTTGCCAAGCCTAGGGCGATCTTCCTCGACGACCCACATGACGGCGGGCTGACCGGAAACAACGAGCCGGCGCTCGATCCCTCGCTGGCTGGCATCCCATCGACAGCGAAGTTCGTGTGCCATGCCGGAGCGGACGGCGTGATCAGCCTGACCGACCCGTCGGGCCAGAGCCTCAAGAACGCGAGCTGCAACGCCGTGTTCCCAAAGCTCGGTCAGATCCCAGCAGCGAACAAGAGCCTCGTGTGAACCAGCGACGACTCGCACGGTCGCCCTGCCCTTCAGGCGATTCACGGCGTGTGCGCCGGGCCTGGAGCTCCGGACACCACCCCCGGGATCGGCCACTACCCGGTCGACGCGTACGACTGGGGGTTCTGCTGGCGCAGCTTCGACGCGCTCCGTGCCTGCGCCCTTTACGGCACCGACTGCCGCTACGCGCTCGGCGACACGCCGCAGAACCGCTACATCGGCACCTGGAGCGACGGCGTGCCGATCATCGCGCTGAAGATCAGGACCCAGGCACCGATTCGCCCGCAGCCCCGGCCAAAGCGCCAAACCAAACCGCCGCCGGGAAGCTCGGTCGTTCCGCCGACCGCCAAACTGAAACGAACGCGGGCGGTCTACCCGCACACCACGCGGATGGTCCTGACAGGCACCGCATCGGGCGCTAACGGCGTGACGTTCGTCGAAGTGGCGATCATCCGCCACGCCGGCGGGCGCTGCACCCAGATGACCGCTATCGGCACCTTCATCACGCTGCGCGCCTGCGACCGACCGAGATCATTCATATTCGCCCTCGGTGCGAGCCGATGGTCGCTCAGGCTGCCGGCGCGGTTGCGGCCCGGCACATATCTTGTCTCTACGCGGGCGATCGATGGCTTCGGCCAAACACAGGTCGGCTACCCGCCCGCGGCGACGACCGCGTTTACCGTTAGCTGAAGACCTGCGCAGGTGCGCATACGCGGGGCAAAGCAAAGCAGGACGCCACCGACCAACCTCGGGCCGGTCCCGCTCCTCGCCTCAGTGAGAACCTGCTGCTCGGCGGTCGGTGTCGTCCGGCTCGTCGGTTTGGCTCTCGGACGGCGGCGGACTGACTCTCTTCGCCTGTCGACCTGGTATCGAGGCGCCAAATGAGTCCTTGCAAGCGAGGCGCAATACGAGGTCTGCGAGGCGCGCGTGGGGGGAATCGATCCGGTCGACTCCTGTTCCCGTAAGCCATTCGGCCGACGTAAAGAAGCATCCGTAGTTCCCGCGCATCGCTGCGGCATCGCACGGATGCGCCGTCCTGGTCGAACGGCTAAGCCTGAAGTGTTCGACCTCCAACCGAATCAAAAGAGGCGAGGAGGTTATTGCGATGATCAGCCTCTTGTTCATAGCAGCTCTGCTGGTGTTCGATGCGTCCGTTTATCGTCGTATCGGTAATCCATACCGATGAGAGCATTGCGCCTCACCTGCCGCTCGACGTGACCCTGAGCGCTGCATTGGTGCGTATGCGTCACGCATGAGGGGCGATGGGTCTGAGGCGGTGAGGAGGTGATGTACCGTGAAAGTTGTATATGGAATTGTTGCGGCTGTGCTTGCAGTCCCACTACTGCTTGTGTTGGCCATTGGCCTGGGACCCGTAATCCTCGGCATCCTCTGCGCGGTCGGATTCGGACTGATTGTCGTTGTTGTCGTTAACCTCGCGATCGGACTCGTGATCGGACTCGGTCTGGTGGTCCGTTCCGTCGAGAGAGCCGGGTCGGGGTATGCGCACCATGCGCGGGTACCGCAGACCTAGAGTCCCTTATTGTCAGGAGGCTTGAGCGCCCCCAGGCGTGAGGCGCTTGATGGCGCAGTAGCCGATGTGCAGGGTTCGGTACAGAACGTCATGACGGTGGCGATTACGTCAGGAGCGAGCGTTACATCCAGCCGGATACGCCTCCGTTAAGCCGGTTTGGGTGTGCCGGCGTTATGGCTAAACCAACCGAAGTGAGCCGGCGCCCGGTGAGCAGCAGTGTCGTCGTCGCCGACGACGGCACTGCTGCAGTTGGTGCGATGCGACTGCGTTATGCCCCGGTCTACCGTGGCGGCGCGTGTACCCGCGATGCACCGAAAGGGCTCTCGCGCACAGCGGCAGGAGACCTCCTTCTCGCCAGAGGAGCGCCACAGCCAAGCGCAGACTGCTCCAATGGGCTACGGGCGGTAGGCCAGGAGACTTCTCGTGCCGGGACCAGACGCCGTGAAGCACGCGCCTGCAGCACCTCTCCACCACTTGGCCGAGCCCGATCGTGAGACTCCTCCTCTCCGCGCATAACATGGCGCTCGTCGAGGCGGCTCAGATGCGCGCGCCGCTGCGAAAGCAGGTGCTCCACAATGGCCGCCGGCACACGTTGGGGCCACGTGTCAGAGTCGCGAGAGCCCTGGCGCGTTCACGTTCCTGCTGGCTCGTGGGATTTCAGGTGATCGTCGAAGAACGAGATGATCCGCTGGCGGGCGTCTTTCGCGGAGGGCTCGTGATAGCCGATGTTCACGACTCTCATGGCCCTTGACAGCGGATCGCGGTGGTCGTTCAGGAACGCGTGCCCGGCGCCGGGATACTCCTTGATGTCGTGTTCGATGCCATCGGCGGTCAGCGCACGCTCCAGACGAGGTGCGGCGCCGCGCAAGGTGAAGTCCTTGGCGCCGTAGCTGCCGACGATCGGGCACGCGCCGGCGAGGAACGTCTCGGCGTCCTTGGGGACCGTCCCGTAGTTGACGCTCGAGGCCTGAAAGCCGTGGCCGGGAGCGAGCAGCAGCGCGAACCCGCCGCCCATGCAGAAGCCGATCACGCCGATCTTGCCGGTGCAGTCCTGGCGAGCCTCAAGCCAGGCGCGGGCGGCCTCGACGTCCTCGTAGGCCCTTCCCTGCCGTGCGCGCAAATCACGAATGATCGAGCGCACACAGGCCATCCTTCTGCCCCACGCTAAGAGATCGGGCGCCAGCGCCAGGAACCCCTCGCCGGCCAGCCAGTCGGCCTGGTTGCGCAGATCCGGGGTCATGCCACTGATGTCGTGGATCACGACCACCCCCGGCCACGGTCCATCGCTGCTCGGGATCGCTAGATACGCGGGGAGCTCGCCCCGCGCGGTGGAGATCCTCACGTCTGACATGCGATCCAGCACCCTCGGACGAGTCGCCCGGCCCTGATGCACCCGCGGACGGCTTGATCGAGCCCCACGACGCTCAGCGCAGCCTCGATCGCTCGGCGAGATCGGCGATCGGGCCGATCCCGCTGCCATAGAGAGCGAGCATCCGCGCTCACCGCCGCTCGCCGCCAGACTCCAGCAACCGTTTGAGGCGGCCCCAGATGCCGCGCTCCTGCCGACGGCCGATCGGGCCGACAAACGGGGCCATCAACTTCATCGCACCGCGTGGCCGGACATCCCACGACCAGCACATCCGGGTGCCCGAGGGAACCGACTCGAACGTCAATGCGCCCTCGGTCTCCATCATCGAGGAGCGCGTCACCGATCCGAGCCGCCGCGTCCGCTCGAAGTCGGTGAACTCGACGACCATCGGCATCGTCCGCCCCGCCATCTTCAGCTCGGTGTGGAACCGCGCCCCAGAGCCGATCTGACCCTCTGAGATCTTCTCGGCGCGAACCATCCGCGGGTTGTAGCGCGGCTCGTTGCGCTCATCGGCAACGAAATCGAACACCTCCTCCACCGGCCGGTTGATGATGATCTCGCCCTCTACCCTAGCCATGCCAAGCCCATTGTCCCTCCCATCCCGGTCCACGTTCCCTCCGCGCGTGCACGACCGCCGCGTACGCATTCAACATGCTCATTTCCTGGTCGAGAGAGGACTGGCGAGATTCGATCCGTCGGGGCCACTGCCTCGCGATACCAGGCGGCCCAGCCAAGCTATGCTTTCCGCTGATGGCCCAGACGTACCGATTGAGCGGGGCGCGCCGCCTCGTCAACGTCGTGGTCAAGCCACTCGCGCGGCTCGGATTGGCGGGCCCCCACACTTACGTCCTCACGGTGCGCGGTCGCAAGACGGGCAAGCTCTATGAGACCCCGGTGACTCTGATCGAGAACGGGGAGCGGTGGCTTGTGGCGCCCTACGGCGAGGTTGGCTGGGTCCGAAATGCCCGCGCGGCTGGCGAAGTCCAGCTGCGCCGGGCACGCCGCTCGGAGACTCTTCAGATCGAAGAGGTAGCTCCCACTGCCGCGGCACCGGTCCTCCGCCGATACCTGCAACAGGTACGGGCCGTCCGTCCCTTCTTCGATGTCACGCCGACCTCACCGCTTGAGGCGTTTGAGGGCGAAGCACCCCGCCATCCGGTCTTCCGTCTGACGACCGACTCGTCGAGCTAGCCGAGAGGCCTCGGCATCGCCACGCCTACGAGGACAACCAGAAGGTCGCGCGTGTGTGGCGAGGAGATAGCCGCCCTCGGCGTCGAGAAAGCCGCGGCAGCTCCGATAACCGATTAGCTGCGGCCGCCCGGCTCACGCCTTCGTGGTCGGGATCCACTGCCTTGCTCTCGACGGCGGGTTCGCCTACCTGAGCCGAAGTAGCGCCGTCGAGCGAATGGAGGTCTAACCGGCGCCGCGCGCAAGAGACCTGAGTTTCGCCACGAGCAAGACCAACGGTCGTCCGGGACCCTCTCCCGGGAACTACTGGCCCGTACGTGTCGCCGTTCGCGCGACTGATCTGTCAACGTCTACGAACGCTGCCGTCCGACGACCTTCGGGTTCTCGGCCCTCAGGTTATGAGAGGCTTCAGGCGGGTCAGCTAGATGCTGATTTGCAGGGCTTTTCTGATTTTGGGTCAGATTGCCTGAGGTTAGATTTGCCTAGTTTGGTACACGGTTTGGGACACGTAACGGGGAGATCGGCGCGCCCTGCGGGCCAGGAAGATGGCGCTCGCCAGTGGCGCGATGACGAGGAACGCGAGGAGCAGGGCTGACAACGCGTCGGTAGCTCCGGAGGTTTGATCGGCGCTGCATGTGGTCCCCCCGTTGGCGCTACTAGAGCAGCTTTCACCGCTCGTCGTGACGGCGAGCCCTCCTTGCCCTTTCGGTGGGCACGTCTACCGGGCTGGTGTATCCCGGCCCGCCGGGATACACCAGCCCCAGACCTGCGAGCACGGACCGGTAGAGGCAACCGCCCAGGGGCTCCTTGATGTAGTCGGCCGTCGTCCTCGAAGGTCGGCGGTTCGTGGCCGGCGATAGATGACGTCTTCCGCGACCCGGTGACGCCCCGGGTCAGGTCGTGCTCCTCTCGGCATCGCAGAGATGCATGGCGATCGAGTAGATGAAGTCGCGCGGGCGGAAGAACTGAATCCACGCTCGCGGGCTCCTCGGAAGGTCACGCCGCCAGAACTCGTCGAGCAGGAAAGCGTAGAAGCTGTGGTACCGCGGATGGACCGTGAGGACGTTGATCGTGGGGACAGCATGGGAAGGATCTGATCCGACGAGACGCTCGCGAGCCCGAGTTGGTACTCCCCGCTGGTCTCGGCATACATGTGCGCGATCCAGTAAGGATGTGGCCCGTGGGGAGCTTGGCGGTGGGATCGATCATCAGCGTTCGGATTGTCTCGCGGTCAATTGCTACTCGGGGGTGCGATTCTGACCGGCTCAGGAGGGTCGTGGCGTAATTGGCGCCTCGGAACGGTGACGCTGGGGCGCTGAGCACCGCTGGCAGGCCCGGCCGAGCTGGCCGGGCTCGCGGGCCAGTGCGTAACGATGGCGATCCGCAAACTGCCCCACACTTTCGTCTAGGCCGAACTAGCCCGTTCGTCGCTGTCCGGGATGAGCCCCGCGACCTAGCATCGCATGGATGCTCCAGACGAGGCTGCGGCGTGACGATCCTCGGGATCGGAGCCCCGTGGCGCATCGGACATCTCAAGTCGCGGTCACGGCGAGAGCGACCCGCGGCTCATCTGCGCTCCGAGGGGGCGGCGATGTTCGTGCTCGTCAGCGAAGTCGCGCTGCTCCTCGCTTTCAACTACCTCCGGGTCCTGCGGCCGATGGCTACAGGCGCTCTACGACGGGCGCTGGATCGCTCTGCACGGCGTCCCTCATATGGAGGCGCTCACCGCGGGCGCGGGCGGTCGCCAGTGGGTCGATGAGCAGTGGCTAGCCGAGCTGTTCTCGTATGAGACGTGGCGGCTCGGAGGCTATGCGCTGCTGGCGATCGTCTCCGGAGCCTCGATCGCTGCCGCTTACGCAATCCTCGCCGCCGCCATGCGGAGACGGGGTGCCTCGATCGTCGCGGCGATCTGCTTCAGCGTGCTGGCCGCCCTGTCGCTCGTCGGCTGGTCGTTCGTCCGCGCAGAACTTCGCCCTGCCGTTGCTCGCTCTGGTGCTGGTGCTCTGCCTCTACCGAGCGCCGAGCACTCGCGCCTCCAGCGCCGGGTGATTCTCTTGGTGCCGCTCCTGGTGCTGTGGGCCAACGTCCACGGCTCGGTCCTGCTCGGAGCCTGCCTGTCGTGCCTGTACGCCCTGTATCGCGCCGCGAGGATGGGGCGCGAGCGAGCATGGCGCGACGCCGGCACGTATGTCGGGCTGGCCTTGATCGTCGCCGCGACGCCGCTGGCGACCCCGTACGGAGTGCACATCCTTCACTGCTACGCCGAGTTCGTGGGGAACAAGGCAATGCGCGCAGCCGCCACCGAGTGGGATCCCCGGCGATCGGCTCGATGGCCATGTCGAGCTCTACCTCCCACTGCTGCTGGTGCTCGGCGTGCTGATCCAGAGCTGGCGCCGGCGGGCGAGACCATCCGCGTGCCGATCGGCTTCGTCGCGATCACCGCGGTGTCGGCTTCGCTGGAGAGCGGAAGCATCGTCTGGGCTTCGATGGCCCGCCGCCGTGCTGCTCGCCGACAGCTCCCCGGCGACTGGCTTCCGACGCGGGCGCCGAGCCCGCGCTTCCTGGGGATGATTACGGCGTCCGGACTGCTGCTGACCTTCTCCATGTCGGCCTCACCGGCGATGCGCAGCGACCGCCTACGAGTCCCAGATCGCGATCCGCCCACTTCGATGCCGCCCGATATACGCCTCCGCGCATCCGTGCGCCGCGATCCTCGCCGATAACTGGGCTCCTCGGCGATGCTGTGGCGCTTCCCGGACCTGGCGGGACGGATCCGGGCAACGCCCCGGCTCGAGCAGTATGCGCCCGCCGCGCTGGCCGACTGGGTCCGATACGAGGTTGCGCTGTCCCGCGGTGGCCGCAGATCGCCGGCTGGCTTCCAGCTCCTGATCGGCAACGCCCGGACGTCCACGCCGGCGCTGACGCACCGCCTCGCCACCCTCCCGAACGCGTATGTGCTCGCCCGGAGTGGACAGGGATCGCCGCCGTCACGAGGCCGCGGAGTCTCGCAGCGGGCTCGAGGGCAGCCCACCCTCGAACACCCCTCAAGAACATGAGTGGAGACGTCAGCCATGTCCTCGCGCCCGAGGCATCTGCGCCTCCGATGGCCGTGATCGTTGGCACAGCGGCTAGAAGGGGCAGCTCGCAAGTCGGGGTGGGCATCGGCCTACAAGCGCAACCAACGAACCGACCGGCGTTGGCGGAGCAGCCGTCACCGCCGGGGCGTTCGCCTGCATCTACTCGGCTGCCACTGGCCCGCCGAAAGCTCATCTCTGGGCGCTGCGGCACACCGATGCCCGAGCGTGTCGGGCTCGCGCCGGCGGCTCGTCGGCGTTCCCGTTGGCGGGTGCGATCGTGCGCTGCGGCCCGGCCGCAGCTGGATCCTCGCGATCGCAATGTCGCCCCTCGATCGCGCGAGGCGAGTCAGCGCAAGGGGGAAAGCGATCGTGCGGCCTGGGCAGGCGGAACCCGAGACTGGACGAATGAGTCGTCCTGGGCGCGGACCGCGCTGTCAGTGACCCATGCGAGGGAGCAGTCGAGCGCCGGCCGCCGCACAGACTCCTTATCGCGTGGCATGAGCCGTGCGACGTGCGTCGGCTATTGGATCATGAGCGTGCGTGCTTGAACGGACCTTGTTTCAGGCGGGGTCGGTGTAGCCGCCGGGGCGGGCGTGGCGCGGAAGTCCGCCGGACCGATCGGGGCTCGCCTCGCCCAACGCGCGACGCACGCCGTCAGCATCGAGATCTGTCGCGTATACGGGTGTGCCCGGCTGCTGGCGCAGGACTCCTCCAGGCTTCCGCCATCGACGGCATCAAAGCCCAATTCCTCGACCAGCTGCATGACCGTCGCCTTCGCAGGTTGATCCCCGCGACAGGAAGCGCAATCCCATCACGCGACCCGTGCGGCCGACCGTGAACGCCAGTGCTGCGCGTAGATGTTGTTGAACGCCTTTACGACCGAACGCCCGATCTGCTGCGAATACCCAGGCGCTTCGGAAGTGCCCGCTTCGATCTCGTCGATTCGACCGTCCCGCTGCCGCGGGTAGTTTCCCCGTGTCGATCACCACCCCTCGTCGCCCACGCCGTCGAACAAGTCGCCAGGGAGCTGGGAAACGCTTCTTCTCAGGAACCGTGACCACGACGCGGTCCTCGCCTCGCGCGGCCTCACGCGCGCTGACAGCCGTCGCGCCCGTCTCCGCCGCGACCTCGTGCGGGGTCTCCGGCCCCCGCGAGTTCGCGATCGAGACCTCGTGACCCAACTCCTGAGCGGCGCGCCAGCGCACCGCCGATGTTTCCCGCACCGATGATCCCGACCTTCATCGCTCGCTCCTCGCTCGTTGGCTCTGCCCACGATGCTACGAAGATGATCGCGCGCATCACGACCAAGGACCCGTTCGCGACCAACCCGAACGTGCGCGACTGCGATTAGCGTGAACGCCGGACCCGTGAGCAGGACTGCCGGACTACTGCCATCGTTCCGGTCGATTCCGAGCTTTTTTGCGATGGCCTCGGCGACAAGCAGTCCGGCCACACCTACTTCTGGCGACCAGCAGGGCGACGACGTCGGGGCAGTGTCAGCCCGCTTCGGTTGTGTGGCGGGTACGACCGGCGAGGGGCTGACGGCTCAAGCGAGCCGAGCCGCGCGCGCGCCGCCACGCCCCGCTCCAGCCCTCTCGCTCCGGTAGAAGGCGCTCCTACGTGCGCCGCACCGCGGTGACTACGAACGTGACGTAGTTCATCGTGAAGCTCCCGCCGCGGGCGATCGCGCTCCCCGACGCCTTCCGGCAGGACTTGCGGCGAACTGGCTCTCCTCAATGGCGCCGCCGCTCGTCTGCAGCGCGTCACTTGAGGAGGCCCCACGCCCATGCCCTCTTCGGCCCACAACCGGCGCCAGTTGCCCGCATGCGGTCAGCCGCTTTGGCGCACATACGCCTCTTCAATCCATCTTTTCCCCAGGCGGACGAGTGGCTCCGGCAAGACTCGGCGGTTCGGCGAAGGCTTCGTCGAGGCCCGCCTGTGACTGGCCGGTGTTCCAGAATACGGCCAATCGGCCGCCAGGTCGCAGCACTTCGGCCGCCTTGGCCGCCCCCGCAACCGGGTCACCCAATGCCAACTCTCGCCCGAAAAGCCACCGCGTTGACGCTGCGGCCTGCAGCCTCCCAGGCTTCGAAGGTCGACACTTCGACCTCCACTCCGCGCGTCCCGCGAACTGGCCAGCCGAGCGTCAGGCTGACACCGAGCACCTGGCAACCGGCCGCTTGGCTGCCGCGCAACAATGCCAGTTGCAGCTACGTCGAGAACGAGTCCGCCAGGGGCCGCAGCCACAATGCGCTCGATCAGGGCAGGGGATAGCGCGGCCGCTCCGGGATCCGACCCGGGTCCGCCGCTTGCCGCTGGTGATGCGGCTCGTTCTCCGCCTGCGCCCGAGAACGAGCCGCATCACCAGCGGCAAGCGGCGGAATCGTTCGGGTCGGATCCCGAGCGTTATGACCGGGCGCGGCCGCGCTATCCCGACGTCCTGATCGAGCGCATTGTGGCTGCGGCCCCTGGCAGGCTCGTTCTCGACGTAGGTTCTGCAACTGGCATCGTTGCGCGGCAGTTTCAAGCGGCCGGTTGCCAGGTGCTCGGTGTCGACCCTGACGCACGGCTGGCCGAGTTCGCGCGGCACAGCGGAGTGGAGGTCGAAGTGTCGACCTTCGAAGCCTGGGAGGCTGCAGGCCGGACGTTCGACGCGGTCGTTTCGGGCGAGAGTTGGCATTGGGTGGACCCGGTTGCGGGGGCGGCGAAGGCGGCCGAGGTGCTGCGACCTGGTGGCCGGTTGGCCGTGTTCTGGAACACGGGCCAGCCGCCAGCGGGCCTCGACGAAGCCTTCGCCGAGGTCTACCGCCGAGTCTTGCCGGAGTCGCTCGTCGCCCGCCTGGGGAAAAGATCGATTGAAGAGGCGCACTCAGCTATGTGCGCCAAGGCGGCTGACGGCATGCGGGCGACTGGCGCGTTCGATGAGCCGGAGCAGTGGCGGTTCGAGTGGGCCCAGTCCTACACGCGTGACGAGTGGCTGGACGCGCTGCAGACGAGCGGCGGCGCCATTCCGGAGAGCCAGTTGGCCGATCTGCTGGAAGGCGTCGGGGACGCGATCGACGCCCGCGGCGGGAGCTTCACGATGAACTACGTCACGTTCGTAGTCACCGCGGTGCGGCGCACGTAGGAGCGCCTTCTAGCCGGAGCGACGGGGCTGGAGCGGGGCGTGGCGGCGCGCGCGGCTCGGCTCGCTTGAGCCGTCAGTCGCCGGTCGTACCCGCCACACAACCGAAGCGGGGCTGACACTGCCCCGACGTCGTCGCCCTGCTGGTCGCCAGAAGTAGGTCTGGCCGGACTGCTTCGTCGCCGAGGCCATCGCCGGCTCGGAATCGACCGGAACGATGGCAGTAGTCCGGCAGTCCTGCTCACGGGTCCGGCGTTCACGCTAATCGCAGTCGCGTGTTCCGGGTTGGTCGCGAACGGGTCCTTGGTCGTGATGCGCGCGATCATCTTCGTAGCATCGTGGGCAGAGCCAACGAGCGAGGAGCGAGCAATGAAGGTCGGGATCATCGGTGCGGGAAACATCGGCGGTGCGCTGGCGCGCCGCTTCACGGAGTTGGGTCACGAGGTCTCGATCGCGAACTCGCGGGGGCCGGAGACCCTGCACGAGGTCGCGGCGGAGACGGGCGCGACGGCTGTCAGCGCGCGTGAGGCCGCGCGAGGCAAGGACGTGGTCGTGGTCACGGTTCCTGAGAAGAAGGTTTCCCAGCTCCCTGGCGACTTGTTCGACGGCGTGGGCGACGAGGTGGTGGTGATCGACACGGGGAACTACTACCCGCGGCAGCGGGACGGTCGAATCGACGAGATCGAAGCGGGCACTCCCGAGAG
The DNA here is from genome assembly GCA_963725515.1 of uncultured Solirubrobacteraceae bacterium. Classification (GTDB taxonomy): domain Bacteria; phylum Actinomycetota; class Thermoleophilia; order Solirubrobacterales; family Solirubrobacteraceae; genus Palsa-465. The sequence goes on along the minus strand of CAVRZB010000013.1, from coordinate 3,459 downwards.
CGTGTGGGTATCGCAGCAGATCGGGCGTTCGGTCGTAAAGGCGTTCAACAACATCTACGCGCAGCACTTGCGCGATCACGGTCGGCCGCACGGGTCGCGTGATCGGATTGCGCTTCCTGTCGCGGGCGATCAACCTGCGAAGGCGACGGTCACGCAGCTGGTCGAGGAATTGGGCTTTGATGCCGTCGATGGCGGAAGCCTGGAGGAGTCCTGGCGCCAGCAGCCGGGGACACCCGTATACGCGACAGATCTCGATGCTGACGGCGTGCGTCGCGCGTTGGGCGAGGCGAGCCCCGATCGTCCGCGGACTTCCGCGCCACGCCCGATAGCCCCGGCGGCTACACCGACCCCGCCTGAAACAAGGCCCCGTTCAAGCACGCGCGCTCATGATCCAATAGCCGACACACGTCGCACGGCTCATGCCACGCGATAAGGAGTTGTGCGGCGGCCGGCGCTCGACTGCTCCCTCGCATGTGCAACTGACAGCGCGGTCCGCGCCCAGGACGACTCACCTCGTCCAGTCTCGGGTTCCGCCTGCCCAGGCCGCACGATCGCTTTCCCCCTTGCGCTGACTCGCCTCGCGCGATCGAGGGGCGACATTGCGATCGCGAGGATCCAGCTGCGGCCGGGCCGCAGCGCACGATCGCACCCGCCAACGGGAACGCCGACGAGCCGCCGGCGCGAGCCCGACACGCTCGGGCATCGGTGTGCCGCAGCGCCCAGAGATGAGCTTTGGGCGGGCCAGTGGCAGCCGAGTAGATGCAGGCGAACGCCCCGGCGGTGACGGCTGCCGCCAACGCCGTTCGGTTCGTTGGTTGGCGCCTTCTAGGCCGATGCCCACCCGACTTGCGAGCTGCCCCTTCTAGCCGCTGTGCCAACGATCACGGCCATCGGAGGCGCAGATGCCTCGGGCGCGAAGGACATGGCTGAACGTCTCCACGGTGATGTTCTTGAGGGGTGTTCGAGGGTGGGCTGCCCTCAAGCCCGGCTGCAGACTCCGCGGCCTGCGTGCACGGCGGCGATCCCCTGTTGGCTCCGGGCGAGCACATACGCGTTCGGGAGGGTGGCGAGGCGGTGCGTCAGCGCCGGCGTGAACGTGGCGTTGCCGATCAGGAGCTGGTAAGCGCCGGCGATCTGCGGCCACCGCGGGGACAGCGCAACCTCGTATCGGACCCAGTCGGCCAGCGCGGCGGGCGCATACTGCTCGAGCCGGGCGTCGAACCCGATCCGTCCCGCCAGGTCCGGGAAGTGCCACAGCATCGCCGAGGAATCCCAGTTATCGGCGAGGATCGCGGCGCACGGATGCGCGGAGGCGTATATCGCAGCGGCATCGAGTGGGCGGATCGCGATCTGGGACTCGTACTGGCGGTCGCTGCGCATCGCCATGAGGCCGAACATGGAGAAGGTCAGCAGCAGTCCGGACGCCGTAATCATCCCCAGGAAGCGCGGGCTCGGCGCCCGCGTCGGAAGCCAGTCGCGGGAGCTGTCGGCGAGCAGCACGGCGGCGGCCATCGAAGCCCAGACGATGCTTCCGCTCTCCAGCGAAGCCGACACCGCGGTGATCGCGACGAAGCCGATCGGCACCGCGGATGGTCTCGCCCGCCGGCGCCAGCTTCGGATCAGCACGCCGAGCACCACCAGCAGTGGGAGGTAGAGCTGAGCATGGCCATCGAGCCGATCGCCGGCGGATCCCACTCGGTGGCGGCTGCGCGCATTGCCTTGTTCCCCACGAACTCGGCGCGAAGCGGAGGATGTGCACTCCGTACGGGTCGCCAGCGGCGGTGGCGACGATCAGCGGCCAGCCCGACATACGTGCCGGCGTCGCGCCATGCTCGCTCGCGCCCCATCCTCGCGGCGCGATACAGGGCGTACAGGCACGACAGGCAGGCTCCGAGCAGGACCGAGCCGTGGACGTTGGCCCACAGCACCAGGAGCGGCACCAAGAGAATCACCCGGCGCTGGAGGCGCGAGTGCTCGGCGTCGTAGAGGCAGAGCACCAGCACCAGAGCGAACAACGGCAGGGCGAAGTTCTGCGCTCGGACGAACGACCAGCCGACGAGCGACAGGGCGGCCAGCACGCTGAAGCAGATCGCCGCGACGATCGAGGCACCCCGTCTCCGCATGGCGGCGGCGAGGATTGCGTAAGCGGCAGCGATCGAGGCTCCGGAGACGATCGCCAGCAGCGCATAGCCTCCGAGCCGCCACGTCTCATACGAGAACAGCTCGGGCTGATCCGCCTGATCGACCCACTGGCGACCGCCCGCGCCCGCGGTGAGCGCCTCCATATGAGGGACGCCGTGCAGAGCGATCCAGCGCCCGTCGTAGAGCGCCTTGTAGCCATCGGCCTGCAGGACCCGGAGGTAGTTGAAAGCGAGGAGCAGCGCGACTCCGCTGACGAGCACGAACATCGCCGCCCCCTCGGAGCGCAAGATGAGCCGCGGGTCGTCTCTCGCCGTGACCGCGACTTGAGATGTCCGATGCGCCACGGGGCTCCGATCCCGACGATCGTCACGCCGCAGCCTCGTCTGGAGCATCCATGCGATGCTAGGTCGCGGGGCTCATCCCGGACAGCGACGAACGGCTAGTTCGGCCTAGACGAAAGTGTGGGGCAGCTGATCGCCATCGTTACGCACTGGCCCGCGAGCCCGGCCAGCTCGGCCGGGCCGCCAGCGGTGCTCAGCGCCCCAGCGTCACCGTTCCGAGGCGCCAATTACGCCACGACCCTCCGGAACCGGTCAGAATCGCACCGCCAGGTCGCCATTGACCGCGAAACAATCCGGAACAGCTGATGATCGATCCCACCGTTGAGCTTCCCCGCGAGCCACATCCTCGCTGGATCGCGCACATGTACGCCGCGACCGGCGGCGAGGACCACCTCGGGCTCGCGAGCGTCTCGTCGGATCAGATCCTTCCCGATGCTGTCCCCGACGATCAACGTCCTCACCGTCCATCCGCGGTACCACAGCTTCTACGCCTTCCTGCTCGACGAGTTCTGGCGGCGTGACCTTCCGAGGAGCCCGCGTGCGTGGATTCAGTTCTTCCGCCCGCGCGACTTCATCTACTCGATCGCCATGCATCTCTGCGATCGAGAGGAGCACGACCTGACCCGGGGCGTCACCGGGTCGCGGAAGACGTCATCGATCGCCGCTCACGAGCCGCCGACCTTCGACACCACGACGTACTACATCAAGGAGCCCCTGGGCGGGTACGGCCTCTACTACCGGTCCGTGCTCGCAGGTCTGGGCCTCGTGTATCCCGGCGGGCCGGGACTACCCTACCCGGTCGACGTGCCCACCGAAAAGGGCAAGGAGGGCTCGCCATCACGACGAGCGGTGGAAGCTGCTCTAGTAGCGCCACGGCGGGGACCACATTAGCGCCGGTCAAAAAACTCCGGAGCTACCGACGCGTTGTCAGCCCGCTCCTCGCGTTCCTCGTCATCGCGCCACTGGCGAGCGCCGT
>CAVRZB010000012.1:0-18677 GCA_963725515.1 uncultured Solirubrobacteraceae bacterium | reverse complement strand
GTTCGAGTCCCATCATCCGCTTTTCGACACCTTCCGTCGTTCGCCGAACACGGCGCGCGAGTCGCGCCGCTACTCGATCAAGCAGGCGAACGGCGGCGCGCGGCTCGGCGCGAATGCGGCGAGCGGGCTCGCCGGACGAGGAAGATGGGACTCGGGCGGCGTGCGAGGAGACTGGCGAGCGCCCTGGTGGGTCGCCTGCGGCGCCTCCGGGCGGCGAGAGCGACGATCGCGTGGCCGCCCCGTACGAGGACCGCGAGCACTGCGCCGACGGCCACAGCGGCTGCGGATGGACCACCAGCCACCCTCGCCGAAGATCCCGTCCAGGTCCTCGACCTTGTCCCAGGTTAAGAAGCGTTTGCCTGAAACGGCTTTCGATGCCAGGCTGGATTGCATGTGAGGCCTACCCCTCCTCGGTGCCTCCGTCCGCCGGCCCCGACCCTCCACCCTTCCAATGCCCTCCATAGCCGTGCGCAGGTCGCGCTTCGTCGTCGCCGTCGTCGCGTCTCTGCGGCGCTCGTGTTCGCCGGCCGCGCCGCCGCCGCGCTGCCCGACATCAAGCAGGCCCCGGCGCCCACCTGGGACGGCGGCTTCACCGTCGTGAAGGTCGGCAGCCAGGTCCAACTCCAGTTCCCGGCCGAGATCGACGTCCTCTCCGACGGCGGGCCGCTGACGATCACCGGCTCCCGCAAGGACACGAGCGTCAACACGATGGACGCCTTCCAGGCCGGCGTGAGCGGCGTGGTCGGAGCGCTCCAATACAACTTCGACCCCACCCATCAGCACTGGCACTACCTCGCGCTCGACCGCTACGACCTGCGCACGCACGATCCCTCGCTGACCGAGGTCGCGCGCGACCAGAAGACGGGCTTCTGCCTCGTCCAGAGCGCGCAGATCAACCCCACCAACTGCCAGCAGAAGAACCCGAGCGCGCTGTCGGTCTCCGAGACGATCAACGCCGGCTTCAGCGACATCTACGACCCGTCCCGCGACGGCCAGTACATCGACGTCACCGGCCTGAACGGCACCTACGAGTTCGTCCAGTGGGTGAACGCCGACTGCCGCCTCGCCGACATGGGGCCCGCGCAGCACACCTGGGCGACCGTCCTGCGCATCAACGCGACGGCGAGCACGCCGACCGTGTCCGTCACCGGCGACACGCCGCTCTGGAACGGCTACTACGCGGGCCTCCCAACGCGCAGAAGTGCCTTCCCGCCGAGACGGTCCGACCGGTGGTCAGCGGCGCCGCCGCAGACCGGCAGCGTCCTGTCGAGCGTCGCGGGCTCCTGGCTCGAGCGGATGGCGAACGAGTTCGGCTACCAGTGGCGCCGCTGCGACCCGACCGGCTGGGCCTGCCAGGACATCCCCGGCGCCACCGCCCAGAACTACGTGCCGACCGCAGCCGACATCGGCCACACGCTGCGTGCCCGGGTCACCGGCACGTTCATCGGCAGCAGCGAGCAGGGCACCCCGCAGGACTCCGAGGCGACCGCGGTCGATCGTTGCGGGCCCACCGCCGCCCCCTCCGGTCCAGGCCAGGGTCGTCCCGTCGCTCACCGCGGCGTTCAAGACGCTCCGGACGGTCCGCGTCCACAGCCTGGTGAGCAAGGGACTCGCCGTCCGAGTCCACTGCTCCCAGGCATGCAGCGTGAGGCTCAACCTCGTGGGCCGGGGCGGCGTGAAGCTCGGGCAGCTGAAGGGGTCGCTCTCGAAGGCCGGCAGCCGCACCTTCAAGCTGAAGCTGACCCGCAAGGCTCGCCGCATCGTGCGCCGCTTCCACTCCGGCACGCTCACGCTGCGGCTGTCGGTGAAGAGCAAGGACGGGCAGCAGCAGACGCTGGCGCGCACGCTGAAGTTGAGGCGCTAGACAGCACCCAGACGACGGCCCGTGCGAGACTCGGCCGCGAGGACCCATGCCGGGCCGGCTCGAGACTCGGGCGGGACACGTCGCCGCGATCGCGGCGCTCGCGCTGCTCGCCACCCCATCGGCCGCCGCTGCCCATCTGCGCACCGGTGTCGTCGCGCTCGACTACCGCGCCGACGTCGCTCCGCTGACGCCGCCGCTACGTAGCGCGGTCGCGGTCCGCGTGTACCCGAGCGATCTCGCGCTGGGACTCACCGCCCGCCACGGCCACACCGTCACGGTCCCGGGCTACATCGGCGAGCCGTTCCTCCGTCTCGGGCCCGCGGGGGCTGAGGTGAGCACGGAATCGCCAACGGCGGCGGCGGCCGGCCTCCTGCGCAACGGGTCCGGATCCGGATGGCGTCTCATCTCGAACCGGCCGGCGGTCGTCTGGCACGACGTCCGCGTCCGCGAGCTCGCCCCGTGGTTGGCGCGCCGGCGCTGGGCCCTCCCCCTGACGGTGGACGGGCGCCACGCCCAGCTCGCCGGAGAGGTCTGGCGCGTGAAGCGGCCTGCGCCCTGGCCGTGGCTCGCGCTTGCCGTCCCGTTCGCCGCATGCGCGATCCTCCTGCTGCTCCGCCGGCCTTCTTCGCCGGTCAGAACCGCGAGCGTCGCCTTCGGAGCGCTGGCGGCTGTGGCGATGCTCGTGACGATGGCGACCTTCGCCTTCGATCCCAACGCCTCGGCGGGAACGTGGCTCGAGGCGGGGAACGAGGCGGCCTTCGCGCTCGTCGGCTTTGCCTTCCTCGCCCGGGGCGGGCGCGACTCACGCGCGATCGCCGGGGGCGCGCTAGGCCTGCTGGCTCTGGCAGCCGGCGCGAGCAAGCTGCCCGTCCTGCTGCATGGAGTCGTGCTCAGCCAGCTCCCGGCGTGGGCGGCCCGCAGCGGTGTCGTGTTGATGATCGCTGCCGGCGCGACCGCCACGGTCCTCGGCCTGGTCGTGTTCTTCGAGTCGCTCGATTGGGAGGGGCTGCCGCACGGACCGGCCGGCCCGTGAGAAGAGCGGCAGTCGAACCCCTTCTCGCGGGCGCTGCGCCCGTTGCCGCTATCGCCCTCCGTGCCGCCGGCCACAAGACGCCATCGCGCTAGACCTTCGTACCACCAACTGCGCTCCGACCTCACCCCTCTCACGGACCTGGGGCGGCTCGGAGCGCTAGCGCGAGCGAAGGCAGCGCGCGCCGACAAGCGCAAGAGCGACGTCAGGGTTCGCCAGTGGCAATTGAGTGGCAGAACCAGGCGTAATCAGACCCAATTCGCGGGAAAGATCCGAACCGACGCCAGTCGGCAACACCGATCTGTAGAGCCAAGTCCGCCGCCGGCAATAGGCAGACGGTGGCGACAGCGTTCGGGAAGGTGGCATGCCGCCGCAGCGCGGTCCTACGCCTTCACCTTCACACGCCCCGACACTCCGGCGTATCCCAAGGCGCTCGCCTTCTCCTTGTACGAGCCGGGTCGGAGCGAGAACGTCACGCGTCCGTTCGCGCCGGTCTTACCCTTCTTCGAGCCGAGCTTCACCGAGGCGCCGCTGACCGGATCGCCCGCGTCGGTGACCGTGATCGTCACGCTGCGCTTGCCGCGCTTGGCTCTTGCCGGCCGACCTGCCGATCGACAGCTTGGGGAAGACGTGCGTCTGCCAGTAGCCGCGATCAGAGCCACCGATCTGGAACAGGGCGAAGAAGTCGAGCGGGCCCGCCGAGCCATTGCCGTTCTCGTTGGCGAGGCCGGCGACGTCGCCCGAGGCAAGCTTCAGGTGCTGAACCGTCTCGAACTTGGTCCCCGCGGCGTTCGAGCGCGTGACGTAGAGGCCATCGTTCGTATCGCCCCAGGCGAGCCAGAGGCGACCGCCGGGAGCCGCGAACACCTTCGCGAAGCTGAACGGACCGCGCGCGAGCGTGCGCGTGCCGCCGCCCACCGTGGGTCAGCTTGATGGTCTTGCCGTCGGTCCAGGCCACGTAGACGCCGCCCGCTCCGATCCGTCCCGCCAGCCCCGACGCCTGCCCGTTGGCGATGCTGGGGAGAATCTGACTCGTGCCCGCGCCCGGCAGCACCTGCTGCACGAAGGCCCCGCCGGAGCCCGCGACCGTCGGAGCCGCCAGGACCACCGCGCCGCTGACGTGGTCGGTGGCGAGCCATGACGCCCCCAGGTCAGCTGCCGTAGGAGCCGTTCGGAGTGTTCGGATCGAGGCCGACGTGCACGGTGCCGACGCCCGCGCCGCTCCAGGCGGTCACCGGCTGGCCGTCGTTCGTGAGAGTCGCGCCCAGGGTGCCCGAGTCGTAGGCGATCGTGCCGCCCCACACGCGTCCCGCGTCCAGCGTCCAGGGCGATCCGCTCGCCGGTGCGGTGAAGCTGTTCACGCCCGTCTGCGCGGTCGGCAGGTTCGGCGTATGGCCGCCCGTGACGAACAGCCGCAGCGTCTGGTCGGGCATCATCAGCCCCGCGATGCCGCCGTTGCCGTCCCACCCGGTGGCGATCGTGGAGGTGCCCGCGGGACGGCCCGCGGCCGAGATCCTCGTGTCGGAGATCGTCGACGGGGTCGTACCGCTGATCCAGACCGCGTGCAGCACGCCGTCGGCGCCGCGCACGAGGCCGATCTCGCTGCCGGCGCCGGTGGGGCCGTCGATCCGGTTCCACTTCGCCTTCACGGCCTTCGCGGCCGACGCCGCGCCGGCGGTCGCGAGCGTGATCGCCATGGCGAGGGCCACGCCCCCGAGGACAAGGTGCGGACGACGGCTCATCGTGGATCTCCTTTGGCTGGGGCTGTCGGCGAGCGGCCACGGCGACTGGGCGGTCGCGAGGATGCGCTCGAACGGGATGGCCGCCTGCTCGGCCACGCGGCGCACCGCCTCCGCGTCGCCCTCGAACATGCACAGCACGACCTCGTCCTCGCGCATGAGGAGCGAGCCGAGGTAGCGGACCGGCTGCCCGGCCGCGTGGGCGTGCACGCGGTCGTCCAGCGCCCGCAGATCGCTCTCGCGGACGCCCGGCCAGAAGCACTCGGTCACGTACTCGGCCGCGGCCATCCCCGGCAACGTAGACGGCGAGGGCCGGCGCGCGAAAGCGGGAAAACCCTATTCGTCCAGCCGCGCCGGGCAGGGCGCGCGCGAGCGCCGTTCGCGAGCGCACGCCCAGCTTGCGATACACGCGCGTGAGGTTCGCCTCGACGGTCTTGACCGTGACGAACGCGCGCTCCGCCACCTCGCGGTTCGTCAGTCCTGCGGCAGCCAGCTCGGCGAGCGTGCGCTCCGTGGCGGTCAGCTCGTCGGACTCTGCGGTCCTGCGGCCCACGCGAGCCAGCTCCGCCCTCGCCTTGTCCGCCCAGAGCGGCGCTCCCATCTCCTCGAAGAGAGCGAGCGCCGCCGTCAGCGCACCTCTTGCCTGAGCCCGCTGCTTGCCGCGGCGGCGCAGCTGACCGAGCACCAGCAGCGTGCGCCCGCGCTCGAACGGCAGATCGGCGCGGTCGAGCTGGGCCAGCGCCTCGCCGATCGATGCGACGGCTGCGCTGAGGTCGCCGCGCGCGGCGGCGATCAGTCCGCGGCTTCGCGCCGCCACGGCCAGCGCCCAGGGCCGGTCCAGCTCCCGGCCACGCTGCTCGATCGGCTCCACGAGCCGCTCCGCCCGCTCCAGCTCGCCGAGCGACACCAGCGCCTCGATCTCGTCCGGGAGGAAGATGCCGAGGACGGGATCGCCCAGACCCATCGTGGTCAGCATCTCGGCGAGCGGACCCAGCACAGCGTGCACCGCCGCCGGATCGCCGAGCGACAGCTCCAGGAAGCCGAGCGCCCACAGCGGCCAGATCGTCCCGGGGATCCACTCGAGGCGTTCGAAGGCCTGCAGCGCTTCGCGCGCCTCGGCGCGCGCCTCCTCCACCTCGCCCACGTGCGCGCGAGCCAGCGCACTGGCGCTGAGCGCAATCGCCGTGGACATCAGATCGTCGAGCAGCGCGGCCATCTGGCGCGCCTCGTCCCCGTACCGCTTGGCCGCGGCAAAGTCGCCCTGCCACACGCATGCCCAGACGAGGTAGATCCCCACGATCGGCAGCCCGCTCTCCTGCCCCAGCTCGGTCATCCGCGTGCGGAGCGCGTCGAGCACCTCGATGGATCGATCGCATCTCCCCGTCCACAAGAGCAACAGCCCCTGGACGAGAGACGGCTGGGTGAACAGCGGGCGGGCGCGATGCGGATCCTCCCGCGCAAGCGCGGTGGCCATTCGCTCCTCCGAGAACCCCCAGCCGCTGAGGAACTCCGCCATCGAGAGCACCGACAGCGAGTCCGCGAGGAGCGCGCCCGAGCCGGCGCGCTCGGCGCCCTCGACCGCGGCGCGGGCATGGGGGACGGCGCCGGGGAAGTCGCCCATGCTCGCGCGGCAAAATGCGAGGTCGAGATGGATCTCGGCACGGAGGTGCTGGTTGTCGCCGGCAGCATCAAGCGCCTGGGCGGCGAACTCGGCCATGCGTGGGAAGCTGCTGCGGCGGCTGTGGATCTGCCCCAGCACCTCCAGAGCCTCCGCGCGCAGAGTCCCCGACGGCGCCTCGTCCACCGCGGTCTCGAGCAGCGACTGGGCGCGGCCCAGATCGCCGGCGTCGAAGTGCAGTCGCGACGCCGCCACCAGCCGCTCCACCCGGCGCCTGCCGTAGCCGGCCGGCGTGAGACGCAAAGCCAGCTCCATCAGCTCGGCGGCCGCATCCGACGCGCCTCGGGAGCCCGCCAGTTTGGCCGCCGCGTCGAGCTCGCCCGCGATCCCCTCGTCCGGACGCGCGGCTCCGAGCGCCAAGTGGCGGGCACGCTCCTCCTGCTCGCGCACCAGCGAGGCGAGGTTGCGGTGGATACCGCGGCGCGCGGCGTCGCTCGCCCGGCCGTAAACAACCGAGGCGAAGATCGGGTGCGCGAACTGGATCCTGCCGGCGTCGATGCGCACCATGCCCGCCTCCTCGGCCGGCGCGAGGAGTTCGGAGTCGATCAGCTCAACCGTGGGCTGGGCCAGCGCCGACGCCGTGAGCAGCGCGCGGCGCGTGCGCGCGGGGAGGCGGTCGATGCGCGCCTCCACGAGCGCGGTGACGCCGGCCGAGATCGGCACCTGTCCATCCACCGGCGCCCGGCGCCCGAGCTCGCGAGCGATCTCGAGCGCGTAGAACGGATTGCCCCCGCTCACGCGGGCGATCTGCACGAGCAGCGGTCGAGGGAAGGTGCGGCCGGTGTGCAGCTTGATCAGCTCGTGCAGCGCCGCAACCGTCACGGGCCCGACCTCGATCGCGGTTTGCGCGAACGACGCGAGGCCGGTGGATGCGCTCGACCTCAGCGTGAACAGGAACCGCGAGCGTTCGGCCGTCAGGCGCCTGAGGACGAAACCGAGCACGCGTTCGCTGGGCGAATCGAGCCAGTGGGCGTCATCGACCGCGACGAGGAGCGGGCGCTCGCGCGACACGTTCCTCACCAACGAGAGGACGGCCGCGCACACCGCCCGTTCGTCGATCCCCTCGGCCGGGGCGGGCACCTCGACCAACGCGGCGGCGAGCGCCTCGCGCTGGGGCGCCGGGAGCGCCGCCAGCGCCCGATCGCCCAGCGGCGCCAGCAGATCGCCCAGCGCGGCAAACGACAGGCCCGCCTCGGCCTCCACCGGGCGCGCTGTCAGCACCGTCGCGCCCGCAGCGCGCGCTCGCGACACGCCCTCCTCCCAGATCGTCGTCTTACCGATCCCGGGCTCCCCGCGCAGCACTGCCGCGGCGGACCCCCCGGCGAGGCCCGCGATGAAGCCCTCGAGCTGCGCGAGCTCGGCATCCCGGCCGACAACCCTGGCGGTTGAGTCCAACGCCCGGATCGTACGTCAGCCGTTCTCAGCTCGGTTCGAGAACTCGCAACGCGATTTTCAGACTGACACCCACTTCTCGGCCGGCTGTTGCTCAATGAAGGTTCGTGCGATGTCGATCCGGCGGGCGAACCAGACGTCACCGAGCGATTGCCCATAGTCGATGAAACGTGCGAGCGCGTCTGAGCGCGCCGGGTTACCCGCGATCCGCGAATGGAGGCCCACGGACATCATGCGTGGGACATCATCGCCGTCGTTGCGCAGCCGATCGAGGTGCGCCTTGGCTGTCTCGAAGAAGTGCTCCGGGCTGCCGAATCCCTGGGGCAAGACGTAACGCCCGTCGTTGACCACCAGGCCGTACGGAACCACGAGATGCGGCCGTTTGCCCACGACGGTCCAATACGGCAGATCGTCGCTGTAACAGTCCGAGTCGTAGACGAACCCGCCCTCCTCGACCAGCAGCTCGCGCGTGTTGACGCTCATCTCGCGGCAATACCACCCGAGTGGCCGGCTCCCGGTCGTACGCTCGATCGATAGGACCGCTCGCCGGATCGCCTCGCGTTCTTCGTCGCGCGTCATCTCGAAGTGGTTGCTCCAGCGGAAGCCGTGTGAGGCAGCCTCATCGCCGCGACGCACAAGCTTCTCGGCCGCGGCGGGATTGCGCTCCAACGCAACCGCCGCGGCGAACCACGTGACCGGAACGCCGGCGTCGTCGAAGACTCGCAGCATCCGCCAGATGCCGGCCCGCGTGCCGTATTCGTACATCGACTCGACCGCGAGGTCGCGCTGGCCCTCGAGCGACAGTGGAAGCTCGTACAGGATGTCGTTCACGTTGTCGCCCATCGCGAAGCTCTTCTCTGAGCCTTCCTCGTAGTTGATGACGATCTGGACCGCCACCTTCGCGCCTCCCTCCCACTCGACCTTTGGGGGGAACTCGCCGTAGCCCACGAGCTCGCGCGCCGGCCCGGGGACAGGGATGTCATCGGTTCGAAAGAACTGCGAATCGAATGTCATTCGGCTCTCCTGGCGGGCTCGGCCGGGGCCTCGCGCGCTTCTGTGCCCCACACGGGGAGCAACCAATTCCCGTACTCCGGGCGCTCGCCCCTCACGACCGAGAAGTACGTCTCGCTCAGCGCGCGGGTGATCGGGCCCGGCGCCTCGACCCGGAGCGGATGATGATCGACGGAGGCGATCGGCCGCACCTCCTTGCCGCTGCCGCAGAAGAACGCCTCATCCGCGATCATCGCCTCGGTCTTGTCGATCAGGCGCTCGGCGACTTCGATGTCGTGCACCTCACCCGCAAGCCGCATGATCGTGTCGCGTGTGACGCCCTCGAGGATCCCCTGTGTCACGGGCGGCGTGAGCAGGACTCCGTTGCGTACCACGAACACGTTGTAACCGGGCCCTTCGGTCAGCCGCCCGTCGCGGTCGGTGAGCAGCGCGTCGTCGAATCCCGCGCGACGCGCTTGGATCAACGCCAAACGGCTGTTCACGTAGTTCCCGCTCGTCTTGACCCGCGGCGGCATCGCAGCATCCGATAGGCGCTGCCAGTGGCTGATGCCCACGTGCACCGCCTCCTCCGCCCCGGCCTTTTCCGGATAGCGTCCCATCGGCATCGTCGCGTACACCAACTCGACCGGATCGACCGAGTCGAGGAGCCCGTCGTCGGCGGCTACGTAGGCGATGATCCGGATGTGCAGGTCCTCACGCAGCTCGTTCGCCCGGATCAGCTCGACCAGCCGCCGTTCCATCTCCTCGACCGACTCGGGGAGCGACATGCCAGACAGAGAGGCGGACTGCTCGAGTCGCTCGAGATGCTCGCGAAGCCGGAAGATCGCGAGCTCCTGCAGGGCCTCCGACCAGTACGCCCGGATCCCCTCGTAGACCGTGGCGGCGTACTTGAACGCAGTCGACAGGACGTGGACATTGGCGTCGTCGTATGCGACGAGCTCACCTTGGCACGACAGGTAGCGTGGCTTGGTGCGCCCGTCGCTCATCCCCGCTCGCTTTCACGCCAGATGAGCGCAAGCTCGTCTGTGTCCGTCACCACGGCGCGGTAGGCGTTCAAGATCACCATCGCCGCCTCGTGCAGGACTTGGTTATCACTCGCGACAGCGTCGCGGGGTACAACCGTGTAGTACTCGAGGAAGCCCGCGTCGCGCACGGTGGAATCGACGCAGCCCTCGGTTGTGCAGCCCATGAGCACGAGGGTCTTGATGTCGTTGCTGCGGAGCACGAGATCGAGATCGGTGCCGACGAACGCGCTCGAGCGGTGCTTGTCGACGGTGTAGTCATCTGGTCGACATCCGAGCGCGTCGACGACCTCATGACCCCAGGTTCCCGGCACGCAAAACTCGAACTCCTCGAGAGGATGCGCATAGCTCTGTTTGATGCGGTACTCGAAGAAAAGCTGAGCGGGCGACGAGCTCAGACCTCTGGGAAGTGTCGTGGCCCGCACGAAGGCGACGAGGATCCCGGCTGCGCGGGCGGCATCGATCGCCACTCGCTGGCGCTCGATCGCCGCCGGGTAGGTGGAGATGTCGGCTCCCTGCTCGGCAAAGGCGCCCCGCTCATGGCAGCAGTCGTTCTGCATGTCGATCACGACCAGCGCCGTATGTTCGGGAGCGACGATCTCGGTCAGCTCCGTCCACACGGTCTTCCCGCTTATTTCCATGCCGATCCTCCGAGCCGTCCGTGAGCGATTGACCTTACGCGGTTGCGCCTGCCGAACGCAACTGGAGTCGCGCGCGACTTTAACCTTCGCGGGGCCCTCTATCGGGCGACTATCGCTCGACGCCCTGGAGGAAGGCCTGGAGCCGCGCGTTGAACGCATCGGGCTCGGTCAACCCCGGCGCGTGGGCAGAATGTTCGAAGCAGACGAATTGCGCGTCTGGAATCTTCCCGGCCATGTACCGCGTGGGAGCAACGTAGTCGTAGCCGTCGACGACATCCTGAGCGCCGGCCACAAGCAGCGTGGGTACATCGATAGCCGAGAGCGAGTCGATGACCGCCGAGTCGCTCTGGGCCAGGAACCCCTGCGCTGCATGGGCGAGCCCCTTCGCATCCCGGTGCTTCGCGGCGAGAACCTCAGGGCTGCGACTGAGCACGTCCAGACCCCGCTGGTCGAGCTCCACGGCACGTCGCTCGCAGTAGCGATTCCACTCGGCGCGGCGATCGTCGCGCCGGAAGCCCGGCGCCGTCCCGATGAGCACCAGGCCGTTCACCCGGTCTGGGTTGAAAAGGCGAAACCGAAGGGTCAGGTAGCCACCGACGGAATGGCCGACGAGCACGGCGCGCTCGATGTCGTGTCGGTCGAGCAACGCGCGCATGTCACCCAGGACCCGGGCCTGTGAATAAGCGTCTTGGTCCGCCGGATAGTCGCTCTTGCCGTGCCCGCGCATGTCCCATGTGACCACGGTGTGAGTGGCAGCCAAGGCATCCCGCTGGGGCGCGAACATCGCCGACGTGGCTGCGAAGCCGTGGGTGAACAGCACGGCGGGCCCGCTGCCGACGACTTCGCAGTAGATGCGGACTCCGTCGTTGTCGACGAACGCCAAACGGCCCTCCTACCCGGGTCGCCTCTCGTCGTCGTCGCCGGCGTCGTCGAATCCAGGGGTCGGTCCCAGCAACTCGAGCGTCATCCCCCACGGATCCTCGAAGTAGACGACCGACCAGCCGGTGAGGATCTCGCCCGGGCCGAAGTCCAGATCGAGCACCTCGCTGTTGAACTTGACGCCGGCGGCCTTGAGACGTTCGTATTCGGCGTAGATGTCCTCCACTCCGAACGACAGATGGTTCAAGCCCGAGTCCGTGATCGGCCGCTCGGCGATGCGTCCCGGCGGGTCGAATTCCTGGAGCTCGATCCGGCTGCCGCCGGGCACCAGCAACTGGACGAGCGTCTTCTCCCGCAGCCCGGGGATGCCGGTGACAGCCGCCATGTCGATGTCGGTCTTGGCCCACACCTCTTCGAAGCCGAGCAATCCGACGTAGAACTGGCGGGCGACTTCGATATCCGGCACCGACATGCCGATGTGGAACGACGCTCCCGAGATCCACTTGCTCAGTGTCTTCATGTATCTCCTCTGTCGGGGGTGGGGGGCTGTGTCGCGGATATCACGCCCCAGAAGCCGTCTTCCGCTGCTCTCTCCGCGAGCGCGCGCGCCCAGTGAAATTCCGATCCGAACTCGTCGCGCCACGCCCAGAGGCGCCGCGTGAACAGCTGGAGCGAGTACTCCTGGGTGAATCCGATCGCGCCGTGGACCTGGTGGGCTCGCATCGGCACGATCCGAGCCGCCCGGCCGCAGATGACCTTTGCGACCGCGACCTCGACGAGCGGCGCCGGCTCATCGTCTCGGGTTGCATCGATCGCCGACTCGACAGCGACACGTGCCAACGCGACCTCGCTGGCGATGATGGCGAGATGGTGAGACACCGCCTGGAACCGACCGATGGGCCGACCAAATTGCTGGCGGTCTCTCGCGTAATCCAGCGACATGTCTCGCACACGCTCGAGGGCGCCGAGCATCGCCACCGCACGCGCCAAGGCCCCGCGGCGCGAACACCCCCTCGAGCGTCACGACCTCCGGAGCCGCCACGACCTCGCCGCCACCCAGGGGTTCGAAATCCACATCGCCGCAGGGCTCACCGGCGAGATTCTTGCCGGGTGTCATGCGCGTCGCAGAAGGAGGCACCACGCGCACGAAGGTCTGGCCGCTCCCATCGGTAGCCAACGCGACGATCGCCGAGGACACCGACGCCCACGGGATACCTGTCGCCCGGCCGCTCAGCTCATGACCACCGCCCGACTCCCGCAGACGGAGCGTCTCATCAAGGCGGACCGGTGCCACCGTGAGCGGGCCTCGCGGCACGTCGATACCGCAGCAGGAAAGAACCCATCCGGCCAGCAAGCCTGTCTCTGCCAAGGGGAGGGGTGCGGCGTGATACGCCGCGATGCGCAGGATCGCGCATGCATCCGCGAACGAGGCTCCAGTGCCACCCTGCTCCTCCGGAACCGAAGCCAGCGGCCACCCCAGCGATTCCACGTAGTCCCATAGTTCGGGAGCGCCCCCTTGAGCCTCCGCCGCCATCACCACCTCGGCCGGACATCTCGCGGCGAGGACGTCGCGAACGGACTGGGCGAGCATCTGCCCGTGACCTACCACCCGAGGAGCTTCCTTGCCGTGATGGTCCGGAGGATCTCGTTCGTGCCCCCTCGGAGGGTGTACGCGGGCGACGCCACACGTGCGGCGTCGAGGTAGCGACGCAATTCCTCGTCGGCATGCGGGCCGGCCTCTCGAATGAGCTCGAGGCTGTCCTGCTCGAACGTCGTGCCGACGTCCTTGGCGAGTGCGGCGTCGACGCCGAACCCGATTCCCGCCTCGCTGGCCTGCACCACTCCGATCGACAGGCTGCGGAGCGCCACGATCTCGGCGATCAGTCGTCCGAGTGTCGCCGCCGCTTGACGGTCGGATAGGTCTGCCGTCGCGGCGAATCGCTCGATCAGCGGGAAGGTGCTCATGTAGCGGTCGGGTCCACTCCGCTCGTAATCGAGCTCCGCGAGGGCCTGTCGCCAGCCCTCCCCAACCTCACCGATGACGTCGCCGTCAGGTACGTCCACATCGGAGAAGAAGACCTCACAGAAGTCGGCCTCCCCCGTCATGTCCACGATCGGACGCACCTCGACGCCCTCGGCCCCGAGCGGAACGAGCAGTTGGCTGAGACCGTCGTGGCGATCCTCGGCGTCGCTGGTTCGACACAGCACCACCAGGTAATCGGCTCGGTGCGCGTTGGTACTCCAGATCTTCTGCCCGTTGAGCCGCCACCCGCCTTCGGCTGCGAACGGCGCGCGTTCGCACGGAGGCGAGGTCGGTGCCGCTGTCCGGTTCGCTGAGCCCGATCGAGAACATGACTTCCGCACGTGCGATCGCCGGCAGGAATCGCCGGCGCTGTTCTTCCGTGCCGATCCTCAGGAGCTGAGGCGCGAACTGCCGCTCGTTTGCCCAGTGAGCCGCCACGGGAGCGCCCGCAGCGAGCAGTTCTTCAGCGACGACGAACCGTTCGAGATAGGAGCGCCCGGCGCCACCGTACTGCTTCGGGATGGTCATTCCGACCCACCCTCGGGCTGCAAGCAGGCGACTGAAGGACTTCGACACGCCGCTCATCCACCCATCGAGCGAGGGAGTGAAGACACCGTCAGCGAGGCACTGCGTCAAGAACTCTCGGACCTCCATCCGGAGCGGTGTGAGCCGTTCGAGGTCGGTCATGCCGCCACCACACGCTCCTTCGCCCATTCACGCAGCACGTGCTTCTGCACCTTGCCGCTGACGGTCTTCGGCATCGCGTCGATCACCACCAGGTCCTCCGGGACCTTCTGTCTCGCCACCTCACGACCGAGCAGGAACTCCCCGAGGTCGGCGACGGTCAGCGCCACGTCCTGCCTGAGGACCACATACGCGCATGCCCGCTCACCGGTCGTCGCGTCGGGCTGAGCCACCACCGCGACCTCGCCGATCGCCGGATGCTCGCTCAGCAGCTGCTCGACCTCGTGCGCGCTGATCTTCTCGCCCGATCGGTTGATGATGTCCTTGATCCGGCCGGCCACCGCGAGATATCCGTCGTCGTCGACGAAGCCGAGATCCCCGCTCCGGAAACGGCCGTGCTCCGTGAACACGTCGTCGTTGAGCGCGGGGTCGAGGTAGCCGAGGAACATGCCGGCGCTTCGCCAGACGATCTCCCCGGCTTGGCCCCGTGGCGTGGCCGAGCCGTCTTCGCCGACCGTCATCGCGTCGTAGGACGGCATCCATCGTCCGTCGGTTGTCGTGCGCTTTGCCGGCGGGTCCCAGCGATTCGTGGCCGTCGCGATCGGGCTCTCGGTAGCCCCGTAGACGCGCACGAGCCCCACACAGAGCTCCGTGGCAGCCGTCCGCATGAGCTGGACGGGCATATCCGCCCCGCCACACCCGACGTAGCGAAGCGACGAGGTGTCAGCGTCCTCGGCGACGGCTGCCGCCGTCAGACCGCGCAGGAAAGGAGTCGAGATCATCATCAGCGACACCTGCTCGCGCTCGATCGTCGCGAGCGCCCGCATCGGATCCCAGACTGGTTCGTGGATGACCGTCGCCGCCGCCACCGCCGGCAGCAGGACGCCGTTCAGGAGCCCCGTGATGTGAGTGACGGGGCTGACGTTGAGGAAGACGTCTCGCTCGTCGAGCGAGAACAACTCGGCGAGGAGATGTGCGGTGAAGAGGAAGGTGTTGTGGCTGTGGAGGACGCCCTTCGGCACCGCCGTCGTGCCCGACGTGTACATGAGCAGCGCAATGTCATCGGGGTCGACCGGCACGTCCTCGGATGCCTCCGGCTCGGACCGATGCCACCGCTGCCCATCCCCCACGACCAGGACTTCGCTGAGCGCGGGTAGCTCAGACCGGAGGCGCTCGTACATGTCGCGGAAGTCATGGCCGCGGAACGACTCCGGCACGATCGCGACCTTCGTTCGTGCTTGACCGAGAATGTGGCGTAGTTCGTGTTGCCGATAGATCGGCACGATTGGGTTGGAGATAGCCCCGACCTTCATGGTGGCCCAGAACACGACGGCGGCCGCGATGCCGTTCGGCAACTGGAACGAGACCACGTCCCCGGGATCTACGCCCCTGGCTCTGAGCAGCCGAGCAAGGGTCCGGACCTCCTCGCCGAGCGCCTCGAACGTCAAGCGCTCTCCCCCCTCCACCACGGCAACGCGAGTTGGGTGCTCACGGACGCACCAATCGAAGTACTCGCCGATCGTTCGGTCGCGCCAGTAGCCCGCTTCGCGATACAACGCGGCGAGCTCGGGACGCGGGCGCTTGGTCGCCTGGATCAGAGTCACGGGGACGAGCAGTCTAGGTCATTTGGCTCTACAGAGCCAAAAGTGACCCCCTCCCCTTGGTCGAACCCGTGGCCGTCGTTCTTATCAGCTAGGCGTGGTGCCGCTGTCGATCTCCCGTGAGAGCTCCGTCGCCTCGGCTCGCCGGCCCTCTGTGAGCACGCCGGAACCGGCCGCGTGAGAGATCGGGTCGCCGCCAGCGCCGCGGAGAATCACGGCGCAGCCGATGGCGATCGCCGCACCTGCGAGCGGGCCCAGGACGTAGACCCAGTAGGCGGTCCAGTCGCCGCTGACCAGCGCCGGCCCGAACGAGCGGGCTGGATTCATCGAGGTGCCGCTGACCGGCGCGGACCACAGACCGGCCAGGGCGATGTAGCCGCCGACCCCGAACGCGCCGATTGCTCCGACGTTCTGCGCGGCGGAAGCGGTGCCGAGAATCACGCTCACAAGCACCGCGGTCACCGCGATCTCCATCAGCAGCGCCTGCCAGTCGTGGTATCCCGGCCCAGGCAACGTGGCGCCGAGATGCTGGACATTTCCGAACACCGCGAGCAGGAACAGGCAGGCCAGGGTCGCGCCGACCAGCTGGGTGATGATGTAGCCGGGCACCCTCCGCCACGGGAAGTCGCCCCTGACCGCGAACGCGAGCGACACGGCCGGGTTCAGATGCGCCCCGGATACCGCCCCCATGAAGAGAATGATCGCCATGACCATCAGGCCGGGCGCGACGACCGCCGCCGTGAGGCTGATCTGCCCCTTGCCGTGCAGGATGCCGCCCCCCGCAGCCACCAGCACGAGCATGAAGGTGCCGAGCAGCTCGGAAAACAGCCGTCGGTACTCGAGCTTCGGATTCTCGAACTCATCGCGCGACCCGAACTCGAGCATCATGAGACGCCGCGCGCGGGGCAGGTCGTGAAGCGTTACCTGGGTTGCTTCGTGCTCAGTGACCGTCATTCGGGCGGATCATCGGCGGCAACCCGGCAACGGTCCTCACCCGAAAGGGATGATTCCGGCACCTGCGCCCCACCCGTCGAGGAACCGCTCAGTGCCGAAGAACCAAAGCTTCCGGATCGTCCGCTGACCGAACCCGCCGCGCCCCGATCGCCGAAGGCCGATCCGCGTCGCTGTCCCGGCGGCAGATCGCTCTGGCGTTCAGGCGTCGTCGCCGCGACCTGGTTTCCGCCGAAGCGCGTCGGCGGCCGCGGGTAGATCGCGTTCGAGATCGAGCTCGACGGGCTGGCCCCTCGGCTGGTCGTCCTGGGCGACCGCCTCGACGTTCTCGAGCGTCTGCAGATAAGGGGACAGGTAGCGACCGGCGACCTTGGTGGGCGGCCACCAGAGCGCGCGCCTCGAGCTCTCCGCCTCTCCGCCGCCGCCCGCGACGTCGTGGCGTAGCCACTTGTCTCCACGTCCTGTGAGGAGCACTCCGCGCAGCACCGGGTGGAACGGCTGCGGCTCCACGTCGGCGCCGGCACTCGCCGCGATCGAGGCCGCCGCGGCATCCGCCTGCTGGGCGGCGAGGCCTCCCTGCTTGACGGGGAACGCGATCGCGTCACCGGCTGCCCATACGTGCTCGGCACCGCTGACCCGGCCGTTGCGGTCGACCGGGATGAAGCCGGTCCGGTTCCCCGGCAGCCCCGGCACAGCCGGTCCGACCGCGCGCGGCAGAGCCACCACGCGCCTTGCCTCGAGGGGTCGCGCTCCCGGCTGCATCACGAACTCTCGACCCTGCTGCTCGACGTAGGCATCGGTCTCGACCGTCACACCCGCCTCGTCGAGGTCCGCGCGCACCGCCGCCGAGCCGGCCACGCCGAATACCTCGAGCGGCGCGGACTCCGGCGTCACGACGCTCACCTCGACATCGTCCTGGCCCATGTCCCGGGCGGCCCACGCGGTCATCAGTGCCAGCTCGTACGCGGGCAGCGGCCAGGCGACGCCAGGCGGCACGACGAACGCGACGCTGTGGCCGTAGCCCTCCTCGAGGTCCTGGCGCAGGCCGCCGAACAGCTCCGGGTCAGCCTCCGGGGTCCAGGTGATCGCGTGCTCGTAGACCGGCTCGCTGCCGGCGCCGACCGCCACCAGCAGCGCGTCGTAGGGGACGGGGTCACCGTCGTCTGTGAGCGCCAGCCGGTTGTCGACATCGACGCCCTGAGGCGGGCATGAATGAGCCGCGCACCGAGCTCACCCGCCAGCTTCAGATACGGGAGCGGCTGGGCATAGCCGCGCGCGAAGGTCTCCGCGACCGCCATCGGCCTGAACACGAAGTTGGTCTCCGGCTCGAGCAGGGTGAGCTCAACGCGCTCTCCGGCCAGGTCACGCAGCGCCAGCAGCGCCTCCAGACCGGCAACCCCGCCGCCAGCAACGACGACTCGAATCGGCTCTCCCGGGCTCACAGCGGCAGTGTAGATCGGTCGGGACGCGGGCACCTGCCGCCCATGCTCCGCCGCCTCGAGGGGCCGCCCCGCAAAGCTCGGTCGGCGCTACGGTGCGGGGCGTGTTCCGCAACGTCCTCGTCGCAGTCGATGGCTCCGCGCACGCCCAGCGGGCGCTCGAGGAAGCGATCGACCTGACCCGCTCGAGCGGCGGCCGGCTGACCGTCGCTTCCGTGGTGCCCGAGCTGACCGCCTGGGTGATGGGGGCTGCCGGCGGCATGGCGCCGCCCCCTGACCTGCAGCAGCTGCGGCACGCGGTAGCCGACGAATATCGCCGCATCCTCGACAAGGCGGCCGCGAGCGTGCCCGACGACGTTGCGATGAGCTCGGTGTTGCTCGAGGGCCGCCCGTCCCAGGCGCTCCGCAGGCAGATCCGGGACGGGAGCCACGATCTCGTGGTGATGGGTTCGCGCGGACGCAGCGACGTCCGCTCGCTGGTGCTCGGCAGCGTCAGCCACGAGCTGCTGCACATCAGCCCGGTGCCGGTTCTCGTCGTGCACCTCCCGACCGACGAGCAGGCATGACCGTGCGGGCCGCCGGCCCCCGCTGAGCGCGTGCTCGCGCTCTGATTCGCCCACAACCGCGGTCATGTGGTGAAGCTATGGGTCGGAGGAGCCCGGTGCCACCGGACCCCCTACGGCCATGACTACGGGAAAGCCGCCGATGCCGCGCGGGACAATG
>CAVRZB010000011.1:0-241369 GCA_963725515.1 uncultured Solirubrobacteraceae bacterium | reverse complement strand
GTGATCTCGTCGCCGGCCTCCGGGCCCCAGGTTCCCGGGGCGTAGGGATGGACCGGAGGCGGCGCGTCCAGCAGCGGCTGCATCACCCGCCAGGTCTCCTCGATCCCGTCCTGCCGGCTGAACCTGGTGCTGTCGCCGACCATGCGCAGCGTGGAGCAGGACCTCGTACGGCGTCGCGCCCTCGCCGCCCTCCTCGGCGAACTCCATGTCGAGCTCGATCGGCCCGATCCGTCCGATGTCGGTTCGCCGGGCGTCGACCTGGAACCGGATCCCGGTGGACGGGTCGAGCTTGATCACCAGCTGGTTGGGCTCGGGGTCGTGGTCCCTGGGCCAGAAGCCCAGCTTGGGCGGCCGCTTGAAGACCAGCCGCAGCTCGGTCTGCGTCACCGGCAGCCGCTTGCCGGTGCGGATGAAGAACGGGACGCCGGCCCAGCGCCAGTTCTCGATGTCGAGCCGCAGCGCGGCGTACGTCTCGGTCGTGGAGCCGGCGGCCACGCCCTTGATGTCCTGGTAGCCGTCGTACTGACCGCGGACGTAGTGCGCGGGGTCGGCCTCGACGACCGCGCGGAACAGCGCGACCTGCGACTCCTTCACGGTCTGCAGGTCGCCGCGCGACGGCGGCTCCATCGCGGCGGCCGCGACCAGCTGCATGAGGTGGTTGACCACGACGTCGCGCAGCGCGCCGACCGGGTCGTAGAAGCTGCCGCGGTCGTCGACGCCGAAGTCCTCGGCCATCGTGATCTGCACGCTGTCGAGGTAGTTGCGGCTCCAGATCGGCTCGAGGATCGCGTTGGCGAAGCGCAGGTGCAGGATCTCCTCGAGCCCCATCTTCCCGAGATAGTGGTCGATCCGGAACAGCTGCGACTCGTCGACGTACTCGTGCAGCTCGTCGGCGAGCGCGTGCGCCGACGCCTGGTCGTGACCGAACGGCTTCTCGATCACGAAGCGCGCGCCCGTGCTCAGGCCGGCCTCGGCGATGCCCGTGACGACCTTCCCGAACAGGAACGGCGGGATCTCGAGGTAGAAGACCGGCGTCGTGGCGCCCTTGATCGCCTCGCCGCACCCGCGCGTACGTCGCCGGGTCGGTGAAGTCTCCGCCGACGTAGGACAGCCGCTCGCCGAACCGCTTGAACACGTCGTCGTCGATCTGCTCGCCGGTCCCCTCGATCGACGTGCGCGCCCGGTCGACCAGCTGGTCGACCGTCCAGTCGTCGACGGCGACGCCCACGATCGGGCAGTCGAGGAGGCCGCGGGCCTCCAGCCGGTACAGCGACCGGAAGGTCATCACCCTCGCCAGGTCGCCCGTGATCCCGAAGACCACGAAGACGTCCGCCGGGCGCGGCGTCGGTGCTGTCGACTGCTCGGGGACATGCCTGGCTCCCCTTCGTCACCCGTCACGATGCCGAGCCGCCCGCACGGCGCGGATCCCCCTGCTGGGGTGAATCCCCGATCCTGCGGCTGGAGCCGACCGGGCCTTGGCGGCCGGACGACAGAGCTGGGCACTCAGCAGCTGCTGGTGAGCGATCCGCTGCTGGTGACCGTGCCACAGGAGTCCTGGAAGGAGCCGCTCATCGCGCCGCCGAACGCGAAGACCCCCACCACGATGACGAAGGAGAGGGCCGACCAGAGCGTGCCGATCAGGCCGGTCACGAACCCGGCGGTGGCCGTGCCGCGTCCGCCCAGCCGGCCGCCGGACGCGTCAATCTCGCGTCCGGCCCGGCGGCCCATGACCATCGCCGGGATGCCGGTGAAGAAGCCGCACAGCACCAGGGACAGGATCCCGAGCACCAGGGAGGTGGTCGCGGAGCCGTGGTTGGGCGGCGCAACCACGGCGTACGGTGCGGCGGTGGCCGGGTGGCGGTGGTCGGTCCAGATCGCGCCGTCCCAATAGCGCAGTTGGGTGCCGTCGGAGGGGTCTGGGTACCAGCCCGGGCTGCTCATGCGCAGAAGGATGCGGGTGTGCACGGCGCCTTCGCCGGGGAACGCCGAAAGTCAGGCGCAGAGGCCGTTCTGCTCGGCATTCTCCTTGCTGATGCCGCCCGACCCGGACGAGGCCGGTGTCGACGGGGAGGACGGCGACGAGGCGGAGCCGGACGCCGCACCGGACGCCGACCCGGAAGCCGCTCCCGAGCCCCCCGGCGGCTGGTCCGCGGAGATGACCTGCTCGCGGTACTTCTTGGGCAGCGGCTGGTCGTTGAGGATCACCTTCCACAGCCCCTTGGCGGCCGGTGCCCACTGGAGCCGGTTCGGGTCCGGCTGGTACTCCTCGAACGGCACGGTGATGAACGAGATGTCGTCGAGGTTGGTCTTGCGGAACTGCCACGTGAGGTTGACCAGCTTGCTCAGGGAGCTGAGGCCGGGGTCGGTGGTGATCGAGGCGGTGGCGGCCTTGAGGAAGTTGTAGACCCGGCTCGGGTGCGTCAGCGTGCCGGCGCTGATCACCTTGTTGATCATCGAGGCGACGAACGCCTGCTGGCGCTTCATCCGGCCGATGTCGGCGTTCGGAGTGGAGGAGCGCTCGCGCACGTAGTTGAGCGCCTGCTGACCGCTGAGCTCCTGGGTGCCGGCGTCGAAGGTGATGTGGTGCGCGCTGTCGTCGACGGGCTCGGGGATGCAGACGGTGACGCCGTGCACGGCGTCGACCATGTCCTTGAAACCGTTGAAGTCGATCGACACGTAGTGGTCGATGTAGAGCCCGGTCAGCGACTCGACCTGCTTCGCGGTGCAGGCTGGCCCGCCGAGCGAGTAAGCCGCGTTGAAGATGTCCAGCTCCGCACCGGGGATCTTCTTCCCGTCCTTGCCCTTGCAGTCCGGGCGGGCGACCATCGCGTCGCGGGGGAGCGAGACGCCGTACACCGTCTTCCGGTCCGCCGAGACGTGGACAAGGATCGTGGTGTCCGACCGCGCACCGATGTCGGTCTGCCCGTCGAGGTCGTTGCCGGCACCGACCCGCGTGTCCGAGCCCATCACCAGGATGTTGAGCGGGTCGCCGCCGATCAGGTGCTTCTTGTGCGCCGTGTGCTCGATGTCGGCGCCCTCGTGGAAGCCCTTGTCGAGCTTCTTGTAGGAGATCGTGATGACCAGCCCGGTGGCCAGCGCGACGACCAGCTGGGTGACGACGATGGTCAGCACGACGGCGCGGCGGTGTCCGCCCTCCAACCGCACCCCGGTCATTCCCGAATCGTGGCAGATGCCGCCAAGTGCGGCGCCCGTCGCCGCGCTGACCGGGGCAGATGCGTCAGAATGGTGGTGTCCGATTCCCGCCAGAGACTGTCGGCTGCGTCGGTCAGGATGGAGCCATGACGATGACCCCCGCCAGCCTCGACCCGGAGTCCTGCTACCGCGCGGTCAAGTCGCGCGACCGTCGGTTCGACGGCGTCTTCTACACCGCGGTCCGCACCACCGGCATCTACTGCCGGCCGTCCTGCCCGGCCCGGACGCCGGCGTCCCACAACGTCACCTTCCACCCGAGCGCCGCCGTCGGCCCAGGCCGCCGGCTACCGCGCCTGCAAGCGTTGCCTGCCCGACGCCACCCCGGGCAGCCCCGACTGGGACGTCGCCGCCACCGCGGCCGGCCGGGCGATGCGGCTGATCGCCGACGGCGTCGTCGACCGCGAGGGCGTCGACGGGCTGGCCCGCCGGGTCGGCTACACGCCACGACACCTCACCCGGCTGCTCACCGCCGGAGCTCGGCGCCGGGCCGCTGGCGCTGGCCCGGGCCCGCCGCGCCCAGACCGCGCGGGTGCTCGTCGAGACCACCGAGCTCGGCCTCGCGGACGTCGCGTTCGCGGCCGGCTTCTCCAGCGTCCGCCAGTTCAACGACACCGTCCGCGAGGTCTACGCCGCCGACGCCCACCGAGCTGCGCGGCCGCCGGCGCGGCACGCCGGCGCACGGGACGGTCACCATGCGGCTCGCCGTACGCACGCCGTTCGCGGGCCGGGCCCTGCTCGACTTCCTCGCCTACCACGTGGTGCCGGGCGTCGAGGCGCCGGTGTCACAGCGGGCCGGGGCTGGTACGCCCGCACCCTCGACCTCCCGCACGGCACCCGGCACGGTCCGGCTCGAGCTGGACGACGCGCCGACGAGCGGGCCAGACCGCCTTCGTGTCCGCCGAGTTCCGGCTGCACGACCTGCGCGACACCACTGCCGCCGTCGAGCGGGCGCGCCGGCTGGTCGACGCCGACTGCGACCCGATCGCCGTCGACGACCAGTTCCCGGCGACGCGGTCATCGGTCCGCTGGTCCGGGGCACCCGCGGGCTGCGCGTGCCCGGCCAGGTCGACGGCGACGAGACTCGCGGTCCGCACGGTGGTCGGCCAGCAGGTCAGCGTCACCGGCGCCCGCACCGTCACCGGCCGGCTCGTCGCGGCGTACGGCACTCCGCGTCGACACCGAGATCGCAGGGCTGACCCACCTGTTCCCGTCCGCCGCGACGCTGGCCGAGGCTCGACCCGGAGGAGCTGCCCATGCCGCGGGCGCGCGGCCGCGCGCTGATCGGGCTGGCCGCGCGCTGGCCGACGGCGACGTCGCCCTCGACCGCGGTGCCGATTCCCATGACAACCACCGCGACGAGGTCACAACGAGTCTCACCGGGTGGCGGTCCCCACCCAGCAAGAGCGCCGTATCGGCTCAGCTCTGCCCATAGCATCGCGACGCGACGCGACGCGGAGGGTCGGTCCTTCGGTTCTTGCTTAAGAGTTGGTCGTCAGAGCCGCGGCGCGGCTCTACTCCTCGGTACCGGCTCTGGTTTCTCGCTCTGGCTTGAGACCCGAGGTTTCGGGCTCATTCGGGCTTGGGCGGATTGGTATGGGATCCTTTGGCCGCTCTTCTTCTCCCCCGGTGGGCTTGGTGCCCGGAGCGGCTCGGCCACGACGCGCGGCTGACCTTGACGACCTACGGACACCTCATCGACGAGTTGGACGATGCGCCGCGCCAAACCCCGAGGCCAAGATTCAAGCGGCCCGCGAAAGCTGCCGCTGATCTACAAGCGGCTCCTAGCACGTGACGGCGAAACGCGCGCTCCACGCCCACGACCGAGCGCGAGCGGTAGTTCCGGTTCTGGCGAGGTGCAGGTGCGCGGTTGGGCGGTGCCTGAGCCCTGCTTCGCTGCGAACGCGGTGTTCCGCTGGCTGGACTTACCCGGTTTGCGTGACGTGGGCGTTCATCGGAGCTGCTCATTTCCGCCCAAGGCCGCACTCAGTCTGTGGCGGTGTGCGGCCGCTTCAGAGGCGGGCAGCTGCTGAGGTGTAGCTGTGGCGCGGCGCGGTGTCGTGGCCGCACCTTGTCCGGTAGAGCCCGCGTCTTGTCGGTGCGGGTTGTCGGCTCGAGGCGTCCGAATCTAGCCGCTGGAGATGCGGACTCTTGGTTCGGCCGGTGGTCGATGGTGGTCGTCCCACGTCCGTAGTTTGCAACTGCGTGTGCCGCGTTTGCTGCGGATGATTCGAGCGGCTGCTGGAACAACAATCGGCGTCATTGCGCACAGGCGCTAGTCCGAAGGAGCGAGCCGATGGGGGTTTCCGCGCGCAGGCGAGTAGTGCTTGCAGGACTCGTGGTCTTGGCGGCGGCGGCCTCCGTTGCGGCGGCGTACACGATTCCGAATCTGTATGGCGGGAAGGACTCGACCTGCTTCTGGAATCTCGGCGTGATCAACCCGCGCTACATCAATATCGCGACCCAGGACACTGACGCGAATTACTGGGCGGCGGTCTACACGTTGCCTGCGGGTGCGACCTTAGGGCTAAAGGGCGAGTACCCACACGGCCGCTATGCGTCGATTGAGTCCTACAACCTGCTCGGCGTGGTGACGGACGCTGTGGCGGACCATCAGATCAACCCGGACGCCGGGTCGAGCAACCCGTTCCGCGCCGGCGTGCGGCGGGACGTGAGGCGCCGATCGTTCACGATCAGGCTGCTTGACTCCTCGCCATCGACTCCGATCAACCAGGCGCCGCGCTCTAACGAGAGAGCTCGTAACTTCCTGTACACGAGGCCTGCCGGCGATACGACCGGGCTGCATGCCGTCATGTGGCGGGTCTTCATCCCCGACAAGGGGCGTGATCTTCGTGGCGGTGTGCCGCTGCCCCGGCCAGTGCTCAGGCTTGCCAACGGCACCGTCCAGACCGGCCAGCAGCTGTGTAACACGCTCACCACGCAGGTGAAACGCTTCCCCGACCCTTCATCGTTGTTGATACCCAAGGCTCAGTACGACGCGTTGCGCTATCAGCCGGGGGTCCCACCCTGGTTCCCGGCGAAGAACCCTCCGGTTTGGCGGGTTCAGTACAACCGCCCGTATCTGCTCGCTCTGTACACCGGTCCCACATACCATCCGGTGATCAAGAATCCGCCCAAGGGCGGTCAGGGCGGTTTCTTCCCCAACCTCGATGTTCAGTATGTGCGCGCGGCGATCAACCGCAAGCTCGGCAGGGTTGTCGCGTTCCGGGGCACGATGCCGACGACGCCGAGGACGCTGGCCGGCGAGAGGTTCCTGCAGTCGGGCACCCAGCTGCGGTACCTGTCCTTCTGCCTGGACGAATCCGTGCTCACGACGAGAGTCATGGACTGCGTCTACGACGAGCAGATCCCCGTTCACGCGCACCGTCAGTACATCGTCGTGACGAGCCGCGCCCAGGACCGGCCACGCAACGCCACCGCCCGATGCGGCGTGGCGTGGATGGCCTGGTCACCGCGCGGTGACGGCGGCAGCGACCACGACTTTGGCTGGATGCAGGTCCGCAACATGCTCCCCGCGCCGTCCTTCCACCACGCGATCCAGGACACCAAGACGCCAGGCGACGAGCACAAAGTGATGGGCAGCTACCTGCCTACCGGCACCTACTACAGGAACAAGCGGGCATTCGAGCAGCTCGGCTGCCCCGTGAAATAGCCACCCCTAGCCATCCGCACGTTCACACTGCCCGGAGGACCGAGATGTCCGTTAATCGCTCAGCACCGAGGCACTACCCGGCCGCTTCCATTGCCTATCGCGCGACCGGCACGCTCGTGTCAGCCGCGGTGCTGCTCGCACTGAGCGCGAGCCCGACGCAGGCGGGCACCACCTATCTACCTCACAAGCTTGCCGTGCTGACGAACCAGCGGTACAACCACGATTGCTTCTGGGGCGGCCCGAAGGGCATGGACTACGCGAATCTGCCCGGCGCGCAGCCGATCCAGAAGCCCAACCTGTACCCCGACGTCGGGTCGACCTACTTCGTCGGGCAGTACATCCTCCCGGCTGGGGCGAGCCTCACCTTCCATGGCAAGTTCCCGCACGAACGCTATTTCTCGTGGACCATGTTCAAGTCCGTGGGCAGCGGGCAAATCGGCCCCGGGGATCATCTGAGGGATGTTCAGATCGCTGCCGACCGCGGGTCGGTCAATCCGTTCCTCCCCCGCAACCGCCGCGATGCGCGACGGCGTGCATACACGATGCACATCGTCGCCGGCCCGATCGCGCATGTGCGAGCGCGGAACACGATCTACACCGGGTCGACCGACCCGACCGCTCGCGTGGGCATGAGCGTGCGTAACTACCTTGCCGACCGGGGCATGGATGGCACCGGTGGCGTCGGCCTGCCGACGTTGACGCTGAACCTGGCTGGCGGGACCAAGCTTCAGGGCGCGGCGGCGTGTCGGGTGCTGCAGCCCTCGAAGGCGAAGAGCACGTCGACGTTCCCTGCGGCCACCTGGAAGCAACTGGTCGCGTCCTCGTCAGATCCGGTCAACGCTCCTGCGCTGAACCCTGCGAGATGGGAACGCTTCTGGAACGCGCAATACAGCGTCGCTGGCGTCTTCATCTCCGATCCGGTGAAGCGCACGGAGATGTATCCCCCGACCGATGACGGCGGGTTCCAATCTAATCCCGACACCCGCTACCTCACCACGGCTGTCAGCCTGAAATACGGGCCGGTGATCACCGTGACCGGCAAGCTGCCGACGTTCCCCGAGACGCTCCCATCGAGCATCGGGTGGCGGCCCTACCCCTACCAGCTCGGCTACTGGTCGCTTTGCACCGGCTCCTCGCCCGTCTCGGGCTTGGGCTACGACTGCGTCTTTGACCAGCAGGTCCCGCTGCGACGAGACCGCCGCTACACGCTCGTGATCAGCAGGCCGGCAGATCGGCCGCGAAACGCGACCCCGGCATGCGGCTACCGATGGCTGACCTTCGGCAAGGGCGAGAACTACCCCGACCCGGCCGCCCGCAGCTACGTGGACTACCTGTACATGCGGTTCATGGCTCCCAACCCAAGCTGGGCTGCGGCCCCGCAGAAAGTCAAGACGCCGGGCACCGAGGCCAAGGTGATGGGACCGTACTTCCCCCGATCCCGCTACACGACGACCGCCGCATTCGAGAAACAGGGCTGCCACAAGCCCAGATCGAAGAAGTAATCAGAACCGTCCACGAGGCCGTCCGAATCGAGAAGGGGCACTCTCGATTCGCCCCAGGCGAGGCTGAAATGGGGGTTTCAGTTCCCGCGGCTCGCTACCCCATTCAGCCCAAGAGGAATCCAGATCTCGCTCCCGTTGGCGAGGAGCAGGCAAGCCGCGGCTGCCGACACGAGTCCTCATTTGATGCCCGCACGAGCCTGTCGGCGCAAGGGCCAGCGGTCCCCCTTCGTGCGGATACCAGGGTCCGGTGACGGCCCGAGGTCGGACTGCTCCTGGAACTCAAACGGGGCGGCGTCGTCGAGACGCGTGGTTTCCCCGGATGCAGGGTGCCAAGCGGCGCGAGAAGCTGAGCGGGTCTTGGCTTATCGGCTTACCGTTCGGGCTACAGGGACCCCGGAAACGATTCTTCGGCGACGTGTTGGGCTCGCAGCCGCCGCAGTGGCGCTGGTCCTAGGTATCGCTTCCTGCGGTGGCAGTAGCGGGTCGTCGACGACCGCCGGTGCTCAAGACAACCTGATCCACTCAAACCCCGCGAACGGGAAGACGACGATCACGGTTGGCTCGAAGAACTTCACCGAGGAGTTCATCCTCGGTCAGGTCTACGCCCAGGCCCTGAAGGCGGCCGGCTACAAGGTGAAGACCCGGCTCAACCTAGGATCGGAGAAGGTGGCACTGAAGGCGATCAAGGATGGTCGGATCAGCGGCTATCCGGAGTACACGTCCACCGCGCTCGGCTCGTTCTTTCACGTACCCGCGAGCAAGATCCCGTCCAATGCCACCCAGGCCTACAACGAGGCGAAGGCGGACCTTGCGAAGGAAGGGATCGTTGCTTTTCCACCGACCCCGTTCGCCGACTCGAACGCCGTCGGCACTGCTCACGACCACGGCGCAGAGGCTCGGCCTGAAGAACATCTCGGATCTGACCGGCAAGTCGCAGAAGCTCGTTCTCGTCGGTTCCCCTGAGTGCCGCGTGCGGATCGACTGCCTCGCGGGCCTCGAGAAGAACTACGGCCTCAGGTTCAAGCAGTTCACGCCGAGCGGCCATCGGGCTGCGCTACACGGTGCTCGACAACGGTGAGGCGGACCTCTCGATCCTGTTCACGAGTGATGCCCAGCTCGCGAGCTCGACCAAGTACACGATCCTCAAGGACGACAAGGGCTTGATCCCCCCCGGCAACGTGATCTTCATCGCGTCGAAGCAGGTCGCCGACCGGGCGGGCCCGGATTTCGGCGCGACGATCGAGAAGGTTCAAAGCAACCTGACGCTCCCGGTCATCCAGGAGCTGAATTCCCGGGTCGACATCGGCAAGCAGGACCCGACGGCGGTCGCCCATCAATACCTGAAGTCGTTGGGCTACGTCCAGTGATGCGAGACCCCAAGACCTCCGAAGCTAAGGCTGCTGCGAATAGGCAGCGCGGGCCGAGCAAAGCCTCAATGTCGCTGCTCGAATGGGCCGCTGGAGCGCCCAGCATCGCAAGACCGCGATCTGGGGGTGGCTTGCGTTCGTGATCGTCGCGTTCATGATCGGAGGCGCGGTCGGGACGAGGACGCTTGACAACGCCCATCTCGGAGTCGGCGAGTCGGGACGCGCAGACCGCACGGTGGACGCTGCGTATCCGAAGAGCGCCGACGAGATGGTGCTGGTGCAGAGCGCAACGGAAGACTGCGAACAGCCTCCGCTTCCGCGCTGCGGTCGGCGACGCTCAGTTCCGCCTGTCTCAGCTGCCGTACGTCTATGCGATCGAGAGCCCATACACGCCCGCCAACCGATCCCAGATCTCTGCGGACGGCCACTCCGCCCTGACCCGCTTCAAGATCGCCGGCAACCAGAGCACGGCCAAGGAGCGCGCCAATGCGACCCTTCGGGCCGTCGACGCCGCGCAGGCTGCCCATCCGCAGTTGACGATCGGAGAGTTCGGCCGACGCGAGCTCCGACAACCAGGTGAGCGCTTCGATCAGCAACGACTTCAAGACGGCGCTGGTCACCTCGCTGCCGATCACGCTGTCTGATCCTTTTGATCGCCTTCGGCGCCCTGGTGGCTGCCGGCGTGCCCTTGCTGCTGGGTCTCACGGCGGTGCTCGGGACGATCGGCCTGGTCGGCGTGATCAGCCACATCGGCAGCGGAGTGGACGAGTCGATCAACGAGGTGATCCTGCTGATCGGCCTCGCGGTCGGCGTTGACTATTCCATGTTCTACCTGCGCCGCGAACGCGAGGAGCGCGAATCCGGTCGCAGCGAAGCGGCCTCGCTGGCGGCCGCAGCTGCGACCTCGGGTCGTGCGGTGATGGTCTCCGGATTCACGGTGATGATCGCGATGGCCGGCATGTACCTCGCCGGAGCACCCACCTTCCGTCGTTCGCCACCGGCACGATCCTCGTCGTCGCGTGGCCGTCGTCGGGTCGCTCACCGTCCTTCCAGCCGTCCTTGCCTGGCTTGGAGACCGTGTGGAGAAGGGGCGCATCCCCTACCTCTCCAGGAGAAGGAAGTGGAACGTCGGCGAGAGTGGGGTGTGGTCGCGAATCCTGAACCCGGCCCTTCGCCATCCGGTCGTCGCCGTCGTGGTCGCCGGAGGGTTGCTCGTGTTCTTGGCGATCCCAGCGTTCAGCCTCCACACGGCGACGCCGGGCGTCGAGACGCTTCCGCAGGACCTCGGGGTGATCAAGACGTACAACCGCATCCAGGCGGCCTTCCCGGGCGGGCCGATTCCGGCCCAGGTCGTCGTGCATGCCGACGACGTGAAGTCGCTGCCGGTGATCGGTGCGATCAACGACCTCAGCGCTCGGGCCGCCGCCAGCCCGGACTTCAAGCAGCCGATCACGACCACCGTGAGCCCCGATCACACGGTCGAGCAGGTCGACATCCCGGTTGCCGGAGACGGCACCGACTCCCGATCGACGGCGGCCCTGGCGCAGCTACGAGACAAGCTGATCCCGGCCACCATCGGACGGGTCCCGGGCGCGACGGCCGACGTCACCGGCTATACCGCCAGCTCGACGGACTTCAACGACACGATGAAGTCGCACGCCCCGGTGGTCTTCGTCTTCGTCCTCTCCGCGGCCTTCATCCTGCTGTTGTTCACGTTCCGCTCCGCTCGTGATTCCACTCACGGCGATCATCCTCAACCTGCTCTCGGTCGGGGCGGCCTACGGGGTGATGGTCTGGATCTTCCAGAAGGGCCACCTGGAGTCGTTACTCGGCTTCAAGTCGAACGGCGCGATCGTTTCCTGGATGCCGCTGTTCATGTTCGTCGTGCTGTTCGGCCTCTCGATGGACTACCACGTGTTCATCCTCACTCGAATCCGCGAGGCCTTCGACCGCGGCAGGCCAACCGAGGACGCGGTCTCGCACGGGATCAAGACGACGGCCGGTGTCGTCACCAGCGCCGCGGCGGTGATGATCTCGGTGTTCGCGATCTTCGCCACCCTGTCCCTGCTCATCTTCAAGGAGCTGGGCGTCGGCCTCGCGGTCGCGGTGCTCATCGACGCCACCATCATTCGCGGCGTGCTGCTGCCGGCGACCATGAAGCTGCTCGGCGACTGGAACTGGTATCTGCCGAAGTGGCTCGAGTGGCTGCCGAGGGTCGGGCCCGGGACGGGCTCATATGCGCCAGCCCTCTGAGGGACCTGATGCCTCAGCCGCCGCCGTCAAGCATCCGCCGGCTCGGGCGTAGTGCGATACGGCGCCGCCACATCGGGCGGGCGACGAGCTCGTCGCCCGGTAGCGGCTTACGCTTCTCATCACTCGTTGCGCGCGCGTTCCACGCGCCAACTCCTCGAATGCAACCCAGGCCATGCCGGTCAACACCAGGGCCGGACCTCGAATGCGTGTCACGCGCGGAAGCGCGGTGATCATGTCCCGTCGCTTCGCTGGCAGCCGTCGGGTGAGCGCGCAGTCCGATCGCCCGATCGAACGCGACGTGGAATGCCCACGCGAGCGCAGCGGCGAGCCAGGCACGCGGCAGGCTGGCGACGACCACGACCAGAACTAGCCCGAGCGGTCCCCAGAAGCGGTGCAGCGCGTTGTAGAGGGGCACGGCTCGCGGATGCAGTTGCCCGCGCGCAAGACCGGGCACGATCGCGTAGAGCACCGGCGGTCAGGTGCGAGCGCGAACGCGACAGCCGGCCACCAAGCGGCATTAGAGCCGATCAGCAACGCCAGGATGCTAGCGAGCAGCGCTGCCGCTAGAACCGCGTACGCCACCCGGGACCGGTGTCGAGCCGGCCGCGAGGCCGTGACGGGGCTGAGCCCCGTCGCGGTGAGGTTCACGACGTGCTCCCTCCGAGTGGGAAGCTCCTCACCGGGACGTCCCGTTCTTCGGCGGCGACGCACTCGCCGAGGGTCCGGCGAGCTTTGGGGTCGAGTTGAGTAAGTGTGTGGCCGCCCCGGTGCACGCTCACGAACCGCGCGCCGGGGATGCGCTCAGCCATCGCCCGCGAGTCCTCGTACGGCGCCAAGGTGTCGTCCTCGGCGGCGATCACGAGCGTCGGCACCGTGAGCAACTCGAACGGATAGCCAGCGATGTCGAGGTTGCCGATGTAGCTGTCGTAGATCGTCCCGGGCGCGCGAGTCCCGACCGGGAACAGGCTGTCCATGATCACCCGCAGTGCGGCACGCTCGCGCTGATCGGGCACGAACCCGGGCGGTGTGCCCAACATGCCCTCCAGGCGCGAGCGCGCGAGCAGCCGCATCGCCCAGAACACGGGCTGGCTGAAAAGGATCGGCGCCAGCGGCCGCGGCGGCTTCGGCAGCGGCCTCGGATGTGGAGAGTTCGGCGAGATCAACACCAGCCGCGCCACCCTCTCGGGATGCCGAAGCGCGAGCTGCACAGCCGAGCTGCTCCCCGCTGAGAAGGCCACGACCGGCAGCGCGTCGATCCTCAGATGGTCGAGCAGCGCCGCGAAAGCGTCGGCCTGTGCGGCGGGTGACGGGTCGGTCGGCAACGGCGAGCCGAGATAACCGAACCGGGACGGCGCGATGATCCGGTAGCCGGGCGGCAGGTTCACGCCCCCCGCACCGACGCCGAAGTCATAGCCGCCGAGCACGCCGTGAACAACGAGCACCGGCGGGCCTTCGCCGGCCCGCGCGTACTCGACGCGACCGAACGGCGTCTCCAACGTCGACGAGCTCAACCGCTTCAGCCGCTCGTAGTCCCGCTGCAGATCGCGCCGGTAGAGATTCCACGCAGCCGCCAGCACGCCGAGACCCGCCCCCGCCGCAACGAGCCGGAGCGTGGTCGTGCCCGCGCCCGTTCGGCAAGATCGTCGACTCGAGGTGGTCAGCCCGCTCATTTGACGCCGCCGGGGCCCTCCGCGTGCAGCTCCCCCTCCGCGCGCTGCCTAAGCGTACGAAGCATCTTGCGCATCATCGGGAAATCGCCGAACTCCATGAGCACGAGCGACAGCAGCGCGTCCGCAGGCTTGTGCCAGCGGGAGAGGATCCGCACCCTCGTCACCAGCCGGGTGCGCCCGCCGATCTCGGTCAGTGTCCACGCCCAGGTGCTGTCGGGCTTGGCCCAGACAAGCTCCCCGACCGGCTTGATCGCGGCGATCTTGAACGCCGTAGCGTCGTTGACCTTGCTGAACATCGGTACCCAGTCCCCGACCTTCGGGTCCTGGAACTCTTCGACGATGCGGCCGGCGCTCGGGCGGGCGAGGTTGTCGAGCAGGTCGTTCGAGTAGAACCCGGCCTTGCCGAACCCGACCTGTACCAGCCACGGCCAGACCGCGTCCGGTGGCGCGTCGATCGTGATCGCGCGCGTGCAGAAGATCTGAGAGCCAGGCACGAGCTCATCGCCGGGCATCGCCGCCGCCACCTCGGCGTCCGTCGCGCCCCAACGGCGGTGCCAGTGCCTCAGCAGCGGCGCGGTGGCGAACAGCGGAAGCGCGAGCGCCACGTCGCGGACCTCGCGCGCCAGCTGGCCGGCTGTCGGGCGCGGGCCATTCACATGGACGACACCCTCCTCCAGTTGGTTGGTCGAGACAGTGGACATCTGACTCCCCCGCTCTCGGCTATTCGAGCGTGATCGCCAGTGCTACTCCGTCGGCCACACTTTGCTTGCCGCGAAGGCGGCGTCCCAGCCGATAGAACAGCATCACCACGCGGTAGGTCATCTTGTAGCGCGCCAACAGCAGCTTCTGGATGCGCTCCAAGTCCGAGGTATCGGTCAGGACCGCCGCGCGCGCTGCCACCGGCTCGTATCGCAGCTTGCCGTTCACCCAGCATGAGGCGACCAGCACCTGCGGGTTGTGGCGTATGCGCCGGATCTTTGCCGAGTGCAGGTCCGTGAACGCGAACAACCGGGTGCCATCGGACACGAACCAGACCGGGGTCGCGACGCCCGCACCGTCACGCTTGAAGCTCGTGACGCTCAGATACCGGCCGGGGAATAGTGCGTCCAGGTCGGCAGTCCGCTCAGCAGGACGCGCAATCGTCTGCCTCGCCGCCTTCGGTTGTGTAGGTGGGGCCGTGGTTGTCACGATCGCTCCTTCCATGCGGTGCGACGGAGATGTGAAGACCCAGTGATCCACCGTCGAGCCTAGGCCCATCTAGGTGGTAGGTCATCGGGGGGAATCCTCGGCCCGCCTACGTAGTTCGCGGCAGCCCCCGGCTGCGGTGTGGGAAACCACGCTTGGTGTTTGTGGTGTTGCGCCGATTGCAGTGGACCCGCGCGATGCTTGGATTGATCTCGGAGGGTCGACGGCTAGTGAGTTTGGTTCACCGTAATCATCTTGTGAGGGCTACGGCTTTGCGGGAGCGGTCGCCGGAGTCATCGCACCAGACGGGGAGTGCCGAGCAGCCGGTCCGCCGCAGCCTTAGATCGGTGGGGCGTTCCCGTTGGCTGGCGGCGGCGGCTGGCATCGTGGTCGTGGGTGTTGCCGTCTGGGTTGCTGTCGCCGAGCTTGGGGGTCCTGGTGTGTCCGCGACGACTGGTCCAGGGCAGTTTTCGTCGGCGAGGGCGATGGCGGATGTTCGGGCAGTCGCTCAGGTCCCGCGTCCGATCGGCTCCGCGGCGGATGTGCGGACCCGGGCCTACATTTTGGGTCAGTTGCGGGCGCTGGGGCTGAAGCCGACGTTGCAGACGACGACCGTGGTCGGCGGGTTTGATCCCGAGAACCATGTCGCTGGGAGGGTGACGAACGTTGTCGCGCGCCTCCCGGGGACCGCGAACACCGGGGCGATCGCGTTCAACTCGCACTACGACTCGGTTTGCAGTGGCCCTGGGGCCAGTGATTGCGGCTCGTGTGTCGCGGCGGTGCTGGAGACCGCGCGGGCGCTGCGGGCCGGTCCGCGGCTGCGTAACGACGTCTTGTTTGTTCTTACTGACGGGGAGGAGAACCAGGACATCGGGGCGCGCGCGTTCGCGACCCAGAACCCGGCGATGCGCGGTGTATCGACCGTTGTCAACTTCGACACCAGCGGCAGCCATGGCGCTGTCTATCTCGCGCGGACCAGCGCCAACAGCGCTGACCTGGTGGGGCAGCTCGTCGCCAGCGCTCCGCATCCGCGGATCTTCTCGTTCGTCCCGGCGTTGATGACGCTCTTGGTCTCCAACCTGCGTCCGGGAACGGATGCTGAGGAGTACTTCGACCGTGGCGCGGGCGGCGTCGCGCTCTATTACAGCGGCGGCTCGACCGACTACCACACTGCACGGGACAGCGTCGCGTCGATCAGTCCAGGGAGTTTGCAGCAGGACGGCTCTTACGCCGTCGCGCTGGCGCGCGATCTTGGTAACCGTGCCGCGCACCGGCGCGGAGGCGGCGATTGGGTTGCGTTCAACGTCGCACCCGACACAGCGGTCATCTATCCGGCAGTCGTGGATACGGCACTCGCGCTGGCAGCGATCGCGCTGTTTGTGTTCGCAGCGGTCGCCGGCCGCCGCCGAGGAGCTGTCACCACGCGCGGTCTGGTCGGAGGATTCCTCCTGTTCCCACTCGTGGTGATCGCTGCGGGCATCTTGGTCGGGCTGTTGTGGGCCGCGGTCAAAGCGCTTGTGCCCGACCTCAATGTGCCCTTCACCGGCAGCTACCAGAACGCGCTCTACTTCCTCGGCCTCGCAGCCGCATCCGTAGCCGTGTTCATCCTTCTCGTGCAGCCCCCACTCCGGCGGTTCAAGCCCGCCAACATCGCCTTGGGAGCACTCGGGTTCGGAGCGGTCCTCTCGCTGATGCTCTCGCTGGCCCTGCCAGGATCCGCGTACCTGTTCATCTGGCCGGTGCTGGCCGCGCTCGCCTTCCAGGCTTGGGCTCTGGCGGGCCGCCCGACCGGGCCGTGGCATATCGCAGGGGCGATCGCGCTTCCCCTGGCCGTAGTGCTCGTTCTGCTCGTGCCCGTTGTGGGGCTCCTCACGCTCGCCCTTGGAACCCGCTTCGAACTGTCGAGCGGCATACCGTTCATTGGCGTGCTCATCGGCATGTTCGTCGCGGGCGCCGTAGGGCTGTTCATCCCGTATCTCCGCCCACGGGCCGAAGCTGATCCGCGCCGCGAGCGCCTGCTTCGCTGGCTCCTGCCGGCAGCCGCTGCGGTCTGCTCGCTAGCCCTGATTGCCGTCGCCACCACAAGGCTCGGGTTCGACTCGAATCATCCCCGTCCCGACACGATCAACTACCAGCTCAACGCCGACACCGGCCGGGCCAGCTGGCTCACCCGCGATGCGAACCTCGACGGCTACACCCGCCAGTTCTTCGCCGCCGGAAAGCAGCCAGCCCAATTTGAGTTCTTCGCAATGAGCACCGCCAGCGGCTGGGGAGCGGCCGCCCCAGCAGTCTCGTTGCCATCACCAACCGTGACCCTCCTCAGCCGCACCGAGCGGGGCAGGAACAGCGTAGTGCGCATCCGTCTGGCCTCGCGCAGGCGCGCACCCGCGATCGAGGCCGCGATCAGGACCAGCCCGATCACCGCCGCCTCGATCGACGGCCAGCCCGTCGCGCTGAAAGCATCCGACCGTCGCGGCGAGTTCAAATTCATCTACTGGGCACTGCCACCGCAAGGCATCCCGCTGACACTCACCATCCCGATCGGCTCACCAATCCGCGTCTCAGTACACGACATCTCCTACGGACTGCCCCGCATCCCCGGCCGTGCCTACAAGCCGCGGCCTATCGACACAATGCCCGGGCTGGCGTTCGCAGGCGACGCCACCCTCGTCAGCCGCACCATCACCCTGCAGTAGCCGCGTCCGGAGGACATACTCGGCCGTCACTAGTGCGTTCCTGGCCTTGGCCACCTCGATGACTGCGATCGAGAGTGATGGGTTGGACGAGTTGCGAGAGCGCGTCGACTCCGAAGGCAGGCTTCTGCAGCCTCGGGACGACCGGAAGCTGGCTACGCACAAGACCTCGTTTCGTTCCGCCGCGGTAATTGCGACCCTCCGAACCTTGCACCTGAGTTGCGCGGATTGCAGGGCGAGCGCGGCGATGTGGCCGCGGAGCGATTAGTTTTCGGTTGTCGCCTGGTCTCAACCGATGATTCCGCGGCGCTTGTTGGCGTGAAGTGGAAGTGACCAGTGCAACCGACCGTGTGAGGAGTCGATATGACGCGCGTGTTCGGCCCCGATTTGTTATCCGTCCAAGTGCGCGACCTTGAGCGCTCGGCCGGGTTCTATGAGCGCGAGCTCGGACTCCAGCGCACAGCGAGTTCGCCGCCGGGCGTGGTGGCATTCAACACTTCACCGATCCCGTTCGCGGTTCGCGAGCCGCTGCCCGGCACAGACCTCGGCGCCGGACCGGTCGGGCTCGGTGTCTTGCTCTCGCTGCGCGTAGACGACGCGAGGGCACTGCATGATCGGCTGAATCGCCGCGGCGTGACGATCCTCAGGGAACCGTTCGACACGCCGTTCGGACCAACTTTCGTCTTTCGGGATCCGGACGGCTACGCGGTCGCCATCCACGGCACCGACTAATCGGAACGAACAGTGCCACCGCGATTACGCCGTCGACTTCGCAAGACCCGCCATCGCCGCCCGGTTTGGGGCCGGATGCGCGTGCGCCGGTCGTGCGCCAGTCAGGTCGCTTCAGGTGCGGTTTTCTGCGGCCTTCTGCGGCGTAGCGCGAGCGTGTGTCAGGGCTACCGCCAGCCTGGGAAACCCCCGCAGAACGGGGCTTTCCCTGCTGCTGTACGGAGGGGGAGGGATTCGAACCCTCGATGGACGAAACCGCCCATACCGGTTTTCGAGACCGGCGCATTCAACCGCTCTGCCACCCCTCCAGGTGGGCGCTGGGACAAATTAGCGGGTGGCGCCCCGATACCTCGGGGCAGCCCTACCGCTTCGAGGCGAAGAACCCGCGCAGCAGTTCGCCGCAGTCGTCGGCCAGCAGGCCGCCCGCCACCTCAGGGCGGTGGTTGAGCCTGGGCTCGTCGAGGACGTCGAAGACGCTGCCCGCCGCGCCGGCCTTCGGGTCGGTCGCGCCGTAGATCACGCGGGGCACGCGGGCCAGGACGATGGCTCCGGCGCACATGGCGCAGGGCTCGAGGGTCACGTACATGACGGCGTCGAGGACCCGCCAGCTGTGAAGCTTGCGGGCCGCTTCGCGCAGGGCGATCATCTCGGCATGCGCGGTGGGGTCGTCGCGTAGTTCGCGCTCGTTGTGACCGGCCCCGATGACCTCGCCCTCGCGCACGATCACGGCGCCGATCGGCACATCGTCATGCTCGGCGGCCCGCTCCGCCTCTCGGAGGGCGAGGCGCATGAAGTACTCGTCGCGCGGGAAGAAGTGTGAGCTCATTGTGAAACCGGTGTTTGGCAGCGTCTTCGCCACCGGCCGCTCGCTACCGTCTGGATCAGAAACTTTCCGGGGTCCGATGATGTCTTAAGCGTGGCCGACCCGTTGGGCGCCTCGTCTGCCAGCCACTGAAGTGACTTTTCAACCCTTCATATCGAGCCGCGCCTGCCGCGCCGCTCTCGCGGTGATCGGTTCGTGCTCGGCCCTCGCTCTCGGCCCCGGGGCGGCCCTCGGCACCCAGGCCGTCCCGCCCATCGCTGCCCCCTATGTGCCGGGCCGCGTCGTCGTGGGCTACGCGGCACGGCCCGTCCCGACGCTCGTCCACGCCATGGCTAGGCGGGCCGGCATCGCGGCCGCGGTGGCCGCGCCCTCGCCTAACGTCCGGGTCCTCAAGCTGGGCAGGGGGGTCAGTGTCGCGCACGCGATCGCGGGGCTCAGAGGGGAGCCGGACGTCGCCTACGCCGTCCCCGACTACATCGCCCGTGCGGCCGGGGGGTTCGTGCCCGACGATCGGGGCCGCAGCCGTAGCCGCGGTGGCTGGGAGGCGCTGCAGTGGAACTTCCTCGCCAGCACCGGCGTCAACGCGCCGC
Organism: uncultured Solirubrobacteraceae bacterium; assembly: GCA_963725515.1. Classification (GTDB taxonomy): domain Bacteria; phylum Actinomycetota; class Thermoleophilia; order Solirubrobacterales; family Solirubrobacteraceae; genus Palsa-465. The sequence continues at coordinate 221,674 of CAVRZB010000011.1, read as the reverse complement.
AGGCCTGGGCCAATCTGATCGCCGCCCATCACCCCGGCGGCCGAGGGGCGACGGTGGCGATCCTCGATACCGGCATCGCCTACCGGAACTGGCGCCAGTACCGAATCTCCCCTGACTTCACCGGCACACGTTTCGTGGCGCCGTACGACTTCGTGGCCCACAACCGGTTCCCGCTCGATCGCGAGGGCCACGGCACGTTCGTGGCCGGCACCGTCGCCGAGGCGACCAACAACGGCTTTGCCCTCACCGGGCTGGCCTACGGAGCTTCGATCATGCCCGTGCGGGTGCTCGACGCCGACGGAACTGGCGACGCGTCGACGATCGCCGCGGGCATCCGCTACGCCGCCGCGCACGGCGCACAGGTGATCAACCTCAGCCTCGAGTTCCAGATCGACATCGCCGCGAGCGATATCCCCGAGATCATCAGCGCGCTCAACTATGCGCACGCCCGGGGCGTCATCGTGGTCGCGGCGGCCGGGAACGAGGGCGTCGATCAGATCGCCTATCCCGCACGGGCGGCGCCGGTGATCTCCGTCGGTGCGACGACGCGCGACCGGTGTCTGACCGACTACTCCAACGGCGGGACCGGCCTCGATCTCGTGGCCCCGGGGGGTGGCAGCGACTCGAGCGTGCTGCGGGACCCCAACTGCCATCCGAACCGTCAACTGCCGACGATCTACCAGATGACGTTTGCCGACTCCAGCCGGCCCAACCCCCGCCGCTTCGGGCTGCCCTCGGGCGTTTACGGCACGTCGATGTCGACGCCCCACGTCGCGGCGGCCGCCGCGCTCGTGATCGCCAGCGGGGTGATCGGGCGCCGTCCGACCCCACAGGCGGTCCTCGCCCGACTCGAGCAGACCGCCCAACACCTCGGCGGAGCCTGGCCGAACCAGAACTACGGCTATGGGCTGCTGGACGCCGGCGCGGCGACGCTGCCGATCGCCCACGCGCCACGCCGCTGAGCCGCCACGCCGCTGAGCCGCCACGCTGCTGCGCCGCCGCAGCTAGGTCGTCCTGACCACGAGCACCGAGCAGGGCGCGTGGTGCGAGACCTTGTTCGGCACCGACCCGAGCAGGAAGCGCTTGGCGCCCGTCATGCCCTTGTTGCCGACCACGATCAGATCGGAGCGCTGTTCCTCGGCCACGTCGAGAATCGCGTCGGCCGCGTCTCCCTGGCGGGCGAAGGTCTCAACCTCCTGGACGCCTGCGTTGCGGGCCTCCCCGGCGGCCTCCTCCAGCATGACCAGCACATCCTCACGGGGGTTGACCATCCATTGAAGGTCGCGGGGGACCTCGATCTTCTGGTTGCGCAGGCGCTGATCCGGCACCGGCTCGTACGCGCTCACGATTTGAAGGCGCGCCCCGAGCTCCCGAGCCAGATCGACCGCGTAGCGGACCGCGGTCGTGGCGGTGTCCGATCCATCGGTGCCGACAACGATCGAACCAAACATCGTTTCCTCCTGAGGCCGTTTGGCTGGACGGCGGCCGATGTTAGCCGCGCCGTCAGGCGAGCTTGGTGATCGCGATCACCATTCCGGCGATCACGAACACGAAGATCAGGGTTTGCATCCAGAACCAGTAGCGGGGCATGGCGCAGGTCTATTGTGCCAACCGACATGGCCGAGCCACTCAGTCCCGCGCTGAAGGCGGTCAGCGACGTGGTGCTGGCCGTCGCCGCGCAGATCTCCCATGGAGCCGGTCCTCCAGCGGCTGGTCGACTGCGCGCGCGAGCTCGCGCGGGCGCGTTTCGCCGCCCTGGGCAGCGCCGCGCTCGAGCGGGGCTACCTCTGGCACGAGTTCGGCGACAGCCACCTCATCCTGCCCTAGCGAAAGACGCTTGCGTCCAGGTCGTCAAGCAGGCTGATCGGTTGCGGATCGCCGTTGTCCTCGATCAGGATTGCCCCGCCGGGCCAGTGCGGATGCGGAGGCACGGCGTGGTGGACCAGGCGCGGTTCGTAAACCCAGCAGCCACTGTTGGCCAGGCGCGGCATCCCGCCGGGCCCGCTCCAGGTAAGGGGCCTGTCGCCGGGCAGCGGGCCGAGGCGGTGGATGTGACCGAAGACGACCCAGTCGGCCTGCACGCCGAGGCGCAGGACCACCCGGGCGAGCGCCGGGATGCTCGCGCGACGGATGCGCGCTCCGAGGATTCGTGCCGTCAACGGCGCGATCTCCTGCGGGAGGAGATGGGCCGGCAGCTTGGGCACCGTCGCCGCACGCGCGAGCGCCGCGCTGTTCTCCACCAGTGCGGCCAGCGGTCGCGGAAGCCAGCGCATCAGCAGCGCCTCGATCCGCGAGACCGACGGGCCGCCCGCGAGCTCGTAGTCGACCGGCGTCGCGTGCTCGCGCGGAAGCCGGCCGAGCAGACCCCGAGCGAGGCCGAAGGCTGACTCGGGGAGCAGATGGCGATCGAGGTAGTGTCCATGTGTCGCCCAGACCCGGTCCGAGAGCCAGACTCCGGGATAGCGGACCTCTACGCGGGCCGGCGCGAGCGCCGCGCAGACGCGCGCGAGCTCCGGGGTCACGCCCGGGTCGACCGGCGTGTCGATTCGCAGCGAGCGGGCGTGCGCGCGCACCCAGGGACGCACGAGCTGCGAGTCGTGGTTACCGGGGACGATGAGCACGACGCGGTCATGCCCGAGGTGGCCGCCGATCGCCCGGAGCACCGGTTCAGCGACCTCAAGCGCCGGATCGGCGCGACCTTCCAGCAATTCCACCACGTCGCCCAGCAGCACGAGCCGGTCGACTCCGTCGAGGGCGAGCAGCAGCCGCTCGAGAGCGCCGGGATAGCGCAGCACGTCGTGCCCCAGTCGGGTGCCGAGGTGAAGATCTGACACCACTAGGGTCCGCACGAGGCTGCGGACCCTAGTGCAGGTGAGCGATGTTTACTGAGTGGCGATGGCGGGTTCTGCGAAGCGGACGGCGACGCCGCGCGGGACAACCAGCACCGGCACGGTCGAGTTCTCGATCGCGTAGGCGGCCTGTGCCGTGATCATGACCTGACCCTCGCGGGCCTCGGGCCGCGAGCCCACGACCAGCAGGTCGACGCCGACGGTGCTCGTGCCCACGGCCGCGTTGAGACGCTCGCCGAGCTCGCGCGCCGTCTGCACGGCGGAGTCGTCGCCGTCCGCAGCGAGCACGCCGATCCTGACGATGTGCGGTTCGCGGTCGGAGCGGAAGTTGGCCGGCGCGATCGCGACCGCCGCCGGTCCACCCTCGAGCAGGAACTGGGCCGAGCGCCCCGGCTGCACGTGGCCGGCGGGGGTGCGGTAGTCCGATCCGAACACCACGATCTGGGCTTCCTCCTGCTCAGCCAGCCAGCCGAGGCCCTGGCCTGTGGAGGCGCTCACGACGACGCGGCGCTCGACGTCGAGGTTGCCGAGCCAGCGGGCGCCGCGCTCCAGCAGCGCTTCGGCCTCGTGCTCCTCGAGCTCTTCGCGAGACCGCTCGGCCTGCGTCGTGTGGCGCACGTAGGCGAGCTCGAGCGAGGCGCCGGCCGTGGCCAGCACGCGGCCGAGGGCGAGCGCGTCGTGGTCGTTCAGAGTGTCGTCATAGGAAACGATCGTCTTGGGGGTCATGTCGTTCTCTCCGGTGATCAATGGGCCGAGTTTCGGCCAAAGCTTTCGGCGCGAGGATGACACTCCCCTTCCATAACTACCAGTGAAGTTCATCATCCTCACGATAAGCTTTGCTGATGCTAAACCTGGGCCGGCTTCGTGTCCTCTCGGAGGTCATCGCGCGGGGATCGTTCTCGGGCGCCGCGGAAGCGCTGTCCTACAGCCAGTCGGCCGTCTCCCAGGCGATCGCCCGACTCGAGGCCGAGACCGGCGCGACGCTCGTCGTGCGCGACCGGCGCAGCGTCCGTCCCACCGCTGCGGGGGCGACCCTGGTCGAGCACGCCGACGCGATCTTCGCCCAGGTCCAGGCGGCCGAAGACGATCTGGCCGCCGTGCTCGGGGTGCGCGGTGGGCGGCTGCGCGTGGCCTCCTTCCCCTCGGCCGGCGCGACGCTGATCCCGTTCGCCGTGGCCACGTTCCGGGAACGGCATCCCGACGTCGCGCTCACCCTGGCCGAGGGCGAGCCTGAGGAGATCGCCCCGCGCCTGCAGGCCGGGGAGTTCGACCTCGCGCTGCTGTTCGAGTTTCCCGGCGTGCGTGAGCGCAGGGCCGTCGGTCTGCGCAATGTGACCCTGATCGAGGACCCGATGCACGTCGCCTTGCCCGCCGAGCACCCACTGGCCGAACATCCGGCGCTGACCCTCAAGCACCTGCGCGACGAGCAGTGGGTTCAGACCTCGGCCTCCAGTCCGTGTGCGCGCCACGTCGTGCGCTCCTGCCTGGCGGCCGGTTTTGAACCGCACGTGACGTTCGAGAGCGACGACTACGAGACCGTCCAGGGTCTCGTTGCGGCCGGCGTGGGCGTGGCCCTGATTCCGAGGCTCGCGCTGACCCGCCTGCACCCGGGAATCCTCGTCCGTGCGCTCGCCCCGCGGAGTCCCGCGCGCAAGGTCGTGGCTGCCACGGCCGGCGGTCCGGGGGTGGCCCCCGCGGCCAAGACGATGGTGCGCGTACTCGTCGACGTCGCGAAGCGGTACGAGAACGGGCAGGCCTAGCTGTAGGACCCGAGGAGGTTGTTCCCGTTGAGCTCGTGTAGTCGAGTCAGCGGGGGCCGGTGGCTGAGTGCGCTGTGTGGTCGTTGACGATTGTAGAAATCAAGCCAGCCAGCGAGGGCGGCGTTGCGTTGGTGGCTGTCGCGGTAGATCGCGCCGTAGGCCCAGCCGCCGAGCATGGTGCGGATGAATCGTTCGGCCTTGCCGTTGGTCTGGGGTCGGTAGGGCCGGGTGCGGAGGTGGCGGATCGCTAGGGCGCGACAGGCGATCGCGTGGATCGTGGAGCGGTAGGCCGAGCCGTTGTCTGTGATCAGCCGCTCGACGGTGATGCCGTAGCTGGCGTAGTGGGCGATCGCGCGGCGCAGGAACCCGACGGCGGTAGTGGCCTTCTCGTCGGCGAGGACTTCGACGTAAGCCAGGCGTGTCGCGTCGTCGATCGCGACGTGGACGTATTCCCAGCCGACCGTGTTGCGATCCACGCCGGCGGCGTCTCGCTTGGTGGGGGTGTAGTGCCTGCGCAGTCCGTCGCCAACGCGCTTTCCAGCGCCGCCCTGGATGCGGCCAAGCTTCTTGACATCGATGTGGATCAGCTCGCCCGGTCGCTCACGCTCGTAGCGCTGCGCAGGCTCGAGGCCGAGACGCCCGAGCTTGCCCATCCCGATCCTCGTCAGGATTCCCGACACCGTGGAGTGAGCCATCTGCAAGCACTCAGCGATCTCCAAACCCGTCAGACGCAGCCGGCGCAGCGCAGCGATCACCTCGACGCGGTGCTCATCGGTCCGGTTGGCAACCACCGCGGGCGCTGAAGAGCGATCCAGCAATCCCGCCGTGCCTTCTGACCGGTAGCGGGCCAGCCACTTGCGCGCGGTGCGGTCACTGATCCCGGCCGCCTCGGCGGCCGAGCCCAGCGACCACCCCGCATTCTCCACTCGATCGATCAACAGCTCGCGGCCTTTGACGCTGAGCCTGGCGTTACCGTGCAGCTTCATCCGGTGTCCTCCTTGGGACTGAGGGCTTCGACACCACTCAGCCTCCAAGGAGGCCCGGATGAACAACGTCGTCAGGAACTACACCTAGCCCGCGGCCGCCACCCGTTCGGCGAGCTCCGCCGGACGACCTCCCACGATCGCCGCGCGCACCGCAGCCTCGACTGGACCGCGCACGAGCAGCCCGAGGCGGCCGGGATCCAGCGCGAGACGATATGTGGCCCGCGTGCGGCCGTCGCCGAGGTCCTCGAGCTCCCACGAGCCACGCATCGACTTCACATCGCCCTTGCCGACCATCTCCCAGCGCAGGCTGGTCGGCGCGAAGTACTCGAACCTCGTGCGCGTCTTCACCCTGGTGACCTTGGCGTCGGTGGTCGCGTCGCCGATGATCACCCGCCCGTGCTCGTCGCGTTCGAGCGGCTCGATCTCGTGCAGGCTACGCTGCCATTCGGGCGCCGTCGCCACGTCCTCGACGATCGACCACACGCGCTCGATCGGCGCGGCGATCTCGGTCGTGGCCTCGCCGGTCAGAACGCCCACAGCCGAGCCCTACGACCGCGCGCCGGAGCGCGCGCAAGACCGACCAGGCCGGTCCCAGATCGTCCCGTTGTGGGCCGCGACGGCGAACATGTCCGCGAGCCTCTCCATAGCCGCGCAGGACTCTAACCATCCCGGCCGAGCTGCGCGAGCGGCAGGGTGGCGCGCCGAACCGCAATTCCCGCTCGCTTGAGGCGGGGAAACAACCGATGTGGGCGGCCGGAGGACGCGGTGAGATGCTCCTGTGCGTTCCCGCATCTCGAATCCGCTGGGCGCGTCCTTGGCGCTCGCTCTGCTCGTGGTGCTGCTCTCGATCGGTGTGTTGGCCGCCACCGCTAGCCAGCCGAGCCGAAGCTCGCTGCTCTCCTCGCTACGGCGGCCGGCGACCTTTGCCGCGGCCAGCGTCGGTCCCGGCCGGGTCGCGACGGTCACCGTCGCGGGCCCCTACAGGCTGGCTGTGCGGCTGACCCCCAATCGGGCCGGCCTGCGCAACCGGGTCTCCTTCCGGGTCACACAGGGCGGCCGCCCGCTTGCCGGGGCGCCGGGCACGTATCAGTGGTGGTGTGCAGTTCCGTGCGATCCGTGGGCCATGGCCCATGATGGCTACATGCGCGGCGTCGTGACCGTCACGGCCTGAGTGTCGCGGCCTCAGCGCGGTAGGCGGCGGCCTCGGTGCCGACCAGGTGTACGAGGTTCCCGAGCGCGAGATTGACGTCGTCAACGTGAAGACCCCATCGCGGTCCTTGGACCTGGGCGACGATCGGTCGCCGGTCCGAGGACCGATTATGGGCATCGACCTGCAGCCAGCTGGCTCCTCGACTAGATCGGCAGCGGGCCGTGTACTGCGCGGGGAAGGCCACCCACGGAGTCGAGGGCACCCGCAGCTTGGCTCCGCGCGGCGTCAGGCCGGCGACGCTCGTAGAGCGAAAGTAGGGGTTGAGCTGCCCGGCGCCGCCGCGCAGGGCGGCGGGATTCACGCACAGAACCTCCCGTGGCGTACGGGCGCCGGCGGTGGTGAACGGATTCAGGCCTTGACCGGCGCGGCCAAAGAGGCTGTCTGGCGGGGGTGGCTGGTCAAAGCTCGAGAAGGCGACCACGCAACCCGTCTGGCGGCCGCCGCGGCATGCGGGAATATGTTGAAAATCACCGCCTACTGTGTGCCCGCGGGGCACGGTGAGGTTGCCGCCCATCAAGAGTGCCGACACGAGTTGGCGTCGCTTCTGCGACGAGGGATCGATCTCGTGCGCGAGCAGGGCGATCAGGAGCGAGGCGCCCTGCGAGTGTCCGATGAAGACGATCCCGCGGCCGCGGTTGTAGTGCGCCATGTACGCGCGAAAGGCGCTGAGCAGCCCAACGTATGCGGTCACCGCACCGGCCGCCGTGATGCCTCCGCGAGCAAACACAGCATGGAGCGTGAGCTGCGGGTACATCGGTGCATAAATCCGACAGACCTGTGAGAAGCGCGATGCCTGCGCGATCGCCACGGCGCGTTCCTGTGGGTCGATCTCGAGGTTGGCGTTCGTTGTCGGCTGAAGGCTGACGGTGGGGTACACGTAGAAGCAGTCAACCGGCGGGTTGCGGGCCGGCGCGGACCGCTGCCGGCGGCTTGCGCCGTTCGGTCCGACCACAGTCGCGTCGAGGCTGCTTGTGCAGGGGTCGTGGGCAAGGCCCGGCCGGCACAGCCAAACAGTTGCCCCCGCGGTGGGCGGACCCCCGCCGGCAGACGACGCTCCCACCAGGCTGCCGGCCGGCGCCGACCGGCCGCACGCGCAAAGCGCAATCACGCACGCCATCAGCACGCCGCGGATCGCGGTCCGACGCATCTGCATAAGGTAGACGAGGTTATGCGTGGGCCGTGGCCCACGCTGGCTTACAGTGGGTGCTCCAACCCGCGCGGAGGTCGACCATCCCGAGCATCCTGTTGATCCGTCACGCCCAGGCGTCCTTCGGCACGGCCGATTACGACGTTCTCTCCTCGCGGGGTCCCGAGCAGGTCGACGCACTCGTCGCCGGTCTGCGGCGCCGCGGCATCGAGCCCGACCGCATCGTCAGCGGTGCCCTGCGCCGTCAGCGCGACACCGCGGCGCTCTGCGCCGCCGAGTTCGGCCTCGAGGTGAGCGTGGATGAGCGTTGGAACGAGTACGACGAGCGGGACATCCTGCCGCACTACGCGAGCGTCCCGGTCGGGCTGGACCGGCGTCCCGGTGACGAGGCGCTGAGCTCGCGCGAGTTCCAGCAGATCCTCAACGAAGCGCTGCGCGGGTGGATCGGCGCCGGTCCCGCGTGCCCGTGTCGGGAACCCTGGCAGCAGTTCCTGGCTCGGCTGACCGCGGCGCTCGGCGAGCTGGCCGAGGGTCTGGGTAAAGGACAGACGGCGCTCGTGATCAGCTCCGGCGGGGCGATCGGCGCGCTCACGGCGGCACTCCTGCGCCTGCCACCCGAGGCGCTGATCGCGTTCAATCACGTCAGCATCAACACCGGCGTCAGCAAGCTCACCGTTGGTCGCGGCGGCACAACGCTGATCTCCTCCAACGAGCATGCCCACCTCGAGGAGGCCGACGCATCTCTGATCACCTACCGATGAGCCGGTCGGCAGCACACCGCCCACCCTCGGGTCGACAGTACGAGCTGCGCCGAGGCGACCAGCGGGCGGTCGTCGTCGAGGTCGGCGGCGGCTTGCGCACATACAGCGCAGCCGGCATCGACCTGCTCGACGGCTACGACGTGCAGGAGATGTGCAGTGGCGGTCGGGGCCAGCTGCTCGCTCCGTGGCCCAACCGGCTGCGCGACGGTCGCTACGAATTCGAGGGCGCGGCCTACCAGACGGCCTTGACCGAGCCTCAGAAGGGCAACGCGACCCATGGTCTGGTGCGCTTTGCCAGCTGGACGGCGGCGGCGCACAGCGACGAGCGGCTGGTCATGACACATACCCTGCACCCGCAGCCGGGGTATCCGTTCAGCCTGGATCTGGAGCTCGAATACGTGCTCTCGGACGATGGACTCTCGGTGCAGGTCTCGGCGCTGAACGCCGGCCGCGGCCGCTGTCCCTACGGGACCGGCTCCCATCCGTATCTGAGCATCGGGACGCCGAGCATCGACAGCGCGATCCTTCGCAGCCCCGGGCGACGCTGGATGCCCGCCGACGAGCGCCAGATCCCAACCGGAACGGAGGCGGTCGACGGCACGGGCTACGACTTTCGCTCGCCGCGAGCGATCGGGGCGACGCGGCTCGACACGGCGTACACCGATCTGGAGCGCGGCGCCGACGGCCGGGCCCGGGTGACATTGCGCGACCCCGACCGGGGCCGCTCGATGGTTCTCTGGATGGACGACCGGTATCGGTACCTGATGCTGTTCACCGGCGACTCGCTGACGGACGCCCGGCGGCGGCGAGCCGGTCTGGCCGTCGAGCCGATGACCTGCGCGCCCAACGCCTTTCAGAGCGGTGCGGGGCTGGCCGTGCTCGAGCCCGGCGAGCGCTTCACGAGCTCCTGGGGCATCGGGCTGGGTTGAGGGGCGGTGAGGGCGTAGAGTGGAGCCCGAGCGAGATCGAGATGGAACACGAGCACACTGAGCACATCGCCGCGGCCCCAGAGGCCGTCTACGCGGCCATCTCGGATGTCAACAACCTACCGCGGTTCGTGCCCCAACTTACCGGCGTGCGCGCGGCCGGTGGAGACCGCGTCCAGGTCGACGCCCGCTATCACGGCCACGACCAGCAGGGCGAGGCCTCGTTCCGCTCAGACGATCAGCTGCGCCGCATCGAGTGGGGGACACCGAGCGGGTATCACGGCTGGATGCAGGTCGACGCGGACGGCGACGGCGCGCGGCTGACGCTCTTCTTGAGCACCCGCCGTGGTTCCGAGAGTGAGCACGATGTGTCCGCTACGCTGGACGCGATCCGCATGCTGGTCGAGTCGCAGATCTAGCGCCGGCACCAATAGCGTCAAGGCAAATCGGCGCGCCCCGCTAGTCTCGGCTCATGAGCGCGCAGCCCGACGATCCACCGCCAGAGGCGGGCAGGCTGCCCACGGGTCGACTGGCCCGCACGGCGCGAGTCGGGGGTCTGGTCACTGGCCAGGGACTGCGCTGGGCGGGCATGCGGACCGCGAACCGGGTGCGGACACCTGAGCGCGCCGTGGCCGCTCAGAACGAGCGCACCGCGGCGCTCGTAAATCAGCTCGTGGACCAGCTGGGACAGATGCGCGGCGCGGCGATGAAGGTTGGTCAGATGCTCTCGATGATCGAGTTCAACGGCCTCGAACAGGAGCAGCAAGATCAACTTCAGAGCAAGCTGGCCGCGCTGCGCGACGACGTCCCGCCCGTGGCGTTCTCAGAACTCGAGAAGCTCATGCGACAGGAGTTCGGCGGTCCGCTGCGGAGTGTGTTCTCTGACTTCGACGAGCGGGCGTTCGCGGCTGCCTCGATCGGGCAGGTGCACCGCGCCACGACCGTGGAGGGCGACGACGTGGTGGTCAAGATTCAGTATCCCGGGATCGCGGAAGCGGTCGAGACCGACCTGCGCAACGCGATGATGCTGCTGCCGCTGGTCAAGCGGCTCGCGCCAGGATTGGACGCTAAGGCGCTGGCCATGGAGATGCGCGAGCGGATCAGCGAGGAGCTCGACTACGAGCTCGAGGCCCAGAACCAACGTCGCATCGAGCGGCTGATGCGAGGCCATCCCTTCATCCGCATCCCGCGGGTCCACTCGGCCCTCTGCACGCGGCGCGTGCTGGTATCCGAGTACGTCGCCGGTGAGCGCTTCGAAGCGGTGCGCCGAATCGAGGAGGCGCAGCGCGACCGCTACGGCGAGATCGTCTTCCGGTTCTTCTTCGGGCTGCTGTACCGGGACCGGATCGCCCTCGGCGACCCGCATCCGGGTAACTACCTGCTGTGCTCCGATGGCCGCGTGTGTTTCCTGGACTTCGGCCTACTGCGCGATGTCGACGCGGCCCGTGTGGCCGGCGAGCGGGGGATCGCCCTCGCCGTCCGGGACGATGACGCGGCGGCGCTGAAGGCGGCCCTGGTCACGGCCGGATACCTGCCCGAGGTCAGGGCTGATTCCGTCGACGCCGAATTCGCGCTCGGCCTCATGCGATTCGCGATCAAGTGGTACTCCGTGCCGGGGGCGCGGCGCTTCTCGCCCGAGAGCGCCGGCTCCGGCCGTGATCGCGAGCGTCCCGACAGCGAGGAGCGCATGGCCATGAGGGCGCAGGTCAACCAATTCACGTTGCCCCCGGAGGCCATGCTCATCCGCCGCATGCACGGCATCGTCGCCGTCGTCCTGCTGCAGCTCCGGGCCCGCGCGGATTGGGGCGCGATCGCGGCGGAGTATCTGCACGGGGCCCCAGCGGCCACGACACTGGGGCAGGCCGAAGCCGACTTCCTCGCGTCGCGCGGCCGGAGGCCCGACGCCGGTCTGGAGGCGGCCGGGCGGGCCTAGGAGCGACGGACGGTTCAGTCCGGGGACAGCGAGCTCGGCGGCTCCGGCCAGACATCGTCGATCGTCTCGGCCTGCACGAACTCGCTGACCAGGGCCGTGCCGCCGATGCGTGCAACCGAATCCGCGAGCGCGAGCTCCCACGTGTGCTCGACCAGGACGGCGGCCACCGCGGCTCCGGGGTCCAGCGTCTCGGCGAGCGAGCGCACGAGGTCGCCCGAACGACCTTCGAGTACGCGCTCGGTCGTGTTCCGGCGGGCGCGGGCCTCGAGGCGGAAGCTGAGCAGCCGCCCGACCATTCCCGCCGCGCTCTGGCTGCTCATCGAGACGGCGACGAGCTCGCCCGACCCCTCCTCCCGGCCGACGAAGAGCGCGTCCAGGATGCGCATGGCGCCGCCGCTCTCGATCCGCTCGAGCGCGCCGACGAGCTGTCCTTCGAATCCCGATCCCGGTGGAAAGCGGTAGGCCAGCAGCTGTCGCGGCGCCATCGTCACGTCCGGTAACGCTAGACCGTCGGGGGCGCGTCCTCATCGCCCCAAAGGGGTGATCTGACGCGTCGTCGCGCGGGCGCTTCGCGATCGCCTCCAACGGGGAAGGAACGCATGCCAAAGGCGTCTGGGCAGGGTAAGGGCCCCCCGCCTTACCACTCACCAGAGAGGACCGAACATGCATACGCAAGACGTGCGCCGCAGGGCGCACTCGGATATCGACGTCGCCGAACCGTCTGCTGACCAGCTGCAGAGGGTGTGGGACCGGGTCGTCGGCCGGCGGGCCTTCCTCCGCCAGGCCGGGCTGGCAAGTGCCGCCGCCGTGCCGGTCGCGGGGATCGCGGCATCGGGCGCGTCCGCCCGGACGACGCGCAGGGGAAAGGGCCCGACCGAGGGCGACTTCGCCATCCTGCGCTTTCTCTGCGCCGCCGAGATCCTGGAAAGCGACCTTTGGGAGCAGTACGCGGGCTTCGGCGGGCAGGCCAGCAGCGAGCGTCCGAAGGATGGGGCGAACCACGCTTATGTCGCCGCGCTGATGAATCTCGACGGCGACATGCCCCAGTACATCTCGGACAACACGGACGATGAGGAGAGCCATCAGGCGTTCATCAACGCCTACCTGATGTCCAAGGCACAGCGGCCGGTGAGCCTCGAGCGGTTCCGCACGCTCGCGCCGAGCCGGGCCACCGGCGGCGGGAGCAGGCCGACTCTGACCAACCTGAAGGCCCTCAACGTGGATACGAGCTGGTACCTGCGTTACCGGGCGGAGACGAATCCGGACTTCGGCGCAACCTTCGGACAGGCCGTCGAGATCAACGGTCAGCCGGTCATCCCCGTTGATGACACCAAGACGCCGCCCGGCAACGACGCCCCGGTGCCAGTGCCCCCAGACGCCGCCCATCAGCGGATGCAGGCGATCGCCAATTCGGCCGGCTTTCATTTCGCGATGATCGAGCAGGGCGGTTCGAGCCTCTATACGACGCTGGCCCTCAAGGTGACCAGCGTCGAGGTCCTGCGGATCGTCGTCGCGATCGGCGGGGTAGAGACGAATCACTTCTCGCTCTGGCACGACAAGGCCGGGAACGCGGTGGCCGATCCGCTGGCCGGGGTTCGGGATCCCGACACGGGAACGTTCTTCCCAAACCTGAACAACTCGGGAGGCGAAGCCACGCAGACGAACCTGATCCTCCCTGAGCCGTGTGAGTTCATACCAGGGCTGCCCAAGTGCTCGGTGGTGCGGCCAACTCTGGACTCCAATGCTGGGGCGATGGCCGCCGTCCGCGGACTGACCGCAGACGGCTTGTTCAATGGGCAGTCGGCGGCGTTCTTCCGCGCGATAAGGAAGCTGGCGCGCGAAGCGGACGCGGCGGTGCGCAGGGTCGGGTGAGCGGATGGCAACCGGAATCCTGAATCCAGTTCACCTGGCCATCCTGCTCGCCGTGTTGCTCATGCTCTTCGGCGCCAAGCGTCTGCCGGAGATGGGCAGGTCGCTCGGGTCCGGCCTGCGGGGCTTCAGGGAGTCGCTCGAGGAGGGCAGCGCGAGGGACAGCTCTCGCCCCGGGCCCAGCGATGCGAGCGCAACCCGGAAGGGGTCTTCGCCGGAGTAGCGGCGCCGCCTACCCTCAATAGATCGGTCGCAGGCCGCCAGGTGCGGCCTGCGACGATCTAGGGGTGAGCATCGAGAGCCGCAGTCATCGGTGGATCGCTCTAGACGGAGCGGTCAACGCCCGAGCGGTGGTACCTCGCGTGCTGATCCGGGCGGACAACCTGCAGTCTCTGAGCGCCGAGGACGTGCGGCGGCTGGTCGAGGAGGAGGCGCTCGAAGTTGTGCTCGACCTGCGGACCGACGTCGAGATCGAGCTCGAAGGCCCGGGCCCGATGACCGCTGAGCTCGGCGTGCGCGTCGAGCACCATTCGCTCTACCCCGACTCCGGCGGGAACACGGATCTCGATGCGGACACGGTGAGACCGTGGGGCTGGGCCGATGACGCCGAGCCGCCGGACGAGCCGCCCGTGGTCCGCGCGTACATGAGCTATCTGCGTCGCCGCCCGGACTCGGTGGTCGGTTCGATGCGCGCGATCGCCCGGGCCGAGGGCGCCGTCCTCGTCCACTGTGCCGCCGGCAAGGATCGCACCGGAGTGGTGGTGGCCATCGCGCTCGACGCCGCCGGGGTGGATCGAGACACGATCGTGGCCGACTACCTCGCCACCCGCGAGCGCATCGATGCGATCATGGCGCGGCTTGTGAGCTCCGCCACCTACCGCGCCGAGCTCGAGGGGCATGACCCCCAGAGGCACGCCCCGCGCCCGGGAACGATGGAGCGGGTGCTGGAGCTCGTCGATCAGCGCTTTGGCGGTTCGGTGGCCTGGCTCGCGGCGCACGGCCTCGGGGTCCCGGACCTCGAGCGACTCCGCCGTCGCTTAGCGCCTGCCCGGACGGGTGTGGGCTGAGCTCTCGGCGCCAGCTTCTCTGAGCAGGAGTTGGATGATCCGCTTGGCATTCTGCGGGTCGGGGTTCAGTGACCGGTCACCCCCGTCGTACAGAAAGCGCTCGCCCAACGAGACGAGTCCGTCGGCGAGCAGTTGCGGATCGGCGGGTGGTGAGTAATGGCCCGCGTCGGTTTCGCGTTGGATGAGCTCGGCCAGAGTTGCGACGATGCCCGGCCGCACCGCTCCGGCGGGGTCCGTGAGCAGCCGCAGGCCTGCGTCGCCCTCGAGCGCGAGGAACGCGATCAGCGCCTGGTTGTCGGCGATCGCATCGAGGAAGTAGCCGGCGATTCGCTTGAAGCGTTCGATACCGCGCCCTGAGGCGCTCTGGTCGAAGTGACGAATCAGTGCCTCGACCTCAGTTCGCGCGACGTCGCCGAGCAGCCGGTTGCGGTCCCCGGTCCACCGGTAGAGCGTTGCCCGCGCGATGCCGAGGTCGCCGGCCAGCTGAGCCATGTCGAGCCGCTCGCCACCACGAAAGATCGCGCGCCGGGGCGGGCTCCGGACATTGTCCAGTTGACAGCTCTCGGAAGATTCAGGAATTGACCGTCAACGCCGTCCGCGCTCTCATGACCGGCCACGGTCACGCGCTCGCTCCGACGCTCGGAACGCTCGCCTGGCTCGTCGCGTTGCTGCTCGTCTTCGCCGCGCTCTTCGTGCGCGCGTTTTCGCCGCGCCTAGATCGGGACGGCCGCGTCATGTCTCGCGCCCGGACGCGGGAGGTGGATGACCCCGCGCCCGGCGGCTCGGTGGTGACTCGCGCGTGGCGCGGTGGAGCGATGTGAGGCCCTCTGGCTTGCTCACCATGGCGGTGAACTGGGGCGAGGTCACGGCGATCGCGACGTCGATTCTGGCCATGGGCCTCCTGGGAGCCATCGGGGCGGCCGTATTCGCAGCCCAGCAGGTACGGGAGGCCCGCAAGAGCCGCGAGGCTCAGATGGCCGCCGAGTTCTTCCGGCGTTGGAACGAAGACGCACTGGTGGAGGCGCGACGACTGGTCGCACGCTTCAAATCACCCTCGGAGCTGAGCGAGGCATTTGCCGCCTATGTGGCCGCCGATGCCCCCGAGGCCTACGTGCTCTACCGGGAGCTCGACTACTTCGAGCAGCTGGCGGCGCTCGAGAGCCTGGGCGCTTTCGACCTCGAGCTCATCAAGCGGCTCCAGGGACGGACGTTGATCGAGCGGTGGGAGATGTGGAGGCCCGCACTTCACCAGGCGCATGGACCAGGCGTTTACCCGATGTTCGAGAGCCTGGTCGAGAAGTTGAGGCGTGAGCTGGACGGTGCCGGCTCCTAGCGGGACAATGTCGGGTGCGACTCGCTGACGGCCAGGAGGAAAGATGAGCATCGATTACCTGCTCTCGTATGGGACGCACGCCACACCCGAGGACGGACGGTGCGCGATGGAATGGGTCAGCTACCTGGCGGGCGAGCCGCATGGCGACGAGCCGGCCTGCGTGAGCCCGGTGCTCCGTGCCTTCTGTACCGCGCTCAATGATGGGCTGAGTGATGCGCCCCGACAGCGGCTGCGCCCCTATCTGGCCCGCACGATCGGCACCGCGGACGACGGCTTGGACGAGGCTCGGTCGTGGATGGCCATGGATTGGCTGATCCGCGTCTACACCCCGGCGTGGCTCGGGGTCGCCCGCCTTACCCACGCCGGCGCGCGGCTGACCTCTCTCTCCCCGGTCGTCGATCTGTCGGCCCTGCGCAGCGCGCTGGCTGCCCTCGAGCTGGCGCGGCGCGACGCCCGCGCCGCGTGGACGGCGGCGCTCCGCGCCGCGCGAGCTACGGCGTGGGCCGTCCCGTGGGCCGCCGGACGATCGGCCGCCCGCGAGGCCGCGTGGAGCTCGGCCGGCGCGGCGGCATGGGCCGCCGCGCGCCTCGAGGTCGGAGACATCGCCGGCGATCGCGCACGTGCCGCCGCCCGCGCGGCGGCCGGCGACGCTGCCGCCGCCGCCGCCCGGGAGGCGCGCTCGGTCACCGAGCGCGCGGCGGCGAAGGAGGCCACGCGCGCCGCGCTCGCGCCCACCCTTGAGAGCCTGGACGAATCGGCGCTGGCGCTGCTCGACCGGATGCTGCCGAAGGAGACGCTGTTGAGCGAGCTTGCGCCTGTGCGCGCCGGGTGCGTCGTCTCGCCGGTGGCCTGAGCTCACCGCATTGATCGCCGCGTCGCTCACGAAGAGGGGTGCGCTGCTGGTTCCGGCGCTATTCGCGGCGTGCGCGCTCACGGCCTGCGCCGGCAACCTCGAATGCAACGGTCACCCATGCGTGGGGGATTGGAAGCGCGAGATGGCCCTCGGCGGGACCGTGGTGCAGTGCGCAGACGGCACCTGGTCCCACGCCGGCGGGCTCCGAGGAGCTTGTTCCGGGCACCGCGGGGAGCGGTGAGCCGGGTTCCGGGCTCCGTCAGAGCGGTCTTGGCGGCCCGATCAGCGGGGTCCGCAGCGGTCCCGCGAGCCCGACGTAGACGACCATCTCGTAGCCGCCGGGGTTCTTCGATGGCGACGGTGCGGTCTTCCAGTTGTTGGTGACCCAGACGTTTCCCGAAGGGTCGATTTGCACGCTCGTGTTGCGAGTCAGGCCGTCGAAGCCGTAACCGCCGCGCGGTGAGAGCGGCTGCCCCGTGTGGGTGCCGGGCGGACAGCGCGCGACGTTGATGCCGCAGAACTCGGAGACACGCTTGCCGTCGAAGTTGGCCACCCAGACGTTGTCGTTGCCGTCGACGGCGATCCCCCACGGGATGGTCAGCCCGCCGCCGGTGAACGGTGCGCTTCGGATCGGCTTGCCGTTGCTCCCGAGCAGGGTGATCGAGCCCCGGGAGGAGGGAGGAGCCAGGTTGAGGCCCGGGCACGGGATGTCGATGACCGTTGAGTTCGCGATCCACATGTCGCCGCGACTGTCGGCCGCGATCCCGAGTGGCTTGTTGATGCCGGCACCCGTGATCGGCGCGCGCGAGGCGGGAGAACCGTCCGGGTTCAGCATGGCCACGGTGCTGTTGCCGTTCCCGGTCACGAACGCCTGCCCACTTTCGTTGAACGCGATGTCGAACGGCTTCTCGATACCCAGGCCCTGGATGCTCGAGGAGGCGCTGGGATTGCCACCGGCATAGCGCGTCACGCTGTTGTTGCCACAGTTGGCGATCCAGATGTTCCCGCGCCGGTCGGAGACGGTCCCCTGTGGCCAGCTCACACCGCCGCTGGTGAATCCGCCCGGCGAGGCCGCGGTCTGATCTGGGGACAGGGGCGTCCCGTTCGGGCTGAACTCCGAGACGCTCGCGTGCGGAGGCTGGTCTGGGCACGCCACCGACGCGAAGCCGAAGTTGCCCTCCCAGATGTTGCCGCGCGGATCGATCGTGATCCCATAGCCGGAGCCGTTCACACCGCCGCCGGTAAACGGCGCGCCCGGCGCGAAACGACCCGTTGGCGTGAACTTGAAGAACAGCCGGCTTCCGCACACCGGCGCCAGGGGGTTACGGCTGTAGGTGTAGTTGTTGGTCACCCAGACGTTGCCGCGCGCGTCGATCGCGCTGTTGCCGGGACCGTTGAGTGTCCGCCCGTCGCCGTAGAACCGCAGCGCCAGGATCCACGCGCCGGGACGCTCACGCCGGCCCAGGGCGGGTCCGTAGGGAGCGGGACCGGAACGCGCGAGCGCGAACAACTTGGCGGCGTTGTGCGCGGGATTACGCGCGACGTCCGCAACGCCAGCCAGGACGCCAGCGGGAGCCGGTCCACGCGGGCCTTCCGCCAGCCGCAGGAACTCAGCGCAGCGCAGCACCGCGCGCGCACACGGAACGAGCATGTTCGCGAGCGAATTGAACGTCCGCAGGGCCGAGGTCTGGCGCCCGTTCGGCACGCCACTGAGCACGTTGCCGACTGCGCCCGTGCGAACATTCACGAGGTTCTTGGCCATCCCGGCGGCGTTCTGGACGCCGGGCGACTTGCCGGCGACATTGCGCCCCGCGACGAACTGAGCGAGCGCGAAGCCTGCCGCCACGGTCGTGCGCTCGTTGACCACCACGCTGGCGGGCCCTGGGGCGGGACCGAGGACCGAGGCCAGCTGTACTGCGCCGCCCCTTCCGACGAGCACATAGAGAATCGCCGCGGAGGGACCCTGAGATCGATAGGAGAGCTCGAACGAGCCGTCGGCCCGGGTGCGCGTCGCGCCGAGCGTGACCGCAACGGCCCCGGCCGAGGCGCTGCGGTAAAGCGTCACCGGCATCGAGGCGAGCGGCGTGCCGCCGCTCCGCACCTCGCCCCTGAGCGTGGCCCGGGAAACCGCCGCCTGAGCGCCCGCGACGGGCAGCAGGCCGAGAATCAGCACGGCGTACGCGGCTGTGCCCGCGGCCATCATCAGCGCGTTGCTCCACAGTGCGCGCCAAAGGAACCCGTCCACCGAGATCATCTACCGGTCCTCTCAACCCTCGGTCCGCGTTCTCGCCCCCCTCGGGGCCCCGCGCGGCAGTCTATGGCGGAGCAACGGCGGCACGCAACCGGGTTCGCTGAGAAGGTTCTTCTGATCGGGCCACGATTTGTCGTGCCCGTCGGCTGCGCTCATTGCCCTCGCCGTTCGGGTCGCGCTCGATCCCAGCGACGTCTCCTGGCTTGACGATCACGATGCGGCGAACGTCGGCAGTAGTCTCTCGCTCGATGGGGACTGGCGCGACGATTCCACTTCCCCCCTTGGAGCTGGCCAACCGAGTGTGCTCGCTTGAAGGCCGGGGCAACGCGTACGCCGCGTTCGAACAGCTCGGTGCTGAGGCCAAGCGCGCCCTGCTCGACCTGCTCCCGGACGGCTACGCATTCACCGACAAGCGGGTTCTGGACTTCGGGTGTGGAGCCGGGAGAACGCTGCGGCAGTTTCTCGCCGAGGCGGCGGAAGGTGAGTTCTGGGGAGTCGATATCGACGCTGCGAGCATCGGTTGGTTGAGGCAAGCGCTGTGTCCACCGCTGAACGCGGTCGTGGGCGGGGCCGTGCCGCCGCTTCCGTTCGAGCCGGAATCGTTTGACCTCGCGTGGGCGCTTTCGGTCTTCACGCACCTCACCGACACATCACTCCCGTGGCTGGCTGAGCTTCACCGTGTGCTCAAACCGGGCGGCCTTCTGATCGCGACCTACATGGGACGCTTCAACTCGTACGCCTATCTGGGCGAGCAATGGGCCGAGGATCTCGTCGGGATGAACGTCCTGCGCCATGATCAGGACTGGGACGCCGGTGGCCCGATGGTGATGATGTCCGACTGGTGGGTGCGGGCTCACTGGGGCCGAGCGTTCGAGTTCCTTGACGTCATCCCCGAGGTGCACGGACAAACATGGGTCCTGCTCCGTAGGCGCGAGGTTGACATCACCGTTGAAGACCTCGAGCGGCTCGAGGACGATCCGCGCGAGCTCCGTGCGCTGCGCCACAACGTCGTGCAGGCAGCCGATGAGGTGAGGGAGCGCGAATCTGCGGCCGCTCGCGCCGCGGTCCTGGCCACGGAACGACACTACGAGAGCACGCTGAGCTGGCGCGTGACCCGTCCGCTCAGGCAGGCGGCACGCCGGCTGCGGAGCGCTCGGAGAAGCCGGGCCGGTGACCGGTAGGAGTCCCTGCGGCGGAAGTCGCTCCCTAGGCACCTGGGCGATGTGCCGGAGGGACTCGTAGCCAAAACTGTGCGCCAGGCTCTGAAAGCCGCACAGCAGTGGCCGTCCAGCGATCACGTGGCCCCGGTTGAGCATGAAACCCGCTGAGATAAGCGGTTCGGGCGCGGCCGCGCCGGCACCCGGAGATAGTGCCATGCCGGACGATCTGAGTCCCTGGCATCTCGTCGTGCGCGCGGCCGAGATAGCGGCGATCATCGCCGCGGTGGCAATCGCGATCAGCGCCCTGCCGGGGCTCGATCAGGTGCGTGCGCGCCTCGCGTCCGCCGAACCGGTGTGGATCGTGGCGCTGGCGCTCGCCGAGGTCGGATCATGTGCCGGCTACCTGCTCGTCTTCCGCGCCACATTCTGCGCGCAGATGCCCTGGGGGCTGAGCTACGACATCGCCATGGCGGAGCTGGCGGCCAACTCGCTGCTGCCCGCCGGCGGCGCCGGCGGCCTGGCACTTGGCGTCTGGGCGCTGCGACAGGCCGGCATGCCCACCGGCCACATCGCGCGGCGCACGGTCGCATTCTTCGTCGTCACGAGCGCGGCGAACTTCCTCGCGCTCGTGCTGGTCGGCATCGGCGTCTTCGTAGGCCTCTTGGCCGGTCGGGGTTCGGCCGTGCTGACGCTGGTACCCGCTCTGATCACCGCCCTCGGCGCGCTCCTCGTGGGATTGAGCCCACGGCTTCTGCGGGCGTTGGGGCAGAGCGGTAAGGCCGCCGCGCGCGACGGCTGGCGAGGGCGGGCCCGCCTGGCAGTGCGCGCCTGGCTGGAGGCCGGCGCGGACGGGGTGGATCAGGCGATCGCGCTGCTGCGCTCGCACAGCTTCGGCGTGATCGTGGGTTCGTTCGCGTACATGGCCTTCGATATCGCCGCGCTGGGGTTTGGCTTCGCTGCCGTGGGCCACGTGCCCGCGTTCGGCACGCTCGTGCTCGGCTATCTGATCGGCCAGCTCGGCAACCTGTTGCCCCTGCCCGGCGGGATCGGCGGCACCGAAGGCGCCCTGGTCGGGATCTTCGCCCTTTATGGCGTCAACCTGTCAGAGGCCACCGCGGCAGTGCTCACGTATCGCCTCTTTCAGCTCCTCGTGCCGGCGATCCTGGGCGTGCCGGCCTTCGTCCTTCTGCGCCGCAGGCTGGTGCGCTCCGATCAACCGGCGCTTGTCTGCGCGCCGCTCGCCCTCGACGTGGTCAAACTCCCCGCGCGGAGTTGACGCCGGGCCGAGGCCCGGGGCGCCCGTGCCGAGCCGGACGGGTGCTCAGTCCCTGACCATGCGCAAGGCCCGGCAGAACGGCGCTTCTCCCGCGGGGTCGTGGCCCGAGGCGAGCTCGCCGACCGACCACAGCGGCTGCCAGCACCCATGCTCCTGCAGGAGCGCTCTGACCGTGTCCGCTTCGACACCTTCCAGGCCGTCGAAACGGTGGCGCAGCTGCTCGAGGCACCACACGCGGTAGGCACTCGTCGGCACGCGGCGGTATGTGATTGCTTGCACCGTGAGGTCGTGGGTCGCCGCCTGCCGTTCGTGTGCGCGGGCGTTTGCCGCCAATGCCGTGAGGTGGGTCGCGCCAATTTCACGCAGCAGTGGCGAGAGATCGGCGGGAATGCCGTCGAGCAGGCGGCGGTCACCGATACGGCTGCCCCGCGCATTCCACATTCTCGCGGCCCACTCGAAGGTGGCGGGCGCACGCTCCTGCATGATCCTCGCGGGCGTGGGGTCATGCACGAAGTGGCGCCAGAACGGACCCATCAGGCCGATGTCGGCGATCGTCGGTCGATCGCCGAGTACGAACGGACGTCGCGCCAGCAGGGGCTCCAAGCACTCGAGGACGCGCACGTAGGTCGCCTCCGCGTGTTCGCGTGTCTGCGCATCGATGCCGTCGTGGGTCACGAACAGCCGCCGTTGACGGCGCGTCACCATGGCGCGCCGCGCCGCCAGCGGGAGCGGCAGACGCGCGACCTCGCGGGCCAGGCGCGAGCTCGCGAGCCGCCGGTCATCGTCGTAGCTCCAGCGATAGTGCATCGCGGGACGCCACAGCCATTCATCGGCGTAGTCCTCGATCAGGAGCGCGATGTAGCGCTGCACTGGGTCGGGCGGGAACACCGGTGCTTCGGGATGGCATCGCTCGAGCCAGGCGATCATCGGAGTCGAGTCGCTCATCCAGCGACCGTCGTCGAGGCGCACGCTCGGGTATTGTGACGCCCCCAGCTGCCGCGGCACGATCCAGTAGTAGTGGCGCAGGTCCAGCGCCCGATAGGTGTAGGGGATCTCCTTGTAACGGAGATAGGTCTCGAACTTCCCCGTGAAGTACGAGATCTTGGCTCCGAAGACGATCATCATTCACCTGCGGCCAACCACTCGAGCCACGCCGCTCCCGGGTGGGCCAGACCGAGTAGCGCGGCGGTGCGCCGACCGTCGCGGTAGCTCAACCGTCCCACGAGGCCGAACAGGCCCTGACGCCGGTTGCGCTCGACGAGCTCGCTCGGGACGGGTATGCCGAGCACGCTTCGGTCGGCTGAACCGCCCAGCGGAACAAGCGGGTCGATCGACACCCAATCGAGCTCGCGTTCTGCGCCAAGCCGATCCACGAGCGCGTGGAACCTGGTGAGCTCATCGGCGGTGAAGAAGACGTGGACGTAGGTGTCGATCAGACACACCGGCAGCCCGGCGGGAATGCTCGCCAGTACGTCGGGTAGGACCTCGAGCGCATCCCCGCGCACCGTACGCGCCGGGTTCGCCGTGGCGACCTCGACGGCGCGTTGGAAGCGTGTCACGGCTCCGATCTCCGGCGGAATGCACGCGGCCAGCCAGGCCCGCACGTCCGGCTCGCCGAGGTCAAGGGGCTCGACGTCGATCCCGACCCGATCGGCGATCCGAGGAACCGCGACGGGCAGCGGCGGCAAGTGCGCGCCACGCAGCTCGGTCTCGAGCACGACCTGGGCGGCTGGATCTCCGACCGTCGACGCCTGCTCGCCCACGCGGTACAGGTACCGGTAGCGGTCGAGGTGAAGCGCCAGCCCGGCGCCTGTGCCGATGTCGACCAGCGCCAGCTCGCGCCCGGCCCCGACCGCCGGCGCCAGTGCGGGCAGCAGGTCCGCGCAGCGACCGACCTCGTTCATCTGGTAGCGGTGCTCGGCACAGAGCTCCAGTAGGCGCCCCCGCTGATCCAGGCAGAACTCGCGGTAGTGCGCCCCGAACTCGGCACCGAGCGAAGGCTGGGGTTCACCCACGCGCGGGAACCAGTCGCGCAACGGACGCGGCTCGAGCTGCAGCACCAGAAAGCTCACGGCTGCCTCGAAGAGCAGCGGCGGAAGCCTGTCGAGCGGGATCGTCGCGGCGATCGCCAGCAGTTCTTCGTCCTCACGCAGGATCTCGAACTGCGCGGCGGTCAGCCGCCACGAGGCCGGTGCCCCGGGAGGCGACCACGCGGCGGCGATCGCGCCGGCCTGCTGCGCGACGACCGCCGGATCGGTCGCATGAGTCGGCTGGCTCATCGCGACAAGCAGTATCGCGCCCTGCCGTATGCCGGCGGAGTCGCGGCGCGTCTGCGCGGCCCTCCGAGCGTGAGGCCGGTCGGCAGGCCGCTGGAATCAGTTCACGGCATCCCGGCCGCGGCTGCCTTGATCGCCTCACGGACGCGGGGGTAGGTGCCACACCGACAGACGTCGCGGATGCCGTCGAGGTCGCTGTCGGTGATCTGGCGACCCTGGGTCTGGACCTGCTTGACCAGGGCCACGGCCGTCATGATCTGCCCCGGTTGGCAGTAGCCGCACTGGGCGACGTCGAAGTCGAGCCACGCCTGCTGCATCGGGTGTAGGGCCTTGCCGACCGTGGCCGCAAGGCCCTCGATCGTGGTGATCTCATCCGTGGGCTTGATCTCCGAGATCGAGACCGAGCAGGGGTGGAACGCCTGTCCATTGATGTGGCTGGTGCACGCTTTGCACACATTCAGGCCGCAGCCGTACTTCGGCCCCTTGACTCCGAGCAGATCGCGCAGGACCCAGAGCACGCGGACGTCGTCGGCACAGTCGACGCTGACGGACTTACCGTTGAGGATGAAGGTGTGGGTGGGCACTCGAGCTCCTTGGTGGGCCTAGGAGAAGTCGTTGGTCGCGGAGTTGGGCAGCGGCGGGATCGTTGGGAATGGGGTGAACCCCAGCGGGCCGTTGTGGTTGATCGGGAAGCTCGTCGGGAGGGTGCGCGTCGCTCGGGCATACGCACAGGCCACGGCGGCCATCGATGGGGCGACGCCCAACTCGCCGGCGCCGCCGGGATCCTGGCCGGTCGCTGGCATCACGATCACCTGCACGTCGGGCGGTGTGTTCCATTGGCGCGTGTAGTAGGCGTTGTCCCAGCTTCCCTCCAGGAAGTAGCCGTCCTTCAGATGGAGGCTGTAGGTGAGGGCCTGCGCGATCCCGTCCATCAGCCCGCCGATCATCTGCGCCTGAAGGCCGAGCGGGTTGATCGGGAGACCGACGTCAACCGCGCACACCGCCTTGGTGACGCGCGGGCCGGTGAATCCGTTCTCGACCTTGCGGTTGACCGTCGCGCTCGTGCAGTCGATCTCGACCAGCCACGCCACCGCGCTCTTGTACTCCTTGTGGATCGCGATCCCCTGGGCCGTCCCGGGAGCCATCGCCCTGCCCCAGTTCCCGACCTGAGCCACCTTGTCGAGTACGGCCAAAAGCCGGCTGTCGCGGACGAACGAGCGGCGGAATTGGTACGGATCCTTGCCCATCGCAGCGGCGACCTGGTCGACCATCAGCTCGGTCGCCGTCGTCACGTTGGGGCTGTAGATGTTCCGCACGCTGCTGGTGTTGAACGTGTTGTAGTCATAGATCTCGTTGAGCAGCTGCGTGACCACACCGAAGTTGTAGGGAACGTTCTGAGTGAGGCTGAACACCGCCTCGGCGTAACCGAGGTTCCCGGCCGGCTGGGTGGCCAGTGTCGCGCTCAGGATCTCCCCGAAGCCCATCGTGAAGTCGGTGGCAACGCTCGTATGCCGCTGATCAAAGCCGACGACATCCTGTCCCGCATAGGTGATCCGGACTCGCGAGGTGCACATCGGGTGCACGCGGCCCTGGCGGAAGTTGTCCGTGCGGTGCCACATGAGCTTGACCGGCTGGCCCAGCTTCTGCGAGACGGCTGCCGCCTCGAAGGCCGCGTCGGAGAACAGGTGGCGGCCGAACGATCCGCCGCCCTGGGCGACGTGGACGGTGACGCTGTTGAGCGGCAAGCCGAGATTCTGTGCGAGCTGCTCGCGCGCCCAGATCGGCGACTTCAGGCTCGACCAGACCTCGGCCCGGTCGCTGCGAACATCGGCGATCGCGCAGTTGGTCTCGAGCGGGTCGCCGGGCCGGAAGTAGAACGTGAATGCCTGCTCGACTGATTTGGTGAGCAGACCGAGGGGCGGGGCTAGCGGGAGTTCGGCCTTGCGCAGATCAGCGAGCACGTCCTGATCTGACTTGCCGTCCACCGTGCCCGCCCCCCACTGCACCTGGAGGGCGTCGACCGCGTCGATGCACTGTCCGAATGTCTGACCGCGGACCGCTACTCCCCCGGCGACGAAGTTCGTGTGCGGGATGATCGCCACGTCGGTGATTCCGGGCATGGCCGTGACCTGGGCCATGTTGAGCACCGCGAGCGCGGTGGCGTTGATCGTCGGAGGACGGCAGAGCATCGTCGGCAGTGCGCCCGGGACGTCAAGGTCCATCGCGAACTGCTTGCGGCCGGTCACGATGTCGAGCCCGTCGACCCTTCGCTGTGGCGTTCCCA
The DNA here is from genome assembly GCA_963725515.1 of uncultured Solirubrobacteraceae bacterium. Lineage (GTDB taxonomy): Bacteria > Actinomycetota > Thermoleophilia > Solirubrobacterales > Solirubrobacteraceae > Palsa-465. The sequence goes on along the minus strand of CAVRZB010000011.1, from coordinate 195,733 downwards.
CGAGTGTGAACTGCGACTTCAGCTGGGTGGGGACCGCGACCGTGGTCGAGACCGCCCCCCGCTTGGCCAGCTCGGCGATCGTCGCCGCCTTGCCGCCGGGCGCCACGATCTGTCCGTTCTGGACCGTGAGCTCGCTGGCGCTGCTGGCCCACATGTCGGCCGCGGTGCGGGTCAGTTGGCCCATCGCGACGGCCGCCGCCACCCGGACCTGGTTGAAGATGGAGTGCATGGTGTTTGAACCACCCGTGAATTGGTTGAACACCAGCTCTGGGCGAGCGTCGGCCAAGGTGACGTTCACCTTGTCGACCGACAGGCCCATCTCGTCGGCGATCGTCATGGCAACTGCGGTGGTGATGCCCTGCCCGACCTCGGCGCGCGGCAGCGCGAACGACACGGTTCCATCGCCGTTGACGGTGACCATGATCAATCCGGCCGTCGGCAAGGCGGCGGCGGTCAGGAGGTCGCTCAGGTCATACAGATCGACGGGTTGCACGGTCGCGATCGCCGCGTCCGCCGGCTCCACGAACAGCTGCGCCGCGCCCACCACCGTCGGTGCGGCGATCAGGTAGCCGATGAACTGCCGACGAGACACACCGTTCGAGCGGACGGGCGACGAGCCATCGATGCTCGCCTCACTCTGCCTCGGGTCCCGTGCACGTCTCACAACGTCAGCCACCTCACTCCTCCTCGCGGCACTCCGGGCGGTCTTACCCATGCCGGGCGATTGCTTAACTACAGAATCTTGGAAAGTGCTCGAGGGAAGGGTCAACCATGAACGGGGTGAACATCAGGCGCGAGCGGTGCAGCCGCTACGCCGGCGAGGAGTCGGACTCTTGATCGCCGGCGCGATCCTGGCGGCGGGCGAGGGCCGGCGTTTCGGCGCCCCAAAGCAGCTCGCCGAGCTGCACGGCCATCTGCTGTTGGAGCACCCGATCGCCGCCATGAACGCTGCTGAGGAGCTGGAGCAGGTCGTTGTCGTGCTCGGCGCCCACGCGCGCGAGATCCTCGATGCCGTCGACTTCGGCCGGGCCAAGCCGGTTGTCTGCGAAGCTTGGCGCGAGGGGATCGCCGCGTCGCTTCGCTGTGCTCTGCGCGCCCTGCCCGACGCTGACCCGATCGTGATCGCGCTCGGCGACCAGCCCGGCCTCACGCCACGGGCGATAGCGGCGGTCGTGCGCGCCGCGCTGGCCGGTCCCGGCGTGTTCGCCGCGCGCGCCGTTTACGCGGGCGCGCCCGGACATCCCGTTGCGCTTGGCTCACCACTGCGCGCCGCGGTGATGCGATTGCGCGGCGACAGCGGAGCGGGCCGGCTGCTGGCCGGCGCCGCGCGGGTCGAGTGCGCCGGTTTCGCCACGGGTGCCGACGTCGACACGCCGGAGCAGCTGGAGGCTCTGCAGTCGTGAGCACGGTTGACGGCGCGATGCGCGTGAGTCCAGCCGGCCGGCGGCGCAACGCCGTCAGCGACGCCAGGGACCGATGCGGAATCGCCGTCGCCGAGGACCCGCGCCGGGGGTGGGCTGCTGCCCGGGCGCGGGAAAGATCTCGTCGAGCTCGGCGAGGTCGTCGGCCGTCGGCTCCCACTCGGCACCTGCGGCGTTCGTCCGCACCTGCTCGGGACTCGTCGCGCCCGCAATCACCGATGCGATGACCGGCTGGCCCGCGAGACCGCCGATCGCGACCTGGACGGGCGCCAGACCGCGGGCGCGGGCGAACCGCGCGAGCGCGTCGAGGCGATCGTAGGTCTCCTCGTCCCCGGGGCCACCACGGCCGTGGGGCGGTGCGCCCGCGGGGCCGGCCTGGCCGCGCTGGTACTTGCCCGTCAGCAGGCCGCTGGCCAAGGGGAAGTAGGGCAGCACGCCCAGTCCGAGGCGCTCGCACTCGGGCAGGACATCGACCTCGATCCTCCGCTCGAGCAGGCTGTACTCGTTCTGCAGGCTCACGAACGAGGTGATCCCGTTGGCACGCGCGGCGTCAGCGGCCTCGGCAAGCTGCGCGGCCGAGAAGTTGGAGCAGCCGATGTTGCGGACCATGCCGTCCTGCACCAGCTCGTTGAGTGCTCCCAACGTCTCGTCGATCGGCGTCACGCCGTCGGGAAGGTGGTACTGGTAGAGGTCGATGCGGTCGGTCTGGAGGCGGCGCAGCGAGGACTCGGCCGCCCGGCGAACGCGCACGCGCGAGCCCGGGGCGCCTGCCGGCTCGCCGTCGGAGGCACCCCAGTCCATCCCGAACTTGGTCGCCAGGATGACTTCGTCGCGGCGACCGCGCAGGACCTCTCCGAGCAGCCGCTCACACTCGCCATGGCCCCCATACACGTCGGCCGTGTCGAAGAAGTTCAGGTTCGCGTCGAGCGCTGCGTCGATCACCGCGCGGGTCCGCTCGCGGTCCACCTCGCCCCCGAACTTGCTGCAGCCCAGGCCGACAACCGAAACCCGCAGGTCGCCCAGCTCCCGATAACGCACGCCGCGGCAGGTTAGCGACGCCGCTCGCGCTCAGGATGCCGGCCCCTATGGTCGGGTCTTCTGTCCTCCACGAGCATGCGATGCGCTCAGATCAAGCGCGATCGCGAGAATCAGCGTGGCCGTCCACGCGTTGACCGGATTGAAGAGCAGCGGCTCGTGGCCGCCGACGTTGTTGGCGATCAGCCAAACGATGAACCAGACGATCGTCATCAGTGAGCCTCGACTCTCGTTTGAGAGGCCTCGCCGCGCGCGGCGGCGTGTTCACAGACAATCTCAGGGTCAAAGCCGCCCGGCATCGGGGCGCGCTACGCGACCGCCGAAAGGAACCGCCGCAAGCCTGGTCGGTATTGCTCCGCAGCGGCGCGGTTTGCGGTAGCGTCAGTGTCGAGACGGAATGACGAGAAGACTCGCAACTTGCCCCGCGGTGATCGCCACGCTGATTGTCTTGGGTGCGCTCGCCACCGTCGGCGCCCCTGGTGCCGCGGGTCGCTCCCGCATCGCCGCAAAGCCGGGGAGGGCAACCGGCGCCATCACCATCGGACCACCAGGCCTGCGGTTCTATACCCCCGGCCGCACGCTGCCGGGCGGCCCGCACGGAACGCTGATCTGGGAGCGACCGCTGAGCGGCGGCGCAGCGCTCGGCGGGGCCAGGAACTACCGCGTGCTCTACAAGCAGGTGGGCGTCCGGGGCAAGCTGGTCGCGGTGTCCGGCCTTGTCTCGATCCCGCACGGTACGGCTCCGAAGGGTGGCTGGCCGGTCATCTCGTTCGCGCACGGCACCACCGGGATCGCTGATCAGTGCGCGCCGTCACGCCTCCCGCGGGACTCCTCCTACCCGTTACTCGATAGCTGGATCAAGGCGGGCTATGCGGTGCTGCGGACCGATTATGAGGGCCTGGGCGGGCCCGGGCCGCATCCGTATCTGATCGGCCGCTCTGAGGGCTACGGGGTGCTCGACATCGTTCGCGCCGCGCGCCAGCTCGATCCGGCGCTGAGCGAGCGGCTGGTCATCACCGGACATTCACAGGGCGGCCACGCCGCGCTGTGGGCCGCCTCGCTCGCCCGTGTCTACACGCCTGAGGTGAAGCTGCGCGGCACCGTGGCGTTCGCGCCCGCCTCGCACATCGCCACCGAGGCCACCCTCCTGAAAACGGTCGCGGCGTCCTCGCTCACGCCGCTGGCGGCGGAGATCATCCGCGGCATCGACATCGGGTACCCGTCCCTGCACATCGGTTCCCTGCTAACTCAGTCTGCGGCCAAGCTCTATCCGCAAACGCTGACCACCTGCCTGCAAGGCCTCGGCTCCGCCCAGTCGTTCGGCGGCCTGCCACTGGACCAGCTGGTGGTCCCGTCCGCGAACATCGCGCCCGTGATCGCCGATCTGGTCAAGAACGATCCCGGCAAGCTGAAGATCGGTGCACCGGTTCTGCTGGCCCAGGGCCTGGCTGACCAGACCGTGTTGCCCGCGTTCACCCAGCAGCTGTCGCAGTCGCTGTCGCGTGTCGGTGACGTGGTGACCCTCCGGACGTACGCGGGCGCGACTCACGGCTCGGTTCTCCAGGCCGGCCAGGCTGATGCCGCCCAGTTTCTGAAGCGTCGCTTCGGTCGCTGACGGGCAGACCGCAAACGGCTTCCGAGCACGCCGGCGATGTCTGGCCCGAGGGCAGGGCCGGGCGCCGACCCGACGCCCCGGTGCGTCGAGTCGGCGCTGTAGGGCTAGTGCGCGGGTGCCACCGCGGGCGGGAGCGCGAGCGAGCAGGTATTCACCTGACCCTTGGCGCGCTGCTGGCGCTCGGCGGTGAACTGGCCGGCGATCGTCGCGCGCGGGACGCTGTCGAGTTGGCGGATGACGTCGCCCTGGGCGATCACCTCGTTGCGCATCCGCGTGAAGTCGATCGCCGTGGAGCCGAAGGACGGTGCCCACAGCGACCACGGGCCGGTGATGGTCGCGATCGACGGGATGAGGCGTTGATTGAGGTACGTCCCGATGCCGCCGTAGGAGCAGACGCTCGGCGCCTGGCCGCTGACCGGCGCGCCGACGCCCTTGAGCACTGCGGTCGCGGTGAGCTTGCGCCGCTTGACCGCGGCGATGGACGCCTGGACGAGCACGGGGCTCTCCTGGGCGGCCGACCAGGCGATCGTCTCGGGCTTTCCCGTCAGGACGAGGTGGCTGTTGGCGCCCCGCGGCAGGATCTCTTTGGTGCCGAGGTGTTCCAGGGTGACCCCGAAGGCGACCGTTCCCTTGTCATAGTCGCGATCGAGCTCGGCGGAGTATCGGTCGGTTCCGTCGTGGGCGAAGCTCAGGTGACCACTGGTGAGCGCGAACTGAACGTCGCGCTCACGGCAGCGGAGCGGCAGTCGCGCGAGGTATCGCGCGAGCGCGATCTCTCCGACGGATCCGTTCTCCTGCACCCAGGTTGCGCCGTCGGTGTGCGTGAGCACGATGATGCGCTGGCGGCTGCGGCCCCGCAGCGTGGCGAAGATGTTCCGGGTTCTGGCCACGTCCCACTTCGCGCGTACGGTCACGGTCGCCGATCGGCCGGACTGCGCAGCCTGCTTGAGGAGACCGCCCTGCTCGTTCCCGACGTACACGGCGGGAACGCGAAACCTCGTGCCGGTATGGGGGTCGAAATAGCCCCGCAGCTGAGAGCCCGGAGCGTTCCAGACGATGATGAGGCCCGCCGCGCCTGCCTTGCCGGCGGCGATGAGCTCGCCGTCGAGGGGGTCCAGGTACGGCCGCACGTAGTCGCCGGTGCTGGGCAGTCCTGGGGCGAGGTACTCGGCGATCGCCCCAAAGAGTGCATACGCGAGCGAGCTCGTCTTGACGTCGCGGACGACGATCTTGCCCTTGGCTTTGGCCGACGTGATGTCCTGGTCGTTCGGGATATAGGTCAGAGGCGCGGTCTTGCCGGCGCTCGACGTGGGAAGCGAGTAGGGCACGGGGTCCATGATTGGCAGGCTCCCGGCGCCGGCGACCCTTAGACCGCCGGACTTGGCGAGGTCTCTGCCCGGCTGGCCGGCGGAGGTCGCGAGCGGCTGCCAGCGGGGCAGCGAGAAGCTCTCCGAACTCAGCTTGATGCCTGGGATCTTTCGGAACTCGCTCTGCAGCCACGCGATTTCGCGGTTCTGGCTGTCGCTTCCCGGGGAACGCAGCCCGAAGCTCGCGAGCTTGGCGTTCAGTAGGCGCAGCTGCGCGGCGCTGGCGAACTGGCTCGCGTTGATCGTGGTCGGGCAGCTCAGCTTCGCCGCCGACGCAGCGGGTGAGGCCGACGCTGCGATCGCCACGACGGGCGCAGCCGTGATCGCGACGGCGGCCACGGAAATGGCCAGTCTGTCGACACGTCGGCGGATCCCTGAAAACGACACTGGTCCTCTCCTTCTCCCGCGGTCAGCAGGCGTGTGGCGGTTCATCTTGATTCGGGTGGGTCGGTTGGTGTGTGGGGGTTGAGATCCCTACCGGATGAGGAAGCGCTTGCTGGGGGTGCGAGAGGGTTGCTGGCCGGCGGAGTCGGTGACGAGGATGAAGGCTCGGTAGTCGCCGCGTGGCAGCGGTCGCGGCGGCCGCACCAACCATCGCTTGGTCCCGCTAGCCGGCAGGAACGACGTCGGCCCCATACAGCTCGGTGCGTCTACGAAGCGTCCCGCCGCTGTCATCTGCGAGCATCGGCGGCCGCTTGTTCGGGTGAGCGCGACTTCGACCTGCGCGAGACCGTGGTCGTCGGAGGCGGTGCCCCAAAGGCTGACGCTTCTGTCACGGCGTTGGACCACCTGGGTGAGCCTGCCATCCGGGGGACCGTCGGTCGTGGGCTTGGTCTTCGGCGCCGGCTGCCGAGCGGGAACCGGTTGCGGGCTGATCGGGGCCCGGTTCTGGACCTTCAGCCCGATGATCGGCACGCCGTCGCTCCAGGTGCCGATGTAGCGGTGCTCGGGCGTGTCACCGAGGGCATATCGGCAGTTGACCTTGGCGTAGGCGCAGCTGCGGAGGGCGTCGAAGACCTTCCAGCAGAAGCCCCAGTCGTACGCGTTCACAGGGTCATGGCTGGTGCCCGGCCGTGAGTCGGCGGCGCATACGCCGTGGATCGCGGCAAGCGCCGGGGCACCGTGGGCGTCGTGAGAGGTGAGCACGATGTTCTTGTTCTTGGCCGGCACCGAGGTCAGCTTCGGGAAGACGGCGTTGCAGCTGCCCGCCAATCCCCCCTGGCTGGGCTGGCTGAGCACGCCTTCGGCGCCTGCGTGGCACTCGACGAGCGCCGAGGATGGGATGCCAGCCAGTGACGCATCGAGCGCCGGCTCGCCGAATCCCGTCAGTGCGCCGTCGTGCGGGTCGTCGAGGAAGATCGCCCGCGGTCTGGGAAGTGCGAGCTGCTTGTAGCGGCTGGCGAGGTTGGCTGTGACGATGCCGCCGAACGAGAACCCAAAGTAGCTCGTCCGCTCGAGCTGCGGCTGCACCCGGCTCGGGTGGGCCCGCAGGAACGCGACAGCGCCTCGGATGCCGGCCGCCTCCGAGGACATGCACGGCTCGATGTCGAAAGGTCCCGGACACGGTGTCGCGATCCCCGTCTGCCAGCGCGTGTAGATGACGACATTGCCCATGCGCACGGTGTGCCTGATCAGAGCCGACATCGACGTGTATCCGGAGAACTCGCCGTAGCCGTGCGTCACGATCACCAATGGCGCCGAGACCGGTCGGGGCGTCGTCGGCTCGAAGACGTACCAGCCGTCGGCGCCGATGCCGCCCATGGTTACGCGCACACCTGCGTGGGTGTACGCACTGCCGCCCGGCCCCGATACCGGTTGACGCGACTGCCTGACGGTCGCACGAGCCTGCGCTACAACGGCGCCCAACGTCAGCGCGGCGAGTACCGCAACGACGACGACTCGGAAGGTGCGGCGCGCGCGCGCCCGTGACCAGCCCATTCTTCTCCTCAACCAGCTACGCAACGTTCGACGTAAGCATGACGCACGTCTGCCTCGCGACTCGCTCCGCCGCTAGGTTTGGATCACCAGGTGACGATGTGCCGCGTGGAGGGTCGAGCGCGCCGGCGATGTCTTCAGAGGCCTGTCGCGCGCCGCGCGCGCGCCACGCAGGTCGTCGGAGAGTTGATCGTGTTCGTGCCGTCGTCGAGCAGGCGTCGTGCTTCGTCGATCTCTTCGCTGGTCGCCCCCAGATCCAACATCCGCTCGCGCAGCCGCTCGAGTGTCAAGGACAGCAGGCGGGGGACGAGCGACCCGCCGATGTCGCAGCTTGCGACATAGTCAGCCTGGACGGCGACCAGACCCAGGGCGCGTAAGTCGCCGCAGAGGCGAGCGCCATAGCGAGGGTCCCAGCCGCCGGAGACAAGCGCGTTACAGCACACCGACCAGGTGCGCTCCCAGGTCAGATTGGTGGGCGATAGCGCCACCGTGGTGAAGTCGGGATCGATGGCAGCCACCCACCCCCCAGGTCGCGCGGCGCGGGCGAGCCGCCGCAGTGCTTCAAGGCGCGAGGGCAGATGCATGAGCAAGAGCCGCGCATGCACGAGGTCAAATGCATCTGGCGGGAGCGGGTCGGAAAGCAGGTTGTGGCGGCGCACCTCGATCTGATCGCTCGCCAGCCCTTCGAGCAGACTGGTGTCGACGTCCACCGCCACCACCGAGCCCGTGCGACCGACGCGCTCGGCGAGCATCTGCGTAACGGAGCCTCCGCCCGCCCCGACGTCCAGACAGCGCCAGCCCACACCGACGCCGATCGCGTCGAGTTGCCTGCTGGTCAGCGGGTCGTGGTACTCCTGGAGCAGCTTCAAGCGAGACCGTTCGAGCTCCAGTGCGCCCTGTTGTGAGAGGAGGTATTCGTTCAAGCCCGGTCCGTCCGATTCTCCCGGGAGATCCCGGATCGGTCAACTCAGGCGCCTCTGAGACGCTGGGTGCCGCACAGCGGGAGCGCGAGCTCGGCGACCCTCGCCGCTTCTAGACCATTCGGCAGTCTCGGGGACGATGCCATGCTCATCCCGGCCGTCTAACTAGCCTTGGTGATCGCGGGGAGGAAAGCGCGGTCGCACGCACGATCATGCGGCGGACGGGGATACGTCCACGGGCGCCCTTGGCAGGCGCCAGATTGGCAATTGCGGGTGCGTCGCGAACGCGCGACGCTGGTTGAAGCGCGCGGCCGACGAGCGTCCCGGGCTATCTTGCGTCGGTCATGTCGTTCGCAGCCGATCCAGGGGTTGACGCCTACATCGATTCCCTGCCCGCCTGGCAGCAGGCGGTCTGCCGCGACGTCCGCGCCCTGGTTCACGCCGCCGACGCAGAGGTCATAGAGACGATCAAACGCACCAACCGTCCGTACTTCGTCCTGCATGGGAACGTCTGTGCCCTGCTGGCGGCCAAGGACCATGTCAACGTCTTCCTGTACGACGGCGCCAGCGTCCCCGATCCGGAGGGAATCATCACCTCCGGCCACGAGAACAAGACGGCACGTACGATGGCCATCCGTCAGGGCGAGAAGATCAACGCAAGTGCTTTCACCGCCATGTTGAGGGCGATCATTGCCGATAACCGGTCCGGCGGCTGGCGCAGACTCAAGCACCAAGACTGATACGCGCGTCCTTCGGTGCGCGGAAAGGGAGGTTTTCGGAACGCGGACCTCCTCCGACGGGTGTGCAACACCAACGCGTCGTTGATGCTGGATGCGCTCGGCTCGTGTGAGATAGTCCGCGGATGACAATCGCCGGGCACCCCAGCACGCGGCTCGTGGCCGTCGATGACCTTGGTGCCTCACAGGTAGCCGTCGTGGAAGAGACACCGCACGGTGCTCTAGCCGTGGGGATCAGTGCGGGCAAGCCGTTCGCGGTCTCTAACCGGTGCCGGCACCTGTTCGCATCACTCGGGAAGGGTCAAGTAACCGCAGACGGATGCCTGCAGTGCCCTTGGCACGCGGCTCTGTACGACGTCGGCACTGGTGCGATGGTGCGGGGTCCCCAGGGCGTGTTCAAGCCGCTGGCGGGCGCCGTCAAGGCGACCACCGGTGCCCGCTCGCTGGAGACATTTCCGGTCGAGGTCCGCGACGGTGCAATCTGGTTGGTCGGCTGAGCGACGGTCCTGGGCGCACGCCGACAAGTCGCCGAGCTCCCCCGGAGCGTCATGGGCGCATCCCGGCCCGCCCGCGGCTTTCTCGCGCGTCGGTCGTCGATTACTGCTCGCCGGCTAATCCCGGCGTAGCGGCTGACCGGCCGCTCGGATTCCTGGCGCAGGTGGGGGTACCGGCTTGCGTGCCTGTGGGTTGATGAGCTGGCCACAGATGTCGTCGATCTTGGCGCTGTTGTCGTCGATGAGCTGTCGACCCAGGCTGCGGAGCGCCCGGATGTTGGCGGGCTCGGTGTCGTCGAGGGTTTCGTGGCCTGCGGTCAGGGGCGTTTGCAGCCGGTGGTAGTTGGGACCGAGGATCTGGTGTAGCTGGTATTGGGTGACCTCCGGGCCGGCATCGAGCGCGATGTTGAAGACTGGACGCGCCCACTCGATGAGGCCCCAGCCCTTCGCGTCCTTGTACGTATAGGGCGTTTGCTGCGAGCCGGTGCCAAGCGACACGATCATGAGGTTCTCCGGGGGCGCGGCTTGGCCTGCCCACCGGTCGACGTAGGCCGCCATGGCGGGGTCGTTCACGGCGACGCCGCCGTCAACCAGCGTGTAGTGATCTTGCGCGCCGGGTGCCGGAAGATGCAGGGGGCGAAAGTACGTTGGCGCGGCTGAGGTCGCGCGGGCGACCGACCGCATGGCGAAGTCGTAGGTGGCGTCATGGCGGGCAGGGGCGCTCCGGAAGAAGAGTGGCTGGCGGCGCTCGAGGTCGTACGCCGGCACCAGGACATCCACGCGTGCTTGGCTCAGGCGTGCGTCCTTGAAATGTCGTTCGAGGACGGACTCGATGCCCTTGACGCCGTACTTCGGATCCAAGAGCTGGCGCACGTTTTGGAGAAACTCGTGCGGAAAGATCGCGGGGCCGTCTTCGGCATAGAGCTCGACGAGCTGATCGGCGCTGTACTTGGGAGCGGTCCCGGCTTCGTCGGGACAGGCGACGCCAAGCGCGAGGATGCCGCCCGTGGACGTGCCGGCGACAACGTCGAACAGCTGAGCGATGGGCTTGTCCGCGCGATGCTCCAACTCGCTGAGCACCATCGCCGGAATGATTCCGCGGATGCCACCACCGTCGATGGACAAGATCCTCGTGACCTCAGCCTCGGGCATTTCGCCTCCTGCACCCATCGGCGTGGCGATTGCTGTGTCCGGCCACGACTATATCTCCCAGTGAGCCGTGGGCCTTGATCGGTGGGGCGGTTCGGGGGTTGCCGAGGTGGTTTGCCGGCGGGATGGGCATCCGGAGCGTTTGATCCAGCGCGGGGTACCCGTCGGTACCCTGACGCCTCACGCGCCCCTGCCCCGCACAACAAAAAACCGCGCCGGAGCGGGGCTTCCCTAACGCGCCCGAAGGGATTCGAACCCCTGACCTTCGGTTCCGTAGACCGACGCTCTATCCAGCTGAGCTACGGGCGCTTGAAATTCGATTCTAACCCGCCTCGCCCGAGGGCGGTCAGCGGTCAGCGCGGTCCGCCGTGGCGATTGCAGACGCCCTGTAGACCGCCGGAGTGGCTCCACTCGCCGTCGGCGCACTGAACGACGGTTCCGCGCCCGTTCGGGAAATTGGCGATGCAGCGGTGGCTCGAGCAGAAGGCCGCGTCGCCGGCGTGCGAGCTCGATCCGGGTCCCTCGCTCGAGCCGCTCGAGCCACCGGACCCACCGGACCCGCCGGACCCACCGGACCCACCGGATCCTGAGCCGCCGCCCGACGACCCCGAGCGTGCGGGGACCGAAACGCCGGCGTGCCGCCAGTCGCGGGCGATCGCGACCTGGGCCGCGTGCAAGCCGATGCGTCCGCCGCAAACGGCGTCGTGGAGCTCGTTCTCGACCGCATCCTTCTGGTGATATCCGGGCGCGATCTCGGGCCACAGGTTGGCGATCGAGTTGCTGCCGCCGACCTCGAGCGGGATCAGGTGGTCGACCTCGTAGCCGCCTGGGCCGGCGGGGGCGGTCCCGTACTCGGCGTAGACGGCCCGTTTGGTCGCAAGCGTGACGTGACGGACGCTCCTCGAGTAGCCGGGTCGGCAGATCTGGCTGACGCTCGCGGCAGCAAACACGGCACCGGGCGTGCACGCCCGGTCAGGCAGCTGCCCGCGCACCCTGCAGCCTGACGTTTTGGAGCGATGGCCAAGCCCGGATATTGGCGCTGTGGCCCGGCGAGGTGCACGGCGCGCGGTGGGTGGCTTGCGCTTCGGCTTCGGTGTAGCCGTCGGGGCAGAGGCCGTGCCCGAGGCCGCCGCCGGCCGGTCGCCGCCGGCGGTCGAGCTGCTGCCACAGCCCGCCAGCGCCAAGACGACGATCAGCGTGGCCGTGTACCGAGGTCGTCTAGCGATCATCAGCGGGACTGATTGTGCGTCGTGGCCGCCGAGTACGGCGTCTATCGTGGTGGCGATGCGTGAGATCTTTCCGGGCGCCTTTCACTGGACGGCATTCCACAAGCCGATCCGGATGGAGGTCAGTTCGTACTACGTGCAGCCGGCAGGCATCGTCGTCGATCCGAAAATTCCTGAGGGGGGCTTTGAGACGCTTCCCGGACGGCCGTCGCAGGTCGTCCTCACGAGCGGTCATCACGCCCGCGACGCGCAGGCCTTCGCGGATGAGTTCGATACCCCGATCCGCGTCTCCCGGGAGGGAGCCGACCGCCTCGGCGGCGTCCTCACCGTGGAGACGTTCGCCGACGGCGAGGAGATCGCCCCTGGGGTGACGGCGATCCACATCGGCGTGCTCTCCGACGATGAGGGCGCCCTGCATATGGCCGTCGGGGACGGGGCGCTGGCCTTCGCGGACGGCATCAACGCTTACGGCGATGAGCTTGGCTTCTTCTCCGACGAGCTCCTCGGCGACGACCCCGAAGGCGTCAAGGCGGGGCTCAAGCGCGCCTTCGGCGGACTGCTTACGCTTGACTTCGATCACCTGCTGTTCGCGCACGGTCAACCGGTCATCGGTGGGGGCAAGGCCGCGCTGCGCGAGTTCGCCCGATAGCCGTGGCTCAGCCGGCCTGCCGGGCTTCGTGGTCGATTTCGAACCACACCGAGAACCGGCCCTTGTTCATGCCGGTTCCCCAGCGTGAAGAGGCCTGCTCCACGAGCCTTAGGCCGAACCCGCCTTCGCGGCCGCCCGCCGGACGCTCGGCGCGCGGCTTGAATCCGCTGCCCTGATCGCGAACGTCCACCCGGGTGCGCTCATCGGTCACGGATATCTCGAGCTCCACCTGCCGTCCCTGGGAGGGATCGACGTGCCGAACGGCGTTGGTCACCACCTCGGACACGAGCAGGTTCAGCGCGTCGAGATGGGACGCCGCGCCGGGGTGGTCGGCGGCGAGCCCGCTCACGGCGCTTCGGGCTATCGATGGAGCAGCCGGGGAGGCGGCGATGTCGACCGACAGCGAGCGTCTGCCCTCTCCCCGGATCGCCTGATCCCCCGTCTGCGTCATCGCGCTTCCGGATCCACGAACGGGAGCCGCTGATCGGCCCCAGTGAGGACGAACACCTTCATCACGTGTTCGGCGGGACGCACGATCCGCAGCTCCCAGCCCAGCTCCTGGGCGAGCTCGTTCGTCTGCAGCAGGAACTTGAGCCCTGAGGAGTCGAGAAATCCGACCTCGCTGAGATCGATGACCACTGCCTCGGGTTCGTCGGCGAACACGCCGTCGCGCGCTTCCTCGAGCTGCTTGATCGTCGCGATGTCGATTTCACCAATCACGCGGAGCGTGGCTCCGCCCTGATGGCGGTCGACCTCGACCTTGAACTCGGTGGGTCTGATCATGTTTCCGGTAGCGACCCCGGGCGCTGATGGTTTGAGAGTTGGGTGGCCTCGTGCGGTGACGGGAGCGACTTCGCCACGAGAACCCCGATGTCGTCAGCCTGAATGGCGGATTCAAATTCGCTCAACGCGGCGTCGATGTGACGCACCAGGTGTGGAGGGTCGAGGCACGGAGCGGTGGCGAGCAGGGCGGCCAGCCGCTCGTCGCCGAACCGCTCGCCGTTCGGAGACTGGCTGTCTGTCACCCCATCTGTAAAGAGCACCAATGAACATCCCCCGGGGACACCGGCCTGCCAACTGGGCCATTCCCCATTTTCGAAGGCGCCAATCAGGCTTCCCGGTGTTCCCACCGTGTTGACCCCATCCGGACCGACGATCATCGGCAACGGGTGGCCGGCCGCTGCACCGGTCACCGTTCCGTCCTCAAGACGTACGCAGGCCACGGTGCAGGTCTGCATGCCGCGCTGATCGCGGAGTATCTCATCGAGCCGCGCGATGATCGTCGAGGGCTCCGACTCGTAGCGGGCGATCGCCCGAATGCTGTGCCGAACCAGCGACGTGAGACCGGCGGCGGTGACGCCCTTCCCGGTCACGTCGCCGATCACGAGTGTCCACCCCGCGCCCGTGGGCACGACGTCATAGAAGTCCCCGCCGATCTCGGTGCTGCCTCCGGAGGGCCGGTACAGGGCACCTAGTTGCCAGCCCGGTATCTCGGGTAGTGCCTCCGGGAGCAGGCTCTCCTGCAACGTGCGGGCGATGTGCGTCCGCTCGCTGAACAAGCGGGCGTTCTCGACTGCCGAGGCGGCCCGCCGGGCGAGCTCCTCCGCGAGCTCGATGTCCTCCGGCGCAAACGGCCGGCCTGGCTTGGAGCTGACGAGCGTCAGGGCCCCGATCGTCCCCTGGGCCGTCCGCAGGGGCGCGATCACCACCGAACGCAGCCCGACCTCGCGCAGCAGGCGCAGGTGCTCCTCGTCCAAGGCGGCCTCGGCCAGGAGCTGGTCGGGGATGTCGACGTAGACCTGGGTCTCGCCCGTGTGGACGACTGCACCGAGACCCTCAGAAGGGTTGAGTTCGCGCGTGTCGTAGCGCCGGAGCTCCGCGGCCAGCGCGAGCTTGCTCGGATCGACGTGGGCGACGGTCACCGAGTCTCGATCGCCGTCCCCGTCCACCAGGTCCACCGCGCACCAGTCGGCGATCTCGGGCACCGCGAGCCAGGCCACGTTCTCGAGCGTCTGCTTGTAGTCCAGCGATGAGGCCAGCGTCTTACCGGCCTGGGCCAGGAACTTCGCGCGCCGCTCGGCCCGCTTGGAGGCGGTCACGTTCTCGATCAGATTGATGACCATCTCGACACGGCCCTCGGAGTCCCTGAGGACGGTCGCCTTGTTCAAGAGCCAGCGCTCCTCTCCGGTCTCCCGCACGGTGTTGCGGACGAGCATCGGCGAATGCTCCTCGCCGCGCAGCGCGCGGTTGCCCGGGAACTCGGAGACGCCGATCGGCGTGCCGTCCTCGCTCTGAATCTCGAACCGCTCGCTGATCTCCCCTGGAGCCGTTTCCACGAGCTCCTCCAGCGAGGAGAGCTTGAGCAGGTCGAGCGCGGCCTGGTTGGCGTAGATCGAGCGCCCGTCGGCCGACTGGATGGTTATCGCCTCGCCCAGAGCCTCGAGCGTCGCCGCCAATCTCGACTCCACCTGTGTCGCCAAACCTGACTCCGGGCTCGCGGGAACAAGCACCTCACCGCGCGATTGCACACGGCCGCGGCATTTTACGTCCCGGTGCGTGGTCTCTGCACACAGCGCCGCACCGGAAATCTGCCGTGCGCGGGGCGGACCGATATAACTAGCGCGTGGGGACAACCACCGATCCGCGCGTCCGGCACATCAAGCGCCTTTGGGCCGCCTACGAGAGCGGGGGAGTCGAGGGGATCCGGCACCTCGTGGACGAGCACGTGATCTGGCTGCCCTACGGAGCTGGCGGCGAGACGTTGCAGGGATTCGACGAGCTGGCCGAGTACCTCACCGGCCGCGAGGACCTCGTCGAGGCCGAGACCTATTCGTACGAGGCCCACGGTGACGCGGTGCTTGTGACCGGGCATCTGCGCCTGCGGGCCGGTGTCTCGCTGACCGACACCCAGCTCTACTGGATCTACCACTTCAGCGGTGAGCGCCTCGTGCGCTTTGAGGCCTACACCGATCGCCAGGCCGCCCTGGGCAGCCTGAGCCAAAGCGCCCAGCGATCGGATTGAACGGAGAGGGCGGGATTCGAACCCGCGAAGGAGTGTGAACCCCTTACTCGCTTAGCAGGCGAGTGCCTTCAGCCACTCGGCCACCTCTCCTGGAACGCGGATGAAGTCTAGAGTCCATTGGCCCCGGAGGGGTGGCAGAGTGGTCGAATGCACCGGTCTTGAAAACCGGAGTCCGGCAACCCCGGACCGCGGGTTCGAATCCCGCCCCCTCCGCCTGAAAACCGCGAACGAGCGATGCAGCCGCCGCATACGCGGGAGCCGCGGTCGGTCTGCTGGCCGGCGGCTGGTCAGGCGCTTAGGGCTTGATTTGGAACTGCGCGTAGTGAGCGGGTCCGGGACCGGCGGTGTTGCGTGGGTTCGCCTGCAGGAGGTAGTGCCCGGGGCGCAGCTTGCGTCCGTTGAAGCGGCCGCTGAGGCGGAACTGGTTGGTTCCGGCGGTATCGGCGTGGGTGAAGCTGCCGACAATGGGGTAGAGCGTGCAGGGCTTGTGCTTGCTGTTGCCCTTGGTGGGCTTGACGCACGAGCGTCCGCTGCGGCGCCCGGCGGCGAGGAGCTTGACGGTGAACGTCGTCGCCGCGGGCTGCGTGCCTCTGTAGCTGACGAGCGTGCCCGTCTTTGCGCGCCTGGCGGTGACCACGGGCGGCCCGGTGGCGGCGGCGGTGAATGTCGCCGGCGCGAGGTTCAGGCGGGCGATGTGATTGATGCTCGCGGCGGGCGCAAGCGTCGGTGCGGGCACCGTGATCGTCGTTGTGCGTCGCGCCGCCGGGCTGCCGTTGCAGCCCACCGTCTGGCCGGTGAAGACTTGGGCGCTCGAGCAGCCGGCGTCATCGGTGACGGTGACCGAGACGTTGTAGGCGCCGGCTGTGCCGTAGGTGTGGCTGACCGTCGGCCCGGCGTTCGTGAGCATGGTGCCATCGCCTAAGCTCCAGTCGTAGCGCACGACCTGGCCGTCGGCATCAGACGAGCCCGACGCGTCAAAGCTCGAGCGCCGGCCCGCCGGGGCGACCGTCGGCACAAAGGCGGCCACCGGGCCCTGGTCCGGACGCACCGCGACGGTGAAGTAATCGCCGGGGTTCACACCGCCCGTCGCCACCGGCGTGCCGACCTGCGTGAGCGAGCCGTCGGGCGCGATGTCAAAACGCGACAAGTCGCTCGTGTCGTCGTTGGGAACGTAGGCATGGCGCCCGTCTGGGGTGACCGCGACCCCCTCCGGCCCGACGCCGCCGGTATTCACCGGCATTCCGACGTGCTTCAACGTACCGTCTGAGGCGATGTCAAACCGCGACAGGTCGCCCGAGCCGTTATCGGTCACGTAGGCGTGGCGCCCATCGGGCGTGACCGCGACGTCCGCTGGGTCGACGCCGCCGGTATTCACCGGCGTTCCGACACGCGTCAGCGCCCCGTCGGAGGCGATGTCAAAGCGCGACAAATCGCGCGAGATGTCGTCGACGACGTAGGCGTGGCGCCCGCCGGGGGTGATCGCGACGCCGAGCGGGTTGGTGCCGCCGGTCTTCACCGGCGTGCCGACCTGCGTCAACGTGCCGTCTGAGGCGATGTCGAACCGCGACAGGTCGCTGGAGCTCCAGTCGGCGACGTAGGCGTGGCGCCCGTCCGGGGTGATCGCGACGCCGGTCGGCCTGCTGCCGCCGGTATTCACCGGCGTCCCGACCTGCGTCAACGTGCCGTCGGGCGCGATGTCAAAGCGCGACAGGTCGCTCGTGCCGTTATCGGCGACGTAGGCGTGGCGCCCGTCGGGGGTGATCGCCACGGCGAGCGGGTTGGTGCCGCCGGTATTCACCGGCGTCCCGACCTGCGTCAACGTGCCGTCGGGCGCGATGTCAAAGCGCGACAGGGCGTTCGTGTCGTCGGTGACGTAGGCATGGCGCCCGTCCGGGGTAACCGCCACGCCGACCGGCCAGAAACCGCCGGCCTTCACCGGCGCTCCCAGCAAGCTCGGTGCGCCGTCAGCCGCCAGCGCGAACGCCGACAGATCACCCGTCGAACGGTTGGCCACATAAACGTTGCCCGGCGCCGCGCGCGCTGCGACCGGGCCCGTAAGCCCAAGCGCAAGCAGCGCCAGGAACGCCAGCACCGCCCGGCACCGACTGTCACGCACCCGCGTTCTCAAGTCGCCGCTCCGACTCGGCGCGGCCGGCGTCGTCGTTGATCTTCTTCCAAACGTCCTCACGGATCCTTTCCTCGTGAGGCTCAAGGTCTGTCGCCTTCTCCGCCCACAGAAGTGCCCACGCTACCTCGTCGAGCGTGCCCTCATGAATCTCGTCGATGAAGTCGCAGAGCACGTCGATCGCAAGGATGCGATTGGCGTCACGGTTTGACCCGGCTGAGTGGTAGAAGGCGGCGCGGCGTTTAGCGTCGGCGAGGCGCTCGGGATCGGGCCCGTCAGTCATGGCGCGCACCGGAAGCGGACACTAGCGGCGATCGCCTCGTCCGAGCAACCGGCGCAAACTATGGCCTGTGAGGTTGACCGCATGGACGGGCTCCTTCGGATTGACTCTCTAGCTCGTGCCCGTCCCCGCCACGAGCTCCAATGGACGCAGACCGTGGCAGTCCGTCGCGCGCTCCACAACCCCACAAAGGTCTAGTTCTGGCTGAAGAACCGCCTCGGTCATCGAGTGAATCAAGGCCTCTCAGTCGGCAACACGCGAGATCCTCGGTGGGGTCGGCGTGAGGGACGTTCTCGGCCTCGGGCCGATACGGAAACGCGGTGTCTCCAATGGACCAGATCACCGACCTGCAGATGTATGGTCCGCACGGCTCGCTGACCGCTCGATAGACCAGCGGACGGCCTCCGGCGGGTTGCTCGGTCAGTAGCGTCGGTTCCGGTAGTGCAAGCCGAGTCGGTCGTTGGCGTTCGCTGCGAGGCTCAGCGCGAAATGCGTGTCGAAGATGCCAGCGGGTGCGGTCCCGGCGCCGCAGTCGCCCGCGCTCCGGCCGGGGACCCCTACCCACATGAACGCGTCGACACCGTCGCGGTAGAAACCGGTGTCCGTCGTGGGGCGGGGGCCGAGGCCGCGGCCGCGCGGGTTGCATAGCTGTTCGGTCCCGCCGATTCCGCCCCGGTTCAGGAGCGGGCCCCGGCCGTTGTCCTGGGTGCCGACGATGAAGTGTGCGCCGTGGGTGCGCTTGGAGATCTGCTCGCCGTACTTGATCTCGCTGGTCGTCCAGTTGAAATGCGTGGCGTTGAGGAAGAAACCGCGGATCTTCCGGATGCCGATCTCGTTCAGCACGCGCGAGGCGAATCCGACGCTCACGCCGTCCGAAGTACCCCCGTCGACGTAGATCACAGTGTGCGGTAGCTTGGCCAGCCTGTTGATGGCGTATCGCAGCAGCCCGACCCTGTCCGCAAGACCAGCGTGACTCAGGCAGGGCGACGTGTCGATCGCGTCGCTCTCGAGCAACAGGACCGTGGGGAAACTCCCGATCCCCTCGGCGAGCTCGTCGATCCGGCGGCGAAAATCGGCCCCTGCACTTCCGTTCTCGCGGTTCGTCTTGCAGTTCCCGGAGTGCAAAAGGAAGTACGTTGAGATCAGAGCGTCAGCGCCGGGGTCCGTAACGTGGAAGCGGCACATCAGTTTCTGCATCTGCGAAACGATCGCGCCGGGGCCGCCGCCTGCCGTGTAGCGACTGATGCGCTTCACCTCAGGCTCCGCACCGATCTTCTCCAAGAGACGCACGCGATGCGCGACCCGTGCGGACATCCTCGCGCGGCTGATTCTGCGGAGGAACTCACCCCAAGTGATGTCGCCGAACCCGTTCGGGTACCGCCCAACCTGCCTTGCGATCGCGCTTGCCGCAGACCCACGATTCGTCCCCGGGCCATCAACGAAAAAACGCGCTCCCGTCAGCGGGTCCACTCCTTGGCGGGGGCGGGGCGTTAGCTGGAAGGCCTGCGTGTTATCGCAGCCCGCAGCCTGACCGGCAAGCTCCGCGCCGGCCGCACGCCCTAACGACGGCGCAAGCACCACGGTCACGCCGATTAGCGCGACCGCGGCTGCACAAGCGAAAATGAAGCGCACACGAGTCACGATGTGTCCTGTCGCCAACATACGCGATCTCGGGCCGATTCGCGCGGTGCCGGCCGAGCCAGCCTGACGCCTGACCGAGCGATGGCAGGCGGTGGGTCACCAAGGCGGCCACAAAGCCGGTCGGACGGCATTAGCGGGTGGCGCTGGCCCCTCCACCGGCCCATCGGCAACACGCGAGACCTCTGAACCGTCACCCTTGCAGGCCTTTAGTGCCAACTGTGCACCGGTCTTGAAGACCGGAGTCCGGCAACCCCGGACCGCGGGTTCGAAGCTCGCCCCCCCGCCGCCTGAAAGCCGCTGGGTCGTCGTACCGGCAGGGGTTTGAGGCCAGCTCCGCAAACGTTACTTGAGGGCGCAACAAGGGGCGGAGCACCGGCCTGTCGTGGCTGCACCGGTCGTGAACCGTTCTCGGTCTGGACTCCCCAATACCGACGCCCATCCCGTGCACACCGGCTGCCGGCTCGTTTTTCGGATCTGAAGACAGGCAGTTACAGGACCGCGACCCGAAGCAGTCAAGACCGCCCGTGCTCGAACCCACGGGTGTAGGCTGACCCCGCATGCTGCTCAGCTTCCAGATGCTTCCCGAGCAGCCGGCGTCCGAACTCTTGGAAGCCGCCGCGCTCGCCGATCGGCTCGGCTACCACGCGTGCTACAGCGCCGACGAGATCTACCACAAGGATGCCTGGCTGCTGTTCGCCGCTCTCGCGGGGCGCACCGAGCGGATTCGACTCGGCCCCTGCGTAGCGCCGATCTACATGCGGGATCCGACGTACGTGGCTCAGCTCGCGGCCACGCTCGACGAGCTGAGTGATGGTCGGGCCGAGGTCGTTTTCGGAATCGGCAACATCGCCATGCTCGAGCAATACGGCGTCGAGTGGCGCGGGACACGACCGATCGCTCGCTTGCGGGAGGCCCACCACATCATGCGCACGTTCCTCGACGATGGTTCGATCGACTTCGACGGCGATTTCTACAGCTACTCCGGAATCACGACCGCGGCCCGGCCCGTCCAGGAGCGCCTGCCGCTGAAGATCGGCGCCATGGGTGGTCCCAAGTCGATGGAGCTGGCCGGCGAGATCGCCGACGGACTGCATACGGCGTGCGCGTACTCGTCGCAGGCGCTGGACTACGCGGTCGAGCACTTTCGGGCGGGGGTCGAGCGCGCCGATCGGAGTCTGGAGGGCCTCGATCTCGGCGACTCCCTGCTCGGCGCGATCGCGCCCTGACGGCGAGGTGGCGCGTCGCGCGGGGCGAGTCATGGCGGCGTTCTACATCCCGTCGATGCCGCCGGCGCTTCTGGAGCGACACGGAATCGATCCAGAAGCACGTCGCGCCGGTCAACGAGGCCTTCGCGATAGGCGACGTTCAACGCGCGCTCGAGGCCACGCCAGAGGAGATCGCCGACCGGATCATGGTCGCCGGTACGCCTGAGGATTGGGTGTCGTGGCTGCGGGACACATACCTTCCCGCGGGTCTCAGCCATGCGCTGGTCTCATTCACCGACCCCTTCACCTTGAAGGCTTGGGCCGGGATCGAGGTCGAGGGTCTACCCGAACTGGGAGAGCAGGTTCGGCTCGTCGGCGAGCAGGTCCTCCCCGAGCTCGCGGCGTTCTGAACGAGGTTTGATCGGTTCCCCGGAGCACGGCGGATCGAGCCACCGCTCCCAGGAGTACCCGCCGCGTAGTTGCGCTCGCGGTCGCCGTTGTGACCGGCGCGGGCTCCGCTCCAGGTCGCCGACGCCTCCTAATGCCGGCGAAGTGCCAACACGATCTGATGCGGGTCGCCGATCAACAGGCGAATCTCGAGCAGCTCGAAGTACTCGGACCACCGTTCGCGTATGTAGGCGAGGCTGAACACGGCCTCGCCGTAGGTGAGCTCGGCGTCCGCGCCGAACGTGAGGGGCGGTCGTTCGTGCGCGGCAAACAGGTACAGAGGCTCGTCGAACCTCCTTGCCGGCTCGTTGCCGAGGTCCGCGAGGAAGTGGTTCAGGCGTTTCTTAGCGCGGAGGTGCTCCGGCGGGCGGATCGTCAGCACCAGGAGTCCACCGGGGACGATCGCTTCGTGCAGAGCCTGCAGGCTGGCCAGGTGGGCGGATTCCGAGAGATGCGTAAAGACGGAAAACGCGTAGGCGAGGTCGAAGCGTTCGTCGAACGGAATGCGCTCAGGCACGAACTCACTGCGGGCGAGGTCAGCCGGCACGCGGCTCGCGCGGGCGAGCTCGACGATGGCGTCGACGGGATCGCAGCCGTAAAGGCGGCCAGGTTGGACGTCCCGAGCCAGAAACCGCGTCATGCGACCCCATCCGCAGCCGAAGTCGAGCACGCTGCCCTCGCGCAGTGGCCTCTGGCCATGGGTGGCGTGCAATTCGACGAGCAGCTCATAGAAGCCGCAGCTCTGCGCCGCCAGCGCTAGGCCGCTGGCGCCGTTCCACATCATCTGGAGCTCGGCCTCCGGCACTTCAGGGAGCAGCGCCCTGATGTTCGGGTAGATCCCCTGCTGTTGGGTCAGGAGCATCGCCCAGAGGTCGGCGTCAACGCTCTGGAAGAGTGCGAAGGCCTCAGGCCCGGCGCCGACGCAGGAACGCTCGATCGGAGCTAGCTGGTCGTCCCAGAAACCCCGCAGCCACAGGTCGTGCAAGCCGGCCGAAAGCGTTGGCAGCTCGATCGGTGGCGGCGGCGTCGGCCTCGGGAGCAGCGCGCGCTTGACCTTTCGCAACGGTCGCGTGAGCCGCCACGAGAGCGAGGACTCGTACTGCAATCGCAGCGCCTCGAGCTCCGCCGCAGTTGGGTTCTGGGGGGTACTCGAGATCTCGCGCAGACTACCGAGATTGGGGTGGTCTCGATCCGGGGTAGAGCGAGCTGGCTAACGGTTCTTCGGCGCGGTGCCGAAGACGTGGTCCCAGAACGGTGCGCTGACGCCGTAGCCGCGCTCGTGATTCTGGAAGTGGTGGCGCATGTGGAGCTCGCGCAGTCGCTTGCCGAGCGCGGTCCTGGGCCGGTGATGGTGCACGTGGTAGTGCAGCATGTCGTAGAACAGGTAGCCGGCCAGGAAGCCCGGCCGCGAACGGCATGAAGGCCGGACTGCCGAGCGACGCGTAGAACGCGCCACACGAACAGGGCCGACAGCGGGACGCTCACCGAGGGCGGCATCACCAGCCGCATCGGATCGTTGGGATGGTCGTGGTGGACCCCGTGGATGATCCAGTGCAGGCGCGCGCCGATGCCCTTCTCGGGCTCGAAGTGGAACACGATCCGGTGCAGCCAGTACTCGGTCAGCGTCCAGAACAGGTAGCCGCCAAGCATCCACGCCGGGCGTCATCCAGCCGACGCCGTGGACGACCCCTCGACCAGCGAGCACGATGATCGCCGGCCCGAACAGAATCGGCGGCACGGCCGGGTGCACGCGCGAGAGCTTGTCCAGCAGGTCGGACTCGAACATGCGCGGCGAGGCGCGCAGAACCTCGCTACGGCGCAGTCCCTGAGCTCGTCTGCCTGGTGGGTTGCCATGGACCGAAGGATACCCGCGTGGACGCGGCGGTTTCGCGCCGGTCGCAGCTGACGTCATCGCCGTAGACGTTGGCGTCGGCCGGCATCGCGATCACGATCTGGTTGAGCGACAGGGCCACGAACGAACGGCGCTCTGAACCGGCCGTCGTTGCTGTCGAGTGGCCGATCTCCACATCGGTGAGCGGCAGGAAGGTGCGCTCGGCCGCGTTGAGATAATCGGTGAGGCGGCTGCGGTAGCCATCCTTGGGCAGGTGCAGCAGGCCCGTGATCCGGTAGCGCGCCGTTTCGACGATGATCCGCTCGTCCCGCTGCTCCATACGGCGACGATAGCGAGCTTCGGCGCCACAGGACGTGGTGCGATCCTTGGCGCCATGCCCGAGATCGACAGCGCCCGCTGGTGGATCGTCCGCCGGGCGCAGAATCGCAAGCCGGCGACCTACCGCTGTCCCCTGTGCGGCCAGCACCTGCCCGCGTTCAGCGAACACATGCTGATCGTGCCCGAGGGCGACGTCGAGCCGGCGCCGCCATGCCCACACCGAGTGCGTGATGCGCGCGCGGGAGGCGCGGGAGGCTGCCGACACGGGGCGAGTGGCAGCGGGCCCAGCCGCGTGAGCCGAGTCGCCTCGGGCGGGCACTGAAGCGGCTGGGCGGACGGCGGGGCGAGTAGGGTTCGGCGCATGACGCGTGATCTCAAACTCGGTCTATCGATGGGCTACTGGGCGGGAGGGCCGCCTCCGGGCATGGCCGAGACGATGCTCGAGGCCGAGCGGCTCGGATACGACTCGGTGTGGACCGCGGAGGCCTATGGCTCCGATGCGCTCATGCCGCTCGCGTGGTACGGGGCGGCGACCGAGCGGATCAGACTCGGCTCGGCGATCGTTCAGATCTCGGCCCGCACCCCCGCCGCCACCGCGATGGCCGCCATGACCCTCGATCACCTGTCGGGCGGGCGACTGATCCTCGGGCTGGGCGTCTCTGGCCCTCAGGTCGTCGAGGGCTGGTACGGCCAGCCGTTCGCCAAGCCGCTCGCGCGCACGCGCGAGTACATCGGCATCCTGCGCGACATCTGGGCCCGCCAGGGCCCGGTGACCAACGACGGGCCGCACTACCCGCTCCCGCTGCCGGACGGGACCGGGCTCGGCAAGCCGTTGAAGTCGAGCATCCATCCGCTGCGCGAGGACATCCCGATCTACCTGGCCGCCGAGGGCCCCAAGAACATCGCGCTGGCCGGCGAGCTGTGCGACGGGTGGCTGGCCCTCTTCTATTCACCGCACTTCGACGACTTCTACCGCCAGGCGCTCGACGAGGGTCTGGCCGGCGAGGGGGCAAGGCGAAGCAAGGACGAATTCGAGGTCGCGGCCAGCGTGCCGTTGATCGTCACCGACGACATCGAGTCGGCGGCCGAGGCGGTGAAGCCGATGTACGCGCTCTACTTCGGTGGCATGGGGGCGAGGGGCGCGAACTTCCACGCCAACGTCCCGATCCGCATGGGCTACGAGCAAGAGGTGGCCAAGATCCAGGACCTCTACCTGTCCGGCCACAAGCAGGAGGCGGCAGCCGCGGTCCCGACAAAGCTGATCGAGGAGCTGACGCTGATCGGGTCCAGGGAGAAGATCCGCGATCAGCTCGAGGCGTGGCGCGAGTCGATCGTCACGACGCTGCTGGTCGGCGGTGACCCCCAGATGATCCGTACGGCGGCCGAGCTGGTCCTCGGCTGACGAGCGCTCGGGGCCGGACCGCCGGGGCAGTCGCCGACGCGGCCGAGGGTCAGCCCGAGCTGCCGGGCACCAAACAGACCGCTTCACGAGGGCCTCGGCCCCGCAGCGGCCGACCACCCCCTTTCAACGGAAACGAGCTACGCGGCTGTTGGCGTCCCCGGCTTGGCCTGTGCTGGCCCCTGCGTGCCGAAATCCCGGGTATCCCTCCTGGGTAGCCGCAGCGACGGCACGTCGGAGGGATAGACCTCGTGGCCGTGGACTCGGCCGTATCGCCGATCTCCATGTTCTTCTCCGACATCCGCAGAGGCACGAACAGTCCGACCAGCTTGAGCAGGATGAACGTGCCGACGGCGGAGAACACGATCACCCAGGCCGCGGCGAGGAACTGCCATTTGAGCAACGTCCAGTTGCCGTGCAGGACGCCCTTGGCCGATACCGCCGAGAGCGTCTTGCCGCTCCGCATGTAGTACACCGCCATCTGCGGATCGGCGAAGATGCCGGTCAGCAGACCACCGGCGAGGCCGGCGAACCCGTGCGTGTAGATCGACGCCCAGGGTGTCGTCCACGTTGCGGAACGGCCGCAGCCGGCTGAGGTAGTTGAGCGCGAAGTACACGACCGTCGACGCGATCACGCCCAGGGCGATCGCGCCCCAGCCGTTGACGTAACCGGCGGCCGGGGTGATCGCCACCAACCCGGTGATCATGCCGTTGACGCCGCCGAGCAGGCTCGGCTTGCGGCCGGTGAGGTAGTCCCACCCGACCCACATCAGGAACGCCACCGCCGTGCACAGGTTGGTGTTGAGGACCGCCGCGGCCGCCGACATGTCGCCCGTGAAGTACGGATCTCCTCCGTTGAAGCCGTTCCAGCCCAGCCACAGCAGACCGGCGCCGACGGCGACCATCGCCACGTTGTTCGGGGCGTCGACCTCGCGGTCGCGCTGGAGGCGTGGTCCGATCACCGCCGCGGCCACGAAGCCGGAGACGCCGGCCGACAGGTGGATCACGTAACCACCCGAGTAGTCGACCGCCCCTTCGGTGGCCGAAGAAGCCGCCGCCCCAGATCAGGAACGCGTTGACCGTGTAGATGAACGTGCACCACAGGGCCACGAACGGGATCCACGCCTTGAAGTTGATCGACCCAGGACCGATCCCGAGCATCAGGATGGGCGTGATCGCCGCGAACACGAACTGGAAGTAGACGAGTGACGACTGCGGGAACGAAGCGGGCCCGTGTCGCGACCAGCGGAATGTTCGCCTGGTGCTGCTCGGCCGTGTGACCAAGGACAGGTCCCGGCTTACCGATGAAGTTCCCGAAGAAGCCCGAGTGGGACAGGCCGTGGAAGGGAGAGCCGAAGCCCATCTTGAAGGCCCACAGGACCCATACGACGAGTACCACGGCGAAGGCGGCGAAGGTCAACATCATGCTGTTGATCGACCAGCGCTTCTGCATCACGCCGCCGTACAGCACGACGAGCCCGGGAACGCTCATCAACCCGACGAGCGTCGCCGCGGTCAACTGCCACGCGTTGTCACCGGGACTCAGCCAGGTGGGATAAGGCGCCCACATGTATTGGATCTCCTTGTCCTGTTGGGGGTCTGACCGCCGCTCATGCGGTGGCAGGGCCCTGGTGAGCCCTCCTCGAAAGGTTGCTAAGCCTGGCTACGGCTACCTATAGCCCGGGGTCCAGCAAACGATTGGGGTCACTGGACATAGGGATAAACGAATCCCGCGTAGAGCGAAAAAGCGCCCGAGGCGGCGATTTCGGACCCGGTCGAACCTCAACGGCTCAGGCTTCGCTGAGGCTGATGACCGTTCCCCGCGGGAGCACGATCACCGGCGCACGCACGGTCTCGAGCTGGTTGCGGGTCGCGCCGCCGAGCGCCACGCGCCCCTCGGGCGCACCGGTCTGGGAGCCCACCACGATGCAGTCCGTCATCGGTCGGCGATGAGCTGAGCTCGACGCCGAGCGCTGCGGCCAGGTTGCGGGCCGTCGTCTCGGCCGCCGGATCATCCGTGCCGGCGCCCAGTGTCACCGCCGTGATCGGGGTGTCCGGGTGCGTCCGCAGGCCGGCCGGGGCGACGGCGATCGCCACGCCGCCCCCCTCCAGCAGCCGCTGTGCGCGTGGTGCCAGGCTCGACGCGACCGGGCGGCGTGCGGTAGTCGGACCCGAACACGAGCAGCGCCGCGCCCTGCTCCTCGGCGAGTCTGCCGAGCCCCGCGCCGGTCGAGGCGCTGACCACTACGTGGCGCGGGATGTCGGGAGCCCCGAGCCATGACGGCGCCGTGCTCGAGCCGCCGTTCCGCGTCGTGCTGGGCTAGCTCCTCGCGGCCCGGGTCGAATTCACGCGAGTGTCGGACGTAGGCCAGGGCGAGCGGTGCTCCGGCGCGTGCGAGCAGCCGTCCCAACGCCAGGGCGTCGTCGTCATTGGGCGTGCCGTCGTACGAAACGATGATCCCGCTCATCAAGTCTCCTTCGGTGTTCTGGCCTTTGAGCGGAATCCTCCGGCCAACCGCCCACTCCGGGCATTGGCCAGCTGGATAAGAATTGCGCCACGCCGGCTGTCCAACCGGCACCCGGTGCGCGGTGTGGCACGATCGCAGCCCACCTCATGCTCGCCGCTCTGCACATCCACATCCAGCATCTGCACGGTCCGACGATTGACTACATCGGATTGGCGCTGGCCGCGGCGGCCAGCTGGATCGGTATTCCGGGACCCGGCGAGCCAGTCCTGATCGCGACCGGTGTGATCGCCGCGCGGCACAAGCTCGACATCTCGGGCGTCCTGCTGGTGGCGTGGCTGGCGGCGACGCTGGGCGGCACGCTCGGATGGCTGATCGGTCGCAACGCCGGGCGGCGGGTGGTGACCGCGCCGGGTCCGCTCTATCGGTTTCGCCTCAACGCGGTGGCCCGGGCGAGGAGATCTTCGGCCGCTATCCGCTTGTGGCGATCGTCATGACTCCCTCCTGGGTGGCGGGTATCCACGGCGTGAGGACCGCGGTCTTTCTGCCCATCAACGCGTTCGGGGCCGCCCTCTGGGCGGTGGGGATCGGGCTCGGCGCCTATCTCGTGGGCCCGACGATCGTCGATGCCGTCGACGATCTGGGGCTGATCACGGGAATCGGGTTCGTGGCTCTGGTGGCGCTTGGGGTCGCGGCTGAGATCAGGCGGCGGGCCAGGCGCCGGCGGCGGGCCGAGCCGCCGCCGACCGGAGCCTAGAGCTGTGTGCCCGCGAACGAGACGGGCTGGTACGGCGTGGCCGGCGTCCCGACGTCAAGCTGGATAGCGGCGTGGGGGTCGAGTGGGATCAGGCGCGGGCTCTTCGTCCACGGCTTGCCGTTGACATAGGCGGTCACCTTCCCCTTGCTGGGCCCGACCTGGCTCGCCGTGAGGGGCTGTCCCCATTCGTCGAAGAAGTTACCGAGCGTGTACACGCGCGTGGTCGGGGATTCGATGTGCAGCACACCGTCCGGAGTGTGCGTGTGCAGCCAGTAGAAGCATTTGCCCTGTCCGACCACCGGTCCGTACTGCGATTGCTGCACGAGCGCGCCGGGGATGCCGACCCCGGCGGGGATGGGGCGTGGCGCACCCTGGTCATATACCGCCAGATGAGCGTGTATGTGGTAGGCGAGCTGCTCGGTCGCGCCACACTGGATGCCATCGACCGTCGTACCTGGGAGCGTGGTGCTCGCCGGCGCCAGATCGGCGCCCTGCTGGAGCGGAATGCCCTCGTAGCCCAACGTCGGGGCGGCTGGTTGCGCGGTCGAGGAGGGCCCTGTGGTCGAGGCGCTGGCCGCGCTCTGGGTGGAGGACGAGCTGCTGCTCGAGGAGCCGCAGCCGGCCAGGGCCAGCAGTGCCATCGCGGTCAGCGCTGCGGCCAGGCGTGTGCGTCCGCGGGAGATTGTGAAGCGCCCCACGAGAGGAACGGTAGCGATCCCCGACGGTGCTAGGTTGCACGAATGAGCGAGGCGGCGGCCCCGGTCGAGTTCCCGATGACCACAGCCCTGGAGCTGCCCGGGATGCGCGTGCGGACGAATCTCGGCGTCTGCTACGGCCTCGTTGTTCGGAGCATGGGCTTTTCTGGCAGCGTCGCGGCATCGTTCAAAGCGCTTCGGCGGGGCGAGATCTCGCAGTACACGGAACTGCTCGAGGACAGTCGCCGCCACGCGATCGACCGGTTGGTCGAAAATGCCCGCCTGATGGGGGCGGACGGGGTCATCGCGGTGCGCTTCGACTCGTCTGAGATCGGCCAGCAGTTCACCGAGATCGTGGCCTACGGCACCGCGGTCATGCTTGAACCCGCCACGTGAGGCGGTCCTCCGGGAGGCGAGCGTGCGGCTGAGCGACGCCGAGCGCGATCAGCTCGTCGATACCTTGAGCCGCCACGCCGCCGAAGGCCGGCTCGAGGTCGCCGACCTCGAGCAGCGCGTGGCGAGCGTGCTCGCGGCGCAGTCACGGGAGGAGGCCGTGGCGGCGCTGGCCGACCTGCCGCCGCTGGCGGCGGAATCTCCACGACGTGCCCGGCCGGCCCGTCGCGGTCATGGCGACGCCGACTCGCCGGCCGCCGACTGGATGCCCACGAACGAGCGCTTCCGCGATCCCCGCAGCGCGAGGATCATGCGCGTCTGGGTCGACAGCTCAGGTGCGCGCCACTACGTGGCCGAGGACGAGGGCGCGACGTAGAGGCGCTCAGCTGCGCCCACCGCCGAACAGGCGCAGCATGAACAGGAAGATGTTGAAGATATCCAGGAAGATGCCGGCGGCGATCGGCACCGCTCCGGACGTGCTCGACCGGCGCAGGCGGTTGAAATCGAAAATCGTGAAGCCGCCGAAGATCACCAGCCCGGCCACCGAGTAGATCACATTGCCAGCCGGGATCGCGACGAAGATCCCGATCAGTCCGAAGACGATCAGCGCGAGCAGCGCCCAGAAGAGCGTGCGGGCCCAGGAGGACAGGTCACGCCGGGTCGCGTACCCGTACGCCCCGAGCGCACCCACGAAGGCGGCGGTTGCTCCGGCGGCCTGCCACAGCACGGCGGGATCCGACTTGGCGTAGTAGGCGAGCAACGGGCCGACGGCCATCCCGAGCAGCAGGCCCATCCCGAAGAGCAGGCCGATGGCGAGCTGCTCGCGGCCACGGGAGGTCGCGATGTTCAGGCCGACCACGCAGGCCAGGGCCCCGATGAAGATGGCGATGCCGGCGCCGCCCGTCAGGTTGCGGCCGATGTAGGCGCCGAGGGCCGTGCAGCCGACGGTCAGGGCGACCAGGCCCATGACCGGGCCCAATATTCCCTCAGTGCGTTCTTGCGGGACCGCACGGGCGCCAACTGCGAGGTCGTTATAGCTGGGCATCGTGTTGACTTGCTCCTCGTTCGAACCAGGTCGAAGCTGACCGCGCGCGCAACGGTAGAGCATGAGATAAACGGCAGGCGAAAATCTGCTCTCAGCCGGATGTGAGGCCCAGATCCGGCGAGCCTCCGGTCCGGCGATGCGGACGGGTCGCCGGGGCCGGCGACCCGTCCGTGGCAGGCGCGAGGACCCGCCGAGCTACCTGACCGTCGGGAACTGTCCCGCGGTCTCCTGCGCCTCGCGCTGCGCGCTCTCGGTCTTCTCGTGCGCCGGGTTCTCGTTGGAATGGAACTTGCCATTCGAGGAGCCTCCGGGCGGAGCGCCGATCGGGGCGCCCGGGGCGCCGGGGCCACCGCCCTGCGGGGCGGCGCCGGTCGCGGGCGTGCTGCTGGTCGCGGCGTTACTCGATGCCGCGCTGAGCACCGTCGCGCCGACGGCGCCGCCGGCCATCGACGCGGCGACGAGGGCAAGCGTCGCGCCTCTTCGAATCGGTTTCATGAACAGGTGCTCCTTTGTCGTCGTCTGGACATGGACACCATGCGCTCGCGGGATGAGATGCGCGTGTGAGGCGCGTCGGAGATATGTAAGAGGCCAGGACGTCCGAACCCCGCCGACCGTCCGCCGGGACTACACCTCCAGGAAGATCCCCTCGGGCCCGGCGTTGACAACCCGCGTCGTGCCGATCCGCGACTCCACCTCCCACGACTCGTGGACGTGCCCACAGACAAGGAGCGGCGGGCGGCGGGCCTCGACGGCGCGCAGGATGGCCCGGCTGCCCAAGTTGCGCCCGCCTGCCCGGTCGGCGTGGCCGTGAGGTGGCGAGTGGACGAGCATGACGGCGCCGTCGGGACAGCCGGCCAGGCGCGCCTCCGCCTGCTCCTCAGAGAGGTCGAAGCTGAACGGAAGCGGGACCTCAGGAGTCGCCCCGCCGAGCCCGAAGAACACGGTCTCGTCGACCTCCGTCACCTCGCCGTGGAGCACCGTGGCCTCAGGCCACCCGGCGCAGGCGCGGCGGAGCGCCCGCGCGGTCTCGTTGTTCCCAGGCACGAGTAGGGCAGGCGCGTGGAGGTCGCGCAACGCGCCGATCGTCCGGCCGAGCCCGAGGTGAAAGCGCGCGTAGTCCCCGGCTCCGAGGACGAGGTCGGCCTCGCGAGACATCTGCACGAGTCGCCGGGCGCGGCGGCGATCCGTGTGGACGTCGCTGAAGGCGAGCACCAGCATGGCTGCGCAGCGGCCGCTAGATCTGCTCGTGGATGCGGATCGCGGACTCGAGTTCGTCTTCAGAGTCGCCGGACTGCCCGCGGCGCTCGTCGAGCAGCGACCCGGCGATGGCGTCAAGCTTGTGCTGGATCGCGCGCTCGGAGCGAAGTTCGGCGTTCTTGAGCAAGGCGACGAGGATCAGCGTCATGGCTGACATCAGCCCAGCCGCGGCGGATTCGATCCGGCTGCTCGCGCCGAGGATCAGCCCGAGCGCCCAGGCGGCGACGATCACCAAGCACAGGGAGAAGAACAGGGCCGAGCTGGGCAGGAACGAGGCGCGCTCGGCCAGCCGGTCGAAGGAGGTTCGGCGTGGCCCGTCGCGTCGGTCGGCCGGATGGCGCAGGGCGCGAGTGGCCTGCGCTCGAGTTCTCTGTGGGTGCTTTGCCACGCCGGTGCCTATGTCCTCGGGTTGATTGCCTTGCTCAAGCGGCCCGTGAATTGCGCGGGCCTGCGCCGGTAGATCTTGTGTGCGCGCTTGAGCGCACGGCGCTGCAGGGCCTCACGGCGAGCCCTGATCAGGCTGGTAAGGAGCTGCGCTCGCCGCTGCGAGCGCTCGGGCGCCCCGGGGGTGGATCGGTGCTCTACGGCGGGTCCTGCGGTGTCGGGCCATCTTCTAAGGGTGCCCGGTAAACCGGCGATCCACGCCGAAGTGGGCTCAGGGCAGCGGCCCGCCTGCAACGAGCACCACGATGACGCCGATCGCTCCGGCCCCGAGCAGCGTCTCGACGACCCCGCGGCGCCCGATGAGGAGCACCGCCAAGGCGGCGACCAGCACGCCGAACTGCCACGCCTCCCGTAGGTCAGCGGCCAGCACGACGGCCGCGCCCAGGATCGCTCCGATCGCGGCCGGGCCGGCGCCGTCCAGAAAGGTCCGAGCGCTCTGGTTCTGGCGCAGCCGGTCAAACCGCCCGCCGCCCAGGAGAATGAACGAGAACGAGGGCGCGAAGGCCACGACGGCCGCCAGCAACCCTCCGGCCAGGCCGTGCGCCGCGTAGCCGACGGCGGCCACCGTGGCCACGACCGGCCCCGGGGTCACCTGCCCGAGGGCGACCGCGTTCAGGAACTGGGAGTTGCTCATCCAGTGGTAGACGTGGACGGCATCGCCCTGCATCAGGGGGACGATCACGAAGCCCCCGCCGAACGAGAGCGCGCCCACCTTGAACGCCGTCCAGGCCAGGGAGCCGAAGCCGCCGGCGGTGAGCGCACCGTGCGCCAAGCCCGCGAAGACGCCGGGATTGATGGCACGCGGATCCCGTGGGTCGGCCTCGGCGCGGCGGCGCGCCCCGAGCTCGATCGCTCCGCAACCAAGCAGCACGAGCACGAGAAATGCTCCGAGGAGCGCCGCGGCCGCGGCGCCGAGGAGCACGTACCCGCCCCAGCGCACGACGGGGCCCCGGTGGCCGCGCACGCGCGCGAGGCTCGGCCCGATGAGCCCCCGCGCGGCATGGACGGCTACGGCCGCGACCGCCGCTCCCGCGCCCGCCCCCACCGCCCGTATCCACCGTGGCGGCGTGCTCGAGAGAAAGAGGACCGAGAGCGCGAGGATCATGACGACCGCCGGAGTCACGAATCCCAGACCACCCACCAGCGCTCCGCGCGCGCCGCCGACGCGCTGGGCGCAGAAGATGGCCAGTTGCGTGGACGCGGGACCCGGGAGCAGGCCGCAGGCTGCGTTGGCGTCTTCGAACTCCCGCGCGGTCATCCAGTCGTGCCGTTCGACGACCAGCGCTCGCAGGAGCGCGACGTGGGCGGGCGGCCCGCCGAAGCCGGTCAGCCCGATGAGCGTCCATTCGCGCGCGATGGTGCGGAGCGAGACGCCGGCGCGCTGGGGGGCGCCCGCGGACGGTTTGCCGGCAGAAGCTCGCTCCACCGCCAAACGGTCTCAGATCGCCGGGCGCGCCGACGGATCGATGAACCGGACCGGCGGCCGGGCCGGCACCCGGCCGCCGGTCGTGAGGATCAGCGGAACGAGAACCTCGTGGGCTGGCCGGTGACGGGATCCAGGAACAGCCTCCTGCCTCGGTTGCCCCGTCGGTCGAAGTCGAACATCGGGTTCAGTGAGCCGGCGGTGCCATCGAAGGAGCCCGAGATCCGCGCCAGCCCCCAGTTGTCCTCGACGAACTTGGGGATCGAGCTCAGGTCCGTGAGGTTGTGACTCACCACGCCGTGCCGGCTCCACGGGGAGATGACCAGCAGCGGCATCCTCGGCCCGTAGCCGCAGCGGCCGTTCTGGCCCGCCAGGCGTGGGGCGGTCTTGCTGCCGCACAGCCCGGTCCCGCTCAGGAAGTCCTGTGGCCCGGGCGGGTTGGCGACCCCGGAGGTGTCCGACGGATTGTGCACGCCGCTGAAGGCATGGTCGTACCAGCCGTCGGAGTCGTCATAGGCGATGATCACCGCCGTGCTCGACCAATCGGGCGTGTGCTCGAGCGCATTGATCTCGTTGGTGACGAACTGCTGCTCGTCATACGGGTCCGAGTAGCCCGCGTGGCCGTCCTGATACCCCGGGGCCTTCAGAAAGCTGACCGCGGGCAGATGGTCCGGAGACAGATAGCCGCGGTTTATGGCGGCGACCAGCGCGTCGAAATCGCTGGTGTCGTACTGATGGTTGGCCTTGTCGAACCGCGGCTTGCCGCCCGTGATCGTCTGCGTGTCGGTGCCGATGGCGGCCAGCGATACCGGCGGCAGGTGGTGCGGATTGGCCGTCGAGGCGTAGTACTGGAATGGCTCGTGGTGCGGGATGTAGTCGTCCTTGTTGCCGTAGTTGGTCGGACCGGCGCTCACGCCTCCGGTCCCGCCGACGGCCGCGCCCACGGGATGGACGGCGTTGCACAGCCCCTGGTCGCTCGCGGGCTTGACCGCGAACTTGCCCTTGAATTGGTCCGGGGTGAACGTGCTCGTGGGCTGGGGATCAGAGGCCGTGGCGGCGGCGAAGCTCGTGGTCGGCCGGAACCCACCCTGGAACCAGCCCCAGCTCAGGCCGGCCGCATTCAGCTGATCGCCGATGTTCCGGCCGGTGAGACTCGCGGCGTCGCGCGTGGAGCAGTCGTCGTAGTAGGGCTGGGCGTCGGAGATCAGGGACTTGCCGCCGCGACCGTCGCTGACCGTGTCGCCGTTCGTGTCGGCGCCGTTGATGGTCAGCCCGACGTTGCCCGTGTTCCCGGAGACCAGATTGATTGCGCCCGGGGAGGATGGGCCGAACGTCGTGTCATAGGAGTTGTCGCTGAGCGCGAAACGCTTGGCGTAGTTCCACAACGCGGTCACGGTGTTGCCGTCGTAGTAGTTCATGACATCGCCGGCCTTGCAGGGCTGACCGGTGCCGCTCGTGCCCGACCCCGTCCCAACCGTGGTGATGAACTTGTCCATCAGACCGCCGTCGAAGGCCCTCTGCTCATCGTTGTAGTCGTGGTCCTGGTCGCAGGTGAGTACGTCGTTGATGTTCGAGGGGTCGAGGCGTCGTGGGTTGACCTGGTTGCCCGCGGCGTCCTTGTTGGGGTTGTTCGTGAGCAGCGTGCCGTGCCCGCCGGCACCGTGCGCGGTGGCCAGGTTGTCGACGCGGACGTGATGGTCCGCAAAGAAGATCTGACCCGAGGTGTTGGCCGCTTGCGGGTAGGTGCCGAAGTAGTGATCGAAGGAGACGTTCTCCTGGAAGATCACCACCACGTGCTTGATCGGCGTCCGCAGATCACCGGCAGTGTGGGCGCGATGGGCGTCTGCCCCCGCATCGGCGACGGCCAGCGCGCCGCCGAGCGCGCAGGCCACGCCCGCCGCGGCGACGGCCGCTCGTCGCCAGCTTCGAATACCGCGCATGCATCCTCCTGGGCGAATTGGATAACCACCGCCTGCCCGCCCGCATGGGTGGGTGCGGCACCTTGACCGGAGTCTGTGGGCGCCGGTTGCCCGCGGGGTGACCGAGGGGTGAAGCCCCCGTGAATATCCCGGTACAGACGCGTCGCGAGGTGCATCGTGAACCGCCGCTAACACTGACGAGGGCGGGGCTAGACTTCCGGCACTCGACTGAAACTGAGCTGAACGCCATGAGCATGTTCTCGACCCTGCGCATGTACCTGCACCGCACCCCGAAGCTGAGCGAGCCCACGGATCTCTACGCCCATCGGGTGAAGCTGTTGGACGGCGGCGAGATGGATCTCGCAGAGCTACGCGGAAAGCCGACGCTGGTCGTCAATACAGCGAGCAAATGCGGCTACACGCCGCAGTACGAGGGTCTCCAGGCGCTGTACCAGCGCTATGGGGAGCGCGGCTTGCAGGTCCTCGGCTCTCCGTCGGCCGACTTTGCCGATCAGGAGTACGACGACGCCGCGGAGATCGGCGCGTTCTGTCAGAAGAACTACGGCGTGAGCTTCCCGCTGACCGAGCGCATGTCGGTGCGCGCCGACCCTGCGCCGCTCTGGCGCGAGCTCGCGAGCCAGCCCGGTTCAGCGCCCCCGGGCTGGAACTTCACGAAGTATCTCGTCGGCCGCGACGGGCACCTGATCGCGCGCTGGCCGACAAAGGTCACACCCGAGGATCCTCAGATCGTCGATGCGATCGAAGCGGCGCTCGAGCCGTGAGCCGCCTCTAGAAGACCGGGGCCTCCCGGTAGTCGCCCCAGACCTGTTGGAGGGCGTGCACGATCTCGCCCTCGGAGGCGTGGACGCGCGCCGCTTCGATCAGCAGGGGCATCAGGTTCTCGCGCTCGCGCGCGGCCGCCTGCTTGAGTGAGCCGAGGACGGCCTCGACCGCGGAACCGTCGCGGCGCGCGCGAACACCGCGCAGGCGGTCGATCTGCTTGCGCTCGAGTGTGGGGTCGATCCGCAGGATCGGCGTCTCGTCGCCGTTGCCCTCGGTGTAGGCGTTCACCCCCACCACGATCCGGCGGCCGGCCTCGATCTCGCGCTGGAGCTCATAGGAAGCGTCGGCGATCTCACGCTGTGGATAGCTGCGCTTGACGGCCTCGACCATGCCGCCGAGCTCGTCGATCTTGGCGAAGTACTCGTAGGCCCTGGCCTCGAGTTCGTCAGTCAGGCTCTCGACGAAATAGCTCCCGCCCAGCGGGTCGATCGTGTTGGCCACACCCGTCTCGTGGGCGATGATGTGCTGGGTGCGCAGGGCGATGCGCACGGCCTCCTCGGTGGGCAGCGCGAGCGCCTCGTCGTAGGAGTTCGTGTGTAGCGACTGCGTGCCGCCGAGCACACCGGCCAACGCCTCGATCGTGGTCCGCGAGATGTTGTTCAGCGGCTGCTGCGCGGTCAATGACACGCCCGCGGTCTGAGTGTGAAAGCGCATCAGCCAGCTCTTGGGGCTCTTGGCGCCGAATGTCTCCCTGAGCTCGCGGGCCCAGATCCGCCGCGCGGCTCGGTACTTGGCGATCTCCTCGAAGAAGTCGATCTGGGCGTTGAAGAAGAAGCTCAGCCGAGGGGCGAAGTCGTCGACGTCCAGGCCGCGCTGGACCGCCTGCTCGACATAGGTCAGGCCGTCCTTGAGCGTGAAGGCCAGCTCCTGGACGGCCGTCGAACCGGCCTCGCGGATGTGGTACCCCGAGATCGACACGGGGTGCCAGCGCGGCATGTGGCCCGCGCACCATTCGATCATGTCGCCGAGCAGTCGCATCGCCGGGTCGATCGGGAAGCACCATTCCTTCTGGGCAATGTATTCCTTGAGGATGTCTGCCTGGATCGTCCCCCCGAGCTTCTCGGCGGGGACCCCGCTGCACTCGGCGGCGACCACGTAATAGGCCAGCATGATCGCCGCCGGGGCGTTGATCGTCATCGACACGCTGACCTCGCCCAGGTCGATGCCTTCGAACAGGGTCTCCATGTCATCGAGCGTGTCGATGGCCACGCCCTCACGCCCCACCTCGCCGAGCGACCGCGGCGAATCGGAGTCATGGCCCATCAGCGACGGCATGTCGAAGGCGGTGCTCAGCCCGGTCTGCCCGTGATCGAGCAGATAACGGAAGCGCTCGTTGGTCTCCGCCGCGGTACCGAACCCCGCGAACTGGCGCATCGTCCACAGGCGCCCCCGATACATCGAGGGGTATACCCCGCGCGTGAACGGATACTGGCCGGGCAGGCCGATGCGCTCGGCCGGCGGCAGGTCTGCTGCCGTGTAGAGAGGCCTGACGGGCTCGCCGGAGAGCGTGGTGAACGAGGTGTCACGCTCGGGGGACAGGGCGTAGGCCGCCCGCCACTCCTGCTCGGTCACGGGCGGCTGGCTGAAAACCGTGGACATCGGTGATTGAACGGTCGCAGACGGCCGGAGGGCTGTCAAGAATGCGTCCGAGCAATTGTCGGACCTCAGATAGTTGGAAGGTCACCTAATGGTCCTGGGGCGGCGGCGGGCTGAAATCACCGGCATCCAGCCGCAGCGGTCCGAGCCCGGCATAGAGGCTTTCGCAGGCCTCCGTGTCGAGCGGTGTCATACCGAAACCGGCGGTGTTCAACCGTCTGGTCGCCTGGCGGGCGACGCGCCGGCCGTCCTTGGTGATGCGGGCCAGCACCGCGCGGCGGTCGTGCTCGTGGTCGGCGCGCTCGACATAGCCGCTGTCAACGAGCTTGTCGATCACGTTGGTGACGCTGGCGCGGTGGACCTGGAGCCGATCGGAGATCTTGCCGAGCGGCAGCTCGCCCTTGCGGCTGTAGAACAGCAGCATCAGCGCCTCGTAGCGCGGGAACGTGAGCTCGAGCGGGTCGAGCAGTTCGTTGAGGCGGCTCAGGATGATCTGATGAGCTCGCATGATCGATGTGACCGCGGCCATCGAGGCCGTCGCGTCGGTTCCCCAATGCGCGTCCCATTGACGGCGCGCCTCGGCGATCGGGTCGAAGGGGAGCGGCAGGGTCACGGAAAGCCGAAGGCTAGTGGCCGGACCCCAGGATGCCGCTTCCAGCCAATCTGAAACCGGTCGCGGCGCGCCCGCGTTGGGGCGCGCCGCTGACGCGGGTGGCTGTTACGCCGCTTCCCTGAGCTCTTCGAGCTCGCCGTCGTCGGCGAGGTGGATGAGGGCCTTTGCCTCGAGCTCGCGGGCACGATTGATCGTGATCCCGAGCTCCTTGCCCGTATCACGCAGTGATCGCGGCTGCTCGCCGGCCAAGCCGAAGCGGAGCCTGATGACGTCGCGCTCGGGGCCCGGCAGGCGCCCGACGACTTGGTTGATCTGGCGCTCGCGCTGGGCGTCCACCAGCTCCTCGACGGGGCTGGGGCGGTCGCTGGCGAGCAGATCGCCGAACGCCGTGTCGCCGTCCTCGCCCACCGGCTGGTCGAGACTGGTGAGGTTGCGACTCAGCTCGCGGATCTCCGCCACTTCCTCGACGGAGAGCTCGGCCACCTGGGCGATCTCCTCATCCGTCGGTTCACGCGAGAGCTTGGTGTTCAGCTCCGCCTCGACCTTGCGGACCTTGACCTGGCGCTGCGCGACGTGCACCGGCAGCCGGATCGTGCGGCCTGAGTTCTGCAGTCCGCGCTGAATCGCCTGACGGATCCAGAGCGTCCCGTAGGTCGAGAACTTGAAGCCCCGACGCCAGTCGAACTTCTCGACTGCGCGGATCAGGCCGAGCATTCCCTCCTGCACGAGATCCTCGAGCGGGAGTCCATGACCCTGGTAGCGCCGTGCCTGCGAGAGCACGAGGCGCAGATTCGCGTTGATCATCCGATCCTTGGCCTCGAGGTCGCCGCGCTCGATCCGCTTCGTGAGCTCGACCTCCTCCGCCGCGGTCAGCAGCGGATGGATCCGGGCCTGGCGCATGAAGATCTCCAGCGAGTCGACCGCCGCCGTGCTGGGTGCCGGCTCGGCCAGCCTCACGGCCTCCGGCGCGCTCCGCTTGGGCGCGACGTGCGACCGGCGCCGGCGACCGGCCCGGCCTCCAGCGCCCCCCCGGGCGGGGTCGCTGTCATGGGTGCGTGTGCGTGCCGTCTTCTGACGGCGCTGTGTTTCAAACGTTTCCAGAATGTCTCCGTTGTTCGTAAGTTCGATGATGATCGAAATTATACGGAGGTAGGCTCCGGAAATCAAGTGCGGGCGGCCGTCGGCACGGTCGCGCTAGGTGTCGCGGCCCGCAGAGTCGCGGCCCGCAGTGTCGCGGCCCGCAGTGTCGCGGCCCGTTGGCACGCGGATACCAAGCTCAGGCGAGCGGGGCCGGCGATCCGCGGTCGGCCACGACGACGTGCGCGATTCGAGGCCGGGGGCGGAACTCGTCGAGCACGCAGCGCAGGAGACCGGGGAACCGATCGTCGACGTCTTGGGCGCGCAGCGAGACAAGGCGCTGGACACCCTCTGCGCGTGTGCGCGTCAGGCCAGCGTCCCGCAGCACTCTTAGGTGGTGGCTGAGCGTCGATCTGGAGACGGGCACGTCAAGCTCGCCGCAACAGATCTCCCTGCCGTCGCGCAGCGAGCAGACAATCTGCAGGCGGACCGGGTCGCTCAGTGCGTGCAGCAGGGTTGGGAGCGCGAGCTGGTCCGGGCTGGGGTGCGCGAGTGCCCTCATCGCACAGCGGTTCGACTCATGCCCAACGATGTTAGTACGCCGGCGGGCGCGTACCCGCGACCTCGCGGCTTGGAGAGGCGCCCCCGCGCCCGGGCACGTACCCGCCGACCTCGTGGCTCGGGGTGGCGCCCGCGCGCCCGGGCGCGGCGTATGATCTCCCGCGCCTGCGGGGTCAGCCAGGCCGCTGCAGCCAAAGGAGAGACCGATATGAGGGTGCCGACTGGATCGAGTAAGCGCGTCGCGGCGTTCGCGACGGTGGGCCTGATGACGGTGGGCGGATGGTCGGGCCTCGCCGTGGCCTCGTCCTCCACACATGGCGCGAGCCGCACGGTGCAGGCTGCGGCTGGCGGTCCGTCCGCCGGCCGGCTGAGGGCGATCGGGTCGTCCTCCAAGGCGGCGCGGACCGAGCCCGGCCTCGGCTCGGGCCTCGGCTCTCTGCCCGCCAATCAGCCGCTGATCGTGATCGCCTTCGGCGCCAAGGGCATCACGGTGGGCGGTACCGCCGTCGGTCGCACGCCGATTCCCGTGTCTGCGGCCGAGTGCTACGTGAACTTCACGCAGCGCAAGACCCGCGTCTCCGGTCGGACCAACGTGCGCTGGTTCGGCGGCATCGGCTGCACGCGGCAGATGACCCTCTTCGGCCAGGCGTTCCTCGCCCAGAGCGCGAGCAAGTTCAGCGGTTCCGGGAACTTCTACAACGGCCGACTCACCACCGCCTCGAGCGGCCGGACCAACACATCGATCGCCGCGACGAACCCCTCGCTGTACATCTGGCATGCGACGAACATCTACTTCCCCGAGCGGCCGCGAAGGGGCGTGCTGGCCATCATTCCGCGCTCGGGTCAGTCGTTCAACGGCGCCTCGAGCTGCCACGTCGTCAGCTCGGCCAAGTACGGCACCGGGGTCCACTGCGATCTGTATTCGGACCGCTTCTAGGCAGCCAGACCGGGAGCATGGGCGCGGCGCCGAGTGAGTTGTAGGGACTCGGCGCCGGCCGAGCTGGGGCTCGAAGTCACCTTGTTCGGGTGACGAAAATCGCAGGCGAGATGACCAACATCTCCCAGAATGGACGGAGTGCCGGATCGAGAGTTCGCGCAAGCGGGCCCTGCCGTGTCCGCGGCGCCGGCCCGGTCCGCTGATCCAGGGACACCTGACCTCGCGCCGGCTGGGGCACCGCAGCGTCAGGGGCACGGGGTTTCGGTCGTTGACCTGAACGCCTACTACGGCGCTCACCACGTCGTGCGCGGGCTCACGATCGAGTTCGCGGCGAACGAGGTCACGGCCATCATCGGTCCGTCCGGGTGCGGAAAGTCGACCATGGTCAGGTGCCTGAACCGAATGCACGAGGAGATTGCGGGCGCGCGTGCCGACGGCAGGGTCGTGCTCGACGGCGTGGACGTGTACGGCGCCGACGTCGACGTCACGACGGTGCGTCGTCTGATCGGGATGGTGTTCCAGAAGGCGAACCCGTTCCCGACGATGTCGATCTTCGACAACGTGGCCTCGGGCCTGATGCTGACGGGCCGGCGACGCGGGGACATCCGTGATCGGGTGCAGCAATCGCTCGAGGCCGTCGGCCTGTGGACCGAGGTCAAGGACCGGCTCGGCAAACCCGGTATCGGGCTCTCCGGCGGCCAGCAGCAGCGTCTGTGCATCGCGCGGGCCATCGCGGTGGCGCCTGAGGTGATCCTGATGGACGAGCCCTGCTCGGCGCTGGATCCCGGGGCGACGAGTCGAATCGAGGAGCTGATCGAGGAGCTCAGGGAGCGCTATACGATCGTGATCGTCACCCACAACATGCAGCAGGCCGCCCGGGTGGCGGGCTCGACGGCCTTCATGCTCGACGGCGAGCTCGTCGAGCATGGCCTGACCACCGAGATCTTCACGCGACCGGGCGACGAGCGCACCGAGCGCTACGTCAGCGGAAAGTTCGGCTGATGAGGTGAGCCAGCCCGTGGCCTCGCGCCGAGGTCCCACAGCGCGCCGCCAACCGCTCGCCGCCCGCGAGCCGGCGCGCGACGTGGCGGTCCTGGTCGTCGATGACCACTGCGCCTTCCGCGAGGCGCTCCGGGATCTGGTCGATGCCTCGCCCGGCTTCGCCGTGGCCGGCATGGCGCGCTCCGGCGAGGAGGCGGTCCATGCCGCCGGAAGCCTGGCTCCAGAGGTCGTCCTCATGGATGTGGTAATGCCGGGAATGGGGGGTATCGCCGCCGCGCGAGAGATCCTGCGCGGCTGCCCCGAGATCATGCTCGTGCTGATCTCCGTCGACGATCCGGCGCTTCACCCCGAGGCCAGCGCACTCGGGGACGCCGTGGCCTGCCTCCGCAAACAGGATCTCCGCCCGGCCGAGCTGCAACGGCTGTGGCAGGCCCACCTCCACTGAGGAGGGCTCAGAAGAAGGCCGCGCCGGTTGCCCGCGCCTCTTCGGCGGGCACGATCGTGCGGCCGAACGGCAACAGCGAGATCGGCACGAGTTTCAGGTTGGCCAGGGCGAGCGGGATGCCGATGATCGTGATGGCCAGAAAGAACGCGGAGACGAGGTGCCCGATGGCCAGCTCCCACCCGACGAGCACGACCCAGATCACGTTTCCGATCACCGAGGGAGCGCCGGCGTCCTCCCGGCGCACGACCGCGCGCCCGAACGGCCAGAGCATGAAACCGGCCAGCTTGAAGGCCTGCAGGCCGAAGGGGATCGTGATGATCAGGATGCACATCACCACGCCGGCCACGCAGTAGAGCAACGCCATCCACCAGCCACAGAGGACCAGCCAGATGATGTTGAGCAGCGTCCGCATGGCTAGTGCCGGAAGCTCTCGCGCTCCTCCGGGCGCCGCTCGGGCAGCGGCCCGTCGAGCGACTCGAGGTACTCCGTCTGCTTGCGCATGTCGGTCAGGAACAGGTCGGCCATGTCGGAGGTGAGCCCGGCGCGCACGACCACGCGCAGAACCGAGAGGTCCTCCCGGTTAGCCGGGAACGTGTAGGCCGGCACGAGCCAACCGAACTCGCGCATGCGCGCCGAGACGTCGAAGACCGTGTAGTTCTTGACCTCGGGAGCGAGCGCGAACGCCACCACCGGCAGTTCGCTGCCGTCCGTGAGCAGCCGATAGGGGCCGAGCTTGCCGATCTCCTTGGCAATGTGCTGCGCGACCCGGCTCGATCCGCGCTGCACGTGGCCGAAGCCCTCCTTGCCCAGGCTGAGGAACATGAAGTACTGCGCTAGGACCTCGCTCCCCGGGCGCGAGAAATTGAGCGCGAAGGTCGGCATCTTGCCGCCCAGGTAATTGACCTCGAACACGAGGTCGCGCGGTAGGGCCTCGGCATCGCGCCAGATCGCCCAGCCGACGCCCGGATACACGAGACCGTACTTATGCCCGGAGGCATTGATCGAGTGCACGCGCGGGAGGGCGAAATCCCATTTCAGGGTGGGCTGCACGAAGGGCGCCACGAACCCGCCCGAGGCGGCGTCCACGTGCACGGGTACATCCGGTCCGCCACCCGCGGCCAGGGTGTCCAGGGCGGCGCAGATCTCGCTCACCGGCTCGTAGCTGCCGTCGAAGGTCGAGCCCAGGATGGCCACGACGCCGATCGTGTTCTCATCGCAGTGGGCCACCGCCTGCTCGGCGTCGAGGTGGAAGCGATCGCCCTCCATCGGCACGAACCGTGGCTCGACATCCCAATAGCGGCAGAACTTGTCCCAGCACACCTGGACGTTGATTCCCAGCACGAGGTTCGGTCGGTCCGTGGGTTTACCGGCCGCCTTCATACGCTCGCGCCAGCGCCATTTGAGCGCCAGACCCCCGAGCATCGCCGCCTCGCTCGAGCCGGTCGTCGAGGTTCCGGTCACGTCGCCCTCACCCGAGGCGTGCCACAGACGGCCGATCATGTTCACGCAGCGGCGCTCGAATTCCGCGGTCTGCGGATATTCGTCCTTGTCGATCATGTTCTTGTCGGCCGTCTCGGCCATGAGCCGAGCGGCGTCAGGCGGCATCCAGGTGGTCACGAACGTGGCCAGGTTGAGTCGGGCGCTGCCATCGAGCAGCAGCTCGTTGGTCATCAGGTCATAGGCCACCCTGGTACCTGTGCCGCGCGCGGGCACCTCGTCCTGGGGGAGCCCGCGGAGTTCCTCCTCGCGGACGAGATCGGCTGTGTTGTCGCCCTGAGCCATCGTCACTGCGCTCCCGCGGCCCGCGGGGTGGGCGCGATGAAGGCGCCGATCAGCCAGAGGAAGGGAAAGATGATGCCGATCGCAAAGAGCCAGTAATGACCCTTGCGAAGCGTCGTTATGCCCAACGTGACCAGCACCAAGAAATAGATCACACCGAGGATGATCCAGAGCAGAGTTGACATGCCGTAAGCCCCTTTTGCGGGTTCGTAGCGCGCGCCGGCAGGATCACCGACAGCACCGGTAGTCTCGAGTGCCGTGTAACCACGAGCAAGGTTGTGGGCACCCGAGCCAGCGTGCGTGCGGACACGCCCCCTGCGGGGCGGGGCGGGCTCAGAGCGCCACTATCACCAGCGCAAGGGTCACGACCGAGAGACCGACGGCGACGGCCGTCAGCCACATGACGAGTGGCGTTGAGAGCTCGTCGAAGCCGCCCCGTCGAAGCGCCTCCGAAGTCCGGTGCTGGCGGACCGCGCCGATCACGAGCACGGCGACCGCCAGGGCTCCGTAGCCGAGGCCGAGGATCCTGAACGGCCATCGCACGCCATGCGTTAGGCCGGGCAGCAGACGCCCGATGGCGATCGCCAGGGCTGCGGCACCCAGCCCGGTCCGCCACCACGCGAGCCACGTGCGCTCGGCCGCCAGCCACGTGCGTCGCGTCACGTCCGAAGGGCCGGGCTTCGTGTCCGGCGTGCTCATGAGGCCGTCGGCAGGGTCAACACGAAAATCAGCGCGCCGACGAAAAGGATGCCGCCAAACG
The DNA here is from genome assembly GCA_963725515.1 of uncultured Solirubrobacteraceae bacterium. GTDB lineage: Bacteria > Actinomycetota > Thermoleophilia > Solirubrobacterales > Solirubrobacteraceae > Palsa-465. Next base: position 150,885 of record CAVRZB010000011.1, on the reverse strand, counting down.
CCAAAACGGTGATCCGCAGCGGTCTCCAGTCCAGACGCAGGGACACCGCGGCCAGGAAGAGGACGGCCGCGAAGAACACGGTCGAGAGTATGTGGCGGTCGTCGTTGGTCTTGGCCTGGGTGCCCTCGGCGAAGACCCGGTCGGCGCGCGCGTTGAGCGCGACGGCGGCCGCGAAGGGGGCCGGGTGATACTGGGGCATGTAGGTCGGGCCGGGAGGGGCGTTCGGGTTTCGCAGCGGGTCAAGGGCCAGCCAGGCGTTGAAGACCGGGCGGAAGGCCGGGCGAAAGCGTCGTCGGTAATCGTTGGCGAGCCTTCGGTTGCCCGTCTCGGTCGCGTTGAACCAGCCGTTGACCAGCAGCAGGTCGCCGAGCTGGAGCTGGCCGCCGCGCACGTTCTGCTCGTCAGCCCTGACCCGGAGCGCGGACGCCTGGCTGTAGCGCTGCGACTGTTCCCCTGACCAGAGCGCAGCCTGGTAGCCGCTCCAGGCCGTCGCCAGCGTGGCCAACGAGAGCAGCACGACGGCCGTGAACTCCAGCCAGCGCTCGTGGCCGGACGCCTTCTGCTCACCCCCCTCGTCCGGTGGCTCGGGAGTTTCGCTCAGCTCGTGTGGGGCGTGCACGTGTACGTGGGGCATGGCCGACTCAGAGGGTCACAAGCCCGCGCACGACCAGGTAAGCGCCGATCACCACGGCGGCGATCAGTAAAGCACGGCCGCCGCGGCGCGCCAGCCAGTCGTTGAAGCGAGCGATGGTTCGCGCGGTCCAATCCGGGGCGAACGCGTACCCCAGGAGTGGGAGCTCGAGCAGGATGAGACAGATCATGTTGAACACGATCACGCCGAGCACGGCTTCGAAGGTTGAGAGGTGCTGCTTGCTCAGGCCCTGCATGCCGGCGATGTAGGACGCGCCGGGGAAACTCAGGAGTGCGCCGACCACGAACGCATCGCGGGCCCCACCCTTGCTGAGCTGGCGCTTCCAGCGGGGCGGCGGCTTGTCCTTGGCCTGCTCGCGCCTCCGTTCGCGCCAGGCTCGGCGACGGCGGTCACGACCGGTGCCGACGACGAAGGCGATCAGCAGGATCAGCGCACCCAGAACGATGTCGACAATCGGGCTGACCGTGTGCTTGGCCGTGCCGGCGGTGCGCGAACCCAGCTCGAACACCAGCAGCAGGCCGCACGTGACGCTGGTCAGAACCGCGCCGGCGAGGTAGCCCATAAGCAGGCGCTTCGGGCTCGGCAGCGTCAGCATGATCGTCACGACGGCCAGCAGTGTCGGATTGAGCGCCGCGGTGAGGGAGAAAACGAATACGCGGCCCACGGCCCAACCGTCAAGCAGTGGCCGCGCGGTCGCATCATCCCTTTCAGATGATCTGTGCGGATCGTCTCTTCGCGGCGCGACTGTGGTGTGGGCCGGTGGACGGACGCGTGCAGGCCCCATTGTCCCCGGCCACGTTCCGCTGGAAGATCAGCGGCGATGACCTGGGCCCCCCGGCTGTCGCTGACCGTCGCCGTGCTCGCGCTCGGCGTGATGGGCGCTGAGCTGAGCGCCTGCGGCTCGGCGTCGGTGAGCAGCGCCGCTTCGAACGCCGTGGCCGCGGCCACCAGCACGCGCTCGAGCATCACCACGACGGGGCGCACGACGACCGAGACCAAGACCACGACGGCCAGCGCCCAGACGGTCACCAGGACGCAGACGCAGCCGGTGACCTCGATCACCAAATCGACTTCGGTGTCGGTCAACGCCACGGCGGCCGCGCCCACCAGCTCGACGCCGGCGACGCCCAGCAAGTCCAGCAGCGGATTGGCGTGGTGGGGTTGGCTGCTGATCGGTCTGGGCGCCGCTGCGATCGTCGGGCTGATCTTCGCCGCCGGGCAGAACCGCGGCCGGACAGCAGACCGCTCAGCACCCTCGGCGTCGGACGACACGCCGCCGCCGGAGGCATCGGAGGCTTCTGCACCCTCGGCGTCGGCCGACTCTCAGCCTCCGCCGGATTCGACGGATGGTCCGCGGTGAGTGCGTCGTGAGCCTCCGCGCCGACCAGGAACACACCGGGATCGTGGCCCACGACCTGCCGCGGGCTCAGCGTATGTTGACGCTCGAGTTCGGGTCGCGGACGGACTTCGACGATCCCAAACTCGAGTACCGCAGACTGTTCTCCGAGCTGCTCGGGACGTTCATGCTGGTGCTGGTCGCCGCCGGCGGCGGGCTCCTGCACGCCAAGGGGCAGATCAGCCTCGCCGCCGCGGTCGTCGCTCCCGGGCTGATGGTGCTGGCGATCATCCTGTTCATGGGCGCCGTCTCCGGCGCTCACCTCAACCCGGTGGTGTCGCTGGCCTTCGCGGTGCGAGGCGACTTTCGTTGGAGGCGCGTGCCGGGGTACATCATCGTGCAGCTGCTCGGCGCGACGCTGGCGTGCTTGTTCCTGCTCGCAGTGTTCGGCAACGTCGAGCACCTCGGCGCGACTCTGCCCGGACCCGGCTACAAGGACTGGCAGGCCTTCCTGATGGAAATCGCGCTAACCGGCGTGCTCGTCAGCGTGATCCTGGGTACCGCCTCGGCGGCCCAGAACGTCGGCGCCGTCGGTGCGCTTGGGGTCGGCGGCTACATCGCTCTGGCCGGCCTCTGGGCTGCGCCCGTCAGCGGCGTCTCGATGAACCCGGCGCGCTCCTTCGGGCCGGCGCTGGTCAGCGGCGATTGGACCGCCTACTGGGTATACGTCGCCGGGCCGCTGATCGGCGCGGCGATCGCCGTCGGATGCGCGATCATCCTCCGGGGCCGCGGCGGTGACCCGATCGCCCACGCCGCCGGCTCCGGTGTGCTCACCCCCGGCCGCCTCGAGGAAAAGGCTGAGCTCTCCCGGGACATAGACCAGGGCAAGGTCAGCCCGCCCGGGCTCAAGCCCGATTAGTCAAATGCGGAGAGCGCGAGGCGCTCGCCCGGCCTGAGGATGTGGACCGCAGTCTCGGGCGCTGCCTCGTTCACAGCGGCGGCGAAGGCTCGTGCCGGAGCGACGGGATCGAGCCCGCGCTGAGCGCCCCACGATCGCAGCGTCCCCCAGTGAATCGGCACGGCGAGCCGCGGCCGGATCCGCGCCACGGCCGCGGCCGCGCGGGCCGGGTCGAGGTGTCCCGAGGGCAGGCTGGGGCCCCAGCCCCAGATCGGGAGCAGCGCGACGTCCACCAGCCCGGACAGCGCCGACATACCCGTGAACAGGTCGGTGTCGCCCGCGAAGTAGATCCGTCTGGACCCGTTCAGCAGGTACCCGAGCGACGGCAGCGGGGGTCCGAAGGGATAGCGGCGGCCATCGTGTACCGCGGGCACGGCTCGGATGGACGCATTCCCGAGCTCGACGCTGTCGCCCTCGTCGAGCTCGATCACCTCCCGCGCGCCGCAACGCCGCGCCACCGCGGCACACCCGCGCGGCACGGTCACCGGGCAGTCGCCGGCGAGCAGCTCAAGCGAGTGGCGATCGAGATGATCGCGGTGCGCGTGCGAGACGAGGATCGCCGTGAGCGCGCCGAGCTCTGAGACGTCGGGGGTGGGCACCCGACGGCGGACGTGGAGGATGCCGCGGCGCACGAGCGGATCGGTCAGGAACCGCGACCCGTCGAGCTCGATCAGCACCGTGGCGTGCCCCACGTAGGTGAGCGCGTCGCCGCCGCGCGGCACTAGTGCGTTGCGCCCGCGGGCTCTGGCGCCGGCTCACCCTGCAACAGGCGCCGCCAGCCGCTGAGGATCTCGTGGACGTGGGCCGCGCCCACGATCGGCCCCTCGGGCGCCGGCAGGTCGACCGGATGCAGCAGGAACGGGCGCGTCTGCGGGCCGCCGAGGCCGCCGTGGAACGAGATCAGCTCCTCGAACGCGCAGCCCTCCTCGAGGGCCGGATCGTAGAAGCTGCCCACCATGATGTCGGCGACGTGCTCGAATCCGTCCGTTCGCAGCAGATGCTCGCGAGCGTGGCTCGAGAACGCGGTCAGCGGGTCCGTGCCCTCGACGCGTCCCTGCGCCAGATAGTTGACGCCGTCGGCGTTCATGGCCAAGGGCCCGTGCTCGGCGGAGTGAACGAGCAGGAATCCGATGTGCGGGTGCTCGGCCAGCGCCGGCAGGAGCCGCGGATGGCGCTGCTCGATCTCCTCGGCGGTCAGCCGGCGGGACTCCTCCATCAGATACACGAGGCCCAGGTTGCCCGACCCCAGGACGATCGCGGGCTTGTCGCCGACGTCGTGCTCCTTGTGCTCGCGCGCCTGCCCGGTCGCCTCCTGCAGAGCCTGGCCGACTGCGGCGTCGTGCTCGTCGCCACCGCCCATACCGGCGACGCTGCCCTGCTCGAGCGAGCGTTCGACGAGCTCCTCGAGTCCGTAGCCGTTGCGCTGCTTGAAGGTCATGCCCTGCGTCTGGCCGTGGTCGGACAGGACGACGATCTTGTACGGGCGTGGGGCCAACCGGCGCGCGCGTTCGATGCGCCCGAAGTGCAGGTCGAGCTTTCGCAACGCCTCCAGCGTGTCGGGGCGCTCGAGGCCGGAGTGGTGAGCGACCTCGTCGTAGCTCGAGAAGGTGGCGTATACGGCCGGACGGCCGCGCATCATGTCGGTGAGCACGCCGTAGACGATCAGGTCGCGTACGACCACGCACAGGGCGGCGCGCAGGTACGGATAGCGCCCTCCGCGGTGCCCGCGGGGAATCACGTCGCGGCGTCGCTGGCGAATCGCCGCGGAGTACTCCAGCAGCACCTCCCAGGTGAAGAGCACGAGTTCGCGGGTGACGTTGAACCCGTTGGCCAGAAAGGCGCGGTAGCCGGGGTTGGCGTTCTTCTCGGCGTCCATCCGGCTGACGGTGAGGATCACCTCGTCGGCCTCCCCCGAGAGCAGATTGCCGCGGCTGGCTCCGCCGCCTGTTAGCAGCCCCTGGCCGGTGGCCAGGCGCCGCTCGATCTCGGCGCAGTCGGCCGGCGCCGAGCAGGTCATCAGCCTGCCCGTCTCCTTCTCGATCCAGCGGAAGGCGGGGATATCGTGGTTTGAACCGAGCAGGATCCCCGCCTGGCTGGCGCCCGTCTGCGAGGACAGGTCGGTCTCCCACTCGAGCAGGCGATGGCTTCCCTCCGAGAGCCACCGCGCGAGCACCGGCGCGTTGCCGTCGCGCATCGCCCGGAGCAGCACCGGCTCGGCCAGGCCGTCGATCTCCAAGAAGAGGATGCCTGGCGTGTCCGTCGCGGTGCGCTCGCCCTGCCGTCGCGCGACGCGCTCGATCACGCGCAGCGAATACGAGTCCTCGTCATCGACGCCGAGGATCACCTGCAGCACCATGCTGGCCGCCGACATGACGAGCGCCGCGGCCAGCGCCCAACCGAACGAGTCGACGCTGAAATCCGACGGGGTGATGGAGGAGACGATCAGCAGAATCGCCGCGTCGACGGCCAGGACGGCGAGAAACCCGAGCACCAGCGTGAAGGGCAGCCGCAGGGCGGCGACGATCGGCGGCAGCAGCGCGTTGAAGACACCGATCAGGGCGGCATCGATCAGCGCGCCCTCGACGCTCTTGACATGGACGCCGGGCAGCAGCGACGCGACCCCGAGCGCCGCGGCTCCCACCAGGAGCGACAGCACGAGTCGGAGCGGCCGAAAGCGCGGAGGCGCAGGGCTCCATTGGACCGGCTCGGCGTAGCCCTGGCTCGCAGCTTCCACGACCTGGGCATCCTAGTTGCGCCCAGGTGCTGCGGGCATCGCCTGAACCGGATGAGGCGCGAGGCCTCCGGTCAGCGACGATGTACGGCAGATGAGCGAGCACGAGGACAGCCCCGCCCCGCCCGCCGCCGGACCGGTCGGATGGTTGGCCGGCGCGGCGGCCGAGACGGGTAGGTTGGACCGCGCGGTCTATGCCACCGTGGCCACCACGCCGACGCCGTTTCTGGACGCGGGCCTGCGGCGGCTGTCGTCATTCGCCGACTATTCGAGAATCTCGATCGTCTCGGCCGCCTTGCTCTCGCTCGGGGCGGGACGGCGTGGCCGGAACGCGGCGGCGCGCGGTCTCGTATCGATCGCCGTGACCTCGAGCGTCCTGAATCTCGGCGTCAAGCCGGTCGCGCGCCGCCGGCGCCCGGACCGCGTGGGTGAGGCGGTCCCGGAGCAGCGCCACGTGCCGATGCCGACGTCGAGCTCATTCCCATCGGGTCATTCGGCGGCGGCGTTCGCGTTCGCCACGGGGGTGGGACACGTGCTCCCGGCGGCGGCCTTCCCGCTGCGAGCGATCGGGGCGGTCGTGGCCTACTCACGCGTGCATACCGGCGTTCACTATCCAGGAGATGTGCTGGCCGGATCGCTGCTCGGCGGAGCACTGGCCCAGGCGACGGCCCGCGTGCTCGATCGTCGGGGGCGGAGGCAGCGACACGATCAAAGGTGGTAGGCACATCCCGAGCGGAGGCAGGCGCACCACCTTGCCGGGTCCGGAGGACGCCGTGACGCTTAGAGGGTGGCCACCGTTGTCAAGCTCGCCGATCGCGCGCCGGTCATCGAGCAACCGTCACCGCTGCGCCTCGCGACGGCGCTGCCGCGCGAGGAATTCGTCTACCGCGCTGAGCTGCTCAGACGTCTCGATGGCGCGCGCGCCCGTCCGCTGGTCCTCGTCACCGCGCCGGCCGGCTACGGCAAGACCACGCTGCTGACGCAGTGGAGTGAGCAGGACGACCGCCCGTTCGCCTGGGTGCGGCCTGAGCGCACCGCCGACGGTCCCGCGGTGCTGGTGGACCAGATCGCCGCCTCGCTGGCCGACATCGGTATCAGCCCGCCCGACCTCGGGGTGCCCAAGCCGATGCTCAGGCCCGAGCGCGGCTTCGTCGTGGTGATCGACGATGCCGACCGCGCCGAGTCGAGCGCCCTGGCCGAGGCGGTTCTCTGGGTACTCGACTGGCTCCCCCTCGGCGCGCAGATCGCCGTCGCCTCGCGTACCGAACCCGAGCTGCCGCTCGGCCGGATGCGCGGTCATCGAGCGCTCGTCGAGCTGGGCGCCCCCGATCTGGCGATGTCCGACGTCGAGGCCGCCGCGCTGCTGGACAAGGCCGGTCTCGAGCTCGAGCCGAGCGTCGTTCGCGAGCTGGTGCGGCGAACCGAGGGTTGGCCGGTCGCGCTCGAGCTGGCGGCGATCTCCTACGCCCTCGCGCCCGACGCCGCCGAGCGGTTCGAGCACTTCGCGGGTGACGACCACCTCATGTCGGAGTACATGCGAGCCGAGGTGCTGGGCCGGCTCTCGCCCGCCAAGGTCCGCTTCCTGACGCGCAGCTCGGTGCTCGACGAGCTCTCTGGCCCGGCGTGCGACGCCGTGCTCGAGCGCCGGCGCTCCGCCGACGTGCTCGCTCAGCTCGCCCGCGCGAACGTGCCGATGCGGCCGGTGGATCCGAGCCATGAGCGGTTTCGCCTGCATGGCCTCATGCGCGAGATGCTCCAGACCGAATTGCGGCGCGCCCATCCCGCCGCCGCGTCGGGCCTGCACGCTCGCGCCGCCGACTACTACAGCTCGGCCCACGACGTGGACCGCTCGATCTACCACGCGCTCAGGGCCGAGGATTTCGATCGTGCCGGCGGACTGCTGTGGACCAACCTGCTCGGCTACCTGGGCAACGGCCGCAGCGGGCTGGTGCGGGAATGGCTCAATGGGGTGCCCGCCCACCGGATCGCCGAGTGTGGTCCGCTGGCCCTGGCCGCGGCCCATTGTCAACTCGCGCGGGGCGACATGCCGGGCGCGGAGCAGTGGGCACGATCGGCCGCGATGGCCCACACCGGCGACGCTGCGGCGTCCTCCGCGTCCGCCGCGACAATGATCATCGCGGCCTGGGCGGCGCGCTCGGGAGTGAAGGCGATGGCCGCGGATGCGTCCCGCGCCGAGTCGCTGCTGCTCGATGACGACCCCTGGCGGGCCAGCTGCTGCTTTCTGCGCGGCACCGCCGCCCTGCTGAGTGGGGAATCGGCACAAGCCGACCGATGCTTCGACGCCGGCGCGGGACGCGGAGCCCAGCTCGCCCCCGATGCAGCATCCCTGTGTCTGGCCCAGCTCGCGGTGGTGGCCACCGAGCGCCAGGACGCCGAGTTGGCCTGCGACTACGCGCGGCGGGCTCGCGCGCTGGTCGAACGCCATGACCTGAGCTCACACGCCGGCGCAGCACTCGTGTTCGCAGTCTCGGCCGCCGCCGCGGTGCACGAGGGGCGGATCGACGAGGCCAAGGCGGACGTCTCTCGATGCCTGGCGCTGATCGAGGGGCTATCCGAGTTCGCGGCCTGGTACGGCGCGGAGGTCCGGATCCTCCTGGCTCGCGCCTCGCTTACACTGGGCGACGTCGCCGGTGCGCGCGAGCTGCTGGCCGAGGCTTCTCGCCTGGCGCGGCGGACCACCGAAGTGGTCGTGTTCGAGCGCTGGTTCGACGACGCCTGGGACCGTTTCGACGCGCGCGCCGAGACGGCGCTGATCGGCGTGGCCTCGCTGACCACGGCCGAGCTGCGCGTCCTACGGTTCCTGCCGACGCACTACTCATTCCATGAGATCGCCGGCCGACTCCACGTGTCGGCGAACACCGTCAAGACTCACGTGCATGCCGTCTATCGCAAGCTCGATGCCTCGAGCCGCTCCGAAGCCGTGGCTCATGCAACCGCCGCTGGGCTGTTGAGTGGCTAGATTCGCGGCGATCGGGGCGCTCGTCCTGATGGCGGCGTCGATCATTCTCGCGGTGATCTTGGCCGTGCAGTCGTTCCCGCGCGGAATAACCGTGCTGGTCTGTCTGCTGGCCGCGGTGGCGGTCGCCTGGTGGGCGCTGCTGCACCGCGGCGCCAGGCGGTGGGTCGGCGCTGCCGCTGCTGTTGCGCTGATCGTCGGTGCGCTGCTGTTCGTCGTGTTCGAGGGGCAGCCGTTGCGCAATGCGCTCATCATCGTCGGCGTCGGCCTCTCGCTGGCCGCGGCTCGCAGGGTGTTCACCGTCCACGTCGAGCTGGCTCCGGCGCGGGCACCGGCCCACCCGGTCCTGTTCTACAACCCCAAATCCGGCGGCGGCAAATCGGAGCGCTTCCGGGTCGCCGAGGAGGCCGGCGCCCGCGGGGTCGAGGCGATCGAGCTGCAGCGCGGCGATGATCTCGAGACGCTCGTGCGCGCCGCGGTGGAGCGCGGCGCCGATGCCCTCGGCATGGCCGGTGGCGATGGATCGCAGGCGATCGTCGCGGCCGTCGCCGCCGAGCACGGGCTCCCCTATGTGTGCGTGCCCGCGGGCACGCGAAACCACTTCGCGCTTGACCTCGGCGTGGATCGCGACGACGTGGTCGGGGCGCTCGACGCGTTCACCAAGGGCGGCGAGCGGGTCGTCGACCTCGCCGAGGTCAACGGCCGGGTCTTCGTCAACAACGTGTCACTCGGCGTCTACGCCGAGGCCGTTCAGAAGGAGTCCTACCGCAACGCCAAGCTGCGGACGCTGGCCGACACGCTGTCGACAATGGGCGGGCCCGACGGCAGCGGTGCAGAGCTCGGCTTCACCGGCCCCGATGGCCGCCCCTGCAGGACCTCCGAGGTGCTCCTGGTCTCCAACGACGTCTACCGCCTGGGGCGGGCGCTCGGTTCCGGCACGCGCCCGCGGCTCGACGCCGGCGAGCTCGGCATTGCCGCGGTCGGAGTGCACGAGGCCGACAATCGTGCGCCCCTTGGGTTGAGCGAATGGTCGGTGTCGGCCTTCGAGGTCGAGTCGGACCAGCGGGTCGCCGCCGGGATCGACGGCGAGGCCGCGCAGCTTGACCCGCCGCTGCGTTTCCGAACCCGACCCCGCGCCCTGCGCGTGAGGATCGCGCCCCAGCACCCCGGGGCCTCGCCGTCGGCGAACATGCCGACCGGCGCGTGGAACGCGGTGCGCGAGGTCGCACGCGTGGCCGCGTTTGGAGCCGAGTAGCGGCGCGATGGACGACGCGCCCACCGGCTCAGAGGCGGTCGCTGAGGCCGGTGCGGGGCGCCGCGGAGACGCTCCGAAATCGCGTTATGCGGCCGTGCTGTTGGTCATGCTGGTCGCGGTCATCCTTCTGATCGCGCTGCCGACCACTGACCTGACGAAGGCGATCGGTATCGGCCTGGAAGGCGTCGCACTGGTAATCACGGTGGCCACCTCGCGGGCTCGAGAGACGATCCGCATACGGCGAGCCGTCGCGCTCATCACGGGACTGATCGCCGTCATGATCCTGATCGCCGTCGGCGACATGCCGCGCTCGGTCCTGGCGGCGATCGCCGTGTTTCTCACCGCGGCGATACCGATCGCCCTCGTCCGGGGTCTGGTGCGTTTACTCCGCCGGGAAGGGGTCACGCTACTGGCGGTCGCGGGCTCGCTGGCCATCTACCTCTCGATCGGGCTGGTCTTCGCCTGGGTGATCGGCTTTGTGGCCGAGGTGATCAAGCCCACGCCGTACTTCGCCCAGGGAACCAATGGCACCCTGGGCGAGAAGGTGTACTTCAGCTTCACCTCGCTCACGACGACCGGCTTCGGTGACTTCACTCCCGGCACGCCCACCGGTCACGCGATCGCCGTGATCGAGATGCTCACGGGCCAGCTCTATCTGGTCACGGTGATCGGACTCCTGATCGGGAACTTCGCACGCGGCGCCGCGCCCGAGGCCCGGGCTGCGGGTCTGGATACGCGACGACGCGAATAGGTGGCGGCATCGCGGTGGAGCGGGGGTCCGGTGGAGCGGGGGGTCCCCACCCCCAGCGATCGGGGTGCCCACCGGCCGCTATTCGACCGGTGGGCCTGCTTGCGTGGACACCCTGCGCGATCGATGCTGCGCTGATGGCCGAGGAACCCAGCGACAGCGCCTCGACCCCGGAGGCCGGGCCGCCGGCGGCCGACGCCGCAGCGAGCGCACCAACAGCACCTGCGGCGGCCCCGCCGCACCGCCACCGGGTCATCATCGGCCTGCTGTTCACCCTGGCCACGATCATCGGCATCGTGGCCGTACTTGCCGTGTGGGCCAACCGGCAGGCGCTGAACACCGACAACTGGACGAGTACGAGCTCGCAGCTGCTGGCCAACAAGGAGATCCAGACCGCGGTGGCCGCCTACGCGGTCAGCGAGCTCTTCAAATCGGGCGTGCCCCAGAGCGAGATCAAGAGCGTGCTGCCGACCAAGCTGCAGCCGCTCGCCGGACCGGCCGCGGCCGGCTTGCAGCAGATCGCCGGACAGGCGGCGCCGAGGCTGCTCGCCTCCTCTCCGGTCCAGCTCGCCTGGCGCCAGGCCAATCATTCCGCCCACGTCGTGCTGATGAAGATCATCAACGGCGGAGGATCCGCGGTGTCGACCAACGGCGGCGTCGTCACGCTCAACCTGCACAACATCATCACCCAGCTCGCCACTGCGCTGGGCGTCCAGTCACAGGTGGCGGCTGTGCAGGCCAAGCTGCAGTCGAATCGCGGCACCGTGCAGACGGTCGCCAAGAAGGCCGGCATCACGCTGCCGCCGTCCAGCGGTCAGCTGGTGATCATGCGCGCCTCGCAACTCAAGACCGCGCAGGACATCGCCGGGGCGATCAAGAGCCTGGCCATCGTGCTGCCCTTGCTGACCTTCGCGCTGTTCATTCTCGCCGTGATCCTCTCGCGGGGTCACCGGCAGCAGGCCGTGCGCATGACCGGCTGGTGCTTCGTGCTGATCGGCCTGGTCGTGCTGCTCACCCGGCGCGTCGGCGGCAACTACATCGTCGATGCGCTGGTCAAGAACCCCTCGAACAAGCCGGCGGGCCATGACGTCTGGACAATCGCCACGACGCTGCTGTACGACATCGCGGTGGCGATGGTCGTGTACGGCCTGGTCCTCGTGGTCGCCGCCTGGGTCGCCGGACACACCCGTCCGGCCACGGCGCTGCGGCGCGCCCTCGCGCCCACCCTGCGCGACCGTCCAGTGATCGTGTACCTGACGGCCTTCGTCGCCCTGCTGCTGGTGATCGTTTGGGGTCCGACCCCGGCCACGCGCCAGGTCATTCCGCTGATCGGCTTTGCCATCCTGATCGTGATCGGGATCGAGGCCCTGCGGCGCAAGACGGCACGCGAGTTCCCGGATGCCCAGGCCGGTGACACGATGAACTCGATTCGGGCGTGGAACGCGGAGCGACGCCATCCGGCGCACGCGGCGGCGATCCAACCGGCGGCGGCCAACGGTGGGCGTGTGGCCGAGCTCGAGCGTCTGGCCCAGCTGCACGATCGCGGATCGCTGAGCGATGAGGAGTTTGCCGCCGAGAAGGCGGCCCTATAATCCTCCCCGGATCAATCGGCGGTCCAGAGCTGCCGGCCGGGCGAGAGGAAGCTCATAAGAATTCGTGTTGCGATCGCGGAGGACAGTCTTCTCGTCAGAGAGGGTCTGAAGCAGCTGCTCTCCGCCGCACCTGAGCTCGAGGTGGTGGCCGTGTGCGAGGACACGGCGACGCTGCTCGAGGCCGTGAGACGCGAGCCACCGGACGTCGTGCTTAGCGATATCCGCATGCCACCCTTCCGCGAGAAGGAGGGCATCCTGCTCGCCGCCGAGCTGCGCGAGACACACCCCGACATCGGCGTGGTCATCCTGAGCCAATACGCCGATCCCGCGCTCGCCCTCGAGCTCTTCGCACGCGGCTCGGAGCGGCGCGCATATCTGCTCAAGGAGCGGGTCGCCGACCGCGGGGAGCTCGTGGCGGCGATCCAGGCGGTCATGAACAATCGCTCGGTCATCGACGCCAAGATCATCGATGGCCTGATCGCCGAGCGCGCGCGCCGCTCCGAGTCGACGCTCGACGAGCTAACGGCGCGCGAACGCGAGGTCCTCGCTCAGGTGGCCACCGGCAAGAGCAACGCCGCCATCGCGTCATCGCTCTTCCTGACCAAGCGTGCGGTGGAGAAGCACATCAACGCAATCTTCCTGAAGCTCGGATTGCGCGAGTCCGGCGATACCAGTCGCCGCGTCAAGGCTGCGTTGATCTTCCTGGCCGAGGACGGATCTGTGGTCGCCCGGAGTGCCGGCTGAGCACAAGTTCACCCGTTTCGGTCGATGCGGCGACGCAGGAGTCGGCCGATAGTGGTTCAACAGTCAATCCTTCCGATCTTCCGAAAGGGGACCAGATGACCGTTGTTGGAGCAGACACCCACCAAACGCTGTCGGGCATCGCGACCGGCGACATGACGATGCTCGAGGAGGCCATGGAGCTGCGCGAGGCGCAGCTCGAGCGGACCGGTCTGGACGCGCGCACGTTTGCGCTCGTAAAGGTCGCGGCGCTGATTGCCCTCGACGCACCACCGGCGTCCTACGCCTGGCAGATCGCCAACGCTCTTGGCGAGGGCGTTACGCCGGAGGACATCCTCGGCGTACTGCGCGCTGTCGCGCCGCAGGTCGGCGGACCCAAGGTTGTGGCCGCGGCACCCGAGATCATGGTGGCGCTGGGTCTGGCCCTGCCCGAGTCCGTGGAGTAGGTGATCATCAGATGCCACTGATGAGACGACGTCCCTTGCTGCGCGCCGCGGCCGTTGGTGGCGGCGCGTACATGATGGGCAAGCATCACGCGGCCGCCCAGCAGCAGGACGCCGACCAGGAGCAACGGCTCGAGTCCGTCGAGGCTCAGCAGGCCGCACCCCAGGCCGCGCCCGCTCCGGCGCCGAGCGGAGGCATCAGCTCCGACGCGATGGAGAAGCTCAAGGAGCTCGGCCAACTCCACGACCAGGGGATCCTCACCGATGACGAGTTCGCGCAGCAGAAGCAGCGACTGCTGGCGGGCTGAGTGGGGGCGCGAAGCCGGGCGTTCGAGGTGAGGTGGTGGCCACACTGACCTTCCTCGGCGCCACGGCGCTGCGCCCGGCCCGCGGGCTTCTGGGTGTCGGCGGCGCGGTCGGCCGGCGGGCCCAGCAGGTCCTGTCCGAGCCCGCCGAACGGGCGCTGCTGGCGTCGCTCGACACGGCCCTATCCGCAGCGGATGCGGCCCTGAACTCTTCGGTGGCCGCGGACGCGATGGCGCGCATTCTGGCCAGTCCGCTGATCGACGATCTGGTCGACCGGCTGGTGGCCCGGGCGCTCGAGAGCCAGGATGTCGAGCGGCTGGTCGGCACGGTGATCGACAGCCCGGTCGTCGATGTGCTCGCGCGCACCGTCGTGACCGTCGCACCACCCGAGGCCGAGACCGCATCGTCCGCCACGGGCCGTTACTCAGAGCCCAGACGTTACGTCGATCTCGCCCGTCGCGGCGGCGGCTCGCAGTAGGTCGTAGTCGGCCTGGTTCTGGTTCGCGTAGGAGTCCGCGAAGGCGGCGATGGCGAGGTCGAAGGTCGCGCCGCGGCCCAGATAGCCCGCGAGGGCCAGCGTGTCTCCCGAGCGGGCGTGGCCGAGGGCCAGGGAGAAGCCGCACATCCGTCCATAGGCCTGGAGCTCCCTGGGTCCGAAGGTCTCGATCTCGGCCGAGCGCTTCCAATCCCAGAGCTGGCGTATATAGAAGTCGCGCTGCTGCCCGTCGAGACCCGTGACCCTGAGCCAACCGAGCATCACGTCACTCGCCGACTGCATCAGCCATTGACCCTCGACCACCCGGCGACCGTGGTTCGCGAACCGGCTCTTGGCCGTGAACGGCTCGAGCACCGACTCGCCGGCCTCCTTGACCTGCAGGAAGAGCGGGTCGTCGTTGTCCCTCCCGAGCAGCAGGATGATCCAGCATCGCGTGCCGACGCTGCCCACGCCGACGACCTTGCGGGCCATGTCGGCAAAGTGGTACTGATCCATGAGACGCCGAGCCGCCCCGGTGAGCGACCGCTTGTACGCGGCCAGCAGCTTGCGCATCTCGTGCACGAGAACCTCGCTGTCCTCGTGCACGAGATCATCGAGTGGCACGATCAGCGGTGGGTCGCCGATGATCCGCAGGGCACCATCGACCTCGTGCGTGAGTCGCGACAGCGCCCTCATGCTGTCCTTGGTCTGGGCCTTGGCGGCGGCCTTCTCCACCCTCTTGCCCGAGAACCCCTCGCTCCTGAGAGCATTGAGCAGCCGTTCGACGTCGAGCGTGGCGTACCACACGTCGAGATCGCGCATGCCGGCGAAGCGGCGGATCGCCGCTCGATACTCGCCCACGGTGGCCACCACCGCGGCCTGGCGCTCGCGGTCGTCAAAGCCCCGATCGCGCCCGGCGATCTCGATGCTGGTGCCCAGCCGCTTGACGTCCCATTCGAACGGGCCGGGAGCGGTCTCGTCGAAGTCATTTACGTCGAACACGAGGTCGCGTTCCGGAGAGGCGAACAGGCCGAAGTTCGAGAGATGGGCGTCCCCGCACAGCTGCACGTCCAGGCCGGCGGACGGCGTGTGCGCGAGGTCGTTGGCCATCACCGCGGCCGCGCCGCGATAGAAGGTGAACGGCGATACGAGCATCCGCCCGTACCTGATCGGGAGCAGCTCCTGAACGCGCGTCTCGCCCTGCTTGCGGAGGATGTCCACCGGGTTGGCCCGATCCGCCTGGGGCTGCCACGTCGCCTGAGCCGATCGACTGGCCTTGGCTCGAGCCTCTCGGCCCGCGGCGGTGCGCTCCTCCGGCGTGGGGTGCCGAGGAATGGCGGGCCTCGCCTTGGCCGCTCCGTTGCTGGTGCTCGCCTTCTGCTGTGCCGGGGCGGTCTGCGCCATCTGGATCCTCATCTCTCTGGCTTGGCGTAACTACCGATAGAACGATCCCGGGAGCGGGAGCACATCATGCGATGCGGGTGAGATTCCCAGAACCGTCCACCTCGTGCTCGCGCTGGACGTCGGCGGCGCACCGGAAGCCGAGGTTTCCCGTGGAGGAGTCAGGCTCGTTCCCCTGTCGCGCGGCGACGCGGTAGCGCCGGCAATACGAGGCGTGGCAGAGGTGCGAGCCGCCCTTCTGCACCCGGTGTGTGCCCGTCGCCGGGCCGATCGGGTCAAGACGGCGGTCCCGAGCGCGGAACGTGGGGTCAAACCAGTCGGCCGTCCATTCCCACACGTTGCCCGTGGCGTTGTACAGGCCGTAGCCGTTGGACGGGAAGGCATCGACCGGACACGTTCCGGCGTAGCCGTCGGCGCAGGTGTTCTCGTTGGGAAAGGCGCCCTGCCAGACGTTCATGCGGTGCTCGCCGCCGGGCTCGAACTCGTTTCCCCACGGGAACGCAGCCTGCTCGAGGCCTCCGCGCGCCGCGAACTCCCACTCCGCCTCGGTGGGCAGCCGCTTGTCCGCCCACGCGCAGAAGTTCAGCGCGTCATTGAACGACACGTGGACGACCGGGTGATCGGAGCGCTCGGCGAGATCCGACTGCGGTCCCTCGGGATGCCGCCAGTCGGCACCGTAGACCTGGCGCCACCAGGGTGCCGCGGCGACGGCGCGGGTGGGCGGGAAGTCATCGGGCAGGAACCCGCCGAACACGAACGACCATCCGAAGGTCTCGGCTTCGGTCACGTAGCCGGTGGCCCTGACGAATTCCGCAAAGGCGGCATTCGAAACGGCGCATGGATCGATCCTGAACGGCCCGATCTCTATCTCGCGCGGATCCTCGCCGTCCTCCGGGTAGGCGAAGCGGTCATTGCTGCCGATGACGAACACGCCGCCCGGGAGTGAGACCATCGCGTCGGTCCTGCCAGGGCCCGTGGCCGGGCGGTCCGTGGCCGGCGATGGCTGGGTCCGCGGCTGCGGGTTCGCGGCCACGACCGAGCCGGCCGACGCGCCGCGCGAGGGGCTGCAACAGCTGTGCTTAGCGTCCGGATTCGGTTCCGACATCGAGATCGAGAGCCAGTTTCGCACCGTCGCGCCGAGCGGCCCACCGTGCCCATACGAGTGTTTCGCGGTGGCGAACTCGTGCGCGCCCCATCGTGGCGCGGCGCGGGTTCATCCGCATCGGGTGATGCCGCTGGTTGGGCGCCACGACTAGAGTCCGCCTGCCCGATCCGATAGGAATGCCGATCATGCCCGCCCCACCATGCGACTCGAACTAGGCTGTCCCGTCAACTGTGTCGACGGGGCCTATGGCGAGCTCAGCGACGTGGTCATCGATCCGAGCACGCGGCGCGTGACGCATCTGGTCATCCAGCCCCACCACCGCCACGATGAGGCGCGTCTGGTGCCGGTCGAGCGTGCCGGGGCCGGTTCGGACGACGACGCCGAGATCTCCCTCGACGCGACTCTGGCCGAGGTCGACGCGCTCGAGCCGATCAGCCGGTCGGCCTACCTGCGAATCGGTGAGTTCCCGGTCGAGGATCCCGACTTTCAGGTCGGTATCCAGGAGGTCTTCGCGCTTCCCTATTACGAGAGCCTGTCGCCGGAGGGACTCGGCACAAGCATGCAGCCGCTCGACTACGACCCGCACGTGACGGTCAACTACGACCGGGTTCCCAAGAATGAGATCGAGATCCGGCGCGGCAGCGCGGTCACCTCGGCGGACGGAGAGCGGCTCGGTCACGTCGAGGGCTTCGTGGTCGACGACGAGCAGAAGATCGCCAGCTTCGTGCTCGAGCACGGACACCTCTGGGGAAAGCGTGAGGTGATCATTCCGATCGGCGCCGTGGCGCGCATCGGCAACGACGAGGTCGTGCTGAACCTGTCGACGAAACAGGTCGGCGAGCTGAAGTCGCACGGCGTGCGGCGCTGGCGGCATTGAGCCTGCACCGAGGACGACCGAACCGCGGTCGCCGGCCTTCGGCAACCGCGGTTCGAACTGCAGCCTCTGCGAACTAGGCGGCGGCCGGCGGCGTCAGGGCCTCCTGCAGCTTCGCCGTGTCCTCATCGGACAGCGACGTCTTGATGACCGTGCCGCCGTACTGCTCGAGCGCCGCGATCGCCTTGTCGGGCGTCGCCTTCTCGATGATCATGAAGAGCGCCGAGGTTCCCGGCTTGACGTAGTCGCGGACCTGCTGCTGGAACGCCTTGTCGATGCCCTTCTCTCCGAGGTGGCCGAACAACGCGCCGAAGCCTGCGCCGAGCGCGAGACCGGCGAACGGCACGAAGAACAGCAGCCCGAACAGCAGCCCCCAGAAACCGCCCCAAGCGGCGCCGCCGCCGGCGGAGGCACCGCCGTGCGTGGTCGTGACGTGGTACTTGCCGTCGAGATCGCGTGAGATCGCAGCGACCTGGTCGGCCTGGATGATGAGGTCGGCCTCCAGGCGCTGGACCGTCTTCCGCGCCTCCTCGGCGGTCGTCTGATCCGGATAGCCGATCGCAACAAGTGTTGCCATAGACAACTTCTCCTTTCGTGTTCGCAGAGCTCCGAGCGAACATTGGCGAGCGCCACCCGACCTAACATCACCCGGATCGGATGAGTCGGCCCGCTCAGGGAAAACTAGGGTCTGGTGAGCCACAGACAGATCGGCGACCATCGAGAACCAGATTCCGGTCCGTTTCAGTCCCGGAATTGGGTTGCGGATAACTACCGACTCCGGGCGGGGAGCTTCCCGCCTACCTCGCGCGCCCGCACGGGTATACGCTGCGCGCGATGACGGAAATTGCGCAGCCCGTCGGAGCGGGGCTGACCACTCGGGCACCGTCCATGCGGGTGTGGGCGATGCCCCTCGCACTGGCTCTGGCGACCGTGGCGGCGGTGCTGCCGACATTGCTCAGTGCTTCGGATGACCGAGGCGCGATCGCCGTCCCGATTTTCCTGGCCGGCGCCGCCGTCTCGCTCGGCACCGGGTTCTATGACCTGGCCCGGGGACGCGATGTGCGCTACGCCGGGGTGCTGATCGGGGGCGGGCTTCTATGGTGTCTCTCGGCGCTCGCGGCGTCGTCCGTGCCGATTCTGTACAGCGTCGGCCGCGTGAGCCAATGGCTGGTCGAGCTGGCCGTGATCTACCTGCTGCTCAGCTACCCGTCGGGACGTCTCAGCGGTCGGCTCCAGCGCGTGGTTTTCGGCGCAAGCGCATCGGTCGTGGCGGTGCTCTACCTCCCCACCGCGCTGATCGCCCACCAGTTTCCGCATCCGTCGCCCTGGTCGGCCTGCACCGCCGCCTGCCCGAGCAACGCGTTCGCGATCGTCAATGTCGGCGCGGTCCAGGATGTCGTCGTCCCGCTGCGCGCGGTGCTCACGGTCGTTTTGCTCGTGGCCATCGCGGCGATCGCGATCCAACGTGCGCGGACATCGGGGGCGCTCCTCGGCCGGATGTACGCCCCGATCGCGCTGATCGCCGTGGTCCAGGCCGCGACTCTGACCGTCTACCTCCGCGCCCGGGCCGCAGGCGCGTCGCCGGGCGCGCTGGACGTCCTTAGCTGGATCTATGTGCTCTCGCTTCCGACCGTCGGCCTGGCGGCCAGCGCCGGGCGCTTGTACCGCCGCCTGTTCACCGTCAAGGCGCTCGAGCAGATGGCCCAGGAGCTCCGGACCAGCGCGACGCCGGCGCATGTGGGCCGCGTCATGGCTCAGGCGCTCGAGGACCCGTCGCTCGCGGTGCTGCACTCGTTCCCGGGCGATGCCGGCGTGTGGGTCGATGAGTCCGGGGCAGCTGTCCGGGTGCCGGGGGCCGAGAGCGGCCGTGCCGTCACCGAGATCGCCAACGGCAGCTGGCGCATCGCGCTGGTGCACGACCCAACCCTTGCCGAGGATCCGGTTCTGCTCCAGACGGCGGGCTCGTATGCCCTGGCCGCGCTCGAGAACGACAAGCTCACCGCCGAGCTGCGGACGTCATTGCAAGAGCTGATGGAGGCTCGGGTGCTCGGCATCACCGCCGAACGCCGCGGGCGCCGGAAGATCGAGCGCGACATTCACGATGGCGCACAGCAGCGGCTGGTCGCGCTGCGGATCAAGCTCGCGCTGACGGCCGACAAGATCGGAAGCCAGGACGCCGCCGGCGCCGAAGCGCTGCGCGCGCTCGGCAAGGACATCGACGCGACGATCGAGGAGGTGCGCTCGTTCGCGCGCGGGATCTACCCTCCTCTGCTCGCCGAGACCGGGCTCGGGGGTTCGGTGAGCACCCTGGCGCGCGGGATGGGAGTGCCTAGCACCGTGATCGCGGACGGACTCGGGCGCTACTCCCGCGAGATCGAGACGACGGTCTACTTCTCGATCTCCGAAGCGCTCCAGAACGCAGCCAAGCACGCCCGCGGAGCGTCATCGGTCACGGTCCGCCTCTGGCACGAAGCTGCGCTGCACTTCGAGGTGCGCGATGACGGCGTCGGCTTTGACCCGTCCATCACGCCGCACGGCACCGGTCTCAGAGGCCTGCTCGACCGGCTCGCTGCAGTGGGGGGGACGATCAGGATTCAGTCGGTGCCCGGTTCGGGCACGACGATCAGCGGCACGATCCCCACCTCAGGAGTCAGGCGGCAGGGTTCTGCCGCCGCTCTGTGACACCACGAGCGACGCCCCGGGTCGAACTTCCAGGATCTGGGTCCGGTCGGCGTCGTGATGGGGCAAGCCCGCGAAATCACCCCGATCGTGGTGCTCTGACTCGATGAGCCGCGCGCGCTGGATGGCCCTCTGCTTCGTGCTCGGCTCGACCTGCTTTCTGGTCGGTCCGTTTCCGGGCTATGCCGGCCTTGTCGGCGACGCCGCCGACGCCGTGACCTTCTTCGTCGGTTCTGTCCTGTTCACGGCGGGCGGGGCCCTCCAGGTTTCGCTGGCCTGGGGCGGGCGCGCCTCAGGCGAGGGCGGCCGAGCCGCTCTCTGGGCCGCCGCCATCCAGTCGGCCGGGACGCTGTTCTTCAACGAGACGACCTACCGTGCCATGCACACCGCCCTGTCGAGCTCCGAGTACAACAAGCTCGTGTGGCGCCCGGACGCCTTCGGGTCGGTTTGTTTCCTGATCTCCGGCGTGATTGCCTACCACGCCTCGCCGCGGCATGGGTGGCTCCCCGTGCGGGCGCAGGCGGGGTGGTGGGAGCCCGCGGTCAACCTGCTCGGCTGCATCTTCTTCGGCATCTCGGCGATTGCCGGGTACGTCGTGCCGTCCACCGGCTCGGTAATCGACCAGGCCGCGGCCAATTGGAACACATCGCTCGGCGCCGCCTGCTTCCTGGCCTGCGGCCTGTTCACGCTGTTCACCGGGCATACCTCCAAGTCGCCCCGGCTGCGACGTCTGCGCCAACTCGAAGGCGTGGTCGTGGGCGACGTTGAGAAAGTCCTGTAGCCCGCTGTCTCACGCGATCAGGGGCTTGCCGGCGCGGCCCTCCGAGCTGTTCGGCGTGCCGGCCCGATCGGCGGCCGAACTCGCATCCCGCGACTGGTAATCGGCCAGCAGGCGCTCCTCCTCGTCCTTCTTCGGGAACGCGAAGAAGACGAGCACCGCGCCAAGCGCAACGGCGATCATCCCGGCCGCATAGGCCCAGTTCCCGCCCTGCAGGAACGAGCTCTTGGCCGCCGCGGTGATCTGGCTTGCGTACTGCGGATACTGCTTGGCCACGTCCGCGGCGCCCGAGAACGACTTCGTCAACTCGCTCTGCACGCTCGTTGTCACGGCGTGGTTCGACGCCGCGATCGCCGCCGTGGCCGCCTTGGCGTATCCGGCGGTCAGTAGCGCGCCGAGGATCGACTGCATGATTGCGCCGCCAAGGTCGCGTTGTAGGTCTGCGGTCCCCGACGCCATGCCCGCGCGCCTGACCGGCACCGATCCGGTCAGCGAGTGCGAGGCCGGCGTGCCGGCGAGCCCGACACCGATCCCCATCAGCACATAGGCGAGTCCAACCTGCCAGAAGGGGGTGTGTTCCTGCCAGAGGACGAGCATCGCCAGGAAGCCGAGCAGGCAGAAGCCATAACCCAGGAGCAGCGTGAACCGGGCGCCCTTGGTGTCGACCAGCTTTGCCGAGCGGGGCGCCACGAGGACCATGACGAGTGCTGCGGGGATGATCGCGGCGCCGGCGCCAAGGGCCGAATAGCCGAGCACGTTCTGCACGAACTGCTGACCGATGAACATCGCGCCCATCAGCGATCCGAAGACGATGATGCCCGCGCAGGCGGCCACCCAGAACGTCGGTCGCGCGGCCACCTTGAGGTCGTAGAGAGGGTTTCGCGCGCGCCGTTGCCGGACGACGAATCCGACCAGCGCGGCCACCCCGATCGCGCCCAGTCCGAGCGCGAGGAGTCCCCTGTTGGGGACCGGCGCGAAGTTGATGGCCAGGATGAGCGCGGCTACGAGCACCGCGGAGAGGATGCCGCCGAGGTTGTCGACCGGGTCGGCGGTTTCGTTGACGTGGCCGGGAACGAACAGGTGGGCCATGACGAGCGCCACCAGGGCGAGCGGCAGCGTGATCACGAAGACCGACCCCCAGGCAAAGTGCGCCGAGCGCGAAGCCCGCCAGCAGAGGTCCAAGCGCGGAGATCGCGCCACCCAGTCCTGACCAGAGTGCGATCGCCTTCGTGCGCCCCGGTCCGGTCCACAGCGCGGTGATCAGCGCGAGCGTCGTTGGATAGGCCATGCCGGCCGCCAATCCGCCGCCGAAGCGCGCCGCGAAGAGCACACTTATCGAGGGCGCCAGCGCCGCGAGCACGGACATCGGAATCGCCAGCGCGGTGCCGATGATGAGCATCAGCTTGCGCCCGTAGCGGTCGCCCAGGGCACCCAGATAGAGGACCGACGAGGCGAGCCCGAGCGAATATCCGACCGCGACCAGGTCGAGGCTGACCTGGCCCGCGTCGAAGGCCCTGCCGATCGCCGGCAGCGCCACGTTGGCCACGGCCAGATTGAGGTTCGCGACCGCGGCCACCAGGATGAGCGAGGCCAGGACCAGCGCCGGGCGCTTGGGGCTTGATCCGGCGGAGCTCGAGGGCTTCGCACTCAGCACCGTGTCGCGCACGGCGTGATGTTCGGCTCACAGGCCCCGAACGGCATCACCCCAATCAGGTGGCGTATCCGCCGGTGGGCGGGCGCTCACCCCATCCGGATGATGCTCTGGGCGGTGAGCGACCATAGGTTGACCCGATGGCCGCCCCTGCCGCGAAACCCACCGACGCCGATGGTGCGGCGGAGGTCGACAGCGGC
This sequence comes from uncultured Solirubrobacteraceae bacterium, assembly GCA_963725515.1. Classification (GTDB taxonomy): domain Bacteria; phylum Actinomycetota; class Thermoleophilia; order Solirubrobacterales; family Solirubrobacteraceae; genus Palsa-465. Next base: position 127,983 of record CAVRZB010000011.1, on the reverse strand, counting down.
GCCCTGCTCCGCGATCGGAGGTTCGTGGTGTTGCTGGCGATCGCGGCGGTCGTCGGCATCATCGTGTCCCTGGCCGCATGGTGCTTCCTCGAGCTCATCTACCAGATCCAGCAGGAGCTCTACCACCACCTCCCCAACGCGCTCGGCTACACCAACGGGCCGCCCAAGTGGTGGTCGCTCCCGATCCTGGCGATCGCCGGCGTGATCACCGCGTTCGCGATCGTCCGCCTACCGGGCAACGGCGGCCACATACCCGCCGAGGGGCTGAAGGTCGGCGGCGGCCCGACGCGCCCGATCGAACTGCCGGGAATCGTGCTGGCCGGTCTCGCCTCGATCGGGCTCGGCGTCGTGATCGGTCCGGAGGCCCCGCTGATCGCGATCGGAGCCGGGCTGGGGGTGGCAACCATCAAGGCGGCGCGCAGGGACGTTCCCCAGCAGCTGCTCGTCGTGGTCGCCGCCGCCGGCAGCTTTGCCGCGCTGTCGTTCGTCTTCAGCTCGCCGATCATCGCGGCGGTGATCCTGATCGAGGCCACCGGCCTGGGCGGGTCGAGGCTGCCCATCGTCCTGCTCCCCGGTCTCGTCGGCGCCGCGATCGGAACGCTGATCTCGGTTGGCATGGGATCCTTCACCGGGCTGAGCACGAGCGCCTACGCGCTGGGCGCGCTGCCCCTGCCAAAGTTCGAGCGACCGACTGCCGCCAGCTTTGGTTGGGCCATCGCCCTGTCGGTGGTCATTGCCCTGGTCGCCCACCTGATCAGGACGGGCGGGATCAGCACCCATCGCGTGGTCAGGCCGCGACCCTTCCTGATGCTGCCGGCCGCCGGCCTGTTCGTCTCGGGGCTGGCCATCGCCTTCTCGCAGGCCAGCGGCAAGAGCATCAACGAGGTCCTGTTCTCAGGCCAGGATGCCCTTCCCGGGCTGGTCTCGAGTGCCGGAAAATGGTCGTTGTCTGCGTTGGCGCTCCTGATCGTCTTCAAGGGAATTGCCTACGCCGTCTCTCTGGGGAGCTTCAGAGGCGGCCCAACCTTTCCGGCGATCTTCCTGGGCGCGGCCGGGGGATTGATGGCCTCGCACCTGCCCGGCTTCGACATCACTCCCGCGGTCGCCGTGGGGATGGGGGCGGCGACGGTGGCCATCCTCCGCCTGCCGTTGTCGGCGATCGTGATCGCCTCGGTGCTGACGGCTCAGGCGGGACCCGGGTCCGAACCGCTCACGATCATCGGTGTGGTGGTCTGCTATCTGGTGACCGTTCGGCTGCCCGTGCCGCAGCTCGAACCCGCGAGCAGCCCGTCACCCGCCGCCGGCGGCGCCGGCCCGGAGGCAGCTCCCGCGGCCAGTCGGTTGTGAACACGTTGGGATGCTCATCCGTTTGGGGTGATGCACTAACCAAATGCTCGCTCACGATGGGTTGAACGTCTGCCGCGGATCGACCCGCGGGCACCGCATCTGCCTAATTCGAACCACTCGAGGTTGCCGCAATGAGCAAGCCATTCAAGGGCGTCATCAATGTCGATATTCGGGACTCAGTTCCGGATTGGACACCGTTCGAGGCGCCCAAGGCTCCCGAGGGGGCCCCGAATGTGCTGTACATCGTGCTCGACGACGTGGGCTACTCGGTGCTCGGCAGCTACGGCGGCCCGGTGCCGACGCCGAACATCGACCGGATCGTCGCCGACGGCGTGCGTTACACGCAGATGCACACGACGGCGCTGTGCTCGCCGACGCGCTCGTGCCTGCTCACGGGGCGCAATCACACGCGCAACAGCATGGCCTGCATCACCGAGGCGGCGATCGGGTTCCCGTGCGCGAGCGGGGTGATCCCGCCCGAGAACGGCCAGATTCAGGAGATCCTCGGGGAGGCGGGCTGGAATGCGTACATGGTCGGGAAATGGCATCTGTGCCCGGAGTCGGAGATGAACCTCGCGTCTTCGCGCCGGAACTGGCCGACCGGCCGCGGCTTTGAGCGCTTCTACGGGTTCCTCGGCGCCGAGACGAACCAGTGGTATCCGGACCTCGTCTACGACAGCCATCCCGTCGATCCGCCGCGCTCGCCGGCGCAGGGCTACCACCTGACCGCGGATCTGACCGACAAGGCGCTGGAGTTCATCAAGGACGCGAAGGTGGTCGCGCCGGAGAAGCCGTTCTTCCTCTACTACGCGCCCGGCGCCTGCCACGCCCCGCACCAGGTGCCGAAGGAGTGGATCGCCAAGTTCAAAGGCCAGTTCGACATGGGCTACGAGGCGATCCGCGAGCAGACGCTGGCGCGCCAGAAGAAGCTGGGGATTGTCCCGCCCGATACGGAGCTCCCGCCGATCAATCCGATCGCCGACCAGACCGGACCGGACGGGCAGCCTTTCCCGCCGCTGGACATGACCCGCCCGTGGGACTCGCTGTCGGCCGACGAGCAGCGGCTGTTCTGCCGGATGGCGGAGGTGTATGCCGGGTTCATGGCGCACGCGGATCACCACATCGGGCGGCTGCTGGATTATCTGGAGGAGACCGAGCAGCGCGAGAACACGCTGATCTTGTTGATCTCCGACAACGGCGCGAGCGGCGAGGGCGGCCCGAACGGGTCGGTGAACGAGAACAACATCGCCAACGGCATCCCGGACTCGATGGAGCAGAACCTCGCGCTGCTCGACGAGCTCGGCGGCACCAAGACCTACAACCACTACCCCAACGGCTGGGCGATGGCGTTCAACACGCCGTTCAAGATGTGGAAGCGCTACGAGTTCAACGGCGGCACGTCCGACCCCTGCATCATCTCCTGGCCCAAGGGCACAGAGGTGCGCGGCGAGCTACGTGATCAGTACCACCACGCCATCGACCTCGTGCCGACGATTCTGGACGTGGTCGGCGTCGAGCCCCCCGAGGTGATCGGAGGTCACGTCCAGACCCCGTTCGATGGCGTCAGTATGCGTTACAACTTCGACCACGCGTCGATCCCGGGCGCGCGGGCGACGCAGTTCTATTCGATGCTCGGCTCCCGGGCGATCTGGCACGACGGCTGGAAGGCCGTCACTAAGCACCCCACGATCAGCGGCTGGAGTCACTTCGGCACCGACACGTGGGAGCTCTACCACACCGACGTCGACCGCTCCGAGCTGCATAACCTCGCCGATCAGGAACCGGAACGGCTCAACGAGATGATCAGCCTGTGGTACGCCGAAGCCGGTCGCAACGGAGCGTTCCCGCTCGACGACCGCTCAGCCCTCGAAATCCTCACGACCCCGCGTCCACTGCTGAGCCCGGCGCGCAATCGCTACGTCTACTACCCGGACTTGGCGGAGGTGCCGGAGTCACAGGCGGTCAACATCCGCAATCGTTCCTACGGGATCGGCGCGCTCGTCGACATCCCTGCCCCAGGCGCCGAGGGCGTCCTGTTCGCCCACGGCTCGCGATTCGGCGGGCATGCGCTCTACATCAAGGACAATCGGCTGCACTACGTCTACAACTGGGTCGGTCATTTCGAGCAGAAGATCGTCGGCAGTGAAGACGTGCCGGTCGGCAAGAACCTGATCCTGGCCGCCAACTTCGACAAGGACGGCGAGGACCCGCCCGGCGTCTCGACCGGGCATCTTGTCCCTCTACCACGGCGAGACGAAGGTCGGCGAGGAGCGAATCAAGACCCAGCCCGGCAAGTTCTCGATCGCCGGCGAAGGCCTCTGCGTGGGACGCGACAGCGGCGAGCCGGTCACCGACGACTACCCAGGCCCTCACCCCCACGCGTTCACGGGCGGCACGATCAATCGCGTCGCCGTCGACGTGAGCGGCGAGCCCTATGTCGACCTCGAGCGCGAGGCCGTCGCCATGCTGGCCCGCGAATGACGTGAGCAATACGCTCACCTGGTGCCCGAAGTCGAGATCACGCGGCTCTCGCTGAGCGCGCCGCGCGCGCGGCTCGGAGAGTTGCGGGCCTTCTACGGCGAGCGGCTGGGATTGCCGGCCACCAACGAGCGGGGCGGGGCATTCGGCCTGGCCCTGAAGCGGGCGCGTCTGGTCTTCGTGCCGGCTGAGGGGGCACCCTTCCACCACTTTGCGCTGCTGATCGCCGGCGATCGCTTCGACGCCGCCGTGGACTGGGCGGCGGACAGGGCCGAACTCCTACCCGGAGCCGGGGACGAGCCGGTGTTCGACTTCTCGAACTGGTCGGCGAAGGCGGTGTACTTCCTCGACCCGGCGGGCAACATCGTCGAATTGATCGCCCATGCCGGCATCGGCGAGTCGGGCCTGGGTCGGGCGCCCTTCCAGGCGGGGGAGATCGTGGGCATATCGGAGGCCGGCCTCGTGGTCGACGATCTGCCGGTGGTGGCGCACGCGTTACACGCGCGCGCGGGGCTGGTGACGTGGGACGGCGATCCGGCCGGCGGGATTGCGTTCCTCGGGCGGCGCGCCCACACGCTGATCCTGAGCGCCCCGGAGCGCGGATGGCTGCCGACCCGGCGGCCCGCTGAGCCCCACCCGGTCACGGTCACGATGGCCGGGCCCCGGGGTGAGATTCACGTGGTTGCCGACGGGACGGGCGCGGTTCAGGTCCGCAGGACCGCCGCGTAGCGGCCGACGAGTCCGGATGCCGCGCCCGCCGTGGGCGCCGACTAGCGCGGCCGGTAGGGTGCTGGCGCAGTGCCCGGGTCAACGATCGCAGAGGCCCCGATTCGGGGGCGGATCACCGTCGAGGAGCACCGAGCGTCGCCCGGCATCGTGCCGCGCTCGCCGATCGTTCGGCATCCGTGGTGGTGTGCTGGCGCGGCCATCGTCGCGCTGTCGATCGGACTGGTCATCGGATTCGGGATCCGCCCCGCCTATGACCCCTACGGCTGGCTTGTCTGGGGTCATCAGACGCTCCACTGGAACCTCAACACCGACGGCGAGCCGTCCTGGAAGCCCCTCACGTACCTGTTCACGCTCCCCTACGCGCTGGCTGGTCGCGCCCAGCTGTGGCTGTGGATGGTCACGGCCGTGAGCGTGTCGATGAGCGGACCCGTGTTCGCCGGCCGGGTCGCCTACAAGCTCACCGGCGTCTCTGGCGCGCATCGCCACGCGGCCTTCGCCGCCGGGCTCTTTGCCGGCGTCGGGCTGCTGGGCATCCGCGGCTATGCCGACTACATCTTCACCGCCAAGTCCGATCCGATGATCGTGGCGCTCTGCCTGGCCGCCGTCGACTTCCATTTATCCAGGCGTCCTCGCGTCGCCTTCCTGCTCCTGATGCTGGCTGCTCTGGGGCGTCCCGAGGTATGGCCGGTGGTCGCTCTGTACGCGCTCTGGGCCTGGCGAGCCATGCCGCCGATGCGCATGCTGGTGGCGGCCGGGGCCGCCGTCATCTTGCCGGCCTGGTTCCTCATCCCGGCCCTGACCTCGGACAGCTGGTTCGGCGCCGGGGAACTTGCACTGCAATCCGCGCCCGAAGCACATGGGAGCAGATTTCTGCTCGTCCTGACTCGCTTTGCGCATCTGTACGCGCTGCCCATGGAGCTTGCCGCACTGGCCGCGATCGTGATGGCCATCCGGCGCTGCGATCGGGCGCCGCTGGTGCTGGCCGGCGCCGCGGCGCTATGGGTCGCGGTCGAGATCGGCTTTGCCCTGCACGGCTGGTCCGGCGCCGCACGCTACATGTTCGAGCCGGCCGCCATCGTGGTCGTCCTGGCCGGCACCGCCGTCGGCTGGCTCCTGGCGTCACCCGCGCGCGTGGCTGGCCCGGCGCGCTGGGCCGGACCGGCGCTGGTGCTCGCGCTCGTGGTGGCGCTGCTGCCCAGCGCGCGCGTGCGCTTCAGGGCCGAGCACGCCAGCCTCGTCTATGAACGTCGGATCACGAGGCAGATCGACCGGCTCCATTCGGTGATCGTCAAGGGCGGGGCGACGCGCATCCTGACCTGCGGTCAGCCCGTCGTCTCGGCGCTCGGGTTCCAGAGCGTGCTGGCCTGGGAGATCGGGGTCAATGTAGCGAGCGTGGGCTACGAGCCGGCCCGAGCGATCGGCTCGGGCAAGCCGATCGTGCTCTTCGCGTCCCACGGGCTCGGTTGGAACGTGCGCCCGATCCATGTCGCAGCCGCGCAGCGCCGAGCATGCGGGGGCCTGCGGACGACTACCCCGTTCCGGTGAGCGCCGGCCCCCTGCGCCTCAGCGGGCCAGCGCGCCCGCTCCCTGGACCACGAGGCCGACGCCGAAGATCCCGACGAGCGTCCCCGTCACGCGCAGCCCGTTCGCGTTGAGCCAGCCCGACATCGCGCTGACCCGCTCCCGGCCTGACCGGCCGGCCCTGCTCATGCGGCAGGCAAGCCGCTCAGCTGTCGCTCGGTGCTCATCACCTCGGTCAGGGGCACGCCGAGCGCACGGATCTTCCGCGGCAGATCCAGATGAAACCACCGGGATACGCGCACGGGAAGCATCGAGAGCATGACCTCGTCGAACCCGAGCACGTTGAGTGCGTCCTGGACGGCGGCGAGGGGATCGTGCGAGCCGACTACGCCGACGATCGGCTCCCCGGCTGCCTCGGACAGCAGCGGGAGGGCGAAGGACAGCCGTGCCTCGGCCTCTGCGACGCCATGATCCTCGGGATCGACCACGCGGTGAAGCCCGCGCGCCGTGGACGGCACGAGCAGCGTGAACGTGCACGGTCCCTCGCGCGCCCGACGCGCTACCGCTTCGCTCAGCAGCGGGCTGTCCACCGTTTGATGGGCGACGATCAGAACGCGTGTGGGGCTGGGGGAGCGCATGCGGGTGTCCTCTCGACTGGTTCGATCCGGCACCTCCATGGACGCCAACTCAAGGGGATTGCTTCCCTGCGGCAGTTCCGCGTGGCGCTTCGCCGCCACAGCGTTGTGCTAACCTAACAGTCTTAGGCAAATTCCTAGGAGGCATAGGATCGTGAAGATCGTTCCCGTCACCGAAAACCTGTTCCAGATCAACCGGCTGCACTTCGTCAACGCATACCTCGTTCGTGAACCCGACGGCTTCACGCTTGTGGACACGACCGTGGGCGGAGGCGCCGACAAGCTGATCGCCGCGGCCCGCGAATCCGACGGCGAGATCCGGCGGATCGCCCTGACCCACGGCCACGGCGATCACGTCGGCTCGCTGGATGCGCTCCGTGAGCGACTGGGACCCGACGTCGAGGTGCTGCTCGGTGAGCTCGATGCGCGCATCCTGGCCGGCGAACCCGTGGTGGAGGGGAAACTCCGTGGTTCCTGGCCGAAGATCGCCACCACGCCGGACACGCGTCTGAGCGGCGGCGAGCGGATCGGAAGTCTCGAGGTGATTCCCTCCCCGGGTCACACCCCGGGCCATGTGGCGTTCCTCGACACGCGCGACCGCGCGCTGCTCGCGGGGGACACGTACACGACCTACTGGCGAGCCGAGGTTCCGAATCGTCTGTCTCAGCGCTTTCCGCTCGCCGCGATGGCGACGCAGGACCGTGAAGAGGTGGTCGCGTCCGCGCGCGCACTGGCCGCGCTCGAGCCGACGCTGCTGGCCGCCGGGCACGGCCCGGTGGTTCAAACGCCCTCAGCGGCCATGGCTGCCGCGATCTCGCGAGCCGCGGGCCGGTGATGCCACGCGCGCGGCTCGATACCGACGCGGTTGTCGAGGCTGCGGCCAAGGTTGCCGATGCCGAGGGACTCGAGTCGGTTACGCTCGCTCGGCTCGCCGCCGTGCTGGGCGTCCAACCGCCCTCGCTCTACGCCCATATCGACAGCCTCGAGGATCTGAGACGCCGCGTGGGGGCACGCGGCGCGCGGGAGCTGACGGGCGAACTCGGCCGTGCCGCCGCGGGCCGGGCCGGAAGCGACGCGCTGCGCGCCGTCGCCGACGCCTACCGGGCCTATGGACGGGAGCATCCCGGGAGCTACGCCGCCGCCCAGCGGGCGCGTGAGTTAGAGAAGAACGACGAATCGATGGCGGCCGGCCGGGAGGCGACCGAGCTGGTGCTGGCCGTGTTGCGTGGCTATGGGCTCGAGGGGGACGATGCGGTCCACGCCGCCCGGACGGTTCGTGTGGCGCTCCACGGTTTCGTATCACTCGAGGCCGAGGCGGGCTTCGCCATCGACCTCTCCCTCGACGAGAGCTTCGAGCGTCTGATCGAGACCCTGGACCGAGGACTACGCCGCTGATCGACGGCGGCCGGCGACGACCCAGCCGGCATCCCAGCCGGGGGCGCGCCCCCCGGAGGGCGGCTTGATCGCAGCGGGATCGAGGCCACAGCTGGCGATCAGCCAGGCCACGACAGAGTTCGAATTCCACATCTCCCCGGCGGCCAGCTGATCGCGTCCCCAAACGCAGCTCGGCAGGGCCGGCACCGCCGCGAGCAACCGGGCAGCGCGCGCTGGATCGTCGGTCAGTCGTCGGGGGCTGTCGACGGCCGCAGCGACGTCGGGAATGTGGCCGTCGCGCCAGCAGCGCACCTCGTAGCGGAAGATGCGAAAGCGCCCGGCCCAGCCCGCTCCCACGGCACCGACGACGGTGACGCCTCGCTTCGCCCCGCCCGCATCCGGAACGGGCGTCATCTCGATCACAAAGCGTCCATCCGGGACCCTCACCTCGAGCGCTGAGTGGTACAGATCGCAGGCGGGACGCCGTTGCACTCGCGATGCCACGGCTTCATAGGCGCGACCGTTCAGGCGCACGGAATGCCCACCAGCACCGAGGGGCAACCAGTAGAGGTCGACGCCGGCTCGCTGGGTGGCTTGCGACACCCAACGAGCCTACGCGGTCAGGACTTGTCGATCTTGTTGCCGGCGGGCGCCAGCACGTACCAGTCGGCGCCGAAGGCCTTCACACCCTGGCCGTACGCGTCGCCGGCGTCCTTATCCTTGATGAACAGGTACAGGGGGTGGCCCTTGTAGGTCACCTGGGTGGTGCCGCCGGGTCGCGTGATCGTGCCCAGGTCTGAGGCCTGCGCGGTGCCGCCGGCCTGAGGCTTGCCGATCACCGGAGGCCAGGCGCGTGCACAGGCTCCCGTGCAGTTCGACTGCGGGCCCTTGTCGGCCTCGAACAGATACACCGTCATTCTCTTCGGCCCATAGGCGAGGATCGTGCCCAGCTTTGCTTGCTTGGTCGTGATCAGGACGGCCGGCGTTGCGCTCGCGGTCGACTGGACGGCCCGCGTGCTCGTGACCGGCGCTGCGCCGGTGGCCGGTTTCGAGCTGCTCGAGCTGCTGCTGCTCCCGCAGCCGGCGAGCGCGCCGAGGGCGGCGGTGAGGCCGGCGATGGCGGCGAATCTGGCTGTCTGCACTTGTGCCTCCCAGGCGGAGTTCGAGGGTGATCTCCCCACTAGGACGCACTCACCCCGGATTTCTTCCCCGGGCCGCTTTCCGAATCAGTTCTCCGCAGCGTGCTTGCCCGAACGGATCGGGTTCGCGTCGGAGGTGGTCATCGGCTGCTCCCATGAGGTTCTCGCCGGGGGACGGGCGCTTCACTCTCTTGGTCCGCTCGGGGCGCATCGCTAGAGCCTGGCGACCCCGCCCGGTAGGCTGCTTCTGTGGCTCAGGTTGCCCCCGAGAACCTGGAGGCGCTCGAGGCCTGGAACGGGGTTCTGTTCGACCGCTTCGTGCAGTACCGGCATCTCGTCGTCGAGGGCCTCAGTCCGCACGGGGATGAGGCTCTGCGCCGCCACCCGCCGGCCGCGGGCGACCGCGTGCTGGACATCGGCTGCGGGTTCGGTGACACGGCGCAGCAGCTCGCCCAGGCCGTCGGCCCGACCGGATCCGTGCTCGGCGTCGACGTCGCTCCCCGCTTCATCGAGGTCGCCGAACAGGAGGCGCGTGCATCCGGATTGGCGCACCTGCGCTTCGCGGTGGCCGACCTGCAGACGACGGCCTTCAGCGAGACGTTCGACTACGCGTTCTCGCGCTTCGGCACGATGTTCTTCGCCTTCCCGGTGCCGGCGCTGAGGAATATCGCCGACGCGCTGGCGCCCGGCGGTCGGCTCTGCCTGGTCGTCTGGCGGCGCAAGCTCGACAACCCATGGCTGCACGTGGCCGAAGGCGTGGTCGACCCGTTCGTCGAGGAGCCCGAGGAGACCGACGAGCCGACCTGCGGTCCCGGCCCGTTCTCGATGGCCAACGCGGACACCGTCGCCGAGCAACTGGTGAGCGCAGGATTCACCGAGATCGCTTTCGAGCGCTGCGACATCCCGTATCGGATCGGCGCCGACGTCGATGAGGCGGTCTCCTACAACATGGCGATCGGCCCGGCCGGTGAGGCGATCCGCCTGGCCGGGCCCCAGGCCGAGGCGCTGCGCCCGCAGATCGAAGCGGCGCTACGCGGCGCGCTGAGCCCGTACCAGACGGACGACGGAGTGGTTCTCGGCGCGTCCACCTGGATCGTCACCGGGCGCACGGCGCGCCTCGGCTGATCAGGCGGCGCGACTGGCGGAAAGGGTCCTGCGGTCGGGGTGCGTCTCCTCCAGGCGGGCGAACGTGAGTGGGTAGCGGTGCGCGTCGAGGTGCATCTGCAAGCGCGCGCGCTCCAGCCACTCGCGGCCGACAGCGGGGTTGTCGCTCAGTCGGTCGAGGTCCGCGGGTGTTAGGACGCGCGGGAAGTCCGGCATGAGCTTGATCCTGCCTCTGATCCGTGTGTTGGCCGTCAACCAGGCGGGATCGATACTGCCGTCATCGAGGATGGCGGCGGCGTACTCAGCGTCGCGCTCGTCGGCGTCGACGCGCGTGGGGTCAGGGTGATCGGGCATGTCTCCGGTGGGTGGGCGCCGACGCGAGCCGTTACGCGATCAAGCCGGGCGCGTTCTGCGCAACAATGGGCTGTGCGGCTTTGTACCCGCTGCCACTTGTCCACTAACGCGGCTGTGGCCCTTGTGTCGACGGACCGAGCCGATCAGGCCGCCAGCTCGGCCCAGACGGTCTTGCCGTCGGCGCTGAGCTCGACGCCCCAGTCGACGGACAGCGCCGCGACCAGACGGACCCCGCGGCCGGATGGAACGTTCGGGCCGTCCTTGCGCAACGTCGGTTCCACCTGGCTCGCGTCGTGGACCGAGAGCCGCACGCCCGACTCCTCGACGCGGGTGGTGACGGAGAACGGCGAGCCCGCGTGGCGTACGGCGTTGGTGGCCAGCTCCGAGATGACGAGCTGAGCGTCGTCGACCAACGACTCCCGGTGGCCTGAGCGTCGCAGCTCGGCCGCCACGAAACGGCGCGCGGCACGTGGCGCGCTTGGCTCTGCGGCAAACTGGGCCGAGACCTCGCGCCCGGCGGGGCTGGGCTCGTGCTCGCGGATCGGGGGATGCAGGACCGACGAGTGCAGGTGGCAGACCCGCTCCAGGGCCTCGGCAAGCTCGGCTCCCTGAACAGCCTCGCGGCGATACGCGCACAGCAGTGAGAACTCGACCTCGCGGGCCAGTTCGTTCCACAGTTCCTCGACCTCGATCGCGGCCGGCACATGGCCGGCCTCCCAGAGCAGCGCCACCATCTCGCCGTAGACCCGAAGCGGCTTTCCCGATGCACCGGCTTGACGCAGGATCGCGCCGACGACGTCGCGGAAGGCGCCGCGCTCAACACGCCCGTCGGGCATGAACCCCACCATCGTCTCGGCCGCGTCGAGCATGATCAGCGCGCCCTCGCGGCCGGTCTTCCCTGAGTCCACATCGGTCGTGTCCAGTTCGGCTCTGAAGGCGCGCCGGTGGGCTTCGGTGGCGATCACGATCGAGACCGCCGCCGCGTCGATGGCGTCGCGCAGATACCCACCGACGGATCGCGCGAGGTCGGCCTCGTGCTCGTAGAAATGGACGACGTGGTCGCCCATCCCGATCCCGATGTCTTCGACGTGGACGGTCATCTTGGTACCGGTCAGCGGAGTGCTGCAGCGGGCAATTTTACCCGGCTCTGCCCCGCTCCCCAGACGAGTGTGCCCATTCGAGTGGTTGATTTCACCCCTTTCGGACGATGCTGGGCGACGGTTGACGCTATTTGCTTGACGCATGACGCCTGGCTCCGAGCACCCGACGGACGGGCAGACGCCGACGCATGTGGTGATCGTCGGCGGCGGCTTCGCGGGGCTCGGCTGCGCGCGCGCGCTCGCGGGCGAGGATTCGGTGCGCGTCACGCTGCTCGATCAGCACAACTACCACCAGTTTCAGCCGCTGCTCTACCAGGTCGCCACGGCCCAGCTTTCGGCGACCGACATCGCCTCCTCGCTCCGCAAGGCGTTTCACTCCGACGACAACGTCGACGTGAAGCTGGCCGAGGTCACCGAGGTCGACCCGGCCCACCGCTCGGTGCGCACGACCGACGGTGAGACGCTACGACGGTGACATCCTCGTTCTCGCATCCGGCGGCGCAGGCAAATTTCTTCAACACGCCCGGGGCCGCGGAGCACGCATTCCCGCTCTACTCCGTGGCTGACGCCGAGCGGCTGCGCACGCGCATTCTGGCCATCTTCGAGGACGCCGACCGCGACCCGTCGCTGATCGACCAGGGGGCGCTCAACTTCGTGATCGTCGGCGCGGGGGCGACCGGTACGGAGCTGGCCGGCTCGATGGCCGACATGATCAACGAGACGATGCCCGTCGAGTACCACGACCTTGCTGTGCAGAAGGCGTCGGTTTGCGTCGTGGACCTGGGTGACGTCGTGCTGAACGGGTTCTCCGACCGCGCCCACGAGTACGCCAGCAAGGCTGCTCGCGCGAGCGCGGCGTCAAGCTGCGCCTGGGCACCGGGGTCAAGGAGATCGCAGGCCGATCACGTGCGTGCTCTCCGACGGCACGCAGATCAGACACGCATTGCGTGGCCTGGGCCGGTGGCCTGATGGCCGCGGCGCCCGCCGCCGCCAGCGGCCTGCCACCGGGACGCGGTGGCCGGATCGACGTGGGCCCCGACCTCACCGTCGACGGCGTCGATGGTGTCTACGTGGTCGGGGACATGGCCAACATCCGCGGGCCCCGACGGTCAGGCCGTTTCCCCAGCTCGGCTCCGTGGCCCAGCAGAGCGGCCGCTGCGTGGCCGAGAACATCCTGGCCGAGCGCGCCGGCGAGCCGACGAAGCCCTTCGACTACAACGACAAGGGCATCATGGCCATGATCGGACGTGGCGCCGCCGTGGCCGAGGTCGGTAAGCACCGCCACGAGCTCCACGGTTCGATCGCGTTCGCCGCCTGGCTCGGCGTGCACGCGGCCCTGATGAGCGGCGTGCGCAACCGCATCGAGGCGTTCATCGATTGGGGCTGGGACTACTTCTGCAAGACCCGCGCGGGTCCCAGGTGCTCGACGCTCGTTCACGGGGCGAGACGAGCGAGCCCGAGACCTCGACTCGGGGGTTCCGAGCCCGACCGACGCCGAGGTCAGAGGCGAGCCTGAGCTGACTCCCATCCGGCCGAGCAGATGGTCGCCGACGCGCAGCGCGTTGGCCATCGCCGTCAGCGCCGGGTTGACGGCCCCGATGCTGGGAAAGAAGCTCGTGTCGGCGACGTAGAGGTTGTCGAGCTCATGCGCCTTGCAATTGCGGTCGAGCACCGAGGTGGCCGGGTCGCTGCCGAAGCGGCAGGTGCCGGCCTGGTGGGCCACGCCGGCGACCGGGATCTCGTTCTTGAGGTAGGCGTTGTGGGGCAGCAGATGGTGGTGGTGCATGCCCAGCTCGCCGAGCATCGACTTGAGCTGCTCGAACAGGCGGTCCTTGGGCTCGTCGTTGGTGGACTTGTAGGCGATCGTGATCGTTCCCGTGCTCGTCGACGGTGACGCGGTTCTCGGCGCGCGGGAGATCCTCGGTCGAGAGCCAGAAGTCGACCGCGTGGCGGGCGACCTCCTCCAGCGACCAGTTCGGGGCGAACCTGGTCTCGCCCGGCTTCTCGCCTCGGAACATCGGCGCCTGTGACTTGCCGACCATCTGGATGTTGCCCGAGCGGGAATTCGAAATCAGGACCGCGTGAGGTAGAAGTCGTTGAGCCCCAGCGTCTTCTGGAAGATCGTCGGGTTCTCCTCCATCGACAGAGCGCCAGCACCGCCTGGCTGTTGTGGAACATGTAGTTGCGTCCGACCTGGTCGGAGCCGTTGGCCAGCCCGTTCGGGTGACGCTCGTTGGCCGACATCAGCAGCAGCTTGGCCGAGTTCGCCGCGCCGCAGCTGACCACGACCAGGTCAGCGGTCACCGTCTCCTCGCTTCCGTCGTGCGTTGATCACGCACGCCGGTCACGGCGCTGCCGGTCGCGTTGGTGTTCAGGCGCACCGCCTCGGCGTCGATCAGCAGCTCCACGTTCTCGTGCTCCAGCGCCGGCCTGACCCCGAGCACCTCGGCGTCGGACTTGGCATGCACGATGCACGGGAAGCCGTCGCAGTTCTGGCAGCGCATGCACGCGCTGTAGGGCATGTCGCTCTCGTTCGAGCATCACCCCGCAGGGGGCGTGGAACGGATGGTGGCCGAGCGCCGCCAGGTCATCCGACGAGCTGCTGGATGCGCGGCTCGTGCGACACGGCGGGAAACGGATACGGGCGCGCTGGCCGGCGGCTCGGTCGGGTCCTCGCCGCGCGCGCCGTGCACGCAGTAGAGCTGCTCGGCCAGCGTGTAATACGGCTCGAGCTCGTCGTAGCTGATCGGCCAGGCCGGCGAGATCGCCGTCGTGGTGGCGCAGCTCGCCGAAATCCTCCTCGCGCAGCCGGTACAGCGCGGCGCCGTAGAACTTCGTGGCGCCGCCCACGCAGTAGTGGATCTGGGGCTGGAACTCCTCGCCGTCCGTCGTGGCGCCAGGTGTCGGCGCGAGATGTAGCGGTTCTTGACGAACACCTCTTCGGCCGAGATGTTCTCGCGGCTCGCGGCGGAAGCCAGCCGCCGCGTTCGAGCAGCAGGATGCGCTTGCCCGAGGGCGCCAGGTGACGAGCCAGCGTCCCGCCGCCGGCGCCGCTTCCGATGATGATGACGTCGTAGTGATCCATCGGCCTATGCCTGAGGCCGGATCGAGCTGGCCAGTGCTCCCGAGCTGGGCGGCCCGAGCCCCTCGAGCGCGAGCTGCTCGGCCAGGATGATCCGCGCCGCCGCCTCGATCAGGGCCAGGTGCGAGAAGGCCTGGGGGAAGTTGCCCAGGTGCCGGTCGGTGGCCGCGTCGAACTCCTCGGCGTAGAGGCCGAGCGGCGACGCGATCCGGAGCAGGCGCTCCATCAGGTCGTGGGCCCGCTGGGCCTCGCCGACGATCGACAGGGCCGAGACCAGCCAGAACGAGCAGATCATGAACGTGCCCTCCTTGCCCGACAGGCCGTCGTCGGTCTCGTCGGTGCGGTAGCGCAGCACGTAGCCGTTCTCGGTCAGCTCGTCGGCGATCGCCAGCACCGAGTTGTGCATCCGCTCGTCGCTTGCCGGGGAGGAAGTCGAACATCGCCGCCAGCAGCGTCGAGGCATCGAGCGCGTCGGTGGCGTAGTGCTGGCGCAGCACGCCGTCCTTGGTCAGCCCGTGCGCGAGGATGTCGGCATGGATCTCCTCCGCGGTGGCCGCCCACTTGGCCGCAGCTTGTTGATTGCCGCGGATGCGGGCCAGCTTGGCCGCGCGATCCATGGCCACCCAGCACATCAGCTTCGAGGACACGTAGTGCTGCGGCTTGCCGCGCGCCTCCCAGATGCCCTGGTCGGGCTGGCGCCAGACGTTGGTGGCGCACTCGGCCTGCGCCTGCACGATCGGCCACAGGCGCCGGGGTAGGCGCTGGCTGTGCACTGGTGTGCTTGAGGATCGAGTCGAGCACGGCCCCGAAGACGTCGTTCTGGCGCTGGTCGAAGGCGCCGTTGCCGATCCGCACCGGGCTGGCGCCCGCGTAGCCCGAGAGATCCTCGCGGAACGTCTCGGTGAGGTCGCGGCGACCGTCGATCCCGTACATGATCTGCAGGCCGCCGTCGCTGTTGGGCTCGAGGTCGGCGACGAACTGCATGAACTCGTCGGCCTCCCAGTCGAGGCCCGAGGAGGTGGAGCGCCTGGAGCGTGAACGTCGAGTCGCGCATCCACGTGTAGCGGTAGTCCCAGTTGCGCTCGCCGCCCGGGAGTCTCGGGCAGCGAGGTGGTCAGCGCCGCGACCGTCGCTCCCGTCGGCATGTAGGTCAGCCCCTTGATGGCCAGCGCCGAGCGCTGGATCGCCTCCCGCCAGCGATGGTCCGCGAACGGGCGTGCGCGGCCGAGCCAGCGCCGCCAGAAACGCACCGTGGCGTCGATGCGCTCGCGTGGCGCCTCGTCGACGTCGCCGGCCCAGCGAGCCCCTCACCCCAGGCCAGCGCGGCGTAGGCCGTCTCGCCGGCGGCCTGAGGGTATGTCGGGCGCGCACGCGGTTGACCTCGATCCCCGAGCTCGAGATCGGTCTGCAGCCGGATCGTCTGTCCGGCGCCGCTGGCATCGGCCGTGTGGCGGCTGCCGTCGACGAGCGTCCACTCGGCCGGACGTGCGACCGTAGTCGAACGCCGGCTCGCAGATCAGCTCGATCTCGCACCTCGCCCTCGAGGCAACTGACCCAGTCGCACGAGCATGTGCTCGGCGTCCTCGTCGGCAGGCGGCCGTGTGTGCGGCGTGATGCGGTCCTCGTGCGTCGTCGGACCCATGGTCAGCGCGTCGCGGACCTCGACCCATCCGCCGGGGTCTTCCAGGTCGTGACCAGCACGTTGGTGCCCGGGCTCGTAGTAGCGGCCCGACGGGACGCTGGTCCCGAACGGCGCCAGGCGGAACATGCCGGCCTCACGGTCGAGCAGCGTGCCGAACACGCTCGGTGCGTCGAAGCGCGGAACGCACAACCAGTCGATCGACCCGTCCGGAGCGACGAGCGCGCCGGTGTGGCAATCCGACAGGAACGCGTAGTCGGCGATCGGCGGAAACGGCGACGGCGCCGCCGCGCTCTGCTCCGGGCGCTCGGCCGCGGGCTGCGTCTTGGCGCTTGGCCTCGGGCTTGGTCCGCGGCTTCTTGCGCGCCGACGGGGCTCATGACGTCACCCACGGGCCGTGCCAGCGGCCGACGCCCGCGAGCAGCTGTCTGAGCCTCCTTGCGGACCCCACGAACCAGGCGCATACGAATGCACGGGGGGCGGCTGTTCGATCAGCGGTGCCATGATTCGCCAGGCCTCCTCGACGCTGTCCTGACGGGTGAACGGGGTGCTGTCGCCGATCCATCGCGGCGCCGCAGCAGGACCTCGTACGGGGTCGGGCCCTCGCCGCCCTCCTGGGCGAACTCCATATCGAGCGTGATCAGCTGCGGGCCCCGGCGTGTCGGCGCGGTGGGCGTCGATCTCGAGCCGGACGCCGGTCGTCGGGATCGAGCTTGACCACGAGCTGGCCCTCCGCGGGCGCCCGTCCCAAGTCGTGAGATGAAGCCCAGGCGCGGTGGGCGGCGAAACACGAGCCGCAGCTCGGTCTGCGTCACGGGCAGGCGCTTGCCGGTGCGGATCAAGAACGGCACGCCGGCCCAGCGCCAGTTGTCGATCTCGAGCCGCAGGGCGGCGTACGTCTCGGTCGTCGAGCCCTTGGCGACGCCGTCGATATCGAGGTAGCCGTCGTACTGGCCGCGGACGTAGTGCTGCGGATCCGCGTCGGCCATCGAGCGGAACACGGCGAACTTGGCGTCCTTGAGGGTGGCGGCGTCCGCTCCCGCCGGCGCCTCCATCGCGGTCATCGCCACCACCTGCATCAGGTGGTTGACCACGACGTCCTGGAGGGCCCCGACGCGATCGTAGAAATGCCCACGGTCCTCAACGCCGAAGTCCTCGGCCATCGTGATCTGCACGCTCGAGACGTGGTGGCGATTCCACACCGGCTCGAGCACCGTGTTGGCGAAGCGCAGGTAGAGCAGTCTCCTCGCAGGCCCATCTTGCCGAGGTAGTGGTCGATCCGGTAGAGCTGAGACTCGTCGATGTACTGGTGGATGTCCGCGGCCAGCTCACGGGCCGACGCGAGGTCGTGGCCGAACGGCTTCTCGACCACCACGCGTGCGGTCTTCGTCAACCCCGCCTCGGACAGACCCTTGATCACCGTCGCCGAACAGGAACGGCGGGATCTCCAGATAGAACACGGGCTGCTTGGCCGACTTGATGGCCTGCGCCGACGCGCTCGTAGGTGGCGGCGTCGCCGAAGTCGCCCTGGACGTAGGACAGCCGCGCCGCGAAGCGCTCAAAGACCTCCTCGTCCACGCTTCTCGCCCGTTCGGCCGCGATCGCCGCGCGCGCGTGTTCGCGCGAGCTGTTCGACCGACCAATCGTCGACGGCCACGCCGACGATCGGGCAGTCGAGCAGTCCGCGCCGCTCGAGCCGGTAGAGGGAGCGGAACGTCATCACCTTCGCGAGATCGCCGGTGATGCCGAAGGCCACGAAGACATCCGCCGCCTGTCCCGTGTCGCTCACGCTACATCTCGACCAAACCTATGATCGGCGACGTGCCGTGGTCAGGTCACCCCAATCGACGGTTCGAAGAGCCGGGCGAAACGCTCTCCGTCAGCAGGTCAAGGATGAGGTCAGCGGGAGGCTGAGGGGGCTGGCACGGCGTCGGCGGCCGCGGGGGCCTGCACGCGGGCGCGAAAGACGTGGAACGACCAGCCCTGGTAGAGCAGCACGACGGGCAGGAACATGACCGTGACGATCGTCATCACCTTCAGGGCGTAGGAACCCGATGCGGAGTTGCTGACGGTCAGGTCGTAGGCGGCGTTCGTGCTCGAGACCATCACGCTGGGGTACAGGTCGACGAAGATCGATCCCACGGTGGCCGCGATCGCCACGGCGGAGGCGGTGAACGCCCAGCCGTCGTGGCGGTCACTCGAGGCCAGGCGCGCGGCGAAGACGACGGCGATCAGGGCCAGCACCTGGACCGGGCCGGGAACCTGGGTGTGGCCGAGGACGGCACGCGTCCAGATGACGAAGCCGACGACGAGCGCGATCGCGATCCAGCCCAGCGGCGTGGCGACGGCGTGCGCCCGCTGCGCACCTCGCCTGTGGTCCTGAGCGTCGAGGAAGGTCGCACCCGTGCAGCAGGCACAGCCCGAGCAGGGTCAGGCCGGTCCACAGTCCGTAGGGCGTCAGCAGGTCGAAGAAGTCGCCGGTGAACTCGTGGTTCTGGTTGATCGGGAGCCCGTTCAGCAGATCGCCGAGGCCGACACCGAGCAGCAGCGGGATCAGAAGGCAGCCGAGCGTCGTGCACCAGGTCCAGGTCGCCCGCCAGCGCGGGTGCTCGCTCTTGCCCCGGTACTCGAACGACACGCCGCGCGCGATCAGTGCGGCCAGCACCAGCAGCAGCGGCGAGGTACAGGGCCGAGAACATCGTCGCGTACCAGTTCGGGAAGGCCGCGAACGTGCCCGCGCCGGCCACGACCAACCACACCTCGTTTCCGTCCCAGAACGGGCCGATCGCGTTGAGCGCCACGCGCCGCTCGGTGTCCGTCCTGCCCGACGAACATGTGCAGCATGCCGACGCCGAAGTCGAATCCCTCGAGCACGAAGAACCCGACCCACAGGATGGCCAGGACGATGAACCAGAGCGTGTGAAGCGCCATCGGAAGCATCGCCTAGTAGGTGAGGGCCGGGACTGCGGCGCCCCCGGATCCGGGTGTCGTTCGGCGGGCTCGTCCTCGGTGTCGTCGAGCTCCTTGCGCGCGTAGCGCAACATCAGCAGGAGATCGACGGCGCCGAGCGCGATGTAGATCAGCACGAACACGATCAGACTGATCCAGATGTCCGTCGACGTGACCGATGGTGAGCTCGCCTGCGCGGTCTTCATCAGACCCTGCACGATCCACGGCTGGCGGCCGCTCTCGGTGAGCATCCAGCCCGCCGTGTTCATGAGGAACGGGGTGACCACGGCCCACACCGAGAGGCGCAGGAACCACTTCGAGCGCGCCAGTGTGCCGCGATGCCAGAGCCAGGCTCCCCAGAGCGCGAACAGCGTCACCAGGGCCGCCAGGTAGGCCATGATCCGCATTGACCAGTACTGGATGAACACGTCCGGCACGTAGTTGCCCGGTCCGTACTGCTTGACGTACTGCGCCTGTAGCTGATTCAGCCCGACCACCTTGCCGTTCCAGGAGTTGGTCGCCAGCAGCGACAGCAGGTGGGGGACCTCGATGATCTGCGACGGTGTCTGGTCGTTGTTGCCGCCGCCGATCTGGAACAGCGAGAACGAGCATGGCTGACACGTGTTCCATTGCGCCTCCGCGGCCGCGATCTTCATCGGCTGATACTTGGTCTCCACGACGCCGAGCTCGCTGCCCACGAACAGTGCGAGCAGGATCGTCGGGATCAGCACGGCGAGCGACAGCGATGCCGTTCGGCGGAACTCCTCCACGTGCCGCCGCTTGCCGAGCTGCCATGCCGACACCGACAGCATCACCAGCGATCCGGTGATCAAGGACGCCAGAATCACGTGCACGTAGCCCCAGGTGAACGTCGGATTGGTGAACAGCGCCCCGATGTTGTTCAGCTGCGGCTGTCCGTGGCTGTTCATCGCATACCCGACCGGATGCTGCATCCACGAGTTCGCGGCCATGATGAATGCGGCCGACAGCATGGCCCCGATCGCCACCATCCAGATGCAGGCCAGATGCACGCGCTTGGGGAGTCGGTCCCAGCCGAACAGCCACAACCCGATGAACGTCGACTCGAGGAAGAACGCGGCGAGGCCCTCCATGGCCAGCGGGCCGCCGAAGACATCACCGACGTAGCGCGAATACGACGACCAGTTCATCCCGAATTCGAACTCCTGCACGAGCCCCGTGACGACGCCCACCGCGACGTTGATGAGCAGCAGCGTCCCGAAGAAGCGCGTCAGCCGCCGGTACTCCGGCTGGCCGTTTCGATACCAGGCCGTCTGCAGCACGGCCACCAGGAAGGCGAGGCCGATCGTCACCGGCACGAACAGGAAGTGATAGACGCTCGTCGTCGCGAACTGCCAGCGCGCCAGGTCGTTGGTCATCGAGCCTGATCCAAGCTCGACGACGCCTGGTGGGCATCACCTTGAACGGGTGAATTAGCCATTGGCGGGCCGATCGGTGGCAGTAGCATGATCGCGTTGAATTTCAGGAGGTGATCCACGTTCCGGACGTCGCGCACCCGGAAACCGTAGTCCTCGGGGTCGACGTTGGGACCACGGCGGTCAAGGTCGGCGCGTTCGACGTGCTGGGCCGCGAGCTGGCGAGCGCTGTCGCCGGCTACCCGCTCTACGACCCGCAACCCGGCTTCGCGGAGCAGGATCCGGACGAGATCGTCCGCGCCACGCTCCTGACCATCCGCGAGACCGCGGCCGCCGCCCGCGATCGCGGAGCCCGGATCTCGGGGCTGTGCGTCAGCGCGGCGATGCACGGGTTGCTCGCGCTCGATGCCGCCGATCGCCCGCTCGGCCGCCTGATCACCTGGGCAGACACGCGCGCGTACGCGGAGGCCGAGTGGCTGAGCGCCGAGCATCCCGAACTCCACGACCGCACGGGCACGCCGCTGCACCCGATGGCGCCGCTCGCCAAACTGCTCTGGCTGCGCCGTCACGACCCTGCCCGCTTCGACTCCGCGCGGCGCTGGGTCGGGGTCAAGGAGCTGATCCTCGCCCGCCTCAGCGGCGAGTGGGTGATCGACCACTCCAGTGCGAGCGGCACGGGTCTGCTGGCGCTCGCCACACTCGCGTGGGATCCGGCGGCGCTCGAGCTCGCCGCGGTGACGGCGGAGCAGCTCTGCTCGCCGGTCGCGGCGACGACGGTGCTGCGCCTCGATCGCCGTGGCGCGCAGGCGACGGGACTCACGCCGGGGCTGCCCGTGGTGGCCGGCGCCAGCGACGGGGCGCTGGCCAACCTTGGACTCGGAGCGGTGCGACCGGGGACACTGGCCTGCTCGATCGGGACCAGCGGCGCGCTGCGGTTGATGGTCGAACACGCGCTGGTCGATCGCGAGCACCGGCTGTTCTGCTACGCGTTCGTGCCCGGGCGCTGGCTGATCGGCGGCGCGATCAACAACGGAGGCTCGGTGCTCGAGTGGCTGGGCCGCACGCTCGGCGAGACCGAGCCGGAGCGCCTGCTCGCGCCGGCCGCAGCCGTGCCGCCGGGTAGCGACGGGCTGGTGATGCTGCCCTACCTGCTGGGCGAGCGGGCACCGCACTGGAGCACCCTGCCCCGGGGCGCGTACGTGGGTCTCAAGCACTCTCACGGTCGCGGGCATCTGGTCCGCGCGGCGCTCGAGGGGGTCTGCCAACAGCTCGCGCTGGTCTACGACTCGATGCGGGACGCCGGGAACGATCCGCGCGAAGTCCGCGCGACGGGCGGCTTCACCCGCAGCCCGCTGTGGCGCCAGATACTGTGCGACGTGCTCGGGGTACCGATTGGCTTCGCTGCGGGCGAGCAGGGGGCCGCGTTCGGCGCGGCGCTCCTGGGGATGGAGGCGCTGGGCGCGGTCGAGTCGATCGACATCGCCGCGGCGACGGTGCGGATCACCGACGAGATCCCCCCCGATCCCCACGCGGTTTCGATGTACCGGCGCCAGCGCCCGTTGTTCGCCGGCCTCTATGGTGAGCTCGAGCCGGCCTTCCGGCGACTGCGCGCGCTTGCCGACCCGGAAACCGATCATGCTGAACATGCGACAGAGGAGGTGGGCGATGACCGCGGGCAGTGATGAGCGGCAGCAGGTCAGCGCCGAGGACTTCAAGCAGCTGTTTGCCGAGCTGAACGTCTGGGGCCGCTGGGGTGAGGGGGACCAGCGGGGAGCGCTTCACCATCTCACCCCCGAGCGCATCGCGGCCGCCGCACGGGCGGTGAGCGAAGGTGTCACGGTCACGATGAGCCTGCCACTGAACACCCACGCGGGGGTCGAGAACCCCCAGCCGGCGATCCATTACATGACCGCCGCCAGCGGAGTCGACATCGGCTCGGGGTCGCTGCACTTTCTCAAGGACTACGTCGGCGTCGACTACCACAACGACGGCCACACTCACCTTGATGCGCTCTGTCACATCGCCTACGACGGCCTGCTCTACAACGCCAAGCCGGAGGACTCGGTCACACCCGAGGGAGCGCCGGTCGATGCGGTCGATGTTCTCAAGGACGGCTTGGTCGGGCGCGGCGTGCTGCTCGACATCCCGCGTCTACGCGGCGAGCCGTGGCTCGAGCCGGGTGAGCACGTATTCCGCGCCGACCTCGAGGCCGCCGAGCAAGATCAACGAGTCGTCGTGGGTGCGGGCGACATTCTGCTCGTGAACGTCGGTCATGCCCGGCGCCTGCGCGAGCTCGGGCCCTGGGACACCGCACACCACAAGGCCGGAATGCACCCGACGGCGATGCCGTTTCTCGCCGAGCGCCAGGTCGCCGCGCTCGGCTCGGACGGCAACAGCGACACGGCGCCGAGCAGCACCGAGAGGGTCGACTTTCCGATCCACGTGTTGGCCATCAACGCGATGGGCATCCACCTGCTCGACTACCTGCAGTTCGAGGATCTTCGCGCCGTTTGTGAGCGAACCAGGCGATGGGAGTTCCTGTTCCTGGCCGCGCCGCTGCGAATCGTCGGGGGCACGGGCTCGCCGATCAATCCGATCGCCGTGTTCTGAATCGTCAGCGGCGGACCAGTCGGTACGATCGGACGATGCGCCGGACCCTGCCACTAGCGGTGCTTTCGGCGGCTGTGTTGCTGCTGGATACCGGGGTGAGCAGCGGGGCGGTTTCAATCACCCGCAGCCGGGTCGTCATCAGCGGCAGGGCAACTGCGGCGATCGTCGAGCGCAGTCCGTTCCGGCTGCGCGTCCTCGGCGCGTCCGGCGCGCCGATTCTGGCCGAGGTCGTGAACACCCAGCCGCCGCCCGCGCAGCGCTCGTCCAGCCCTGATCCGGTGCTCCCCGGAACAGACGCGCAGAAGAGCGACCAGCTGTACGCCCCGCTGTCGTTCTTCGTCGGTCAGCAGTCGATCACCCAGTACAGCGGAGGGGTGTGGGGCGGAGATCTGATGAGCGGCATACGCTCGGGGGTTCAGTACTCCGCCCGCAGGGTGCTCGCCGCGCACCGCGTTGGCCAGGGGGCGGTTCTCACCGTCTCGACCGACGATCCATCTGGACGTACGCTGCGGGTCGCGATCGCAGCGGCGGGGAACGGCCTGATCCGGGTGTCGGTGACCCCGCACCCGGCCACCGGGGTGGCCATGATGAGCGACGCATTCGCCTCGGCACACGATGAGGCGTTCCACGGATTCGGTGGCCGCCACAACGCGCTCGACCAGCACGGTCGGGCGCTCTCGAGCTTCGTCAACAAGGAGAACCTCCCCGGACTGGGTACCCCGGGTACTGCGGCGGGCGTCCTGTTTCCCAACGGCCCGGCGGCAACCTTCTACCCCCAGGCCCAGTTCATCTCCTCGCGCGGGTACGGATTCCTGCTCGCCCAGCCGCAGCTCGCCTGGTTCAGACTCGACTCCGATCGCCCACGCGCATGGAGCGTTGCGGCATCGGCCCGGTCGCTCAGCTACGTGGTCGCGCCCGGAAGGCCGAAGCAGGCGATCACGGACCTGACCGGACTCACCGGCCGCCAGCCGGCGCCGCCCGCCTGGGCACTCGGACCGATGCTCGATCGTCTGGTCAAGAACATCGGCGAGACGCAGGCGGACTACGAGGCGAACCTCAACCAGGACATCGCGAATATCGACCGATACCACCTGCCGCTGACCGGATACCGGATCGAGGGGTGGGGATTTCGCGATCCTGCGAACGACGGCCTGGTGCTGTACAGCCCCCGGGTCCTCAGCTTCGCGACCCAGTCCAAGATCATCGCGGAGCTGCAGGCCAGGCATATCCACCCGCTGGGCTATCTGCGGCCCTTCATCGCGCCCGGTTCGCCCCCGGACCGCCAGGGATTGACCATCCATCGCGCGGATGGCCAGACCTATACGACCAGCGGCACGCTGGGTCAGCACATCGCCGAGCTCGACTTCACCAACCCGGCTGCGGTGCGGTTCTGGGGGCGCGAGGTCGCGAAGATGCTCGACCTCGGTTTCGACGGATTCCTGGCCGACTTCGGCGAGGAGGTGCTCTTCGACATGCACTTCGCGGACGGTGAGACCGGCCAGACGATGCACAACCGCAACACGATCCTGTACATGAAGGCGACGCGCCAGGCCATCGACGCATACGAGCGCTCGCATCCGCGGCGGAAGCTGTGGTTCTACTACGGCGGCGGCTACTCAGGCACTCCCGGATCTGCGGCGTACGAGGGCGGGAACATCGCCGGCGACGAGGCGACCAACTGGGGTCAGGCCTCGGGACTGGCCTCGCTGGCGCCGGACATGCTGAGCCGGGCGATCGGCGGCGCCTACGGCTTCACCACGGACATCGGCGGTTACTACGACGTAACCACACCCCCGACCACCAAGGAGCTGTTCCTGCGCTGGGCCGAGTGGACGGCGCTCAGCCCGATCTTCCGGCTGCACGGCTCCGGGCGTGCGGGCACCCACACGCCGTGGTCGTACGACCTGCAGACCGTGAAGGTCTACCGCGCACTGTCGCTTCTGCACGAGCAGGCCGCGCCGCTGATCATGCGTCTCTGGAGACAGGCCGACCGCACGGGGATTCCGCCGGTGCGGCCATTGTGGTTCGAGTTTCCGGGCGACCCGCGGGCCGCGGCGCAGCAGCAGGAATGGACGCTCGGCGATGACGTGCTCGTCGCGCCGGTCGTGACCGAGGGCGCCTCGAGTCGCGGCGTGTACTTCCCTGCCGGGTGCTGGCGAGATCCGCAGACGCAGCTCACCGAACGCGGGCCCGTCCGTGTGACCGTGAGCGCGCCGCTCACCCGCCTGCCCTACTTCTTCCGCTGCGGGACCGAGCCATTTCGTGCCAGGTGAGTCGACTGGCCGCTGCGCAACTAGCTCAGAGTTCCGATGGGCATGCCGGAGCTCCCGCCTGTCGCTGGCGACGCTCCGACGTGACCTCTCCGGCGATATCGGTCTGGCGCAGCTTGCCGAGTTTGAGCACCAGCGCCGTGTAGCCAAGCAGCTCGGAGTGCATGACGTCGAAATCGATCGTCTTCAGGCCGAAGGCTGGGTCGTACAGGTACTGCGGCGCCGAGATGACTCCGATCGTCGGTAGCAAGTGCCGCTCATACGGTGTGCCCTCGCCACCGAAGCTGCAGTGCGCTGGCACTGTGCTCCCCGGCGCATCGGAGCCCCGGAGCAGGATCGTGCGAAGCATCCTGTAATGCCGCACCACACTGTCGACCGCTCCGACCAGCGGCTGGCTCGGCGTGACGCCGATGAACTGGATCGCGCGCAGGCCGTTCGGCCTCAGCAAGGAGCCCGGCTTGCCCGCTCCGCGCGGCGCCTGTTCGTAGTCGCGGGCGCCAAGGTGCTCGAGCGCGAGCACCACGGAGACCGTCCCAGCGGAGTAGTCGCGGTCCAATCTCTGCGCGAGCTGCTCGGCCCCGCCGTCGCGGACCGCGGGGTTGACCACCCGTTGGAAGAAGTGCGCCGTGCTGAACGCGAATTCGACCGTTCTCGGTCGGCAGCTTGACGGCAGGGAATTGAGATAGCGCGCCATCGCCACCATGGCGACCGGACCGTTGTCCTCGACCGCGTTGGTCCCGTCGGTGTGAGAGTCGATCACGATTCGCTGCGGGCTGGAGCCGGGGATCGTGGCAAGGATCGAGGGGGTCACGACGCGGCGGACGCGGGCCACCACGGCGATCTGGCCGGTGATCGTCCGGCCGCTGCCGATGGCCCGGCTGATGAGCTGTCCCTGATCGGCGCCGACGAACATCCCGGGGACGCGCCACGCGACCCCTTCGTAGGGCTCGTAGTGCCCGGCGATC
The DNA here is from genome assembly GCA_963725515.1 of uncultured Solirubrobacteraceae bacterium. GTDB lineage: Bacteria > Actinomycetota > Thermoleophilia > Solirubrobacterales > Solirubrobacteraceae > Palsa-465. Next base: position 101,293 of record CAVRZB010000011.1, on the reverse strand, counting down.
TGGCCCAGCGGCAGGTTCTTGACGAAGAGGATCCCCTTGGCCCCGGCCGTGCCGGCGTCGCGGAGATCCTTGACGCGGTCGTTGTAGGCGATGAAATCACCCAGGAAGGAGCCCGACGGTTTGATCGTGGCGCCCGGGTCGTAGGTCTCCCAGGCGATGATCGGCAGGCCGAAGACCGCCAGGGACACGCTGCCGGCATCGGCCTGCCGCACCACGATGCGCCCGCGGGCGTTGGCGGCTGTGATCGGCTCGGTGTCGGGAACCACTGTCAGCGGCGCCGTGACGCCCGCCGCTCCGGTGGGCTTTGAGTACGGGATCGCGTCAGCCACCGGCAGCGTCGTCCAGCCCGCGCCGATGCGGACGCGCAGGCGGACGCTGGACGCCGACCAGCGGTTGATGGCGAAGCGCAGCTCGTGCACGCGCACGCCGTGAAGCCGTCGCAGCTGACGCTGAATCCAAGCGATGTAGTCGGCCTGCGCGGCGCTGCCGGTCGGCCGGACGCCGAGCCGGGCTACGAACGCGTTCATCCGCTCGAGCGCGGCGGCGCTCGGCAGCGCGCGAGGATCGGGTGTGGCCGGACATGGGCGCGCGGGAGACGAGACGGCCCCATGAGCACTGGGGACGATTGCCGCTGCCACGAGGACGAGCAGGATCAGAAATCGGGCCTTGGAGAACATGTCTCGCCTTTCGTGGGTCACGGAGGGGTTCAACGGACTCGCCACACGACGACGGCCCAATCGGCCGGACGCCCGGCCCGGGCCGTCAGCGGGAAGCTCACCATGCCGGCATGGAGCCTGGAGACGACGCGGTGGCCGTTGGCGAAGGCCACCACGCGGCTCGCGCGGGTCGTGTCTGCGGGCAGGACAACCCGCATCTGCAGGACGCCGCTGCGCTCGACCCGCACGTATCCGCGCAGGCCGTTCTTGTCCTCGGCCACCCCGACCCGCGGCAGGCGCAGCGAGAAGCTCCCCATCGGCAGGTGCGGCGCGATTGTGTAGCCGGCCGCCGTGGGCGTCACGCCGGCGAGCTCGATCGCGTCGTAGAGGCCCCAGGCCGGCTGGTGCATGATCTGCGTGTCGTAGGCGTTGGAGAGCCCCACCCCGCACTGACTCGGATCGTGCGAATACCAGGCCCGGCAGGCATCGTCGACCGAGATCACACCGTCCCAGCTGTCCGGGTACGCGGTGGCGTGCGCGGCCAGCGTGTTCCGGGTGAACTCGGAGAACGCGTAGCTTCGCGCGTTCGGAACCTCGCGGTCGAGCGTGCCCAGAGCCCAGGCCAGCCACCCGTCGAGGGCGTACCAGCTCCCGCCCGGAAACGCGGCGTGGCCGTCGCCGACTCCGAGGCTCGAGCTGGCCTTCTCGGTGGCTCCCGGGTCGTCGGTGGCCGGAGACTGGGCAGAGCCAATCCGGGACGGGCCACCGGGCGCCCCGACACCGGTCAGGTAGCGCCTGATGTTGGCGACCAGCTGCCTGGCCTGAGCGCCGTCCGGAAGGCCGGCCAGGATCGCCCAGGGCTGGGGCTCTTCGTAGATCGTGCCGCTACCGAGAACCCGCGGGCCGGCGTACCCGCGGGCATACCAACCGCGGGCAACCCATTGGCGGGCCATCACCCGCCGCAGCCCGGCGGTCGTGGACCTCAGCCGGCGGGCGAAGCGGTGGTCTCCGCGCAGATCGGCCAGCGCCGCGAGTCGCGGATAGACGTAGGCCGCCTGCGCGGCCACGAGGCTGGACTCGGTCATGTGGGCGAACGGGACGAGCAGGTCCGACCAATCGCCCGTGCTGCCGGCCAGGTAGAGACCGTCGGCGCTGCGCTGGGACTCCTGGTGTGCGAAGGCGCGCTTGAGGTGCTCCCAGAGCGATCCGCTGCCGCCGTCGGTCCACGGCACCCGCTGGGCGAAGAAGGTGGTCTGCCGGCTGGCCAGTCCGTACTCGGCGGCGGTCCACAACAGCCACAGGTCGAGATCGTCGGAGGTGCCGAGGTCGAGCCGCGCGCAGTTCTCGCGGCGGCCGTATGGAACCTGTACGTTGGCCCGCGGCTGCTCGCCGGCCGAGTACAGGATCACCTCGCGGGCGAGGGCCGGATCGGCGTAGATCATCGGCAGGGCATGCTGCAGTGGGTCGCGGAATGCCCCCTGGAAGTCGAGCCCGTACTGGTAGTAGCCGCCCTGGGAGATGATGTGGTGGCCCGCGCACTCCTCGTAGCTCGAGCCCGAGCGGACCATGTAGGCGTCCCACTGAAGCTCGCGCGAGAGCCAGGCGTAGCGCGGCCCGAAGTCAGCCTGCGGAACGTAAGCCGCCCACGCGCGCTCGCCGGCCTCGAACGGTTGCCCGGCCGCCCTCCAGCGGGCCACGACGTGCGGAATTCGCTCAGCATGGCCGTAGCCGAATGCGTAGCGCAGCGTCACCGACGCGCCGGGCGACAGATGTAGCGGCGCACGAAACGCGGCCATCGCCCGGCCACTGGCCGAGCCCGCGCTCGCCGGCGCGAGCGTGTCGGTGAGGCGTCCGGCCCGCACAGCGTCCGGAGCGGCGGGTCCGCCGTTCCCGAAGAATGCCGCCGCGTCGGCGTCAAAGCCGTCCACCGGACCCCGCAGCGCGGCGGCGAAGACCGACAGCGGATGCGAGTCCTGGGCATCCGCGGCCTGGGCGACGGTGACCGTCCGATTGCGAGCGTCGTAGCGAGGGGCCAGCGTGCCATGCCTGACTCCCTTCGGCGTCGCGAGGTTGACGTCCCAGTACTCGAACCAGGAGAGCGTCTCATCGTGCGTCGAGGTGTTGCTGATCGTCACGTCATGGAGCAGCACCGCGTCGTCGCCCATCGGTGCATAGACGTTCTCGTCGACCGCCGCGCCGGGGAGCGTCGTGCGGCGGTTGAAGTAGCCCAGCCCGAACGTCCGGCGCATACGCTCACCGGGGACCGCGCCGGTGTGCAACGTGCTGTACGTCCGCCCGTCCAGGCTCAGGTACCCGTAGCCACCGCTGTAGTGGTGGTCCGATGCGTCGTAGGCGTTGATCCATTCGTAGTCGCGGTCCTGATTCCAGAGCTGCACGTACCCGCCGTTGAAAGCGTCAGCCACGACGTGATCGTTGCCGAGCTGATGCCAGGCGTCGCGCCGGCCGCCGAGCTCGGGCTGGGCGGCCTGGGGTGCCGTCAGCTCATCGAGCGTGTAGCGGTAGCCCGGCAGCCCAGAGCGATCGGTGATCCAACGGCCGAATGAGCCGCTCCCGTACGCCGACCGGTTCCCGGCCCGGCTGGTGTCGGCCGACAGCTTCGGCGGGACGGTGAGGCCCATCGCGGCCTGAGCGAAGCAGGCCAGGCCGAGCAATGCAGCGGCGGCGATCGACCAACGGATGTTCCGCCATCCACGCCAACGCACGGCTCTCCTGTCGTCGACTCGCAGCGGGTCTCCGCGCCAATGCTCCGCGTTGGGGACTCCGGTCACGCGAACAGCTTAGGTCTTCAGGGCTCGGCGGCGGCGCGGTGAGCCGTCGGGCCGCTCGGCCGGGACGTGGCGTCCGCGGGCGCCGTCTCGGGTAGGGTGGAACACTCAGCCGGAAGGACACGGGAGGTAGTGATGGGAGCCGTCATCAGTCGTCGCCGTTGGGGCCGGGCCCTCGCGGTCATCGCCGTCGTCGTCGCCAGCGCGAGCGCGTTCGTTCTGCCGGCCACCGCAGCCGCCCGTCAGCACGCCGCGGTCGCGCCTCGTGGTGGCGCGACGTATGCGGTCGGGATGCGGTCGTATACGTTTGTCGATCGCAGCCGGCCGACATCGGCCAACGGCACGTACCCGGGCGCCCCCAGCCGGACGCTGCCGACGCTCCTGCTGTACCCGGCGGTCGGGGACCCGAACGGCCCCGCGGTCAAGGACGCCAGGCCGATCCGGCACGGGCGCGGATTCCCCCTGATCGTCTTCTCCCATGGCTTCACCGCATCGGGTCCGGCGTACGCCTTCCTGCTCGAGATGTTCGTCCGCGAGGGGTACGTGATCGCCGCGCCGACCTTCCCGCTGTCCTCCGGCGGCGCGCCTGGAGGACCGAAGCTCCTGGACTACGTCAACCAGCCGGCGGACGTGAGCTTCGTAATCACCCAGGTCCTGGGGCTCGCGCGCCACGACCCGAGCCTGAGGAGAACGATCGATCGACGGCACATCGGCGCGTTCGGTCACTCGCTCGGCGCGATCACCACGCTCGGGGTGGCCACGAACAGCTGCTGCGTCGACCGGCGCATCAGCGCTGCGGTGTCCTTCTCGGGCATCGAGCTGCCGTTCCCCGGAGGAACCTACTTCTCCACGCCGACCCCTCCCCTGATGCTCGTGCACGGTACCGCCGACCAGACGGTTCCCTACCCGGCAAGCGTCGGCGCCTATGGGCAGGCGCCCGCTCCGAAGGTGTTCCTCACGCTTGAGCACGCCGGGCACGTGCCGTTCCTCGCGCCCTGGCTCGATCCCACCGTTCGCACGATCAGCGACTTCCTCGACGGGTTCCTCAAGCACGACCGCCGCGCGTTGCGCCGGCTGCCCACCGACGGCAACGTCGCGGGTGTGTCATCAGTGCAGGAGGACCTCGGTTGGGCTCGCTGAGCTGGGCCAGCACGTAGGCCCGGGCCCAGCCCTCCGGGTGGTCGACGGGGTCGTCTCGGGCGGGCTCGGGCGGCTCGGGCTCACCCGGGCCAAGCTGTAACGACCGCGCCAGGGCGCGCGACGCTCGGTTTTGGCGCCGTCCCCGGATCGCCGCCTACCACGGTCATCACCCACTCAGGTTCTCGCCGGAACCAGCCCATATCGCGCTCCGGAGGACGTCCGCCCCAATCGACGTGCAGAGGCCGCCAGTCGGCGTCGGCCGCCGACGCGCCGATCGCCACTTCAGCGTGACGAACGTCGAGGCGCAGTCCCTCACCGCGTGCCTTCGCCGCGGCCTCCTTCGCGCTCCAGAGCAGATTCGTCAGCCAGGCCCGCTCCGTCGCCGGAGCGCGTCTGACCAGCTCGCGCTCGGCCGGTGCGAGCCACTCCTCAACGAAGGCGTCGCTACGCACCTCGATCAGCTCGAGGTCGCAGCCGAGCGCCGCGCCCCGCGATGCGGTCACCGCGAGCCCGCGCCCCGCGCGGTGGCTGAGTGACAGCTCGACGTCCGCCCGCACGCCGTCCAGGTAGGCGGCCGGCGCGCCGCCCGGCGCCGGGACGATCTCGATTCGTCCGAGGTCGACACCCAGAAGCGCGCCGACCGCGGACTTCGCGGTGTGGCGCCCGAGGCGCCAATCGGCGCGGCGCTTCGCGATCCGCAGGCGCGCGAGCGTCGCGCGCTCACGAGGCCCGAGCCAGGCCTCGCCGCTCGGAACCTCCGCAAGTGAGCAGGTCAGCCACGAGGTCATCGCGCTCCCGTGGGGAGGTCGACCGGGCCACGCCCCCTGGGCGGACGAGCTGTCTCGGCAGGGATCGGCTGGGCTCTGGTCCGGCGCATCCCGCGATCGACCGCGTCGATCAGATAGGGGCGCAGCGCGGCGGGGGCGATTGTCTGCCGCACGGAGCCCATGCGTACCGCGCGTTCGACGCTGTGTGTGGCGTCGAACTGTGCGGCGAACCGCCCCCGCTTCTCGGCGACGACTTCCGTGAGCAGCGCCACGCGGCGCTCGCGCACGTGCTGGCGCGTCACCCCGTCGGCGGCTTCGATCTGGGCATCGAGCTCAGCCATCCGTGGGTCCTGGCGGGCAGCCTGCTCGACCTCTCTGGCGAACACCACGCCCGCGGCCGGGGCGCCCCCGATCACGGAGGCGTAGGTGCCCTCGAGCGCCACGGTCTCGAGCTGTTCGTTGAGGCGTTGGGAGAAGACCACGAAGGCGCCGCCGTGGAAACGCGAGACCACGCAGAAGACAATCGGGCCGTCGAAGTTGACCACCGCACGGCCTATCTCGGCTCCATACTCGAGCTGCCAGTCCCGCATGGACTCGGGCGAGCCATCGAAGCCGGCGAGGTTGGCGAGCACGACGACCGGGAGACGTCCGCTGGCCGCGTTGATCGCACGGGCGACCTTCTTCGCGGAGCGCGGGAAAAGAGTGCCGGAAGACCACTCCTCGGGTCCATCGGCGGGGATGAAACCGTGGCGCGCCAGCGGACGGGACTCGATCCCGAGCAGCGTCACCGCCCAGCCGCCGAGGCGAGCGTCCCAGACGACGGCCGCCTCGGCGCTGCGCATGTCCGCCCATCGCTCGAGCGGCAGATGATCCGAGTCGATCGCCGCGCGCATCACGCTGCGGATGTCGAACGGCTGTTTGTGCCCGGGGTTCGATCGCTCGGAGAGCACGTCACCCACAAGCGGGAGCGCCGAGTTCGGCGAGGCGTGGGGCGCGCCGCACACGTCGCGGTCGTGCGGGTCGCTGCTCGGGACGCGACGCGGGAAGCGCTCGCCTGGAGCGCGGTATGAGTGCTCGTGGTGCTCGAGCAGGATCCGGCAGGCGGCTGCCAGGTCGTGCGCCCAATACTGAGCCTGTCCGTTGGGCCCCATGATTCGCTCGTACCCGCCGATTCCGAAGTTGTCCTCCGCCGAGACCGCGCCGGAGTAGTCGAGCGCCTGCTTGCCGGTCAGGACCATCGCGCTGGCGGGCGTCATCACGAGGATGCCGCGCGTGTGCATCAGCATTGTCGCCTCGGCGTTCCAGTACGGCTGCGCGCCGACGTTGATACCGGTGACCACGACATTTATCTCACCGCCGGCCTGTGTGAACTCGATGATCCGACGCAGCACGGCGGCGATCCAGTCCATGCTCTCGGTGCCGGAATCCATCGCGATTCTCGCGCCGGCCGAGAGCGCGAACCAGTCCACCGGGAGCTGTGCGCGCTGCGCGTGGTCGAGCGCGGCGATGATCCGTCGACACTCGGGCTCGGCCACGGAACCGAGCGCCCGGGACGGGTCGCCCAGCAGCGCGATCCGAGCCATCCCCTCGGGGTAGCACAGCGTGCGGTTGCGCAGGACGCCGACCACGATGCCGGCGGAGTTCGTCGCCACAGGCCGGTCGATCGGCACCAGTTCGCCGTGCTCGTCGAGATCGTGCTCTGTGAACTCGCCCGCGTGACCCGAGGTCAGCAGCTTGACGATCTCCGCTGGGTGGGTCGTGCCGCGTCGGCGCGCGGAGATGATCCGTCGTGCGCCCTCGTCCAGCGGCTCGATCGGCCACGCAGGCTGGTTGTCGATCTCGAGCGTCGGCTCGCCGCCGTCGGTCCCGAAGATCCGGAAGACGCGCGGCCGTACGCGACCGCTCTGCTCGCGTACGCGCCCGCTGAGCAGCAGCATCTCGAGCCCGAGCCCGGCGGTCGCCGGCATCAAGCGCTCGATCAGCTCCATGAGCTCCTGCCGTGAGAGGTCGATCTCCGGCCACACGTACAGGAACAGGCGGTTCCAGTGCAGCCGTCGGCCTGGGGGGCGATGGCTCTGGAAGGCGCGAATCCGCTCGAGTCCCCCGACCAGCATCAGCTCGAGCTCCGGTAGCGCGACGACGCGCCCGTCTTCGCCGCGCACGGCCGTGAGGTCACGCACCTCGGCGATCGCGAAGAGACGCTCATCGCTGGGGTTCTCGCGCGCGACGCCGTGGAACAGGTAGACGTCCTCGCCGCAGGGGATCCGCTCGAGCGCGAACTTCTTCAGCCGCCACAGCGCGAGGCGCGAGCTCATCATCGGATGGATCCCGCGCAGCTGGTCGTCCTCGACCAGGCCGTCGGGCCCGGGTCGGAAGGTGAACAAGTCGACGGCCGACATCCCCCGGCCGCGTGCGACCGCGGCGACCGCGACGACGATCCACTCGGTCGACGCGGGGAATGACACGGCGTCGAGCTCGCGCCGCAGCGCGACCGCAAGCTCGGCCGGGGCCGCATCGGTGTGCTCGGAATAGAGATCGACCATCACAGGCTCACCCGCCGGCAGCGTGGCGGCGTGGGCGGCGCACGCCCGCGCGGCCTCGGCCAGATCGGGGAGCCCGACGAATGCGCTCAGCAGGTGGTGGATGCGGCCCGCGCGTTTGTACGAAGCGGCCAGGATCCGCTGCCCACAGATCTCGATCTCCTGGAAGTCGGACGGCCCACGGGCACGGTAGTAGCGGCGCGTCATCGCCTCGAGCAGCGGTCGCCGTCGCGCCGGCGGTGCAGCCGACAGGCGCCGGCTGAGCAACGGCGCGAGCGCACGGGGGCAGGCGACGAGCGCGGCGATGCGCCGCTCGGAGTCCGCCGCGTCACCCGGCTCGGCGAGCGCCGCCAGATGCTCTTCCATCTCGGCATACGCCCGTTCGGTCGCGGCCGCGATCAGGGGCTCGTCGAAGTAGCGGAAGCGAGTCTCGTGCGCGAGTTCGCAGAGCGCCTGGTCGCCGCCCTCGGTGGCGGCAATCAGGCGCGTCAAGGCGTCGTGGAAGTCCTCGCCGACGTGTCCGACCAGGTCGTCCGACTGCTCGAGCCGCCGGTCGAGGATCGCGACCATCGCGGCCCGCACGATCGCATCGCGATGCTGGGAGAGAAAAAGCCGGTAGCAGGCTTCCTCCAGCGCTGCGGTGCGCTCGAGCCCCGTCACGCCATAGTGGGCGAGCGCACGCTCCAGCCGCGCGACGAAGTACTCAGGCAGCCCCTCGGCCAGTGCGTCGAGCGAACTCAGGTACTCGTGCAGGTGCTCCTGTGGACTGCGCAGCAGATCCTCACCCGGTTCGGTGAGAGCGCGCTGGGCGTGCGTGACCGCGCGTAGATCCGCATACATCGCCAGTAGTCGGTGCTCTCCGGGGATCAGCGACGGATCGCAGGCGAGCATGTCCGAGCACTCGCCGTGGAGGTCGGCGACGATCCGTTTGACCTCGGCAGGCTCGACGTCGTAGCCGAGCGTCAGCCGCCCGAGCCGTTCGAGGTTGTCGTGGCAGCGGGCCGCGCCCTCGAGCTCGGAGGCGGGTGTCAGTTGCCCAAAATCGAGCTTCGCTCCGGCGACCGGCGGCTCGTGGTCGGCGTCCTCGAGCGGCTCGATCCGAAGGATCGGAGCCTGGGCGTTCAGGTGTACGTTGGGTGCACTGAGCACCTCGCGCACACGTCCGCGGAAGGGCGCAACGTACGACGATTCCATCTTCATGCTCTCGACCACGGCGACCACGTCGCCCGCCGAGACCATGTCTCCCGGAGCGACGGGAATCGCCACCACCACCGCTGGAGCGCGGCTGCGAACCATCCCGCCCTCATCGCGGGCGATCCGGTGTGATACCCCGTCGACCTCGACCAAGAGCTCAGCACCCTGCTGTGAGATCACAGCGCGGTGCAGCCGGTCGCCGATCTGAAGCCGGCGCTCGAAGCGGTTGCTGCGTTGCATATCGATCTCGACGCTCGCGCCCCCGACGTGAAGCCGATAGGAGTGTGGCCCGATCTGGTTGACCGTGATTCGGTGGCGGTTCGCGCCATGGCGAAGTTCGATCAGGCGTGAGGTGCCGGTATCAACCTGCGGTCGCCCGCGGCGGGCGAAGGCGAAGAAGCGCGCACGGTCGTCTGCCGTGGCCTCGTCTGCGAGCTCAAGGGCCGCTGCCAGCACCGCCACCTCGCTGTTGCGCCTCGGCACCGTCTCGCCGCGCAGCTGAAGTTCGTCAAGCCAGGCCGTGTCGACCTTGCCGGCGCGCAGGTCGGGACGCGCAAGCAGGTCGAGCAGAAACGCCTGATTGGTCGTGCCGCCGTCGATCACCACCGTCGTTTCGGAAAGCCCGCGATGCAGGCGTGCCAGCGCCTCGTCGCGGTCATTGCCCCAGGCAATGATCTTCGCGATCATCGAGTCGAACTCGGCCGGGATCAGGTCGCCTTCGCCAACGCCCGTATCGATGCGAAGCCCAGGGCCGGTGGGCAGCCGCAGCAGCTCCACGCGGCCCGGGGCGGGCGCGAATTCGAGCGCCGGATCCTCGGCGTTGAGCCGCGCCTCGATCGCGTGACCGCGCTGGGCGGGCGGGCCGCCCTCCAGGCGGCCGCCGGCGGCGACGTGCAGCTGGAGCTTGACCAGGTCCGCGCCGGTCGTCAGCTCGGTGACGGGATGCTCGACCTGCAGGCGGGTGTTGACCTCCATGAACGACAGTCCACCGGTCAGCGGGTGGTAGAGGAACTCCACCGTGCAGGCACCGCGGTAGCCGGCCCGCAGTGCCAGCCGCACGGCGGCCTCGCGCAGCTCCTCATTCTGCTCGGGGCTGAGCACCACACTCGCGGACTCCTCGATCACCTTCTGGTGACGGCGCTGGACAGAGCAGTCGCGTACTCCGAGTGCCCACGCTGTCCCCTGCCCGTCGGCGATCACCTGAACCTCGACGTGGTGAGCCGGGCTGATCAGCCGCTCAAGCAGCACGGTGGCGTGGCCGAACGTCTCGAGCGCCTCGGCGCGGGCGCTGTCGAACGCTGAGATCAGGTGGTCGATCGAATCCACGCGGCGGATCCCGCGGCCACCGCCGCCGGCGGCGGCCTTGACCATCAGCGGAAAGCCGATCCGGGAAGCGTGCTGCAGAGCATCTTTGATCTGGTCGACGCGCCCACCACTCCAGGGCGCAACCGGCACGCCGGCGTCCTCGGCGAGTCGCTTGGCTTCGATCTTGTCGCCGAGTTGGCGCATCACGGCGGCGTCGGGTCCGACAAACACGATCCCCAGTCGCTCACACAGCTCGGCGAAGGCCGGATCCTCGGCCACGAAGCCCCATCCGACCCATGCGCCGTCGGCGCGGGTGTCCACGAGCGCCCGCTCGAGCGCGTCGTAGTCGAGGTAGCCGCCGCGGCGGTGGCCCTCGTCGTCGACGATCGTGGCCGGTCCCAGGTGATAGGCCTCGTCGGCCTCACGCACGAACATCGACGCGCTCTCCGGATCGGTGTACAACGCGATCGTTCGGATCGGGGATGCCTGGCTTGCGCCGAGTTCGCGCACAGCGTGGATCAACCGCATCGCGGCCTCGCCGCGGTTGACGATCGCGAGCCGCCGGAAGGGGCGGGCGGGCGCCATCAATCCGACCGGGTGACGGCCAGCGCCCGCCGGATCGACTGCAGCGCGCCTGGCTCGATCGTTCCCGGCATCGAAGTGGTGCTGTAGCCCTCGAGCCGCAACAGCAAGCGTCCCCGCTTGTCGACGACGTCTGCGTCCACCTTCGTGCCTGGCACGCTGAGGTCGCCGCGTGGGCGCACGAGGGCGAACATCGCTCCGGAACGCTCCGCGCTGTAGCGCAGCACGCGGTCCACGTGTGTGGGCAGCGCCATCCGGCCGGAGGCCTCAAGCTCCCACACGCCCGCGGTCTGGAAGCACAGTTCGATCAGCCGCGGACCGATCTCGGTCGCCTCCTGTGGCGGGTCGTGGTCGGCCGGGAGATCGGCGGCCATGCATCCCACGAGCACTCCGTTGTGGCGGTACGCGCGGTCGAGCACCTGGTAGGCGGGGCCGTGGAAGTACACGCGGTAGACGTCCTCGTGGGCCACGCCGGAACTCTCGCTTGGCGGGGCTTCCGCGCTTGGCGGGACCGGTGCCTCGCGCGCCAGGCGAACACGGCCGGTGAAGTGCAGCGTCTCCTGCTCGCCCTTCCCGGTCAGAGCGCGTCGGCCGAGCAGACAGCAGTCGGCGAGCAGCGTGCCCCCGCCCCCGTCTCGCACGAACGCCCGCAGCTCGAGCACGCGCGGCTCATCGCGGTAGAACTTGAATGGTGCCAGCAGCTCGATGTCCTCGATCGCCGTACACGATCCAATCGGGCAGCAGCGCGTGCGCAGCCTCGGCGAAGCCCTCAACTCCCATCACACCGGGGAGCACGGGCGTGCCGTCGATCCGGTGGTCGTCGAGGAAGCGTTGCTGGGCCGGGTCGAGCTCCGTCAGGATCCGCAACCCCCCGCTGCGCGTCATTGCTTCGATCCGGCCGCTCATCGGGCCATGCACCTCTGAGAACCGGTGCGCGACTGCGGCCGGGTCCAGCCCGCCAGTCGGGTGGCGGTCGGCCTCGAGCAGGCCGAGTGCACCGGCGACCACCACCTCGCCGCCGCCGCCGGCCTCGAGCTCTCGTCGCAGCGCCGCAACGCCCACCTGCGGCGGCAGCATGTCGATCCCGGCCTGTTTCATCATCTTTGGGATCGAACCTCGGCTGGCCATGCCGATCTGCGCCCATGCGGTCCAGTCGACCGCGATCGCGCGCGTCGCGCCATCGGCGCACAGGCGTGAGACGCTCTTGCACATCAGGTCGTTGGCCGCGCTGTAGTCGGACTGGCCTGCGTTGCCGAACCGTCCAGCGATCGAGCTGAACACGGCCGCCGTGCGAAGCTCAGCACCGCGCAGCGCACGCAGAACGTTGAACCAGCCGTCGGCCTTGACGTCGAACACCAGGTCGTATTCGCGCGGGGCCTTCTCGGGCAGGTAGTGGCTGATCTCGATGCCCGCGCAGTGCAGCAGCAAGTCGACTGATCCCTGGTCGCGGACGGGCGCGAGTGCCGCCGCCACCTGATCTGGAGTCGGTCAGGTCGACCTGGTGCCAGACGCGCGCGGGCGCCGCTAGCCTCGATCGCGGCGATCGCCTGGTGCGCGCGGCGTGCGCGCTCAATTCGTCCCAACTCGCGCTCCACGAGCTTGGGCGTCGGCCGCTCGCCGGCGGCCTTGAGCCGCTCGGCCAGCTCGCGCGCCAGGCCGTCGCGGTCGGAGGAGATCCGCTCGATGTCCGGGTCGGACGGGTCGGGCGCGGGCGCGAGGTCAAGCAGGTGGAAGGTGCCGCCGCGCGGCGTGCGCCGCGAGGTCGGCCGTGATCGCCGCGACGATGCTTCCCGCCGCTCCGGTCACGACGTATGTCCCGCCGGACGGCAGCCGGCTCGACGACGCGGGTTCCACCTCGCACTCGACCAGCCCCACCGTCCAGCGCAAGCCGTCGGAGTGGCCGATCTCGACCGCGCCCGGGTCGCGCAGCGTCTCCTCGATCAGCAGCTCCGCGAGCGCGGCCGTCTTGCGGCTGCGCTCGAAGTCGACCACCTTTACGAGCGTGTCCCCGCGCTCGAGCGCGACCGCTTTGCAGAAGCCGCTGACCGCGCCGCCCATGACCGACGTCGCGCCGTGCTCGTCGTAACCGTGACGGCCGCCCATCCGGGTCGCAGCGATCAGGAACGTGTCCGCGCTCGGCCAGCGCCCGCATCGTGGTCGCGAGCAGCTTGACGCGCACGTGCAGGCCCGCACGCCAAGCGCTCGGCTCGAGCTCATCGATGGCCCCCTCGTCGTCAAGCGCCGGCAGCCAGTAGACGCCCACGATCGGTTCTTCCGCGGTCCACGGAGCGAGTTGCTCCTCGAGTCCTTCGATTGTCGGCTGGCCGTCGATGGTCAGGACCTCGAGGCCGCGGTCCTCCAGCCTGGACGCGAGTGCGGTGGCGACCCCTCCACGATCGGGCATGAGCAAGCACCCGCTCGCCCGGCGCGAGCTCGACTCCCGTGTCGACGCAGCAGTCGAAGGGCGGACGCATGACGGGGACGGGGACCCGGCGCGGGAAGTCTCCGCCGTGGCGGACCCGGGGGCGGCGGCGGGCTCGGCGCGGCGGGCTCGGGCGCCGCGGTGGGCGTGCGGCTGGCTTGGGGTGCGGGTGTGGTGGCTGGGGTGGCCTGGGGTGTGTGGTCGAGTACGAACCCGACGACGCTGCGGAGTGTGGGGTAGTCGCGCAGTTTGAGCGTGTCGTCGCGTTCGATTGAGTAGGCCTCGCGGATCGCGGCGAACACTTCGGCTTGTTTGACGGTGTCGATCCCGAGGTCGGCTTCGAGATCGAGGTCGGGGTCGAGCAGGTCGGTCGGATACCCGGTCTGCGCGGCCACGAGTTCCAATACGCGCTGGGTGACCTCGGCGTCGGACCCGGGGGCGGCGGCGGGCTCCGGCGCGGCGGGCTCGGGCGCCGCGGTGGGCGTCGGGTGGCTGGGGTGTGGGTGTGGTGGCTGGGGTGGCCTGGGGTGTGTGGTCGAGCACGAACCCGACGACGCTGCGGAGTGTGGGGTAGTCGCGCAGTTTGAGCGTGTCGTCGCGTTCGATTGAGTAGGCCTCGCGGATCGCGGCGAACACTTCGGCTTGTTTGACGGTGTCGATCCCGAGGTCGGCTTCGAGATCGAGGTCGGGGTCGAGCAGGTCGGTCGGGTACCCGGTCTGCGCGGCCACGAGTTCCAATACGCGCTGGGTGACCTCGGCGTCGGACCCGGGGGCGGCGGCGGGCTCCGGCGCCGGCTCGGGCTCGCGGCGCCGCGGTGGGCGTGGGGATGGGTTGGGGTGTGGGTGTGGTGGCTGGGGTGGCCTGGGGTGTGTGGTCGAGTACGAACCCGACGACGCTGCGGAGTGTGGGGTAGTCGCGCAGTTTGAGCGTGTCGTCGCGTTCGATTGAGTAGGCCTCGCGGATCGCGGCGAACACTTCGGCTTGTTTGACGGTGTCGATCCCGAGGTCGGCTTCGAGATCGAGGTCGGGGTCGAGCAGGTCGGTCGGGTACCCGGTCTGCGCGGCCACGAGTTCCAATACGCGCTGGGTGACCTCGGCGTCGGACCCGGGGGCGGCGGCGGGCTCCGGCGCGGCGGGCTCGGGCGCCGCGGTGGGCGTGGGGATGGCTTGCGCTGCCGGGGCGGCCTCGCGTGCCGGGGTGGCTTGGGGTGCCGGGCGCCGTCGTGTGCCGGCGTCGCTTGCGGTGCCGGGGCGGCCTCGCGTGCCGGGGCGGGTTGCGCAGACGCTGCGCTGGCGGCTCTGCCTGAGCCCTTTGCGCGTACGGGTTGGCCTGAGGGGTCTGCGTCCGAGCAGCAGTCTGGGCGTCGATCACGCGCAGCGTGCGTGTGACCACCTCGAGCTGTGGGTCGTCCTGTCCACTCACGCGGCGCATCCAGTCTGCCCAGGCGTCGCGGTCGGCGATCCGATAGGCGAACCCGAGTTCCTCGGGGCTACGGTGGCGGCCGTCGGCTACCGGCGTCCAGCGCAACAGAGTCATGCTGATCTGCGAGCCGAATCCGGCGGCCAGGCGCAGCGCGTATCGGACCGGATAGACACCTCCACGGGATAGATTGAGCTCGCCGAGCTCGGGGTCCACATCGCGGAAGTTCGGCACCGGTGGGACGATGCCCGTCTCCAGTGCCTTGACCGCGACCACGTCCTCGATCCCGACCCCCATCGGGTGACCGGTGAAGCCCTTCGTGTTGGCGATCACGATTCGATCGGCGTGGTCGCCGAACACCTGGCGCAGGGCGTGGATTTCAGCGGCGGCGCTCCCTCCGCGGGCCGGCGTGTAGGTCTCGTGCGACACGAACATCGTCTCCGGCGCGATCTCCTCGCGGCGCACGCCACGACGCTCGGCCTGGCTGACGACGTCCTCCATCACCTGGCCGATGTGCTCGACGTCAAGACGCGTCCCGTGAAATGCGCTGTTGGCGGTACTCGCCCCCAGCACCTCGCAGATCGGCGTGATCGCCCGCTCACGCGCGGACGCGGCGCTCTCGACGACCAGCGCAGCCGCCCCCATCCCAAGCAGCATCCCATGCCGGCGCCGGTCGAACGGCAGTGCCGCCTCCTCCACCACTCCGTCGGTCGCCGCCGCGCCCGAGGCCAGGAATCCTGAGCCGATCCACGGCAGCAGCTGCTCTGAGGTGACGTCGTCGGCTGCGACGACGATCACTCGGCGGGCCCGTCCGGCGCGGATCCAGTCCTGCGCCAGCGCGACGGCCTGCGTGGTGCTGGCGCATGCGGCATTGATCTGCGTGTTCGGGCCCCGGGCGCAGATCAACTCGGCGAGCTGCGAGTGGCCCATCGCCAGCACGCGGAAGAGGAAGCGGCGGTCGAACTTGTAGGGCTGCTCGATTACCTCGAGCTCGAGCTCGTGGATGCGGCGCTTGACCTCGGCCAGGCCTGTTCCCGCACCATCCTCCCCGGTCAGCCGCTCTTGGACCGCGCGCAGCACCTCGAGCTGCTCGTGCCGGCCGCGGTCCGCCCAATAGCGGTTCAGTTCACCGGCGAAGTCGTCCATCCCCGGGAACGCGGACGCGAACACGATCCCGGTGTCGTCGCGCAGCGCTTCCGGCAGAACCCAGCGGTCGGGGAGTCGCGAGCCGGTCGTCGTCGTCCGATAGCGAAGGACCAGCGGGATCCCTGCGTCGCGCAGGGCGTCGATGCCGGCGCCAATCGCCAGCTGCGTCTCGCGCCCGAACGCCAGCGTTCGCTCGTCGGAAATGCCGAACTCCTCGGCGAGGTGCAGGGCGCCGGCGCGTGCGGCCAGCTTGATCACATCACCCTCGCGATCGATCGCCTCGAACGCTCCCTCCCCGTCCTCGCCCTTGACCACGCGTGTGATGTGGTGGTCGAGGATCTCGTGGCGCAGGTGCGTCGGGGATCACGTCGATCAACTGCTGACCGTGCAGGATGCGCGCGACGTTGACGTCATCGAAGATCCGCTCGCAGCCGGGCAGGCCGAGCGCGGCGCCGGTGATGACGACCGGCTCCGATGGAGCGGTCTCGCCCTCGCCCAGCAACGACCGACCACGCTCGATCACGCCGGCGAGCAGTTGTCCGAGCTCGCGGTAGGTCTCATCGGAGAGTGACTTGGGTGTGGCCGCCCCGTCTGGCGCCGGGGGCGTGCCGGCGCGGGTCGCCATCGGGGGCGGGTTCGCCGGGGTGGGAGCCGGTGGCTGTGTGACCGATCCCGAGCCCCGCGGCGTAGAGCCCACAAAGCGCGTGGTTGACCGAGGTCAGATCGCCGAGCTTCGGGTGGTTGGTGTAAAGGCTCACGGCGTCATCGCCGAGCACGTCGGCGGCGAAGCCCCACAGCGCGCGCTTCGGCCCGGTCTCGACGAACACTCGCGCGCCGGCCTCGTACAGGGTGCGCAGACCGGCCACGAACTGGACCGGCGAGGCAACCTGGCGGCCCAGCAATTCGACGACCTGCTCCTGCGCTCCCGGTCCCGTTGGGTAGAAGCCTCCATCCACGTTCGCCACCACCGGGATCTGCGCAGGGGACAGGCTCATCCGGCGCAGCGTCGCGCGCAGCGGCTCGCTCACCCCGGCGACGATCTCGGTGTGGAACGCGTGGCTGACGGGGAGTGGCATCGCGTCGTAGCCACGCTCCCCGAGCTTCGCGATCGCGTCGGTGACGGCGTCCGTCGCGCCGCCGAGGACAAGTTGGCTGGTTGAATTGACGTTCGCCACTACGACGTAGCCGTCGACTCCGGCGAGTACCGCTTCGATCTCGGAGAGCGGGGCGGACACGGCCGCCATCGCCCCGGGGTCAACGGTGTCGAGGCTCGCCATCTCGCGCCCGCGGGCGCTGACCGCCTCGATCGCCGCCTCGAATGACAGTACGCCGGCGGCGACCAGCGCGCCGTACTCACCCAGGCTGTGTCCGATGACGAAATCGGGCGAGACCCCGTATTCGCCGAGCAGGCGAGTCAGCGCGATGTCCGAGGCGAGCACCGCAGGCTGGGTGATCTCCGTGCGTCGTAGGTCAGCCTCGGCTTGCGCGACCGCCTCGGCGTCTTCAGGATCGACGAAGATCAGCTCGGAGAGCGCGCGGCCGCCGAGCAACGGCGCCATCACGCGGTCGGCTGTCTCGAACGCTTCGGCGACCACCGGCTCCAGGCGGCGCAGCTCGCCGAGCATGTTTGCGTACTGCGAGCCCTGTCCGGTGTACATGAAGGCAACCTTGGCGGGTGGGCCGGAGCCACGGAAGATGCCGCGGGCCGCGAGCGCGCTCCAAGCGGCCGGCGAGTCGTCCTCGAGCGCTCGTCAGTGCGAGCTTGGCCTTCTGCCCGAGTTCGGTCGCGTCGCCGTAGTCGATCGAGACCCGCTCGGCGGCACGCAGGTCCGTCGACCTCGGGAGCGCGACGAGGAGGCTCCACTCCGCGGCTGAGCGCGTCGGCGACGCCGCGCAGACGTGCGGTCAATCCAGCGCGGTCGCCCGCGCCTAGCACGAGCGCGCCGCGCAACGGAGCCTTCGCGTCCTCGCGCGCGGCCACCCCGGAGGCGTGACGGGCGGGGTCGGACTCGGTCGCGGACGTCGCGGCTGACGCTCCGGCCGCGCGCTCGCGCATCTCGGCTGATACAGCGATCGACTTGCGCCCGTTGCTCGTCCGCCTGCCGGGAACGTGCTCCTCCATCACTACGTGGAAGTTCGTGCCACCGAATCCGAAGGCGCTCACCCCTGCGACGCGGGTCCGGTCGGCCGGCATTTCCCACTCGCGCAGCTCGGTATTCACGGCGAACGGTGAGCGGGCCCAGTCGAGATTGGGGTTGGGTCGCTTGAAGTTGATGCTCGGCGGTAGCACCTTCTCATGCAATGCGAGTGTGGCCTTCAGCATGCCCGCCGCGCCCGCCGCCGCCTTAAGGTGGCCGATGTTCGACTTCACCGAACCGAGCGCGATCGATCCCGGGTCGAGGTTTGCGCCTGAAAAGGCCTCCATCAGACTGGTGACCTCGGCGACGTCCCCGACGCGGGTCGACGTGCCGTGGCCTTCGATCAGAGTGCACTCGGCCGGTGATAGGCCGGCGTTCTTCCAACCGCGTTCAACCGCCAGGCGCTGGCCGACGGGATTGGGGGCCGTGATGCCCTTGCCCTTGCCGTCGCTGGCGCCCCCGATGCCACGGACGACCGCGTAGATCCGGTCGTCGTCCCTCACAGCGTCGGCGAGCCGCTTGACGATGAACACGGCTGCGCCCTCCCCCATGACGAACCCGTCCGCGCCGTCGGCGTAGGGGCGCGTGCCGGTGCCCGACAGCGCGCCGATCGCGCAGAACTTGACGAACGTGGAGGCGCCCATGTTGCGGTCGACCCCACCGGTGATCGCGACGTCGAACTCCCGGTTGACGAGGCCTTCCACGGCGGCATCCATCGCGGCAAGGGCGGACGCGCAGGCGGCGTCGACCGTGAAGTTGGGGCCGTGCAGGTTGAACAGGTTGGCGATCCGCCCGGCGGCGCAGTTGCTCAGCTCGCCGGGCATCGTGTCCTCTGTGACTTCGGGCAGCCAGGCGTCCATGTTGCTGTGCAGCTCGCGTTCGACCGCGGCGCGAACGTCGGTCGGTAGCGCGGCAAAGCTCGCCGAGTGCTCCAGCTCGCGCGCGAGCTCAGGGAAGGTGATCCGCAACGCGGTGAGGTAGTGCTTCTCGCCTGAGAGGGCATTGCCGATGATCGTGGCCGTGCGGTCGAGGTTGAGTGGCCGATCGGGCCAGCCGGCGTCGGTAAGCGCCATCCGGGTGCAGGCCACGGCCCACTTGTGGGCGTCGTCCATCCCGTCACTCACCGTGGGCGGGATCGGAAGCTTCCATCCGAGCGGATTCCACTCCCAGTCGCGCACCCAGCCACCGATCTTGGAGTACGTCTTCTCGGGCTGGTGCGGATCCGCGTCGTAGTACAACGCCGGATCCCACCGCGCCGGGTCGACATCGCTGATCGAGTAGCGCCCGGCGGTTACGTTGCGCCAGAACGCTGCCGCGTCTGGGGCATCCGGCATGATCGCGCCCAGGCCTACGATGCAGACGGCATTGTCGAGCGAATCGGTCATGTCAGGCCGGCTTTCGTTTGGCATTCCCGCACGTCAGCCTCGCTTGCGCGCGTAGATAGCGTCGGTGACCGTCTGGAGATCGGCGAGCAGGCCGCCCTGGGCGCGGTGGACCTCCGCGAGGTTGACCCGCTGCTCCAGGTCGCCCAGATCACCACCGTCCGCGCCCGCCACCAGGCGCATGGCCTCGGTCGCTACGGTCAGCGCCGCGCCGCGGGCGTTCACGCGGCTGATGGCCGCCAGCGCATTGGGGCGCAGGCCGCGCGCTGCCTTCGGGTTGAGCTCCTTGGCGGCTGCTCTCTGCGCACGCCGGACGAGCGCGCCGGCCCCCTCGGCCTCGGCTATCAACGCCCCGAGGCGCATCAGGACGTGCTGGTTGCGCGTGAGCTTCTCCACCCGACAGCGCTCGAGTAGTTCGGCCAGCGCGTGGTGGGCGAGCGCAGCCGTATCGGCACCGACGCCGGGATGCTCGGCGTGCCGCGACTCGAGCTCATGAGCCCGCGCGTGGTAATAGTCGCCGCCTGACTTCAGGTGCTCCTGCCAGCGTCCGCGCGCGATCGTGATCTCCATGATCTCCGAGGTGCCCTCGTAGATCCGCGTGATGCGAACATCGCGCTTGATCTTCTCGACCATGTAGTCGTGCGTGTAGCCGTAACCGCCGTGCGCCTGGATCGCGGCGTCGGCGGCTGCGTCGCCGGCCTCGCTGGCGAGGTACTTGGCGATCGCTCCCTCGACGTTGAGCTGATCCTCGCCCGCATCCAGGCGCTCGGCGGTCTCTTCGATAGCTGCCCGAGAGGCCTCCAGCGCCACCACATGTGGCGTGATCAGCTTGTGTGTGTACCCCGGCTTCTCGGACAGCGGGCCGCCGGCCTGGATGCGCTTGCGGGAATAGGTGATCGCGCGGTCGAGCGCGGCCCAGCCGGCGCCGAGCCCGAACGCCGCCACCATCAGCCTGGTGTAGCCGAACACCTGCTGGGCCTGCGCAAGCCCCTCGCCCTCGACGCCGCCGATCAGCCGGTCGGCGTCAACGTAGACCTTGTCCAGAAACAGTGCTGCCGTATTGCTGAGCCGGATTCCGTGCTTGTCCTCGTGCTTACCGTGCGTGAACCCCTCTGTGCCGGCGTCGACCACGAACCAGCTCGGTCCGCCGGGCGCCAGGGCGAGGACGGTGTAGAGATCGGCCACGCCGCCGTTGCTGATCCACTGCTTGACGCCGCTGATCCGGTAGCCGGTCACGGCTCCGTTCTCGCCGACCCGCTCCGCCGTCGTCTTCAGCGCTCCGAGATCGCTGCCGGCCTCAGGCTCGGTCGCGCCGTAGGCACACATGATTCCCTCCGCCGCGATGCGGCTCATGTACTTGCGCCGCTGATCCTCCGTCCCCCCGACCCGAATCGGGTCGCTCCCCAGAAACGTCGCGAGCTCCGAGGTCGCGAGCCCCAGGTCGATCGCCGCCATCCGCTCGCAGATGCGGTAGACGTCGAACGCGCCGCCTCCCATGCCTCCGTACTCGAACGGGACGAACAGCAGCTGGATGCCGAGCTCCTCACCCGAGGACATCCGGCGGACGAGCTCCTCGGGGAACTCGTCGCGCTCATCGAGTTCGATCAGCAGCGAATCGGGAAGCTCGCGCGCGGCAAAGTCGTTGATCGACTTGAGTGCCACGTTCAGCATCTCGAGATTGAGCTCGTTGGCCATCCGCACTCTCTCCTCGAAGGTCGAGCCCACAAGCTGACAGATCCACAAATCTGCGCCATCGGTCCTTGACCCGAGGATGAGTGTGTTAACTACTGATCCAGGCGACGTGCGTCCAAGCGGCGCCCGGTTGGCAGTAGGGTCTGAAGCCGACGCCTCGAACCGACGCCATGGCAACTAAACCAAGAGCCGCCCAATGAACATCGCGGTCGCAGTGCGGCTGATGCCGACCGTGGGCGATGAGCTCGAGATCGATCCGAGCGGCACCGACATCGACCGTGAGCTCGTCGAGATGGTGATCAACGAGTTCGACGACCAGGCGCTCGAAGAGGCCGTGCTGCTCAAGGAGGCCACCGGGGCCACGGTGACCGCCGTGGCGCTCAACGCCGAGGGAACTGAGCAGGCGCTCCGGGTGGCGTTTGCCCGTGGGGCTGACCGCGTCGTCGTCGTGGAAGCGGGCGATATCGACCCGTATGACACGCGCACGGCTTCGCTCGCACTCGCGCAGGCGTTCCGCGACCTCGGCCCCGACCTCGTGCTGACCGGCGTTCAGACGCCCTACGACCTGTTCGGTCAGACGGCGCCCGTATCTCGCGGCCGCGCTCGACTGGCCGCAGGCCAACGTCGTCGTCGGTGTGACGCTGGGCGACGGTGCAGCGCGTGTCGTGCAGGAGTATGCCGGCGGCCGGCTCGCGGTGCTTGACCTCCAACTGCCGGCCGTCGTCGGCGTGCAGTCCGCGAGTTCACCGCCGCGATACGTATCGATGGGCCGTCTGCGTCAGGCGATGACGGAGGCAGCTCCTGAGCGTCTCGAGGTCAGCGTGGCACCGCCGTCTGGCGGATCGAGGCTTGTTTCGCTCGCCCGGCCGGAGCCGGAGGTCGGCGCGACGATGCTCGAGGGTGACGCGGAGCAGGTGGCCGCACAGCTGCTCACGATCCTGCGCGAGCATGGAGCTCTGCAGAGCTGATGGGCGACGTGATGGTGTACATGGAGGCGCCGATCAACGGACGGCTGCTCGCCTTCGCGAGGCCGCTGGCCGATGCTGCTGGTGGCGCACTTGTGGCGGTCGTGGCCAGCGGTGAGCCGACGGTTGCCGATGGGCTCACGGCGGCAGACGTGGTGATCGAGACGACGCATCCCGCACTATCCCCGTACCTTCCCGAAGCCCACCAGATGGTGCTCGCGGCGGCAATCAGGACGCGCACGCCCGACCTTGTCCTGCTCGAGAACACGACGGCTGGACTCGACCTCGCGGCCGCGGTGGCGGCCATGACGGGCCGCCCGTTCGTGGGCTACTGCGACCGCGTCTCGTTGCAGGATGGAGAAGCTCAGTCGGTCAGTGGGATCTACGGGGGGCAACTTCAGGCCACTGCCCGCACGTCGCTGCCGGCCGTCTGCGCGATCAACTCGGTGGCGCTGCACGAGGAGTCACAGGACGTCGGGCGCGGGGAGCGCATCCAGCTCGGGCCGCCCGCCGAGTTGGACAGCCTGAGGACGACGTTTGTCGAGGCGCCGGCGCCGGCGGATGATGGGGTGGACCTGACCAAGGCCGACCGGATCGTGTGCGTCGGCCGGGGAATCGGAAGCGCCGAGAACATCCCCGTCGCCGAGGAGCTGGCGTCCGCGCTGGACGCCGAGCTTGCCGCATCGCGGCCGGTGATCGATTCGGGGTGGCTACCCAAGGTGCGGCAGGTCGGCAAGTCGGGCGCCACCGTGAAGCCCAAGCTGTACCTCGCGCTCGGAGTCTCGGGCGCGCCAGAACATGTCGAGGGCATGCAGGGAGCGGAACTGATCGTGGCTATCAACACCGATCCCGGTGCGGCGATCTTCAACATCGCCCATTACGGCGTGGTTGCCGATCTGTTCGACCTCGCAGAGGAGCTGACGAGCGCCGTCGGCGAGAGCTGACCGGTCAGTCGCCGCTGCCTCGGGCGCCGGGCGCGACGGCTTCGGCGTACGCGAGCTCGATCAGCGCGGTCAGCTCCGCGACCTTGAAGTCGGCGCCGACGGTCTTGGCGGCGTCTGAATACATCGCCAGATCCTTCGGGCAGCTGACGAGGAAGTAATCCAGGTCGCCGAGTGTCTGCGCCTCGCGGATGCGCTGCTCGCTCGGCCGTTCGTCGAGCTCGGCGTCCTCCATCCAGATCTTGCCGCCGCCGGCACCGCAGCAGAACGTGTTCGTCCCGTGGCGCGGCATCTCGATGAGCTCTGCCCCGGCTGCTTCGATCAGCTTCCGTGGTGGCTCGGTGATCCGGTTGTAGCGCGCCAGATAGCACGGGTCGTGATAGGTGACGCGGGTACCTGAGAGTGGAGTGCTAAGCGAGATCACGCCACGCGAGACGAGGTCGGCGAACAGTTCGGTGTAGTGGTAGACCGGCTTGTCAAGGCCATACTGCGGGTATTCGTTGCGCAACGTGTTCAGCGAGTGCGGATCGGTCGTGAAGATCGCGTGGAACTGTGCCTTGGCGAGCGCGCCCATGTTCTGCTCGACGAGCAGCTCGAAAAGGCCCTCCTCGCCGATCCGTCGCACGTCGTTTCCGGCATTTCGCTCGCCCTCGTAGAGCAACCCGAACGATACGCCGGCGTCGTGGAGGACCCGCGCGACGCACTGCGAGGCGAGCTGGACGCGCTCGTCGAAGGACGCGAAGTCGCCCACGAACCACAGGTAGTCGACCTCCTCCTTGCGTGCGTCGGGGATCGTGAAGTCCAGGCCCTTCGTCCACCGGGCCCGCATGCGGGAGGACTTGCCGTACGAGTTGCCCTGTCTGGCGTAGTTCTCGAGGGTCTGCTGCAGGAGCGGATCCATCTGTCCCTGGTCGACCAGGTTACGGCGCATGTCGATGATCGTGGGCACGTGCTCGATCCCCACGGGGCACGCCTCGACGCAGGCCATGCAGGTCGTGCACGACCACAGGACCTCATCGGAGATCAGTGGCTCCGAGCTGTCGTGGGAGTCATCCCGCCGTTGATCCTCGGGATGGTGGTAGAGGCGATCACGGATGTCGAGGATCAGCTGCCGCGGGGCCAGCGGCGCGCCGCTCGCGGTGGCCGGGCAGACGGCCGTGCATCGGCCGCACTCGGTACACGAGAACGCGTCGAGCACCTGCTTCCAGCTCAGGTCGGCCAGCGAGGCGGCGCCGGTCAAACCGTCGAGTGGAGCGTCGAGCGCGGCCACCGGGGCGGCCGGAACCTGCGTGATCGCGAGCGGCCGCTCAACGCCGCGCGGCGGGAGCTTCCCAAAGAACACGTTCGGGATCGCGGTGATGATGTGGAAGTGCTTGGACAGTGGAAGCAGGCAGAGGAAGAACAGGATCGTCACGCAGTGCAGCCACCATCCGACCTCGCTCACGGTGTGCGCCGTGGAACGACTGAGGCCACCGAGCACGGTCGCGACCAGCGCGCTCAGCGGTGCGAAGTCCCGTTCGTTGCCGTGGACGTTGTACGCCACTAGGTTGCCGGCGTCGTAGAGCAGCCCGCCGACCATGATCAGCAGGATCAGGACGAGGATCAGAATGCTCTCCCAATGCGGCGCGTCGCGGTAGCGCTGCTCGGCACGCCGGATGGCGAACAGACGTGGAGTGTGCTCGATCAATCGCCGGTAGAGCATGTAGCCGACGCCGACGATCACGGTCACTTCGAGCAGGTCGCGGGCGATGAAGAACGGCGGGCCGAGCAGCTGGTCCGGACCGAACCCCGGGATGCTCCAGCCCGCGTCGAACGCGCGGCCGAACAGCGTGATCACCTGGATCATCAGGACGACGAAGCCCCAGAAGATCAGCGCGTGCATGATTCCTGCCGGCTGCTCTCCGGCGAGGAACTTCTTCTGGCCGAGCCCGTAGACGACCGCGCGCCTGCTGCGCTCCGTGATTCGGTCAAAGCGGGGTGCGGGCCGTGCGGCCAGCAGCACCCGTGCCCGGACGGCGATGATCGCGGCGAACACCAGCAGCGCGATCCCCATGAGGATCGGGAAGACGACGTGGCTCACTCGGACGGCCCGTTGCGACGCCCGCTGAGGCGTTTGTGATGGTGGGCTTCGGCGAAACGCCCGTTGGCCAGGGCAGCGTAGATGCCAAGCTCTCCGGCGACGAGGCTTGCGGCCACGATCTCGGCAAAGCGCCGGGCGGTTCCATCGCCCCAGCAGTCCATCAGACTGAGACAGGCCCTCTGGGTCGGTAGATGGGTGCCCCCGCCGACCGTTCCTACCACGAGGTTGGGAAGCCTTGCCGAGACGTAGATGTCATCGTCCCCCTCGCGCTCGAGCTCGACGAAGCCGATACTCGCGTTGACTACCTGCGCGACGTCCTGCCCGCACGCGATGTAGATCGCCGCCAACCCGTTGGCGAAATGGGCGTTCGCGCCCAATGCGCCCGCCTGCATCGTGCCGATCCGTCCGGTGGCCGCGAAAGCCAGTAGATCGTCGGGTGAAACGCCCAGGTGCGTTTCGATGACCCGGTGCGGAAGCGTGAGATCGACCGCCACTTCCTTGCCATAGGTCCGGAAGAGGTTGATCGCTGCTGGCTTCTTGTCGCTCGAGTAGTTGCACCTCAGGAAGTATCGATCGCAATCTGTCGCCTCGAGCACATGCCGGCAGATGTGGTCGACTGCGATGTTGACCATGTTCATGCCCATCGCGTCGCCGGTCTCGAAGACGAACCGCGCGAAGACGCGCCGGCCAAAGACATGCGAGCAGATGTCGATGAGACGGCCGTGCGTGGTGGTTTGGCCGGCGAGCGCCTGCAGTTCCGGGCGATGATCCTGTAGCCATCGCGTGAACGAGATCGCCCCGCGCGCGTCGGCAAGGACGAAGCACGGGGTGATATCCAGGGAGTCGGCGAGCACATGCGCATTCGCGCCACCCGCCTCCGAGATGGCCCGCATCCCATATTGATACGTGGAAACCAGTGTTCCCTCGGTCGTCGCGAACGGGACGTAGTACAAGCCGTCGGCATGGTCGCCGTTGACCCGAATCGGTCCTGCGACGCCAAGCGGCACATGGGTCGCACCCACGAGATTCTCGATGTTGGCTCGCGGCTCGTCATCCGTGAAGGCAGTGCTCATCGCCGCATCGAGTGACGTGCCGGTGTTCTGTGCCAGCCACGCCCGTCGCATCGCCGGGTTGACCCCTAGCATCTGGCGAATGCCTGTGGTCATCCGCCGATCTTCCCTAAATCCGCACCCAGGTCATCCGATCTCTCCCGCGCATCGAGCAGGGTAAGTACGGATTGCTTCGCTTGGTGCTTGGGCCAGGTCGTAGCCCCGCCGGCCTGACGGGGGCCCCAACCGCCCGGCCGGACCGGCCGGACGGTTCGGGCCACGCCTCCGAGGTTCAGTGCAGCAGTCGGAGCGTGTTGTCAGCGTCGTCGACGAAGTAGACGCCAGCCCGGAGGGCGATCAGCCCGAACAGCGCGCCGGCCCCGGTCGAGTCGACCGTGCTGGTCGCGACCTGGCGCCCGGAGGGCCTCGTCTCGACCAGATTTCCGTCTCCACCGTTGGCCGTGATGATGTCGCCGTTCGGCGCCAGGGCGAGTCCGAGCGGCGCGTTCAGCGCCTGGCCCGAGGACACCGTCACGCCGCCGTCGCGCAGCGGGCGGTCGCGGCGCAGGGCGTCGGGGATCGCCGCGATTCGACTGTTCACCGTGTCGGCGACGTATAGGACGTCGCGGTCGCCGTGGTCGCCGTGGTCGCGCCCATGGCCGAGGGCCAGGCCGGTCGGCCCGATGACGAGCGCCGCCGGGTCGGTCCGCTCAGCGAAACCGGTCCCGACCACCTGGCTCGATACGAGTCGCGGCATCGACCGGTGTCCGATCCGGAGCCCGATGCGCACGACCGTTCCGCGGTTGACCGTGCTCCCGCCGCCGGCGACCGTCCCGTTGAGGACGTTGCTGACGAACAGCGTGGCGAAGTCGCCGCGGTCGACGGCGGTCATGTCCCACGGGCCATTGATCGGGCCCCCGGAAAATGTCTCCACGACGTTCCCCGCGCTGTTGAGCACGATCAGGCAACCGGCCTGCGCTGTCGCGGACGTGCCGTCCTGGGTCGGCAGGCTGCCGACGATCACGAATCCACTCCGGAGCGCCACCAGCGCGGTCGTCAGACCGAGACCACCGGGACACGTCCCCATTACGGTCGAGGCGTTGAGCTGGGCGAAGACGCTGAGGCTGCCACCGCGTGTGATCTGATCGATCGTCGTGCCCGTCCCCTGGAGGTTCATCGAGTTGTTGAAGTTGCTGATCAGGAGGTTGCCGCGGCGTAGTGCGCCGACAGAGCGCGGGACGGTGACGATCCCGTACGGATTGACGTCACCATTGGGGGGTACGGTCGAGGTGACGCTGGTGACGGTGCTGAATCCGCCCAGATAGGGCGTTCGCGCATGGGCGGCGACCGGAGCGGCGGCGAGCGCGAGCGTCGCCGCGGCCGCAAGGGTCAGACACCGTGCTCGCGAACGATGGCCAAAGTTCGAGAACGAATTGCTCATCACGCCACGCTCCTCCGATCGCGTTCCAGGATCACCTAGGTAGACGCCGCAGGCGCACGATCCTTCCCGGGTCCGTTCGGTCGCGTTCGGTTCGGCGCTCAGACGCCCTGATCGCCGACCGAGCCTCCCCGCGCGCGGACGATCGCGCCGATCTGCGCGCGCAAGCCCACCGACGGTCCGCCGATCAGCTCCCAGGATCGCGCGATTCCGATCAGAAAGCAGACGATCACGAGGATGGCGATCGTCTGGACCGGGCCGGTGTCATGAGGATGAGCGATCACCATCAGCCCAGACGCGAGCTGAAGTGCGAACGTGACCACCAGGCCGATCAGGAACGCGGCATCGCGCAGCTCCCCGGGCTGCGAGCGGCGCACCCGCAGCAGCGACAGCAATGAGCCGATTACGAAGAGCAGCCCCAGAACGGCCACCACCAGCGCCGTCCAGCCGACGCCCACGCCTGGAACCAGCGCGAACAGGGATACCGCCAGGGCGTTCGTGAATGCCGTCAACGCCGCGGACGCGCGCACGCGGTGGGCCTGTGCTGCACCCTCGCCGGTGAGGCGCTGATGGGCGACCGAGATGGCCACGAACAGCAGGCCGATCAGGGTTCCGGCCACGCCCGCCGAGGCGATGAACAGGTCATGGAACTTGGCCAACGGCACGATCGCATCGTGTCTCACAGAGCGGACGCTCCGGGTCTGCGGCCATGGCGCCCAAATGCGACAGACAGTGGAGCAGAACACGCACGGCGCCGTGACAGATCGGTTGGGAGCCGGGGTCGTAGCCGATAGCGTCCTCTGGGTGAGGTTCCGTCCGCCTGTGGAGATTCGATCTCTGAACTGGCGGCCGTCGGACCCCGGTCGCTATGCGCTGCGCAGTGCGATCCGCGCTGCCCTCGTCGTGCCGGTTGTGCTCGCGATCGGACTCGCGGTCGGCAACGATCAGACAGCGCTCTTCGGCGTCTTCGGCGCGATCGCGTTGCTCGTATTTGTCGATTTTGGTGGTCCTCCCGGTGCCAGATTGTTCGCCTATCTGGCGCTGGCCGTTGTCGGAGCGGCGTTGATCGCCGTCGGGACGCTGTGCTCCACGGATCCGGTCCTCGCCGCGGTGACGATGGCGGTGTCGGGCTTCGCGATCCTGTTCGCGGGCGTTATCAACGGCTACCTCGCCGCGGCCGGATCGGCGGCACTACTGGCGTACATCCTTCCCGCGATGGTGCCGGCGAGCGCCTCGGAGGTTCCGAGTCGCATTCTGGGATGGGCGCTGGCGGGCGTTGTCGCGATTCCGGCGGTGATGCTCCTCTTCCCTGGGCGCCCGAGGGATAGGCTGCGCGATGAGATCGCGACGGCATGCGACGCGCTGGCGCGGCTCGTGGCCGATCCGAGCTCTAAGACCGAGGTCGGAGCCACGCGCGCGCTCGACGCCGTCCATCGACAGTTCTCGTCCACCCCGTACCGGCCCACAGGGCCGACCGGCGCGACCGGTGCCCTCGCCGACCTGATCGACGAGCTCGACTGGCTCAGGAGTCTGGTGGCCACTCTCGTCGGATCCGACACGCGCGCCCGCCCGCTGGCGAGCGAGCGCGCGCTTCGCGAGCTCAGCGCCGCGACGCTCGCATCCTGCGCGGCCCTGATCGACGGCCGGGGTCGTCCACGCCTCGAACGCGAAGCGCTCGAACGCGGCCGCATCACGGTCATCGATGACCTCCTGGTCGAGTTGTCAGATCCTGCGCTGCGGCACGACGATGACCGACTCTGGGCAGCGATCGTGAACGACTGGTCGGCGCGGGTCACCTCGTACGCAGCGCTGGACGTGGCACGCTACGCAACGATCGCCGCCGGTCTCAGCGAGCGACCCGAAAACGGTCCAGCATGGATGGCGTTCATCCGCCGGCAGTCGATTGGGCTGACCGCGTCCGGCCGCGTTATGGTCGCCCACGTCGGGGTTCGCTCGGTCTGGTTTCGCAACAGCCTGCGCGGGGCCGTGGGCCTGTCGCTCGCCGTGTTGGTGGCCCAGGTCGTGAGCCTGCAGCATGCCTTCTGGGCTGTGCTCGGAGCGCTGTCGGTCCTGCGGTCTAGCGCGCTCAGCACAGGTGCGACAATCCTGCGGGCGGCAGTGGGAACGCTGATCGGCATCGTCGTGGGCGGCGTGCTGCTGGTTAGCATCGGTACGAACACCATCCTGCTGTGGCTCGTTCTTCCGATTGCATGTCTGCTCGCCGCCTACGCTCCGCGGGCAATCTCGTTCGCGGCCGGCCAGGCTGGGTTCACCGTCGCCGTGTTCGTGGTTTTCGACATCATCGAGCCCACCGGCCTGCAAGTCGGGCTCGTGCGTCTCGAGGACGTATCGATCGGCTTTGGCATCAGTCTGCTCGTGGGGGTGCTGTTCTGGCCGCGCGGCGCAGCCACGGTCCTGCGCAGCTCCCTGGCCGCGGCGTTGGCGACGAGCGCCGGTTACACCGCGGCGGCGATGCGCGGCGTGCTCGTTGGCGGAGCGACAGGCGAGTTGGACGCGCTGGAGGCTGACACGGTCGCGGCGCAGAATCGCCTCGATGCCGCGATACGCCAACGCATCGCGGAGCGCCCCAGCGCGGACCCCAGGGCGGCCGAGGTCTCGCGTCTCGTCACAGCGACCGCACGCATTCGACGGACCGCCGACGCGCTGCACACCCTGGCCGAACAGATCGGCGACACGCCGCGGCCGCGGACCACGGCCTACCTGCTGTCCGAAGTCGAGGCCCTGCGGGTCTGGTACGTTGCCTTCGGTCAATCCGTGGACTCGCGTGCGGCCTTACCGCGGCCAGAGGCGCTCGATCCACTCGAGCACGCAACGCTGCTCTCAGCGGTTCGCGATTCCGCCGCGCACGGGCAGCCGACGACCACGATCGCGGCGCTCGCGTGCGCCTGGGTGGGCTTGCACCTGGAAGAGCTACGGCGACTCGAAGCGCGCGTCGCACAGGTCGCGGTGCTGCTCCGGGAGCCCCCCGGTAGGTCATCCCGGGTGGCCACGGGTGGTGTAGGGGCGGGACTCAGTGCGAGCAGCTAACAGGCTGGGCGCTGTGTGGCGCGCCCTAGGACCGCCGGCGCCGTCACGAATGCGAAGTGGTTTCGCCGCTCAGTTGGCGTGCGATGTGCTGCCGTCCGCGGTGCAGGCGTGTCGTGATCGTCGCCTCGCGAGTGCGCAGAGAGCGGGCGGCCTCTCGGTAGGACAGGCCGAGCAGGTCGACCGCGATCACCGCGTCTCTGTATGGAGCGGGCACGGCGGCAATTGCCTGCATGATTTCGCGCCCCTCGTCTCTGCCCTCATCCACCGGCGCATCCTCTTCGAATAGCTGGCGGGTTTGGGGTCGCCGCGCAGCAGCCCGCCTTCCGTTTGCGTACGTGTTTCTCATCGCTCGCAGGAGGTAGGCGATCTCGTTGCCGTGGCGCAGGACGCGGGGCCGCTTGAGCACGTTGACGAACGTCTCCTGCACGAGATCCTCGGCGTCCTGTCGCGAACCGCACAGCGCCCACGCGGCGCGGTAGAGCCGATCGATGTGATCTGGGAGACGATCAGGGTCAAGCACTTGCGGCGTCGCGGCCGGGCGGGGATCGCGAGACGTGCCACCCGCGCGTGATCGAGGGCGAGCGTCCCACGGTGCGGTGACCTGGTCGGGCATCGAAGTCCTCATCTCTGCAGCGATCTGATCGGCCTGGCCCGCGCGAGCGCCTTGACGTCATCTGCCGTCAGCGGCCGCCCGCCGACGCCCCACTCACCGCTGGCGACCTCCTCGACGACGCACCAGATCGTCTGGCGCATGTTCTCGCCTTCAATCGCGACCATCGCGTCGGTGACGCGCTCGACGATTTCCTGCTTCTGGGTCGTCGTGAAGACGCCCGCGAGGACCGTTACTCGGACAAGTGTCATGCCGTCTCCCGCGTGTGGATTGCCTGGCGGCCATTCTGTGCTCGGGCGTGGCAGCGCACATCGGGCACATCCCTGACATCGATCCCCGAACATTTGCGACCCACCCCCGTGGCGCGTACGATCGTGCGGCGCATGCACCAGTCCGCCGCCGCCCAGCCGGCCGCGCTGCTCGAGCGCGAGCACGAGGTGGAGCGCGTGCGAGATGTCGTGCGCGCCGTGCGGGAGCGAGCCGGGCGCGTCCTGATCATCGAGGGCGCCGCGGGGATGGGCAAGTCGCGACTACTCGAGGAGGCACGACAGCACGCGTCGGAGCTCGGCGTCGTCCTCCTCAGTGCACGGGCGACGGAGCTCGAACAGGGATTTCCGTTCGGGGTCATGCGCCAGTTGTTCGAGCGCCGACTGCTGACGGCCGACGACGGCGAGCGCGACCGTTGGTTGGCGGGAGCCGCGTCGCTGGCTGCGGACGTGCTCATCGCCTCGCCGGAGCCCGCGTCGACCGCGCGAGGGTCAGGGCAGTCGGCCAACGATCCCGGCTACGCGTGGCAGCACGGTCTGTACTGGCTCTGCTCAAACCTCGCGGCAGACTCGCCGCTCGTGCTCGTGGTCGACGACCTGCAGTGGTGCGACGCATCGTCGGTGCGTGCACTCGGATTCGTCGGACGCCGCCTTGAGGAGCAGCCACTCGCCCTCATCCTCGCGACCCGGCCGCTCAATCCCGTGCTCACATCCGACGCAGCGGCACTCGTCACCGACCGGGCCGCGGAACTGCTGCGTCTCTCGCCGCTGTCGCCGACAGCCATCCGCGAACTGGTCTCCATCCGGCTGTCCGAGCAGCCAGATGAGCGGTTCGTCCGGGCGTGTGCAGAGGCAACCGGCGGTAATCCATTTCTGCTCGGCGAACTGCTCGCGGAGGCGGCGGCCCAAGGCCTCAGACCAACCGCAGGCACCGCGACGGAGGTCGCGCAAATAGTTCCCCGCGGGGTCGCCAACGCGGTGCTGCTCCGTTTGGCGCGGCTCGCGCCTGAAGCGGCCACGCTCGCTCGCGCGCTCAGCACACTCGGGGACGGCACCCAGATCGGCGACGCCGGGCGGCTGGCTGGGCTCGCCGGCGCCGAGCTTGAGACCGCGATGGCGGCGCTGGTGTCCGCCGGTGTCGTGGAATCCGGCGGCATCGTCCGCTTCACCCATCCGATCATGCGCTGGGCGATCTACAGCGATCTGTCGCCCGCGCAGCGTGAGCGGATGCATCACGCGGCCGCAAGGATCCTGCGCGAGCGCGGCGCGTCGGCCGGCCAGGTCGCGGCTCACGTCATGCACACCGAGCCGGCGGAGGACCCGGGGGTGGTGGCGCTGCTGCGAGACGCCGCTCGCGCCGCGCTGGCCCTGGGCGATGCCGCCGGCGCGGCGGCCCTGCTCGGCCGCGCCATCGACGAACCTCCTCCTGCGGCAGACCGGAACGCGGTGCTGCTCGAGCTCGGTCAGGCGCGCGCTCGGGCCGGCGCGCCGGAGGCGATCGAACCGCTGTCGGAGATCGTCGAGCGCGGCGAGGACCCGACCGCAATCGCGGCGGCGGCAATCGAGCTCAGCGGCATGCTCTTCTTCGGGGGCCGCTCAGCTGAAGGAGCGGCTACCCTGCGCCGCGCCCAGGATCGGCTCCCGCCCGGGGAGCCGGCGCGCGAGCAGCTCGAGGTTGCGCTGCTGGGCCTCAGCTCCACCTCGGCGTCGGCGCGGCACGAGGCCGAAGCGGCGATCGCCGCCCTGCGAGATCCGGGCGGCCCGGCCCGCGATGTGCTGCAGGCGACCACGCTCGCCACGCTGGCGATGAACGAGGTGCTGTACCTGCGCTCGGCGTCCACCACCATCGACCTCGCAGAGCGCGCGATCGCGGCGGGCCTCCCGCTCGAGCCCCAGCGCGGCGAGAACTGGGCGAACTTGGCCCTGGCCGCCCTCGCGGTGGCGGATGGTCTCGACGCGGCCCGACGGGGCACGGACGAGATCCTCGCGCACGCCCGGGCGCGGGGCGCGGCGCTGACCGTGCGTGACAATGTCGGCGCTTCGGGCGCTCATCGCGGTGCGCTGCGGAGACCTTCCCGCGGCCCAGGAAGACGCGCAGGCGGCGATCGAGCTCGCCCCCGAACTGCTCGGCGCCAGGTTCCTCGTCTTGGCGGTATCGGCGGCGGTGCTCGCGGGCCTCGATCGCGACGAGACCCCCGACTCCCTGCGCCGGCTCATCGATCGGACCGGCGTTCGCTACGACGCGGAGTTCACGTCGAGCTCCCAGCTGCGCTACGCCTCGGGCGTGCTTCGATGCCGCGGCCGGCAACCACGAGGCCGCGATCGAGGAGCTCCGCGGCTGCGCGCTCGACGACCCGGCATTCGGCGGTGAGAACCCGGCCATGCTCCCGTGGCGCTCGGCGGCGGCCCTCTCGCTGGCCCAGCTCGACCGCCACGGCGAGGCTCGCAGCCTGGCCGCCGACGAGGTGCACCGCGCCCGGTCGTTCGGCGCGCGGCGCGCGATCGGCATCGCGCTGCGCGCCCAGGCGCTCGTCGGGCCCCCCGCGGAACGGCCGGAAGGGCTCGTGGCGGCGCTCGACGTACTGGCTGCCTCGCCGGCGCGGCTAGAGCATGCGCGAGTGCTGGTCGACCTCGGCGCGACGCTCCGCGCCGCCGGACAGCGCACCGCCGCCCGGGAGCCTCTGCTCGAGGCGCTCGCGCTGGCCGCTCGCTGCGGCGCCCGAAGCCCTGGAGCGCCGTGCGCGGGCCGAGCTCGCGGCAATCGGCGTTCGGCCCCGGACCACCGAGCACATCGGCGCTGACTCCCTGACTCCCAGCGAGCGGCGCGTGGTGGAGATCGCTGCGACGGGCAGCACCAACCGGGAGATCGCCCAAACGCTGTTCGTCACCGAGAAGACGGTGGAAACCCATCTCGGACGCGCCTTCCGCAAGCTCGACATCACTTCCCGGCGGCAGCTTCCCGACGTGCTCATACAGGGCTGAAAGGTCAGGGCTCCGGATCGCCGGCCGGAGCGGCGCGTCGTGCCGGGCTGCTCGGGCGCGTACGCGATGAGCACGCAGTTTGAGCGGCGGTCCGCAACTCCGTTGGAAGGTTCGCCCGTCAGCCGGTGTTTGGGGATGCACGGCCGAAAGCGGTCGGACATCAGACACCCACAACCGAACATGGAGGTCCTCCCCATGGCCCCTCAACTCTCGCGCATCAGCCTGGCCGTCGCCACGACCGTCGTGGCCCTGGCCGCCCCCGCCGCGGCGGGCGCACACGCCGACCCGCCCGCGCTTAGCCTCGAGCAGGCCGCCGGCACCAGTCCGGCGGCGATCCAGTCCGCGGTCGACGCCTACCGCGCCGACCTCGGCAATCTCAACCCCAACATGTCGGGCTCGGTCGGGTCCGGCCGCCGCGAGATCAACTGGGACGGCGTCCCGGACGCCTTTGCGGCTCCCAACAACCTGCCCCTTGACTTCTTCAACCACAACTCTCCGCGCGGCGTGATCTTCAGCACGCCAGGCCGCGCCGTCCAGGTCAGCGCGAACGCCGGCGTGGCACCGATCGAGTTCGACAACCTGAATGCCACGTACTCGAGCCTCTTCCGTCCCTTCAGCCCGCAAAGGCTGTTCACGGCAATACGCTCAAACAAAGTCACCGTGCGCTTCTTCGTCCCGGGCTCGAGCACGCCGGCGACCACCAACGGCTTCGGTGCCGTGTTCACCGACGTCGACCGCCCGGGCACTGAAATCGCCTACTACGACGTGCACGGGCGACGGCTGGCCGAGTTCGATGTGCCGGTGAGCCCGGGCAACGAGACGCTCTCGTTCCTCGGCGTGCGATTCCTCCACGCGCGCGTGGCCAAGGTGCGCATCACCTCCGGTACCGCCATCCCCGGTCAGAACGAAACCGGTCGGCGCGACGTCGTCGCGATGGACGACTTCATCTACGGCGAGCCGGGGGACTGAGGAAGAACCGCCGATCGGGCGACCTCAGCTTCCTGAGGCGCGTAATTCCTTGACTGAAAGGGGACAACCTTGACCTTTGCAAGACTGCATCTGACGCCTTCCCTTGGACTCGCGGTCGTCGCCGTGATCGTTGGCCTGGCGGGCGGTGCCTACGCGGCGACGAGACAGTCCTCCAATACGATCACCGCCTGTGTGCACCACAGCGGCGGGGGGCTCTACATCGCCCGCAGATGCGCTCACAACGACTCGAGTCGGCGGTGGGCCATCACCGGGCCACGAGGGCAGCCGGGGCCGCAGGGCCGGCTCGGACCGCAGGGCCGGCTGGGAATCCCGGGTTCCGCCCGTGGGTTCGCGTTCGTGAACTCCGACGGCACGGTCGTCACGAAGGGCGGCAGCACCGCGATCGCTGTCCACAAGATCGGGACAGGCGCGTACTGTCTCCACATGACGCCTTCTCCAGGTAACTTCGCGCCGATCGTGGCGACCCTGCAGGGCGAGGATTTCACGGCAGGCCTGATCAGCGTCAACACCAGCTTCGGAAGCGCATGCAACTTCGATGGCGGAATTGGCGTGTTCACGATGAACACGACCGGCAAGGGGACCGACCACCAATTCGTCGTCGCCGTGATGTGATCGCAGCGGCAGCCTGAGCAGGCGCGCGGAGGGCCCCACCGCCTGGGTGGGGCCCTCCGTACGCAGACTCTTCTCCTCGGTCCACCCAGGTCTCCTGGACTCCGGGTCGGCCCGCATTGAGCCTTCGCCGGCCTAGCGGTGACCGCCCATGGTCCGCGCCGAGAACACGCTGTAGTCGTGGTTGACCTCAACGATGACCTGGGTCCCATCGGATTTGACGATGTGGGCCTCGTACGGGGCACTGTCATCCACGTTGGTCTCTACGCGCTGCACTGTGCCGGATACCTTGGCCAGCGCAGCGGCGCGCACCTTCGCTGCCACGTCACCGGTCAAGAGCGTCTCCGTCTTGCCGTTGAACGTGTGCCCGCCCTTGGAGGGATTGAACGCAGGCGGTCCCTGGTTGGGCGCGGTCGGCGTTGCCGTCGACGGCGCCGTCGTTGTCGTCGTGGTGGCCGCGTTGGCGATCGCCCCGCCACCGATTGCCGCGGCACCGACCGCGGCGCTGGTTATGAGCATGGACCTGATATTCCTCATCTGATCTCCTTCTGGATCGTGCTTGGGTGCTCGATCATGCGTCCTCTCTGTGAGCGCAAGCGGAGAGCAGCGTGAGAATTACGTCGGAGCCTCGCGCCTGTTGGTCCGACTACTCCGAACGTCCGTCAATTTCTGAGCGCGGGCCTCCAGCCTCTTGACGGTCGCGTCCGTTGCCGCCACGGCCGTTGCGCTCAAGTTGCGTCCGCGCAGGCGGAGCCCGCTCTCCCTGCAGCTTTTAGCCCAGCGACACGATGTTCTTGGGGCCGGGCCGGACGCTTGCGATCCTCGGCCGACCGTCAGGGGAAGATTGCCCCCTCCCTGACGCTCCGGGGCGCGGACGGACCCGCGCGCCCGGAGAGCTCTTCCGTCCGGCCGGCCCACCGGCGCGACGGCCGTCAGGCCGGCGTGTGCTCAAGATCGGCGACGTCCGACCGCGGGCTCTTCGTCACCTGATCTGGATGACGCGTGCCTCGCGGCTTGCGCTGATCATGAGATCCACTACCGAGCGAGCGCGGTTCGCGCTCCCAGCCGAAGGGTCAATTAGATGGGCAAGGGAATCAGCGGGGTCCTGACGTTTGCCGTCGGCGTCGCGATCAGCCCCGTGCCGATCATCGCGGTCACCCTGATGCTGTTCTCGCAACGGGCACGGGTGAACGGACTGATGTTCCTGCTGGGTTGGGTCGTGGCGCTGGCCGTCGTCAGTGGCGTCGCCTACGTCGCAGCCGACCAGGCCAACGCGGCCACCGACAGCACGACCTCAGACACGATCGCCTGGGGGAAGATCGTGTTCGGCGTGCTCTTCCTGCTGCTGGCTGTGCGCAACTGGCGCCATCGCCCGGCAGCTGGCACCGAGCCCGAGATGCCGAAATGGATGGCGGGCATCGATACCCTGAAACCCGTCAAGGCGCTTGGGCTTGGCCTTCTGTTGGCCGGCGTGAATCCCAAGAACCTGATGCTCGCGGCCGCGGCCGGCGCGGCGCTGGCCGCACTCGGCCTCTCGACCGGCGACACCGTAGGCTCGTTGATCGTCTTCGTCGTCATCGCCAGCCTCACGATCGCGGGGCCCGTCGTCTACTACCTGCTCGGTGGCCAGGACGCAAAGGCCCAGTTGGACGAGATGAAGAATTGGCTCGGCCAGCACAACAACGCCGTCATGGCGGTGCTGTTCCTCGTGTTCGCCGCCAAACTGATCGCTGATGGCCTGCCACCACTCACCTAGAACGAAGCATCCTCCTCCGGGTCAGCCGTCCGCCACCGGACTGATCGGGCCCCTAGCTCACCTCGTGCCACCGGCGGTGCCGCGAGCGGCCGCGAGCGCCGGATCGGTCGGGATTGGTCAGGTGCGCGGATGAGTGCCGACGCGCAAGCTGGAACGTCGGCGGGGGCGCCGGCGGTGAGCGGGGGAGCGGCGAAGGCCGCCGGCGCGGCGGGGATCGTTCTGATGACGCTGGCGGCGGGGCAGTTCGTCATGGCTCTGGACACGACGGTCATGAACACGGCGATCGCCACGGTGGCCAAGGATCTCGGGACGACGGTGACGGGGATCCAGACCGCGATCACGCTCTACACGCTGGTGATGGCGTCGCTGATGATCACCGGCGGGAAGGTTGGTCAGATGATCGGGCGCAAGCGGGCGTTCGCGATCGGGTGCATCATCTACGCCTGCGGTTCGCTGACCACTGCGCTGTCGCAGAATCTGACCGTGTTGATGATCGGCTGGTCGGGCCTGGAGGGGCTCGGCGCTGTGCTGATCATGCCGGCGATCGTGGCGCTGGTCGCGTCGAACTTTGGCAAGCCCGACCGTCCGCGCGCCTATGGGCTGGTCGCCGCTGCGGGCGCGATCGCCGCGGCGCTGGGACCGCTGGTCGGCGGCCTGTTCACCACCTACGCGTCGTGGCGCTGGGTGTTCGCCGGGGAGGTAGTCATCGTGCTGGTGATCCTCCTCCTGACTCGCCGTATGAAGGACACGCCGGCGGAGGAAGGTGCCCGGCTTGACCTCGTCGGCACGGCGCTGTCCGCGCTCGGGCTCGGTGCGATCGTGCTCGGAATTCTGAAGGCCGGGACGTGGGGCCTCGTACAGCCGAAGCCGGACGCTCCCGAGTGGTTCGGGCTTTCCCCGGTGATCTGGCTGATCTTCGCCGGCGCCCTGGTGCTGGTGCTGTTCGTGTGGTGGGAGGACCGTCGTATCAAGCGCGGTGACGGCGCGCTGATCGACCCCGCGATGCTGCGCAACCTCCAACTGCGCAGTGGCGTCATGTCGTTCCTCTTCATGTTTCTGATCCAAGCGGGGCTCTTCTTCACTGTGCCACTGTTCCTGTCGGTCGCACTCGGGATCTCGGCGGTCGAAACCGGCGTCCGGCTGCTGCCGCTGTCGCTGTCCCTGCTCCTGTTCGCAGTCGGCGTCCCCAAGTTGCGCCCCAACGCGTCACCGCGGCGGGTCGTCCGGCTCGGATTCATGATGCTGTTCGCCGGCCTCGTGCTCCTGGTCGCCTTGCTCGACGATGGCGTCGGCCCGGAGATCGTCACGTGGCCGCTGCTGCTCGCCGGCTCCGGTCTCGGGATGATGGCCTCCCAGCTCGGCGCCGTGACGGTGTCAGCGGTGCCCGACGAGAAGAGCGGCGAGGTCGGCGGCCTTCAGAACACCGGCACCCAGCTCGGCGCGTCGATCGGCACGGCACTTGCCGGCGCGGTGCTCATCTCCGCGATGACCGCGTCGTTCTTCACCGGTATCGAGAACAACCCCAAGGTTCCTGGCAGCGTCGTCGCCCAGGCGCAGACCCAGCTCGCCGGCGGCGTGCCGTTCATGTCCGAGGCCGACGCCAAGGCTGCGCTGCAAAAGGCGAAAGTCCCCACCGCGACCGCCGACGAGATCGTCAAGCAGAACGAGAAGAGCCAGATCGACGGGCTCCGCGC
Source organism: uncultured Solirubrobacteraceae bacterium (assembly GCA_963725515.1). GTDB lineage: Bacteria > Actinomycetota > Thermoleophilia > Solirubrobacterales > Solirubrobacteraceae > Palsa-465. The sequence goes on along the minus strand of CAVRZB010000011.1, from coordinate 61,694 downwards.
CGCCGAGGCCATCCTCGCGCTCCTCGCACTCCTCGCGCTCCCGTTCACCCGAGGCATCCCCACAGTCCAACCCGGCGCCCAAGCCAAACCCCGACCAGCCCCGGCATAGCCGGCTCTGTCGCCTCACCGTGTCACGAGCGACGCGGTGACCGGGGCGACCGGCGGGACGATCGCCACAGCTGCCGTCCCGGACCCGGAGCCCTCCGACCGAGGGCAAGCTCCGAAATGCACCTCGCACGCAAGGGGGGGATAGCGGCACCGGAAACGGAGTTGCGCCAGGTCGGTTGCGGCGGTGGCCCGGCCGGCGGTTGCTCGCGGTTGGGTCGACTTCCTAGGTGGTCCGGGTCGCCCGGGCAACGGCCCGCATCGCACCGGGCATGCGCTGAGCCAACGCTACGGCGAGACGGTCGGACCGGCGCATCGATTCGCGCGGGCCGGGGAGCTCGACGGGCGGTGTGTCACGTCGCTCTGACTCGACCGCCAGGAGTCGCCACTGCCCGGGTACCCCCTTGAGCGTGTATGTGCCGCGGTCCTCGAACTTGAGCTCGGACCCGACCACGAGGTCCGCGACGGTGCTCGATACGAGTATTTCGTCTGCCGCCGCGAATCCCATCACTCGAGCGGCGATGTGCACGGCCATGCCGCCGAGGTCATCGCCGATCAGCTCGCACTCTCCCGTGTGAATACCCGCGCGCACACTCACGCTCACGCGGCCGAGCTCGTCGCGAATGCTCTCGGCACACCGCACCGCCCTGGCGGGTCCATCGAATACGGCGAGCGTTCCGTCCCCGAGAGACTTCACCACGCGACCGCGGAAAGTCGTGACTTGCTCCTGAACGACAGCATCATGACGCTCCAGCAAATCGCGCCAGCGCCGATCGCCCAGCTCGGCAGCCCGCTCGGTGGAGCGGACAATGTCCGTGAACAGAACGCTGGCCAGCGACCGTTCGACGCGTGCCGGGGCTCGCAGGCCGGTCACGAAGGCCTCGATCTCGTCGACGATCGGGTCGAAGTCGCCGAACCAGAAGGCATGATGGGCGCCTGCCCCACCGGCGGCACCTGGTAACCGACTGTCCTTATCACCGCGGCCGGGCCACAAGGTGAGGTGACAGTCGTGCCGGTGTGCAGCGTGACGATCGTGGCGCGGGTTTTTACGGTTAGTCTCGCGGACGGTTACGGAGTCGTCGTGAGACTGCCAAGCCGATGGCGGGTGTATGAGTCACTTGTGCTCCACGCGGTCACGACGGGTGCCGGTCGCCGCGAGGGAACAAGGGTCGAACGGGAGCTCGATCGGGGCTACGGCGATCTGTAGCACCGGCCGGCCGCTGAGTGCGGGGGCTCGCGCTCGCTGGGTGCCGATGGCTGTCGGCATGGGCTCGCTGCTCGCTGTTTACGCCGGCTGGCAGCTGTTTCGCTGGCCGGCGGGGCACCGCGAGCTGATCGGTGATGTGTTCTTCTATCCGGTGGACGTCGCGGCGATCGCGGCGGCTGTGGCGGCTTCGCGGCGCTGTGCTGATCAGCCGCGGCTGCGGTCGGCTTGGCGTCTGCTGGCGCTCGCGTTCGTCGTCTTATCTGGCTGGCGACGTCGCGTGGACGGTGTACGAGCTGGCGGGCAGCAAGCCTTATCCGTCGGTCGCTGACGCGTTCTATCTGTTGTTCTATCCGCTGATGCTTGTGGGGGCTGTTGCGCTTCTGCGGCGGGCCGCCTTGCTTTCTCCGAACGATTGCGGCTGGGCTTGGATCTCGGCGGTCGTGGCGATCGGCGGCTCGGCGGTCGTGATCTACGTCGTGCTTGGGCCGACTGTCGTCCAAAGCGGCCCGGACGTGCTGGAGACGGCGATCTCGATCGCGTATCCGGTCGGCGATATGGTCCTGCTCGTCGGCCTGGGCTGCGGTGCTGCTGCGCCGGCCGGCGGCCTCGAGCGTGCGCGCGCTTCGGTTCGTGGCGGCGGGACTGCTGTTCTTCGTGACCGCGGACCTCGTCTACGGCTACATCACGCTGCACTCGAGCTATCAGGGCGGAGATCCGGTCGATTCGCTGTGGATGGTCTCGATCGCGCTGTTCGCGGTTGCGGGCGCGGCCCAATCCTCGTCCCGAACCGGCGACCGACTTCAGTCGACCGAGCCGCCGCGACGTCGGGCCAGCTGGGCGCCGTACATCGCGGTTGCGCTCGGTTTCGGACTGCTGATCGTCGACCATCGCGACCTCAGCCTCGTGATCGCTGCCGTGCTGCTCGCAACGCTCGTCTCGGTCCGCCAGTTCCTGGCGCAGAAGGACCTGCTGCGGACCCAAGGGCGGCTCAGCTACCAGTCGCTGCACGACGCCCTGACAGGCCTGCCCAACCGAGTGCTGGTGATCGACCGGGCAGAGCAGATGCTGGCCGGGCTCGCCGCAGCCGGCAAGCGGGTGGCTGCCCTGTACGTCGATATCGACGACTTCAAGCACGTCAACGACAGCCTCGGTCACGCGACCGGCGACGAGCTGCTCCGCGTCGTCTCCTCGCGCCTGTTGGGTGTCGTGCGCGAGGCTGACACCGTTGGACGGCTCGGCGGGGACGAGTTCGTCGTGCTGCTCGAGGACTTCACGCTCGACGCCGGGCCCGAGCTCGTCTCCGAGCGCATCTGCCAGGTACTCAGCCAGCCAGTCGACCTGCGAGCGACCAAAGGGCGGACCCTGTCGGTGACCGCGAGTGTCGGGATCGCGCTCGGGCAGCGAGGCTCGGCCGATGAGCTTCTCCGCGATGCCGACTTCGCGCTGTACGAGGCCAAAGGCGCGGGCAAGAACCGCTGGATCGTGTTCGAGTCCGGGATGCAGACAGCAGCGCAAGACCGGCTCGCAGCTCGAGATGGACCTCAAGGACGCGCTCGACGCCGGCCAGTTCTTCCTGCTCTACCAGCCGACGTTCGACCTGCAGAGCGAGACGATCACCGGCGTCGAGGCGCTGATTCGCTGGCGCCACCCGATCCGCGGCGTGATCCCGCCGGACACGTTCATACCGCTCGCGGAAGCGACCGGGCTGATCGTCCCGATCGGCCGCTGGGTGCTGCGAACGGCGTGCCGACAGGCGGCGGCCTGGCACCGCCAGCGCCGTCCGCTGGGGATCTCGATCAACGTCTCCGCCCGCCAGCTCGACGACACCGACCTCGTCCACGAGGTCGCCGACACGCTCGCGATCACCGGCCTCGACCCACGCACGGTCACGCTCGAGATCACCGAGACGACGCTGATGCGCGACGCCGACGCCGCCGCGAGCAGGCTCAATGCAGCTCAAGGCGCTCGGCGTGCGGATCGCGATCGACGACTTCGGCACCGGCTACAGCTCGCTCGCGTACCTGCGCCAGTTCCCCGTCGACGCGCTGAAGATCGACCGCTCGTTCATCTCCGCGATCGCCTCATCGAGCGAGTCCAAGGCGCTGATCCACACGCTCGTGCAGCTCGGCAAGACGCTGGGCCTCGAGACACTCGGCGAGGGCATCGAGGAGCAATCCCAGCTGCGAGACCTGCAGCGCGAGCACTGCGACTCGGGTCAGGGATTCCTGTTCGCTCGCCCACTCGAGGCCGAAGCGATCGACGAAATGCTCAAGATCCACCCATCTACGCGCACCGCCGCCGCCGGCTGAGGACCGCGCGGCCCGGCGCGTTGCCCTTACTGGCCTGTGCCGGCTGCGGCCATATCGCAGCTGCCGGTTTGCGTCTCAGAACTGCCGTAAATATACGTCGGTTGCTGTCAGCGCTTGCAGCGGCTTCTAGGGATGGGCACGGCTGGGCTTGAACCAGCGACCTCTCGCGTGTGAAGCGTTACCGCAGGACGACGTCGAGACGTTCATCCAGACCAGGCTGGCTGACTACCACGATTGGCGCCGGCCGCACACCGATCACACAATCGTCGGTCTCGAGCTGGACGACCTCGGGCTGGTCGCGGTCGGCTCGCACGAGGAGGAGTTCGTACGCGACAGCGGTGAGCTCGTGACGTCGACCGACCTGGAGAGCGCCGCTGTCAGCACGGACCTTCAGGGCGCGGCCTCGCCGAGGTCGAGCCCCTCGACGACGATGGCCGCCCGGTGACGCTCGGCCGGTACCTGCTCGAGGGGCTGCTGCCGGACGTCTCCGAACGCCAGCGGGTGCCGATCGTCCGTGCGGTCGTCGCGCGCGACAACGTCCGCAGCCTACGACTGTGCGCACGTATCGGTCTCATCGAGGAGCGCGACGACTCTGACGAGCGGTTAGTGCAGCGAATCGGACGCATCGCGACGTAGCGACACCTCCAACCGAGCCCTACCGGATCCGCCCCGACGAACCCGCCGGTCCGGGCGTGGACAGTTGCATCGAACCGCGGCGCTGCGGGGAGCGCATGATTGGCGGACGCCCGAGCGAATAGCTGGTGCGGTAACGGCAAGGAGCCCTCGCGCTGTGCCTTTACGCCCGCCGCTGGCTTTCACTTGCGCGGCAGTCGAGTCGGCGCTCGCTCGGAGGACCGGGCGAAAGGCTGCGGCTACGGCACTGATTGCCGTGGCAGGGCAGAGAGGACATCGACTCGGTCGCGATCGCCCCGGACGGGCATTTGCCCTCGCGATCGAGACGAAGACCAGTACGTACGACCAGCGCCATCTCGCTCGGGTGCGGGAGCAGGCGGCCTGGCTGTCACGACGCCGGCGACGATGGGCACGCAACGGTGCCCTCGGCGTCATGTGCCTCGTCCGTGCGTGGGGCGTCGAGCGCGTCGAGCACGACGTTCTGATCGTCTCGATTGACCGCTTGACGCACGCCCTTCGCGTCGCGGCAGGGATGCGTCCGGAGCCGCCTTCATCCGGCTGATCGGGGGGCGAGACAACCGCGGCCCGGCCGGGTTCTAACCTGGTGATGATGACCATCATCGACTGCCCGACCTGTAACGCGCGGAATCGCGTCGGGCCGATCGCGCAGGGAGTCCCGCGATGCCCACGGTGCAAGTCCACGCTGCCGTGGGTCGTGGACGCCGACAGCGACACGTTTGCTGCCGAGACCACCGCGTCTGTTCCTGTTGTGGTCGATTTCTGGGCGGCATGGTGTGGTCCCTGTCGGATGATCTCTCCGGTACTTGAGGACCTCGCGAAGAGTCACGTAGGGCACCTCAAGGTCGTGAAGGTCGACGTCGAGGCGAGCCCAGGACTAGCCGGCAGGTTCGGGGCGCAGTCGATCCCGTTGCTGGTCGTGCTCCGGGACGGTCACGAGATCGATCGCGTTGTCGGCGCACTGCCTCGCGCTGCTCTGGAGCGGCGGTTGGGACCAGTGCTCGCCGCCTGAGTGTTGATCCGGGGCTCAACCTTCCGCGAACGGGGCGTGTCTCGAGGCGCGGAGTTGCTCGGGACGCGGGCGACGAGGTCTGCGACCTGATTGCGAGGGTTGCAGTGATCCGCCCCGACTCGCCGACTCGCCGACGACCAGAGGATGCTCGTGGGCGAATCCGATTCGTACGCCAGCGCCATCGGCCGGCCGGATCGTGACGACCGGATCGTCGCCGTTGCGATCGCGCGGGCCAGCCGGCTCCGGAAGGTTAAAGCGCTCTGTCCGCATCGGCTCTCAACCGGAAACCGCGAACGCGCCGAAGGTCGCCAATCCAGTCGCCGGTTATGGGCGGCTTGGCGGCGGATGCGATCCGGCGAGTGCCCGCCTTCCGCGCAATGGCGAGCGACGGCGGCGATGTCTTCCGCTTCGTTCCGGTCGCTCGCGACGGCGACATCTTTGAGAAGCACGTCGCGATCCCCACACGGCTCGACTCCGTCAATGCCGTTGGGCGGCATGGATTCGGCCACGAGTTGGGAACCACAGTCCCCGGAGCGCGATGTGCTGGTGCGCGATCGACGCCCGACGGCCCCGGATCATCGAGGCCCGGACCGACCGCACCGAGACCTCGCTCTGCACCCGGCGGGGCGCGAGCGTCCGGGAAGTTCCCGGACGGCCGGTGGGGGCGAGTACGGATGGCAGGCGGTCCCTCCCGCGGCACGATCGCTCCATTACCGCCCGAGTCACGCACGGAGCTTCGATGCCCGACCAGAGATGGACCGTCACCGTCGCGGGACGCCCCGTCCGAGTGCACGGTGAGATACGGCGTACGCGGATCGCGGTCCTCGGTGCGCTGGCGGCGATCGCCGCCAGTGCGGCGGCGACCGTCCTGCCGCTGAGCGCGGCCGCCGATAGCTGTACGCGCCTAGTCGCCACCGGTGTGCGGGCCGACATCAACAGCACCGCGTACGTGCGCGTCGTCATCGGGTTCTCGGGCGCGTCGGTTGGCGACGGCGGCGTGACCTTGACCGCCGTCACGCACCCATCCGGCGATCCGAGCACGGTCACCGGAGCGACGTTGTTCATCGGCGCGCGTTGTGGCGCGTCCGCGGTCGGGACGGCGAGAGGCTACGTCCGCTACGGCATCCACGTGTCGGTCCGTCCTGCGGCCGGCGGGCTGACCGTCACGCTCAGGTTCGAACGGCGCTACAAGTACGTCCAGTACCGCGTGGCGGACTCCGGCCACCTTGAGATCAAGATGTGGCACGCGGGCCCGCCGGGCGCGGCCAGCTACATCCCGAACGGGTCCCCGCCGCGGTGCCTCACGTTCCGGCACACGATCAGGCGGCCGGGACGGATCACCGCGACGGGCACTGAGCGCAACGTCTTCGAGCACCAGTTCCAGCTCGGCATCCGCGGCGCGGACGGCCGGCGGCTGAGCAGCGTCCACGTCACCGCGATTGGCGGCACCTGGACGGCGACGGTTCCCTACACGGTGACCCACGCGCAGTGGGGCACGCTCGAGGCCACGGCCTTCTCGCCGAAGGACGGCTCGCTCACCTGCATCGCGCAGCTCGCCGTCATGCTAGTGCCGCGCTGAGCCAGCGGTCAGGGCTCACACCGCGCCACGCGGATCCCGCTTCATGCCCACCGTGCACCCGGAGGCAGCGTCAACCTGAGGCTGGCGGCGGGATCATCGCGGCGGACCGCCGGTCGACTGCTTGTATGACCTCGGTGCTGTCGATCCCGCGCACGTCGGCGGAGCTGATCGCGAGTTCAGTCCTGATCCAGCAGGTCCGGGCACAATCGCATTCGCGTCGGTGGCGTGACGAAGCTCGCGATCGGATTGGCGACGATTTGACGGCCGAGATGCGATCCGCTCGCCGGCAGTTTCTAATCGGCGCCGCGAGTCTCGAGATTGGCGACGAGCAGGGCGACGACGTCGGGGCGGTGTCAGCCCTGCTTCGGTTGTGTGGCGGATACGACCGGCGACTGACGGCTCAAGCGAGCCGAGCCGCGAGCGCCGCCACGCCCCGCTCCAGCCCTCTCGCTCCGGTAGTAGGCGCTCCTACGAGTGCCGCACCGCGGTGACTACGAACGTGACGTAGTTCATCGTGAAGCTCCCGCCGCGGGCGTCGATCGCGTCCCCGACGCCTTCCAGCAGATCGGCCAACTGGCTCTCCGGAATGGCGCCGCCGCTCGTCTGCAGCGCGTCCAGCCACTCGTCACGCGTGTAGGACTGGGCCCACTCGAACCGCCACTGCTCCGGCTCATCGAACGCGCCAGTCGCCCGCATGCCGTCAGCCGCCTTGGCGCACATAGCTGAGTGCGCCTCTTCGATCGAGCTTTTCCCCAGGCGGGCGACGAGCGACTCCGGCAAGACTCGGCGATAGACCTCGGCGAAGGCTTCGTCGAGGCCCGCTGGCGGCTGGCCCGTGTTCCAGAACACAGCCAACCGGCCACCGGGCCGCAGCACCTCGGCCGCCTTCGCCGCCCCCGCAACCGGGTCCACCCAATGCCAACTCTCGCCCGAAACGACCACGTCGAATTCTCGGTCTGCAGCCTCCCAGGCTTCGAAGGTCGACACTTCGACCTCCACTCCGCTGTGCCGCGCGAACTCGGCCAGCCGTGCGTCAGGGTCGACACCGAGCACCTGGCAACCGGCCGCCTGAAACTGCCGCGCCACAATGCCAGTACCAACGCCCACGTCGAGAACGAGCCGTCCAGGGGTCGCAGCGACAATGCGCTCGATCAAGACGTCGGGATAGCGCGGCCGGGCCCGGTCATAACGCTCGGGATCCGACCCGAACGATTCCGCCGCCTGCCGCTGGTGATGCGGCTCGTTCTCGGGAACAGACGCATCCTTGCTCCATCCGTGACAGAGCAGTGACCTCGCCATTGCTCAGCGGGGTGTTCGCCGATGACGAATGTGATACCAGGGAACCCGAACTGCGCGGGAGCTGTCCCGGCCCATTGGTCGCCTGCGGGTCACGGCGCTATTCGGCGAGCGGCTCGCCGGAGCCGCCCAGCTCCTCGGGGAAGTCCTTGAGCTTCGGCAGGCCATCCTTCATGGGCAGCACCGTCGACTCGTAGTTGACGTGCACTCCAGGCGCAAAGGGAAACGACGGAATCGTCGCTGCATAGACATCGACCAGATCCCACTGCGGGTGCCGGGTGAGCAAATGGCCGCCGCAGACCTTGCACCACTGGCGATAGCTCCGCTCGTTCTTGTGGTACTCGCCGATTTGGTCCTCTCCCTGAGTCACCTTGACTGCCTCGGGCTTCCAGAGCGTGAATGCATTGACCGGGCCGGCGGACCAGCTCCTGCAGGAGGCGCAGTGGCAGTAGCCGGCGCCCACCGGATCCCCCATAACGACAATCCTGACAGCACCGCAGTAGCACTGCCCGTCGAAGGTCTTCTCATCCTGGCTCATGCGTCTCTCTCCGGAAAGATTCGACGTTCGCCGCCTCGGTTACCCGGCTCACGATACGTACACGCGGACCCTACCACCCGTGAGGAATGAGAATCGCCGCGTCGACCCCGTAACCATCAGCAAACCGGGACGGGGACGACACGCCACACCAGCGCTGTCGCGACGCGCGAGGAGCGATCGCCGGCCGCCCCAACCGCAGTCCACTAGCCCGTTGACGACGGCAGGCTCCCGGGCCACCGCTGGCCGGCGACCTCGAGCTCGCGGACTTTCAGCGATCCGATCTCGATCTCCCCCGCACGGAGCTTGCGAATCACCGCATCTGCGATCGCAAGCCGACCAATGGCAAGCGCCCCAACCGCGGACGCCGCAATCGCGAGCGGAGCCATGGCAGACGGTCCCAACAAGCGAGGGCCGACGACCGATGCGCCGGTGACGCTCACGCCAGTGATTGCGGCACCAGTCTTCTGACGACGGATTGCGAGACTGAGTTTCATGGGGCCACCTCCTGTTGTCGCTGAGCCCCTGGGTGTACACCGCCGCAGCTGTACACGCAACCTCTCTAAGGCCACCGCGTCCCACCAAAGGGGGCACCCCAATTGCACCTCGAGCTGTTTCGCGGCCCGAGGTCTGCAATCAGGCATCGAGGACAACCAACAAACGTGCCGTTTTACAGGTCTTTCGTGATGGGCACGGCTGGGCTTGAACCAGCGACCTCTCGCGTGTGAAGCGAGCGCTCTCCCACTGAGCTACGCGCCCTCGAGGGCCGAGTCTACCCAAGCGCTCGCGGTGGTACGGGCTCGCGGGCCGCAGGTCGCGGGCCCCTCGCCAATGCGTGATGCCATATGTTTCTGAGGATCGTGGCGCCGCGTGCCGAGCACCCTCACGTCCCAGCCGGAGGCCGGCGGTGAGTCTGCCCCAGCCGCGCTCCGGCGCCGCCGCCCTGGTCACGGGTGCCTCGGCCGGCATCGGCGCGGCGATCGCGGCCGAGCTGGCGGCCAGGGGCCACAACCTGATTCTCGTCGCGCGCCGCAAGCAGCGCCTTGATGCGCTCAAGACCGAGCTCACCAAGCGCCACGGTATTCAGGCCCACACGATGGTCTGCGACCTCTCAAAGCCCGCTCCCCGCGGCCGACTGGCCTCGAGGATCGAGAAGCTCGGTCTCGCCGTCGACGTGCTCATCAACAACGCCGGTTTCGCCACGGGCGGCGCGTTCTACGCCTCCGAACCGGAGCGCGAGCTCGAGCAGGTCCGCGTGCTGGTCGAGGCGCCGGTCGCCCTCACCTCCGCCTTCGTGCCGGGCATGGTCGCGCGCGGCCAGGGCGCGATCCTGAATGTCGCCTCGACCGCCGGAATGCAGCCGCTGCCCTATTCGGCCGGTTACGCAGCGGCCAAGGCCTACGTGCTCGCCTTCTCCGAGGCGCTGCACCAGGAGCTGAAGGGTCACGGTGTCACGGTCACGGCGCTCGCGCCGGGACCGGTGAGCACGGAGTTCTGGGACATCGCGGGGTGGGAGATGTCCGGTGGCCAGTCGTTTGAGAAGACGGTGCCCGGCCCGGCCTGGGCATCACCGGAGCAGGTGGCGCGCGACGGTTTGAAGGGCCTCGAGTCCGGCCAGCGCGTGGTTGTCCCCGGTCGCACGATGCAGGCCGCCATGAGCGCCAGCCGCTACGTCCCGCACGCCGTCAAGCTCCCGCTGATCGAGCGCTTCCGGCGTCCGAAGAAGTGAGCCGCGGCGGGCCATGAGCCGCCCTCTCCGAACGGTCGCCAAACCCGCCCAGATCGCCGGCGAGGCGCTCAGCGGCCTCGTGACCATCGGGACGATGGGCGTGGTTCGTCCCGTGCGCCCGGATCGTCTCGGTCGCGTGCTGCTGGCTCAGCGACGCTTCGGTGCCAGCCCGGCCTTCTCGGCCGCGGCGGGTGCCGAGCTACACGCCAGCCGTCCCGCAGTGATCGACGAGACCGGCACGCTCAGTTTCCGCGAGCTCGACCGGCGCGCTCGGGCGTTGGCGTCGTCGCTGCGCTCCCACCTGAACCTCGCGGAGGGCAAGCGCGTGGCGATCATGTGTCGCAACCATCGCGGCTTCGTCGAGGCCGCGGTCGCCGCCTCGCGGCTCGGCTGCGACCTCGTGCCCCTGAACACCGAGTTCGCCGCCCCTCAGCTGGCTGATGTGCTGGCCCGCGAGGAGGTCAGCGCCGTGTTCCACGATCAGGAGTTCGACCGGTTGCTCGCAGAGTCCGGCTTCGCCGGTCCTCGCGTCGTCGGCTGGCACGACGAGCCGACCGAACGGCCGACGATCGAGTCGCTGATCGCGGTCGGGATCGACGATGCCCCGCCGCCGCGCCAGTCGGGTCGGACGATCCTGCTCACCTCGGGCACGACCGGCACGCCGAAGGGCGCCCACCGCAACGTCCGGGCCAGCGCCCTGATCCCGCTGGCGCTCGCCGGGCTGCTCGATCTCGGCCGGATCCGTCGAGGCCCGCGCTCCGGGGAGCCGCTGGTCCTGGCCCCGCCCCTGTTTCACCTCTACGGCATGATCGGCATGATGGCCGGCTTCGGGCTCGGCTCGGCGATCGTGATCCGCAGAAGATTCGATCCCGAAGCCGTGCTCGCCGACATCGAACGCCATCGCGCCGGGGTGCTGCTGGCCGTTCCGACGATGCTCAAGCGGATCATGGATCTGCCCGACGCGACCCGCGCGCGCTTCGACCACGGGTCGCTGCGGATGGCGGTCTCGGGCGCCGCGCCGCTGGCTCCCGAGCTGGCCACGAGCTTCATGGACGAGTTCGGCGACATCCTCTACAACGGCTACGCGTCGACCGAGGTTGGCGCCTGCACGCTGGCCACACCCGCCGACCTGCGGGCCGCACCCGGGACGGTCGGGAAGCCCGCCGCGGGCGTGAGGATCAAGATCCTCGACGAGGCCGCGCGCGAGCTTCCGGTCGGCCAGAGCGGCCGCATCTTCGTCGGCAGCCCGCTGCTCTTCGACGGCTACAGCGGCGGGGGTGGCAAGGAGATGATCGACGGCATGATGAGCACCGGTGACGTCGGGCACTTCGACGAGCACCGGCGTCTGTTCGTGGACGGCCGCGACGACGACATGATCCTCTCGGGGGGCGAAAACGTCTTCCCGCAGGAGGTCGAGGAGCTGCTGCTCTCCCACGACGCCGTGGCCGACGTGGCCGTCCACGGCGTGCCCGACCCTGATTTCGGTCAGCGCCTGGCTGCCTACGTCGTCCTGCGGGAGGGGGCCGAGCCCAGTGAGGAGGAGCTCAAGTCCTTCGTCAAGGGCCAGCTCGCCCGCCACAAGGTTCCGCGTGAGATCCGCTTCGTCAGCGAGCTCCCGCGCACCGCCACGGGCAAGCTCCAGCGCCGGCGGCTGGACGAGCTCGGGCCGCGGGCGTAATGCGACGGCCGTACGCTGAGTCGGCCGCCGCGCCGCACGGCTAAGGGCCACCGCAGCCGGGGTACTAGGCTCAGAACCCGTGCCCCAGACGCGCTCAGGAACACTGGCTGACACCGAGCTCAGCCGCAGCCGCCGGCTGGTGATTCTCGCCATCTGCTGCATGAGCCTGCTGATCGTCGGACTCGACTCGACGATCGTCAATGTCGCGCTGCCCGCGATTCGCACCTCGCTGCATGCATCGCTCTCCGGGCTGCAGTGGACAATCGATGCCTACACGCTCGTGCTGGCGAGTCTGTTGATGCTCGCCGGCTCCACGGCCGACCGCGTCGGGCGCCGAACCGTGTTCCAGATCGGCCTGGCCACGTTCTCGATCGGGTCGCTGCTCTGCGCGCTCGCACCGAGTCTCGATCTCCTGATCGCCGCGCGCGTGCTGCAGGCGATCGGCGGTTCGATGCTCAACCCGGTCGCCATGTCGATCATCCGCAACGTGTTCACGGACCCGCGCGAACGGGCGCAGGCCATCGGCCTGTGGGGCGGCGTGATCGGGATCAGCTTCGCCCTCGGCCCGCTCCTCGGTGGAGCGCTGGTCGATTCGGTCGGCTGGCGCGCGATCTTCCTGGTCAACGTTCCGGTCGGGCTCCTGGCCATCGCGCTCACCGCCCTGTTCGTGCCCGAGTCGCGGGCTGCCCGGGCCCGTCGTATCGACCCGGTGGGGCAGACGCTCGTGATCGTCATGCTGGCCTCGGTCACCTACGCGATCATCGAAGGCAACGATCGTGGCTGGTTCTCGCCCGAGATCCTCGGCCTGTTCGCGCTGTCCTTGGCCAGCCTGCTGGCGCTCGTGCGCTACGAGCTGCGGCGCCGGGATCCGCTGATCGAGGTGCGCTTCTTCCGCAGTGCGCCCTTCTCGGGGGCAAGCGTGATCGCGATCTGCGCCTTCGCTGCGCTGGGTGGATTCCTGTTCCTCAACACGCTCTACCTGCAAGAGGTGCGTCACTACTCGCCCCTGAAGGCCGGCGCGTACCTGCTTCCGCTCGCGGCCATGACGCTGATCTTCGGGCCGCTGTCGGGGCGCATGGTCGGACAGCGAGGATCGCGTCCCTCGCTCCTGCTCGGTGGCCTCGGCATGGCCGCCGCCGGCCTGCTCATGACCAGGATCGGGCCGCAGACATCCGAGGTTCAGCTGCTGTTCGCCTACTTCCTGTTCGGATTCGGGTTCGGCTTCGTGAATCCGCCGATCACCAACACGGCCGTGTCCGGCATGCCGGCCGCGCAGGCGGGAGTCGCCGCCGCTGTCGCCTCGACCAGCCGACAGGTGGGGGCGACGCTCGGTGTCGCGGTCGTCGGCGCCGTCGCCGCCACCAGCCTCTCGGGCGCCCTCGGTGCCGACTTCGTCCAGGCCAGTCGCCCGGCCTGGTGGATCATCACGGCCCTCGGTGCCACCGTGTTCGTGCTCGGGGTGCTCAGCACCACGCGCCGGGCGATGGCCACCGCAGATCCGTTCAGGGACGCGCTCGCCGCCGAGTCCTGACCGCGACGGCTCCGACGGCTTTCGTCACGTCGACCACGTACTGCGCGACACCGGAGCCCGCGACCGGCCGACGAGCTCGGCGAACTGGACCTCGAGCGGGTGGCAATCACACCCATAGCCCAGGGGCACCGCGGCATCTAGGCCGTCAGTGCGGCCAGGCGAGCGCGGAAGAACCCGAGCGCCGTGTCGCGCGGCGAGTCGGTGTCGAGGAGCTCGGCGTAGGACAGCTCGGCGCCGCGGAAGCCACTGGCCTGCCAGAGTTCGCCCGCCGGCGGCGCGACCCATGGCGCGACGTAGATGTACGGCTCGGCGTGGGCCTCGTCGCCGGGCGAGAGCCCGTAGGCGGCCCGGGCCTTCTGGGCCTCGGCGCCGAGCTCGGCGGCCAGATCGAAGTGCTCGGGCCAGAGCTGCACGCGGGAGGCCTCGGCGTCGGCGGGCGTCTCGGCCCGGAGCTGCTCGAGCACCGAGGCCGCGAACCCGTACCAGTCGCCGAGGAACGCGGCCGCGGTGGGGTCGACGGCGAGTGGCTTGTCGTCCAACTCGAGCGCGCCGGGCAGCATGTCCGCGCCGACATGCTGGGCGGCGGCGATGAGTGTCGTGATCGCCGCCCGCCGCTCCTCATCGCCGGTCTGCACGATCAGCGTCGTGCCCTGTACGCGAACCTGCGTGTCCGCGCCGAAGAACGGCGTGCCGAAGCCGCCGCGGGTGTAGCGCAGGCCGATCTTGCCGTTGGCCGCGCGCCGCGCGGGCGACACGACCTGCTCGGCCAGCCGGTGGAGCGCGAGGCGCGTCTCGACGAGCCTTGGTGGCACGGGGGCCAATGGTGCGTGGGGCGACAGCCAGCGCTCCGCGCTCCAGATCGCGAGCTCCTCGTTCTCGGCCGTGAGCTCCGCCCAGAGCAGGTCCCCGGTCGCCACCGGCGAGACGACCTGTCGTCCGGGCGGCACGTCACCGCGGGCGACCGGATCGTCGGCGAACCACGGCGGCTTGTCGACCGCCGGCGGCGAGGGTTCGAGCACCCGGGTTTCGTAGCGGCCGCCGAGCCGTTCCCAGGCCTCCAGACGTGCGTTCATCTCGGATGCGAAGCGGCGATCAAGGTGGAAGCGTACGCCGCCGCCCGAACTGTCTGGATGAAGTACCACAGATGCGTATGGAAACCCGACAGTTCGAGCGGGGGTCTCGGCCGCGCGGTCGGAGCCCCGGCCCGCCGCAACGGCTACGTCCGGTATTCCGGGTTCGGGTAGTCGAACCGGGCGCCGGCGTCCCAGGCTGTGCGCTGGTTGCCGTGGGCGGGAATGCCGCCGGCCTCGCGCAGGAGCCGGGCGACGTGCATCAGGTTCCAGGTCATGAAGGTGGTGTTCCGGTTCGTGAAGTCGCTCTCGGGTCCGCCCGAGCCCGGGTCCAGGTAGCTCGGCCCCGGGCCCACGCTGCCGAGCCAGGCCGAGTCGGCCTGTGGCGGGATCGTGAAGCCGAGGTGCTGGAGCGAGTAGAGGATGTTCATCGAACAGTGCTTGGCGCCGTCCTCGTTGCCGGTGATGATGCACCCCCCGACGCGACCGTAGTAGGCGTACTGCCCGTCGTCGTTGAGCAGGTGGCTGTTGCCGTAGAGGCGCTCGATCACCCGGTTACAGACCGAGGACTTCTCGCCCAGCCAGATCGGGGAGAGGAGCACGAGCATGTCGGCGGCCTGGACCTGCTCGAAGATCTCCGGCCACTCGTCCCGCTCCCACCCGTGCGCGGTCATGTCGGGATACACGCCGGTGGCGATCTCGCGGTCCACGGCGCGCACGACGTCGACCGTGACGCCGTTGCGCTCCATGATGGCGATCGAGCGGTCGGCGAGCGCCTGCGTGTTGGAGGGCTCGGGCGAGCGTTTCAGCGTGCAGTTGATGTACACGGCTCGTAGCGCGGAGAAGTCCCAGCGCGAAGTCGAGCACAGCTGTTCCTCGATCTCAGTCAGTTGCAGCATCTGAAAGCCCTCCGGGATCGGATTGTCTTGGGTGCTCCGTCCCGAGCGGCGCTGCGCGTCACAGCGCGCGCGGCTCAGAGCCGGGTGATGCTCTGCTTGTGTACGCCGCGGGTCACGCCGCGGAGGTCGATGAACAGGCTCGAGCGCTCGGCCAGGCCCGGGTAGTCGATGCCCGGGTGGGCGGTGACGAGCACGACGGCGTCGGCGTCCTCGATCGCGGACTCGAGCTCGGTGGTCTGCAGCGCGAGCTCAGGGAGCGCGGGGACGTAGGGGTCGTGATAGCTGATCAGCCCGCCGCGTTCGCGCAGGTCGCGGATGATGCGCAGTGCGGGTGATTCGCGGGTGTCGCCCACGCCGCCCTTGTAGCTCACGCCGAGGATCGCGATGCGCGAGCCCTTGACCGGCTTGGCGACATCGTTGAGCGCCCGTTCGATCCGCTCGACGCAGAAATGTGGCATCTGTTGGTTGATCTTGCCGGCTAGCTCGATGAATTCGGTCGACATGTCGAACTCACGCGCGCGCCAGGCCAGGTAAAACGGGTCGACGGGGAGGCAGTGGCCGCCCATTCCGGGGCCGGGCTCGAAGCGCATGAAGCCGTAGGGCTTGGTCGCGGCGGCTTCGAGCACCTCCCAGATGTCGAGCTGCATGCGGTCGGCCAGGATGGCCAGCTCGTTGACCAGCGCGATGTTGACCGAGCGGAAGATGTTCTCCAGGAGCTTGGACATCTCGGCCGCCTCGGGGGTCGAGACGCGCACGATCTCGTCGCAGATCAGGCTGTAGAGCGCGGTCGCACGGTCGCCGCACTCGGGGGTCAGGCCGCCGAGCACCTTGGGCGTGTTGCGTAGCGTGTAATCGGTGCGTCCGGGGTCCACGCGCTCGGGCGAGAAGGCGACGTTCAACCCGTCCCCGACCCGCAGCCCGGACTCCTCCAGCAGCGGCACCAGCCGCTCACGAGTCGTGCCGGGGTAGGTTGTCGACTCGAGCACCACGAGCTGTCCCCGCTGGAGCACCTGCGCGAGCGAGCGGGCGGCGGACACCAGCGGTCCGAGGTCCGGCTCGCGGTTGCGCGTGAGCGGCGTCGGCACGCAGATCAGCACCGCATCCGCGCGGGCGAGCGGCGAATAGCGCGAGTCGACCTCGATCGACCCGAGCACCGCCCGCAGGCGGTCCGACTCGACATCCTCGACATACGACTCGCCGGCGGCGATCGACGAGACCTTCCCGGCATCGACGTCGACGGCAATCACGGACTCGCCGGCCTCGGCGAACGCGACCGCCAGCGGCAGTCCCACATAGCCCAGCCCGACCACACCAACGGTCATTCGAACACGGTCCTCGGTCGCCGGAACACGACGATGACGCTAACAGGACCGGTGGACCGTGCCCGGCCGCCGTGGACGGTCCTGAGCGTTGTGCTGGAGTGACCGTGCACCCTCCGTCGAGATCGGTTCCCGAGTCGCAATCCCGATTCACTGCTCCGGTCCGGCGCTCCCGCTGCGCCTGGAGGTGACCGCTTAAGGCTGCTTCCTTCCGGACCTGACCTGGTTCACGGGTCTCCATCGCGGCGGGACCGGACCATCAACGCCATGTATCGGGACGCTGACCCGGGGCCTGCACCCCTCGAGAGGGAATTCAGCCCCGCTAAAGCGGATTGCGGGTATAGGGCGCCGCTACGTCCCCGCCTAGCACGGTCGCGACGGATCGTAGCGGTCACGCTCGCGCGTTGGGCGCGTCCTGCGCGTCGCGCTCAGCGTGTCGCGGCGCGTCGGCGATAGGTGACCACGTCGGTGGGGGCAAATCCCGCGTAATGCCGGCGGGCGACCAGCACGAAGCCCGGTGGCGCATCGAGCCTGGCCAGGCCGAGGCGCAGAAGCAGATCGTCGACGACGAGGTAGGCGTCCCCTCCGGCCGGGGTCAGTCGCCACATCGGTGCGGACAGCGGACGTTGAACCAAGTGCGGCTTGCGGAACTGCGCCGACATCGGGCCCGCGCCGGCGTAGGTACCGACGATGATCGGATCCTCTGGTCGGGCGACACTGTCGAGATATGCGGCGATCGCGCGATAAGGTCCGCGCGTATAGGTCGCCCCGAAGCTGCGCAGCGTCCCGAGCAGCAGCGTGACGAGCACGATCGAGGTTGTCAGGATGGTCAGCGGCCGCGGCAGGCCGGCCAGCAGAGCTCCCAGCAGCAGCGCGGCGGCGGGCATCGAGGCCGAGAGTCCGCGCGGCAGCCATAGGTCGGTGACCGTCAGGCTGTACAGGAGCAGACCCACCGGCGTGGCCGCGGTGAGCGCCACCAGGAGCAGCAGCTCCGATTGCGGGCGCCAGGCGTGTGCTCGGCGGCGGCCACGCCAAGCTCGGCGACCCGCGGCCACGAGGCCGGCCAGCACGCACGCACCGACTGCGACCAGGCCGAGGATCGTCGGGATCGCGCGCAGCGAGGCGGCTGGATGTCCCGGTATGGGTCGCAGCAGGTCTCCGAGGACCCGCGAGGGGGTGAGCGGGTACAGGCCGCCGATGACGGCGAGCGACTTGCCCCGCAGATGGGATAGCCAGGGCAGGTAGAGCAGCACGATCAGCAGGTTGGAGAGAAGCGCTGGGCGCAGGCGGTCGCGGCACGCCCACAGCGACCACGCGGCCTGGGCGCCGAGGAGGAAGATCGATGTGTAGTGCGAGTAGGCGGCCGCGGCCGCGGACCCGGCGTAGAGCAACCACCACCACGGGGAACGCGTGGGGATGGCCCTCAACATGGCGAACGTGGACAGCGCCACGAAGAAGGTCATGGTCGCGTAGGGACGTGCCTCGACTCCGTAGTACACGGCGAATGGGGCCACCGCCATGACGGCGGCGGCGATCAGCCCCCCCGTGCGCCCCATCACCTCGCGCCCGATCAGGTAGACCACCGGAACCGTCGCCGTTCCGAGCACAAGCGAGGGAAGCCGAATCCAGACGGTCAGATCACCGAGCTTCCCCGCCGCCCAGGCCAGCAGGAAATACAGCGGGGGCGAATTCTCGCCACCGGTGTGCACGGTTCTGAGGACAGCGGAGAAGCTGTGTCGGTAGATGTCCTGATAGGTCCCGAACTCGTCGCCCAGGATGCTCTCGTGGAGTTGGCTGAAGCGCAGCAGAAAGGCCACCGCGGTCAGCGTGGCTAGAGCGGCGAGGTAGATTCCCGGTCTACGCAGGCCCGCCGCGGCAGGTTTGGAGACGTCGAGTTGGGTCGGCTCAGCCGCGACGCTCACGTTGCGAAGATATCGCCGCGTCGCGCGCAACGTCTGGCTGAAGAGGTCGACGACCTCGGCTACTAGACTCGGCCGTCGTCGTGTTTTCAGGCCCCTCGCTCTACCGTCGCCATCGCCCCCGCACCTTCGCCGACGTCGTCGGCCAGGAGCACGTGGTGCGCACGCTCCGTAATGCCGTCGAGCAGGGCAAGGTCCATCACGCCTACCTCTTCGTGGGCTCGCGCGGGACGGGCAAGACGAGCATGGCCAAGATCCTCGCCGCGTGCCTGAACTGCGAGCAGGGGCCGACGGTCGAGCCGTGCGGCCAATGTGAGTCCTGCCGGTCGATCGCCAGTGCGACCTCGCTCGACGTGATCGAGATGGACGCCGCCTCGAACAACTCGGTCGACGACATTCGGGACCTGCGCGAGAAGGTGGGCTACGCCCCCGTTTCGGGCCGCCACAAGGTCTACATCCTCGACGAGGCCCACATGCTCTCCCAGCAGGCCTGGAACGCGTTCCTCAAGACGCTCGAGGAGCCCCCGCCACGGACGATCTTCGTGCTCGCGACCACCGAGGCGCAGAAGATCCTGCCCACCGTCGTCGACCGCTGCCACCGCTTCGACTTCGGCCGCCCGTCGGCCGAGCAGGTGGGGCGGGTGCTGGCGCGCGTGGCCGAGCAGGAGGGGATCGACATCGACTCGGGAGCGCTCGCGCTCGTCGCGCGTCACGCGACCGGCAGCTTCCGCGATGCCCTGGGCACGCTCGAGCAGCTCCTGACCTACGCGGGCGGCCGCCGAATCGAGGCCGCTGACGTGCTCGACGTCCTGGGCGTGGCCGACGCCGAGCTTTTGTTCGACGCCGTCGACGCGATCATCACCCGTGACGCGGCCGCCGCGCTGCGCGCGGCCACCCGGCTCGCCGAGTCCGGCCGCGACACGGGCCAGGTGCTGCGGGACCTCGAGATTCACGGCCGCGAGCTGCTCGCCGTGCAGATCCTCGGTGACGTGCCTCCGGAATTTCGCGTTACGCTCGAGCGCGACCACCGTCTGCTCGAGCAGGCGCAAGAGCTCTCGCGCACCGATGCCGTACGCCTGCTCGATCTCGTCGCCGCCGCGCTCGAGGCCACGGCGAACGGCGCTCAGGCTCGCATTCAGCTCGAGCTCGTCCTGATCAAGGGGGCCGCCCCGGAGGTCGACCCGTCGCGCGCGGCGCTGCTCTCCCGGCTCGAGCGGCTGGAGGTCGGTGGCCCGTCGGCGGCGGCCGCCCGCCCGCCCACGGCTCCGTCCGCCGTCCCGCCGGAGCCGGCTGCCCCACATCCCGCGTCCGCCGCCCCGCCGGAGCCGGCCGCCCCACCGGAGCCGGCCGCCCCGCCGGAGCCGGCCGCCCCGCATCCGGCGCCCGCCGCCCCGCCGGCGCCGGCGCCAGCCCCCGAGCCCGGGCTGCGCTCGGTCGCGAGCGCCGCGGGCGCCCCGAGCCCCGCGAGCCAGCCGGCCGCGGCCGCCCAGACCCAGGCACGGCCCCAACCCGACCCCGAACCGGAGCCCGAGCCTGAGCCTGGGTTGGCGCCGCGGCAGTCCGCCGCGCCCGCCGACGGCACCCTTGACCTCGGGACGGCCAGCGAGCTGTGGCCAGCTGTGGTCGAGCTTGTCAAGGAGCGCAACGCCATGCTCGCCGCGCTGCTGGCCGACGCCCGCCCCGTGCACGTGGGCGAGCGCGAGCTCACGCTGGCCTTTCCCCCGGGGGCGGCGTTCCTCAAGCGCAAGGCCGAGGGGGACGACCACCGGCGCGTGGCGACTGAGGCGCTGCGGGCGGTGACGGGGCACGCGCTGGCGCTCCGCTATGAGCTTCGCGAGGCCGAGGAGGTCGCCGGTCCGGCCGAGCAGGTGCTCTCCGGGGAGGAGCTCGTGCGACGATTCCTGGAGGAATTCAACGCCGAGGAGATCCTCGACGACCCCGACCACGAAGAGGTCAAGAAGTAATGCCCCAGCCGAACATGAATCAGATGCTCAAGCAGGTCCAGAAGATGCAGCAGGACATGATGGCGGCCCAGGAGTCGCTCAAGGACGAGGTCGTGGAGGCATCGGCCGGGGGCGGGATGGTCACGGCCAAGGTCACCGGCGACCTGCACGTCAAATCGATCGAGATCGATCCCCAGGCGGTCGACCCCGAGGATGTCGAGCTGCTTCAGGACATGGTGCTCGCGGCCGTCAACGAGGCGCTCCGGGCGGCCCAGGAGCTGGCCTCCTCCAGACTCGGCGGGATCGCCGGCGGCCTCGGCGGTCTCGGGCTGCCCGGGCTCTAGGCAGGTGTACGCCCCTCCGGTCCAGCATCTGATCTCGGAGCTCTCCAAGCTCCCGGGGGTCGGTGGCCGAACCGCGCAGCGGCTGGCCTTTCACCTGCTGCGTGCCAGCGAGGAGGACGCCTTCGCGCTGGCCGACGCGATTCGCGAGGTCAAGCTGCGGATCGGGCTGTGCGAGGTGTGCTTCAACCTGGCCGACGGTCCGCGCTGCCGGATATGCACCGACGAGCGCCGCGACGCTGAGCTGATCTGCGTGGTCGAGGAGCCCTCGGACGTGATCTCGATCGAGCGCACGCATGAGTTCCGCGGCCGCTATCACGTGCTCGGGGGCGCCCTCTCGCCGATCGACGGCATCGACCCCGACGATCTCAAGATTGCCGAGCTGTACGACCGCGTGCAGGGCTCGGGGGTGCGCGAGGTGGTGGTCGCGACGAACCCGACGACGACCGGCGAGGCGACCGCGATGCACATCGCCGAGGCCCTGCGGGTGCGGGCCCCGTCCGTGTCGGTGACTCGGCTGGCCAGCGGCCTGCCCGTGGGCGCGGACCTGGAGTACGCGGACGAGCTCACGCTTGGTCGAGCGTTCGCCGGCCGGCGCGCCGTCTAGCCCGCGATCCCGAAGCTGATCTTCAGGCTCAGCACGCGCACCACGGCGTCGTAGACCAGGCGGCGCAACGCGGTGTTGCGCCGTGCCGCGACGAGCACCGCGTTGTACGCCTCGGCCTGTTCGGCGGGGGTACCGGAGATGTACAGGAGGTCATCGCCGGCGCGCAGCGCGGCGATCGCCGCCGTGCCGGCGTCGCCACCCGTGGACTGCAGCGCGGCATCGAGGTCGGCGCTCATGACGACGCCCCCGAAGCCGTAGTCGTGGCGCAGGAGGCGAACCGCCGAGTTCAGCAGCGAAGCCGGAGTGACGCCGTCGAAGGCTGCGTAGACGGCGTTGGACATGGTGATCACCGGGGCGTGCTGGGCCATCGCGGCGAAGGGCACGAGATCTCGGCCGCGCAGGGCGCTGAGCGAGCCGCCGACCGTGGCGGTCATCTGATCGGGGTCGGCCGAGGCCGCGCCCTCGCCGGGGAAGTGGCCCGGCGCCGAGATGATCCCCACGGCGTTGTAGCCCCTGACCGCGGCGTCGGCGAGCTGGGCCACGGTCGCCGGGTTCGCGCCGTAGAGCAGGTCGCCCATCGCACCGCCGTCGGTGTCGACGTCGGCCCGCGGCGCAAGCGTCATGTTGAAGCCGAGCGCGCGCAGGCGCCGGCCGGCGACCTGGGCCTGGGACCGCGCGAGCGCGGGATCCCCGGTCGCTCCGAGCGCCGGCTCGGAGTCGAGCGGCAGGTCGGGGATCGCGCTCGCCCGGCCGCCCTCCTGCGGCACGGCGAGCAGCGGCGCGACCCGCCCCGCGCTGGTCACCGACGCCGCCGACGCCGCCACGAGCGCCGTGAGCTGGCTGTCGCTCTGAAAGGCCGAGGCGCCGAACACCAGGCCGCCCCACGGCAGGGCCCCGAGCGCCGTGACCGAAGCAGGTTTGGGGCCCGCGAGTTCGACCGCGAAGACCTGTGCCACGGCTTCGGGCAGCGCCATCGAGGCGGCCAGGCGCCGGGCCGCCGGGGCCGGCCTGAAGGGCCCGTGCCTGAGCTTCGCGGGTCCGCGGGCGAGGCTCGAGGGGGGGCCCGGCGTGCTCAGCACGGTCGGCGGCGGCCCCTCCAGCTGAAAGCCATGCGAGGCGCCGCTCGTGCTCAAGGCGAGGATCACCACGAGCGCGACGGCCAGGGCGCCGAGGGCTATCGGGATCGCGACCCGACGGCGAGGCCGGACCGGGAGGGGTCGTGGCACGCTCAACTCGTACCCTTGGATGCCGTGCCTGCAACTGTGGTCATGAAGTTTGGCGGAACCTCGGTCGCCGACGCCGAGCGCATCAAGCGCGCGGCGCGACGCATTGTGGCCCAGCGGGAGGCCGGAAAGAGGGTTGTCGCCGTGCTCTCCGCGCGGGGCAAGACAACCGACGATCTGATCGCGATGGCCGAGGAGGTCTCACCCCTCCCCGATCGGCGGGAGATGGACATGCTGCTCTCGACCGGGGAGCGGATCTCCTGCGCGCTGTGCGCGATGGCCATCAACGACCTCGGGCATCGCGCCATCTCCCTGACCGGATCCCAGGCCGGGATCGTCACCGACACCTCGCACACCAAGGCCCGCATCCTGGATGTGCGGGCGGATCGCATCCGGGAGGCGCTCGACGACGACAAGATCGCGCTCGTGGCCGGGTTTCAAGGGGTCTCGACGAGCCGCGACGTGACGACCCTCGGGCGCGGCGGCTCGGACACGACGGCGGTCGCGCTGGCCGCGGCGATCGGTGCCGAGGTCTGCGAGATCTACACCGACGTCGCCGGCGTCTTCAGCGCCGACCCGCGCCTCGTCCCCAATGCGCGCAAGCTGCCCTTTGTCAGCTTTGAGGAGATGCTCGAGATGTCCGCCTCGGGCGCCGGCGTGCTCCAGTTGCGCTCGGTGGAATACGCCCGCAATCATGGCGTGCGCATCCACTGCAGGTCGAGCTTCGATGACGGGCCGGGTACCGTTGTCCTCGGAGAAGACGAAACCATGGAACACCCCCTCATCACCGCCGTCACCCACTCGACCGACGAGGCGCGCATCACGCTGCTCGGCGTCCCCGACCGTCCAGGCGCGGCGGCCTCGATCTTCAGCGCGCTCGCGGGCGCCGGGTGCAACGTCGACACGATCATCCAGAACGAGCCGCTCGGGCAGGGCCGCGATGCCGAGGTCTCCTTCACGCTTCCCAAGGAGGATCTGAGCGACGCCGAGGCAGCCCTGGCCTCGGTCACCGACGAGCTCGGCGTGCCGCGCATCGACACCGATCGCGAGATCGGCAAGGTCTCGATCGTCGGCGCCGGGATGCGCTCGCATCCGGGCGTCGCGGCCAAGGTCTTCGAGACGCTGGCCGCCGAGGGGATCAACATCGAGATGATCTCGACCTCGCCGATCAAGATCTCCTGCGTGATCCGCTCCGAGGCCGTCCCGCAGGCCGTCCGCGCCCTCCACAATGCCTTCGAGCTCGGCTCGGACGGGATCGAGCCCGATCGGGGGCCGCGATGAACGGCGCTCCGCGCGTCGCGGTCGTCGGCGCCACGGGCGCGGTCGGCTCGACCATGCTGCAGCTGCTCGACGAGCGCGACTTCCCCGCTGCGGAGATCGTCCCCTTCGCCTCCGAGCGCTCGGCCGGCCGCGAGCTCGACGACGGCCGCACCGTGCAGGCCCTGCGCGAGGACGCGCTCGAGGGCTTCGATCTGGCGCTCTTCAGCGCCGGCTCCGGGCCCTCCCGCGAGTGGGCCCCGAGGTTCGTCGCCGCCGGCGCCACCGTGGTCGACAACTCATCGTGCTGGCGCATGGATCCCGACGTGGCCCTCGTGGTCGCCGAGGTCAATCCCGAGGCTCTCGACACCCACACGGGGATCATCGCCAACCCCAACTGCTCGGCCATGCAGGCGCTCGTCGTGCTCAAGCCGATCCACGACGCCGTGGGGCTCGAGCGGATCGTCTTCAGCTCCTATCAGTCGACATCGGGAACCGGCATCCGCGCGATGGTCGAGCTCCGCGACCAGGCCAACGCGATTCTGCACGGCATCGAGCCGCCGGCGCCGGAGGTCTATCCGCACGCGATCGCCTTCAACGTCCTGCCCCAGGTCGAGAAGTTCAAGGACGGGGACGACTACACGACCGAGGAGCGCAAGGTGATCGCCGAGAGCCGCAAGATCCTCGGCCTCCCGGAACTGCGGATCACGGCGACCTGCGCCCGCGTGCCCGTGCTGAACTGCCACTCCGAGTCGCTGAACGTCGAGACGCGCGAGGATCTCAGCCCCGACGATTGCCGGGCGCTGCTCGCCGGCGCCCCTGGGGTCGTGGTGGAGGACGAACCGGCGGCGGGGCGCTATCCGCTGGCCTCGGAGGTCTCGGGACGGGACGACGTTTACGTCGGCCGGATCCGCCGTGACGAGTCCAACCCGCGCACGCTGAACATGTGGGTCGTGGGCGACAACCTGCGCAAGGGTGCGGCCACCAACGCGATCCAGATCGCCGAGCTGCTCGTCTCGCGCGGCCTTCTCGGTCATCGCGGCGCCGCCGTCGCCTAGCGGTCGCAGCGCGGCGGTATGACGGATAGGAAGAGCCCCGAGAGGCCCTGCTCTTCACCGGCCCTCGGAGCGCGAGCGCTCAGGCGGGCGCGCCGGCCACGACCGACGTCGCTCCAGTCGATGACCGAGTTCGGTCGCACGACGTGCTTGTTCATCCCGAGCTCCTTGGGCGAGAGCCCCAGGGCGAGGCCGACCAGCTGGGGCATGTGCAGCACGGGCAGACCGAGCTCGCGGCCGACGACCTTGGCCGCCGCCGGCTGCTGGAGATCCAGGTTGAGGTGGCACAGCGGGCAGGGCACGACGAGGCAATCGGCCTCGGCGTCGATCGCGTCGCCGAGGTGGCGCCCGGCCATCTTCAGCGAGGCCTGCTTGTTCATCGTGATGATCGGAAAGCCGCAGCACTTGTAGACGCCGGCGTAGTCGATCACCGTCCCGCCCAGGGCCTCGATCACCATGTGCATGTACCGGTCGCGAGGATGCTCCTCGTCGATGTGCAGCCGCTCGGTCGGACGCACGATGTAGCAGCCGTAGAACGGGCCGACGCGCAGGTCGGTCAGCGGCCGCGTGACCTTGGCCCTGCAGCGCGTCGAGGCCGATCTCCTCGACCAGCAGCCACAGGAAGTTCTTGTTGGTCAGGCCCTTCTCGTAGTGCAGGCCCTCGTCGGAGAGGGTGGCGTTGACGCGCTCGCGGTACTCGGAGTTGGCGTCGAGCCGCTCCTGGCACTCGGACTGGGCGCCCTGGCAGGTCGAGCAGATGTTCATCATCAGCTCGCCGTCGGTCTGCTGGGCCAGCGCGAAGGTGCGCGCGTTGAGCGTGTCGGCCAGCTCCTGGTTGTGCTCGGCGATCACGCCCGCGCCGCAGCACGAGGCGCGGTCGAGCTCGATCAGCTCGAGGTCGAGCAGCGGGGCGACCTTGGCCATCGATCCGTGAAGCTCAGGCGTGAACCCGCGGCTCACGCAGCCGGGCCAGTAGGCGACCTTCATGACGACTCGCTTTCGGTGGCCGGCTCGGCGGCTTCGCTCGGGCCGGGGAACGTCGGGGATTTGTCGGCGACCGGGGCCTCCGGGGCCGCCGTCGCGGCCTGCTCGGGCTCAGGTTCGTCCTCGTAGCCGACGACGTAGAGGTTGAGCTCGAAGCGCTCGCCCTGGCCCTCGATCCGCTTGAAGATCTGCTTGACGGTCTTGGGTCGCCTTGTGCGGATGCAGCAGCGCCTTGCCGGGCGACTCTTGCCCCGCAGCATGGCCGTCGCCGCGGTGCCGGAGCGAGCCGACCAGCTCGGGCACGGCGCGCGGGTGGAACTTGCCGCCGTAGGAATCCGGCAGCAGGTCGGCCTCGTGCAGCAGCCCGTTGCGCTCGATGTTGCTTGACGAAGGCCTTCTCGTGGCGGTGGCCGTTGTTGCGGTCGTCGATCTCGAAGTCCGACCCGGCGACGCGGCGCAGGCGCATGATCTGGCTCATCGGCGCCACGTCCTTCGGGCACGCCTCGATGCAGTTGAAGCAGTGGGTGCAGTCGTAGATCCCGTGCTCGTCCTCGGAGAGGTCCTTGAGCCGCTCCTGGTGCTCGGCGTCGCGCGGGTCGCCGACGAAGCGGTAGGCCTTGGCCAGCGCCGCCGGGCCGATGAACAGCGGGTCGATCTCCATCGACAGGCAGTCCGACACGCAGGCGCCGCACTGGATGCAGGCCATCGTCTGCGTGATGTCGATCATCGACTCGTGCGGGACGATGTACTCGCGCTCCGGGACCGGCTGCTTGTTGAGCAGCCACGGCGTGACGCGGCGAATCTTCTTCCAGTGCACCGCGTCCATGTCGACGATCAGGTCGCGGATCACGGGCATGTTGCCCATCGGCTCGACCGTGACGATCGGCGGCCCGTCGCCGTCGCGCGGCGGGCCGTCGGCCGCATACTCGCGCTTGGCGGCGTCCTCGAGGTGCGTGTTGCAGGCCAGCGCGGGCTTGCCGTTGACGCGCACGCCGCACGAGCCGCAGATGGCCTGCTGACAGGAGCAGCGGATGCCGACCGAGCCGTCCTTCTCATCGCGGATCTGGAGCAGTGCGTCGAGCACCGACTGCGTGCCCTTCAGGTCGACGACGTGGTCGTCCCAGTAGGCCGCGTCGCCCGACTGCGGGTCATAGCGGCGGATGCGGAGGGTGTACTCGGGCATCAGTAAGTCCTCTCCTGGGGCTCCCAGCGGGTGATCGTGACCGGCGAGTAACTGACCTCCGGCACATCGCTGCCGTTGACCGAGATGTCGACGTGCTTGAGCCAATCGCCGTCATTGCGCTCCGGGAAATCGGTCCGGAACTGGGCTCCGCGCGACTCGGTGCGCTCCTGGGCGGCGACCACGATCGCCTCGGCGATGTCGAGCATGTAGCCGAGCTCGATCGCTCCCATGAGGTCCTGGTTGAAGATCGAGCCGCGGTCGTCGATCGACGCCTTCGGCTCCTCCTCCTTGAGGCGCCGGACGATCTCGTGGGCCTTCTCGAGCCCCTCGGCGTCGCGGAACACGGCGCAGTAGTTGTTCATCGTCTCGCCGAGTTCGTCCTTGATCGAGGCCACGCGGCGCCCACCGGGCTCGCGGCGCAGGATCGCGGCCACGCGCTCCCCGGCGTCGGCGAGGACGGACGAGGGGGAGGAGGGCATGGCCAGATGCTTGGCCCGGTTGGCCGCGTGCTCACCCGAGCGGCGGCCGAAGATCAGCGTGTCGAGCAGCGAGTTGGCGCCGAGCCGGTTGCCGCCGTGGACCGAGACGCAGGCCACCTCGCCGGCGGCGTAGAGCCCGGGGATCGTCGTCTGGCCGTCGACGTCGGTCTTGACGCCGCCCATCATGTAGTGCATCCCGGGCTTGATATGGATCGGCTCGCGCGTGATATCCACGCCGGCGAAGTCCCGCCCGATGTTGACGATCTCACGCAGGGCCTCGAGCGTGCGACGGCGCGGAACCTTGGTGATGTCCAGCGCGACGGTGCCGTCGGGGAAGCCGTTGCCCTCGTTGATCTCGGTCTGCTCGGCGCGCGAGACGACGTCGCGCGAGGCCAGCTCGAGTTTGTTGGGGGCGTAGGTCTCCATGAAGCGCTCGCCTCTGGCATTGAGCAGCCAGGCGCCCTCACCGCGGGCACCCTCGGTGATAAGCAGTCCGTTGCCGGCCAGCGTCGTCGGGTGGTACTGGACCATCTCCATGTCCATCAGCCGCGCGCCGATGCGATAGGCCTGGGCGATGCCGTCGCCGGTCACGATCAGGCCGTTGGTCGTGGGCTTGAAGGCCTGTCCGGCGCCCCCCGAAGCCAGAATCACGGCCTTGGCGTTGAAGAGCTCGGTGTGCCCGTCGCGCAGGTTCCGGCAGACCGCACCGACGCAGTTGCCCTCCTCGTCCTGGACGAGATCGGTGGTGAACCACTCCTCGTAGCGGTCGAGCAGCTCGTGGTGCTTCATCAGCTGCTCGTAGAGCACGTGCAGGATCGCCTGCCCGGTGATGTCGGCCACGTAGTAGGTGCGGGCCTGGGAGGCGCCGCCGAAGGCGCGCGTGCCCAGGTGCCCGGTCTCGTTGCGGTGAAAGGTGACACCGGCGTGCTCGAGCCAGAGGATCTCATCCGGGGCCTCGCGGCACATGATCTCGATCGCATCCTGGTCGCCCAGGTAGTCCGACCCCTTCACGGTGTCGAAGGCATGCGACTCCCAGGTGTCCTCGGGATTGAGCGCTGCGTTGATGCCGCCCGCCGCGGCCACGGAGTGTGAGCGCACGGGATGGACCTTGGAGATCACCGCCACCGTGGAGCCCGCGCCTGCCGCAGCGAGGGCGGCGCGCTGGCCGGCAAGCCCGGCCCCGATGATCAAGACGTCGTGTGACGGCACAAGGATCGATTCTATTGATCCGTCTTGGACGAGCGCTGTCCCCTCAGCGGCTGGTCCGCCGGGGTGGTGAAACCGCGGGGCGGCGCCAGCCGCCCTCTCCTGCTGGCGCTAAGCCGCGGGTGCGCCGAAGGCCGACTGGAGCACGCGACGCACCTGTTCCACCGTGATCACGCCGCGCAGCACGCCATCGGTGTCCACGGCCATGAGCGCGCCGATGCGGCCCAGGGACTCCGATCCGAGCACCTCGGTGAGCGGGCGGTCCTCCTGGACCCGCCAGCTACCCGTCTCGCCGACCTCGGTGGCGCCGCCGACGGTCAGCCAGCCCTCGCCGCCGTCCTGGGTGCCCTGGAGCTGCTCCTGGCGGGCGATGCCGACGAAGCGCCCCGCGCCGTCGATGAGCGGGAACCACGACCAGCCATAGCGCAGAAAGTACTCGTCGAGGGCCTGGCTGACCGGAGTCTCGGTGGGGATCGCCACGGGGTGGCGGTCCATGACGTCCGACACCCGCACGCCCTCGATGCGCTCGGTGAGCTGGGTCTGGACGAGTGCCCCGCGGGCGGACTGGCCGATCATCCAGGCCAGCGCCACGAGCCACAGCCCCGAGAGCCCGCCGTTGCTCAGCAGCAACCAGATGCCCACGCCGGCGAGCACCACGGCAAAGGCCTGTCCCAGCCGTGCCGAGGCCCGCGTCCCGCGCGTGCGGTCGCCCGTGATGCGCCAGACGATCGCGCGGGCGATGCGACCGCCGTCGAGCGGGAAGGCGGGCACGAGGTTGAAGATCAGGAGCAGCACGTTCATCGGCAGCAGCCAGCTCAGCGAGAGCAGCACCGGGGTGATGTGCACCTGGTTGTCAAGGGTCACGGCATGGCCGAGGCGGGAGGGACCGAGGATGGCCAGGTCGAGCGCCAGACAGACGATGATCACGGCGAGCGTCGCCGCGGGCCCGGCCGCCGCGACCTTGAACTCCTCGCCCGGAGAGTTGGCGTCGCGGCTCATCTGGGTGAGGCCGCCGAAGAGGTACAGGTCGATGCGCTTCACCTCGATTCCCTGGCGGCGTGCGACCAGCGCGTGGCCGAGTTCATGGACGATCAGCGAGGCAAAAAGCAGCAGGACGCTGACCACCGTCGTGAGGTACGCGACGCCGTCGGAGCTGTGCAGCGCATCCCTGAACGGACCCGAAAGCACGAAGATGAGGACGAACAGGATCAGGAACCAACTGCCGTCCACACCGATCCGGATCCCGAAGGCGTCCAGCAACTTTATCGAGGTCGAACGCCGCAACATGGTGGAATGGTCGCATGTCCGAACACCTAACCATGCTGCGTGAGCGGCTCGCCCAGCTGACCGACCTGCGAAATGCCGGCCAGCTCCTGAACTGGGATCAGCAGACCATGATGCCTCCGCGCGGTGCGGAGGCTCGCGCCGAGGCGCTCGCGACGCTCGAGCGGATCAGCCACGACCTCTTCGTCTCGCCGGACACCGGGCGGCTGCTCGACGCCTCGGCGACCGCGCTGGACGGGCGCGATCCCGACTCCGACGATGCCCGTCTCGTCGAGGTCGTGCAGCACCGATGGGAGAAGGCGCGCCGTGTGCCGGGCGAGCTCGCGCAGGAGATGGCGCGTGCGGCCTCGGTGGGTCAGGAGGCCTGGGTGGCGGCGCGCGAGCAGTCCGATTTCGCCGCCTTCGCACCGCACCTCGAGCGCAACCTCGAGTTGCTGCAGCGCTACGTCGCCTGCTTCGACGGCTTCGACTGCGCCTACGACGTGCTGCTCGATGACTACGACCCGAGCATGAAGACGCGCGACGTGGCGAGCCTGTTCGCCGCTCTGCGCAGCGAGCTAGTGCCGCTGATCGCGTCCGTGGCCCCGCGGCGCGTCGACGATTCGTGCGTGCATGGGGAGTTCCCGATCGAGAGCCAGCGCGCCCTGGTCCGCTCGGTGCTCGCGCGCATGGGCTTCGACCGGGCGGCGTGGCGTATGGACGACGCGGTGCATCCGTTCGCATCGAGCTTCAGCTCCACCGACGTGCGGATCACCACCCGCTGGGATGAGAGCTACTTCCCCTCGGCCCTCTACGGGGCAATGCACGAGTGTGGCCACGGCCTGTACGAGGCGGGCATCGACGACGCCCTTCAGCGCACGCCGCTCGGGCACGGCGAGTCGCTGAGCGTGCACGAATCGCAGAGCCGCCTGTGGGAGAACATGGTCGGTCGGGGGCGCCCGTTCTGCGAGTTCCTCGCGCCGCGCGTGGTCGAGGCCTTTCCGTCCTTGGCCGGCCTAGACGCCGAGACGCTGTTCCGCGCCGTCAATCGTGTGGAGCCCTCGTTCATCCGCGTCGAGGCCGACGAGGCGACCTACTCGCTGCACATCGTGATCCGCTTCGAGCTCGAGCAGGAGCTGATCGAAGGGCGGCTCGCCGTGCGCGACCTCCCCGCGGCGTGGAACGAGCGTTACGAGCGCTACCTCGGCCTGCGCGTGACCGACAACGCGATGGGTGTGCTGCAGGACGTGCACTGGTCGGCGGGCTTGATGGGCTACTTCCCGACCTACGCGCTCGGCAACCTGGTGGCCGGCCAGCTCTGGCAGCGCCTGCGCGCCGACCTGCCCGACCTCGACACCCAGATCGCCGCCGGCGAGCTGATGCCGTTGCGCGAATGGCTGCGCCAGCACGTCCACCGCCACGGCTCTAAGTTCACCACCCGCGAGCTGCTCGACCGCGTGGTCGGCGAACCGCTCTCCGTCGGTCCGTTCGTGGAGTATTTGACGACCAAGGTGAGCGAGGCGTACGCAGGGGTCTAGGGGTTTGGGCTTGGGCGTTGGGGTCGGGGCAGACCGCCTAAATCAGGACTTGCTTATATAAGCAGTACCTGATACAGTCTCTCCATGCACGCCTTCGACGTCCTCGGCGATCCGGTCCGGCGCCGCATCCTCGAGTTGCTGGCCGATGGGGAGCGCTCTGCGGGGGAGATCGGCGCCGTGATCCAGGCGGAGTTCGGCATCTCTCAGCCCGCGGTCTCCGCGCAGCTGCGGATGCTGCGTGAGAACGGCTTCGCCACGGTCAGGGCCGAGGGTACGCGTCGCTTGTACGCGGTCGACGCGGCCCCTTTGCTGTCGGTCGAGGAATGGCTCACGCCGTATCGGAAGTTCTGGAACCAGCGCCTCGACGCGCTGGGCACCGAGCTGGCGCGCGGAAAGCGCGACCGGCGACGCACGACCACCTAACCGCTTGAAAGGAACCCCCTCATGACCGCCAAGACCTTCGCCGAGCCCGAGCCCGAGCTGCGGCGCCGCCGGATTGCCGCCGGAGAGGCGCGAGTCGCCGTCTTTCACCGCACTTACGACGCGGATATCGCCGACGTGTGGGACGCCTGCACGAATCCCGACCGGCTGCGTCGCTGGTACGTGCCCGTGACCGGAGACCTGCGCCAGGGCGGACACTTCGAGCAGGCCATGATGGGCGCGGGGGAGATCGTGCGCTGCGAACCACCGCAGCTGCTCGTACTGTCGCTCGGCGGTGGGGCCGACGAGATCGAGCTACGCCTGTCGGGCAGCTCGGACGGCTCGACCGAACTCGAACTCCAACATGCGACCACCTTCGACGAGCACGAGATCGGCGGTCAGGTCTACGACGCGATCTTCTGCATGGGTGGTGGCTACTACCCGCGCTTCGTGGCCCTCGATCAGCACCTGCGGGGTGAGCTGCCCGAGGAGTACGACCCGCTTACCTTCCACGAGCTGCCGGCCATGCGACCGGTGATCGAGCGCGGAAGCGCGGCGATGGCCGCACTGCTCGAGCGGGACGCCCGGAGCTGAGGGCGGCCAGGCGCCGCGGTCGCGTGGGTCCGCGGTCAGGATTGCGAGCCGGCCTCGAGTTCGCGGATCCGCGCCACGAGCGGGTCCAGCTCGGGGTGGCTCAGCTCGCCGCGGGCCGCGACGGCGTACGTGGCTCGACCGAGCTCCTGGTAGCCCTGCAAGAGGTCGCGCTTGACCTGCACGTCCTCGACGCCGGCCTTGGCCATCGTCGCGGCCTGCTCGGCGGCCAGCTTGGCCTTGTCCATGAAACCCATCGGCACTAGACCACCGGTCGGTGGCGATCGATGATCGCCGCGAAGTCGGTTCCGGGCGGCAGGGTGCCGAAGGCCAGGCCACGGTCGCCGGCCAGCCGTGAGGCGCAGAACGCGTCGGCGACCGCCTGCGGCGCGTGTCGCACGAGCAGCGAGCCCTGCAGGGTCAGGGCCATGTGCTCGACGACCCGGCGGGCACGCACCTCGATGTCGGAGAAGTCAGACAGCTCGCTGCCCAGTGCGGCGATTGCCGTGTCGAGGCGCGGGTCGGCCCCGGACGCCTCGCCGACCTCGGCCAGAAAGGCCTCGGCGGCATTGCTGTCGCGGGCCAGGGCGCGCAGGACGTCGAGGCACATCACGTTCCCCGAGCCTTCCCAGATCGAGTTCAGCGGCGACTCGCGGAACATCCGCGGCATGCCCGACTCCTCGACGTAGCCGTTGCCGCCCATCACCTCGAGCGCCTCCGCGGCGTGCGCCGGCGCCCGCTTGCAGATCCAGTACTTGAGTACCGCCGTCGCAACACGGCGGAACGAGGCGGCCTGCTCGTCGCCCTCGTCGGCCTCGTCGTAGGCGCGCGCCAATCGCATCGCGCCGACGGTCGCGGCCTCCGATTCGACGCAGAGGTCGGCGAGCACGTTCCGCATCAGCGGCTGCTCGATCAGGAGCTTGCCGAACGCAGTGCGGTGGGCGGCATGGTGCGTGGCCTGCGCGACGCCCGCGCGCATGCCGGCGGCCGAGCCCAGTGCGCAGTCGAGGCGGGTGTGGCCGACCATCTCGATGATCGTCGGCACGCCCCGGCCGGGCTCGCCGACAATCCGACCGTAGGCGCTGTCGAGCTCGATCTCGGAGCTGGCATTCGAGCGGTTGCCCAGCTTGTCCTTCAGCCGCTGGATGTGGAACGCGTTGCGGGATCCGTCCGCGAGGATTCGTGGCACCAGGAAGCAGGTCACACCCGCGTCGGTCTGGGCGAGCATCAGGAACGTGTCACACATCGGGGCCGAGCAGAACCACTTGTGCCCGGTGATCGCGTACTCGCCCTCCTGCCCGGTGCTCGCGGCACGGGTGATGTTGGCCCGCACGTCGGACCCACCCTGCTTCTCGGTCATGGCCATCCCGCACAGCGCGCTCGCCTTGTCCGTGAGTACGCGCAGCTCAGGGTCGTAGTCGAGGCTGGTCAGCCTGGGCTCGAGCTCGGCGGCGAGCTCGGGCTGCATGCGCAGGGCAGGCACGGCGGCGAAGGTCATCGTCACCGGGCACTGGTGACCACCCTCCACCTGGCTCCCGACGATCAGCAGCGCACCGCGCGCTACGTGTGCGCCGTGCTGGGGCTCACGCCACGGCAGCGCCCCGATGCCGGCGCCGATCGACATGCGCATCAGCTCGTGCCACGAAGGGTGGAACTCGACCTCGTCGATGCGGTGCCCGTAGCGATCATGGGTGCGCAGCCGGGGCGGATTCTCGTTGGCCAGGCGGCCGAGCTCGAGCGTCTCGGGCCGGCCGGCGTGCTCCCCGAGGGCGGCCACGCGGTCAGCCGCCCAGTCGCCGCCCTCGCGCCCGAGCGCCTCCATCAGCGTGCGGTCCTGGGTGGCCAGGTTGTAGTTCTGAAGCGGGGGAGCCTGGTTGAGGACCTGCTCGCCGGGGCTGTCGTGAACGATGCTCATGTGGGTAAGTCAACCACTTCCCAGTGCCGGCCTCACAAATCCGCGAGCGCTGCGTTCAGCGCCGCGCTCGGGCGCATCGCCGCCGCCATCCGCTCCGGGTCCGGCCGGTAGTAGCCGCCGATGCCGACCGGCGAGCCCTGCACGGCGGCCAGCTGCTCGAGGATCGCCGGTTCCTCGGCGGCCAGCCGCTGCGCCAGCGGCGCGAAGCGCGCGGCCAGCTCGGCGTCCTCGTCCTGCTCGGCGAGCTCCCCGGCCCAGTACCGGGCTAGGTAGAAATGGCTCCCGCGGTTGTCGAGCTCGCCCGCCCTGCGCGACGGTCCGCGGTTCTCCTCGAGAACCCGGCCGGTCGCCCGGTCAAGCGTGTCGGCCAGCAGCTTGGCCCGCGGGTTATCGGTCTTCGCCGCGAGCATCTCGAGGGACGGCACGAGCGCCAGGAACTCGCCGAGTGAATCCCAGCGCAGGTGGTTCTCCTTCAGGAACTGCTGCACATGCTTCGGCGCCGATCCACCCGCTCCCGTCTCGAACAGGCCACCGCCGGCGATCAGCGGCACGATCGACTGCATCTTGGCGCTGGTGCCGAGTTCGAGGATGGGGAACAGGTCGGTGAGGTAGTCGCGCAGCACGTTCCCGGTCACCGAGATCGTGTCCCGGCCGGCGCGCGCCCGTTCGAGCGTGCGCCGGGCGGCGGAGGCGACGTCGAGGATCTCGATCTCGAGGCCGTCGGTGTCGAGCGCCTCGAGCGCCGGGCGGACCTTGTGCAACAGCTGCGCGTCGTGCGCGCGGGTCTCGTCGAGCCAGAAGATGGCCGGCGAGCCCGTTTCCCGCGCGCGAGAGACCGCCAGGCGGACCCAGTCCTGGATCGCCGCGTCCTTGGTCTGGCACATGCGCCAGATGTCGCCGGCGGCAACCTCGTGCTCCATCAGTGTCGCCCCGCCGTGGTCGACGACGCGAATGATGCCCTCGCTGGCGGCCTCGAAGGTCTTGTCGTGGGAGCCATACTCCTCGGCCGCCTGGGCCATCAGTCCGACGTTGGGCGTGGTGCCCATCGTCGTGGGGTCAAAGGCTCCGTGGACACGACAGTGATCGACGGTCTCGGCATAGAGCGGCGCATAGGAGTGATCCGGGATCACGAACTTGGTGTCCTGGAGCTCGCCCCGGACGTTCCACATCTGCCCGGAGGTGCGGATTGCGGCGGGCATCGAGGCGTCGATGATCACGTCGCTCGGCACGTGCAGGTTCGTGATCCCGCGGTCGGAGTCGACCATGGCCAGAGCGGGGCCATCCTCGTACGCGGCCTCGATCGCGGCCGCGATGGCGGCGCGCTCTTCTTCGGGCAGTGCCTCGGTCGCCTTGAGCAGCGCGGCCAGACCATCGTTGGGGTCGACCCCGGTGGACTCGAGCGCGGCGCCGTGCCGCTCGAAGACCTCGGCGAAGTACGCGCGCACGGCGTGGCCGAAGATGATCGGGTCCGAGACCTTCATCATCGTCGCCTTGAGGTGCACCGAGAACAGCACGCCGCGCGCCTTGGCATCGGCCATCTGCTCGGCGAGGAACTGCTCGAGCGCGGCGCGGCGCATCACCGAGGCGTCGAGTACCTCGTCGGCGAGCACGGGGGTCTCGCCCTTGAGCACGGTGAGGGTGCCGTCGCTCGCCACGTGCTCGATCCGGACGGTGCCCCCTTGCTCGATGGTGTGAGACAGCTCGGTGCTCCGGAAGTCACCCTCGCTCATCGTCGAAACGTGCGAGTCTGAATCGGATGACCAGTCGCCCATCGAGTGTGGGTGCCGGCGGGCGTACTCCTTGACCGAGGCCGGTGCCCGCCGGTCCGAGTTGCCCTGACGGAGGACCGGGTTGACCGCGCTGCCCTTGACCCTGTCGTAGCGCGCGCGCACGTCGCGCTGCTCGTCGTCGGCGGGATTCTCCGGATAGTCGGGGATCGCGTAACCCTGCCGCTGGAGCTCGCCGATCGCGGCCTTCAGCTGCGGCACCGAGGCGCTGATGTTGGGCAGTTTGATGATGTTCGCATCGGGGGTCTGGGCGAGCTTGCCGAGCTCGCCCAGCGCGTCGGGCACCTGCTGCCCGGCCTCGAGGTGCTCGGGGAATTGCGAGAGGATCCGGGCGGCCAACGAGATGTCGCGCAGCTCCATCTCGACCTCGGCCGCGGCGGCGAACGCCTGCACTATGGGGAGCAGCGATTGCGTGGCCAGAGCCGGCGCTTCGTCGGTCTGGGTATAGATGATCTTCATGGGACAGCGCACCCTACCGGCGCGGCGAACGCTCGGACGAGCGGGCCCTATAGAGTCGAGTTGGAGCACGTCCGCGACGTGAAGAGCGGTGCGGCCTGCATGAGTGACCTACAACTCGCAACCGACACGTGACGATCGAACCGCCGTCGGAACTCCCGAGTTCGCCGACGCGGTGAATAGGAGATGAACCATTGAGCAATGGCACCCCCGTACGAGTAGCGGTCACCGGCGCCGCCGGTCAGATCGGCTACGCGATCCTCTTCCGGATCGCCAGCGGTCAGCTGCTCGGTCCCGACACCCCGGTCGCGCTGTCTCTGCTCGAGATCCCGGCGGCCGTGAAGGCGGCCGAGGGCACCGCGATGGAGCTCGACGACTGCGCCTTCCCGCTGCTCTCGAGCATCGACATCTTCGATGATCCGAACCAGGCCTTCGACGGCGTCAAGATCGCGCTGCTCGTCGGCGCCCGGCCGCGCAGCAAGGGCATGGAGCGCGGCGACCTGCTCGAGGCCAACGGCGGCATCTTCAAGCCCCAGGGCAACGCGCTGAACGACCACGCCGCGTCCGAAGTGAAGATCCTCGTGGTCGGCAATCCGGCCAACACGAACGCGTTGATCGCGCAGCGTAACGCGCCCGACATTCCCGCCGAGCGTTTCACGGCGATGATGCGACTCGATCACAACCGCGCGATCGCCCAGCTGGCCAAGAAGACCGGGGTCAAGGTGAGCGAGGTGAACAACGTCGCGATCTGGGGTAACCACTCGGCCACCCAGCACCCGGACATCTTCCACGCCACGGTCAGGGGCCAGAACGCGGCCGAGGTTGTCGGTGACCAGGCCTGGATAGAGAATGAGTTCATCCCCACCGTGCAGAAGCGTGGCGCCGCGATCATCGAGGCCCGTGGCGCATCGAGCG
Organism: uncultured Solirubrobacteraceae bacterium; assembly: GCA_963725515.1. Lineage (GTDB taxonomy): Bacteria > Actinomycetota > Thermoleophilia > Solirubrobacterales > Solirubrobacteraceae > Palsa-465. The sequence goes on along the minus strand of CAVRZB010000011.1, from coordinate 23,692 downwards.
CGGCCTCCGCGGCCAACGCGGCGATCGACCATGTGCACGACTGGGTGACTGGCACCCCAGAGGGTTCGTGGGTGTCGATGGCCGTGCCGTCGAACGGCGCCTACGGGATCGACGAAGGGTTGATCGCCGGCGTGCCCGTCACCACCTCGGGGGGCGACTACGAGGTGGTCGAAGGACTGGAGCTCGATGACTTCGCGCGCACGCGAATCGACAAGACCGTCGCCGAGCTCCGGGAAGAGCGCGACGCGGTCGCTGGCCTCGGACTCATCTAGGCCTCAGACGGCGCCCATCCTCCAGCCATCCTGCGCGCCCAGGGAGGGGCGATGGCCGGAGGATGGGTGCCGCCCTACTCGACGGGGAACCAGCCCTGTCCGTCGCGCTTGATCTGCCCATCGGCGACGAGCTTGGGCATCACGCGGTACAGGTAGTTCGGCTGGATCTTCATCGCCTCGGCGAGCGCCGGGATCGTGATCCCGGGCTGCGCGCTCACCAGCTCGAGCGCCTGCTTGGAGCGGGTGTTTCCGCCCCGCCGCCCGCGCGGGCGGCCGCGACGCGCGGCGCGGCGGCTGCCGCGCCCACCGGAGGTCGACCCCACCGGGCGGCCAGGGCCGCGCCTCGTGTCCAGCAGCGCGGAGCGCGCTGCCTCGAGTCGCTTTACCTCTTCCTTGAGTGTGTCGAGACGCGCATCAATGTCCCGGACGGTGCTGTCAACAAAATCTGCCAACGCGTCCTACTTTCCTGGTTGTTTGCGAACGTGACTTAACCCAAGATACAGACGTCACTGTAAATGGTTCACGCCTGGTTGCTTTCAACCAGATCCTTCAGTCGCTTGAGGCTCTTGCGCGCCTCGCGCTCAGACGTGGCGCCGACCACAAAACGGCTGGCAAAGGAGCCGAGTCGGCCACCAGGAGGGGTGAACTCGTTGCAGTAATCGAAGACCGTGCCGCCGTTTCCGTTCTCGGACAGTTCATATCGAATGGATGCCTCTGAGTGTGCGGGTCCGCGGCCCTGCCAAACCACCAGGTTCGGGCCATTAACCTCAGCCGCCCTCCAATGCACCTTGAAAGTTACGCCGCGAATGTGCATGGCCTGATCCATCGTGCCGCCCTCCCTGAGCGGCTTGGCGGAGACGTTGGAGATCGCCCTGTGGATCGTCACCCACTCGCCGAGGCGATCTGGATCTATGACCGTTTCCCACACGCGCTCGATCGGCGCGTCGATCTCGATTTTGATTTTGACCGAGCTCATCGCAGCTCACGATAACGAGGATCGTCTCCCCGGCGCACGTCGCGACGATCACCCCGGATGCAGCGGCGATCTACCCGGATCAGGGACGAGGACACCCATCACTACCGGGCCGCCAGGGCCTCGCCGGCCTCCCAGTCACGCAGCGCACGCTCGATCGCCGCATCGAGCGAATGCAGCCGGACGCCGAGCAGTTCGGCGGCCCGATCGTCGCGCAGGACCAGGTCCTCGCCCAGGCTCTCCATCAGCGGTCCGATCAGCTCGGGTTGCTCGCCGGCAATCAGCGCCGAGATGCGGCTGGCGATCGGCGTGACCGTCAGCCGCCTGAAGGAGATCGCCGGCCGGTTGACCAGCATGTGATGGGAGATGCGCCCGATCAGCTCGCCGTAGGAGACGATGTCCGGGCCGCCGATGTCGAGCGCCAGGCCGCCGACCTCGCGACGCGTGGCCGCCCGCGCGAGCAGCTCGATCACGTCGCGCTCGTCGATCGGTTGTGTCAGGTGATTGCGCCACGCCGGCACCACCAGTACCGGCATACGCTCGACCAGGCGGACGAGGAAGCGAAAGGAACGGCTGTGGGCGCCGATCACGATCGAGGCCCGGAAGGCCACCGAGTCCGGTGAGCCCTCGAGCAGGATGCGCTCCACGGCCAGGCGGCTGGCGATGTGCGTCGAGGCCGGGCCGCTCGCGGGGACGAGACCGCCGAGGTACACGATCCGCGCGACCCCGGCAGCCCGCGCGGCCGCGGTGAAGTTCTCGGCGGCGACACGCTCGCGGGTCTCGAACGGACCGTCGGTGGCCGGCTCCATCGAGTGGATCAGGAAGTAGGCGACGTCGATGCCCTCGAGCGCCTGCTCGAGCCCGGCTCCGCTGACCGCGTCGCCGGTGACCAGCGGCAGCTCGAGTTCCGCACCGGCCGGGGCCAGCGCGCGCGCCGGGTCGCGCGTGAGACCCCGCACGACGTGCCCCTCGCGCTGCAGTCGCGGAGCAAGACGCGAGCCGACGTAGCCCGTTATGCCGGTGACAAGAATGTTCATGACCTCCAGAGTCAAGCGGACGCGCGTTGTCTGTGAGACTTCGGACCCGACCGCATGGACGAGCCAGCCCCTCAGACCACGGACGCACATCCCATCCGCGGCGCCGCGCCCCGCGACCTGATATCGCTCAGCGACTACGAGCGGCTCGCCGCCGAGCGGATGCCGGCCGGACCACACGGTTACTACGCGGGCGGAGCCGGTGACGAGCTGACGCTGGCCGACAACGAGGCAGCCTGGGGACGCCTGGCGATCGCACCTCGAATGCTGGTCGGGGTCGGCGAGCGCGACACCTCGGTGACCGTGCTCGGCGCCCGCCGTCCGCACCCGGTGATCATCGCGCCGATGGCCTTTCAGGCCCTGGCCACGCCGGAGGGGGAATCCGCCACGGCGCGGGCGGCCAGTCAGACGGGGACCGTGATGTGCCTGTCGACGCTCGCCACGACCAGCCCGGCGGCGCTGGCCCGGGCGGTGCCCGACGCGGCGCGCTGGTTCCAGCTGTACGTCTTCTCGGACCGCGGGGTCAGCCGCGAGCTCGTCGCCCAGGCCGTGGAGCACGGATACGAGGCGCTAGTGGTGACCGTCGACCTGCCGGCGTTCGGGCGCCGCGAGCGCGACCTGCGCTCCGGAGTCGCCTCGGCGACCGCGGCTGCGGTGGCCAGCGCCGCGGCCGCGGGCGCGAAGGGCCCGATGACCCCGGCGGACTTCGCCGAGCTGGTCGACCCCGACCTGCGCTGGGAGGACATCGAGCGATTTGCCGCTGAGAGCCCGCTGCCCGTCCTGGTCAAGGGGATCCTCACCCCGAGTGACGCGAGGCTGGCGGTCGAGCACGGCGTGGCCGGGGTGATCGTCTCGAACCACGGCGGTCGCCAGCTCGACACCGTGCTCTCGGGCGCCGACGCGCTCGGCCCGATCGCCGACGCCGTGGGCGACCAGGTCGACGTGCTCGTGGACGGCGGCATCCGACGCGGCATCGACGTCCTCAAGGCGCTCGCGCTTGGGGCCAATGCGGTGCTCGTGGGCCGCCCCGTGCTCTGGGGCCTCGCGGTCGACGGCGTCGACGGAGCGCGCCACGTACTCGAGCTGCTGCTCGCCGAGTTCGACCTCGCGCTGGCCCTGGCCGGCGCGCCGCGCGCGGCCGCCCTGGACCGCAGCTTCGTCATGCGCGCCCCGTGGGCCGGCTGAGTCGGCCGGTGGGGCCGGGGGGCTTTCAGATTCCCCCGGAAAATGCGGCGGCTTTGTGAACTCGACACGAAAAGTCCCGCTGTTTGCAGGTATTTGCCGATGTGACGAAGTTGTTGCGTTTTCCGGGATTCGACGTTGCGAACGGGGCGCGAACTCAGCAAGGATGAGCTCCGTCGCGCTGAACCTCAACCTTCAGGACGGAGTCGATCGCAAGCATGGCAACAGGGCGCACGTCGGCAGCGAAGGCAAGCTGCGAGAGCTGCTTTTTTCACACCAATCACCTCTGCGCCCTCACTGAGACCGGTCCCTGTTCGACCTTCAGGCCCGACCATCCCGACGGGCTGCGGCCGCCCAGCCAGATGCGGTTCGTCTTCCGCCAGGAACGTCGTCTTCAGGTCGCGTGGGCGTTCCCCACGGCGCAGGAGCAGGTCGCGCTGCACGGCTGAGCCGGGGGAGCGGTCGCCGGGGCGTGTAGGAGGCCCGGCGCGGCCCGGCGGCACGCCCCGCCCCCGCGACCGATATGTTTCGCGCCATGTTCTGGCCGTTGCTCGGCGGATTCATCGCCTTCGTCCTGCTCGCCGTCCTCCTCGGCTGGATCATGGACCCCTCGCGCCGCAACGGCGCCGGGGGCGACGGGCACTAGGGCCGGCGGGCCGGCTCGGGCTCGGCGGTGGCGGGCTCGGCGGCGGCGGTGCCGGGCTCGGCGGGGTTGGCTCGGCGGGGTTGGCTCGGTCGCGGCGGCGGCCGCGGTGCTGGCGGCGGCTGTGCCTGGCTCGGGCGGCGCGGGTGCTCCGACCGCGCGGCGAGCCACGCGGGCAGGGGGCGTGATCGATCTTCATGCCTATATGGGAAAGATCCATCACGGCCACGACCCGGCGCCCCCGGCGCCCCCGGCACACCCCGGCGCCGACACGGCCACGACCCGGCGCCCCCGGCATACCCCGGCGCCGACCCGGCCCCATCCGCCACCCGCCGCGGCACGCCCCGGCCACCCGGCACGACCCGCCCACCACCCGCCCGGCACGCCCCGGCCACCCGGCACGGCGACCCGCCCCGCCCCGCCCCGCCACGGCGAAGCCCCCAGCCGCCCAAGCACCCGTTACCCCCGCTCGGCCCGCCGCGCCATCCACTCCGCCCCCGGCGTGTCCGTCAGCCCGTGCACGATGATCGAGCAGAAGACGACCAGCGCGGCCAGCTCGAAGATCCGCTCGCGCTGAACGATCTGGTCGCTGAATACCAGCAGTGAGAAGGTCATCGTCGCCACACCCTTGGGCCCGAACCAGGCCATGAACGCCTTGGTTCCGTTCTCGAGCTTCGTCCCCGCGAGCGCCACGAAGATCGCCACCGGCCGGGCCACCAGCAGCGTGACGATCACCACCCCGACCGCCGCCCAGCCGTCGCTGAACAGACCGTCCAGCGTCAGCAGCGAGCCGAACACGACGAAGATGCCGAGCTTCACGATCTCGACCAGCTCGTCGGACCGCTCGGCGAAGTGCTCGCGCAGATCCTCACGCCGGATCCCCAGCGTGATCGCCGCGACGTAGACCGCGATCAGGCCGTTGCCCTGCGGTGTGAGCGACGTGACCCCGTAGGCGGCAAACGCCACCCCCAGCGCATACAGCGCCCGCTGGTGATCCGGTATGCCCGAGCCCGACCCCGGCCGCCGAGCCCGCCCGCCGACCCCGAGCCCGACCCGGCCGCCGACCCCAGCCCGACCCGCCCGCCGACCCGAGCCCGCCCGGCCGCCGACCCGCCCGCACCGCCCGCTCCCGCGGCCGCCGACCCGCCCGCCGCCACCCCCACCCCGCCCGCTCCCCGGCCCGCACGCGGCATCAGCGCTGCGGCCAGGAGACCCACCGCGAGCCCGATCCCCAACCCGATTGTCAGGTCCTCGAGCACGAATCGCCACCACACGAAATCCCCGCCGCCGATCCGCAGCGCGGCGCTCAGCGCGAGCACGGCCGGCAGCGCGAGCCCGTCGTTGAGCCCCGACTCGAGATTCAGGGACTGGCGCACGAACGCCGGGACGCGCGGGTTCGTGACCACGCTCGAGGACAGCACTGGATCGGTCGGCGAAAGCAATGCCCCGACGAGAAACGACTCGGTCCAGTTCAGCCCGGTCAGCACGTGCGTGCCCACCGCGATGATCGCCGCCGTCAACGGCATCGCGAGCACCAGTTTCCGCAACGGCAGATGCCACTGGGTCTGCAGCAGTTCGCCGTCGACCTCGAGCCCGTCGCGGAACAGGATCACGATCAGGGCCACGATGGCCAGGTCGCGTACGAACCCGGAGCGCGCGTTCAGATGGAGCACGTCGAGCACGCCCGGTCCGAGCACGAAGCCGGTGAGCACGAAGAGCGCGGTCAGCGAAAGGAAGCTGCGCCGCGCGATCCCCGACACCAGCGCCCCGACCATCAGCAGCCCGCCGAGCACCAGCAGCGATATCTGGAATTGACCGATGGTCGCGGGCAGCAGCACGGCGGTGTGCATGTGCCCCGGGGCCACGAGGTTAGAGTGTCAGATGACACGAGAGAGGAGCGGTGTGAGGATCACCGTGTTGGGCAAATCGCCGGCCTGGCAGGATGCGGGCGGGGCCTGCAGCGGTTACCTGGTCGAGGCGGAGGATTACGCCCTGCTGCTGGACTGCGGCAACGGCGTGTTCTCGAAGTTGCGCGGCTTCGTCGACTACGTCGACGTCGACGCGGTCCTGATCAGCCATCTGCACGCCGATCACTTTCTCGACCTCGTCCCTTACAGCTACGCCCTCACCTATGCGCCCCGCCAGCAGCCGGTCCCGGTGGCCAACTGGCCCGGAACCGACCGGCCCGCGCGCCCCCATCTCTACGGACCGGTCGGCTCGGCCGAGACCTTCCGCAAGGTGGCGGCGTGCTGGGGCACTGAGGAACTGATCGAGCACGCCTTCGACTGCAGCGAATACGACGGCCTCGAGGAGCTAGTGCTCGGTCCGTTCACCGTCCGCTTCTGCGAGGTCCCGCACTTCATCCTCACGCACGCCGTCGAGCTCTCCACCACCGGCGGCAAAAGGTTCACCTTCGGCGCCGACTGCAGCCCCAACCAGGAGCTCGTCGGCTTCGCCCAGGCCACCGACCTGCTGCTCATCGAGGCCACGCTGCCGCGCCCCGAGCGCACCGGCGAGCGCGGTCACCTGACCCCCCGTGAGGCCGGCGAGCACGGACGCCGGGCCGGCGCGCGGCGCCTCGTCATCACGCACTTCTCCGACGAGCTCGACCCCGAGTGGGCGCAAGCCGAAGCCGCCGAGGGGTTCGGGGCGCCGGTGGAGTTGGCGCATGAGGGTGCCACTTACACCTTGTAGGGCACTCCCGCGGAGCTAACCTAAGCGCCGATGCCCGAAAGAGACCTGTTCGCCAACTTCGAGCGCATGCGCCGTGAGATGGACGAGCTCTTCGGAGATGTTTTCGAGCGCACGGGCCTGTCCCGCAAGCGGGCGGGTTTCTCGCCTGCCGTGGATGTCGCCTACACCACCGAGCCGCCGCGCGTGGTCGTGACCGCCGAGCTTCCGGGCGTGGCGCTCGAGGATCTCGACCTCGAGATCCAGGGCAGGACCCTGATCCTCAGTGGCCGCCGGCTGCCGGCCGCGGTGGAGGGCGACGTGTATCAGCAGGTGGAGATCGAGCGCGGCAAGTTCCGCCGTGTGATCGAGCTCGGCGCCGACGTGATCGCCGGCGAGGCCTCCGCTCGGTACGAGGACGGCATGCTCAACGTCGAGCTGCCGCTGGCTCCGGCGGCCGCGCGGCCGCGCGTCGTGCCGATCGACAGCGGCGACTTCGAATGATCGACATCGGCACTCCGGACGGAGGGCCGCGCGAGGTGGCGATCGCCGGTGCGCCCCACCTGCCGGCCCGTGTCGGCGTCCTGCCGCTGCGCGACACGGTCACCTATCCCGACATGGTGGTGCCGCTGAACGTCGGCCAGGAGCGGAGCGTGCAGCTCATAAACGAGGTTCTGAGTGGCGATCGCTCGATCGTCATGGTGGCCAGCCGCGATCCCGAGCTCGAGGAGCCCGGGCCAGCCGACCTCTACGACATTGGCGTGATGGGCTCGGTGGCCCGCATGATCCGCGTTCCCGACGGCACGCTCCGCGTGCTCATCCAGGGTGGCCAGCGCGTGCGGATCACCGGCTGGGCCCGGACCGAGCCGTACCTGGTGGCCGAGGTCGCCGAGGCACCCGATGTCGTCCAGTCGTCGCCCGAGCTCGTCGCCCTGATGCGCAACGTTCAGCAGACCTTCTCGGACATCGTCCAGCACGTCCCGTACCTGCCCGAGGAGCTGCAGGTCATGGTGGCCAACGTCGACGAGCCGGGCGCGCTGACCAACCTGATCGCCGGCGCGTTGCGTCTGACCACGGCCGAGAAGCAGGAGCTGCTCGAGGAGCTTGACGTGGCCAAGCGCCTGCGCCGCCTATCCGAGGTCCTGGCTCGCGAGCTCGAGCTCGTGGCCATCGGCTCGAAGATCCAGTCCCAGGTCCAGTCCGAGCTCGACAAGGGCCAGCGCGAGTACTTCCTGCGCCAGCAGCTCAAGGCCATCCAGGAGGAGCTCGGCGAGACCGACGAGGTGCAGGCCGAGGCCAACGAGCTGCGCGAGCAGCTCGTTGAGATCGACCTCCCCGAGGAGGTCCGCCGTCAGGTCGACCGCGAGCTGGCCCGGCTCGAGCGCCTCCAGCCCGCGATGGCCGAGTACGGCGTCGTGCGCGGCTACCTGGAGTGGATCGCGGCGCTGCCCTGGGACAAGTCGACCGAGGACAACCTCGACCTTGGCCACGCTCGCGCGGTGCTCGACGAGGACCACTACGACATCGAGCAGGTCAAGGACCGCATCCTCGAGTTCCTGGCCGTGCGCAAGCTCAAGCCCGACGCCCGCGGTTCGATCCTGCTCTTCGTCGGCCCCCCGGGCGTCGGCAAGACCTCGCTCGGGCGCTCGATCGCCCGCGCGCTCGGCCGCACGTTCGAGCGCATCAGCGTCGGCGGCGTCCGCGACGAGGCGGAGATCCGGGGCCACCGGCGCACCTACATCGGCGCGATGCCGGGCACAATCATCCGCGCGCTCCGCGACGCCGGGGCCAACAACCCGCTGCTGATGATCGACGAGATCGACAAGATGGGCGCCGACTTCCGGGGCGACCCCTCGAGCGCCATGCTCGAGGTGCTCGACCCCGAGCAGAACGCCCAGTTCCGCGATCACTACCTCGACCTGCCGTTCGACCTCTCGAACGTCATGTTCATCACCACCGCGAACACGGCCGAGACGATCCCCGGCCCGCTCCGCGACCGCATGGAGACGATCCAGCTGGCCGGCTATACCGAGGAGGAGAAGCTCCAGATCGCGCGCCGCTACCTCGTTCCCCGTCAGATCGAGCGCAATGGACTGACGCGCAGCAAGGTCGCCTTCACCGACAAGGGACTGCGGGTCATCATCTCTGACTACACGCGCGAGGCCGGCGTCCGCCAGCTCGAGCGCGAGATAGGCCGCGCCGTACGCAAGGTCGCACGCCAGTTCGCCGAGGGGACCGCCAAGCGGAAGGTGACGATCACCGAGCCCCGCGTGCGCGAGCTGCTCGGCAAGCGCAAGTACTTCTGGGAGACGCGCCGGCGCACGTCACGGCCCGGCGTGGCCACCGGGTTGGCTTGGACGCCCGTCGGCGGCGACGTGCTGTTCGTCGAGGCCACCGCCATGCCGGGCACGGGCCGGCTGACCATCACCGGTCAGCTCGGGGACGTGATGAAGGAATCGGCGCAGGCGGCGCTTTCCTACGTGCGCAGCAACACCGGTCAGATCGTGCCGGAGCTGCCAGCCGACTGGTTCGCCACCCACGACATCCACATCCACGTGCCCGCGGGCGCGATCCCCAAAGACGGACCGAGCGCCGGGACCACCATGACCACGGCGCTGGCCTCGCTGCTCTCCGAACGGCCGGTGCGTGCGGACGTGGCCATGACGGGCGAGATCACGCTCTCGGGTCAGGTGCTGCCGATCGGCGGCCTCAAGGAGAAGGCCCTCGCCGCCCAGCGCGCTGGCATCAGGTGCGTGATCGCGCCGGCTCTGAACGAGCAGGACATCGACGAGATCCCCGAGCACCTGCGCAAGGACCTCGAGTTCAAGTTCGTCTCGGAGATCGGCGAGGTCCTCGAGGTCGCGCTCGAGCCGCGGCGGCTCCGGTCGCGCAACGGTCGGCGGCCCGCGATGACCGCGGTTTCGTAACTACCGAGAATCGTGGCTGGAACCTCCGTACACTGCGGTGAATCCGCTTGACTATGCTGGAAATCTCGACGCTACCCGTACTGAGGGAGAGCAATGCCATCACGTAGGAAGGTCAAGGCCAAGGCGAAGGCGCTGAGCCCGTCCGACATCGCCCACATCGCCAAGGAGAATCCGTACATCCAGCGCCTGATCGAGGACGCCGACCTGCGCGACAACGTGCGCAAGGCCGTCGACTCGACCCGCAGTGCCATCCACCGGCTCTCGAACGGCAAGCCGCCCCAGAAGGCGCTGTTCGACGACAAGAAGCTCCAGTCGGACCTTCGCGTCGCGGTCACCGCCTTGCGCGAGGCCACGGAGTCGCTCGCCGAGGCCCCGAAGAAGCGGCGGCGCAAGGCCCGCCGTCTCGGCCGCACGCTGCTGATCGCCGGTATCGGTGGCGGCCTCGCGCTGGTCGGCAGCGAGAAGCTGCGCTCCAAGGTGCTCGACACCCTGTTCGGCGCCGAGGAGGAGTTCGAGTACACGCCTCCGGCCCAGACGACGCCGACCTCTCCGTCGACGCCGGTCAGCGCCGCCTAGTCCGACTCACATGTTGCGGGGAGCGGGGGCGCCACCGGGGCGCCCCCGCTTTGCTTAAGCCGCGGGCCGCTTCTCGCGGTAGGCCCGCATCAGCTCCTCGCCACGTGCGGCGTCGAGATGCTTGACCGCCTCGCGCATCGTCACCCCCGACGCGCGCGCCGTGCGCGGAGCGAGCCAGGCGTACACCTCCTCGGGGCGACGCTTGCCGGTTTCCCGCAGTACCCAGCCGATGGCCTTGCGGATGAAGAACTCTGATTCGTCGAGCATGGCGTCGGCGTAGGTGGCGAAGCGGGCGAATTCTGCCTCCTGCCCGAGCGGCTTCAGCTGCGAGAGCAGAGCCGCCCGCCTGACCCAGAAGTCATCGTCGCCGGCCCAGGCGTCGAGCTCCGGGGCCGCCTCTGGGTGGCGGATGATCAACGTGCCGAGCACGTTGACCGCCAGGACATCGACCAGTGCCCAGGTGTTTGAATCGGCGATCAGCTCGCGGAGCAGCGGGAGGTCGCCGGGCCCGAGCAGCGCCGGGCTCGCGTCGAGCAGCAGGGCGGCGCTCAGCCGCAGATCGAAGATCCCGCGTGACCACAGCGTCCGCACGAGCTCGCCGAGCTCATCGTGCGTGAGGCCGGGCTCGCGCACGCGGAGGGCCCGGACCGCCGTGCGGTTCTCACCCACCGTCACCCCGAGATGCTCGAGCTCGCTCTTCAGGTAGCGCCGCGAGCCCGCCGCGCGCTCGCGTGTGCCGAGCGCGCGCAGCTCGGTCTCGAGCTCCTCGGCGGTGCGCTCGGCGTTCACGGGCACGCTCGGAGAGTTGCACGTCGGCCTGCCACTAGGGTTGGCGCCGTGCGCCGCATAACTCTGCTCTCGGTGGCCGGGCTGATCCTCCTGCTGCTCGTGCTCGCGCAGGTCTTCCTGCCCGGCCTTGCGGCCCAGCGCCTGCGTGATCGGCTCTCGAGGTCCGGCCGCGTGCTGAAGGTCGACGTCGAGGCCTTTCCGGCCATCAAGCTCCTTTGGCATCACGCTGACCGCGTCGTCGTCCGCGCCGCCACGTACCGCTCGAGTTCGGGTGGCCTCGGCAACCAGCTCCAGGAGGCCGCCGGAGTCGGCAAGATCGACGTGTCGGTCGGCGAGCTCGACACGGGACTCGTGAAGCTGCACGACGCGACGCTGCGCAAGCGCGGCGATCAGCTGAGCGGCTCGGCGCGGGTCACCGAGGCCGAGCTCCGCGCCGCGCTGCCCATCCTTGAGGGCGTCACGCCGATCGCCTCGGCCAACGGCACCCTCACCCTGCGCGGCACGGCCACGCTCTTCGGCCTGAGCGCGACGATCGACGCGACCGTGCAGGCCGACCACGGTCGCTTGACCGTGGCACCCGACGTCCCGTTCGGCGGCTTCGCAACGCTGATCCTGTTCGACAATCCGCACATCCGCGTGCAGGGCGTGGGCGCCACGCCGACCTCCGACGGCTTCGAGGTCACCGCCCATGCCCGGCTCGGCTGAGCGTAACTACGCGAACAGCTTGGGCGCCCGCAGCAGCATGCCGAGCCGTCCGCTCGGCCTGACCCGGCGCGAGGCCAGCGCGCGCCACGGTTCGATGCGGCCGGCGGTCAGATCGACCCAGTCCTCGAACCGGCAGCGGAAGGTCAGGTCGGCGTGCTCGGCGCGCCCGGGCGCGACCGTGCTCGAGCCGTTGTCGATGCGCAGATGCCACGGCTCGGCGTCGGTGAAGTCCCATTGGATCGTGGCGCCCGGCGCGCGCGTGGCGTCGACCGTGCGGCGGATGCCGTCGAAGAGGATCTCGGTCGCGTCGGCCCGCGGGGTCAGTCGCCCGTTCGGCGCACCGAGGTAGCCCGCCCGCAGCAGCACCAGCCCCCGGCGGGCACGCTCCGCCGCGGACACATCGAAGGGCATGCCGATCCGCATCGTCTCGGGCTCGAGTCCCGCCGCCCGCAGCCGCGACTCGAGTGAGGCCGCGCCGTCGATGAAGAGCTGCTCGAAGGTGAAGCCGAAGATCGTGACGTAGCTCTCGTCACCGTCGGGGCGCGCGAAGACCGCGGTCGTGTAGGGCAGGATCTCGCGCAGCAGCTCCTCGATCGCCGGACGGCAGTCGGGGTCCTCGCGCGCGAGCTCCGAGATCAGCTTCACCCCGAAGCCGATGTGGCGCTGCTCGTCCAGCGAGACGTTCCTGATCCCCGAGCGGAAGCCGGGCATCAGATCGCGAGCCTCGAGCGACCCCTCGATGAAGTGCTGGCCGGGCTGGGCCAGCGATGCCTCGATGATCAGGTGGTAGAGCGTGATCGCCTGCGCGAGCTTGGGTCGCGACCGGTCACGCCGCAGCTCGTCGGCCATCCGGTCGAGCCTGCCGAACACCTTGCGAAAGCCCCAGGTGAGCTGAGGCTGGGTGGCGGCCAGCGTTCCGGCCGTGTCCCGGCCCAGCCCGGCGACCTCGCGCATGAAGCGATCGAACAGCACCGCATGGCGGGCCTCGTCGGCCTGTTGGGTGGCCAGGAAGTACTTATGTTCCTCGCGCGGCGCCGCATCGATGAACGGGGACAGGTTGTCGGCCACCGCGTCCTCGCCGTGGAAGAACATCGAGTACGTCCACAGCGCGGCCCGGCGCTCGTGCTCGCTGAATCGGTTCTGCCAGTGGTCGCGGTCGACGCGGAAGTCGATCTCCGTCGCCCGCCAGTTGCCCTGCTCCCAGCGGGCGTACAGGTCCGAGTAGGAGATCTGGTCGGCGGCGATCGCGTGCGGCATGTCCTACGGGTACTTTGACAGCGCGCGCGTCAGACCGCGAGCTTGGGTGAGCTCCAGGGTGCGCGCAACCGGTGCTCGAGCTCCTCTCCGAGCTCGGCGATGGCGATCCGGTCCTGGGTCAGGCTGTCGCGCTCGCGCAACGTGACCGTGCGGTCCTCGAGGGTCTGGTGGTCGACGGTCACCGCCCACGGAGTGCCGATCTCGTCCTGTCGGCGGTAGCGCCGTCCGATCGCGCCGCCCTCGTCGTACTCCGCCTGCATGCGGCTGCGCAGGTCGCGATAGATCTCGTGTGCGACCTCGGGCTGACCGTCCTTCCTGACCAGCGGCAGCACCGCCACCTTGACTGGCGCGAGCTGCGGATGCAGGCGCAGTACCGTGCGCGCCTCGCCGCCGATCTCGTCCTCGTCGTAGGCGTCGACGAGGAAGGCGAGCATGGCCCGGTCCGCCCCGGCGGCCGGCTCGATGACATGGGGCACGTAGCGCTCGCCCGACGCCGTGTCGACGTACTCGAGCTTCTGCCCCGAGTGCTCGGCGTGCTGGCTCAGGTCGAAGTCGCCGCGGTTGGCGATCCCTTCGAGCTCGGACCAGCCGATCGGGAAGAGATACTCGACGTCCGAGGTCGCGCTCGAGTAGTGCGAGAGCTCGTCCGTCTCGTGGGGCCGCAGGCGCAGATGGTCGGGACGGATGCCGAGGCGCGTGTACCAATTCAGGCGCTCCGAGACCCAGTGCTCGAACCAGCGCTCGGCGTCCTGCGGCGGGACGAAGAACTCCATCTCCATCTGCTCGAACTCGCGCATGCGGAAGATGAAGTTGCCCGGCGTGATCTCGTTGCGGAAGCTTTTGCCGATCTGGGCGATGCCGAACGGTGGGCGCTTGCGCGAGAACTGGAGGTAGTGCTTGAAGTTCAGGAAGATGCCCTGTGCGGTCTCGGGGCGCAGATAGACCGTGGAGCCCTCATCCCTGATCGGCCCGACCGTCGTCTGGAACATCAGGTTGAAGTCACGCGCCTCGGTGAGGTCGCAGTCCGGCGTCTCACCCGGTCGCCTCGAGGGCTTGCGTCCGCACTGGGCCTCGTCGAGCTTGTCGGCCCGGAAGCGGAGCTTGCACGTGCGACAGTCGACCATCGGGTCGCTGAAGCCGGCCAGGTGCCCGCTGGCCTCCCACGTGCGGGGGTGCTGAATGATCGCCGAGTCGAGCGCGACCACGTCGTCGCGCTCCTGCAGCATCGATCGCCACCACTGGTCCTTGACGTTTGATTTGAGCAGCACGCCGTAGTGGCCGTAGTCATAGCTCGACCCGAGGCCGCCGTAGATCTCGCTGCTCGGGAAGACGAAGCCGCGCCGCTTGGCCAGTGAGACGATCTTGTCCATCGTGACGAGGTCGGTGGTCATAGCGGCGTGATGCTAGCCGCAAGGGCCTCGCTGGCACTCTCGCCTTGAGAGTGCCAAGGTCCTGAGATACAATTGACGTGATGCCGATCTACGAGTATCGATGCGAGAAGGGCCACACGTTCGAGGTCCTGCAGAAGATGAGCGACCCGCCGATCACCGTCTGCGAGATCGACGGTGGTCCGGTCGAGCGCGTCCTTCACGCGCCCGCCGTCCACTTCAAGGGCTCTGGCTTCTACTCCACCGACTACGGCTCCAAGAAGCGCGCCCGCGAGATGAAGGACGCGGGCGAGGTCAAGGCCTCGAGCAACGGGACAGGCGAGTCGGCGAGCAGCTCGGGGTCCGACTCCAAGACGGAGTCGAAGTCCGACTCCAAGCCCGACAAGGCGGCCTCGACCGCCAAGTCCGACAGCCAGTAGCTCGCGCGGTCCGGCTCGCCGCCGGTGGAGGCCCGGCGGCGAAGCGTTTACCCGTTGACCAGCGTGTTGACGGCGTTGTGCACCTCGGCGGGCGAGACGGTCAGCGCCGACTCGCCGTCGGGCAGGGTCACGTAGGCCGAGGGCTTCAGTACGGCCGTCGGAGCCGAGCCGCCGAGCTCGGCGGCCGTGAACAGGGACATCAGCGTGGGACCGCCCATGTCGGTCTTGATCGCCTTCGGCGCCGTCCAGGAGATCCAGGGCAGGCGGAAGAAGGCGCCCACGGAGAGCAGCTGCGACTTGATCGAGTTGAGGATCTGCTGCTGGCGCTTGACGCGCGTCAGATCGTTCTCGGCCGGGTCGCACTTGTTGTGCCGTGTGCGGGCCAGGGTCAGGGCCTGCTGGCCGTTGAGGTGGTTGTTGCCGGGATTCAGGTACAGCGAGTAGCCACCGTTCTTCGTGCCCCCGCTGATGTCAGAGCACACCTTGCCGGTCTGCACGTCGATGCCCCCGAGCGAATCGATGAACTTGGGGAAGTTGACGCCACATAATGGCACGAGACTTTTGACTCCGACGAGCACAGCCGGGTAAGCGCAGCTTCGCCGTCGAGCATGCCGGTGTAGTGCAACAGAATGAGGTCGGGGACGCGGCCGTTCTTGCGCTCGTCATGATTGGGCGAAGGCACGATGTCGGTGACGACGAATAAATCCGGCTGAAAAGCCGCCATGAGCCGGAGCCAAATTTCAATGCGCTGAGGCGCGGGACCCCATCATTCACCAGGCGAACGCGAAAAAGCAATACGGACGGCGCGGCCATGCCGCGGCCCGGACAGCCGAGGCCATCCGGGCCGCGTCGGTCAGTTCGATGCCGGCGGTTATTTGCTTTTCGGCGCCATCGGGCTCGGCAGTGGCCGCGCGCCGCCGCCGAGAACGCCGCGACCCGGTGGTCTCCGCGCGTGGCGGTTCGTAGCGCTTGAAGTTTTGCGCCTGCTTCAGCTCTTGCTGATTCAACGAGAGCCTGAGGATGGGCGCGCTGCCGTTCCTGCCGGCAATGAGTTCGAATGAACTCGGCGCTAGGGCGACCTCCTTGCCGCCCATGCCGAGGAAACCGCCGACGCTGACGACGTAAGCTTCGATCTTGCCGTTCTGATCGAACAGAATGTCGCTGACGTCGCCGATCTTCTTGTTGTCGGCGCCCATCACGTCGGCGCCCTTGAATTTGGACGCCAGTAATTGGTCGGGCTGCTGCGACGTAACGAAATCCGCTTTGCCGCCGGTCGGCAGCGCGGCTGCCGGCGGTCTAGGCGTAGAATTCGACGGGGGCTTGGGCGCTTGCGCCAATGCTCCCGCTACCATCAGCGCGCTGACGGCCGCGCCGATCATCAATTTCTTCATCATGGAATGCCTCCTTGTTCGCGCGATGGAACATTGCGCTTGGACTTTGGACGGCCTTGCCGTCTCTGCCGGCCCAACTCGCCGCCGAATTTTCTTGTTCCGGGAACTGCGCGAATTTGCCGCCGATGCGCCCTGCGGTTTTTGCATCGCCGGGAAAACCGGTCCTCGTCGGCCGGTTCCGGCGCCAAAAGACGTTCGCGGCAATAAATCCTTAAGTTTAAGGGCCGTTAATGAGCATTCGACGGTGCGGTGCGCCGGCCTCTGCAACGAGGGGGACGGGGCAGGGTCATTCCATTGACGCCCATCTATCCCATGATATCCCACGAAATCTCATCGAGGATGGCCAGCCGCTCAACCCTCTGGGGCGGCACGACAATCCCAGGTGTCCCAGTCCGTTCGCGTGGCGCGGGTGGCGTCCGGTCGGCGTGGAGTGCGGGATATGGACCGCTTCGTGTCGAACACGACGCTGCGGCTCGACTCCAAGGGGCGCGTCTCTATACCCGCTTCCTTCCGCTCGGTGCTCGCCCGCGACGGTTTCGACGGGCTCTATTGCTATCCGGCGCTGGATCGCCCCGCGATCGACGCCGGCGGGAATGCGCTGATGGCGGAGATCGAGGCGTTGATCGGACGCTTTTCCCCGTTTTCCGAGCAGCGCGAACAGTTCGCGCTGGCGCTTTACGGCACCAGCGAGACGCTGAAGATCGACGGCGAAGGCCGCGTGAGCTTGAGCGCGAGCTTGAAGCGGCATGCGGGAATTACCGAGGCGGTGACGTTCGTGGGCCTCGGCCACAAGTTTCAGATCTGGAAGCCAAGCCGGTTGCACAACGAGCTCGCGGAGGCCACCCAAGAGGTGCGCGAACTCAAGAGCCAGCTCGGGTCCCAGTCGGCGGCGCGCAACGCGCTCGGAGCACGGGAATGACGGCGGGCGGCGACGGCTTTGCGGCTGTCGTTGGCGGACCGGCCCGCCACATTCCCGTGCTCGATCGACCCGGTCTCGATCTCCGCACGTGCAGACGGTGGCATCTATATCGACGGCACCTTCGGCGCCGGCGGCTATACCCGCGCCATCCTCGCCGCCGGCGCCGCGGTCATCGCCATCGACCGCGACCCGACGCGATCGCCGCGGGCGCCGATGCTCGTGCAGCGCGCCGGCGGCCGGCTGACGCTGGTCGAGGGCCGCTTCTCCGATCTCGACGCCGTCGCGCGCGACCACGGCCGCGAGCGCGTCGACGGCGTCGTCCTCGACGTCGGCGTCTCGTCGATGCAGCTCGACGATGCCGGCGCGCGGCTTCTCCTTCCGCGACGACGGTCCGCTCGACATGCGCATGGGCGCCGATGGGCCGACCGCCGCCGATGTCGTCAACGCGCATGGAGCGAGCGCGACCTCGCCCGCGTCATCGCCGTCCTCGGCGAGGAGAAGCGGGCGCGCGCCGTCGCCGCGCCATCGCGCGCGCGCGGCGCGACGCCGATTGCCACGCACGCTCGAGCTCGCCGAGATCGTCGCCGGCGCGTCGGCCGCGCGCGACGCCGACGACATCCATCCGGCGACGCGCACGTTCCAGGCGCTCCGCATCTTCGTCAACCGCGAGCTCGACGAGCTGGCCGAGGCGCTCGCCGCCGCCGAGCGCATCCTCGCCGCGGGCGGCCGGCTGGTCGTCGTCGCGTTCCATTCGCTCGAGGACCGCATCGTCAAGCGCTTCCTCGCCGAGCGCTGCGGCGCAGCGCGCGGCGGCTCGCGCCATCCGCCGGAGCGGCGCGGCCGCCGCCGACCTTCGAGCTGCTGACGCAGGCGCGGTCGCCGCCGAGCGACAGCGGAGGTCGCCGCGCAATCCGCGGGCCCGCTCGGCGCGGCTGCGCGCGGCGGCGCACGCACGCGCCGGCGCGGCCGCGATGCCGGCGCGATCGGCGTTCCGGCGTCTGCCGGCGCTCGCTGACGTTGTGAAGGGGCGCTGAGCGCATGCGCCTCATCAACATTCTTGTCCTCGCTGGCGGTCATCGTCGCGGCCGCCGTCACCTACGACATGAAGCACGAGGCCGAGGTGCGGCGCGAGCGCGTCGCCCAGCTGTCGCGGCCAGATCGCCAAGGAGAAGGACGCCATCGCGACGCTCAAGGCCGAGTGGAGCATGCTCACCCAGCCGGCCGGCTGCAGAGGTCATCGGCCGATACGCCGACATCTTCCAGCTCCAGCCCTTCTGCCGCCGCAAGTCGACGATCTCGACGAATTTGCCGCGCGACGCCCGACCCGAGTGAAGCCCGAGGAAGACCCGATCGGCGCCATGCGGCGCCGGCCGAGCTCGCCACGACCGGCAGCGTACCGGCGCAGCGATGACGCGCGACCGCTCAAGACCGCCGCGAGATCCGCGGCAGCGCTGCGACGCGCTCGATGCTCATGGCCGCGACGGCGACCGCGACCGGAATGCGCGGCGCGCATCCGGCTCGCCGATCGGCGTCTTCGGGCTCGCCTATCTCGTCGTCATCGGCCGGCCTCGTCATGTTCGGCCATGCACGCCGGCCACGGCGGCACGCCGGCGCGATCCGCAGCGCCGCGTCGCCACCGGCCGGCCGGACCTCGTCGACCGCAACGGCGAGATCCTCGCGACCGACATCAAGATGGCCTCGCTCTACGCCGAGCCGCGCAACATCCTCGATCCCGACGAGGCGACCGAGCTGATCACCAGCGTGCTCCCCGACCTCGACGCCGGCGACCGTCCGCAAGAAGCTCTCCGGCGACGAAGCGGCTTCGTCTGGCTGAAGCGCGAGATCACGCCCGAGCAGCAGGCGCAGATCCATGCGCTCGGCATTCCCGGCATCGGCTTCCTCCGCGAGAACAAGCGCTTCTATCCCGGCGGTCCGACCGCCGCCCATATCGTCGGCCTCGTCAACATCGACAACCAGGGCATCGCCGGCATCGAGAAATACGTCGACGACCACGGGCTGAGCGACCTCCACACGGCCGGGCTTCGCCGCCAGGGCGAGGACCTCGAGCCGGTCAAGC
Source organism: uncultured Solirubrobacteraceae bacterium (assembly GCA_963725515.1). Classification (GTDB taxonomy): domain Bacteria; phylum Actinomycetota; class Thermoleophilia; order Solirubrobacterales; family Solirubrobacteraceae; genus Palsa-465. The sequence goes on along the minus strand of CAVRZB010000011.1, from coordinate 4,470 downwards.
TCTCGATCGACCTGCGCGTCCAGCACATCCTGCGCGACGAGCTGGTCCAGCGCGATGGAGCGCTACAAGGCGATTGCCGCGACCGGCGTCTCCTCAACGTGCATACCGGCGAAGTCCTGGCGATGGCCTCGCTGCCCGACTACGACCCCAACAATCCGGTCGACGCGCTGAAGCCCGACCGCCTCAACCGCATGAGCGCCGGCGTCTACGAGCTCGGCTCGGTGTTCAAGAGCTTCACCTTCGCCATGGCGCTCGACTCCGGCAAGGTGACGCATGAACGACAGCATCGACGCGTCAGCGCGCTTCACTGTCGGCCGCTTCACCATCCACGACTTCCACGCCAAGCATCGCGTGCTGACGCGTGCCGGAGGTCTTCACCTATTCGTCCAACATCGGCGCGGCGCGGATGGCGCTCCGGGTCGGTCCCGGAAGGCCAGCACGCCTATCTCGAGCGCTTCGGCCTCCTCGACAAGGTGAAGACCGAGCTGCCGGAGGCGCCGAGCCGATCGTGCCGAAGCGCTGGTCGGAGCTCACCACCATGACCGTCGCCTTCGGCCACGGCCTCGCGGTGACGCCGCTCCAGGTCGCGGTCGCCGACGCGGCGCTCGTCAACGGCGGCAAGCTGATCCCGCCGACCTTCCTCCCGCGCAGCGAGGCCGAGGCGACAGGCTCGCCGTGCAGGTGGTCAAGCCGGAGACCAGCCGCCAACTCCGCTATCTCTTCCGGCTCAACGTCGAGAAGGGCTCGGGCAGCAAGGCCGACGTCCCCGGCTACATGTCGGCGGCAAGACCGGCACCGCCGAAAAGGTCGACAACGGCCGCTATTCCAGCCACAAGCGGCTCAATTTCTCGCCGCCTTCCCCATGGACGATCCGCAATATGTGGTCCTGGTCGTGCTTGACGAACCGAAGCCGGAGAAGGGAACCGGCCGCCACCGCCGGCTGAACGCCGCGCCGACGGTGGCCACCGTCATCGCGCGGCGGCGCTGCTCGGTGTCAAGCCGCGTATCGACCTGCCAGGCCGACCAGTTGATCCTGGCCAAGAGACCGCCAGCCAGGAGTTGAGTTTCGCGTGCGTGCAGCCGCAAACCGCTAGGCTCGAGCTTGAGCTAGAAACACGCCGATGATCTTGGGGACCTCCTGCCAGACGCCGGTGTGATCGCGCCAGCCGCGCAGCCGCATCGACATCGCCGGCATTGCCGCCGACAGCCGCACGGTGCGGCCGGGCTTCCTGTTCGTCGCCGTCGCCGGGCGCCAAGCCGACGGCGCGGCTATCTCGCCGCAGACGCGTGGCGGCGCGGCGCCGTCGCCGTCGCGGCCGAGCGCGCGCCGGAGGCGCTGCCCGCCAAGTGTCGTCATTCGTGCCGGCCGAGCAACGCGCGCCGCGCGCTCGCGCTGGCGGCGGCGCGTTCTCATCCGCGCCAGCCCGGACAATCGCCGCCGTCACCGGCACCAGCGGCAAGACCTCGGTCGCCGCCTTCGCGCGCCAGATCTGGGCGGCGCTCGGCCTGCGAAGCCGCCAGCATCGGCACCATCGGCCTCGTGACGCCGCGGCTGGAGCAACTACGGCACCCTCACCACGCCCGATCCGATCGACCTGCACGCACGCTCGACCGCTCGCCGGACGACGGCGTCACGCATCTGGCGATGGAGGCCTCCTCGCACGGGCTCGACCAGCGCCGCCTCGACGGCGTGCGCGTCGCCGGCCGGCGGCTTCACCAATCTCACCCGCGATCACATGGACTATCACGACCATCGACGCCTATCTCGCCGCCAAGCTGCGCCTGTTCACCGAGCTGGTCCTGCCCGAGGGCACGGCGGTCGTCGACGTGGACGATGCGACGCGGGCCAGGTGGTCGCGGCGGCGGGACGCGGCCTAGGTGATCACGGTCGGCGCGCAAGGCGCCGACATCAAGCTCACCGACGCGAGATCGACGGTTTCGCGCAGCGCCTCCCGTCGAGCCTGCCGGCAAGACGTATAGTCATGCTGCCGCTCGCCGGCGCCTTCCAGGTGCAGAACGCGCTGTCGCCGCCGGCCTCGCCATCGCGACCGGCGTCGCAGCCGGCGCGCGCGTCGCCGCGCTGGCGACGCTCCAAGGCGCCCGGGGCGGCTCGAGCTGGTCGGCCACAAGAATGGCGCGATGATCTTCATCGACTACGCCCACAAGCCCGACGCGCTCGAGCGCTCGAGGCGCTCCGCCCGATGCGAGCGGCCGGCTCATCGTCGTCTTCGGCGCCGGCGGCGACCGCGATCCGGGCAAGCGGCCGCTGATGGGGCGGGCCGCCGAGGCAAACGCCGACATCGTCATCGTCACCGACGACAATGAGCGAACAGCCGGCCGCCATCCGCGCCGCCATTCTCGCCGGAGCGCCGGACGCGATCGAGATCGGCGACCGCGGCGAGGCGATCCGCGCCGCATCGCCATGCTCGGACGGGCGATGTGCTCTGCGTCGCCGGCAAGGGCCACGAGACCGGCCAGATCGTCGGCGACCGGAGCTTGCCATTCTCCGACCACGAGCCGTCGCCGCGACCTTGCAGGGGAGGTCGCATGAGAGATCGAATAGCGGAGCAGCATGCTCTCTTCCCTCTCCCGTTGCGGGAGAGGGTGGATCGCGCGGAGCGATAGCGAGCGCGATCCGGGTGAGGGGTCACCGCGTCGAGATAAGCGCTTCACGAAGACCCCCTCACCCGCGCTCGCTCGGCTTCGCCTCCGCTCGCGCACCCTCTCCCGCAAGGGGAGAGGGAAAGAGTGATCGCCGCAACGTGGTGCAAACTATGACTCCTTTGTGGAACATCGACGACAGGTGACCGCCATGCGGTCGGAGAAATCCGGTGCGCGCCGGCCGACGTGCCGCGGGCTGTCCATCGACAGCCGGACGGCTCGCCAGGCGACGCCTTCTTCGCCATCCAGGGCGACAATCTCGACGGCCATGCCTTCGTCAACCCGCGCGCTGAACAACAGTGCCGGCCCGGCGATGGTCGCGGGCGACAGGCGCGGGCATCGGCCGCCGCCGGCCGCTCGTCGATCGTCGCTGATGTGCTCGAAGCCTTGCGCGACTCGGCGCGCGCCGCGCGGGCGCGCAGCAAGGCAAGATCGTTGCCGTCACCGGCACCGTCGGCAAGACCGCCACCAAGGAGATGCTCAAGCCCGCGCTCGCCGCCGACGGCGAGACGCATGCTTCCGCCGCCTCCTACAACAATCACTGGGGTGTGCCGCTGACGCTCGCCCGACTGCCGCTCACCGCCAGATGCCTGTTCGAAATCGACGTGCACGCGCCGGCGAAATCACCCCGCTGACCCAACTGGTGCGGCCGCACGTGGCGATCGTCACCACCATCGAGCCGGTGCATCTGGAATTCTTCGCCACTCTCAAAACGATCGCCGAGCCAAGGCCGAAATCTTCCTAGGCGTCGAGCCGGGCGGCGCCGCGATGATCAACCGCGACAATCGGCAATACGCGCAGCTCGCCCTCGCGGCCGCGAAGCCGGCGTTGCGCCCATCGTCTCGTTCGGCGCCAATGCCAAGGCCGACGCCCGGCTGGAGAGGCATTCTAACCCGAGAATGTTCCACCGTGCAGGCGCGCATCCTTGGCGAAACGTGTCACCTACAAGGTCGGCGCGCTCGGTAGGCACCTGGTACACAACACGCTCGCCGTCCTGGCCGCCGTCTCGTTGCTCGGTGGCGACCTCGCGCGCGCCGCGATGTCGCTCACCGTGTCGAAGCCGCAGCGGACGCGGTGCCCGCGTAGCCCGCGCGTGCCCGGGGCTGGCGCAGCTGATCGACGAGAGCTACAACGCCAACCCCGCCTCCATGCGGGCGGCGATCGCCCTCCTCGGCCAGTCCCCGGCCGCGAACGCGGCCGCCGGATCGCCGTGCTCGGCGACATGCTGGAACTGGGCGGTGCGCGGCGGGCGCTTCACCGCGGCGCTCGCCGAGCTGATCGAGGCGGCGGATCGACCGTGTCTACCTCGCAGCGGTCCGCTGATGCACTCGCTCTGGGAGGCCCTTCCCGCCGACCGCCGCGGTGGCTATGCCGAAACCGCGGCGGGGCTGGAGCCGCTCGTGCTCGGCGCCCTGGGCTGCGGCGACGTGGTCATGGTCAAGGGCTCGCTGGGCTCGAAAACGGGCCGATCGTCAAGGCGCTGGAACGGCAATTCGCGCGCTCCGCCGCGCTCGAGCAGGCACCTAGCGCATGATCCCGAAGTGTGGGCACCGGTTTTCGGCTATGATCATGCGCCAACCGAAAAAATCCTAGGTTCGACATCGATGTTTTATTGGCTGGCCGATTTCTCCGACAAGGTCACCTTCCTCAACGTCTTCCGTTACATCACGTTCCGCACCGGCGGCGCGATCGTCACCGCGTTGGTGTTCGTATTTCTGTTCGGCGGCCCAATGATCGACCTATTGCGCCTGAAGCAGGGCAAGGGCCAGCCGATCCGCTCGGACGGACCGCAATCGCATCTGGTCAGCA
>CAVRZB010000010.1:0-142633 GCA_963725515.1 uncultured Solirubrobacteraceae bacterium | reverse complement strand
CGCGCTCGCGTTCCCTGTTCGAGCCCCACACCGGGAACCTAGCGCCGCGGCGGCTACACGACACAGATCAGAGCGACCACCGTTGCCCCAACGCCCTGATCCGATGTCGCGCGCACATCCCGCGCTCCACGCCGGCCGCCCTCCTCCGCGAGGAAACGACGGGGCTCTCTAAAGGCCAAGGCAGAGCGTCGCTCGCCAGCCTTGCCTTTGGCGAGAAGCAGGCGAGTCGCGACATGCGGGTCGAGACCCGCGTTCGTGCCGGCGCGTGCATCGGAGGCCGGTACGGATTCGTTATCGCGTAGGAGGAGACACGATCTCGGCGTACCCATGCCTCGCAACGGCGACCGCTGCCGGACATCGCAGCGCCGCTGTCCCGTCTGGCGCTGTGGCTCCTTCTCGATCAAGGCTGGGAGCCTTGCCCGTGCTGGGCAAGCCTCGCCGCTAATCGTCCAAAGCGGTGATGCAGCTCAGTTGCCGAACGGGACCGCGTCCTGCCTGCATGTGGCCCCCTTGGGCGGCAGGGTCCCGTTGATGAAGTAGCGACTCTCGAAGCGACTCACACAAGCACTCGGATTGAGGAGCGCCGTGTGGCCGTAGCCGTCCAGGGTGAGCAGGCGTGCCCGGGCCAGCGCGTGGTCCATGGCCACGGCCCCGCGGAGGGGGGTGGCGGGGTCAAAGGTGTTGCCGATCACCAGCACTGGCTTGGCGGTGCGGTTGTTCCACCGTCCCTTGTAGGGGTGGGCGCTGCGCACGGGCCAGGTCGAGCAGGGCTCATAGTCCCAGGCCCAAAACGGCCCGACCACCCCGGAGCGCTGTTGCGCGAAGGCGTCGATGGCCGGGAAGGCGCTGGCCGGCGGGGAGGGGACCTCGCCGCAGGCGATCGCCATCTCCTGCTCCTCGCCGCGGCCGGCCGGTGGGGGGACGCCCGCGGGTCCGTGCTCCCACAGCTTCTGCAGGTCGATCGCTTGAAGCTTCCAGTTGGCCGTCACGTAGAGCGCGCGGACCGTTCCCGAGATCGCCTGCGCGTAAGTCGTTTGGCCGGGGGTCGGTTTCACGGGCAGCCGCGCCAGCAGCTCGGTGAACTTCTGTCGCGTCGCCGCGGGGCTCCCGGCGGAGAACGCGCAGTGCGAGGTGTCCGTGCTCCCGCACAGGTCGAGAAAGGCATTGATGGTCTTGGCCGTCTCGACGTCCGAGCTGAAGCGCAGCCCGCCGGGCAGGAAGCGGCCGCCGTTCGCCTTGAGCTGGGGGCGCGACCAGGCGATCGGGTTCACAACGCCGTCGAGCGCCATCGCCCGAACCCGGCCCGGGAACATGTTCGCGTAGACGGCACCGACAATGGTCCCGTAGGACGTGCCGACGTAGTTCATCATGCGCTCGCCGGTCCGCCGGCGCATCAGATCGAGATCGCGGACGGTGTCAACCGTGGACACGTGCGTGAGCAGGCGACCATTGCGCTGCTTGCAGCGCTCCCCGAAGCGGCGGTAGTGATCGATCCAGGTCCTCATCTGGCTCCGCCCAACTGGAAAGCCGTCGACGTTGCGCGTCGGCGATCCGGCGAAGAAGCGGTCCTCGGCAGCTTGGCTGGCAAAGCACCGCACCGCGGTGCTCGCGCCAACCCCACGCGGGTCCCAGCTGACGATGTCAAAGCGCGCCCGCACGGCGGCCGGGAAGCCATCGAAGGCCAAGGCGGGCAGGAACTCCGTGCCCGGCACCCCCGGCCCACCGGGCTCGTAGAAGAGCGTGCCGATGCGCCGCCCCGGATCGCTCGCGCGATGGCGGATCAGGGCGAGCTCGATATCGCCCCCGCGCGGACGCCCGTAGTCGAGCGGCACGCGGATCTTGGCGCACTGAAATCCCCGCTGAGCCGACTCGGTGCACCTGTGCCACGGGATCGCCGACGCGGCTGCCGCGGTCCCGCAGAACGACAGCACGAGGAAGACCCCACCTGCGACCAGCGCAATGATCAAGCGTCGCACGGAGGCACCCCCTCATGACGGGTGGCAACGTGATCGTTGGGATCGAACGGCAGCATCACGCGCTGCACGACGATCAGTACGACGCCAGCAGCGAGTGCCATCGGACCCGCGAGCCCGTAAGCGGTGACCGCACCATCTCATCCCTCTCGGATGTGCCGCACGCCGGCTCTTGCGGCTGGTTGTGAGTGGCCGCACGTCGGCTGTCGCGGCAGATCGACCCTACACCCGCGTGAGATTTTTGTCACGAACCAAGAATTCTGCATTCCATGCGACGCGGCAGCTTCACGCGATGCGCGGAGACCGCTGCATCGGGCTAACAAGAGTCACGCCCCGACACGATCCGCTCGCTGCCTGGTGATGTGAAGCGGCTGCGACACAAACGTGGCCGTTTCAGGCGTGAGGCGGCCGCTCCTGACCCTGGCCACGACCCCCGGCCAAGCCCTGCCTTCATTGTCGGACAGGCATCTTGGCGCCGGCGGGTTGCGTCTCAGAACTGCTGTAAATAGTCGAGCGGGTGCTGTCAGAACGACGGCGTAGGTTCCCTCAAGTCCTGCCAGACGATGAAGGAGGCCTACGCCGCTGAGACGCACCGTACCGCCGTCGGCGGAGATACAGGCGAACATCGACAAGCTGCTGGGGAGGGGTTTGGTCGATGATCCGCAGAAGATGCTGTCCGAGCTCGCCCGGCTCGGGGCGAGGTTGATCATCCACTACTGGTCAGCGCTCACCGACGCGACCTCGGCCAAGAACGGCAAGCTCCGCCTTCAGGTCCTCATCAGCGAACTCGAGCATGCCGGCTACGAGTCCGCCGCCCGCTGTCTCGCCGACGACCTCGACGCCCTGGTGGTGCACCTGCGCTATCCGCTCAGACACCGCGAACGCTGGCGGTCAACAAACCTGCTCGAACGGTCGCTCGGGGAAGTCCGACGGCGGACGAAGGTGATGGGCCGCTTCCCCGGCGAGAGCAGCTGCCTGTCACTCGTCTGGGCGGTGCTCGACCTGTTCTTCACCCACGCCTCAAACGGCGCAACGTTCACCGACCTCGACCGCCAACACCTCTACCGGATCAAGTACCAACAAGCCGATCCAGACACGCTCGACGAGGAGGTCACCGCCGCCTAGACTCAACCAACGGGAACCTGAACCGCGAGCGAATTTACAGCGGCAAAGAGACGCAACCCGCCGGCGCCGGCAGTCTCGGAATGCGCGGCAAGCAGGGCCCTCGCTTCAGCTCCCGCCCGAGCGCCAGCGTTAGACCCGGTTCTGGCGACGAGCAGGGCCCGCGATCTCCTTCGGCATCAGCCCTGCTCTGCTGAGTTCGCGGGACTTCTGGTGTGGTGTGGAGTACGAGCCCGGGGGCAGCGCGACCAAGCACCAAGCAACAAAGCCACGCTCAGACGCTTCCATGACGCCATCAACACCGGCGATCCGGAGCTCACTCGAAGACGATCGACGAGCTCGTCGAGCCGGACGCACTGATCCGCAAGCCATTGCCGATTGAAACGACGGGGCGCAAGCGGCGGCGAAGAGAGTGGAGCACGCCCCAAGGATAGATCGTCAGCCGCCGTGGCGAATCTGATCTCGCGCCTCTGCGTAGCGGAAGAACTCAAAGGTGATGAGGCCGCATACGGTGACCGTCACGAGGCCCAGCGCGAGAAGCGCAGACATCGCCGTGGCGGCGGGAGCCAAGCCCGCGAGCAGGCCAGCGACGACGAGCCGCGGGCGGTTGAAGGAGCCGATGTTGCGCCGCTTGAACGCGCTGAGTGCCAGCAAATAGAGGGCCACGCCGCCGCACAGCGCGACTGCAGGTACGAGCTGGAGGTGTGCGTCGACCTGCAACAGCGTGCGCTTCACCCCGATTGCGAAGACGATGATCCCGGCGAGCATCGGCAGGTGCAGGTAGGTGTAGGAGTCGCGCGCGATCAGAACCTGGTCGCGCGGAGGTGCGCGGCGCAGCCTGCGCTCTGCCACGATCGAGACCACATCGAAGTACGCCCACCACAACGCGGCGGCGGTGGCGATGCCGAACAGCGCGCCGACGATCACCCCGGCGCCTAAGCGCACCCCGCCCGCGCCGACGCTGAGCGAGACGATCGACTCGCCGAGCGCGATGATGATCACCGCGCTGTGGCGCTCGGCGAAGTGGCCAGGTTCGACCCGCCAGCCCTCGACGCCCCGGACGACGAGCCCGCCGTAATCGACGAGCAGCGCGGCGGCCCAGCAGACTGCGCGCGGTGCTCCGCTCAACGCGCCCCCAATCACGAGTAGCGCCGCCGCGGGCAACATCGTCGAGGCCAATCGCGATACTGCTGCGGCCAGGGTCGGATCGTTCCGCGCTCGCGCGACCGCCGCGTAGCAGCCTATGTGCAGCGCGCGTACGACGAAGTAGGCGATGCCGAAGATCAACCCGTCGCTGCCAAACGCGTGCGGCACCGCCAGCGAGGCGATCAGCATCGCCGCCATCGCAGACAGCAGGATCACACGAACCAGACCCTCGTCGGTGTTAGCTGTGTTGCCCAGCCACGCATATCCCGACCACGCGAACCAGAGCACGGCGAGGATCGCCAATCCCTCGACGAGTCGAATCCACGACGGCCGCTCGGATACGAAGCCGGTCGCCTGGGTGATCGCAAACACGAACACGAGGTCAAAGAACAGCTCGAGTGGCGTCACACGCTGCTCGACTTCTTCGGGTGCCTCCATAAGGTCGGCCGGGATCGCGGCCGAGGCTCCGCTCGCTGCAAGCTCCACAGCGCCCGCCGGCTGAGCGATCTCAGGGTCCTGTCTTCGTGCGAAGCTCAAGGATTCAGGTGGTTCGAGCGATGAGGTTGACCACGAGCCAGTTCGTATGCCTTCCAAGGTTGGCACGTCCACTCACCCGCCTCGGACTCCGCAACGTCACGCGCCCGACGATACGGACCGACTTAATCGCCTCGATACCGACATCGACTGGGGCGAAACCGAGTCCGTGCAAGCCCCTCGTACCGACCCTGTCGGCGGAGCCTCGAGTCACCGGACACAGGTCCGGGCTCGGAAACGAAGTAGAGCCGCACTGGCTACGTTCGAATCGAAGGACCGAGCGCGCGCGGCGAGCAAACGGTGATCGTCGGTATCGGCGACTTCTGTGCCCGCCGCACCACGGCTACCGCCCGGTCGCACAAAGGCTTCCGCAGAGGCAGTCCGAAACATGAAACATCCGAGCGCCCGTGGAAACTCTCAGCCCTGATGACCGGCGCTCAAATTGACGGTTCCGACGATGCGTGATCTCCTGGACCGGCGCTCCAGACGAGGACGGGCTGTCCGGTTCATAGGCGCGGTCGTGCTTGGGCTGGCATGCGCTGGGACACACGCCGCGCTTGGTGTTTCACGCGATCTCCAGGTGATACCGGTCGCAACGCTCGTAGCCGCAATGCTCATGCTTCCGCGACACCGCGAGCGGTGAGCAAGGCGGAGTGAGCCGGCCCGAGGGACCTGCAACGTGCGGGAGCATGGACGCGACCCCGACCCCTCCAACTCCCCTGCCTTGCCGGCAACTCGGGCATCTCGCCGACGGTTGCATCGTCCCTGCAAGGCGCGGAAAGCAGGGCTGTTCTGACGGTCGGACAGAGTGTCGCTTCGATCGAGGAGCAGCGCCCTGCCTTGGGCCAGCGTTCAGGAATGTCACCTGAAGCTAAGGCTTCGAAGCACCAGCGGAGCAGCGTCTTGGTTTTGGCGAAACTCAGGTGTGACCGCCCCCGGGAGCGGAGACCTCCTCTTCCGTTGACCCGCTACTTCTGCAATCGCTGAGGGCTCGCGCTTACTCGAGCAAGCCACGCTCCTTCAGGAAGTCACGGTTCGCCTGGCCGACCTCGATCAGGTGCCCGTCCGGATCGCGCAGGTAGCAACGCAGCTCGACGCCGTGGTCGACTGGCGGGGTCAAGAACTGGGCTCCCTTGGCGCTCCAGTCTTCATAGATCTCTTGGATGTTGGCGACACGGATGTTCAGGAAGCTGCTTGTCGTGTTGGGATCGGGTGCAGCCAGCGTCACGGCTGGCTTGTCGTCGGTTGGGCCACCGCCTGTGTTGATGATGATCCAGCTGTTGGCGAGCGCGACGACCGCGGGGCTTTCGGAGACGATTTCGCCGCCGAGGACATTTGCGTAGAAGTCTCGCGAGCGAGCGATGTCCTCCGAGACGATGAATTGGGTGAGCAGGATGCCCGTTTCGGGGGCAGGGAACGGTGCCATATCAGTTATCCCCTAATCGTTGAGGGCGGTGCGAGCAACCCGTCTTGGAGGCGTGGTTAGCTCAGCGATGAGTAGTTTCATCGTGTCTCTGGAAACCAGTCGGCGGGTGTTACGCGAATGTCTTTGAGGTGATGAAGCGGTGGATGGCTTCGTTGGCGTTGTCTTGAAATGACGGGTTGGCCAGATCGGGGAAGATGTCTGCTTGGTTGACCAAGGGACCTTTCAGCGAGTTGGCCGCGCTGGCGTAGAACACGCCGCTGGACAGGGTCGGGTCGGTGACGCCGTCGACCAGTCGCTTCGCGCCCACTTCAAGTTTGTGGGAGATCCGTAGGGCGGGCATGACGTATTTGGCCGCTACACGCACCGGTAGCGCAAGGCCGTTGGAGGCTTGGGTGCCGGTGGTGGCGCCGGGGCTCACGGTGATGAAGCGGCGGTCGGGGTATTGGCGGGCCAGGTAGGCCATCCACAGGGCCCCGATGTACTTGGCCTGCCCGAAGGCTAGGTTGAAGTCCGCTTTTCCGACGGCGAAGTAGCTGCCGTCGATGACGGTGGCGAGTTCATCGGCAGAGGTTGAGACGAACGATGGCCGTTTCATCCCCAACTTCGGAAGTCCCCTGGCCGCTTCACTTCCGGCGAGGACCGCAACCTCTCCAAGTCGATCCTCGGCCAGGAGCCCTTCTAGGAGGACGACGTGGCCAAGAACATTCGTCGCGAACACGGTGGTGACCCCGTCAGCGGTCAAGGCCATCGACTGCGGGCCAATGACACCAGCGTTCATCACCAACGCGTCGACGGATCCGTTGATGCCCGCCACGCCGGCGCGGACCGAGTCCAAATCGGCAACGTCCATGAGAACGATGTCGAAGATGCGCCGGCCGGTCTCCGCTTCGAGCTCGGCCTTAGCCGCTGCCGCACGCTCTCGGTTCCGGCACGCCAGATAGATGCGGGCGATCTCGGGACCTACTGCCAGTTGCCTGGCCACGTCCTTGCCGATCCCGGCGTTGGCGCCCGTGATCAAGACGGTCTTTCCTTGGGTTGTGCTCATGGGGATTCCCTCTCATCTTTTGTAGGTCCAGGCAGGGTTGGCTGAATGGTGTGGTCGGACCGCCGGGCAGCTACGACGGCTAGGCCCTGCTCGGCCTGGCCCAGCACAGCCGCTTATTGCTTCCCGGCGGTGGCAGCCAAAGGTTGTTCGCTCAACTGGATTTTCTGATCCACTATGCCAGACAGTTTATGGAATGTCAAAGCCAGTTTTGTCGGTATACTTTCCCCATGTCCTCAACGAGTTCTGATCGGCCGCGGTTGACGCGCAAGGGCGCCGAGACGCGCGCGCGGATCGTCGATGCCGCGGCAGAGCTGATCTTTCAGCAGGGCGTTGCCGGCACGACGATCGAGGAAGTGCGCGACGGCGCACACGTGAGCAGCTCGCAGCTCTACCACTACTTCGACGACAAGCCGGCGCTGGTCCGCGCAGTCATCGAGCGCCAGGCCGACATGGCCATCGGCACGCAGGAGCGGTTTGACCTCAGCAGCCTCGACGGCCTACGGGAGTGGCGGGATTTCGTGGTCGATCACGCCCGCGACACGGGCGGGCGCGGCGGTTGTCCGATCGGCTCGCTCGGTTCTGCGCTCGCCGAAACGGAGCCCGAAGCCAGGGCAATGCTTGCGGCGTCCTTCAAACGCTGGGAGGCCAGCATCATGGCCGGTCTTCTGCGGATGCATGCGCTTGGTCGACTCGCACCCGAGGCCGATCCGCGCCAGCTCGCGCTGGCCTTGCTCGCCGCGCTTGAGGGCGGCCTCCTGCTCGCTCAGATCCAGCGCGACCCCGAACCGCTCGCGGCCGCGCTCGATGCGATGCTCGCGCTCATCGGCACCCTCAGCAGCACCACGAGCACTTCGCTCGACCGCTGAGCCCCCGAACCGACGAGCTACGGGAAACCGTCCCGCAGCGCGTACTCCCAGATCGACTCGTATTGGATTGTGTGAGCCAGTGCCGTTACAGTCGGCTTCAGCACGAGTGGATCACATGTTCCAACTAAAGGGACGTCGACAATGGATCTGAAAGACAAACGGGCTTTGATCACCGGGGGCACATCCGGGATGGGTTCCGCCGCCGCACTGGCGATGGCAGAGAAGGGCGCGTCGGTGATCATCACCGGCCGCGACGAGACCCGCGGCGCGAGCACCGTGGAGAAGATCCGGGCGGGTGGGCACGATGCGCAGTTCATCGCCGCGGATTTCTCGGAGATGTCCGAGGTTGGGCGCGTTGCCGACGCGGCAGGCAAGATCGATGTTCTGGTCAACTGCGCCGGCTTTGCCGCCCTCGCACCGACGGCTGACACCGACGAGGCGGCGGCTGACGAAACCGGGCCGTGACCACGTCTCGCGGATGGCGTTCGAACCAAGGCGCGAGTCACGCTTTCACTCGGCTGCAAGCATCTGCGTCGCCGCGGTCCGCGCCTCGCTTCGCGCGGAACGCAGGTCTGCGCTTTCGTGCGATCCAATCCGCCCGCTGTCCGGGAACAACGGCCCGGCTCAGGCTCACGCTCGCACCCGGTCAGCGCTTGAAACTAGACAGGTTGTGAGGGTGTGACGGTGATCTGGAGTGGTGCCGTGCGTTGGGCTTGGTTCCAGCCGGCGGGCCACCGAGCGATGGTCTCAGCGAGTCGCCGGCGTTGGCCCTCTGTGTGGATGTAGGCTGGGTTCACGTGATCGGTTGCGATCCGTCGGCGGCGTGGTCCTTGGGTGGTGTCGATCGGGATGGCATCGGGTTGCCAGGGGTTGCGCGGATCTCCCGAGCGGAATGGAAGGTGCTGGCCGTTAGCCCAACGGGCGATTTGGGGGTATGAGACCTCCAGGATCTCGGCGGCCTCGGGGATCGTGATCCAGGGAGGGTTGCGAACTGGCGCCGGCAACCCGGCGTTCGTGGGCGCTTTGCTGATGCCACCGTTGATCGTGCGCTCGATTTGGTCGAACGTGTCGTGGAGCTTGTCGTCTGGGATGTCGTCTGGTGCGGGTATCTGTGTGGTTGGGTCGTGGCGGAGCTGTTCGATTTCTTGATCAAGCGCGTGGAGGCGCGTTTTGAGCTGATCACGCTGCTCATCGAGTGCGCGGAGCTCGAGGAGGGTTTGAAGAGCGTGATCTTTGCGTCGCGGCTCGTCGCCGAGCAGGCGTGAGATGCCGATTTGGAGATGCTCAAGTTCGTCGTCAATAATCCTGTGCCGGCGCAGTGCGCGGTCGTAGCGCTCGTCGTCACGGACGCGGCGGGCACCCTGATCGGTGGTGAGCATGCGCCATGCGAGCTCGGTGGCGATGCCGGAGAGTAGTTCGCGCCCGCGTAGAGTGCTTTTGTCCAGGTATCCGTGGCGGTCGGCGGGCATTTCGTGATCGACGAGCGCCTCGGTGATGTCGTCCGGCTCGAGGTCGGGATGGTGCGTTGGTAGGTAGCTGAGCGCCGCGTATTTGATCATCTGCATCGCCGCGCCGCGGAGCGTGTGCGGGCTAAAGGCGCCCCCGTCGCGTCGAGGCAGCAGCGCCAGCCGGGCCTTGCGGCCGGCCCCCGGGCGCGCGCCCCAACCGGTGAGTTGCAGATAGAACGCGGGTTGGGTGATTGACCGTCCGGGGTGACGCAGCGATGTCGGGAACAGCGCAAGGTCCTCCGGGGGGCGGGGCGCTCGAATCGGCCGTTCTTGTCGTAGTCGGGGGTCTCAGCGAGGATCCGGTCAATCGCGAGCGAGAACACCTGGATCATGTTCAACAGCCCGGGCGGGATCGGCTTGTAGTGAATCTCCTGCGCTGGGGAGGTTTTTCCGGGGCGCAACGCGATCGCTGGGCCACAGCGCCCGTCTGGACCTTGATGCTCGGCGATCACGTCGTGGCGCCGCAGGCCGCACAGCGCGCCCGAGCGTCCGCCCAGACAGCAGGTGAGTGCGAACAGCGCACGCAGGCGCATCAGCTGCAACACGCCGCCACCACGCAGACGCTGCACAGCGCATTCGCGCACGATCTCGAGCTCCTGGGCGTCGCTTCGCGCCCGGAGCCTGCGTTTTATCTCACCGTCGAGCTGCTGCCACAACAGCCTCACCTGCCGACGCGGCGGGGCGCTGCGATCCGTGTGCGCCTGCGGCGCTGGCGGCACATGCACAACCGGCTTATTCGTCCACGACGCCAACGCCTCGCACGGGAAACCATGCTGCTGAAGGTCCACCAGGGTGCGCATCGTCCACGACAACGGCCAGGCGTAGTTATTGAGCGTCTGGCGAGACACCAACGCCCCCTCCCCCCCACCCGCATGCGCCGCCGCGGGCCGCAGCGCGACCTGATGTAACACCCGGTCGATCCGCTGCGAGCACTCCCCCGGCCCATCAGCGATTAAGGCCGCCAACGCCCGCCACACCGCCGGCGAGTACACCGCGGTCAGCAACCTCATGTCCAGCGCGGCCAAGTAGCCATACTCCGCCCGCGACCGCCGCCAAAGCCCCTGAACCGACTCGCGCGACAGACCTAACCCCCGCAAGATCGTCGGCGCACGAGCACACGGCCGCGCGCCCGACTCCAGCCCACCAGCCTGCGCATACAACAACAGGCATGCCTGCAACTGGTACACGTCCCCGCACTGCTTCGCTGCACGCTCCCCGATCATCCACGAGAAGACCGACGCGCAGAGGTGAACCACACTCCCCACCGACCGCTGTTCGCCCGTGACAACCAGTGGCGCCATAGCGGCCGGAACGTCCAGTTCCGAACCGTGCCGATGGTCTGGAAGATATCTCATGACTACCTATGGACTAACTATAAACGACGTGTTAACCAGTAAATGCGGGCAAATCGTCACTATAACTCTCACCTGACGGCATCCAAACTCTCCATGAGAGATGGCGGAATCGCATCCATACCGATGCTTGAAATGACCAGCCGGCGCTCGAGAATCGCGGTCAGCACAGCGCACGCCAACGGGCGCCCACGCACCAGCTCCTCGACCTCGGAGACGCTGACACCCCGCAGACGCCCCGGACGTGCGTCCGCGACCTCACCGCGACGCAACATGTTCCGAACGGCCCGCACCGGGCGCTGCAAGACCACAGCAGTCTCATGCAGCGAGAGCCACCCACGCACCGGCGCAACATCCGGTTCACGCGATCCGACCTCGCTCCCAAAATGCCGGGCCTGGACAGTGGAGCGCTCGTTTTGATCCATCACTTCAGGATCCAGCTCCGAGCCCCAAAAACGCACGTGTCGCCGGACCCTTTGTCCGACGGTTTGGAAGCCAACAGGGGCTCGTCGGCTCAGTCTGATCAATCCGCCTGTCATCGACCGCTTCTCGGCGCTCAAAGCCGGTCGGGATCGGCGAGCACAGACGTGGACGGACAGCCGGCGTGACAACGCAGCAGCACGGTGCGTCTCGCTTGCAGGTGATCCTCAGCGACGGATCCTGGTCATCGTGCGCAGTACGCTGCGAGCTCGCGCCACGACCACGGCACCCGCGCTCCTCGAGGCGGTCGATAAGGCGGGATAGCGGGCCCTGTTGAGGGCTGTGATCCTTTGGGGTTCTCCCGGACTGTGGCGACCTGCTGGTCATGCGTCGGTCTTCCCACGACGCTGCCACCGAACAATCAGCCTCGGCGCGCGGCCGAGTGCGTTCGAAACAAGCGCCATTCTGTGGCCGTGCTGCGGCCGGACCGCTCGAGCGCACGACGCTATTTGCGGTAATCCGTTCGCGGTCTTTCGCACCGCGGATCATCAGCAAGAGCCTGCACCGGGTCGAATTCGCGCTAGTTCGTCCTTGACCCAGTGAGTGGAGACGGCGGGAATTGAACCCGCGCTTTATTCCTCTCGTCAACAGGGATTGGACCCCGGCAACGGACCTTCGCCGACATCCGTCGTGTCCGGGCTTTCGGCGTTTCCAGGGCCTGTTGGGACGCCAGGTGGAACGAAACCGCCGGCGACCGGCCCACGAGGGTACATCGAGTAGCCGGCTTCCTCAAAGACAAAGGACGAGGCGAAGCAGGCGTTGCGCCCTATTCCTCGCCTCGTCCGCAGTCGCTCTTAGGGGAGGACTGCGCCATACCGTACCGCTGCCACGGGCGGCGGACAGAGGGCCGTCACCGACCGGCCTGCGCGTTGAGCCGAAGTGCTGCTGCTGGCAAGCTCAGAATCCGGGCGCAACACTCCCAGATGATCCGTACGTGTCCGCGCAAGCGGAGGCAGGCAGGAACGAGCGCTAAGCGAAAGCGGCGCGGGTGGCAAAGCACGACCTGGGCACCCCTGAGTTCCTGCGCTGATGGCGACCGATACCTCGTCCGCCGACATACAGCGCGCTGCCCCCCACACTGGGGGCAGTACGCCTCCGGGCCCCCAATGTGTCCTGAGCCACCAACATCAGACGGGCGTCGATCCCGTCTGTCAGGCCGGCAGGCAGAGTGCGGTGTTCGGCGAAGGGAGTGTCGGTGGCTGGGTTATGGCGCGGGGGTGTCCGACTGCCATCATGGTTCGTATTGCCGGAACGCGAGGAGAACGACGATGGCTGATCCAGCTGACCTCTTGAAGGCGTGGCAGAACGCAATCCGGGACGTGGGCGGGGCGGCCGCCTCGCTTGCGTCTGCCCCGGCTGGGGTAGCAACCGACCTCTTGCGACCTCTGCAGCACCAAGCCGACGTGCTCCAGCAGGTGCTCCAGCGCCAGCTTGATTTCGAGCGCGAGCTTCTCAACCGCGTCGTCGCGCCCTTGCACGCGACGATGGAGCTCATTGATCAGACCTCGGCGTCGTTACACGCGCAGGCAACCTCGTTTCGAGCAGCGTCGATGACCTACCGCCAGCTCGCTGCTTTGATGGACCAGCAGGCAGACCTCCTGCAACGTGCCGGTGCCACGATGCGCGACCCGCTCGCTGCTTTCAGGTCCACCAGCGAGCAGCCGCTCGGCGACACGGAAGGTCCAACACGCAGATGATTCGGTCGCAGTCGCGCCGCAGACTGCTGCATCGGCGGAAAAGGGAAGCCTGAGTCGCCGCAGCTTGGAGTCCTGGCTTGATCGAAAGAACCAGCAGTCTCGAAGCCAACGGGAATGCCCTTACGCCGTGCGGAGCGACTGGACGACGCTCGTTTGGGACGAATCGTCGACGGTGTACAGCGCGGCGAGCCGGTTACGGCGCTGCTCGCTGCGGCGCGCGGCGTCGTAGGCGTGAACGTACGCGCGTTGCGTCGTGCCGACGTCCGAGTGGCCGAGCCGGGCGCTGACCTCCTCGATGTCCCATCCGGCAGCGATGAGCGCCGAGCCGTGCGAGTGCCGCAGGTTGTGGAACGTCGGCGCGGGCTCGACCACTTCGCCGTCGCGCTCGACGGCTTCGAGCCCGGCACGCTTGACAGCGCGCGCGAGGACCCGCCCGCCGATGTTCCGGTGATCGTGCGGCGTGCCGGCGCGTGTCACGAACACGTAGTCATGATCCCCGCTGGTGTCCGCGGCGAGCTTGGCTGCCCTGAGCTTCGCTGTGAGCCCGGGCGTGACCTCGATGCAGCGACGGGAGCGCTTCGTCTTGAGCGGCACCCGGTGGCCCTTGCTGAGCTGGTGCGTGAAGGTGATCGTCTGAGCGTCAAGGTCCACGTTCCCCCAGACGAGCCCAAGCGCCTCCCCGAGCCGCGCGCCTGTCTCAGCCGCCAGCTCGAACACGAGCCGGTAGGGCTCGGCCACGGCGGCCAGCAGCCGAAGCAGCTCGTCAGCCGTGAGGACGCGCTTGGCCCGCTCGTCCTCGCTCGACGGCCGCTCGAAGCGATCGAGCAGCGCGATCGGGCTCGTACCGACGTAGCCAAGGTGGCGGCTGGCGTACTTGAAAACCGCCGACAAGACGGTGAGCTGGCCCTTGATCGTCCAGCCCTTCAATCCCGCCGCCTGCTGATCGGCAACGAACCGAGCGACGTCGGCCGGCTGAATGTCCGAGAGCCGCACGCGAGCGAACCGCCCGTTCAGGTGCGCGAGGCACGAGCGGTAGACCGCCTGGGTCGTGGGCCGCAAACGGACGGCTCGCGCGTCCCACCACGCCTGAGTGGCGTCGTCGAAGCGCAACCGTGGATCGGCCGCGACCCGCTCACCGCGGGCTCGTGCGGCGTGAGCGTGCGCGAGAGCATGACGAGCGGCCGTTATCCCGCCTTGGACGCGCCGCCACCGCTGGCGGCCACCCGCGTCCCTGAACCCGATCTCGTAGGCCTGCTTACCGTCCGCGCCGACCCGCTTGTAGATGCCGCGCTCGACTCTCTCGCGCCGGCTGGGAGAATCCGCCATGTCCTCGACCTCCGAAGTCTGAGGGCCATGCCCCCGGCCGTCGCAAGCGGCGCGGAGGCGCTTTTGTTCTGTCAGCGGAGCCTAACCGACCTTTCGCTCCTATAGCAAGAGGGCTATGCAACATCCCAGCAATAAGTACACAAATGACGGCTGTGGAAGCGACGTGGAAGCTTCATGAGATCACTCGCTCCCCCCTGGCGAGCACGATCCAGCAGTTGCTCGCTGGAGCACGAGGCCCAACCGCAAGGGAGCGGAGACAAGATGCGTGACACGACGGCGGCTCCGCTAAGTCACACCCCCCCGGTTTCCAGCGGCACGGCTTCCTAGTGAGCGCTGATCTACCGGACCCGCGCGCACGGCAGACCCGATTTTTGGCGACTTCGCTGCTGCACCCATCGCTCTGGAACTACGACTCGAATAGACACGGCGCGAGGGCAAGGACGCGATTGCCCGTCCTGGTTGGATCCGACTGAGTGCTCAGAGGAGAAGACGGCGCGGCTAGTAGCGTCGGCAAGGCGCTCGGGATCAGGCTGGCTGCTCATGGCGCGTACCCCGGAGCGGACACGTCTGAAAGCAAAAGCGGGGTATCGGAGTTCGTCGGTCCCTAGCGGAACGGTGTGGATGGGCGTAGGGTCGAACACACGGCCAACCACAGCTGGAGGGAAGCATGATCTTCATCACGACGTACAAGCTAAAGCCGTTCCTCAGCAAGAAGGAGATCAAGACCCTGATGGAGGTCTTTGGACGCGAAGGGGCAGGCCCCGGCACAACCGCGCACTACGTCGCCGCCGACGGTAGCCACGGCTTGGTGATCTCGGAATCCGACGACGTCGAGGCTGCGTACCGGAACATCCTGAACTACACGGAGTGGGTCGAGTACGACACCAAAGTCGTACTGACGGTCGAGCAGGCCGTGCCCCACATCATGGACTCGCTTTCCTGATGTAGGCACGTCGGCGATTCGAGTGAATTTGCGTTCGCCTGGTCGGAGCCTCTGGCAGGCGGCCTACCTGCGAGCGCCGTTCATCTGCTCGGCGCTGTTCCTCGCCGACTGACGAGCAGCAACGCCCGCACGGCTGGGCGGCCCCGTGCAGTGACTCATGCTGGCAAGGGTTCAGCTCCGATAAGTCAGGTGCGGAGCTCGGCCGCATGCTGCACGGGAGCGGTCGGGGTTCGCATGTTCTGCCTGGCCGGACCGCTGTTGCCGCGAGGCGTCCGGCCCTTTTGCAGTGACTTCAAGTTGCTGAGGATGCCGTTCGATAATTAAGGTGGCGGAACACCCAGCCCGCGAAGTCCGGCCGTCCGAGACGCGGCCGGGCTTCGCATCCTTTTAGGCCGCCTGATCTACCCGCCGCTGCATCGGCGAAACGCTGGCGGAACCAGCGAGCGCCCCACCCACGTAAGCGGGGCGCTCTTGTCCGGCGACCCCTTGGGGGACCAAGGTCAACCGGGCTACGCCCGACAGTACGCCCCCTGGGTGCCTGGGGCAAGCCTTCGCGGAAACGGCGCTTAGGAACACGAACGCCCCTTTGGGGCGGAGCGTTCGCGGACCCCGGTGGGCCTCCCGGCCGTGGACGTAGCCGGTCGGGCGACACTACGTGGGTTAGGGGCTCTCGGCAAGGTCATCCGTAGACCGAGCGCCCCCGCCCGACATCCAGGCAGCTGGGGGCGCTCTTGTCCGGCGACCGCGCTTGGGGTTAGATCGCCGGGCTACTTGGAGCCTAGCCTCCGGGTGGTGGGCTCACAAGTTCGCGTGACTTCCCGCTTGCTGTCTGGCCTCCCGAGCATCGGGACCTCGCCGGCGGGTATGGTGTCGTGCTGGTGTGCCGGGAAGCCTGGTCGGCGACGCTCTCCGTGGGACTACTCAGGAGGCTCAAATGGCTTTTCCCGACACCTCAGACGGCCTATCGAGCGCGCACAGCCCTGCGTTCACGGACGCGGGTCGTCGATGTGTCGCCGCGCCCTCTTACTGGAAGAGGCGCGACCGACACACGCGCGCGAGTTGTGCAGCTACACGCTCGTGTCTGGTGGTGCCCGCTCCTCCGTGGGGTGGCTGAGCCACGATGTCGCCGCCGGTGGCAGCGCCGTTGTTCATAGCATCGCTGGCGATTACGCTGGCCGCGGCGCGCTTGTTTGCGCGCCGGTTGGATCGCCTCGGGATGCGATTCGGGTTCCCCGAGGCGCTGGTGGGTTTGCTCACCGCACTGGCTGCCGATGGTCCCGAGATCACGTCCGCTCTTGTCGCGCTCGCTCGCGGCGCGCATAGCGTGACCGTCGGGGTGCTGGTCGGCTCGAACGTGTTCAACCTCGCCGCGATGATCGGACTGAGCGCGCTCCTCGCCGGCCGCGTTTGGCTTCCCCGCGAGGTGTTGCTGCTCGAGGGTCTGATCGGCGGCGCGATCACGCTCGTGGCAGTCGCGGTTCTGCTCCGATGGCTCGCGCCGGTGGCCGCCGCGATCCTCGCCGCGAGTGTTCTGCTTCCGTACGTCGTGTTGCTGATTCGCGGGCCACGGCCGCTCAGGCGACTGCCGTTACCCAAGGGACTCATGGAGCGGTTCGCGCTTGCCCTTGAGCAGCGGGAGCATTCGGACAGGCCGGTCCCAGCATCGTCGGACCCCACGCACCACCTCCTGGCGCTGGTTGTGCTGGACGTGGTGCTGATCCTGGCTGGGAGCATTGGAATGGTCCAGGCCGCGTTGGCGCTGAGCGATCGTTGGGGAATCCCCAGGGCGCTCCTCGGTGTGGTGATCCTCGCTCCGTTGACCAGCATCCCAAACGCGCTCACGGCGGTGCGCCTCGGCCTCGCGCGTCGCGGGTCGGCGCTCGTCGGCGAGACCTTCAACAGCAATACGATCAATCTCGCGGCGGGCGTCATCGCGCCGGCGTTATTCGTCAGCTTCGCCAGCCTCTCCGGGACGGCCGAAGCGGCAGTAGGATGGCTGATCGCGCTCACGGCACTGACGCTGATCCTCCTGGCCCTACCCGGCGGTATGCAGCGCCTGGGCGCAGTGGTCCTTCTACTCTCATACCTCGGTTTTGTTGCGTTCTATCTGACCTCGGCGTAGGGCCCCGCTGGCACCTGCTGCGGCGGCCGTCACGCAACCAGCACACATAACGCGATGGTGCGCCGTGCGGATCGATCACCAGGCAACTGCCCCTACAAAAAGCGAGCGCTCCCGGTACCAGGTTGGGAGCGCTCGCGGGCCGGTCGGGATGAGAAGGACCGGCTCATTTTCCTCTGGGGGAGGAAGGCTTCCTGTCTACCCGCCGCTCTGATTGGGAAACGGCCTTCCGATCAACGAAACGCCCGCATGACACGGGCGCTCCGCTGAGCCCAGATTGTCGGTCGGGCTCTGCCCCTGGGAATTCTGACCGTACCGCAGGAGCGGGGCGAGGTTGGGTTTCGCGTGAAGCGCTCGCCGGAACCTAGGGCCGCTGGGAGTGCTCTCGGGAGTAGAAGCTGGGGGCTCTGGGGTGCCACCGGACCGGATGGGACATATCGTCGAGCCGGACTCTTGCATCCGAGGGCCGGTCGCGTAAGAATTCCGCTCAACAGCCGGTTCTCTTGGCGATCCCGGAGGGCCGGTCAGTGGGACGTAGGCGCGATGGCCAGTCGCTTCTGCATCCGGGGCGTACTGGCTTCTTCCTACGACAGGCAACTTCGTCGAGAGAGGAGCGGACCAGTGTCAGAACGCAGCGTTCGTTCGACCGAGGTTGTTCCGGCTGGCGTGAAGATAAGCGTCAGCGAGCGGGACGCGACGACGGCGATCCTGTTGGAAGGCGAGTTGGACATCAGTTGCACCGACGACGTGCGCGAGGCCGTACGGCGCGCCTTGTCGCGCGGACCGAAGCGTCTGGTGCTGGACCTGAGCGACCTGACCTTTCTGGACTCAACCGGGGCCGGCGTAATGATGGACGCGAGCCTGCGCGCGTCGCTGTGGGGCGTGGACTTCCTGATCGTGCCGGGTCCTCCAGCCGTACAGCGCGTCTTCGAGGTGTTGAATCTCGTTGAACGGCTGCCATTCGACCCCGAACGCAACTAGGCATCGAGGTCGTCGTCAGTCGCCAGTCGGATTGTGTCCTCAGGCATGTAGAGCATCTCCTCCGTGTCCCAGAGGACGCGATAGCTCTGCACGCCCGAGACCGGGCCTTGATCCCCGATCACGGTGCCGACGCCGAAGTCAGACTCAACCGCTACTACTCGATCACCGCGCCTGAACCCCATCGCCCAAGTGTAGAAATGGCGCTGGACATCTGACGGACCTAGGGTCACTGGAAGCCTGCGCTTCGCGCACTCTCGCGCCATACACCAAGCGGCACAAGCGTCACAAAGGGTCTAGGACCAGATCATTTACGTGACGGGCGACTGTCGTTGTATCGGTGAGCCTTATAGGCGGGGGAGTTGCTCGATCCTCTGACCACAATCCGGGTTATGAACGTCGCGGACGTGGGGAAACCACAAGGAGCGAGTGCGGCTGACAAGCAGGCGCGAGGATTGGACCCTTGCGCGTGGGAAGTTCCAGTTGCGCTCGCCTTCTGGGAACCCGGTGGGGTCATCGTTGAACGAGCGTACGTCGGCGCGACTCTGCACGCCACTTCACTTCCGACCGCGCCCATCGAGGCTGGCACCCGCGCGTGTCCGCACCCTCATCGCTCCCAACCCAGGACAGCCAGACTCGCCCAAGAAACCCGAGCTAGGGAGTTCTGGCACCCCCAGCTCGGACCTACACGCACACTGAGTTCGCCGAGGCGTAGGTAGCTCATGACGCCAAGATTCGGATGCAGGCGCACACGCACCGCGCTGACAGCCGACGTTTGGCACGGAAAGGCGGTGGGGAGGCGTTAGACGTCCAAGTAGAAAGGGGCGTTCGATGTGCCAGATCTTGATCATCGCCGATGAGAAGTTCGACAACGGTGGCGTGTCGACCAGACACAAGCGGGTCATGCACTCGGAGCGGGTCAACGCCGAGGATTTCAAGTCTGACCACTTCCAGGCGCAGCTCGTGGAGCGGATCGGTTGGGCGGTGACGGACGCTCACGAAGTCGAGGCAACGACCCGGCCCGCGCGCGAGGGGTAGGGCGTCGCTTCTTGCTCTCGATCAGCGCCCGGATGCGCGACGCGCGGACGCCTCGCCGAAGTCGGTCACAGCCACGAAACCGCGCCCCTCACACCGATGAGGACCCGCCCTTTCCCTCGGCGAGAAATGCTCTCCGTGTACCTGTCGCCGCGTCGGGGAAACCGGGACGAGCGAGCGCCCTGCCGACGTCCAGGAAGCGGCGGCTCTTGTCCAGCGACCCCCTTGGGGACCAAGGTCGCCGGGCTACTAGAAGCCCAGCCTCCGGACGGTGGGCTCACAAGACGTAGCGCGGAGTGCCAATCGTCGAGGTCGCCAAACAACTCCGTGACGCCCGTCACCGCCACGAGCAACTCGGCCTCAGCCAGGAAGAAGCGGCGTTCTATGACGCTCTCGCCGGTGGCGCGGACGACGTGCAGGCCAATCCCGAACTGAGCGCGATCGCGCACGAGCTTGTCGAAGGCATCCGGCGCGACCTGACCGTCGACTGGGCCGACCGCGAGGCGACCGAGGCGAAGATCCGCGCCAAGATCAAGCGACTCCTTCGCAAGCACGACTACAAGCCGCCGAGCCGCACCGACGGCGGTGGTGGCGATCATCAACACGCGCTTGATCACGCCGCGCAGCTCGTACTCGAACAAGCAAAGGCGCTCTACCGCTACTGGCCTGACGTTGAAGTAGACGACAAACTGTTCCTCTAGCCCGCTCACCTTCACGCTGCGCGCGGGGAAGCTAAATACCGGGCCACGATGACTAGCACTCCGTCCGGCCGCTTTATCTGAGTTGCGGCAAGGTTGGCGTCGTTCAGGCTTACGCGTTGCTCGGCGTACTTGCGTTCGCGTCGTCGCACGCGGCGGCTTTCGCGTTGCCGGGCGCTCTGGTGTAAGCCCGGGGGATTGTTCCCCTACCACCCGACGCTGAGGCCCCATACGGCAGCGACAGTTATAGCCCCAAGCAGCGAGACTCGCGCGCAGACAGGTGGTGCCACTTCCCAGAGAGAGTAGGGTTCCTGGAAGACGGTCGCTGACCATTGACCTGCCGTCGTCAAGACTCGCCGACGATCGGCCTCCGCCTAACGGGCCGCATTCATCGCTAGGACCAAGGCCCGTTTCCAGCTAAGGGATTCATGCCCACGGGACTTTGCGCCCGAGGGGACTGAGGCCCAAAGGAGGAGTGATGGGGATGAGTGCAGCAGCAACTTCCATTGGCGCTACCGCGCCGCCGGTCTCGTACCCGCAGCCGGGGACTGGACGCCAGGATTGGACGGGGTTCGCCTCAAGCGGTTGCGCCACGCGCGAGGCCAAGCATGTGGCGGCCGTGGCGAGAACGTTGCAGTGGGCGGATGAGTCCGCCGAGCGGAGACGTTTTCGACGCCATCGCGTGGCTGGCGGCGCTCGAAGCGATCGGAGACAAGCTGCCCGAGGTCTACGAGATCAGGCGTGATTCTTGGTGTGCTCAGCTAGCGCGTACCGGGGCGACCGAGGAAACCGCCTTCTCAACCAGTTGACGTGAAGCCCTGACAGAACCCAATCGCACTAAGAACCCAATCGCACTAGTCCGCCCCAGATTGTTGACGGACAACTGCGGCAAGACACCGGGTCTCATAGCCGTAGATTTCGGGCCTGGGAGTGGAGGAGGGTCTGACGAAGGATCGCTATGGATGTGCCCGTCCTGCACTGCGCTCATTGCGGCGATCGCCTCGGTGTTTACGAACACATCTGGGTGCTCGATGAAGACGGGAATGTCCAGGCATCGTCGTATCTCAACCTCCCCGAGCCGGCACGACACGGTACGAGCAAAATGCGGTTCTTCCATCTCGGCTGTCTCGCTCCCGACGCCCCGGACAAGTCCTAGCCCGACGGCGGTGCGTTTCTGATCGGCTCCTGACTGTGGCCCGTTTGGTCATTCCTCGGGCACTGGAACCTCTGCTCCGTCCCAGAAGTCGGTCGAGGTTGGGGCGGAGCGATAACCGGCCAGTCCCGAAGCGGCACCCGGTCAGAGCCCCTGGAATGATCGTAAGGGCCGCGACGGGAACTGGCGATAACTGCATCGGCTCCGGTTGGACAATGCCCTAATTCGAGTGAGGGGTGTTCTAGACGGACTCACCCGCGCCGGCGGGCCGCGAGGCGATCCGCCGCCGCAGGAAAGGTGTCCAAGAGGGTCAGAGCCTCGAAGGTCTTGCGTGCTCCTGCCCCGAGGGCCTCGGCTAATCGACTTGACCGCTGCAACCTCAGGCACAGGCCCGCTCGCTAAGGGAAGCGAGCCGCTCTTGGTCCAGCGACCCGCTGGGGACCAAGGTCGCCGGGCTACCAGGAGCCTAGCCTCCGGGCGGTGGGCCCACAAGACGTAGGCACGGGGCGCTCCTGCTCGGCGCGGTCAGGGTTTCGGACTTCCCGCTTGCTGCCTGGCATCCGTGACCGAGTTGGCGCTAGGCCGGTCGGCAATGTTCGTTGGCCGGGGGCCGAGATGGTGCAGCCCTTGGACCCGCGCGGGTGCGCGCGAGTTCGCCCGAGGTCTTCGCCGACCCAGCCTGGCTACGACGTGTTTCGCAGGACGCTCCAACCTAGGAGCGGCCAGCAGAAACCTGCTGAGGTTTTCGCTGCACGAAACCCATACATGACGCCAAGACTCGGATGCAGGCGCACACGCACCGCCGTTTCGTAGCAATTCGCACAAAGCCGATCCCGGGCCCCCATTCCGCGGCCCGGTCGAAACGAAGACCGGGCTGCGAATGGGCCCTTCCGACCGCCGATCTCGGGCCGGAAGTCTGGCCGCGCGCAACCGTGATTCAAATCGGAGGGGCGCTCGTAGATTAGGGGCGTGGCACCGAACATACCCGATCAATCCGAGAACCTTCCACGCCGCTTCTGACGATCAAGGAGGCCGCCCGCCGGGTCGGGCTGAAGCACCTGGCGATCCGGCGCGCGATCCAGCGCGGCGAGCTGTCCGCGTTCAAGATGTGTGGTCGGATCCGCATTCATCCAGATGAGCTTCGCCGGTGGATCGAGCGCAACCGCCTGGTCCAAAGAGGTCCGGCTCGCGTCGACGAGGAACCAGCCCATGACCGACGCGAGCCGCCGGAAGGGTTTAGCCAACAGTGACCGCCGCCCGCCGCGATCCCTTGACCCTCGCGGAGGCCGCGAGGATCATGCGCGAGGCCGTGAAGGACAAGAGCTACCAGCTCTATCCGATAGGTCAAGATGCCGCTGCGTACCTGCGCGTCAAGCGAAAGCGGCTCACGGAGTCGAGCTACCGTGATTACGAACGCGGCCTCGACAAGCTCGCCCGCTACTTCCCCGACCTAAGGCTCAAGGACTTCGAGCCGCCCGTTGGCACTCGAGCGCATCGAGGAGTTTCTAGACATCCAGTACGGCGACAGCAGCCCGCGGAACTACAACAAGAACCTGTCGATCGTCAAGGACTTCTTCAAGTTCCAGATCATGCGCGGCCAACTGCACGGCGACCCGACCCTGCCGATCGAGCGAGCCCGCGCCAGGCAGGTCTATCGCACCACCTTCACCACCGATCAGCGCCGGGCGATCCTCGCCGAGGCTGAGGATCTCCGCGACCGGATCGCGCTGCGACTCCTGCTCGACTACGGGCTGCGAAAAGGCGCTCTGAAAGCGATCCAGTTCAAGCACTTCGACCACCAGCGTAAGCGGCTTACGATCTTCACGAAGGGCCAGAAGGTCCGCGAGATGCCCATCCCCCACCCCGCGTTCTGGATGGATCTCGAGCGCCACCTACTCGACGCCCAGGCCGGACCTAACCACTACCTGATGTGCCGCCAGAAGACCGTGCCGCGCGCCGGCGTCGTCCGCTTCGCGGACAAGCCGATGGGCGACCACGGGCTGCATGACTGGTGGTACAAGCGGCTCGCCGAGGCCGGAATCGTGGCGCAGGGCACGACGAGCGGCGAGCGGATGCACAAGGCCCGTCACACCGCCGGCCAGCGCGTACTCGACGCGACGCGGCAACCTGAAGGCGGTCCAAAAGCTGCTGGGGCACTCGTCGATTCAGACGACCGGCGACGTGTACGCCGACTGGGATATCGACCAGCTCGCCGCGACGATGGCCGACGTTCTGAGCGAGGAGGACGAGTGAGCTTGCAGATCGTTCCCACCGTAGAAAGTGAAACACCGCGCGTTAGCAGGGCTTTTCTGGAAGAAGTGGAGACGGCGGGAATTGAACCCGCGTCCGCAGTCGCGTGAAAGGTGGCTGTCTACGAGCGTAGCCGGCGCTCTGATCTCGCCCTCGACTCGCCTCGCCGGCGGGGTTGCGAGGGCCAGCCTCCTGAAGATGTCCTCGGTTCGGCGGTGGCGGACCTCGCCGGGTGAGCCTGCTTTCTGATCCCGGCGATCCCCGCCGCAGGCGGGCGGGGGCCGAGAGCCTCAGGCTTAGCTACTGCTAAGCGGCGAGGGCGTACTCGTGAGAGTCCGCACGTATGGTTTTCCCGGGGGTTTTACGAGGCCACCCGGGACCTCGACTCGCAACCACCCCCACGAGCCGACCACGTCGAAGCCTGTCGTCCCCTGGGGATATGTACGCCTGCATTGTAGCTCGAGGCGAGTGGGTAACGGCTCGGCCAGGGCGTGACCGGGCCCCAAATGGAGCATCTCGTAGATCCTCTCCGGCCCGACCGCGCCTGCCACAATTTGAAGCACGATGGAACGAGACCGCACTGGTGGGAACCCGCCCCCGCTCCGCCCCGCGTCGTTCCCGCGGAGCCCGAGCCGCCGGCCGATCGCCCCGCAGCCGCGCAGCGGCGGGCCTCGTTCAAGCGCCCGCTCGCCGTGATCGTGGCCGTCGGCGCGTCCTGGCCAAGTTCAAGGCGTCCTGCTGCTGCTGCCGAAGCTCAAGCTGCTGACGACCTCCGGGCTCGATGCTCGTCTCGGTCGCGGCCTACAGCCTCATCTGGGGCTGGACGTTCGCCGCCGGCTTCGTGCTGCTGCTGCTCGTGCACGAGATGGGGCACGTGATCCAGCTGCGGCGCGAGGGCATCCAGGCCAGCGCGCCGATGTTCATCCCCTTCCTCGGCGCGGTCGTCGCGCCGAAGTCGCTCGGCGACAACGCCGCTCGCCGAGGCGCGCGTCGGCCTCGCCGGCCCGGTGCTCGGCTCGCTCGGCTCGGCGGCGCTGCATCCCCGTCTGGCTCGCCACCGGCAACGACATCTGGCGCGCGCTCGCGTTCACCGGCTTCTTCCTCAACCTCTTCAACCTGCTGCCCGTCGTGCCGCTCGACGGCGGCCGCGCGATGGCCGCGATGGCGCCGTGGATGTGGTTCGTCGGCTTCGCCGGCTGGTCGCGCTCGCGATCGTCTTTCCCAACCCGATCATCTTCCTGATCCTGCTCTTCGGCGGCCTCGAGACCTGGCGGCGCTGGCAGGCCCGCCGCATGGCGGCGGCGAGGTCCAGGCCTACTACCAGGTCAGGCCGCGCGACCGCGCGCTGGTCGCGGCCGTCTACATCTGGCCTGATCGCGCTGCTCGTCGTGGGCATGGACGCCACGCACCTCGTGCGCACGTTCGCGGACGCCTAGGCCCCGAGCCCCCTACCGCCTCGCCTCGCGCAGCTCGCGCTGCACGTCGCGCGCCATCTCGCGCTTCTGGATCGACTCGCGCTTGTCGTAGAGGTCCTTGCCGCGGCCGAGCGCGATCTCGACCTTCCGCGTGCGGGCCCCGGAGAAGTACATCCGCGTCGGGACGAGCGTCAGGCCGCGCTCCTCGCGTGCTGGCCGACCAGGCGCTCGATCTCGCGGCGGTGCAGCAGCAGCTTGCGGTCGCGCTCGGGCTCGTGGTTGTCGCGCGCGGCCGGCGCGTAGGGCGGGATGTGGACGTCGAGCAGCCACACCTCGCCGTCGCGCACGGTGGCGTAGGCGTCCTTCAGCTGCGCCTTGCCGTCGCGCAGCGCCTTGACCTCGGTGCCGGTCAGCACGATCCCGGCACTCGAACCGCTCGAGCAGCTTGTAGCGGTAGGACGCCTGGCGGTTGGTGGCGACGTCGCCGGCCGATGCTTTTCGCTTGCCTGTCTTGGCCATCCGTGTCTTCTCCTCCGAGCTCGACGGGCAGCAGGTCGACCCGACCGCGCGGCGCGTCGACGCGCCGACCTGCACGCGCACGGGGTCGCCGAGCCGGATCGCGCCGCCGCTCCGCGTCCCGAGCAGGATCGTGCCCTCCTCGTTGAGCTCCCACCAGTCGCCGCGCAGGCGGCGCACCGGCAGCATGCCCTCGTACGCCGCCGCGGCCGAACGCGACGAACGCGCCGGCGCCGATCAGGCCGACGACCTCGCCCTCGAACACTCCTCGCGCGAGTGCTCCGCCGCCTCGCGCAGCTCGCGCTCGAGCAGGAAGCAGCGCGCGACGTCGTCGGCGTCGCGCTCGATCATCATCGCGTCGCGCTCGCGCGCCGAGGTCCAGGTGCCCGCCGAGGCGACCCACGAGCGCTCGGGCGCGGCGGCCGCTCCGGCCACGGCCGAGAGCAGCGCGCGGTGGCAGATGAGGTCCGGATAGCGGCGGATCGGCGAGGTGAAGTGGCAGTAGCGGGGCGAGCGCAGCCCGGCGTGGCCGAGGTTGCGCGGGGTCGTAGTGCGCCTGCTTGAGCGAGCGCAGCACGAGCCGCGTGAGCGCGCGGCGGCCGTGGCCGTCGTGCGCCGCGACCCGCGGTCGACGCAGCACGCGAGGCCTCGGCCACGACGTCGGCGGCCTGCTGCGGGCGTCATGTGCTCCGCGGCACGGGCGGCGTCGGCACGCCGAGCGACGCGAGCTGCTCGACCAGCCGCTCGACCGCCAGCGGCGTCGGGCCGCTCGTGCACGCGGTAGAGCGTCGGCACGCCGCGCTCGTCGAGCACG
Organism: uncultured Solirubrobacteraceae bacterium; assembly: GCA_963725515.1. Taxonomy (GTDB): domain Bacteria; phylum Actinomycetota; class Thermoleophilia; order Solirubrobacterales; family Solirubrobacteraceae; genus Palsa-465. The sequence continues at coordinate 116,237 of CAVRZB010000010.1, read as the reverse complement.
CGCGCCACCTGCTCGTTGGCGGCGATCATCAGGTGCTCGATCAGGCGGTGCGACTCGGTCTGCACCGCCGGCTCGAGCGAGGCGACGTTGCCGGCCTCGTCGAAGCCGAACTCGGGCTCGGCGGAGTCGAGCACCAGCGCGCCGCGCGCGCGCGCGCGTCGCGGCGAGCGCCGCGGCGGCCGCGCGCGCCGCCGCGAGCGGCTCCGCCCACGGCTCGCCGGCCGGCTCGGCGCCGGCGAAGATCCGGTCGACGCGGTCGTAGTCGAGCCGCTCGTCGGAGCGGATCAGCGAGCGATAGAAGCGCGCGCTGCGCACACCGCGCTCCCCGCAGCTCCATCTCGACCGTCACCGCCAGGCGGTCCTGACCGGCGACCAGCGAGCAGGCGCCGTTGGAGAGCGCCTCCGGCAGCATCGGCTCGACCGCGCCCGGCACGTAGACGCTCGTGCCGCGGCGGTAGGCCTCGCGGTCGACCAGCGAGCCGCGGGCGTCACGTAGGCGCGACGTCGGCGATGTGGACCCACACCCGCCAGCGCGCCGTCCGCCGCGCGGCCTCGGCCGAGATCGCGTCGTCGAAGTCGCGCGCGCTGGCCGGGTCGATCGTGAACGTCGGCAGGTCGCGCAGGTCGCGCCGCGAGCGGTCCGTGTTCGCCGGGCGCCACGGACTCGGCGACTCGGCGCGCCTCGCGCTCGACCGCGGGGTCGAAGCGACGGCGCAGCCCGCGGTCGAGCATCAGCGCCTCGATGCACGTCGCGAGCGACGTCGGGGCGCCCGAGCCGGCGCTGCACCGCGGCCCGCGGCCGCCGCGCCCGTTCGGCCGGGCGCCACCGGCCCGAGCAGCACGAGGTCGCCCGCCGACGGCGCGCGGTCGCGGCTCGACGACGAGCCGCGGGCCGCGCTCGAAGAACGGCTCGGCGACCAGGAACTTGCCCGCGCCGCTCGAGCACCGCGACCCGCGCTCCGTCCGCCGGTCCGGCGCCCCCACGCGCGGCCGCCTCGGCCACCGGTCGCGACGCGGGTGGCCACGCCAGACTTCCTGGAAGGCGGGCTCACCGGATTTGGCCGTCGACCACACGCAGCGCGACGTTCAGCGCCTCGTCGGCCTGCGTCGTGCGGATTGTCGAGCGCGTGGACGTCGGGCGTGATCCCGGCGCCCTCACGCACGCCTCCGCCGCCGAGGTTGCGGCCCGCTGGGCGTGAAGTACTCGCCGACCGTGATGTCGAGCGCGCCGCCGTTGGAGAGCTGGCTCGATCTCCTGGAAGACGCCCTTGCCGTAGGTGTGGGTGCCGACGACCTTCGCCCGGTGGCGGTCCTGGAGCGCGCCGGTGACGATCTCCGACGCCGACGCGGTGCCCTGGTCGACGAGCACGACGACCGGGATCGAGCCGGGGATCGCGCCGCCCGTGGCCGTGTAGACCTGGCGCGGCTGGCTGCGCCCGTCGGTCGAGACGATCGTGCCGTCGGGGATGAAGATGCTGGCGACGTTCACCGCCTCGTTGAGCAGTCCGCCGCCGTTGTCGCGCAGGTCGAGCACGATGGCCCGCGCGCCCTGCGGAGCACCTTGTCGACCTGGGCGCGGAGCTCGTCGCCCGAGCCGTCGCTGAACGTGCTCAGGTTGACGCACGCCGATCTTGGTCCCGTGGTAGCTCACGACCTTGCCCGTGGTCACGGGCACGACGAGGGCCGCCCGTGTGATGCGCACGATCCGCGGCGTGGCCCGCTCGCCACACGGTCAGCGTGACCGTCGTGCCCGGGCGCCCCTGGATCAGCGTGGTCGCGAACGCCGTCGTCCGGCCGGCCAGCGGCGTCTTGCCCACATTCGTGATCACGTCGCCACGCTGCAGTCCCGCCCGCGCGGCGGGCGAGCCCGGATAGACGTCGATGACGCGCAGGCCCTTCGCGTCGGCGACGATGTCGATCCCGATGCCGTTGACGTGCGGGATTGGTCTGGTTCAGGAAGGCGCGGTAGCTCGTCGGGTCGAAGTAGTGCGAGTAGGGGTCGCGAGGCCCGGCCACGGCGGCTTGGAGACCGGTGTTGACCAGCTGGTTGCGATTGAGCGGGCGGTAGTAGTCGTGCGTGATGACGTCGAGGGCCTCGTGCACGAGGCGCCCGTCGCTCTCGTCGGTCAGCGCGCCGCGTAGCGACGACGGGCAGCCAGCTCGGGTGTCCGCCGAGACCACACCCACGATGAGCAGCACGAGGCCACCCAGCCACCATGGCGGCAAGCCGCGGATGACCGGAACGTCTGCGTCGCATCACTCTGGCAGGGTAGCCGGGAGCTCCGCCCGGCTGAGCCGGGCCGACTCGCCTTCGCTCGAGGGCTCAGACCCGCAGGAAGCGGCGCAGCGAGAGCCCCGAGCCGAGCGCCGAGACGAGCACCCCGGCGCCGAGGAGCACGGCGAGCAGCGCGGCGAACGGGATCGTCTGCGGTGCGGCGATCAGCGTCAAGTCGCTGGCCAGCGGGTCGAGCAGCGCCACCTTGGCGATCGCCGAGGATGGCGATCGCCAACAGCGCGCCGAGCGCGCCGACGACCATGCCCTCGATCACGAACGGCCAGCGGATGAACCAGTCGGTCGCGCCGACCAGCTTCATGACCTCGACCTCGCGCCGACGGGCGAACAGCGACAGTCGGATCGTGTTGGCGATCAGCAGGATCGAGGCGAGCGTGAGCAGCACGGTCAGCGACGGCCGCGGTGATCGTGACCAGGTTCGTGACCTCGAGGATCTTGTTCGTGTCGTCCTTGTGGTTGGACACGCTCTGGATCGAGGCGTCGAGCATCGAGCGTCCCGCCGCCCGCTGTGTGCCGGTGTGAGGGCACTGCGGATCGACAGCACGTTGCTGGGGTTGTCGGGCACGACGTGGAACGTGTCGGGCAGCGGGTTGGCGGCCAGCAGCGCGTAGGCCTGCGGGTCGGTCTTCGACTGCTGCGGCGTAGGCCTGCTCGCTTGGAGACGAACTCGACGCTCTTGACGTGCGGGACGGCCATCAGCTCCTTGTGCACGCGCGCGCTCGTCGGCCGGCGTGGCCGTCGGTCTTCATGTAGACGTCGACGAGCACGCGGCCGCGGACGCTGTTGGCCGCGCCGTTGGTGGCCTGGACGATCGGGATGAACACGCCGAGCACGAGCATGGTCACGATGACCGTCGCCATCGCCGCGAAGCTGGGCACGGCGTTGCGGCGTAGCGAGCGCAGCGCCTCGCGCAGGAAGAAGCCGAGCTTCATGGCCTAGAGCCCCGCGGGCCGCTCGCCGGGTGAACGGAGCCGCTGGGCGAACTCGCGCGTCGATTCGTCGCGCGCGTACAGCCCGGTGGCCTCGTCGCGGATGATCCGGCCACGCGAGAGCTCGATCACGCGGCGGCGCATCTTGTCGACCATCGCCTGGTCGTGCGTGGCGACCAGCACCGTCGTGCCCGTGCGGTTGATCCGGTAGAGCAGCTGCATGATCCCGATGCTGGTCTCCGGATCGAGGTTGCCCGTCGGCTCGTCGGCGAGCAGCAGCGGCGGGTGGTTGACGAACGCCCGCGCGATCGACACGCGCTGCTGCTCGCCGCCCGAGAGCTGGTCCGGATAGTTGTGGAGCTTGGTCGAGAGACCCGTCAGGCGCAGGATGTCCGGCACCTTGGTGCGGATCTCCTTGCGCGAGCCGCCCGTCACCTGCAGCGCGTAGGCGACGTTGTCGTACACGGTGCGAGTTCGGCAGCAGCTTGAAGTCCTGGAAGACGACGCCGATGTTGCGGCGGTAGTACGGCACGCGCTTGCGGACGATCTCGCCCAGATCGCGGCCGGCGACCCGGATCGTTCCCTCCGTCGGCTCGAGCTCCTTGATCAGCAGCCGCATCACCGTCGACTTGCCCGAACCGGTGCTTCCGACGAGGAAGACGAACTCCTCGCGATCGACCGAGAAAGTGGCCTGGTCAAGACCGATGTCGCCGCCGGGATAGTGCTTGGAGACGCCGCGAAACTCGATCACCGGCTGGCCGCCCCGGGGGGCGCTGGGTGCCTTCTTGGGCTGTGTCGCGGGCGCGGCCGTGGCTCGCCGCCGGGTGCGTTGTTTTGAATCTTGGATAGCCATATGAGGTGCGACCACAGTAGCGAGCACGATTTGCCGACGTGGTCGCAAGGAGCCCTTGCAACACGATTTGCAGGGGATTATGGAAACCAAATTTATCTCGGCGGCTTGCGCCGCCGGTGTTTTCAGTGCTCGGCGAGCCTGAGCAGCTACCTTTGTGCTGGTGCCTGAGATCACGACCTCGACGCTCGCCAACGGCCTCCCCCTGCACCGGATCGCCGTCGAGGGCACGCGCGCCGTGACGATCCTCGTCGCCTTCGACGCCGGCGCCCGGACGGAGCGCGCCGAGGAGAACGGGATGGCCCACTTCCTCGAGCATCTCGTCTTCAAGGGCGGCGAGAAGTATCCCACCTACCGGGAGGTCAACGAGACCGCCGAGCGGATCGGCGCGCGTGCTCAACGCCTACACGAGCCACGACCTCGTCGCCTTTCACATCACCGCGCGCGCCGAGCGCGCGCTCGAGGCCGCCGACCTGCTGACCGACTTCGTCGGGCCGCTCGCAGCATCGACGCCGCACGAGCTCGACCGCGAGCGCGGCGTGGTGATCCAGGAGATCGCCCGCTCCGAGGACCAGCCGTCGACGGTCGCCGAGCACCTGATCGACCGCGCGGCGTTCGGCGATCACCCGCTCGGCCGGCCCGTGCTCGGACCCGCCGAGCACCTTCGCGACACCTTCACCCGCGACGGGATCGTCGCCTTCCGCGAGCGGCGGTGGGCGCCGGCAGCGCGGCGGGGCGTTCCTCGTCGGCAACCTGAGCGGCCTGCCCGCGGGCGACGGCGGCCGATGAGCTGTTCCGGCGCTTCGCCGCGCGGCCCGCAGCCGGGGCCCTATCGAGCCGGCACCGGGCCTCGTGCCGCGCGTGCTGGTCGAGGAGCGCGACTCCAACCAGTCGCACCTGCGCATGTCCTACCGGCCCTCGATCGATGTCTCTGATCGCCGCCGGCGCGCGGCGCTGATGATCTACTCGACGCTGCTCGGGCGGCTCGATGGGCTCGCGGCTGTTCGACGAGATCCGCGAGCAGCGCGGGCTGGCCTACTCGGTCTACGCCGGTCGCCCACGCCTACGCCGACGCGCCGATCCTGCAGCTCTCGGCCGGGCTGGAATCGGGCAAGTGCATCGAGGCGTACCAGCGGATGCGCGAGATCGTCGACCGAGCTGCGTGCCGACGGGCCGACCGAGGGCGAGGTCGAGCGCGCCCGAGCGTATGCGGCGGGCGCACGGACGCTCGCGTTCGAGAACACCGGCGCGGTCGCGCGTTACGCGGCTCAGCAGACGATCGTCTACGGCGAGGACATCGACCCGGACGCGACGATCGCCATGATCGACGAGGTCACCTACGAGGAGGTGGCCGAGGTCGCCGGCGGGATCGCCGACGAGTTCTCGCTCGCCTGCGTCGGCCCGCATTCCGAGGCTGAGTTCGCGTCCGACTGACGGCGACGCAGTCTGGGCGGCTTATTACTAGCCTGGCAGCGATGCGCGTCGTGCTCCGCGCCGGCTCATCGATCGGCGTCCTGGGAATTGTGCTGTTCGCACTCTGCGGCTGCGGAGGCGCAAGCAGCGCCTCGACCCATTCCAGCGCCTCGAGCCAGCCTCCGTCCCCTCCTCCCGCTCCACCGCCGGCCAGAGCAGCGTCCCCCGGACGACCGCCGCGCGGGGGGCGCACGCAGCTCGCCGAGCTTCTGCATCGCGAGCTCCAGCGCGCGGGACCGGATTCTGGCGCGTATGTCTACGACCTGACGACTGGGCAGGAGGTGTTCAGCGAGCGAGGCGGCGTCGGGCGGGCGCCGGCCTCGGTCGAGAAGCTCTTCACCTCGGTGGCGCTGCTGACGCGCCTCGGGCCCGGAGCTCGGCTGCACACGAGCGTGCTCGGCAGCGGCTCACTCGGGCCAGGCGGCGTCTGGCGCGGAGACCTCTACCTGCGCGGCGGCGGGGACCCGACGCTGGCCTCACCCGCCTTCAGGCACGTGTACCAGGGCGGCTACGGCTCGACCCTGTCCGATCTCGTCGCGCAGGTGAAGGCGGCGGGCATCCGCCACGTGACCGGCGTGGTCATCGGCGATCCGTCGCACTACAGCTCGGCGCTCGGCGGTCCGACGACCAAGTACGGACCCGATCTGGGCGACCTCGGCGGCGAGCTGAGCGGCCTCACCTACAACCACGGCGCCAGCGGCGGCACGGCCAAGGGCGCGGCCACACCGGGGGCCTACGCGGCCGAGCAGTTTGCGCTCGCGCTGCACGATGCCGGGATCGAGGCGGTCCCGGCCCCCGCGACCCGCCGGGCCCCGGGCCGGGCCCACGTGCTGGCCCGGGTTTCCTCGCCGCCGCTCTCGGAGCTGCTCCGTCTGATGAACGTTCCCTCGGACGATTTCTACGCCGAAATGCTGACCGAGGAGCTCGGCGCGCGCTTCGGCGCCGCCGGCACGATCCCCGAGGGCACGCACGTGATCAGCGACGCCGTCGCGACCTACGGCATCCACCCAACCGTGCAGGATGGGTCGGGGCTCTCCCGCGGGGACCGCGCCTCGCCGCGCGAGGTGGTGGAGCTGCTCAGGGCGATGGCCGCCGACCCGGGCATGGGCCGGGTGCTCAGCGCGTCGCTGCCCTTGGTCGGGGTCAATGGCACCACGCGTCGAATCGCCAAACACACGGCCGCACAGGGCCGCTGCGTGGCCAAGACGGGCACGCTCGACTTCGTCACCAACCTGGCCGGCTACTGCAACGGCTCGGGCGGCCAGCACCTGGCCTTTGCGATCTTCGACGACGGGCCGACCAACCTGACCGCGCTCATGACCGAGGGACGCATGGTGGCCGACATCGTCAGGCTGGACGCCGGTCGCGACTGAGCGCCGTTTGCGCGATGCCCGGCCGACAGGTCAGAATCGTGGCGTGGAACTCGAGGACGAGCCCACGCGCGGTCTGAACCGGCGTGAGCTGTACCGCTACCTGCAACGGATCGGCGACCGCTGGCCGGTGCAGGGCGCCCTCCTCGGCGGCGCCCGCGTCGCCGACGAGCGCGGCGCGCGAGCGCAGCGCGAGCGCGGGTCCGAATACGTCCTGGTGCTCGTCTCGGACGCCTTCGACGGTGTGCCGTGGCTCGAGCGGGTCTATCAGGCGGGCTCGCTCTGGGACGCCCTGGAGATGGGTGCGCAGGCCGATGTCCACTGCTACACCCCGCGCGAATTCGAGCGCAAGCGCGTCTCGATGCGCACGGTGCGCGAGGCCGCTGAGAGCGGGATCGACCTGCTCTCGATCAGCGCCGCCGAAACGCCCTAGGAGATCGCCACCATGCGCTCGATCGGCACCCGGGCGCGATCAGCGGTCTCGCTCTGCACCTTGACCTCGTGGACGTCGTCGCGCAGGGCGTCGCGGAGCTTGGGCAGCGTGATCATCTTCATGTAGCGGCAATGCGCCGCCTCGTTGGCGGCGATGAACTCGGTGTCCGGCGCCGCGGCCCGCAGCGGGTAGAGCATCCCCGTCTCGGTGGCGACGATCGCCGTGCCGCCGTGATGCTCGCGCGCGAAGCCCAGCATCCCGCCCGTCGAGAGCATGTGCACACCCTCGGCGTCCACGTCGCCGGCGGCGACATACTCCATGACGCTGGTCGAGCAGCCGCACTCGGGATGGATCAGGAACTCGGCGCCGGGGTGGGCGGCACGCACCTCCGCGATGTCCGAGGGGCGGATGCCGGCGTGGACGTGGCATTCGCCGTCCCAGACGTGCATCGAGCGCCCGATCGTCTTCTCCACATAGGCGCCGAGGAACATGTCGGGTCCAAAGAGGATCTCGGTGTCCTCACCGTGCTCGCGATAGATGTGCTGCACCACCTTTACGGCGTTGGAGGACGTGCAGCAGTAGTCCGTCTCGGCCTTGACCTCGGCGGTGGTGTTGACGTACATGACCACGACCGCGCCGGGATGCTTGGCCTTCCAGGCTCGCAGCTGCTCGGCCGTGATCGAGTCGGCGAGCGAGCAGCCGGCCTCCAGGTCCGGGATCAGCACGCGCTTGTCGGGGCACAGGATCGAGGCCGTCTCGGCCATGAAGTGCACGCCACAGAAGACGATCGTCGCGGCGTCGGCCGCGGCCGCCTGCTGCGAGAGGCCGAGTGAGTCGCCGACGTAATCCGCGACCTCCTGGATCTCGGGCAGCTGGTAGTTGTGGGCGAGGATCACAGCACCCCGCTCGCGCGCGAGAGTCCGCACCTGCTCCTGGAGGGCAGGGATGTTCTCGAGCATGAGCGGTGCCGCGACTGAGTTCAGAACGGGTAGGTTCATGGGAGCGGCTCCAGAATGAGAGAGAGGTCCAGCGCGGGGGCCGAATGCGTCAGCGCGCCGACCGATATGAAGTTTACGCCGGTCGCCGCAATCTCCCCGAGCGTGTCCAGCGTGACGCCGCCGCTGGCCTCCAGCAAGGCCCGACCGGCCACGTGGCGGGCCGCCGCCCGCAGCTCCCGGGGATCCATGTTGTCGAGCAGGATTCGCGGCGCGCCCGCCTCGAGCGCCTCGTCGACCTCACCCAGGTGCGGCACTCGACCTCGATCTCGAGCTCCGGCGCGAAGGCCCGCGCGCGTCGCACCGCCTCGCCGACGCCGCCGGCCAGGGCGGCGTGGTTCTCCTTGATGAGGATCGCGTCGTAGAGGCCGGCCCGGTGGTTGGTGGCCCCACCGGCGGCCACGGCGGCCTTCTCGAGCGCGCGCAGGCCCGGCGTGGTCTTGCGCGTGTCGAGGATCGCGCGCGCCGCGTTCCCTGCACCGCCCGGACGCATCTGGCCGACATGGTGGCCACGCCGGACAGCCGCTGGAGGAAGTTGAGCGCCGTGCGCTCGGCCGTGAGCAGGCCCGCGCGCCGTGCCCTCGGCCCGCAGGACCGGACCGCCCTCGCGCCAGGTGCCCTCGTGCCCGAGGCGCTCGAGCACGACGCCGGGATCGAGGCTGCGGAAGACCTGCTCGGCCACGTCGAGGCCGAAGACGACCCCGGGCGCCTTCTGGTTGATCGAGCGCCCGGGCCCGGGCCTCGGGACTCACGGTGGCCGACGTGGTCACGTCGCCGCTGCCGACGTCCTCCGCGAGCGCGCGCGCGACGAGCTCGGAGATCTCGTTCTGGATCACGCCGCGAGCATACGGAGGCCGCCATAATTTCTCCCCTCAGTCGCCCTAAGCGGCTAAAGTTCCGCCACGGCCGGGGCAAGATGTTCAACTAAACCATTGGGGGACGTATGAAACGCAGGATTGGGCTCACCACGGCCGCATGTGCGGTCGGGGCGCTCGCGCTGCCGATCTCGGCGGCTGCCCAGACGAAGACGGTGACCGCAGGACCACCGGCTTACGTCCAGAAACTCGTTCCGAAGGCCTTCGGTAAGAAGTACCAACCCGACGTCAACGCGTTCTTCCAGACGCGCGTGACGATCCATGCCGGCGACAGCGTGCAGTGGATCAACAACGGGTTCCATACCATCGACATCCCCAAGGCCGGGGGTGAGGACCTGCCGCTGTTCGTCGCGGGCGCGCCCGTCTCCGGGGTCAACGACGCCGCCGGGAATCCGCTCTGGTTCAACGGCAAGGTGCCGTCGCTCGGCTTCAACCCGATCCTGTTCGCGGCCAGCGGAGGCTCGACCTACGACGGCTCGACCCGAATCGACTCGGGCCTGCCGCTGGGTCCGCCCGCCCCGTACAAGGTGACGTTCACCAAGACCGGCACGTACAAGTACTTCTGTGACGTGCATCACGGCATGGTGGGCTACGTCGTCGTCAAGGCGGCCGGCAAGCCGATCCCGTCGGCCAGGCAGGACGCCAAGACGGTGCGCGCGCAGGTCAACGCGGCCCTCGTGGCGGCCTACAGGCTGGCCAAGACGAAGATCACCGGCAACCGGGTCAGCCTCGGGCTCTCCGGACCGGGTGGCCTCGAGTTCTTCGGGATGTTCCCGGCGAAGCTCAAGGTCAACCGCGGCGCCGTGGTCACGTTCTCGATGTCCGTCCGCACCCGTGAGACCCATACGGCGACGTTCGGGCCCAAGGCGTATCTGACGGGCCTCCAGAACGCCTTCGCGGGCCCGGCTCCACCACAGCTCGGTTTCTACCCGAGCGCTCCGGTGCAGCCGATCCCGCTCGGTCCGACGACGCACGGCAACGGCTTTGCCAATACGGGCGCGCTGGACCGCGATTCGGGCACCCCGCTGCCGGGGTCGCGCCGGATCAAGTTCCTCAAGGCGGGCACCTACAGGTTCGTCTGTCTGATCCACAACAACATGTCGGGAATCATCGTCGTCAAGTAGCGACGATCGTGGGGGCCCGGCTACCATCCCGGGCCCCCACGATGTCCCTCGCCTCTCCACTCGTCTCGCTGCTGGTCGCCTCGATCGCCAGCGTGCTCGCCATGCTGGGCAGCGCGTTCAGCTCCGTGGCGGGCGCCGCGGGCCCTCCTCTGCCCCGCGCGGCCAGCGGACATCGCGTTTCGCTGCTGGCCGGCGGGCGGACCACGCCGACGGCCTTCGCCTTCGGCGCCGGGCGCGTGTTCGTGGCCGACGGCGGCACCGAGGACGGCAGCCGGGCCGGCGGCGTGTTCGTGCTCGAGCGCGGGCACGCTCGGCGCCTCGCCGGGTCGCCGAGGGTGGCCCTCGGGGTCGCGTGGCGGGGCGGGACGCTCTATGTCAGCGCGCTCACGCGGTTGCTGGCGTGGAGCGGCTGGAACGGGTCGAGCTTCACCCGCCGCCGCGTCCTCTACTCGGCCCCGCCGGGCTTCACCGGCTTCAGCGGCCTCGGCTTCGGCGCCGACGGGCGCCTCTACACCGGCGTCTACCTGGGCACGGGCAACGACCACAGCCCCACCCGCGCCCCCTATGCCTTCGACGTGCTGTCGTTCAACAGCGCCGGGCGCGACCTGCGCGTCGTCGCGCGCGGCCTGCGCCAGGCCTTCCAGATGGCCTTCCCGGCCGGCTCCTCGAGCCCGTTCATGTCCGTCCTCGGGCAGGATCAGCCGTCCAATCTCAACCCGCCGGACTTCGTGGTGCGCATCCGCCCGGGCCAGAACTACGGCTTTCCCGGCTGCAACTGGCTGCTCAGCACCCCCTGCCGCGGCTACACGCGGCCGTTTCGGTTCCTGCGTTCCCACGCCAGCCCGATGGGGCTGGCCATCATCGGCCACCGCCTCTACACCGCGCTCTTCAACGGTCTTGACCCGAGCGTCGGCGCGGCCGTGGCGTCGATGCCGGTCAGCGGTGGCGCGCTCAGGACCGTGGTGACGTGGTTCCCGGCGCCGATCGTGGGTCTCGGCGCACACGCCGGCTCGCTCTATGTCGGCGAGGTCAGCGGTCGCGTGTACAGCGTCAAGCCCTGACCGCTGGCCTAGGCGAGCACCCGGACCGTGGCGAAGCTCGGGTCCGCGGCGCCGTGCAGGCGGGCGCCCTCGGAGGTCAGCTCGCGCAGATAGGCGACGAGCTCGGCGGTCACCCGCTCACCGGGCAGCAGCGAGGGCACTCCAGGGGGGTATCCGGCGATCGACTCGCAGGAGATGCGGCCGACGGCGTCGTCGACCTTGACGGCCTCGCTGGCCCCCAGGAAGGCCTCGCGCAGGGGCACCACGGTCTCGTGCTCGAGCGCGGCGGGCGCGCGGGCCACGGCGTGCTCCTTGCCCGGGCGGGAGATCCGGCGCACGGTCTCGGCGAAGTCGTGGGCGAAGCGTTCGAGCGGCTCGACGGGCTGCGCGATCCCCAGCACGAGCACGATCGTGGCGTGCGTGGCCAGCTCGACGTACATGTCGTAGGACGCGCGCAGCGCGGCCGCGACCTCGTAGCCGGTGCACCCGGTTCCGCGCACGTCGATCACGATCCGCAGCGGATCCCATCCGGCGATGCCCGGGCGCCCGACCATGCCCTCGCCGACGATCGAGCAGCCCGGCACCGCCTCGATCGCCTCTCGCGCCGCCGCCGAGGCGGCGAGCGTCCGCTCGAGCAGCGCCTCACCGTGGATCGCCAGCTGACGGCGTGCGCTGTCCAGCGAGGCCAGCAGCAGCGAGCTCGGGCTGGTCGAGCGCACCAGCCGGACGGCGCGGGCCACCGCGTCGGCGTCCACGCGCCCACCGCGCGCGACGTGCAGCATGGCCGACTGCGTCAGGCTGCCGACGATCTTGTGGGTCGAGGCGAGCACGGCGTCGGCGCCGAGCGCGAGCGGCGACTCCGGCAGGTCGGGGTGAAAGCCGAAATGGGCGCCCCAGGCGTTGTCGACCAGCAGGGCCACGCCGGCGGCGTGGGCCACCTCGGCGCAGCCCGCGATGTCGGCGGCCATGCCGTAGTAGGTCGGCGAGACGATGAAGGCGGCGCTGGTCTGCGGAGCGCGGGCGAGCGCCTGCTCGAGCGCCGCCGGCGTCACGCCGTGGGCCATCCCCAGCTCGGCGTCGTACTCGGGCGCCACGAAGCTCGCCATGCCGCCGCTCAGCACGAGCCCGTCGATCACGCTGGCGTGCGAGTTGCGCTGCACGAGCACGTGCTTGCCGGGCGTCGCCAGCGCCAGGCAGAGGGCGTGGTTGCCCTGCGTGGCCCCGTTGGTCAGAAACCACGTCCGCCCGGCCCCGTAGGCCTCGGCGGCCAGGCTCTCGGCGCGCTCATACGGGGTCGGCGAGGGCCCCACGTCGATGCCCTCGATGTCCATCGAGACGTCGAGCGCCAGGGCGCGCTGCCCGAGGGCGCTCAGCAGGCCGGGATCGGAGCCCGCGCCGCCCTTGTGCCCGGGGACGTGGAAGCGGGAGGAGCCGCGGAAGCCGTAGGAGACGAGGGCGTCGAGGTACGGGCTCGTGGGCTGCTCGGGCGGCCGGCGCATTTACCTGGCGGCGCTCAGCAGGTAGGCCCGCACGAAGCCGTCGAGATCGCCGTCGAGCACCCGGTTGGCGTCGCCCATCTCGAAGTCCGTGCGGTGGTCCTTGACCATCGTGTAGGGGTGCAGGACGTACGAGCGGATCTGCGAGCCGAAGTTGACATCCTGGGCCTCCCCCTTCTCGCGCGCGATCTCCTCGCGCCGCTTGCGCTCCTCGAGCTCGACCAGCTTCGAGCGCAGCATGGCCATCGCCGTGGCCCGATTGGACGATTGCGAGCGCTCGTTCTGGCATTGCACGACGATCCCCGACGGACGGTGGGTGATCCGCACCGCGGAGTCGGTCTTGTTGACGTGCTGGCCGCCGGCCCCGCTCGCCCGGTAGGTGTCGACCTGAAGGTCGTCGTCATCGATCTCGACATCCGACGTCCCCTCGACGACGGGTGAGACCTCGACCCCGGCGAAGCTGGTCTGGCGCCGGTTGGCCGAGTCGAAGGGCGAGAGGCGCACGAGCCGATGGACGCCCTTCTCGCTTCCGTAGAGCCCGTAGGCATTCTCGCCCTTGACGCGGAAGGTCGCCGACTTGATCCCGGCCTCCTCGCCCGGTGAGGCCTCGAGCAGCTCGACCTCGAAGCCTCGCTTCTCCGCCCAGCGCATCTCCATGCGCAGCACCATCTCGGCCCAGTCCTGCGCGTCCGTGCCGCCGGCGCCGGCGTTGACCGTCACAAGCGCGTCGCCCGCGTCGTAGCGTCCGGAGAAGAGGCGCTCCTCCTCGAGCGCGTCGAGGCGCTCCTGCACCCCGCGGACCTGATCCTCGAGCTCCGCCGCCATGTCGGGATCTTCGTCGGCGAGCTCGGCGAGCGGCTCGAGATCCTCGACGTCGCGCTCAAGCTCGCGGAACACGGTCAGCTTGCGCGTCGCGCGTGCGTGCTCGGCGCTCACCCGCGCGGCCCGCTCCTGGTCATCCCAGAACCCGGGGGCCCCCATCTCCTCCTCGAGCGCGCCTGCGCGCTCGCTCAGCGCAGCCGGGTCAAAGATAATCCGCGAGCAGCTTCAACTGGTCGCGGATCGCCGCGAGGCGCTGGTGGAGCGGCTCGGTGGGGGCGCTGGACATCGTGCTGCAGCCTAGCGGACGGTCTGGGCGGCCAGCGCGCGCCGCGCCGCCGCGAGGCGTTCTCGCTCGAGCGTCGCCTGCTGTCGCTCGGCCCGGGCGATCAGCTCAGCCAGATCGACGGTCGCGAGCGGCGGGTGCTGGTCGGCGACCTCGGCGAGCGCCTTCCACAGGCAACCCTTGCCGATCACGCCGAGCCGCATGCTCTCGAGCGCCATGAAGGTGCCGAACTCCGGCTCGCTCGTCAGGCCGCTGAACTTCACCCGGCTGGCCTTCTCGGCCACCCAGCCCGTGACCTGCTTGACCGGGTTCTTCGAGGTGCCCATGCGCTGCGTGAGCTCGAGCAGGGTTTCGCGGTCCTCCTCGACCTCACGCGCCAAGTCGGCCATCACCTCACCCAGGGGCGTGCCCTGGTTGCGATCGCGGATCTGTCCGGCGAGGTCGCTGCCCAGCGTCGCCCCGCCCAGATGGTCGTTGAGGTACGTGTCGACCGCGGCTTCGCTCATGAGCCAGCAGGACTACGCCCCGTGGCACTTCTTGTACTTCTTGCCCGAGCCACACCAGCAGGGGTCGTTGCGCCCGATCTGCTCGGCCTCGTCGACGCGGCGCTGCTCGACCGGCGCGGGCGGCTCGTAGCCCTCCTCGGCGTAGCCCTCAGCGCCGACGCCAGCCGCCGCGGCCATCGCCGCGGCACCGGACTGCGCCATGCCGCCGGAGTAGCTCACCGAGCCGCCGGCCGTGGAGGAACTGGCGTTTCTGCTTGGCCGCGTGGGCGTCTGCGGTGCGCCACCGTTCTCGCCCTCGACTGTGACCTCAACATGGAAGATCATCCTCGCGAAGTCATCCCAGACGCTGTTCATCAGGTCCTTGAAGAGCTCGTAGGCCTCGTTCTTGTAGGCCACCAGCGGCTCGATCTGGGCGAACCCGCGCAGGTGGATGCCCTCGCGCAGGTAGTCCATGTCGTAGAGGTGCTCGCGCCAGCGCTGGTCGATGATCTGCAGGATCAGGAAGCGCTCCAGCGCGCGCATCAGCTCCTCGCCAAGCTCGCGCTCGCGCCGGTCGTACTGGGCCAGCGCCTCCTCCTGGAGGCGCAGCGTGAGGTCCTCACGGTCGATCTGGTTGGGATCGAGCTCGGCGATCTCGGGCGGGAGCGTGAAGATCTCCTCGATCCGCCGCAGCAGGCCCTCGAAGTCCCAGTCCTCGATGTACTCGCCGGCCGTGTACTCGCCGACCAGCCGGTCGATCAGGTTGACGACCTCCTCGCGGGCGGCCTCGCTCATGTCGCGGCCCTCGAGCACCTCATCGCGATAGCTGTAGATCACGTCGCGCTGCTGGTTGAGCACGTCGTCGTACTCGAGCGTGTGCTTGCGCTGCAGGAAGTGCTGCTCCTCGACCTTCTTCTGGGCCTTCTCGATCTGTTTGGAGAGCATTCCGGCCTCGATCGGCTCCTCGTTGCCCTCATCGTCGAGTGTGCCGAGACGGTCGAGGATCTTGTAGATCCGCTCGCCCGCGAACAGCCGCACGAGATCGTCCTGCGCGGAGAGGAAGAAGCGCGACTCACCGGGGTCGCCCTGCCGGCCTGAGCGGCCGCGCAGCTGGTTGTCGATGCGGCGTGACTCATGGCGCTCGGTGCCGATGATGAACAGCCCGCCGGCCTCGAGCACCTGCTCGCGCGTCTCCGTCAGACGGCTCTCGATCGAGGGCAGCACCTTGGCGTAGTGCTCGTCGTAGTCGGGCGCGCCGGGCCTCAGCCCCAGCTTGGCGAGCTCGAGCTCCGCGAGGTGCTCGGGATTGCCGCCGAGCTTGATGTCGACGCCACGGCCGGCCATGTTGGTGGCGATCGTGACCGCCCCCGGCGCGCCGGCCTCGGCGATGATCTGGCCCTCGCGCTCGGCGTGCTCGGGCTTGGCGTTCAGCACCTCGTGCCTGATGCCCTTGCGGGTCAGGTTCTGCGAGAGCAGCTCCGAGACCTCGACCGAGATCGTGCCCACGAGCACCGGCTGGCCGTTGCCGTGGCGCGTCTCGATCTCCCGGAGCACGGCAGCCCACTTGCCGTCCTTGGTCTTGTAGACCTGATCGTTCTTGTCCTTGCGGACCATCGGCCGGTTGGTGGGGATCTGGACGACCGGCAGCTTGTAGATCTTCATGAACTCGGTGGCCTCGGTGAGCGCCGTGCCGGTCATGCCCGCGAGCTTGTCGTACATGCGGAAGTAGTTCTGCAGCGTGATCGTCGCCAGCGTCTGGTTCTCCTCCTGGACGCGGACGCCCTCCTTGGCCTCGATCGCCTGATGCAGGCCCTCGGACCAGCGTCGGCCCTCGAGGATGCGGCCGGTGAACTCGTCGATGATCTTGACCTCGCCGTCGATCACCGCGTAATCGACGTCGCGCTTGTAGAGCGACTCGGCCTTGAGCGACTGGATGAGATGGTTGACCAGGTGGCCGTTCTCGGCCCGGTAGAGGTGATCGATGCCCATGAAGCGCTCGGCCTTGGCCACACCCTGCTCGGTGACCGCCACGGTCTTGTGCTTTTCGTCGAACTCGTAATCGAAGTCGGCGACGAACTCCTTCTTCATGCGCGGATCCATGCCCTCGGGTGTCTTTCCGGGCTGGAGCTTGGGGGCCAGACGGGCGAACTTGGCGTAGAGGTCAGCGGCCTGCTCGGGCGCGCCGGAGATGATCAGCGGCGTCCGCGCCTCGTCGATGAGGATATTGTCGACCTCGTCTACGACCGCGAACGTGTGGTAGGGCGACTGGCCCTCCTCGGGCTTCGGCCGACCGCCGTGCTGGACCTTCTCCTCGAGCGAGGTGGCCATGTTGTCGCGCAGGTAGTCGAAGCCGAACTCGGAGTTCGTCCCGTAGGTGACATCGGCGGCGTAGGCGTCGCGCTTGTCCTCGTAGGGCTGCATGTTCTGCAGCACACCGACGGTGACGCCGAGCATGTCGTAGATCGGCTTCATCCACATCGCGTCGCGCCGGGCCAGGTAGTCGTTCACGGTGACCACATGAACGCCTCGTCCGCCGAGCGTGTTCAGCACCACCGCGAGCGTCGCGGTGAGCGTCTTGCCCTCGCCGGTCTTCATCTCGGCGATCGAGCCGTCGTGCAGCACCATGCCGCCGATCAGCTGCACGTCGAAATGCCGCATGCCCATCGAGCGCTTGCCCGCCTCGCGCACGAGCGCGAAGCACTCGAACATCAGATCGTCGAGCGACTCCCCGCCCCGCGCCCGCTCACGCAACTCGTCGGCGGCCTCGCGGAGCTCGGCCTCGGTGTAGTGCGAGAGCTCCTCTTCGAAATCGTTGATCCGGCTTACGCGCTGCTCGTAAGTCTTGAACTTCTTGGCTTCGCCCATGCGAAGCGCGCGGTCCAAAAAGGACATAGGGCTAGGTTAGCAATGGGGTTGGGGTGATTCAGCGGTGGCTGAAGAGCCTGCGGAGGTGGTCACGCAGGCCGATTCCGAAGGCCGTCGGCGTGCCACCATAGCCGGTGATCAGCGACGGGCCGCCCTTGCAGCTCCAGCTGCCGGGGGCCACCGCGTCCCACGCCCAGCCCAGGTAGCCGATGCCGTGCCGGTCGGCGAAGGCCATCAACGAGTCGATGTACGAGTGACGGCAGTCGATCTCGCCGAGCTCTCCGAAGACGACGGGGTGGTGGCGGGCGGTGGCGAGCACCGCGCTCTGGCAACTCGAGCCGCATTGCCCGAGGCCGCCGTAGTTGTGCTCGGCGGCCACGAGCTGGCCCGCCGGGTCGTGCGGAACGTGGGAATTCCAGCCCGAGAGATCCAGCGCGTACGCGGTCCCGCCGAGCAGCAGCGGCTGACGCGCGCCCGTCGAGCGCACCGCGTCGACCAGTGCCTGCATCCCGGCGGCGCTGTACGCCGGCCAGTCCGAGCCGGCCGGGATCGCGCAGCCGTTGCGCCAACAGGTCCAGCTGATGCCGTGCGGCTCGTTGAAGAGGTCGAAGAGGAGCGCGTGGTCGTGTACGAACGTGCGCGCCACCGAGCGCCAGAAGGCCGGGGCATGGTCGGCATCGGCCATCGGCGCGAGGTGCGTGGCGGGGGTCGCTCCGGGCGCGGCGAGGTGCAGGTCGAGGATCACGTACAGACCGGCCTTGTTCAGCGCCTGGACATAGCGCTGGACGAGGCGCCGGTAGGGCGAGCCGCCGCGGCCCGCGGGCGTGTTGACGCCCAGCCAGCAGTCCTCGTTGAGCGGCACGCGGACGGTGTTGATCCGCCAGCTCTTCATCGCCGCGATCATCGCGGGGGTGTCGATCTGATCGGGACGTGGGCTGTCGAAGAAGCCCCAGCCCTCGATGCAGGCGTACTCGAGGCCTGAGCGGTTGACGCCCAGCAGGCGAACGGCGTGACCGCGCCCGGAGCCGTCGACGAGCGCGGTGCCGCGCACCCGCAGGTTGGGTGCCGCCGACGCCGCGGCGGCGGGCAGCGCGGCGAGGATCAGGGTAAGCGCCGCGAGTGCCAGGCGCGGCGCGAGCCGCGCAATATGTCGGCTCACGCGGGCACGGGATCAGGCGGCCGGGGAGACGTCGCCGAGGGACGGCTTGGCCGCCGCCCGCGCCTCGCGGCGGCGCCGGCGCTTGTCCCGATGGCGCTTCACCTGCCGCGAGAGCTCCTCGGCGCACAGGTTGATCGAGTGCAGGAGGTCGGGCGACGCGTCCTGCGCTCTGAGGGTCACACCCTTGAGGTACAGCGTCGCCTCGGCGATCTGCGAATCAGGGTTGGCCGGATTGCGCTCCTCCCGCACCTCGATCTCGAGCTCAGCCAGGACAGACACCTGGCGCGAGACCTTGCCAAAGCGCTTGGCGCAATGCTCCTTGAGGTCCTCCGAGACGGGTAGGTTCCGACCCTTCACCTCGATGCGCATCGAACTGACCTCCTTGCGGGCAGGATGGATGTGCCTCAGGCATGCAGATTAGTCCTGCGCCGGACGTTTGTCGATTGCGAGAATGAACATCGTGGCTGTGGCCGTGGCACCGAAGATCGCGTGGTCGCTCGAGCCCGGCGTGCTGCTGGCGGTGCTGGCGCTGCTCCTGGTCTACCTGAGGGGTTGGCGACGGGCGCGCGCGCCGGGAGAGCCGCATCCGCCGGGAATCGGACGCCTGGCCCTGTTCGTCGGCGGTCTGCTGGTCATCCTCGCGGCGCTGGTCTCGCCGATCGACCAACTCGGCGACCAGCTCCTGGTCATGCACATGCTGCAGCATGTGCTGCTCCTCGACATCGTCCCGATCCTGCTCATCCTCGGGCTGACCAAGGGTGTCCTGCGGCCGGTGACGCGCCGCGTACAGACGCTCGAGCGCCGCGCCGGCTGGCTGGCCCACCCCGCCGTCGCGGTCCTCCTCTACGCCGGCTTCATGTGGCTCTGGCACGTCCCGGCCCTCTATGACGCGGCACTCCACAACGTCAACGTCCACGCGCTCGAGCACATCTGCTTCGTGGCCGCCGGCGGGCTCTACTGGTGGCACCTGATCTCACCGATCCGCAGCCGCATGCGCCTGGGCGGCATGGGCCCGATCGGCTACATGGTCAGCACAAAGCTGCTCGTGGGCCTGCTGGGCGTCGCACTCGCATTCGCGCCGGCCTCGATCTACGCCTTCTACAAGCATCACCCGCAGTACTGGGGCCTGACCCCCGACCAGGACCAGTCGATGGCCGGCCTGCTCATGGCGCTCGAGCAGTCGATTGTGATGGGCATCGCGCTCGTCGTCCTGTTCGTCCAGATGCTCAACGAGTCCGAGCGCGAGGCGCGGCGCGCCGAGCGCTTCGAGGCGGTCTGAGCGGCGGGCCGGCGTGTATGTGGCCTCGCTAACAGAGTCCGAGGAGGATGATGTCCGGATTGTTGGGTAATACGCCCCTACGACAGCTCCGAGTGGTGCTGGGCCACGTGCGTGCGACGCGGCGCGGCATCAACCAGGCAGGCCGTTAGGGCTGTCCGCGACAGTCCAACCGCCCTCCCCGCACCTACGATCCGGCATGCGCCCCGCGGCCTTCGCTCCGATCCCGCCCGAGCTGCCGGCCGAGCTCGAGCCGCTCGAGGTGGGCGTGCTGTTCCACGACTCGAGCCACGCCGACGGCGAGCTCTCGGGCGCCGAGCTGGGCAACCGGAGCGCGCGGGGCGTCAGCTTCCGGCGCGCACGCCTGGACCACTGCGCCCTGTCCGGGGCCGGACTCGATGGGCTCCGGCTCGCGGCGGTCGAGCTGGTGAGCTGCGACGCGGCCAACCTGCGCGCTCGGCGGGCCAGCCTCACGCGCGTGGCGATCCGTGCCAGCCGCATGACCGGGGCCGAGTTCGGCGAGGCTGAACTGTCGGACGTCACCGTGCAGGGCTGCCGCGTCGACCTGGCGTCGTTCGGCGCCGCCCGGCTCGAGCGAGTGACTTTCGAGGACTGCCTACTGGCGCAGACCGACTTCCTCGATGCCCAGCTCGAGTCCGTGCGGTTTCACGGCTGCGATCTCACGGGCGCGGACTTTCGCGGCGCGCGGCTGAAGCTGTGCGAGTTCCGGCGCTGCGAGCTCGCCGGGCTCGAGGGCGTCGCGAACCTGCGCGGCGCGGCGATGGAGCTACCCGACATCGTCGGCATGGCCAGCGTCTGGGCCGGCGCGCTGGGGATCGGGGTTCTGGACGAGGACTGAGCGCCGCGCCGCTCAGTGCACGTGCCCGTGGACGAGCAGCGAGCCGCCGATCGCGCCGCCGAGATCGCCGAGCTCGGCGACCCGCACGTCGGGCGGCCGGGCATCGTTGAACAGGTGCGGTCGCATCGCTTCGGCGATCCGGTCGGCCATCGGCTGCCCGAAGCGGATCCCGAGGCCGCCGCCGATGATCACGGCCTCAACGTCGAGTAGGTTCATCGCCGAGCCGACGCCTGCGCCCAGCGCGGCCACGGCGCCGTCTATCAGCTTGGTCGCGACCTTGTCTCCGCGCTCGAGCGAGCGGGCCCAGATCGAGCTCGTGAGCCGCGAGCGGCCCTGCTCCTCCATGAGCCTGAACAGATCGGTCTTCTCGCCCCGCCGGACGAGTTTTCGCGCGCGCTGCTCCATCGCCAGGCGGCCGGCGTAGGCCTCCATGCAGCCGTTCCGGCCACACGGGCAGCGCGCGCCGCCGCGCCTGACCACCACGTGCCCGATCTCCCCCGCTCCCCCACGGCCCACCCAGGGCTTGCCGTCGAGCACGATTCCGCCGCCCACCCCGGTGCCCCAGAACACGCCGAGCAGCGTGTCATACGGGCGGCCCGCTCCAAGCTTGTATTCGGCCTCCGTCGCCACCTGGACGTCATTACCGACCAGGACGAGCGTGTCGAGCTCGCGGGCGAGCGAGTCGCCGAGCGCGAACGATCCCTCCCACCCCGGGAGGTTGCGCGCGCTCGTGACCGTCCCCGAGGTGCTGTTGACGATCCCGGGCGAGCCGACGCCGATGCCGATCAGCTGCGAGGGCTCGAGCCCGGCGGCGGCGCACGCCTCCGTGACCGCGCGGACCATCTCGGCGGCCACGTCCGCGGGCCCTCCCGCAGTCGGTGTGGGCCGGCGCGCAGCGCCCAGCACGTTGTACTGGTCGTCGATCACCGCGGCCTCGATCTTCGTCCCGCCAAGGTCGATGCCGGCACAGGCGCCGTGCGCAGGACGTGGGGCTACACCCATCATCTCCAGGACCCACGGTACTCGGCTTGGTCGGAGGTCGGCTCGTCGATGCGGACCCCCAGCGCGGCCAGCTTGAGCCGTCCCACCTCGGCGTCGATCGAGGCGGGCACCGCGCGGACCCCAGCCGGGAGCTCGCCGTTGCTGCGCACGAGCTCCTCCACACATAGCGCCTGGAGCGCGAACGAGACGTCCATGACCGCGGCCGGATGGCCCTCGGCCGCCGCCAGGTTGACGACCCGGCCGCGGGCCAGCAGGTTCAGCCGCCGGGACCCCGCGAGCTCGTACTGCTCTACCAGGGGGCGCACGTCGCGCACTCCCCCGACGGCCAGCTCGCGCAGCTCATCCAGATCGATCTCGACGTCGAAATGCCCGGCGTTGGCCAGCAGCGCCCCGTCCTTCATGCGCTCGAAATGCTCCCGGCGCAAGACGCGCCGAGATCCCGTGACGGTCACGAACACGTCGCCGCGCTCGGCGGCGTCGAGCGCGGGCATCACCTGATACCCGGCCATGCGAGCCTCAAGCGCCCTGAGCGGGTCGATCTCGCAGACAATCACCGCGGCGCCCGCGCCCCGCGCGCGCTCGGCGATGCCCTGCCCGGCCCAGCCGTAGCCGACGACGACGAGCGTGTGCCCGGCCAGGAGCACATGACTCGCGCGGATGATCCCGTCGAGCGCCGACTGCCCCGTACCGTGGCGGTCGTTGAGCGCCCGCTCGGTGCGGGCCTCGTTGACGGCCAGAACCGGGCACGTGAGCTTGCCCTCCTCCTCGAGCCGGCGCAGGCGCACGAGGCCCGTCGTGGTTTCCTCGGTGCCGCCGATCAGCTCCTTGAGCGGGTGGCCGCCGAGCGCGTGGAGCGTCACGATCAGGTCCGCCCCGTCGTCGATCGTCACCTGGGGGCGGCCGTCGAGGAGTGCCCTGACATGCTCGGCGTACGTGTCGAGGCTCTCGCCGCGGATCGCGCGGACCTCGAGGCCATGGTCGGCCACGAGTGCCGCCGCGGCGTCATCCTGTGTGGAGAGCGGATTCGCGGCGCACAGGGCAACCTCCGCCCCGCCGGCCTGCAGGGCCCGCGCCAGGTTGGCCGTCTCGGCGGTCACATGCAGGCAGGCGGCGATGCGAATCCCCGCCAGTGTCTGCTCACGCTGCAAGCGCTCCCGGATCGAGCGCAGCACCGGCATCTGCCCGTCTGCCCAGGCGATGCGCGCCTCGCCCTGGGGGGCCAGGGCGAGGTCAGCTACATCATGGGATGTCTGCGCGCGGGCCATCCGCCCGTCGCTCGATCAATACCGGTAATGGTCGGGCTTGTAGGGGCCCTCGACCGGGATGCCGAGGTAAGCGGCCTGGTCGGGCGTCAGCTCGGTCAGTTGGGCGCCGAGCGCGTCGAGGTGCAGCCGTGCGACCTTCTCGTCGAGGTGCTTGGGGAGCGTGTAGACGCGCTTCTCGTAGATGTCGGTGTGACCGAACAGCTCGATCTGGGCGATCACCTGGTTGGTGAACGAGTTCGACATCACGAAGCTCGGGTGACCGGTCGCGTTGCCGAGATTGAGCAGCCGTCCCTCCGAGAGCACGATGATCGCGTGCCCGTCGGAGAAGACCCACTCGTCGACCTGCGGCTTGATGTTGATCCGCTTGATGCCGTCGAGCTTGGCCAGCCCAGCCATGTCGATCTCGTTGTCGAAGTGGCCGATGTTGCCCACGATGGCCTGATGCTTCATGCGGGCCATGTCTCCCGCGGTGATCACATCGCGGTTTCCGGTCGCGGTGATGAAGATGTCGGCCTTGTCGAGCACGTCATCGAGCGTCGCCACCTGATAGCCGTCCATCGCGGCCTGCAGAGCGCAGATCGGGTCGATCTCGGTGATGATCACGCGGGCGCCCTGGCCGCGCAGCGAGTCGGCGCAGCCCTTGCCGACGTCGCCGTAGCCGCAGACCACCGTGACCTTGCCGCCGATCAGGACATCGGTGGCCCGGTTGATGCCGTCGATCAGCGAATGCCGACAGCCGTACTTGTTGTCGAACTTCGACTTCGTGACGGCGTCGTTGACGTTGATGGCCGGGAACAGCAGCTGTCCCTGCTCGGCGAACTGGTAAAGACGATGGACGCCGGTCGTGGTCTCCTCGGTGACGCCCTGGATACCGGCCGCGATGCGCGTCCAGCGCTGGGGGTCCTCGGAGAGCGAACGCTGCAGCACGCTCAGCACGATCTGGAACTCCTCCGACTCGGCCGTCGAGGGATCCGGCACGGCGCCGGCCTTCTCGAACTCAACGCCCTTGTGCACGAGCATCGTGGCGTCGCCACCGTCGTCGAGGATCATGTTCGGCCCATCCGCATCGGGCCAGCGCAGCGCCTGCTCGGTGCACCACCAGTACTCCTCGAGCGTCTCGCCCTTCCAGGCGTAGACCGGAACCCCGCGCGGCTCCTCGGGCGTCCCGTCGGGACCGACGACGACGGCGGCCGCCGCGTGGTCCTGGGTCGAGAAGATGTTGCAGCTCGCCCAGCGCACCTCGGCCCCGAGGGCGACGAGCGTCTCGATCAGCACCGCAGTCTGGATCGTCATGTGCAGCGAGCCCGTGACGCGCGCACCCTTGAGGGGCTGGCGCTCGGCGTACTCGCGGCGGGTCGCCATCAGGCCGGGCATCTCGTGCTCGGCGAGCTGGATCTCCTTGCGCCCAAAGGTGGCCAGCGAGAGGTCGGCAACCTTGAAATCGGTCTCCAGTGCGGTCGTGCTCATCGTTTCTCCATCTGTTGCGAGGGCATTGTCAGGCGGCTGCGGCCAGGAGCTTCTCGTGCTTGTCCTGCTCAAAGCGCAGCCAGTCGGCCGCGCTCACTTCGGCGGGCTTCGTCGGCTGCGCTCGCAGCCAGCCCTGAACCTCGTCGCGCAGTTCGGGGCTCGCGGCCATCCGCGCCGCGAAGGCGACGTCGGAGAGCCCGACATCGAAGCGCTCGAGCAATTCCTTGAGCGTCCGCAGCCGCTGCAGCTCGCCGGCCCCGTAGAGCCGGTATCCGGACGCGGAACGAGCGGGCGCCACAAGGCCCGCCTGCTCGATGTAACGGAGCATGCGAGCCGACCAACCGGTCGTCTCGGATGCCTCATGAATGGTTAGAGCCTCCATCGGGAGGCAACGTTACCACAACCGTGTCAAGGTTTTCGGCCGTGCCGCGGACCACGCGCTCGGCGTCTGCTCAGCCTCGGGCGAGCTCCCCCTTGAGGCGCTCGATCACATCGACCGGAGACGGGTCGACGCCGCGCAGCACGGCCAGGTAGATCGAGACCAGATCGCCGAGCAGCACCAGCGAGACCAGGCGCTCGCAGCGGCTCTCGCCGACCGTCTCGACGCGGTAGGTGGCCGCTGCGGAGGAACCGATCAGACCGCGAGTCAGGGCGATGCGCTGCCGGATGCGCGGGTGCAGATCGGAATCGTCGAGGAACACGGCGCTGAAGCGGCCGAGCTCCGGCGCGCCCTCCCAACCGGCGATCTCGTTGTGATCGAGTTCGGGGAGCTCGTTGGCCGAAGCGGGCAGCTTGGCGTTCTCGTTGATCTGGGCCTTCCACCGGTAGGCGATCGGCGCCGTGAGGCCCGAGCCGGCAAGCTGGGGGATCGTCCCGTGCAGGCCGCGCGCGAGCTTCTTGGCCAGCGAATCCTCGGGCGCATCCGGTCCCCAGTCGGCCACGAGCTGCTCGGCGTGGGCGGCGGCGACGTCGATCTCGCAGTGCTGGCGCGAGGCCGCTCCGCACAGGGCAGCAACCTCCAGGGCCACGACCAGCGAGTAGGCAACCGCAGCGCGGGGCTGAAAACCACCGGGCAGCGGGATCACGGGCACCCCATCGGTACGCGCGGCCTCGGCGAGCTTGCCGCCCGTCGTCACCACGATGCGCCGCGCTCCGAGCGCCCCGGCAGCGTCATAGGCCGCGAGCGTCTCCTCGGTGTTGCCGGAGTAGCTCGCGCACAGCACCGTCGCGTCGGGCGTCGTCCAGGCCGGTAGGCCGTAGTCGCGCGCCAGGATGATCGGACGCGAGGCGCTGTCGCCGAGCACGGCCCGGGCCAGCATGCCGCCGATCGCCGAGCCACCCATGCCGGCGATGACCAGCCCGCCGCGTGCGTCGTGGGGCGCCAGCGCCGCGGACTCCACGCGCCACAGCGCGTCGCGCAGCTGCTCGGGCATGCCGAGCACGTCGCCGAGCTGACCGCTCGCGTCAAAGGTTGCGATCGTCTCGCGGCTCAGATCGCGCAGGGCGGTCAAAACGCGATCGCTCGATCGGGCAACTGCACCCCGGGAAAGATACGCGCGCCGGCCTGAAGGACGTTGTCCGAGCCGATCTTGACGCCCTCACCGATCACCACGCCGCCTCGGATGTGGCAGTGCTCGCCGATCTCGACCCCCGGCCCGATGATCGATGAGCTGACCGTGGTCCGGGCGCCGATCCTGGCGCCATCCAGGATCACCGAACCGACCACGTGCGCGCCGGCGGCGATCCGGACGTCGCGGCCGAGGACCGCGCGCCCGCCGACGATCGCGCTTTCGGCGATGTCGCTCCCCTGACCGAGGAAGGCCGGCCCGATCACGCGACCGTCGACCGGCGCACCCTCGCGCACGGTCTGACCCCCCGAGTCATGGAGCCTGCGCCCGACCTCGGTCTCGACGATGCCCTCGAGGATGTCGAAGGTGCCCTGGAGGTACCGGTCGGGAGTTCCGATGTCGAGCCAGTAGCCCTCCGCGCGGTATCCGAACAGACCGTGGTCGACCAGGGCCGGGAATACGTCGCGCTCGATCGAGATGTTGGTGCCGGCCGGCGGCATCGACGTCGAGCACGTCGCGGGAGAGGATGTACGCGCCCGCGTTGATCAGATCGGTGTCGATCTGATCGCTCTCGGGCTTCTCCACGAACTCGCGCACGGATTCGTCGGCGTTCAGGCGCACGAGGCCGTAGGCGGATGGATCCTCGACCGGCACGAGCGCGAGCGTCGCCCGCGCGCCGGTGCGTTCGTGCTGGGCGAGCTGGGCGGTCAGGTCGATATCGGTGAGCACGTCGCCGTTGAGCATGTAGAAGCGCTCCTCGAGCATGTCCTCGGCGAACTTGAGCGCGCCGCCGGTGCCGAGCGGCTTCGGCTCCTCCACGTAGCGCAGGCGAACGCCGAGCTTCGCGCCGTCGCCCAGGACGCTGCGCACCCCGTCGGCCAGGAAGCCGCAGGAGAGCACGATGTCGTCCACGCCATGGCCGCGCAGCCAATCGATCATGTAGGTGATGAACGGGCGGTCCGACGAGCGAGACGACCGGTTTGGGCACGGTCGAGGTCAGCGGCCGCAGCCGCGTTCCCTCACCGCCGGCCAGGATCAGGGCCTGCATTCGCGCTCAGGGCTTCTCGCCCGCGGGCGCCCGGCGGCCGGCACTCACCGGCCGATGCCCTCGTATAGGAATCCGGCCGCGCGAACCGCGTCGGGGTCGACGAAGTTGCGCCCGTCGATTACCAGCGAGCCCTCCATCACCTCGGCCGCCTGACGCCAGTCGAGCTCGGCGAACTCGGGCCACTCGGTGACCAGGATGCAGGCGTCGGCGCCGCGCAGCGCCTCTATCGCGGAGCTGGCGAACTCGACCCCGGTCATGAGCTTGCGCGCCTCCGGCTCGGCGATCGGGTCATAGGCCCGCACCTGGGCGCCGTCGGCCTGCAGCCGCGCCGCGAGCACCAGCGAGGAGGCCTCGCGCATGTCGTCGGTGTTGGCCTTGAAGGCCAGCCCGAGCAGCGTCACCGTCCTGCCCACGAGTGAGCCCAGATGCTTCTGGAGCTTGGCGATCACGCGCCGCTTCTGGAGCTCGTTGACCTCGATCACCGCGGTCAGGAGCTGGAAGTGGTAGCCGGAGTTGCCGGCCAGCTGCTTGAGCGCCGAGACGTCCTTGGGGAAGCACGAACCCCCGAAGCCGATCCCCGGCCTGCAGGAAATGTCCGCCGATGCGCTGGTCGAGGCCCATGCCGCGGGCCACCTCGAGCACGTCGGCGCCGGTCTCCTCGCAGACGTTGGCGATCTCGTTGATGAAGCTGATCTTGGTGGCCAGGAACGCGTTGGCGGCCAGCTTGACCATCTCGGCGGTGGCGATGTCGGTGCGCACCACCGGCGCGTCGAGCGGCTCGTAGAGGTCGCACCACGGCGTCGCCGGCCCAGTCGCCGTCGTCGCCGACGACGACGCGGTCGGGGGCTTCAGGAAGTCCTCGAGCGCCGAGCCCTCCTTGAGGAACTCCGGGCAGGACACGTAGGCAAAGCCCTCCTTGCCCTGCTCGGCGAAGATGCGCTTGATCGACGCGCCCGTGCCCACCGGGCACGGTCGACTTCATGACCAGCGCGTGCCGGTCGGAGGCCGGCATCGACGCGACCACGGCGTGCACCGCGGACAGGTCGGCGTCGCCGGAGTACGTCGGCGGTGTGCCGACGGCCACGAACAGCAGCCGGGCGTGCTCGAGCGCCGGCGCCAGCTCGGTGCAGAAGTGCAGGCGCTCGCGGATTGCGCGCCACCGACTCCTCGAGCCCGGGCTCGTAGATCGGGATCTCGCCGCGCTTGCAGACGCGCGATCTTGTCGGCGTCGACGTCGACGCACCAGACCTCGTTGCCCAGCTCGGCGAAGCCGGCGGCCGTCACCAGGCCGACGTAGCCGGTGCCGATGACGGCGATGGGTTCTCGTCGTGAGCTCATGGAAGCAGGAGAGGGTACAAGGGGGCCGTCGATGCGGGCCCGCCGTAGCGCGAGGGTCGGGGCGGTGATCGGCTAGGCGTGCCGGAAGGAGGCCGCGAGCCCCACCATCTGGGCGTTGCTCAGGTCAAGGCTGAGCGTGTTGGAGATCCAGTACACGCCATGCGGGGTGCGCCAGGCCACGAGCCTCAGCTTGTGCCCGTCGAGGTGAAGCTCGAGCCGCTTGCCGCCGACGTACATGATCGCCGAGGGCGAGGCCAGCAGCGGCGGGATCGCGCCAGGTCATGCCCTGGACGCCGTAGAACTGCCCCAGCATGGCGTTCACGGCGCCGACGATCCGGTAGGCGGCGTACCTGTGGTGCTGAGGGCTGTAGATGGGATAGGCGCGCGGGTATTCGCCGGCGGTCGGGCCCATGTAGTTCCCGCCCGCGGGGATCAGCTTGGGCATGTACACGGGCATGCCGGGATTGCCAGCGCCGAGACCTGCGTGGCCCGTCGGTGACGTCCGGCGTCAGGCCGGCGGTCGTGGGCGGCGGCGCGGGGGCACGATGGGTGCTGGGGGCCGGCGCCGGCTTGGCGGCCGCGGCGCGGCGGCTCGGCCCGGAGCCATGAATTCGGCAAACGTCGCTCGCCTCGGCCGCCGGATCGGCGTCCACGAAGCACGG
Organism: uncultured Solirubrobacteraceae bacterium; assembly: GCA_963725515.1. Classification (GTDB taxonomy): domain Bacteria; phylum Actinomycetota; class Thermoleophilia; order Solirubrobacterales; family Solirubrobacteraceae; genus Palsa-465. Next base: position 87,260 of record CAVRZB010000010.1, on the reverse strand, counting down.
CGACGGCGGCGTGCAGGGCAGCAGAATCGGCGGGGAAGTGAACCTCGCGGATGGAGTGCGCGTCGGAGAAGGCGACCAGGTTGAACAGGTTGATGAGGCCGTCGGTGGAGTGCAGATCCGGGTCGGTCTGCGTGTGCTTGCCGAAGATCCGCAGCAGCGTGTCGCGGTTGGCGATCAGGTTGGCCTGGCCGTACTGGTCCTTGGCCTGGCGGATGAAGTCCTGCTGGCGTGCCGAGCGCACGATGTCGGTGTCGGTGTGGCGGTAGCGCACGTAGGCGAGCGCACTGTCGCCGCACAGCTTCTGGTACCCGGCCTGGATGTCGATGCTCGGAGTAGTTGGTGGCCGCCGTGCCCACGTTCTTGTTGAAGTAGCGCCGATCGACGTCGGTGTACACGCACCCGATCGCGTTGACCAGCGCCGAGAAGCCGTCGAAGTTGATGTCGACGATGTGGTTGACCTGCAGGTTGGGGAACACGTTGAGCTTGCATCGTCTTGACGACCAGGTTCGGCCCGCCGAGCGAGTAGGCCGCGTTGATCTTGTGCGACGCCGTCCCCCGGAATGGTCACCTGCAGGTCGCGTGGGACCGAGATCACGTTGATCGTCGAGGAGTTCGGGTCGAGGCGGACGAGGATCATCGTGTCGGAGTTGGACGCGCTGATCGGCGTGTTCGGCGCGGTGGTCGGAACCGAGCAGCAGGATCGTCTGCGGCCGAGCCGGGGTTGGGCACGACAACGCGCGCTGCTTGATCGGCGCCGAGGCTGAGATGTCCTTGGCCAGCTGCTTGAACTGCAGCAGGCCGGCGACCGCGGTCGCGGTGGCCGTGAACGCGACCACGATCACAGCGCCGAGCGCGAAGCGGGCGAGCGCGCCGCGGCCGCTGCTCGGAATCAGCATCACGACAGGCCGCCCTCGACCGCTCGGAGGCTCTCGCCGGGGCCGGCCTGATCCAGCCACATCGGGATCACGCGTACGAAGTCCGACAGCGCACGGCGGTAGCGCGCCAGTGAAGAGAGCGAGACCCACTCCTCGGGGCCGTGGTGACCCGCGCCCCCGGGCCCGAACTCGACCGCCGGGATGCCGGCCCGAGAAACGACGCAGCGTCCGAGGCGCCGTCACGCCCGACGCTCATGACCTCGCCGCCGGGTCGTGCGGGCGACCGCATCGCGCAACGCCTGCACGTAGCGGTCGTTGCGGGAGACGGTCGACCGGCGGATGGATGAACGTGCGCTTGACGTCGATGCTCGGGATGCCACGCACCTGAGCGAGGATCTCGCCCGGGTCCTGCCCGGGCAGATAGCGCACGTCAACCGCATCGTGCACAGGTCGGGGACCTTGTTGAGCGCACGACCACCCTCGATGCGCCCGAGATTGATCGAGGGCCGATCGAACATCTCGGAGGACTCGCGGGCGAAGGGCAACGTCTCGATCGCGCGAAACGACGTCGATCGCCTTCAGCACGGCGTTGTCGCCCACCCAGGGCGTGGAGCTGTGCGCGGCGCGGCCGTGGACCTCGATCCGCATGACCAGCACGCCCTTGGCCTCGATGCCGATGTGCATATCGGTGGGCTCACCGGTGATCGCGAAGTTACCCCCTAGTCCCCGCCCGACGAAGCCGTCGGTGGAGCGGTCGTCGATCTCCTCGGACTCCTCGTCGGGCACGGCCACGAACCGCACCCGCACGCGGTCCTGGGTCTCGACGTCCTTGAGCGCGCACATCATGGCGGCGAGGCCGCCCTTCATGTCGTAGGCGCCGCGCCCGATCAGCCGGTCACCCTCGATCCGCGGCTGAACTGCTCGGGCTGCCCGGGCACGACGTCGAGATGGCCGTGGAAGACCACGCAGGGGACGTCGGCCGCGCGCGGACGCCGACCTCCGCCACCAGCACGGGCAGGCCATTGTGATCGTGGTCGAGGACCTCGATATCGCGGGATTCGAGCCATCCCTTGACAAATCCTGCGGCCGCGCGAAGCTCCTCGCGCCTCGAGGTGTCGTACGAGATCAGCCGTTCGGCCAGAATCCGCTCGTCGACCATCCGCGAAGGATAGGAGAGCGACCGGGGGCCAACTCGGCGGTGCTCAGCCGGACTCGGCGATCTTGACGAATTGCTCGAGCCGCCGCCGGTCGCGCTCGGCCACGCGCCGGCGCTCGGTGTCGTCCCCGGCGGCCTCGAGCTCGCGCTCGGCCTGCTGCAGGCGTTCGCGGAGATCGGCGACGTCGAGCGAGTCGGGCGCGTGCGCCTCTTCGACGAGGATCAGCACGCCGCTCTTGGCCACCTGCATGTACCCCTCGGCCTGAGCGAAGCGCTGGAGCTCGGATTCGGAGATGTAGAGCCGCAGCTCGGTGGGGTCGAGCATGGCCAGCAGCGGCGTGTGGTGGGCGAGCACGCCGATCGAGCCGACGGTCGTGCGCGTCGAGACCATCTCGACCTCGTCGTTGAAGACCTCACCCTCGGGGGTGAGGACCTCGACCCGGAACTTGGTGCGCGCCATGGTGCTACTCGCTCGAGTCCTTGGAGACCTCGTCGATCGTGCCCTTCATGAAGAACTCGCGCTCGGGCACGTCGTCGTGCTGGCCCTCGAGGATCTCCCTGAAGCCGCGGATCGACTCGGCCACCGGAACGTACGTGCCGGGGATCCCGGTGAACTGCTCGGCGACGTGGAAGGGCTGCGAGAGGAAGCGCTCGATCTTGCGCGCGCGATTGACCGTCACGCGGTCCTCGTCCGAGAGCTCCTCGATGCCGAGGATCGCGATGATGTCCTGCAGCTCCTTGTAGCGCTGCAGCACCTCGCGAACCTCGTTGGCCACGTTGAAGTGCTCCTCGCCGACGATCTCGGGCTTGAGGATCGTCGAGGTCGAGTCGAGCGGATCGACGGCCGGGTAGATGCCCTTCTCCGAGATCGCCCGCGAGAGCGTCGTGGTGGCGTTCAGGTGCGCGAAGGCCGACGCCGGAGCCGGGTCGGTGAGGTCGTCGGCCGGGACGTAGATGGCTTGGATCGAGGTGACCGAGCCCCTGCGGGTCGAGGTGATCCGCTCCTGGAGCTGACCCATCTCGGACTCCAACGTGGGCTGGTAGCCCACCTGCGAGGGCATGCGCCCGAGCAGGGCCGACACCTCGGAGCCCGCCTGGACGAAGCGGAAGATGTTGTCGATGAAGAGCAGCACGTCCTGACCCTCGTGGTCACGGAAGTACTCGGCCATGGTCAGGCCCGACAGGGCCACGCGCATACGGGCTCCGGGGGGCTCGTTCATCTGGCCGAAGACGAGCATCGTCTTGTCGATGACGCCGGACTCCTTCATCTCGAGCCACAGGTCGTTGCCCTCGCGCGAGCGCTCGCCCACGCCACAGAACGCCGACAGACCGCCGTGCTCCTGAGCGAGGTTGTGGATCAGCTCCTGGATGATCACCGTCTTGCCGACGCCGGCGCCGCCGAACAGGCCGACCTTGCCGCCCTTGGCGTAGGGCGCGAGCAGGTCGACGACCTTGATCCCTGTCTCGAACATCTCGGTCGTCGGCGTCAGCGCCTCGACCGTCGGCGCGGCGCGGTGGATCGGCCAGCGCTCCACGTCAGCGGGAATCGCCTCGCCGAGATCGATCGGCTCACCGAGCAGGTTGAAGATCCGTCCGAGCGTCACCTGGCCGACCGGGACCGTGATCGACTCGCCGGTGTCGATCACCTCGGTGCCGCGGGCGAGCCCGTCGGTGGTGTCCATGGCGACCGCGCGCACACGGTCATCCCCGAGGTGCTGCTGGACCTCACAGACCAGGTAGTCGTCCTCGCGCGCGGCGATGTCCATGTCCTCCTCGGCGCGCGCCGAATCCGGCCGCTTGACCCGGATGGCGTGGTTGATCTCCGGCAGCTTGTCCGGGAACACGGCCTCGATGACGACCCCCTGGATCTCCTCGATGCGGCCTACGTTCTGCTTGGTCTCTGCTGTCGCTGACATGCGTCTCAGTCTCCAGTTCTGTCTTTCGGGTCTAGCCGAGGGCCTCAGCGCCGGCGACCACTTCCATGATCTCCTGCGTGATGTCCGCCTGGCGGGCGCGGTTCATAGCGAGCGTCAGGTCCTCGATCAGCTCGACGGCGTTCTCGGACGCGTTGCGCATCGCGGTCATGCGCGCGCCGTGCTCGGAGGCCGTCGACTCGAGCAGGGCGCGGAAGATCGAGATCTCGACGTAGTCGGGCACGAGCCGCTGGAGGATCTCCTCAGGCTCGGGCTCGTACTCGACCAGGGCGTGGTGCTCGGGCTGCTTCTCATCGGCGCCGTCGCCGTCGTCCTGCTCCTCCTCGAGCATCGTCGCCTGCTGCAGCGGGAGCAGCGTCTCGCGGCGCACGTCCTGTGAGATCGGCGAGATGTAGCCGTTGTAGAAGACCTCGACCCGGTCGACCTCGCCGTCGACGTAGGCCGCCATCAGTCGCTCGGCGATCGTGCGGGCGTCGGCGTAGGACGGGCGGTCGGTGAAGCCCGTGAAGCCCTGGGCCAGCTCCAGGCCGCGGAAGCTCAGCGAGGACGCGGGACGCCGCCCGACCGCGTAGTAGATCGGCTGGCGCCCCTCCTGGCTGTGATCGCGGCCCGCCCGCGACGCCCGCCCGGACGATCTGCGAGTTGAACGCGCCCGCCAGCCCGCGGTCGCCCGCCACCAGCAGCACGCCCACCTTGCTGACCTGATCATGCTCGGCCAGGATCGGCAGCCGGGGCACGCTGCCGGCGGCCTCGGCGGCCTGGCGGGTCATCCGGCGGATCGCGCTCGCGTAGGGCCGCAGCGCCTCGATCCGCTGCTCGGCACGGCGCAGCCGCGCGGCGGCGACCATCTCCATCGCGCGAGTGATCTTCTGGATGTTCTTGAACGACGAGATGCGGTTGCGAACGTCGCGCTGCGTTGTCGGCATGAGTGCTTGGGCGGCCCAGGCCTACGCCGGGACTGCCTCTTCCTCCTTCTCATCGCTGCTGTCGGCGCCCTTGCCCTCGCCCTCGCCCTCCTGCGAGCGCCGCGAGGACCGCGGCGCGTCGTCCTCGGCCTCGAGCGGGTGGCCCTCCTCGTCGAGGTCGAAGCCGAAGTCCTCGGCGAAGCGCTTGACCGCCTCCGTCGAGCCGCGGCCTGGGTCTCGTCCGACCAGTCGCCCGCGGCGATCTTCTTGAGCAGCTCGGGCTCGTTGCCGCGCACCGACTCGGCGAGGTTGACCAGGAACTTCTCGACCTTGTCGACCGTGATGCGGTCCAGGTAGCCGTTGGTGGCCGCGTAGATCTGGACGACCTGGTCCTCGACCGGCATCGGCTGACGCTCGCCCTGGTTGAGCGTCTTGACCAGACGCTCGCCGCGGGCCAGCGTCCGCTGCGTGTCGGGATCGAGCTCGGAGCCGAACTGGGCGAAGGCCTCGAGCTCGCGGTACTGCGAGAGCTCGAGCTTCAGGCGGCCGGCCACCTTGCGCATCGGCCCGATCTGCGCGTTACCACCCACGCGCGAGACCGAGATGCCGACGTTGATGGCCGGGCGCACGCCCGAGTAGAACAGCTTCGGCTCGAGGAAGATCTGGCCGTCGGTGATCGAGATCACGTTGGTCGGGATGTACGCCGAGACGTCCCCGGCCTGGGTCTCGATGATCGGTAGCGCCGTGCAGCGATCCGGCGCCCGAGGTCGTCGTTGAGCTTGACCGCGCGCTCGAGCAGGCGCGAGTGCAGGTAGAACACGTCGCCTGGGTACGCCTCGCGGCCCGGCGGGCGGCGCAGCAGCAGCGACATCTGGCGGTAGGCGTAGGCGTGCTTGGTCAGATCGTCGTAGATCGACCAGCGCGTGCTTGCCGTTGTAGAGGAAGTACTCGCCCATCGCGCAGCCGGCGTAGGGCGCCAGGAACTTGATCGGCGCCGCCTCGTCGGCGGCGGCCATGACGATGATCGTGTTCTCGAGTGCGCCGGCGTCCTCGAGCGTCTTGGCCAGCGCCACCACGGTCGCCTTGCGCTGACCGATGGCGACGTAGACGCAGATCAGGTCGCGGTCCTTGTTGTTGATGATCGTGTCGATCGCGATCGCCGTCTTGCCGGTCTGGCGGTCGCCGATGATCAGCTCGCGCTGACCGCGGCCGATCGGGATCATCGAGTCGATCGCCTTCAGCCCGGTGAGCATCGGCTCCTTCACGGGCTGGCGCTGGACGACGCCGGGCGCCTTGTGCTCGGCCGGCCGCGTCTCGCTCGTCTTGATCTCGCCCTTGCCGTCCAGCGGGTTGCCGAGCGGATCGACGATCCGGCCGAGCAGGTCGTCGCCGACCGGGATCTCGAGCAGGCGCTTGGTGCGCTTGACCGTGTCGCCCTCGACGATCTTCTCCCAGTCGCCGAACAGCACGGCGCCGACGTTGTCGGACTCCAGGTTCAGCGCCAGGCCGGTCACGTCGTGGGGCAGCTCGAGCATCTCGAACGACATGCAGTTCTCGAGGCCGTGGATGCGGCAGATGCCGTCGGCGACCGACAGCACGGTGCCGACCTCGGTCAGCTCGGCGCTGCCGGTGTCCAGGCCTTCGATCCGGCTCTTGAGGATTGAGGTGATCTCGTCGGGCTTGATCTGCATCAGGTGGCTCCTTGACGGTCGGCGCGCGCTACGCCTGCGCGACTTGCTTTGCGAAGTTGGTTCAGACGGTTCTTGATCGAGGCGTCGAGGATCGAGTTTCCGACCCGCAGCACGATCCCCCCGAGAATGTCCGGATCGACGCGGCTCTCCAGGTCGACCTCGTGCCCGGTCTGCTCGCCGATCCGCTCGCCGATGTCATTGATTGTCGCCTCGTCGAGCTCGACCGCGCTGGTAACCTCGACGGGCAGCGCCGGTTCTCGTGCTCCCAGAGCTCGTCGAACCGGGTGCGGATGCGGAAGATCGCCGGCATTCGGTGACGCTCGATGAGCGCCTCCAGGAAGTTGATGAAGCTGGGGTCGGCGCCCTCGAGCAGGCGCGACAGCCCATCCTTCTTCTCGCTTGTCGAGAAGTAGGGCGAGAAGAAGAACACGGCCAGATCGTGGTTCTCCGACAGCGCGTCGGCGAACTGGTCGAGCTCCTGCTTGACCTCGTCGAGCACGCTCCGTTCCCGAGCGACCTCGAACAGCGAGCGCGCGTAGACCTGGGCGATCTCTTCCACGGCTAGTGCTCCCCTCCGGTGCTCAGCGCGCTGAAGTCGAGCTCGCCGAGGGCCTCCTCGACGAGCCGCCGCTGGTCGTCCTCGCTGAGCGTCTTGCGCGTCACCTTCTCGGTCGCCATCACCGTGAGGTCGGCGACCTCGCGGCGGATCTCCTGGATCGCCCGGCGCGTCTCGGTCTCGATGTCGCGGCGAGTCTGCTCCAGCAGCTGCTCGCGCTTGGCCTGGCGTCCTCCTGAGCGTCGCGCTCGTGCACCTCCGCGGCCTTGCGGGCCCGGTCGACGATCTCGTCCGCCTGCTGGCGGGCCTCCTTGAGGCGCTCGCGGTACTCGGCCAGCAGTCCGTCGGCCTCGTGGCGGGTGCGCTCGGCGGCATCGATCGAATCCTCGATCGCGTGCTGGCGACGGTCGAGCGCCTCAGAGATCCGCGGGAAGGCGACCTTGGCCAGCACGTACATCGAGATCCCGAACAGCAGCAGCGTCCAGATCATCAGCCCGACGTTGGGCGTGATCAGGAACGAGCCGCTGGAGGCGGTGTGAAGAGCGCGCCGCCATCTACTTGAGCACGTAGGAGATGCAGGCCGGCGACGAGCCCGTAGAAGAAGCACGCCTCGGTGAGGGCGAATCCGAGCCACTGGATGCTGGTGATCTCGTCGCGCATCTCCGGCTGGCGGGTGACCGACTCGATGACCTTGCCGAAGATGATGCCGATGCCGACGCCGGCGCCGACGGCACCCAGACCGCCTCCGATCCCGATCCCGAGTCCCGCGCCGACCCCAGAGGAGGCCGCGAACGAGAGGAAGTGTGTAAGCACTTGAGCTCAGCTCCTTATGTGTTAGTGGTGAGTGACCGCGCCGCCGATGTAGATGGCGGCGAGGGTCGCGAAGATGAAGGCCTGCAGCGTGGCCACCAGCCCCAGTTCGAAGAGGTAGACGGCGATCGCGACCGGCAGCGTGAACCAGCCCAGGAACGTCAGGCCCAGGATCACCGCGAGCCCGCCGGCCATGAACAGGATGATCATGTGCCCGGCCAGGATGTTGGCGAATAGTCGGATGGTCAGCGAGATCAGCCGCATGAAGGTCGAGATGACCTCCAGCGGAACGATCAGCAGCAGCATCGGGCCGTGGACGCCGGCGGGGATCAGGCTCTTGATGTAGCCGATCGGGCCCTGGGCGCGGATCCCCACCCAGTTGAAGACGACGAACACGATCAGCGCGAGCACCAGCGGCACCGAGATGTTGGCCGTGGCCGCATACAGCGCGAACGCGGGGATGTGGACCCCGAAGAGGTTGAACTTCTCCTCGCTGTTGGTCGGCAGCGGGAGGTACCCGATCAGGTTGCAGTACCAGATGAACAGGAACAGCGCGCCCGAGGAACGGGAACCACTTGGCCGCCATCGAGTCCGACATGTTCCCGCGCGTGATGTTGTCGCGCATCAGCGAGAACAGCGCCTCGACCGCGGTCTGGACCTTGTTGGGGCGCGCATGCATTCGCCGGGAGATCCAGACCATCGTCACCGACGGTGAGGATCGTCGGCGATGAACAGGTAGAGCACCGCGCGGTTGATGCTGAACACGCCGAGGTGGACCCAGTTGTCGAGCTTGAACTCGTTCTGGATCTGGAACTCGTTGTTCTTGTGGCCGAAGCCGAAGATCACGAGCAGCAGGATCAGGCCGCCCAGGTAGAAGCCCAGGATGCCGAAGAAGATCTTGCGTCCGTTGCTCATTTCGGCCTCGGGCGGTTCAGTGCTGACACCATCAGCTCGGACCGTGAAGGCGAACACGATCACCGCCAGGCAGGTCAGGCCCGCGTCCTGGCCCGCGTCCTTGCGGACGATGATCACCGTGATCGCGAGCAGGAACAGCCGGCCGAGCATGTAGCAGAGCCGCAGGCTGATCTGCGGGCCCGCCTCCTTGATGTTGCTGGCCCAGTGGTCCACCCCGACGCCGACCGCGCGGAGAGCGATCCAGACGCCGGCGCCGATCAGGTAGCCGTTCGCCGGGACGCCGATCAGCAGCATGATCGGCGCGGCGACCACGAGCACCACGACGTCGAAGTAGCGGAGCAGAGTCACGGGCCGCTCACCCGCCACCGGGGCGCTCAGCGACATCGTGGGCCTCCAGGGTGATGCCGGGAGTTGCAGGACGGCTGTTCGTCATGGTGTCGTGGAGCGCTGGTCAATTGAGCACGGGAAAGAGATTGAGGGGGCCGGAAGGGTACCGGCGGAACGGCATGGGCGTCGCCTGGAAATCGCCATGTGCCTCCGCCGAAGACCTCAACGGATGTCGAGGTCATCCGGGACTACAAAGTTAGCGCGAGGTTAGCCGGAACGGCGGCTCAACGCGACTCCCCCGGCGCGGACGGACCCGCAGCGAAGGTTTGGGAAGCTGACCCTCGGCCCACATCGCGGCGATTCCCGCCCGGGGCAGCCCGAGCCGACCCTCGTAGACGAGGTAGCGCGGCTCCCAGCGGGGGAAGAACTTCGCGTTGAAGCGGTACAGGCTCTCGATCTGGAAGAACGGATTGCCGAGCGCGACGAGCTTGCCGAGCAGCCGCTCGTGGCGCTTCTCCGGGCTGTGCATCCAGCGGGCAAAAGCGGCGAAATTGAGCGACAGCTCCTCGATTCCCCGCTCGCGCAGCAGATCCACGGCCTTGACCACCAGGAACTCGGTCAGGCCGTTCGGCGTGGCCGGGTCCCGCCGCATGAAGGACAGCGACACGGCGCTGCGGCCGTACACGGGCACGAAGTGCAGGACGCCGCGGATCGCACCGCCGTCGTCGCGGGCCAGAACCACCAGGGTCTCGTGATCGTCGGGGCCGTGGATCGAATCCATGGCCATCGAGAAGCCGCGCTCCGGCGCCCCCTCGCGGCCGCGCTCGAGCACGCACTCGATCTCGTCCACCGTCGATGGCGTCAGCTCGCTGAGGCGGTGGGACTCGGCCGTGTAGCCCGCCTTGCTCAGCCGGCTGACCGACTGGCGCACCTTGCGGATCGCCCGCCCCTCGAGCGAGAAGGTGTCCAGGTCGAGGATCGCCTCGTCGCCGAGATAGATCGCCTTCAGGCCTAGGGCCTCGTAGCGGCTGGCCAGGGCCTCGCTGGCCCCGACCGCGCCGAGCTTCAGGCCGCGGGCCTCGGCGAAGGCCTTGAGGTCGCGCAGCAGAACCGGAAACTCCTCGGTGGGGCCGACGGGGTCGCCGGAGAGCAGCAGCACGCCGTTCTCGATCCGGTAGCCGACGAAGGCGCGTCGATCGGGGCTGAAGAAGTACTGCTTGTCGCCCCGGAGCTTGAAGAAGGACAGCGTGTCGCTGCCGTGCGCTCGGACCAGCTCTGAGGCCATCGCCCGCGCCTCGGGGCCCGGCAGGGCGCGCGGAGCGGCCAGGGGGCGGAAGATGACGTAGGCCATCGACAGCAGCGTCCCGAGCTCGATCAGGTGCACGCTGAGCGGAATCCAGGCCAGATGCTGGTGGAAGTGGCGGTGGAAGTGCATCGGGCCGCGCTGGAAGATGAGCAGGTCGCCGGTCTCCCGCATGACCGTGGTCACCGAGGGATGGCCCTGCGAGGCCCAAGCGGCGAGCGCGGCCAGCGTCAGGCCGAGCAGGCCGATCACCGGCACCCGCCAGAACGCCGAGCGCAGCGTGATCGGGTCGTGACGGACGGGGAACGAGCCCCGGCCGGCCAGGAGGACCAGCGCCGTGGCCCAGGTGACCGCGGTTTCCTCGAAGTCGAGCCCCTTGAGCAGGTCGAACAGACCGAGGGCGAACAGCAGGACAATCGCCACCTGCCAGGCCCGGTGACGGCGGCGCAGCAGGTAGGGCGCGACCAGGATCAGGGCAAAGCCGGCCGGAAGCGCCAGCGCGTGGAACAGCCGCATGGCCTCGACCGGCTCGACGTCGAGCAGCAGATGCCCCCGCCAGCGGATGTTGGGGGTGAGCGCGGAGGCGACGTTGACCAGACCGAGCGTGGCCACGGCAAGGGCGGCGAGCCGGGGCAGCCATTTGGACGTGCGTGGGGTTGACGGGGTCACGGAGTTCGAAAAGGGCGACGGCCGGTGCTGCTTGCGGGCGGTGGGCTTGGAGTCAGCCGCTGGGGCGCCGCAATTCCGACGTTCTGAAGCTTAGTACGGCCACGGTGGCTCTTGGTTACGGGGCGGGCACCCGGTTTCCTGCCCATTGAGCCCGCCTGGAGACTCGGGCGGGCGAATCGGCGGCGCGGCCGGACCCAGCGAGCCCGGGGCGGCCTGCAGTCAGCCGGGTAGCTCGGCCAGCCGGGTGTTGACCAGCTCGCGCCGCGCCAGCAGCTCCCGCTCGAGCTGCGCCAGCTCGCGCCGGCGCTCCTGGACGAGATCGAGCTGGGTGGCGATGTGGCCGAGCGCCTCATCGAGGATTCGGCGCCGCACGGCGACGTCCTCGGCGGTCGCCCACTCTCGCCGCAGCTCCGCCCGTGCGGTTTCGGCCTCGAGCAGCTTCGACAGCTGCTCGAGCGAGAGTCCGAGCAGCTCCTTGAGCCGGACGATCTCGTTGACGCGCTCGACATCGGCCGCGGTGTAGCAGCGATGCTTGCCCTGCTCGCGCTCCGAGGACCCGGGCAACAGCCCGATCTCCTCGTAGTAACGGATCGTCCGCGGGGTGGTCCGAGTGAGCTCAGCGACCTCGCCGATTCGCAGCGGACGCTCGGGGGTCGCCGTGGTCGCCGGCCGTTTGGTCGCGGCGCTCATGGCACCGCCACCTGGCCTTCGGCGGCCGGCGTCGGGCTGCCGCCCGTTCGGGCCTCCGCGCCCCGCTCCTGGGTCGAATCGGTCGGTGCCGGATCGAGCTTGGGCCGAGCCGCGGCCACCACCGCACCGAGCGCCGACACCGCGGTCAGGCACCACAGCGCGGTGTGCATGTTCGAGATGAAGGGGTCGAGCTCGGCGGTGGAGATGTGGTTGGCCAGCCCGGAGAAGACCGCGAACAGCACGTTCTTCGGCACCGCGGAGGTGACAACGGCGAGCACGAAGGCGATCGAGATCACGGCGCCGGTGTTCTGGACCAGCACACGCGCGCCGGCGGCGATGCCGCGCCGCTGCGGAGCCACGGCGCCCATCATCGCGGCCGTGTTGGGCGAGTTGAACATGCCCGATCCGGTCCCGACGATGAACATGTAGATGCCGCTCGGCAGATAGCTCGTGCCGCGGTCGAGCGTGGTCATCAGCGCGAGCCCGATCGCGGTCACGACCATGCCCATCACGGCCATCGTGCGCGAGCCGCGCCGATCGGCCCAGACGCCGGCCAGCGGCGAGGAGATCAGCATCCCGAGCGCCAGCGGCGCGAGCTTGACCCCGGCCAGGATCGGCGAATCGCCCTGCACACCTTGGAAGTAAAAGACGAACACGAACATCAGCGCGAATCGCGCGAGCCCGTTGATGAAGGCGGCCGCCGCCGAGGTGGCGAACAGTCGATTGCGGAAGATCCCCAGGTCGAGCATCGGCGACTTCTGATGGCGCTCGATCACGACGAAGGCGGGCAGGAAGACCGCCGCGGCGATCAGCGCGCCGATGACGACCGGCTGGCCCCAACCGGAGATGCCGCCCTTGGAGATGCCGTACACGAGGCCGGTCAGTCCGATCAGGAAGGTCACCGTGCCGGCGAAGTCGAACGACCGATCCTCGGAGCGCCCGCTGAGCTCGTGCAGGACCAGCAGGGCCCAGAGGCTCCCAGCCAGCCCGAGCGGCACGTTGAACCAGAACACCCAGTGCCAGGAGACGGCGACGAGCGCGCCGCCGAGTACCGGTCCGATGACCAGGCCGACGGCGGCGACCATCGTATTGGTGCCCATGGCCAGGCCGAGCTGCTCGCGGGGGAAGGCGTCGGTGACGATCGCGGCGGCGTTGGCGAACAGGAACGACCCACCCAGACCCTGCAGGATCCGCCAGAGGATCAGCTGCGTGCCGCTGTCGGCAAAGCCCGCCCCGAGCGACGCGACGGCAAAGACGAGAAACCCGCCGATGTAGGCGCGCTTACGGCCGAATTGGTCCGACAGGCGCCCGGCGCTGAGGACCAGCACCGTCGAGGCGATCATGTAGACGAGGATCACCCAGACGAGCTCGAGCAGGCTCGTGTGCAGGCTGCGCTCGAGATCCGGCAGGGCGATGATCAGCGTGCCCGAGTTGATCGTCGCCAGAAGCATTCCCAGGCTGGTACACGACAGGGCCCACCACTTGTAGGAGTCCTCGTGGGCATGAACGCCCACGCGACGCCGCTTCAGGGGTCTCTCGGGCGGCTGCGAGGGATGAGGACGCTTCGTCAGTGTCGACAATCATGCTCCCGAACTGATTCTTACGTAAACGTAAGATAGCAAATTGGTGTGAGTTTTGGGATCTCGGGCCGTGGGTGGCGTCTGCGGGTCTTGGTGTGGCGGGAGGGCGAGCCGCGGGTGGCGTCCCCGGGCCTTGGTGGCGGTTCGGGAGGCGGCGGCCGGTAAATGGGCTGCGGCCTGTCCCGCAGCCGGTTCGGGCGCTGGGTGCTCAGGTCTCGAAGGCCGCCACGGTGGCGAGGATCACGAAGGCCGCGATCAGGGCCGAGCCCTCGAACACCGTCGCCTCCCCGTCACCGGTGATCTGCCAGACGATCACCGCGGTGCCGATCAGCGCCCCGATGAACACCGGCGCGAGGGAGAAGGTGAGGTGCGTCGCGGTCAGCAGCGAGACGAGCACGAGGGCCGGATATAGGAGCGCCGCGATCTGGGCGACCGAGTTCTTGACCACCGAGATGGCCAGGTTCGGTTTGTCGCGAGGGCCAGGCAACGCCGGCCACATTCTCGACCGCGTTGCCGGCGATCGCGACAATGACCAGCCCGGCGAAGGCTGCGCGAGATCTGGAGCGTGTGGATCGTCGGCTGCAGGGCGTGCACGAACCAGTCGGAGGCGAACGCGGACGAGATCGCCCCGACGGCCAGCAGCCCGATGCTCGCGGCCGTGGTCAGGCGCGCCGGGACCTTCACGTCCCCCCGGCTCTCATCGGAGCGCAGGTACTGCACGCAGCCAGGTGGCGTAGACGCAGAGGATGGCCACCGCGCCGACGATCGAGATCGTCTCGATGTGGCGGCTGGCCGGGTCGTGCGAGGAATCGGACAGTCCGACCAGGGCGATGATGAAACTCGCGATCAGCAGCAGCGTGGCGGTGTCGTTCGGCAACCGCGCGTCGAAGCGCATGATGCCGTCCTTCCTGCGCAGCGCGCCCGCGATGATCACCAACCCGAGCACGAACAGCGCGTTGACCAGGATCGAGCCCAGGATCGCCGTCTCGGCCACGACCTTCTCGCCCGCGTTGAGCGCGAACAGGACGACGAAGAACTCCGGCAGGTTGCCGAGCGTCGAGTGCATGACCCCGGTCACCGACGGTGTGAAGCGCTGGCCCACCTGCTCGGTGGCGAACGACACGATCCAGGCCAGGCCGGCCAGCGCGATCGTGGCCAGGACAAATGCCAGCACCGGCGAGACCCCGCCCGCGTAGCGGGCCACTCCCGCCAGCACTGTCACGAACGCAATCGCCACGAGCGCGATGCGCTCGATCCGGGTCAGCCCCCTCAGCGCTCAGCGCCCCGTCATCACAGTGTCGTCGTCCGAGTACGCCGGCGCACAGCAGCACAGCAGGACGAGCGGTTCCTCGCCGGTGTTCCACAGCTTGTGCGGCGTACCCGGTGCGATGACGACACAGTCGCCCGCGCGTACCTCCGACTCCTCCTCGCCGAGCCGCATACGCCCGCGACCGGCGCTGAAGTGGTAGATCTCCTCGGCGATTGGGTGGTAGTGCTCGGCTGTCTCCCCACCCGGCCCGAGGGCGGCCTCGGCGAGGCTCTGGTTGCGGGCCGCGGTCCAGGCCGGCCCGACCAGCTCGCGGATCGTCGACCCGTCCAGGGTGGTGAAGGCCTCGAGCTGGTCGAGATGGGAGATCTGCATCGCCGGGACTATCCCACGCGCTCGAATTCGCCCGTCTCGAGCTCGCGCCTGACGTGGGCTTCGATCTCGTGCTCGCTCGTGTCCGGATCGGCGGTCTTCATCTGGCGCGTGCGCACATGCTTGAGCTTGAATATTTCAAGGACGTACACGAGGTAAACACTCGTGGCCACAGCCACCACCGCGAGCGCCACCATCACGATCGTCCAGCCCAGGTGGTACCGATGGGGCGGCCCATGGTCGTGATAAGGGACGAAGCGCAGCGCGACGGCGACGCCGGCCAGCAGCAGCGTCCAGGCATAGAGGTAGAGCACCGTCTTGCGCTGGCTGAACCCGATCCGAGCCATACGGTGATGGAAGTGGTTGGCATCGGCTGTCCAGGGCTTGCGCCCGTATTTGAGACGCTTGGCGACGACGAAGCCGGTGTCCAGGAACGGCACCGCGAGGATCACGAGCGGGACGACGAGGGCGACCACGGCGTTCGTCTTCAGGGCCCCCAGCGCGATCGTGACCCCGAGCAGGTAGCCGAGCAGGTTGGACCCCGAATCGCCCATGAAGACAGAGGCCGGATGGAAGTTGTGGAACAGGAAGCCGAGCGAGGCACCGGCGGTCATGGCCGCGAGGACCCCGACCGCGCTCCCGCCCCCCTGCAGGTCGAAGGCGATAATCGCGAACGCCACACCATCGATCGTGCACACCCCTGCCGCCAGCCCGTCGACGCCGTCTGAGAAGTTGACCACGTTCATCACGGCCACCAGCCCGATCACCGTGAGCACACCGCCCGCGTTGGGGAACTGCAGTCCGCCGATGAACGGGAGCGTCACGTCGGTGACCTGAACGCCACCCTCGACCGCGATCACCGCGGCGGCGATCTGGCCGAGCAGCTTCCACTGCGGGCGCAGGTCCCGGGCGTCATCCACTGCCCCGACAATCGCGATCACGCAGGCGCCGGCGATGATCGCCCAGGTGTGCACCGTCCCGCCCGATCCCGGCGCCGCGTGGGGGCTGCGGGCGAGGTTGATGGTCGCAGGCAGCCAGATGATTGCCGCTACGAGCACTCCGGCCAGGATCGCCAGGCCGCCGAGCAAGGGCGTCTCCTGCCGGGCCAGGCCGCGATCGGTGACGCGGTCCACAGCGCCCACGCGCCGCGCCAGCCGTGCCGCAAGCGGCGTCAGCAGCGCAGCGACGGCCATCGCTACGAGGAAGGCAAGAACGGCGTCCCAGTACCGCATGGCGTGGGCGTAGCATGGCAGCCCCTCAGGATCGGTCGTCGGTTCACGCCGCGGCGGCCGTCAGCGCCTGGGCGACACGCGCCACCACGGCGAGCGGATTCTCGGAGATCTGGCGCCACGTCACGCGGATGACGCGCAGGCCCGCGGCGACGAGCACCTGATCGCGCAATCGATCCTGTTCGAACGCCCTCTCATCGCCGTGAAAGGCCCGTCCGTCGACCTCGACCACCAGTCGCGACGCCGGCCAGTAGAAGTCGACCTCGAACCCGCAGACACGAGCGTTGACGAGCGGCTCGGGCAGCGCCGCCTGACGGACGAGGCTCAGCAGGCGACGCTCCGCCTCTGAGCGGGTGAACGCGGGGGCCGCCTGGCCGGCGGCGAGGGCGCGCAGCGCCGCGGCGCCGCGCCGCCGCGGGGCCCGGCCAAGCGCCGCCTTGAGGCTGCTCGCCGTGATCACGCGGCGACGGACTCCAGCCGCCACGGCCAGCTCGAGTTCGTCCGGCGTGGCCGCGGCGGCGAAATCGAGCACCGTCCGCGCGGGCGCGGTGATCAGGAGGTTCTCGACCGAGCGGACGTCGAGCCGATGCAACTCCCGCACGCGATGTAGCCGGATCCCGGCCTTGGCCCGGCAGCGCCGGCCCGGCAGCGTGAGGTCGATGAGCTCGGGGTCAGGCTCCGCGAGGCCCCAGAACGCCGCGGCCGAGCGATGGCTGAGCGTCGCGCCGGAACCACACGCGAGCAGCGCCGCCGCCTCCGCGGCGCGGGGCGCGAGCGCGAGGTGCCCGAGGATGTAGACACCGTGGTGGCGCCGGTGCAGCAGGCCGCTCTTGACCCGATGGTCGATGGCATCGCGGCCGAGTCCGGCGGCCACCAGTTCGGCGCGCGTGATCGCGCCGGCGTGGGTTGCCGCGATTCGGGCGATCGCTCGATTACGGGCTTTGGCGAGCGACCGCGGGCGGGCGGCGCAGTCGGTGTCACCCCCCATAACGTTCCAATCTCTCCTGCGCCCGGCGGGTTGGGTAACGAAAACCGCGTATGTGGCGGTTTTCGTTACCCGGCGGCCAGGGCGCGGCTGGTCGGGTAACGATATGGCGGGTTTGGGTGGCCGGAGTCGCGGCGCGCGGGCTCATGCGGCCAGGATCCCGCCTCCGGCGCCCCGCACCCGCTTCTGTCACCGACTATTTGCAGAGTTGGCACGCCGGCGTGAAAAAGGCGTGCTCGGCGTAACACTGTCCGCCGTGGCCCGCGCGGCCCGCGCGGCCCCGCGCGGCCCGCGCGGCCCCACCGGCCCGCGCGGCCCCACCGGCCCCGCCAGCCCGCGCGGCCCCACCGACCCCACCGACCCCAGCGGCCCGGCGGCCGTAGGACCGCATGCGCCCGACGCGCCCTAAACCGCGGCCGGGTCGCGCAACCCGGCGTACAGCGGGTAGCGCTCGGCGATCGCTGCCGCCCGTTCGGTGAGCTCGGTGCGGCGTGCGTCGAAATCGTCGGGCTGTAGGGCGGCGGCGATGATGCTGCCGACCTCGACGAAGTCGTCGGCCTGCAGTCCGCGGGTGGCCAGGGCCGGGGTCCCGATGCGCAGACCGGAGGAGATCGCCGGTGGCCGCGGATCGAAGGGCACGGCGTTCCGGTTGACCGTGATGCCCACGTCGGCGAGCCGGTCCTCGGCCTGCTGGCCGTCCAGGGAGGACTCGCGCAGGTCGCAGAGCACGAGATGCACGTCGGTCCCGCCGGTCAGCACGCTGACTCCGTGGCCGGCGCCGAGGAGCTCGGTGGCCACGGCGCGCGCTCCGTCGAGCGTTCGGCGCTGGCGCTCCCGGAAGGCCTCGGAGCCGGCGATCTTCAACGCGACCGCCTTGCCCGCGATCACATGCTCGAGCGGGCCGCCCTGCTGGCCGGGAAAGACGGCCGAGTTGATCTTCTTGGCGTGCTCCTCGGTGCACAGGATCATCCCACCGCGCGCGCCGCCGATCGTCTTGTGGATCGTGGTCGTGACCACGTGGGCGTAGGGCACGGGGTTCGGGTGCAGGCCGGCCGCGACCAGGCCCGCAAAGTGGGCCATATCGACGACCAGGTAGGCGCCCACGGAGTCGGCGATCTCACGGAAGCGCGGGAAGTCGAGCTGGCGCGGATAGGCAGACCAGCCGGCCAGGATCATCTTCGGCCGGCGCTCCTCGGCGAGGCGCTGCACTTCGTCCATGTCGATCAGGCTCGTTTCTCGATCGACCTGATACGGCGCGATGTCGTACAGCCGACCCGACACGTTGAGCTTCATGCCGTGGGAGAGGTGGCCGCCGTGGGCCAGCTCGAGCCCCATCAGGGTGTCCCCGGGCTGCAGGAGCGCGTGGTACACGGAGGCGTTGGCCTGGGCGCCCGCGTGGGGCTGCACGTTGGCGTGCTCGGCGCCGAAGAGCTCCTTGGCACGGTCGATGGCCAGCTGCTCGATCACATCGATGTACTCGCAGCCACCGTAGTAGCGCTTGCCGGGATAGCCCTCGGCGTACTTGTTGGTCAGCACCGAACCCTGGCACTCGAGCACCGAGACGGGTACGAAATTCTCCGAGGCGATCATCTCGAGCGTGCGCTGCTGGCGCTCCAGCTCGAGTCCCAGCTGCTCGGCGACCTCCGGGTCGACCTCGGCGAGCGAACGATTGAAGAAGTCGGGTGGCAGCTCGGTCACAGAAGAACCACGAGCCTATCAGCGGTCGCGGAGCGCGTCGGCCACGGCATCCTCGCCCATCGCGCCGATCCGCAGCACCCGCCAGATCCGCTCGAGCTCGTAGGCGCGGAGGTCGATCACGGTCGAGGCCGTTCCGGGGAGCTCACCTCCGTCGAGTACCAGGTCGGCCTGCGCGCGGATCGCCGGCGGAACCTCCTCTAGGCGCCGCGCCTCCTCCCCGCCGGCGAGATTTGCGCTCGACTGAAGGACCGCGACGCCCACCCCGGCGAGCGCCGGCACGTCCACCACGCGCAGCCCGAGCGTCCCGGGATCGGTCCCGCAGGCCAGCGGGAAGCGGGCCTTGGAATTCGGCAGCAGCACGGTCACGGCGCCGGGTAGCAGCCGCTCGAGCGCAGTCCGGGTGGCGCACCCGAGCTCGGGCAGCGCGCCGACGGCCCGGGCCAGCTCGAAGAACATGACCGCGGACGGTTTGTCGGCCGCCCGGCCCTTGAAGGCATACAGCCTGCCTACGGCCGCCTCGCTCTCCGGATCGCAGGCCAGCCCGTACACCGTGTCGGCGGGAAAGACGGCCACGCCGCCCGCCCGGATGCAGCGCTCGAAATCGCCGGCGCTCACCTGGCGCCGACCACGACCCGCTCGTGCCCGGCCAGATCTCGCCGGCGGCTGACCGCCGCAAAACCGGCTTGACGCAGTAGCTCGGAGACCGCGGCCGCCTGGCCGGCCCCCACCTCGAGGGCCACGGCCGGCAGATCGCCGAGCTGGTGCACGAGCCGGCGGATCAGGACGAGGCCGTCGAAGCCGCCGTAGAGCGCGTCGGCCGGTTCGTACAGGACGATCTCGGGCGCGAGGTCCTCGGTCTCGGCCACGTAGGGCAGGTTGGCCAGCACGGCATCCCAGCGCCCCCCGGCGGGGATCAGGTCGCCATGCAGGAACCGCACCTCGAGCCCCAGCCGCTGGGCGTTGTCGCGGGCGACGGACAGCGCCGCTTCGCTCACGTCGCTGGCCGCGACCTCGAGGTCGGGGCGCTCGTCCTTGAGGGCCAGCGCCACGGCGCCGCTGCCGCAGCCGACGTCGAGCACGCGCGATCCGCCGGCCAGCTCCAGCCCGCATTCCACGAGCAGCTCCGTCTCGGGCCGCGGGATGAGGACGCGCGGGTCGACGGCCAGCGACAGCCGCCGGAAGGCTTTCGTGCCCAGCACGTAGGCGACCGGTTCGCGCGCCGCGCGGCGGGCCACGAACGACTCGAAACGCTCGGCGGCCTCGCCGTCGACATGGCCCGCGGGCCGCAGGAACAGCTCGGTGCGCGTGGCGCCGAGCGCGGCGGATAGCAACAGCTCGGCATCGAGCCGAGGGCTCTCGCAGCCGGCGTCTTGGAGCCGGGCCGTCGCGTCGCCGAGCGCCTCGCGAATCGAGGCGAGGGCCTCAACCATCGGCCCGCTCCTCCAGGCGCCGGCGCTTCTCGTCGTCCTGGAGGGCCGCGGTCAGCTCGTCGAGCTCACCCATGAGGATCGCGTCGAAGTTGTGCACGAGCAGGTTGATGCGATGGTCCTTGACGCGCTTCTCGCCGTAGTTATAGGTGCGGATCTTCTCGGCACGGCCGCCGGTGCCGACCTGGGCCTGGCGGCTGGCGGCGAGCTCGGCCTGCTGCTCGGCCAGCGCGCGCTCGTACAGACGGGCCCGCAGCACCCGCATCGCGCGCTCGCGGTTCTGAAGCTGGGACTTCTCGTCCTGCATGGAGACGACGATCCCGGTCGGCCGGTGGGTGATGCGGACCGCCGAGTCCGTGGTGTTGACCGACTGCCCGCCGGGACCCGAGGAGCGATAGACGTCGATCTGGAGATCGTTGTCGTCGACCGCCACCTCTACGTCCTCGGCCTCGGGCAGCACGGCGACGGTCGCCGTCGAGGTGTGGATCCGGCCCTGCGCCTCGGTCTCGGGTACCCGCTGTACGCGGTGCGTCCCGCCCTCGAACTTGAACACCGAGTAGGCACCGTCGCCCTTGATCCCGAACGTATAGGTGCCGTCGCCGATCGACAGCGGTTCGGTCTCGAAGCCGCGCCGCTCGGCGTAGCGGGTGAGCATGCGGTAGAGGTCGCCGGCCCACAGCCCGGCCTCCTCACCCCCGGCCCCGGGGCGGATCTCGACGATCACGTTCTTCTCGTCGAGCGGGTCGCGCTCGACCATGGCCAGGCGGATCTCCTCCTCGAGCGCGGCAATGCGCTCGCGCGAGGATTCGAGCAGCTCGCGCAGCTCCGGGTCGTCGCCGTCCTCGTCGAGGAGCTCGCGGGCGCCGGCGGCGTCATCGACCGCGTGCCGGTACTCGCCGGCCAGCCGTGCCGCCGGCTCGAGCTCGCGGTAGGCGCGGCTCGCGGCGGCGAAGCGCTGGCGATCGCCGATCACGGCGGGATCGGAGAGCTCCCGCTCGAGCTCCGCAAAGCGTGCCTCGACGCGAGTAACGAGTTCGTCCATCATGAATCGAGTGTATGCGCCCGGAAAGGGCGCGGACCCCGCCCACCGGAGCGATCGGCGCCGGCGAGCGAGGGTCTGGGGGCGTCTCCGCCGACTACGGGATCGAGCGTGCCCGGCCGTTGCTGACGAAGGCCAGCAGCGCGAGCACGGCGATCAGGAACAGCAGCGGATGGACTGCGATGCCGCCGACCACGGCCAGCACCAGCAGGACCACCGCGAGTGTGACCAGCATCCTGTCTCCCTCCAACCTAGCTCTACCGGTCGGGGTTGACCGCGTCCTTGACCTTGTCCGCGACGTCGCCAACCTTGTTCTTGACGCCGCCTGTCGCGCGATCGACGCGTCCTTCGTTCTTGAGGCTTTCGTCGCCGCTGAGATCCCCGGCGGCTTCCTTGACCCGACCCTTGGCCTTATCGATCCTGCCGTCACCATCACCCATGTCTGTCTCCTATTTCGGTGTCAATTACATGGGTACCCAGTGGGCGGGAGGCGCATTCATCGGGAGGGGGAAGCACGGAGCGTGGCCGCGCGCTGAAGGGGGCGCGCGGCGACAGGGCCGGCGCCTGACGCGAGGGCTCTACGCCACGACTTCGACGCCGAGCATGTCATCGGCCGTCGTCTCACCGGGCGTCTCCACCGCGAGCACGCCCTCGAGCGCGGCGATGGCCACCGCCAGCTGGTCCAGGTCGGGCTCGCGGGTGGTCAGGCGCTGGAGCTGCAGGCCGGGGTACATGATGGCCTGGACCCAGCGCTTGCGGCGGTTGCGCCCGGCCCACTTGATCACCTCGAACGACAGTCCGGCGATCAGCGGCACACCGAGGATGCGCGTGGCCAGCAGCAGGTACCAGGCCGGCAGCCCGATCGGGGCGAAGACGAAGATCGCCATGATCATGACGATCAGCAGGAAGCTCGTGCCGCAGCGCGGGTGCAGGCGTGAGTAGAGCTTGGCGCGGGCGGGCGTGAGCTGGTCCTCGGCCTCGTAACAGGAGATCACCTTGTGCTCGGCGCCGTGGTATTCGAAGACCCGTTTGAGGTCTGGGATGCGCGAGAGCAGCACCAGGTAGCCGAGGAAGATCGCCGTGCGCAGCACACCCTCCACGGCCCAGAACAGGACCGAGGACCCGAGCTGATGCTTGACCAGGCTCGTGAGGCCGACCGGCACCACGAAGAACAGTCCGATGGCGAAGACGACGGCCACCACCACAGTGCCGGCCCACGCACCGCCCGAGATCTCCTGCTCCTCCTCGGGGAGCTGGGCGTTGGCCGAGATGCCAAGCGCCTTCAGGCCGATGCCGAGCGACTCGGCCAGTGCAACGACGCCGCGGATGACCGGCAGCCGGTAGGCGCGGCGACGCTTCGCCCATGAGACCAGCGGAAACGTCTGCACCTCGATCGGCCCGAGCGCATCCGCCGTTGCAGATCCGCCGTCGCCCGGCGTCTTTGTGCGTTCGGTCTCGGGGGCGGGCTTGCGCACGGCCACGGCCCAGGTCGAGACGCCGCGCATCATCACACCCTCGAGCACGGCCTGGCCACCCACGGGCGCGTCACGCGTGGCCTTCAGCGCTGCGACCGGCGTCTGGGCCTCGGGGGCGGACCCGTTGGCCTCGGGAGCGGACCCGGCGGCCTCCGGGGCGGACCCATGGGCCTCGGGAGCGGACCCGGCGGCCTCCGGGGCGGACCCGGCGGCCTCAGGCGCCGCGCCTGCAGCCTCCAGGCCTGCGCCCTCGGCGTGCGGGGACGAGGCCGCGCCTGCTTGCTCGGCCTCGCGCCCCACCGACGTCAGCTCAGGATGCGGTGGTGGCTCGAGCGGCCCGACGACCCTTCGCGGCGCGGCGCTGGAAGCGCTCGACGCGTCCGCCGGTGTCCACGAGCTTCTGCCGTCCCGTGTAGAACGGGTGGCAGGCCGAGCAGATCTCGACGTGGATGTCGCCCTGGGTCGAGCGGGTAGTGAATTCGTTGCCGCACGTGCAGCGCACGTGGGACTCTTTGTATTCAGGGTGAATTGAAGTCTTCATCGCCCTACCGATTCTAGCGGGGGTGTCTACGGGGTCGCGGTGGCGGTGGTGACCGCCGGGCAGGACACGGGAACTGTCAGCGCGTTGTTGCGCGGGTTGTAGTCGTCGACCACGCCGGCCGGATCGGCGGTGACGGTCAGCGCATTCGTGGCGGTACACGCCGGACCCACGACGCTCACCCGCCTGCTGGTGTGCGCGGCCAGTCCGGCCACGCGGTGACTCCGCGCCGCCAGGCCGGAGCCGGGACCCGGGACAAAGCTGACCTGGAAGGCGCCGGCGGCGGTCGCCCCCGTGTTGCGGATCAGGGCGGTGTAGATGCGAAGATTCGGGCGGCCGGGATCGGCGCCGATCGCCACCGAGAGCACGCGCAGGTCGGGGCGCAGTTCGGGCTGCGAGCACCTGGCGCTGAGCAGCGCGCGGGTGGCAAGCACGCGGCCCCTCGCCCCCAGCCAGCGAAAGACCACGCGGTAGCGATAGGTCGCCGGGGCCGGGAGACCGGCCACGGGATGGCTGATCGTCCACACGTCGCCGGGCCGCGAGCCGAGCGTGGGCTGCCCGTCGGGGTTCAGCCAGCTGCCCAGGTCGCCGCCCCGAACGGCGCCGTAGGGACCGCTCCCCTTGGTGCGGCTGAGCAGATCGAACTTGATCTGCATCGTCTTGGTGCCGGACACCGGGCGCATCACGGCCACCACCGAGATCGAGCGCTGGGCGGGCGACAGGGCGCGCTGGCAGACGAACGCGCGCAGGCCCGCGCGTCCCGGCTTGACGACGACCGCGGACGCGCTGGTGGCGATGCACCCGGCGCTCGCCGCGGCGAGCAGCAGGAGGATCGTGAGTCGCTTCATCGGTTGTAATAACCCACGAAGGGGCTCGAAGTTGCCGAATTCCCTGCGACTTGCCCCACGGACCCCCCTGGCGCGACCGGGTTCAGGTGATCTGATAGAGCGGACCGTCGCCGCCCTCGGGCGGAGTCAGACGGCCGCCCTTGGCCGTGATCGCCCCACACTGCACACAGTTGGTGTAGTTGACGACCACGTCGACCGAGCCCTCCTCCGGGGCATCCTCGGGAATCTCGTAGACCCCGGCCGGGCACATCCAGCGCCAGGTCTCGGCGATCTCGCGCGGCACGTGCTTGCGGACCCGGATGTGGTTGGGCGCATCGTCGCGCGTCGCGTTGCCGGAGATGTACACCGAGGAGAGCTTGTCGAAGGTGTACTTCCCGTCGGGCTTGACGTAGCTCTTAGATGTCTTGCCGATGAACATCGGCTGGGCATCGTTGCGATGGATCGTCCAGCGCCCGCCCGGGAAGCGGCCCTTGGTGGCGATCATGAGATTGACCAGCGGACCGCCCTTGATGAGCCCCTTGGAGAACGGCTGGCGCGTATTGCGCTCCTGCCAGAGGTCCTTGCCGATGATCGATTCCTCGATCGCCTCCTCGTAGCCCGAGAAGTCCGAGCCGCCCGACTTGAGCGTCTCGTAGATGCGCTCCGCGGCCAGCATGCCCGCCTTGATCGCGTAGTGGACGCCCTTCAGCGCGGCCAGGTTGACCATGCCACCGCCGTCACCAACGATCACGGCGCCGGGCATCGAGAGCTTGGGCATGGCCCAGTAGCCACCGGCCGGAATTGCCTTGGCACCCCAGGCGATGCGCTCGCCGCCCTCGAGGATGTCGCGCACCATCGGGTGAGTCTTGAAGAGCTGCAGCAGGTCGTGGGCGGACGTGGTCGCGTCGGCGTAATCGAGGTCGACCACAAACCCGATCGAGACGCGGTCATCGCCCATCGGATAGATCCACGAGCCACCGATCTGGTGGTACTTGGCCGGGATCTTGAGCGGCCAGCCGGCCAGCGTATGGATCACGCGGTCGAGCGGCTTCTTGACCTTCCAGACCTCCTTGACGCCAAGCTCCCAGACCATCGGCTCGCGGCCGTCGCCCAGGTCGAACTCGCGGATCGCGGCCCCGGTGAGGTGACCCCAGCAGCCCTCGGCGAGCACCGTGGCGCGCGCCGAGATATCGGTGCCGGGCTCGAAGTTGCCGAGCGGCTCGCCATCCTTGCCACGGCCCTTGTCGCCGGAGCGCACGCCCTTGACGGCGCCGTCCTCGATGACCAGGTGCGAGGCCGAGGTCTCGGTGAGCACGTAGGCGCCCGCCTCCTCGGCCGTACGCTGCATGTAGCGGCACAGCGCGGCAACGGAGACGACCTCGTTGCCGTGGTTCTTCTGCGGCGGCGGCGGCGGGATGCGGATCTTGGTCTTGCCGTTGGGCAGGAGGTAGATCGCCTCCTTCTTGACCTCGCCGAACCCGAAGCCCTCCTCGCGCCACTGCTCCCGGGTCATGTCCGGGAACAGCTCCTGCAACGGCCCGGGCCGCATGACGGCGCCGGACAGGTTGTGTCCGCCACAGGTCTTGGCCTTCTCGATCACCGCAACCGGCACCTCGCCGAGGCGCTCGAGCATCGCCTCGTCCTCGGCGAGCAGCTGAAGCAGCCGGTTCGCGCAGGCCAGCCCCGCCGTACCGCCGCCGACGATCACGACGCCGACGTCGATCCGCTCGTCCTCGCCGTCGAGTCCCCGCTTGAGGAACTCGTCGGGCGAGGAGACGGGCGGCGGGAACTCGCCGGGAGCGTGCGGTCCGTTGCCGTTGCTGGACATGCCTATGAGCCCTTCTTGGCCTTCACGGCTTCGGTGAGCTTCGGCAGGATCTTGTTGAGATCGCCGACGATGCCGAGGTCGGAGAACTCGAAGATCGGCGCGTTCGCATCCTTGTTGATCGCGACGATGTTCTCCGAGGACTGCATGCCGACCTTGTGCTGGATAGCGCCGGAGATGCCCGCCGCGAGGTACAGCTTGGGGGAGACCGTCTTGCCGGTCTGCCCGATCTGGGCCGCGTAGGGATACCAGCCGGCATCGACCACGGCGCGCGTAGCCGCGACGGCGCTGTTGCCGCCGAAGGCCGCCGCGAGCTGTTCCGCGAGCTCGAAGCCCTCGGGCTTGCCGAGGCCGCGGCCGCCGGCCACGAGGACGTCCGCGCCCTCGATGTCGACGTCCGCGCCGCGCTGCTCGCCGCGCTGGACCATCGTCGCCTGCGTGGACCAGGGCGAGTACTCGACATCGACGTCGACCACCTCGGCCGCGCCGCTGCCGCTCTGCCTGAGCTCGAATGCGTTGATGCGGCCGATGATGATCCCGAGGCCACCCTTGTAGTGGGAGACGGAGATCTTCGAGTCGCCCAGGATCGGGCGCTCGGCGACGAGCTCGTCACCCTCGGCCCGCACGGTCGTGACCTCCATGGTCACGCCACCCTTCTGGCGGGCGGCAAGTCCGGCGCCGATCTCGAAGCCGAGCAGGCCGCCTCCGAAGAGGGCGTACTTGTGGCCGTTGTCGTCGATGACCTTGGCCATGACGTCGACGACCGGCTGCGCTAGACCCTCGGGGCCCTTGGCCCGGAAGACCTTGGTCGCGCCGTACTCACCGAGCGACTGGCACAGCTCGTCGGTCAGATCGTCGCCCCCGACGACCACGGCGTGACACTCGCCGCCCACCTCGGCGGCCCGGGCGGCACCTTCGGACACGGCGCCGAGCGAGTTCTTGTTGAAAGCGCCCTCGTAGTGAAGGACGTAGGTCAGAACGTCGGCCATCAGATCAGCTTCCTTTCATCGAGCCACGCGATGATCTTCTCGACCGTCTCCGCGGTGTCTTCGTCCTCAATGATCTGGCCCGCGGCCTTGGCCGGCGGGTCCTTGAACTCGCCGCACTGCACGCGTGAGCCGTCGGCGCCGACGAGCGAGCCGTCGATGCCGACATCGCCCGCGGCGACGTTCTCGAGCGGCTTCTTCTTGGCTCCCATGATCGCCTTGAGCGAGGGATAGCGCGGCTCGTTGATCGCGTCACCGACCGAGATGACCGCCGGGAGCGCTACCTGCACCGTGTCGTAGCCGTACTCGGCCTGACGCTCGCAGCGCAGCGCACCGCTGTCGACATCCATCTTGATGACCTGAGTCAGCGAGGGCATCTTGAGGTGATCGGCCACAACGGCGCCGATCGTGTAGCACTCGCCGTCGTCGGACTGCTGGCCGAGCAGCACGAGGTCGGGCTGTTCCTTTTCCAGCGCCTTCGACAGCGCGTACCCGGTCGCCGCGACGTCCGAGCCGGCCAGCGAGTCGTCGGACAGGTGCAGGGACCGGTCCGCGCCGAGCGACACGGCCTTGTGCAGGGCGCGCACTGCCGAGCCGGGACCCATCGTTACGGCGACGATCTCGTCGACCTCCACGGCACCACCCTCGCGCAGCTGCATGGCCGCTTCGATGGCGTGCGTGTCGTACGGATTCAGGTTCTTCTCCCCTGATCGGTCCATCCGCCCCGTCGAGGGATTGATGCGCTTCTCGACGGCGGCGTCCGGCACCTCTTTAACCAGGACGCAAATCTTCAACACTGCCTCCTATAACGCTTGAACGAACGCATTCTATCCAGTTGACTGACGGGTCAATCGGCCAATTCGGCACAAAGTGCCCAAACGCCGACGGCGCGAGGCTCCCTAGGACCTGACGGCCCCGCGGATGAAGTCGATGGCCTGCTGGGCCGACGCGCCGGGGGTGAAGACCTCGGCCACGCCGAGCGCCTTGAGCTCAGCGACGTCGTCGGACGGAATCGTCCCGCCGACGGTGACGATCACGTCGTCGACGCCCTGCTCCTTCAGCAGTTCGACGATACGTGGCACGAGCGTCATGTGCGCGCCGGAGAGGATCGAGAGGCCGACGGCGTCGGCGTCCTCCTGGATGACCGTTTCGACGATCTGCTCCGGCGTCTGGTGCAACCCCGTGTAGATGACCTCCATGCCGGCGTCGCGCAGCGCGCGGGCGATGATCTTCGCGCCGCGATCGTGCCCGTCAAGGCCCGGCTTGGCGACGACCACGCGGATCTTCTTCTCATTGGAGGGAGCCATCTGTGAGGGGCAGACGCGAGGGGGACCGGCGTCTGCGAGCGCAGGGGATTGTATGGAATGGGCGCGTGGCGCGGCGTGCCGGTGAGTCGCGGCCGCGGCCGAGGGCGCCGAACGTGCGGCTCAGCGCCGCAGACGATGCAGGCGCCCGCGCGGACGGCCCCGGGCGGCGAGGGCGGCGCTGCCCGCGCCGCCGAGCGCCGCGGCCCCGGCGAGCACCACCGCCGCCTTGAGCCGGCGGCCGAGCCGCTCAAAGCGCAGGATTTCCCATTTGTGCTCTCGTGCCGCACGGGCCAGCGGGGCATCCGGATTGACGGCCACCGGATGCCCGACCGCCCGCAGCATCGGCAGGTCGGACTCGGAGTCCGAGTAGGCGTAGGAGGCCGAGAGATCGATCCCCTCGCGCTCGGCGAGCTGCTCGATGGCCTGCGCCTTGCCCGAGCGGTAAAGGAAAAGCCCCTTTGGGCGTCCGGTGTGCACGCCGTCGATGACCTCGGAGTACAACGAGCCGAGGCCGCCGTCGAAGCGCAGCACGTAGGCCAGCAGCTCGGCCAGCTCCTGGGAGGCTGCCGTGACGATGTAGACGCGCCGCCCCGCGTCCTGATGCTCATGGGCTACGGCGAGCATCTGCGGATAGATCCGCGGCAGGATCCCGGCCAGCACGTCCACGCCGAGACGCTCGAGATCCCGCACGCGCACCCCCTCGAGCGAGGCCGAGATCCGATCGCGCAGCGCGACGGTGTCGGCGTCGGTCGACCCGCGCAGCCGGAAGCGCACGTTCGCCCAGGCGTCCGAGGCGAGCTGCCGGCGGCTGAGCAGGCCGGCGCGGTACGCGGCGCGCCCGAACTGGAAGGCCGAGGAGCCCTCCATGAGCGTCCGGTCGAGGTCGAAGAAGGCCGCGGCCACCCGGGGCACGGCCGCGGACTCAGCCATGCACCTCCACGATCACCGCGTCGCCCTGGCCCCCGCCCGAGCAGATCGCCGCGCAGCCGAGCCCACCGCCCCGCCGGCGCAGCTCATAGACGAGCGTGCCGAGGATGCGCGCGCCCGAAGCGCCGATCGGGTGCCCGAGGGCGACCGCGCCGCCATTGACGTTGACCTTGTCCTCTTCGATGCCGAGCATGCGCATCGAGTTGAGCGTCACCGAGGCGAACGCCTCGTTGATTTCCCAGAGATCCATGTCCGAGGCCTGCAGGCCGGCCTTGGCCAGCGCCTTCTCGGCGGCGCGAGCCGGCGTGCGGGCGAGGTAGGCGAAGTCGTCGGCGACCTGTGCCTGGGCCACGATCGTGGCCAGCGCCGGCTTGCCGTTGCGCTGCGCCCACTCCTCGCTGGCCACCACAACCGCACCGCCGCCGTCATTGACCCCGGGCGAGTTGCCGGCCGTGTGCGAGCCGTCCTTGATGAAGATCGCGGGCAGCTTGGCCAGCGTCTCGAGACTCGTCTCGCGGCGCGGGCCCTCGTCGATCTCGACCACGGTGTCGCCCTTCTTCCCCTTGACGGTTACCGCGACGATCTCCTCGGGCAGACGGCCCTCGTCGGTGGCCTTGACCGCGAGCTCGTGCGAGCGCAGCGCCCAGCGGTCCATGTCGGGGCGCGTGAGCTCGAGCTCGGCGGCCACCTCGCTGCCCTCCTGCGCCATGTGCTTGCCGGAGAACGGATTCGTGAGGCCGTCGTTGATCATTGCGTCGATGGCCTTGGCATCGCCCATGCGGAAGCCGAAGCGTGCCTGCTTCAGGAGATAGGGCGCGTTCGACATCGACTCCATGCCGCCGCCGACGCCGACCTCGATGTCCCCGGCACGAATCGCCGCGTCGAGCAGGCCGGCGGCGCGGATCCCGGAGGCGCAGACCTTGTTGATCGTCTCCGAGGAGACCTCCTTGGGGATCCCGCCCTTGATCTGGGCCTGACGCGAGGGGATCTGGCCCTGTCCGGCCTGAATGACCTGACCCATGATCACGTGGTCGACCTGATCCGGGGCCACGTCGGCGCGCTCCAGCGCGGCTTTGATCGCCGTGCCGCCGAGCTCGGTCGCGTCGAGCGTCGAGAGGCCGCCTCCGAGCTTGCCGATCGGCGTGCGCGCGGCGGAGAGGATCACTGTCTTTGGCATCGGTCGCTGCTCTCCGGATTCGGGGAATGGACCATGGATGCTAGCCCGGCGCGCACGGCCTGCGGTGGCGCGGGGCCGTTGGTAGGGTGGCGCGCGTGCAGATCGAGGCGACGACAGCGGGTCCGCTCGCGACCGACGCCGACACGATCGCCGTGGGCATCTTCGATCAGGAGGCCGTGGCCCACGACACCCAGGGCGGTGCGCTGCAATCGCTGCTGGACTCCGGAGAGGCACGCCCGAGCTTCCGGCATCTGGCGCTGACCCACGCAGAGGGCCGGCGCTTCATCCTGGTCGGCTTGGGCGATCGCGCGGAGTTCGATCCGGAGCGGGCGCGCCTGGCCGCGGCGAGCGCCCACGCGCGAGCCCGCGAACTGGCCACGCGGACGCTCTGCTGGGAGCTCCCGCACCACGTCGAGCCGGAGGTCGCCGCCGCGCTGGTCGAGGGGACGCTGCTGCACGCCTACCGGTTCACCCGCTACAAGCCGCCCGAGGACTCGGATGAACGCCAGGCGATCGACCGCCTGCTGATCAGCGCCCACCACGACGTCACCGAGCCGGTGGCAGCAGCCGCCGTCATCACCGGGGCGCAGAACGACGCCCGCGACCTCGGGAACACGCCGGCCAACGATCTCACGCCTGCCGCGCTGGCGGACTACGCCGAGCAACTGGCCGACCAGGTCGAGGGCCTGGCGGTGACCGTGCTCGACGCGCGGGCGATCCGCGACGCCGGGATGGGCGCGCTGGCCGCCGTGGCGCAGGGCTCGGCCCAGGAGCCCCGCGTCATCCGCCTCCAATACGACGGCACGGGAGCGCAAGCTCCCCGGCTCGGGCTGATCGGCAAGGCGGTCACCTTCGACTCAGGCGGACTTTCGATCAAGCCCCCGGCCGGCATGGCCGAGATGAAATTCGACATGTGCGGCGGCGCCGCGGTGATCGAGGCCATCGGGGCACTGGCCCGCCTGCGGGCGCCGGTCAACGTGCTCGGCGTGGTCGGCGCAACCGAGAACCTGCCGAGCGGCACCGCGGTCAAGCCCGGGGACGTCGTGCGCGCCCTGGACGGCACCACGATCGAGGTGAACAACACCGACGCCGAGGGTCGTCTGCTGCTCGGGGATTGCCTCTCCTACGCGCGCTCGGAGGGCTGCGATCAGCTGGTGGACATCGCCACTCTGACGGGCGCAATCGTCGTGGCGCTCGGCACGGTCTACGCGGGGCTGATGAGCAACGACGACGCGCTGGCTGCGCGGGTCGAGCAGGCCGGCCGCCGTAGCGGCGAGCTCGTCTGGCGGCTGCCGCTTCACCACCGCTACGCCGAGATGGTGAAGGGCCGCTACGCCCAGCTGACCAATCTCACCGAGCGACGCGAGGCCTCCGCGATCACCGCCGCCGAGTTTCTTCATCACTTTGCCGGCTCGACGCCCTGGGCCCACCTCGACATCGCCGGCACGGCCGACAATGTCCACCTGCCGTACGCCGAGCGGGGCAGCACCGGCTTTGGCGTGCGGCTGCTCGTCGAGCTCGCGCAGAGCCTTGCCGCGGATGGCTAGACGCGGATGATCAGCAGGAACCGGCGGGCCAGCCCGAGGCGCCCGCGGAAGCGCACCCGCCGGCCGGCGACCATGCCGAGCGCGGCGCGCCCCCGAGCCTGAACCGGGCTCGGCAAGCCGGCCAGCGTCGGCGCGACCATCAGGCTGACCAAGTCGGGCAAGGTGCCCTGCACGCGCACGTCCGGCGCGTCGCCGGGACCGTCCTCGACGAGCACGTGTCCGTCGGCGAACACGACTCGTACCGGTGGGCAGCGCTCCTCGAGGCTCAGCTCGATCTCCGCTCGCATCTGGGCCGCAAGCGCGGGCTGGTGGCGGACTCCGCGCTCCACAATGGCCAGGATGGCCGGAGCCAGGCCGCCCTCGGCGAGCGTGCCGAGCCGCACCAGCGGGACCCCGGCGGCCGGCCCGCGTCGTTCGGTATGGCGCCGGGCGAGCATCGTCCCCATCCTACGACCCTCGTCAGGGCGCACCGCAGCGCGCCCCTGCCTGTGACAATCCCGCGGATGAACTTCGATCTGGTCGACCATCACCGTCTGCTCCAGCAGACCGTGCGCGAGTTCGCGGAGCAGGAGATCGCTCCGATTGCCGAGGAGCTCGATCGCACCAAGGCCTTCCCCTACGAGATCGTGCGGCGCCTCGGCGAGCTCGATCTGATGGGCATCCCCTTCCCCGAGGAGTACGGCGGGGGCGGCGGCGACTCACTGGCCTACGCGCTGGCCGTCGAGGAGCTGGCCCGCATCGACTCGTCGGTGGCGATCACCGTCTGCGCCCACACCTCGCTGGGCACCCAGCCGATCTACCTGTTCGGCTCCGAGGAGCAGAAGCAGGAGTGGCTGCCGAAGCTGTGCAGCGGGGAGCGGCTGGGCGCGTTCGGGCTGACCGAGCCGGAGGCCGGCTCGGACGCCGGCAACACGCAGACGCGGGCCACGCTCGAGGACGGCGAGTGGCTGATCAACGGCTCCAAGCAGTTCATCACCAACGCGGGCACGGACATCTCGGGGCTCGTGGTGATCACGGCCGTCACCGGCGGCCAGAACGGCGAGCGAGAGATCTCGAACCTGCTGGTTCCCAACGGGACCCCGGGTTACGAGCCGGGCGAGCCGTACCGCAAGATGGGCTGGAACGCCTCCGACACGCGCCCGCTGTCCTTCAGCGATTGCCGCGTCCCCGAGCAGAATCTCGTCGGGCAGCGCGGAGCGGGGCTGCGGCAGTTCTTCCACATCCTGGACATCGGCCGGATCGGCGTGGCCGCGATGGGTGTCGGCCTGGCGCAGGGCGCACTCGACCAGGCCCTGGGCTACGCGAAGGAGCGCCGCGCGTTCGGCAAGCCGATCTCGAAGTTCCAGGCCATCCAGGCCAAGCTGGCCAACATCTCGACCGAGATCGAGGCCACCCGGCTCTTGGTTCACAAGGCCGCGCTGCTCAAGGACGCCGGGCGGTACTTCACGCTCACCGCCGCCCAGGCCAAGCTCAAGAGCGGGCGCCTGGCCGTACAGGCCGCCGACGAGGCCGTCCAGATCCACGGGGGCTACGGGTACATCGAGGAGTATCCGGTGTGCCGCTTCTACCGCGACGCCAAGATTCTCACGATCGGCGAGGGCACCGACGAGGTGCAGGAGCTCGTGATAGCCCGCGCCCTCGGGGCATGAGCGCGCAGCGACGTGCCGCCGGGCTCCGCTTCGCGTTGACGCTCGCGCTCGGGCTGATCGCGAGCGGTGTGGGCGCTGGCTCGGGCGCGGCCTCCGGCGGCCGTGCGACCTCGGGCGGCGGTGCGACGCCGGGCGGCGGCCGTGCGACCTCGGGCGGCGGTGCGACGCCGGGCGGCGGCGTGGCGCCGGGCGGCGGCGGCGTTCAGCCGCCGAGTCTCGCCGCGGCGCGCCTTGAGGGGACGTTCTCGCTGGCCGGCACGGTGACCGTGGCACGGGGCATCCCAGGGGAACGCGCCGGGCGCCACTACCTCCGGACCTGGAGGTTCACGGCACCCTGTCGCTCCGGCAGCTGCCCCTCGGCGCGGCTCGTGCGCGGCCGCGGCAACGGCACCGACCGGCTCACGCTGCGGCGGCGGGGATCCGACTATTACCTGGGCAGCGGGCGCTTCTACGCTCCGGCGCGCTGCGGCAGCCGCACCTACGCTCGCGGCATCCTGGTGCCCTTCACGATCGCGGTGCGCGTGACCTCGGCCGGCCAGAATGCCGCCGGGGTCCTGGTGGTCAAGCGCCTGCGGGCGCAGTACACGAACGCGTCGCGCACGAACCTGACCCCCTGCGTCTCGGCGCTCGGGCACGACGCCGCGAGCTACCACGGACACCAGGTCAGCGACCCCTAGTGGGGATGGTGCGGCTCGATCCGCACCGAGCCCAGGACGTGCGTCAGCTCGGCGAGCTGACGACGGCGCGTCGATCGCCCACCGGCGATCACGACATACAGACACAAGGGCCTCGACCGCAGGGTGAGGAAGTGCTGGGCGCCGAGCTGCCCGGGGCGCGCGTGGGCCAGCCGTTCGCGTGCGAAGCTCGACGGATCGAGGGGCAGCGGCAGCCGCCTGGCGGCGAACAGTCCCGTTCCCGGGGTGAGATGCGGGTCCGGGCGATACTCGGTGAGTGCCAGGAACGAGCCGCCGTCCGGCATCGCCCCCGTGCTGCGGTCGCCGAACTCC
The DNA here is from genome assembly GCA_963725515.1 of uncultured Solirubrobacteraceae bacterium. GTDB lineage: Bacteria > Actinomycetota > Thermoleophilia > Solirubrobacterales > Solirubrobacteraceae > Palsa-465. Next base: position 52,567 of record CAVRZB010000010.1, on the reverse strand, counting down.
CCGTCGTTGAGCGGCAGCGCAAAGTTCGCCGCGTGCAATGTGGCCACCCCACCTGGGCGCCGAAAGACCCGTCCGCTCCATCCGACCGGCAGCTCGATGGTGATCCCGTGGGCGGCGATTGTCATGCCGTGCTACCGACCAGCGCGAGCACGCCGATCAGACCGAGCAGCACCATTCCCCAGCGCCTCGAGGGGACGCGCCAGCGGTCGATCGCGCGATGCAGGGCCCGCAGTTGGGCCGGGTTCTTCACGTGCGCGGCGACGAGCAGGCTGAGTCCCCGCACAGCGCCGAAGCAGCCGAACACGAGCGCGCCGCGAGCCGGGGAGCCGCTCAGGAAGGCGGCGAGCAGGGCCACATAGGTCGCGGCGCTGGTCACGATTGTCGTGACGCCGAGACCGAGCTGCGCTCCGAAACCGAGCCCGTAGACCCAGCCTCGATACTGGTCCAACCAGTGCTTGTTGACCTGCCGGCGCGGACCGGGGACGCGCACGGGGCCCGCGTCGAGGACCAGAGCGACCACGCACGCGCCGGCCAGGATGGCCAGACGTCCATCCGCGCCGAGCGCGCTCGAGGGCAGCAGGCGCCCGGCCGCACCCAGGACCGCGCCCGCGGCCGCCGCGGCCGCCGTCGACCCGATCACGAAGGCCGTCACCGTGATCCACCATGTGCGATGGCGGCCCCGCTCACCGAGCGGGGTGATGCTCGCGAGCATCGACTCGCCTCAGGGAGACCACGACGACAGGATGGCGCCGGTGAGCGCCGCGAGGCAGCCCAGCCCGACCAGCTCGCTCATGCCCGTTCCGCTGAACGCGCCGTGCGGGCCGGCTGCGTGCTCGTGCTCGCCCCGCGGCCCGCGGGGTACAAGCTTGGGTCATCGGGCGCGATGCCGGCCGCCGCGAACGTGGCATCGATACCCCGGGCGCTCGTGGGAGCCGTCGGCTGGTCAACGCTCGCCTCGCTCGCCATGGCCTCGCGCTCGTCGTCGATCGCGTCGGTGATCAGAGAGGCCAGCGCCGGCCAGGCGGTGGCCACGCCCTCGCCCCGCACCGCGCCATCGACGAGCACGAAGTAGGGCGAACCGGGCACGGCGTAGTCCTCCCACGCCTGCGAGGACATGACCACCGGAACGTCTTCAGGCATGAGCTTGCGCAGCCGCGACGGGCTCTCACGGTCGCGCCCATGGGTCACGATCACCGGCTGCACGCCGTCGGGAAGCCGATCCTCGCCGAGGCCCGCCCAGAATCCCGCGCAGGTGCTGCAGCCACTGGTCAGGAAGGCCAGCAGCGTGGGCGCCGAGGCGCCGCCGTCGAAGGCCAGCTTGACCGCGTCGCCGGCCGGCGTCGCCCCGGCGACGGCCGGCGCCGGAGAGCCGGCGCTCCAGCGCCCGGCCGCCGGCGGCGAGACCAGCGGCGAGGGCGCGGCCTCCTGCCCCGGCCCGAGGCGACGCAGAATCTCAGCGTGGCTGCGGAGCAGCCCCGCCACGAGCAGCACGAGCAGCACCAACAGCACGGTCTCGAGCGCCACCAGGGTCTGCATCAGACCCCTCCCCCACCGGCCAGCGGCCTGACGAGGCCCTCCAGGCATCCGGCCTCATGCGTGCAGGTGTTGTCGTCCTGCATATAGGTCGCGTTGCAGCTGAGCTCGTGCACGGTCGAGGGGTTCTGGCAGATGACGAGCCGGCACACGACCTCGGTGGTGAACGACACCTGCGTGTTGCACTGCCCGTAGCGGAACAGGTTGCACGCGACCCGCCGGCGGCCGCAGTCGCCGTTGGCGCACTGGCAGCCGCCCGGAAACGCGTGGCCGGGGATCCGGTTGCAGTCCAAGATGTAGCGCACGCCCTCGCTGTGACAAAGGCCCGTGCCCTGGTAGTTCGTGCACTTCCACCAGCCCGCGACATAGGCCCCGGGCGGGCAGACGTTGCGGCCGTGCTCGATCTCGCAGCAGAACGCCGTGTAGCCATCCGTGCACAGGCCGGACGCACAGCTGCCGGGCGCGATCACCGCCCAGGCCGTGCCCGGGCGCAGCAGGTAGCGCAGCGGCGCGACGGCGAAGGCCGAACCGGCCACGGCCGCGCGGGCGATCGCTCCGCGCCGGGAGATGCGGCGCTCGAGCCGCTCGCCGAGGGCGGCGACCAGGCGCTCGCCGAGCGAGGAGCGACGACTCATGGGCGCTCCCAGGCGCCCCACGCGGCGGGCAGCTCGGTATAGGCCAGCACGGTGGCGTAGGCCGCCGCGGCGACTCCGGCCAGCAGGGCCACGCAGAGGCCGGGCGAGCGGCCCGCGATCCACGCGAGACCCTGAGGAGGCCACACGCATGCGCCGGCCGCGGCCAGCGCGAAGGCTGCGCTGAGCAGCGGCTGGAAGATCGTCGCGGGGGACTCGTCGGAGCCGAAGCATCCGCACGAGGACGCGCGTCGGGCCAGCAGCGCGCTCAGCCCGGTGAAGAGCAGGAAGACCAGGCACACGGCGCCGGCCGCGACGCGGCCCGGCGAGGCCAGAGACCAGAGGCCGAGCGTCAGCTCCGCGGCCGCAAACAGGCGCACGAGTCCGCGTGCGGCGGGCAGACCGCCACCGGCCAGCGCACGCCCGGCCGCTTCGGGGGCGCGGAGCTTGGCGATCCCGGCCACGCAGAGCACGGCCGCGGCGACCAGGAACGGAGCCGTCAACACACTCCCCAAGGCTCAGCCCCCGGCCCGGGCCACGCCGCGCTCCAGGATCGTCGTCGCCGCGCTCGCGGGATCGAGCTCTCGTTCCACGACGCGCTCGAGCAGCCGCTGCACGTCGGGGTCCTCGCGGACGGACTCTTCGAGCTCACGCCGCATGCGGAAGGTGGCGATGGCCAGCACCTCGTTCATCAGATTCCGCCGCCGACGCTCGCGCAGCGTGCCCTCCTGCTGGATGTAGTCGCGATGATCGGCGAGCTTGTCCATCAGCTCGGCAACCCCCTCGCCGCGAACTGCCTCGGTGCGCACGACCGGTACCTGCCAGCCCTCGCGCGGGCCGAGCGCGAGCACGCCCCGGATCTCCCGCACCATCGTGTCGGTGAGCGGATGGTCGGCCTTGTTGACGACGATCACGTCGGGGATCTCCATGACCCCGGCCTTGAGCGCCTGGATCGAGTCGCCGGAACCGGGCATCAGCACGAGCACCACGGTATCCGCGTGGTCGATCACGTCGACCTCGGCCTGCCCGACCCCGACGGTCTCGAGCAGCACCACGTCGCGACCCGAGGCGTCCATCAGCAGGGCGGCCTGGAGCGCGGCCTCGCTGAGACCGCCGAGCGCGCCGCGACTGGCCATCGAGCGAATGAACACCCCGGGATCCAGAAAGTGATCGCTCAGCCGGATGCGATCGCCCAGCAGGGCGCCCTTGGTGAACGGCGAGGAGGGATCGATCGAGAGCACGGCCACCGTCCGCTGGCGTTCACGTTCGAGCTTGGTCAGCGCGCCCAGCAGGGTCGACTTGCCCACCCCGGGAGGCCCCGTGAAACCGAGAATGGCCGCGCGGCCCGTACGCGGGTAGACCTCGCGCACGAGCTCCCAACCCTCGGGGTCGTCGTCCTCGACGAGTGAGATGGCACGGGCCAACGCGCGCTTGTCGCCCGCGAGCAGTCGTTGGGCGAGCGGCTGGTCAGGTTCAGGCATCGAAGCAGGCAATCATGCCAGGGCATCCGGAACACAAGCGCCGTCGGGGGTGTAGATCCGCCCGCAGCGGGGGATTCTCCTCGCGATGAGCCTCCAGGTCCCCTCCCGGGTCGATGCGCTCGTGGGTGACTCGCTCGAGGCCGCCGTGCGTCTGAAGCACCGTCGACGGCTGCATCGGCTCGGCTGGGAGCGCGCGCTGGAGCCGCTTGGCGAGGCGCTGTGAGCGCACGCCGATCCGCCGCCGCGACCCGGCTGCTCGCTGCAGGTGCTGATCGACGGCGCCGAGGCGCTGCCGGCGATGGCCGAGGCGATCGCGTCCGCCGAGTGCTTCGTTCACCTGACCGGCTGGCACGTCGCCCCCCACTTCGAGATCACGCGCGGCGGGCGGGCGCCCCACCCACGCATCGACTGCTCGCCCTGCCGGGGGTTTCGCGCCGCTCGGGGAGACTGCTCGGCCCGCTCGAGGGCCTCTTCGACGACGGCTGAGCCCGCTGAGCCTTACGATCCTGGCGTGGAGCCGGTGAGGAGTAACCCGGTGCAGGACTTTCCCAGCGCCGCCCAGATCCGCCGTGACCGTGTCCGTGACGGTCTCCAGGCGACCTCGCTCGAGCCGCCGACAACGCGTCTGCCACCGCCCCCGCTGCACGGCGGTGCGCTGGGTTTCCTGCGCTTCGCCCGACGCCGCGGCATGCTGCGGATCGGTTATCTGCCGCTGATCCTGCGCTGGGCCTGGCTGAAACTGCGCTGGCGTGGGCGGTTGCGCACCGACGGCCTGTGCTTCGTCTGCCCGAACGTCAAGCTCGAGATCGGCAAGCACGCCAGCGTCAGTCTCGGCCGCTGGTCATGGCTCGGCCACGGCACGAAGATCCGCGCCCACGAGGGATCGGTACAGATCGGCGCCAAGACCGTGCTCGGCCAGGAGTGCACGATCTCCGCCTACCAGCACGTCTCGATCGGGCGTGAGTGCATCGTCGCCGACCGCGTGATGCTGATCGACTTCGACCACGGCGTGGTCGAGGTCGAGCGCCCGATTCGCGATCAGGGGATCTACAAGCGTGACGTCAACGTGGGCCACAACGTGTGGATCGGATATGGCGCCTGCGTGCTGCGCGGCGTGACGATCGGCGACAACTGCGTGATCGGCACGAGCTCGGTGGTCACCAAGGATCTGCCGGACAACGCGGTGGCCGCCGGTGCTCCGGCGCGGGTGGTGCGCAAGCGCGCCGCTCCGCGCACCTTCCGCTGGGGTTGACCAACTACAGCGGCCAGCCGGCGAGATCAGGCGCAAGCCAGCGCAGCGCGCCGTCGCCGTCGCCGGGCTGCTCGAGGGCGAGCTCGAGCGCGTGAGCGTGGGCGCGCACGCGCTCACGCGGATAGTCGCCGGCGAGACGACGGGTGACGAGGAACGCCCAGTCGCTGGCCTGGAGGGCCAGGAGCTCACGGATCGCGCGGTCGCTTGGCCGCCGCCCGGTCGAGAGGACGCGCAGCTCGGCGGTGCGCGCCCGCCACGCGAGCTCGGCCACGGCCGGCCCGCTCCAGGTGCGCAGATCGCCTCCCGCGCCCCAGCTCGTGACCGCGCGCCCGGCGCGGGCGGCGACCGGCTCGTGGCGCTCGAGCGCGTCGTCGAGCGTGGTCAGGGCCAGCCCCTGCTCGGCGGCCTGGTCGACCACCTCGCCGAGCCAGTCGACGCCCTCGTACCACCAGTGCCCGAGCAGCTCGGTGTCCAGCGCGCACACGCACACGCCGCCACCGGCCACCCGCCGTTTGACCGCTGCGACGAAGTCGCGCGCGTGTTCGCGCGTGGTGGCCATGGCCTCGGCGTGGTCGTAGGGCTCGCCGTCCATCCGCCAGACACGGTGATGGTGAGCGGTCAGGCGATGATAGTCACGGTAGGCCCGCTGCGACGGGTAGCCGTGCTCGCTCCAGACCAGCGACATGGTCTGGCGATCGACCGGCCACAGCACCGGCCCGTCGTCGCTCCTCAGAGGTTGCAGGTGGCGCGCGTCGCCGAGCCCGAACTCGTTTGTCAGCTCGACGCAGGTGGCCCGTACGCCGACGTCCTCGAGCAGCGGATCGAGCCAGCCGGCGTGGGCGCACTCCGGCAGCCAGAAACCCCCCTGCCAATCGTGGAAGCGGCGCCGGTGCGAGGCGATTCCGGTCTCGGCCTGAAGGGCCACGCCCGCGTCGGTGACCAGCAGCGGCAGGATCGCGTGCGTGGCCGCGGAGGTCCACGCTGCGTGCCGGCCGAGCGCCGAGAGCAGGTCGCCGCCGAGGGCCTCGAGCCGGTCGGCGGCCGCCGCGTACTCGGCGGCCGAGCGCTCGAGCTCCGCGGCCAGCTCGGGTGCGCCCGAGCCCCGGAAGGCCGCGGCGTCGCGGGCGTGAGACTCGGGGCGCACATCGCGCAGGAAGGCGATGCATCGGGCCGCCGCCGCCGGCGCCTCGAGCTGATCACACAGCACCGGCGTGAGCGACAGCGTGATCGGCGCCCGCGCGAGGACGTCGAGCAGCGGCAGGTAGCTCGTGGCGATCGCCTCCCACAGCCATTCCTCGCCGAACGGCCAGGTCCCGAAGCCCTCGGGCTCGCGCCACTTGGCGGGGTCCGGCGGCCACGGCCCGCCGCCCTCCACGTAGGGCATGTGCGTATGCAGGACGAGCGCGAGCTCGCCGGGTGCGCCACCGAAGGACCCGCTCAGCCGCTGCACACCGCTAGGAAGTCGAGCGCGGCGTCAAGGCGCTCGGGCCGGAGCGCGAAGTCGGTCGCGGCGATCGCGGGAGTGAAGCGATCGTAGAAGGCGCGGGTGAACCCGAGGCGCTTGTGCACGGCATCCCAGCCCAGCCGCAGCGCCAGCTCATGGACGAGGAGCTTGCGGGCGTGAAACAGACCCAGCATCTGCACCGAGGGGAACGCACCGGTGCACAGGGCCGTGAACTCCGAGGAGCGGTACTCCTTGATGTGCCACGGGTTGTCGGACTTCTCAGCGCCCGCCGGCGCGAGCGTCAGCACGTTCGGCGTGGAGACGTACGCCACACCACCGGGGGCGAGCAGCGAGCGGAAATGCTCGAGTACGGCGGCCGGGTCCTGAACGTGCTCGATCGTCTGCAGAAAGACGATCGCGTCGAACGATCCGGGCTCCCCGAAGGTCTCGACCAGACCGCGCTCGAAGCTCAGGTTCTGGCGCACATAGCGCAGCCGTGCATGCTCGTGGGCCTCGGGGTTGGCGTCCACGCCGACGACCGACCCGGCGGAGCGCGAGAGGACCTCCGACCCGTAGCCCTCGCCACACGCCATGTCGAGCACGCGGCGTCCGGCGACACGGGCCCCGATCCATTCGTAGACCGCCAGGTGCCGCCGGTACCAGTAGTTCTCGGCGGGCACGTCGGGCAGCGTGCGCTCGCCGGTCAGCTCGAGCGCGGGCACCCCGGACGGCTGATTCTGCTGAACATGGGCGTTCATTGGCAAGGCCGACAGGGTATTGTGCCCACCGCCATGACGGCGCTTCGCACGGCCGACGAGATCCGCGACGTCAACACCCGCTACCACGACGTCGCCGCAGAGAGCTACGACTCCAAGTGGGGAATCGACTTCGGTGAGCTCGGCCAAGTCCCAGGTCCTGCGCAAGCTGCGCAAGCTCGTCGGATCGGAGCTCGACGGCGGCTACCGGCGCTCGCTCGAGATCGGCGCCGGGACCGGCTACTTCAGCCTCAACCTCCTCCAGGCCGGGGTCGTCCGCGAGGCGACGTGCACCGATATATCGCCAGGGATGGTCACCACGCTGGGCGCCAACGCCGAGCGCCTCGGGTTGCAGGTACGGACCGCCCGGGCCGACGCCGAGGCGCTGCCCTTCGCCGACGGGAGCTTCGACCTCGTGCTCGGCCATGCCGTCCTGCACCACCTGCCCGATCTGCGCAAGGCCTTCGGCGAGTTTCACCGCGTGCTGGCCCCAGGCGGGCGCATCGCCTTCGCCGGCGAGCCGTCGCGGTTCGGCGACAGGATCGCGGCGCTGCCCAAGCGAAGCGCCTCGCGCCTGGCCCCGGTCTGGCGCCGGCTGATCGGCGCCAGCGCCGCGCCGCCGCCCGCCGAGCCAGGGTCGACCGACCAACACGATCATGCGCTCGAGCGGTGCGTCGACATCCACGCCTTCGCCCCCGGTGACCTGGCGCGCCATGCCCGCCGCTCCGGCTTCACCGATATCCGGGTGCGCGGAGAGGAGCTCGTGGCGAATTGGTTCGGTTGGTTCAACCGCGCGCTCGAGGCCAGCGCCGACCCCGACGATGTGCCGATGCTGTGGCGCAACTACGCCTACCACGGCTACCTGATGTTCCAGAAGCTCGATGACGGCGTCTTCGAGCCACTGCTGCCGCCGGCGCTCTTCTACAACCTGCTGCTGACCGCGCGGCGCCCCTAGACGCCCCGGACTCCGTAGCGGGCGGCGGCGATGTCCTCGTCGCCATGGCCCTGCTCGATCGCGTCGTCGAACTGCTTGGCCACGGCGCGCGTGATCACCGGATCCATGCCCGCGCGCTCGGCCGCCTCGAGCACCAGACCGGCATCCTTGCGAGCGAGTCGGAGGGCGAAGCTCGGCGTGAAGTCCCGCTCGATCATCGCCTTGCCCTTGAGCTGCGCGTAGGGCGGGCCGAGCGGGTGGCCGTCGAGGATCTTCAGGAAGTCAGCAGGGTCGAGGTCAATGCCCTCGGCCAGGGCGATCGATTCGGCGAGCGCGGCGAGAAGCCCGACGAGCCACGCGTTGGTCACGAGCTTCATGCGCGTCCCGGCGCCGGCCGCCCCGAGCCAGAAAGTGCGCGAGCCGACCGCATCGAACGGCGGCGCACAGCGGTCGCGCACGTTCTCCGGGCCCGAGGCCAGGACTGTCAGATCTCCCTGCTCGGCGGGCTGCCTCGTCCCGAGCACCGGCGCGTCGACGAAGCGGATCCCGTGCGCCCTGGCGCTCGCGACGAGCCGCTCGGTCGCCGCAACGCCGACCGTGCTCATCTGCAGCCAGACCGCGTCGCCGAAATCGTCCAGTGCATCAGCAACCGCCCCCTCGACGGCCGCGCCGTCGGTCAGCATCGTGATCACGAAGTCGGCGCCGGAGATCGCGTCGGGCACGCGGTCCACGGCGCGAATCCGCTCACCCTGCAGGGCCTTGGCCCGCTCGGGGGTGCGGTTCCACACGCAGAGCTCGAACCCGGCCGCGGCCAGATTCCTGGCCATCGGCGCGCCCATCGTGCCTGTGCCGAGCACTGCGACCACGCTCATGGCCGTCGTATGCCCCCTTTGGCACGCTCGTACGCACGAATCCGAGCTCCGGAAAGCCGATGCACCTCACGGTGCGGGGACGCCCTCGCTTCTAGACTGGGCGCCATGCCGGATCGGCTCTCGAGCGACTTTCCACTGTTCCCACTGGGGATCGTAGCGCTCCCCCATGAGCTGATTCCGCTGCACATCTTCGAGGAGCGCTACAAGACGATGATGAACGAATGCCTGCGCCAGGGGCGCGAGTTCGGCATCGTCTGGCTCTCGGATGACGGCCTGCGCGAGGTCGGCTGTGCCTGCGAGATCGACCGCGTGCTCGAGCTCCTGGAGGACGGCCGTATGAACCTCGTCGCGCGGGGTACACGAGCCTTTCGAGTCGTGGAGCGGCTCGAGCATCTGGCCTATCCGGCGGGCGTCGTCGAGTTCCTGGCCGATCGCGAGGAGCGGCCCGATCCCGTCCTCGCCCATACCGCGCAGCGCGTCTACGCCGATCTCGTCGAACGCGCCACCGATAGCCAGCCCGAGCCCGAGGCGCTGGGAGAGATGGGCGCCTACGCGATGGCCGCTACGGTGGATTTCGGCACGGCCGCGAAGCAGGGCCTGCTCGATCTGCGCTCCGAGAACGCGCGGCTGCGGCTGGTCACACGGCTGTTCCGCGCGGCCCTGAAGCGCCTTGACTTCGTGGACCGTGCGCAGGCTCGTGCGCGCTCCAACGGCAAGGTCAGGTTCGGGTAGCTCGAGCTAGGCGGAGGGCAGGCCGCAGGGACCATGCGCGGCCTGGAGGGCGAAGAGCTCGGCCTGGGCGAGCTCCGCGTGATGTCCGGCCGCCGTGTCCCCGAAGGTCACGGTCCCGTCCGACAGCTTGACGTTGAACGAGTACACGCTCCCGGGCCCGGGAGCAACCGTGAGCTTGCGCTTGGCGTCCGGGGCCAGCCGGGTCACCAGGTTGCGTGCGCTCAGCAGCAGGCTGTCGGGGATCGGCTTGGACGGTCCGCCGTTGCAGCGGATCGTCCCACCGTCGTTGACGAGCAGCATGAGCTCCGCCCCATGGCCGGTGCGCGTGAGGACGAACAGGTCGGGTGAGGCCACGTTCAGGCCGCAGCCGCCGAACGCCGCCAGCAGCCCGCATGCCGTCGTCCGGGCGACGGTTCGCTTGATCACCAAGCCGCGCAAGCTCCTCATCGTGCCTGATCCCGCGTCGCGACCCGCCGGCCCACGCTCTTCATCTCGTCGTTATGCCGACGCGGGTATCATCCGCCGCCGCCGGGCGCATGGCTTCTGGGCGCTCGTGACGGCCAGGGCCAGCCCTCGGACATGTCTCGCGGTGGCCCGCTCCGTCGGCGGGCTTACCTACATCTCATGCATCCCATCTCTTATCTTCAGGCGGTTGTTCTCGGCCTTCTCCAGGGGTTCTCGGAGCTCTTCCCGATCTCCAGCCTGGGCCACGCGGTGGTGTTACCGCGCGTGTTCGGCTGGAACATCCACCAGAACGACAAGTTCTTCATCTCGTTCCTGGTCGCGGTCCACCTGGCCACCGCGCTCGTCCTGCTCGGGTTCTTCTGGCAGGACTGGGTGCGGATCGTCAAGGGCATCGGGCGCTCGCTGCGCGACCGCGAGATCGGCGATCCCGATGCCAAGCTCGGCTGGCTGCTGGTCGTCGGCACGATTCCCGCCGGCATCCTCGGCCTGCTGCTCGAGCAGCCGTTGCGCAAGCTCTTCGCCTCCCCCACCTCGGCGGCGATCTTCATGATGGCCAACGGCGCCCTGCTCTACGGCGCCGAGCGCCTGCGCCGACGCGCACCGGGCACCGAGGAGCCGGACCCGGACGGCGACCGGCGGATCGCCACGCGTGTGTCCTGGCGCCAGTCGGCCAGCGTGGGCGGTGCGCAGGCGCTTGCCCTGATACCCGGCATCTCGCGCTCCGGGGTGACGATGGCCGGCGGCCTGCTCGTCGGACTGAACAACCGCGACGCGGCCCGCTTCGGCTTCCTGCTGGCCACGCCGATCATCGGCGCCGCGGCGGCGCTCAAGATTCCCGAGCTGCTCGGCAAGGATGGCAACGGCGTGCGCGGCCCGGCCCTCGTGGCCGCGCTCTGCGCCGCCATCACCGCCTATCTGTCGGTGCGCTTCTTGATGCGCTACTTCGAGACCAACCGGCTCACGCCATTCGCGATCTACTGTGGGGTCGTCGGGCTCGCCCTGACGATCGGCTTCGCCCTCACCTGATCCCTGGAGGTTTCCGATGACCAAGAACCGCAAGCTGATCCTGCCCGCCGTGCTCCTCGGCATCGTCCTGATCGTGATCGCGGTGATCTACTGGGTCTCCACGGCCAATGATCTGCCGAGCTTCTTCCCCGGTCACCAGGCCGGCTCGAGCACGCACCACGCCAAGCATGGAATCGCGGCCTTCCTGCTCGGGCTCGCCTGCTTCGTGCTGGCCTGGTTCCAGACCGGGCCCGCCGGCGGCAGCACCCGCGCCGCCAACGACTGACGCCCGTACCCGTTCAACCGACGCCGAGCGCACTCGTTCAAGCGGGCCCAGCGCGCTCATTCAGCCGACGACGAGCGCGGCGCCGCCGCGACGCGGGTCGCCGCCGCCGGTGAACGAGCCCGACTGCTCGCGCTGGGCGGCCTGCACGCCGCCGAAGAACAGGTTGCGCTCGCGGAAGCGCCCGATCGCCCGGCCGGCCGCCTCGAGGCTGCCGGTGTCGATGCCCGGCTCGGCATAGACGATGCCGTCCTCGAAATGGACCCGCGGCGCCTGCACCGCGTCTCCGGCCCGCAGCCCCTCATCGAGCACGCGGACGATCGTCTGCAGGATCGCCGAGCGGATTCGGTTCGAGCCCGCGCTCCCCAGCACGAGCTCCGGGGCGCCGTCCCTGAGCACCACGGTGGGCGCCATCATGCTGGGCAGGCGCCGTCCCGGGGGATGACGATGGAAGCCGAGCGGGTTCAGGTCCTGCTCGCCGAGCATGTTGTTCAGATGCACGCCCGTGCCGGGAACGAGCTCGCCCGAGCACGATCCGTTCGAGCAGGTCACCGAGCAGGCCCAGCCGTCGCCATCGATCACCGAGATGTGCGTGGTCGAGCCGAGCGGGCCGACCGCACCGCCGGTCTCGGCAACGGTCCCGGCGTGGCCGGCCAGAAAGCGCTCGGCGAAACCTGGCTCGCTCAGGCCGGCCATGAACTCGGAGGTGCGGGCGCTCTGGACGCTCTCCATGACCTCGACGATGCGCTCGACGCTCGGCCGACCCGGAGTGGCATCCAGCAGCGCGAGCGCGTGCGCCAGCAGAATGCCGCCGGCCGACGCGGGCGGGTTGGTGAGCACCTCGCGCCCGCGATAGCCCGCACGCACCGGCTCGCGGTCGATCACCCTGTAGGCGGCGAGGTCCGCGGCGGTCAGCGTCCCGCCGCGCACCCCGATCCAGTCGGCGATCGCCGCGGCGATGTCGCCGCTGTAGAAGGGCGCCTCGCCCTCGGCTCCGAGTCGCTGCAGCGCATCGGCGAGCTCGGGCTGGCGGATGACCTGGCCCTCCCTCGGGACGCGGCCGCCGGGCGCGAGCATGGCCGCGGCCTCGGGCGTGGCGAGCACGATCTCGCCGAGGATCTTGAACAGGTAGGCCTGCTGCGCGGTCACCGCGACGCCGTCCCTGGCCAACGCCACCGCGGGGACCACGAGCTCGGCCAGCGGCATCCGCCCGAAGCGCCGGTTCGCCTCGCACAGGCCGGCCGGCGTGCCGAAGGTTCCCACCGACGCCGCGCCGATGTTGAAGACCTGGACCGCGTCGCCGAAGGAGATGGAGATCGGGATCAGCTCCGAGCTTCGGCCCACACCACCCCGGCCCGGGGCCTCGACGAAGAAGTCCAGCAGCACGGGCGCCCGCCCGGGGGCCACGACGAGCATGTACCCGCCCGCCCCGAGCCCGGTCAAGAGCGGCTCACAGACGAACGAGGCCAGCATCGCCCCCACCGCGGCATCGACCGCATTGCCGCCTGCGCTCAGCACGTCGGCGCCCGTGCGGGCGCTCAACGGATGACCGGCGGCTACGACCCCTCGTGAGGACATGGGCACGAGGCTGTCATAACGGAATCCGTGCGCGGCCGCACACGAGAGACCGAGGACAAGGCCAGGCGCCGATCCTTGAGCGTCAGCGGCGCGGGATGAACTCAGGGACGTCGAGCTCGAGCGGCGAGCTCGCCACGCGAGGCCGCGCGCGTGTCACCCGGGGCTCACCCGGCGGCTCACGCAGCGCCGGGCGTGAGTCGGACTCCACGCGGTCGCTCGCCCCAGGGCGCTCCTGCTCCCGCGGGCGCGAGCGCCGCTCGCCGTAGCCGGTGGCCACGACGGTCACCCAGATCTGGTCGTCGAGCTTCTCGTCGACCATTGCTCCGAAGATGATGTTCGCGTCGGGGTGAGCGGCCTCGGCCACGGCCTTGGCTGACTCGTTGACCTCCCACAGGGACAGATCGTGGCCACCCGTGATCGAGAGCAGGATCGAGCGGGCCCCGTCCATGCTCGTCTCGAGCAGCGGCGAGGCGACGGCCTGTTCGGCGGCCTCGATCGCGCGGCGGTCGCCGGTCCCCATGCCGATTCCAAGCAGCGCGTTGCCCGCGTCGGACATGATCGTGCGGACGTCGGCGAAGTCGAGGTTGATCAGGCCGGGAAGCGTCACGAGGTCGGAAATGCCCTGGACGCCCTGGCGCAGTACATCATCGGCGACGCGGAACGCGTCGACCATCGACGTGCCGCGCTCGAGCACAGACAGCAGGCGGTTGTTGGGCACCACGATCAGCGTGTCGACCTCAGCGGCCAGCGCGGCGATCCCGTGCTCGGCCTGGTCACGCCGGCGCGAGCCCTCGAACTGGAAGGGCCGCGTCACGATCCCTACGGTCAGGGCCCCGAGATCGCGAGCGATCCGCGCCACGATCGGCGCGGCGCCCGTGCCGGTGCCGCCGCCGGCACCGGCCGCGATGAAGACCATGTCGGAGCCGCGCAGCATCGCCTTGATGCGATCGTGCTCCTCCATCGCCGCCTGACGGCCCAGGTTCGGGTCCGAGCCCGAGCCGAGTCCGCGCGTGATCCCGTCGCCGATGTGGAGCGTCTCGTGGGCCGCGGACTGCTGCAGCGACTGAAGGTCGGTGTTGATGGCCAGGAACTCGACGCCCTCGACCTCGGCCTCGACCATCCGGTTGACGGCGTTGACGCCGGCTCCGCCGACGCCGACCACGCGCAGCACGGGGCTGCCGACCGTCGGCTCGACGGCGAAGCTCTCCTGCACGCGCTCAGGGCGGGCATAGACGTCGGCCGGCGGCGACGCGGGCCGCTGGCGCCCGGACGGACGCTCGAGCAGGTTCTCGGGGATGTCGGCCGAGAAGGCGTGCCGGAGGCGCTCCTGCGGCGACGGGATGTGGTGCTCGACCTCGGCCTGCTCGTCGGCTTCGGGCTCCAACGCCGGGTGCGGACGCGCCGGCGCTTCCCGGCGGGTCTCGGCGCGGGGCGGCGCGGGGGCTGCCGGCTCTTCGCGCGGCGCTTCCGGCGGGGTGGCCTCGCCGGTGCCATCGTCCGCCGTCTTACGGAACAGGGCCGCAAGCGGACCTTCGCGCATGCTCGCGCGCTTAGAGCTGGCCATGTGAGAGGACCTCCTTCGCGAGCTGCCTATAGGCATGAGCCGCCAAACCGTCCGGATCGTACTTCAGCACCGACATACCTTTCACCGGTGCTTCGGCAAAGCGCACGGTTTTTCTGATCCTCGACGCAAACACACGGTCACCGAAGTTCTCCTCGAGCAGCTCGATCGCCTCCTTGGCGTGCAGCGTGCGAGTGTCCACGAGGGTGGGCAGGATGCCCTCGATTTCGACGTCCGGGTTCAGGTTCTCCCGGATCATCGCGAGTGTGTTCTGCAGCTGGATCAGTCCGCGCATGGACAGATACTCGCATTGCACGGGGACGATTACCTTGTTGGCCGCCGTCAGGGCGTTGATCGTGAGCAATCCGAGGCTCGGCGGAGTGTCGATGAACACGAAGTCGTAGTCCTCGGCGACGCGCGCCAGGGCCTTCTGCAGCTTGCGCTCGCGGCCGATCATCGTGGACATCGCGATCTCGGCACCGGCCAGGTCGATCGACGCGCAGGCGACATCGACCTCGCGCTTGCGCACGACCTCGCGGATCGATGTGTCATGAACGAGCACGTCGTACATCGACTTGTCCAGCGTGTCAGGGTCGATGCCCTGCGACATGGTCAGGTTGCCCTGCGGGTCCATGTCGCAGCACAGCACGCGGTGGCCTTCCTCGGCGAAGGCGACAGCGAGGTTCAGCGTGGTGGTGGTCTTGGCGACGCCGCCCTTCTGGTTGGCGAACGCGATCACCTTGCAGCCGATCGTCACGGGAGGCTCCGATGCGTGGGGGAAACTCATACGCGCCTGTATTCGCACGTCCGGCGGCGATTCCTTCACCGGGGCAGGGCGGGCCGCTTCGGTCCAGACGCTATTTTGAATCGCCGTGCCTGGGCTTCTCGATCGACGCCTCGTGTTCGTGACCGGCAAAGGGGGCGTGGGCAAGTCGACGGTCGCGATCGCGCTTGGGCTGCTCGCCGCCCGGCGTGGCCGGCGCACGATCGTCGCCGAGCTGGCCAGCCAGCACCGGGTGAGCGAGACCTTCGACCGCAGCGGGCCGAACTATGGCGAGCTCGAGATCGCACCGGGTCTGTTCACGATCTCGATCGACCCCCAGCACGCCATGGAGGAGTACCTGCGGGTCAAGACAGGTCCGCTCGGACAGGCACTCGGCTCGACACGGCTGTTTCATGCCTTCGCGATGGCGACCCCGGGAATGCGCGAGCTGCTCAGCATCGGCAAGGTCTGGGAGCTCACCCAGATCCAGCGGCGGACCCACGGCGCCGCGCCCTACGACTTCGTAGTAGTCGACGCGCCGGCGAGCGGTCACGGCGTCGGCATCCTGCGTACGCCGCGCACGTTCGCCGACATTGCCAGGGTCGGACCGATCGCGCACCAGGGCCGCGCGATCGCGGCGACGATCGCCGACCGCGACTTCACCGCCGTGGCCGCGGTGGCCACCCCGGAGGAGATGCCCGTCAACGAGACCCTTGCGCTGCGCGACGCGCTGGAGCGCGACGGCCTGGGGCTCGATGCCGTGATCCTCAACGCCGTCTTCCCCGAGCGCTTCGGACCCCGGCAGGGCAAGAAACTCCTGCGGGCGTACGAGAGCGCCGGGTCACCGCTGGCCCGGACCGCGCTGGCCGCCGCGATCTCGGCCAATTCCCGCGCCGCCATGCAGCGCGAGCAGCGGGCGCGCCTCGCCGACGGCCTGGGTAACGAGCTGCTGCCGCTGCCGTTCCTGTTCACCGAGCGGATCAGGCGCGCCGACCTCGATCTGTTGGCCGATGCCCTGGAGGCGGGCCTGGACGGATCGCCGGTGGCCTCGGTGCGGAGCCTGCCGACGCGCTCGCCCGCCGGTTCGACCGAGGAGGCCGGATGAGCGTCGCCAGACTGCTCGAGGGCAAGCGCGTCTGTGTCTGCGGGGGCTCCGGCGGGGTGGGCAAGACGACGAGTGCGGCCGCGATCGCGCTCGGCATGGCGGCCGAGGGCGCCAAGGTCGCGGTCGTGACGATCGATCCCGCGCGGCGCCTGGCCAACGCGCTCGGACTGGAGGAGCTCGAGAACGAGCCCTGCCGGGTGCCCCCGGAGCGGCTCGCCGGCTTCGGCCTGCGAGATCCGGGGCGAGCTCTGGGCGATGATGCTCGACCCCAAGCGGACGTTTGACGAGCTCATCGATCGCCTCGCCGCCGATCCCGAGCGCGCCGGGGAGATCAAGGCCAACCGCGTCTACCGCGAGCTGTCCACGGCGGTCTCGGGCTCACAGGAGTTCACCGCTATCTCGAAGCTCTACGAGCTCGACCGCGAGAGCGATTTCGATCTCCTCGTGCTCGATACTCCGCCGTCGCGCAACGCGCTCGACTTCCTCGACGCTCCCGGGCGTCTGACCTCTTTTCTCGAGGGTCGCGCGCTCAAGGCGTTCATGCGTCCGACGGGTCTGGGCATGAGGGTTCTGGGCCGGGGGACCGGTGCGCTGCTCGGCGGGCTGCGCCGGATAACCGGCGTCGACCTGCTAGCCGACCTCTCGACCTTCTTCCAGTTGCTCGGCGGCATGACCAAGGACTTCAGCGAGCGAGCCAATCAGGTCGAGAAGATGCTCAAGGCGCGCACCACGGCCTTCCTGCTGATCACCTCGGCGCAGGGCGAGCCGATCGATGAGGCGATCTGGTTTCGGCGCACCCTCGACGAGGGTGGTCTCCCGTTCGCCGGCGTGATCGTCAACCGCGTTCACCACGTGCTCGGCGATGCCGAGTCACCCGAGATCATCGCCGCGCTGAAGGAGGAGCTCGGACTCGAGCTGGCCACCCGCGTGGCCGCGAACTACGCCGAATACCACGTGCTCGCACGGCGTGACGAGCAGAACATCGCCCGGCTCGAGGCCGAGCTCGACGGCCGGCCGCTGCTGCTCGTCCCCCATCTGGACGACGACGTCCACGACGTCGAGGGGCTGTTGCGCGTGCACCACTACCTGTTCGCTTCCGACGCCGAGCGGCGCCGGATGATCGACGAGCTCGTGGCCTAGCCGACCTCGGCTTCGGGCATGCGCTCGAGCAGCACGCTCGGGGTCCGTGGATCCGCCCACGCCGCCCAGGAGAACAGCGTCGGCTGCCACTCGCTCTGGGCCGCCACCGGCGCTTCGCCGTCCGCGCCGGCGCCGGCGCGCATCCTCAGACGACGTTCGTGCAGCAGTTCCCAGACCGCCTGTTCGGCGACGGCCATGCGCTCACTGACGCGGCGCTCGGGATATCTGGCGTTGGCCAGCCAGACCACCTGGTGCAGGCCGATCCTCCCCATCGCTGCCTGGGCGAGCACCTCGCGCTTGAACTCAGCCAGCGAGCCGCCGGGCTCGGCGGCGCGCAGCGCCCCGAGCAGCTTCTCGGTCACATCCTGGCCGCCCCTGGTGGCGTTCGCCCAGCCGCGTCCCATGCCGATCTCGTCGTCGCGCAAGCGCTCGCCCTCGACGACGGTCAGCCGCGCCCGCTCGGGCGCCCAGCGCCGCTCCCCGAGCTCGATCGTCTCGCCGCGTATCCACGGGCCCGCTATCTGCTGGACCAGTTCCTCCTCGCTCAGGTTGAACGTGCGGGCGACGTGCGGGAACTGGCGCAGTTCGACGTGGAACACGGGCCAAGAATACGTTTGCCGCATGAGGACGTCTCGGTGGCCGGATCCACGCTCCGGCCACCGCCCGCGCCCAAGGTGTGCTGCGCTCCTCTAGACGCCGGCCAGCGCGGCTTCGGCCAGCAGCGAGTCGGCGATTCCGCACAGGTCTGCGTCCAGATGCCCGCACAGCGTGTCGCGCAGGAGCGCCCGCAGGTGCTCGGCCAGCTCATCGACGAGCGCGTCGACGCCCGTCTCCGCGGGCGCCAGGCCCGCGATAACCGCGCGCTCGAGGGAGATCGCGTGTGCGGTGCGCTCGGCCAGCGCGGGCCGGTCGAGCGGCTCGGCACACATCGCCGCCAGGCGCTGGGCGAGACGGCCACTGGCCGCGCCCTCGGGCTCGAGCAGCGCGCGCAGCGCGAGCAGGTAGTCCGTGAGCGCCTCGAACGGGGCCAGCCGCTCGCAGCCCATCTCGAAACGCGACAGCGCCCAGGCGATCTCGCCCCCGTTGGGCGAGCGCCGGGCTACCAGGTTGCAGAAGGCCCGCAGCTCGTCCTCGTGCATCTCGGGGATCGTGGTCACCGAGCGCGGCCGTCCGCTGCCGCCCAGGGGCACGGTGCGCCACGGCCCGGCGTCCGAGCGCGCCCAGGCCACGGGGCCGAGCGCGAAGCCGCCGCGCTCGAAGAGCCGCAGCGCGGTGAGCAGGCGCCGAAAGCGCTTGCGGGCGACGGAGACCGGCGGGCGCTCGTCGCGATCCTGCGCGAGCGTGAGCACCGCGAGCACGTTGGGGGCCTCGCCGTAACCCCACACGGCATCTCCCGGCGCGTCCTGAAGCTCGTCACCGCGGATCAGGGACAACCCATCACCGAGCGCGATCTCGGTGGTGGAGAGATCGAGCGCGACCCCGAGCAGCGGCGCGACCACGGTGGCCGCGCAGCGCCCATCGAAGAGCGCCCGTTCGAGCTCGCCGAACGCGGCCTCGAAGCGCTCCTCCTCGTAGCTGAAATCGCTCCGCTCGGCGAACACGTGGTTGAGGAATGTGCGCAGCGCGGCATCGGCGCGCTCGCGCGGCTCGGTTGGGATGCGCGCCTCGCCACGGCCGCGAAGGTACTCGTCGACACCATCCACCGCCTCGAGGGCGCGGGCCGCCGGGGCGTAGCTCGGGAGCGATCCGAGCAGGCCGAGCCGCTCGCGGATGAACACGCTGGTCAGCGGCCGGTAGCAGTACAGCGGGGCGCGCGCACCGGGCTCCTCGATGACCTCGAACGGCACCTCGGCGCCCCCCGCCGTATCGGCGGAGAGATGCAGCGCCGCGTCGGCGGCGAACGCCTCGAGCAGCTGTCGGAGGGAGCCGTTGCGCACGATCCGCGGATTCTCCGCCCGGGGAGGCGATCCTTCCGGCGCACCGGCGCTTGCAGTTCTGCGGCTAGGCGGTGCGCTCGATCTCGACGAGGTGGGCGACGTTGCGGACGTCGGCGCCCTCGTCGCTAGCCGAAGCCGCGAACCAGGCGTCGAGGATCTCGGCCAGCTCGGCGCCCGAGGTCGAGCGCAGGCTGATCGCCAGTACGTTGGCGTCGTTCCAGCGGCGCGCTCCGGCCGCCGTGGGCGCATCGGTGCACAGCGCCGCGCGGATCCCCGTGACCTTGTTGGCGGCGATCGAGGCGCCGGTTCCGGTCCAGCACGCCACCACCGCCTGCTCGGCCCTGCCGTCCACCACGTCGCGCGCTGCCGCCTCGCTGGCCCACGCCCAGTCGGCCGGACCCTCAGGGGCGTACGCGCCGCGCAGGATCACGTCGTGACCGCGGCGCCGCAACTCGTCCGGCAGTGCATCCGCGACTCCGGTCAGCTCGTCGGCTGAGACGGCAATCCGCACCGCGCCCCGCCGCTCAGGCGGCGACGGCCGGCTCGCGGACCGAAGTCGAAGGCTCGATGCCCTGCGCCGCGGCGTCCTCGCCCGGGGCACAGTCGCCGCCCAGCCACTCGCGTCCGTACGAGCGCATGTCCTCGATCAACGGCACGAGAGCACGGCCCTTGGCGGTGAGCGCGTATTCGACGCGCGGCGGCACCTCAGGATAGGTCTGGCGCCGGACGATGCCCTCTTCCTCGAGCGCCCGCAGGCGCAGGGAGAGCGTCCTGGGGCTGATGCCCTGCAGCGAACGCTCGAGCTCGCAGAACCGCGACCGGCCGTCGGCGAGGTCCCGAATCACCAGCAGAGTCCACTTTCCGCAGACGATCTCCGCTGTGCGACAGACCGGGCAGGACGAATCAGTAGTCATGACGACTGCCCATTCTAGCGCAATGCTTCACCAACTGAAGTGAAGAATGGGCAGTCGGGCGCGCCCGGTGGGCCAGTCATGGACCGCCGGGGCCGAACGCCGCGCCGCGCCGCGCGACCGGTCAGGCGCCGGGAGCCGGGCTCGGCGTCGAGCCGACGAGGTCGGCTTCCTCCGGCTCGATCGAGCCGGAGGGACGATGCAGGGTCTCCGGACCCAATGCCGTGCTCGAGCGGCCACCAAGGTCCTCCATCGAGGTGGCCGTGCGGCCCTCGGAGGAGACCAGCAGCTTGAAGTCGTGCGGGCTCGTGGCGACCCGCAGGGCGTCCTCCATGGCCACGCGGCCGGCCTGGAAGTGGTGCAGCAGCGCCTGGTCGAAGGTCTGCATGCCGTAGTACTCCCCCTCGGTGATGACCTCGCGCAGTCGGCCGGTCTCCTCGGGGTTCATGATCATGTCGCGCACCCGCCCGGTCATGCGCAGGATCTCGCACACGGCGATTCGTCCGTTGCGGTCGGGCGTGGGCACCAGACGCTGGGAGATGACGCTCTTGAGCGTGCCGGCGAGCATCGCTCGCGCCTGGTTCTGCTCGTGCAGCGGGAAGAAGTCGATGATCCGGTTGACGGTTTCCGGAGCATCGATCGTGTGCACGGTCGAGAGCACGAGGTGGCCGGTCTCAGCCGCCGAGAGCGCCGTGCGGACCGTCTCCTCGTCGCGCATCTCCCCGATCAGGATCACGTCTGGGTCCTGGCGCAGAACGCGCCGCATGGCGCGGCCGAAGGAGCCGGTGTCCGTGCCCACCTCGCGCTGGTTGATGATCGAGGTGCGGTCGTTGTGCAGATACTCGATCGGGTCCTCGATCGTGACGATGTGCCGCGCCTTGGTCTGGTTGATGAAGTCGATGATCGCGGCCAGCGTCGTCGACTTGCCGGAACCGGTCGTGCCGGTCAGGAGGATGAGGCCACGCTCCTCGTCGGCGATCTGACCCAGAACCGCCGGCAGGCCGAGGTCCTGGATCGTGCGCACGCCGTAGGGGATCACGCGCAGGACGATCGAGATCGTGCCGCGCTGGCGGAAGGCGTTGACACGGAAGCGGGCCAGCCCGGGCAGCGAGTAGGCGAAGTCGACCTCGCCGTCGCGCGCGAACTCGCCGAGCTTCTCGGCATCGGTGAGCATCTCGCTGAGCAGCTGCTCGGTGTCCTGGGGCCGCAGCGGCTCGTACTCCTCGATCGGCTTGAGCGTCCCGTGGATGCGCGCCAGCGGGCGGGCCGGAACCTTCAGGTGCAGATCGGAGGCCTCGGAGCCGACGATGTAACGGAGCGCTTCGTTGAGATCGAGCATCCCAACGCTCATCGGCGTTGGGCGGAGCGCGCTTGAGCCGGCCGGTCAGCGCCTGGACAGCGGTTTGCCCCCGGCCGGGAGCAAACCGCAACCCTCAGGCTACGTCGCGGAGCTTCTGCGCCTCGGCCAGCGACTGGAGCTTCTTCAGCGACTGGTTCTCGATCTGGCGAATCCGCTCACGGGTGACGTTGAACGTCCGGCCGACCTCGTCCAGCGTGCGCGGGTGCTCGCCACCGAGGCCGTAGCGCAGTTCGAGCACGCGCCGTTCCCGGTAGGAGAGGTTCTCGAGCGCCTCGCGCAGAGCCTCCTTGGTGAGGATCTCCGCCGCGCGCTCGTACGGGGACTCGGCCCGCTCGTCAGCGATGAACTGACCGAACTCGGACTCCTCCTCGTCGCCGACGGGCTTCTCGAGCGACACGGGAGCCTGCGCGGAGCGCTTGATGGACTCCACCTCGTCGGGTTCGATTCCTGTCACCTCGGCGATCTCCTCGGCGGTCGGCTCGCGGCCCAGCTCGGTCACCAGCTTGCGCTCGGCGCGACCGATCTTGTTGAGCTTCTCGACGACGTGAACCGGGATACGGATGGTCCGGGCCTTGTCGGCCAGGGCACGGGCGATCGCCTGCCGGATCCACCAAGTGGCATAGGTGGAGAACTTGAACCCCTTGCGGTAGTCGAACTTCTCCGCCGCGCGGACGAGTCCGAGCGTCCCCTCCTGGATCAGGTCCAGGAACGGCAGGCCCTGGTTGCGGTAGTTCTTGGCGATCGACACGACCAGTCGCAGGTTCGACTCGACCATCTTCTGCTTGGCATCGAGGTCACCGCGCTCGATCCGCTTGGCCAGGTCGACCTCTTCCTGTGCGGTCAGGAGCCGCACCTTGCCGATGTCCTTCAGGAACAGCTGAAGGGAATCGGTCGTCATGTCCGGCTTAAGGTCAAGTGCGGTCTTGGCCTTGCGCCTGCCGCGCTTGTCCGGCGCCCGCTCAACCTCGGCAGCTGCCAGGGCCGGATCGACCTCCTCGACGAGCTCGATCTCAGCCCGCTCCAGATAGCCGTGCAGCTCTTCGACGTCTGCCTCGTCGAGATCGAGCTCCGACACCGCTCCGGCGATCTCGGCGTACGTGAGGACGCCAAGCTGCTGCCCGCGATTGACCAGTCCCTTGATCTCTTCAAGTTCCTGCAATTCCGCTACTGACATCTGATTCCGTTTCCGTCGTTCGCGCTCGAGGTTGGTCCGTTCCCCTGCGCTGAGGATCAAATAGCGGACGGCGCTCTGAGGGCGCACATCCGCCAGTCAAACACTGCACTGAAGTATAGGCACTATCTTTTTTGAAGGCAAGCCGCTTCTGGGCCTGTAGTCCGGACCTTCGCCGGCTGGCAACGCGGCCAGCACCCGCTCGCGGGCGCAAGGTTCACATCTACTACGCAAAACGCGTCAACCCGTTTCAAGTTTCGGCGACAAATTTTCTGTCGGCGGCGAGATTGCCCGCTGAGGGAGCTTCTGCGGGCCACAGCGAGCGCCCACATCGCACGCCGGCGCCACGTGCGCGATCATGCCTGGCCATGAGCGACGATCGTCCTTCCGAGGTCCTCGGCTCGCTGCCGCGGACGCGCCCACATCGGCGCAGCGGCAAGCGGGCCGCGGCAGCCGGCGCCGCGGCGACGCCGGCGCCGGCGCCGGCCGAGGCCGCCGGTCCAGCCGAGGCCGCCGGTCCAGCCGCGACCGCAGCCGCGCCCAAGGCGGCTGCCGGCCGCGAGCGCGCAAGCGGCGGTAAGCCGACGGCGGTCCGTAAGCCGGCTGCGACACCCCGAGCTAAGGCGAAGGGCCGCACAGCCACACCCAAGTCGGCTGCGAGGCCCCGAGCGAAGGCGAAGGGCCGTACAGCCGTACCCAAGCCCGCGGCGACCGAGAAGGCGGCCGCGCCCCGCAGTCTGCGCCAGCCACCGCAGCCGGCCGGCACCCCGGGGCCCACCCCGGCCGCCAAGCGTCAGCCGAGCGGCACGGACATCATCGGGACGGCCGTCCAGGCGGCTGCCGAGCTCGCCGAGATCGGTCTCTCCGCGGGTGCTCGAGCGCTACGCAGCGCCGTTTCGCGTCTGCCGCGGCCCTAGCCAAGCGCGACCGCGCGCCACTCGTCGTCATAACGCCGACGGCCCAGTTTCGTATACTGCCGCAACTTCCAAGCCGAGCGATCGTCCGTCCGCGGGCGGTCGGCGGGGGAACCACTTGCGGTCCGTCTCGGCCCGCAGGGGCGAATCGGTCCTGTCGAGGGCCGTAGCGCCAAAAGCGCGAGCCCGTCAGCTCACCCCGTAGGCATCAAGCGAAGAGACTGGAGACCCACGGTCGTGACCCGACGCGCCAAAGCGAACCTTGTCGTCGTGCTCATTTTGGGTGCGCTTGCTGTTCCCGCCATCGCCGTAGCGAACTCCGGAGGCGCCGGTTTCGGCCCCGGTGCCGGCAGCGGAAGCTCGGGCCGCTCGGCTGCGGGCGGCACGGTTCAGCCCGGGAACGTCACGCAGACCGTGAGCGGCAACGGAATCACGCTCAGCGCCCGGATCTCGGTGCTGCTGCGCCATGAGATCCACTTCGTCGGCAGCGCCGCGCGCTCGGCAGCGGGCAAGACCGCGGTCATCGAGCGGCTCGACAAGCAGGCCGGCTGGACGCGCGCCGCGAGCGCCGTCATCTCCCCCAACGGCTCGTACACGGCGGTCTGGAAGACCAACCACACAGGTCGCATGGCGATGCGCGTGATCGTCACATCCGGTCCGCTCAGCTCCTACGCGGCCGCGAGCTCACCGTCGCTCACGCTGACCGTCTATCGCCCTGCGATCGCCACCACCTACGGCGAGGGTTCGTGGGGCTCGCAGACCGCCTGCGGCGAGACGCTCACGCATCACACCCTCGGCGTGGCCAACCGGACGCTGCCGTGCGGCACCAAGGTGGCCATCTATTGGAACGGCAAGACGATGACCGTTCCGGTCATCGACCGCGGCCCCTATGCCAATCACGCCGACTGGGACCTGACCCTCGCCACGGCGGCCAAGCTCGGCATCCCCGGCACCGAGACGATCGGCGCCGTCTCGCTGCCCTCGCACTGACCGCACCGGCGGATCAGCGGCAATCAGGCGGCTAACTCGCGAGCGACGGGCCGTCGTCCTCGCGGTGTGGCGGTGACGGCACGGCGCGGACGATGCCGATGCCGCTGGCCGACGCCGCGTAGGCGGCCTCCTCGGCCGCCTCGACGAGGGTCGCCGAATCGTTGCCGTCCTCACCGAGCACGGCAACGCCCACGCTCACGCGCAGCGGCGCGCCGCGCCACGGCGCGGCCTCACCGACCGCGTGGGCGATTCGGCTGCCGAGCGCCTGAGCGCCCGCGCGGGCCGTCTCCCGAGCGATGATCCAGGCACGCGAATCGGTCTCACAGACGAGGATGTCCTGGCGCCGCACCGCGCTGCGCACCGCCTGGGCGAAGCGGCCAAAGGTCGCGTTGGCCTCGCCCACCGGCTCGACCGCGAGCACGCGCTCGGCGTCATCGAGCTCGGCCCGGAGAAGCGACAGGGGCGTACCCGCTTCCACGGCGCTGGCGATCTCGGCCTCGAACGCGGTGAGCCACAGGGCGCTCGGGTCCGGCGGCGCCGCCGCTCTGGCCGCCGGCGTGGAACCCGGGTCCGCGACCGGGGTGTCCTCTGGGCCGGGAGCGCGCGGCGGCTCGGGCGCATGCGGTGGCGGCGCGGGCGCCTGGGGCTCCGACGCGCGCACCTGGGGGCCGGGGGCGGGCGGCGGCTCGGGCGCCGCGGCGCGCGGCTCGGGCTCCGGGCGGGCCTCGGGCGGCTCGGGCTCCGGCGCCCGCGGGCGGGCCTCGGGCGGCTCGGGCTCCGGCGCCCGCGGGCGGGCCTCGGGCGCGGCCGGGGGCTCCGCGACCACAGCTGAGCCCTCGCTGCGCTTGATCGCAGCCAGCCGCATGAGGTCGGTCACGAGCGCGAGGCGCTCGGCCAGCTCGGAGATCAGATCGGAGTCGGCGTAGGAGAGCTCCTCGCGCAGCGCGCTCCAGATCACGGCCTGCAGCGCTTCGACAGCCCGCACCGTGTCCTGCACGCTGCGAGCACCCACCACCTCACCGGCCCGGGCGGCCAGGGGCTCGAGATCTCCGCCCTCCTCGAGCCGTTCCAGCTCACGCTCGTCGGCGAGGGCGCGGCTGACCGCTGCACACAGGAGGGGCCCCACGCGGGGCAGCTCGCCCGCCATGATCTCCGGTGCGGCATCGAGCGGCGCGTCCTCCAGCACGGCCAGCAGCCAGCCCTTGGCGAGATCCTCCCCCCGCGCCAGAAGCGCATCCATCGGCGCATCGGCGACTGGTCTGGCACGACGCCGTCGTGGCGGTCCAGGCTTCATGGCACTCCTTGTATCACGAGTTCCCCTCGCTCGGGGCATCCGCAGGCTCGATTGCTGTCTCGGAGGAGGCCGTGGCCGGCCTCCTCGGATCGCGGACAATGGTCCGATGGCCGCCGCCCTGATCACCATTGCCGAGGCCCGGCGACGGGTGCTCGAGGCCGTCGTGCCACTGGCCACCGAGACGGTGCCGGTCGAGGAAGCCCTCGACCGGGTGCTGGCTCAGGACGTGGTGGCGGCCGACGATCTGCCCCCGTTCCCGAGCTCGGCCATGGACGGATATGCCCTCGAGCCGGGGCCGGCCGGACGGACGCTGGCGATCGTCGGGGAATCGCGCGCGGGCATGCCTTCGGACCGGCGCCTCGAGCCGGGCGCGGCCGTGCGCATCTCGACCGGCGCGGCCGTACCGGCCGGCGCGCGCGCCGTGATCCGCCAGGAGGACACCGAGGTGCAGGACGGCCGCGTGCTGACCAGGGCGGAGGTCGAGCCCGGCGAGAACATCCGGCAGGCCGGCGAGGACCAGCGGGCGGGGAGCACGGTGCTCTGCGCGCACACGAGGCTCGGGGCGCCCGAGCTCGGCGCTGCGGTCGGGGCGGGCGCCGCCACGCTCATCGTCGGCGGTCGCCCCCGGGTGGCGGTCCTGTGCACCGGAGACGAGCTCCGCGCGCCCGGCGAGCCGCTCTCCCCGGGCCAGATACACAACTCCAACGGGCCGATGCTCGCGGCGCTGGTCCGCCGCTCCCACGGCCTGGTCAGCGGGCCCGAGCGCGTGCGCGACAATCGGGCCGCCACCGAGCGAGCGCTCGGTGCGGCACTGGCCGTAGCCGACGTGATCGTGATCAGCGGCGGCGTGTCCGTCGGCCCCCATGACCACGTCAAGCCGGCGCTCGCAGCGCTCGGTGTCAGCGAGCGCTTCTGGGGGATCGCGCTCCAGCCGGGCAAGCCGACGTGGTTCGGAGCCACCGAGGGCGAGCTCGTCTTCGGGCTGCCCGGCAATCCGGTGTCGGCGCTCGTGACCTTCGTGCTCTTCGTAGCACCCGCGCTAGCCGCGCTGGCCGGCGAGCATGTCGGCAGCCTGACCACGCAGACGGCAATCCTCGCGAGTTCCGTGCGCAGGAACCCTCGACGCGAGCAGGCCGTACGGGTCCGGCTGGATAGCCAGGCCGGGCGCCTTGTCGCGGAGCCGACCGGTCCTCAGGGCTCGCATCTGATCAGCTCGCTGCTCGGCGCCGGTGCGCTCGCGCTGATCCCGCCGGGCGAGGGTCGGCTCGAAGCCGGGTCACTCGTGGAGCTCTCGCCGCTGCCGCGGTGAGTCTGGATCCCGAAGTGGGCAGAATGGCTGGCGTGACGACCCCGATCATCGCCATTGTGCTGGCCGCCGTGTCGGCCGTCGTGGCCATGCGCCGGCGCCGGCGGGTTCGGCTCCCCGCGCGCGCGGTGATCGTCTCACCGCGGCGCTCGACCGTCGTCAACGACAAGGGCGCGGTGCGCTCGGTCCAGACCGCCGAGGTGACCGTGCGGACGGAGGACCTCGACCCGCTCTGGAACGCCACCAACCTGGAGCGCCTGGCCCGCACCTACTGGCTGTTTCTCTCGCGGGTCACGCTCGGCCTGTGCCGGGTCGCCTACGGCGAGGACGACCGCGCGGTCGTGCTCGTGATCCGCCCACTCAAGCTGCTCCGCTTCGGCCCACCCGAATACGACTTCGGCGGCGACCACGGCTGCGTGCGCTGGCGCATCCGCGACGGTCTGCTCGTCGCGCGCGCCGGCCGCGGTTCGGGCTACCTGTCGCTAGACGTGAGGCGGCTCGAGGACGGCGAGGACGGCTGGACGAAGGTGCGCATCGAGGTGGAGGTGGCGAACTTCTACCCGGCCATCGCCGCCGGCTTCCGGATGCCGATCTACAAGGGCACGCAGTCATACATCCACGTCCTGGTGACCCACGCCTTCCTGCGTTCGCTGGCCAAGCTCGACCTCGCCGTGTCCAAGGTCGGGCGCTTCGAGACCCCCGAAACGGAATCCGATCCCGAGACCCAGCCGGCCGAGCAGTCGACGCACCGGTCCTGAGAACCGGCAGAGACCCGGCGGTCAGCCGTAGCGCACGCCGGTCAGGGCGCGCAGTTTCGCGCGGTCATGGCGCGCCGAGACGCGGCGCACCGTACCGGAGCGCGAGCGCATGACGAGCGATTCGGTGGTCGCGCCCTCAACGCCCTGGTAGCGGACGCCCTGGAGCACATCGCCGTCGGTGACGCCGGTGGCGGAGAAGAACACGTCCTCCCCGGCCACGAGGTCGTCGCAGTTGAGCACCCGCGCGAGGTCGTAACCAGCCTCCACAGCCGCCTTGCGCTCGTCGTCGTTGCGGGGCCAGAGCCGGCCGAGCAGCTGTCCGCCGATGCACTTGATCGCCGCGGCCGAGATCACGCCCTCGGGCGTGCCGCCGATACCCCAGAGCAGATCGACCGGGGAGTTCTCGCTGACCGCGAGCATCGCCGCCGAGACGTCGCCGTCGAGGATCAGCCGCACGCGCGCTCCGGCCTCACGGACCTCGCTCATCATGTCCTGATGGCGCTCGCGATCGAGCATCACGACCATCACGTCGCGGATGTCGGTGCGCTTGCGCTCGGCGATCAGCTGGAGCGTCTCGGGCAGCGGGCGGTCGAGATCGAGTAGGTCCGCGATCTCGGGACCGCCGGCGATCTTCTCCATGTAGACGCAGGGTCCGGGATCGAACATCGAGCCGCGCTCGGCGAGGGCGATCACCGCGAGCGCACTGGGCATGCCCAATGCGGTCAGGCGCGTGCCCTCGAGCGGATCGACCGCGATATCGACCTGTGGCGGGCTCCCATCTCCGATCTGCTCGCCGTTGAAGAGCATCGGCGCTTCGTCCTTCTCGCCCTCGCCGATGACCACCACACCATCCATGGCCACCCCGTCAAGCACGTGGCGCATGGCGTCGACGGCGGCCTGGTCGGCCCCCTCCTTGTCGCCGCGACCGACCATGCGCGCGGCGGCAAGAGCGGCCGCCTCGGTGACGCGCACGAGTTCCAGCGCCAGATTTCGATCTGGCCTCGAGGCCCGGGCCGAGCCGCTCAAAGCACCCCGGGCGGCTTGCGCCGCGCGCCGCTCTCGCGGGCACGCGCGATCGAGCCGATCAGTATGAGGACACCGCCGAGCACAGCCACCCACCAACCGTAGCTGACCGAGATCTCTCCAGGCGGCGAGCCGGGCTTGTCGACGAGCCCGCGGAAGATCGTGAAGGTGAGCGCCGTGAGCGCGATCACCGCCGTCAACTCCCCACGCGGCCAGGAGAGCGCGTGCCCACGGAGGATGATGTAGGCCAGGATCGCCGGTGCGACGGCGGCGATCAGGAGCAGATACCGCAGGATCGAGAGCGACGCCCAGCCCGAGCACGTGCCGTTCGGACCGTGGCAGCTGTTGAGCACGGCGTGACGGTTGCCGAGATCGAACCATGTCAGGGCGAGCGAGACGCCGAGCACGAGTCCGCCGATCACGGCGATCAACTCACCACGATCCAGTTCTTTGACCCTCATCGTCGCCAGCCTATCCGTTCCAGTTGGCTCCGCGCTCGCGCGGAGCGTGCGCCCACGGGGGGCGGCGCCGAGCCTATAGTCGTGGCGTGGACTTCCGTCAGCTGCTGCCGGAGCATCGCACTGTCGAGCTCGAGGATCTGACCGCGAGCCTCGGCCTCGCCGTCCACGCGCCGGACGAACGCCCCTACACGCTGGCCAACTTCGTGGCCAGCGTGGACGGCCGCGCGACCTTCGGCGGGCGCTCCGGGGCGCTCGGAGACGACGGCGACCGGGCCATGTTCCGCAGCCTGCGCGGAGCCGTCGACGCTGTGATGGCCGGCACGGTGACCATGCGCACGGAGCGCTACGGGCGGATGATCGCCGACGCCGAACGGCGCCGGCGGCGCGTGGAGGCGGGGGCGGCGCCCGAGCCGCTGGCGGTCATCGTGACCCGCAGCGGGGACGTACCTGCGGACATCCCGTTGTTCGATGAGCCCGAGGCGCGGGTCGCCGTTTTCACCGCCACGGACGTCGACCTGGCCGGCGCACGCGCCCAGGTCGATGTCGTCCGTCTGGACCCGGGGGAGCTCACGTTCCTCACGGTGATGCGCCAGCTGCGCGCCGAGCACGGCGTCCGCACGTTGCTCTGCGAGGGCGGCCCGACGCTGTTCGGGGCGCTCGTGCGCGAGGGCGTGGTCGACGAGCTGTTCCTCACGCTAGCCGCAAAGCTCGCCGGCGGCGGCCACGGACCGACGATCTCCAGCGGCCCCGAGTTGCCGGACCCGGGCCCGCTGCGGTTGATCTGGGTGCTCGAGCGGGCGGGATCCCTGTACCTGCGCTACGGGCTGTCGTAGGTGCGCCGGCGAGCCCGCCAGGCGCGCAGCCAGACCGCTCACAACCAAGGTTTCACCTTCTGTAATTCTGGCGATGGAACAATGCATGTCGATGGCAAGCCCGGGACCGGCCGTTCTGTCCACTGCGGACGAACTGATCGACGCTCTAACCGAGACGCGCGAGCGGACACTCGCGCTCGTCGCCGCGGTCTCCGACGAGGACCTCGAACGCGTGCACTCCACGCTCATGAGCCCGCTGGTCTGGGATCTCGGCCACATCGCGGCCTTCGAGGATCTGTGGCTGGTTCATCGCTACGGCCAGCGGGAGCTGCTCCGCGAGGACCTGGCCGAGGTGTACGACGCGTTCGAAACCCCGCGGGCCGGCCGCGGCCAGCTGCCCTTCCTGGGCCCGGAGCGGGCGCGCGAGTATCTCGACCAGGTGCGGGCCCGCACGCTCGAGGTGATCGACGAGCGCGGAATCGGCGACGGCTTCTTCCACGAGCTGGTCGTGCGCCACGAGCAGCAACACAACGAGACGATGCTCCAGACGATCCAGCTCGGCCGCCTGCCCGACTACGCGATCGAGGGCGCCCGGCCGCTGGCCTCGCGGCCCCAGAACGGTTCGCATGCGCTCACGGGCCTCGAGCTCGTCGAGATCCCGGGCGGGCCGTGCACGCGCGGGGCGCCCGCCCACGGCTTCGCGTATGACAACGAGCGGCCGCGCCACCAGACGGATGTGCGCAGCTACCTGATCGGCCGAACCCCGATCACCAATGCCACCTACCTGACCTTCGTCGAGGGCGGCGGCTACGAGCGGCGCGAATGGTGGTCGCACGAGGGCTGGTCCTGGAAGGAGGAGTACGACATCACTCACCCAGGCGCGTGGACGCCGGACCTGAGGGCCGAGTGGCGCCTCGGAAGACGTGAGCCGCTTGACCCGCACCGTCCGGTCGTCCACATCTCCTGGTTCGAGGCCGACGCCTTCGCCAGAGCGCACGGTGCTCGCCTCCCCACCGAAACCGAGTGGGAAAAGGCGGCGACCTGGGACCAGGAGATCTCGACGGCGCGAGCCTTCCCGTGGGGGGAGCAGCGATCCGTTCCGGGCGTGCACGCCAACGTCGATCAGCTAGGCGGCGGCACCGGGACAGCCGGAGCCTTCGATGCCGGGGCCTCGCCCTACGGATGCCTGGGCATGATCGGAGACGTGTGGGAGTGGACCTCGAGCCCGTTCGGCGGGTATCCGGGCTTCGCAGCCCACCCCTATCCGGAGTACTCGAAGGTCTTCTTCGGCTTGGACTACAGGGTGCTCCGCGGCGGATCCTGGGCTACGCGGTCGAGGGTGATCAGCCCGACCTTCCGCAACTGGGATTTTCCCGCGCGGCGTCAGATCTTCGCCGGACTGCGAATTGCCCGGGACGTGGGCGCGTGAAGTCGCTGCTCGACTCCGAGACGATCCGGATCGACTCGTGGCTGTCCGAGCTCGATGAGCGTTCGCTGGCCAACGACGTGCTGGATGGCCTGACCAAGCCCTTCAAGGAGATTCCGCCCAAGCACTTCTACGACACCCGCGGGTCCGAGCTGTTCGAGCAGATCTGTCAGCTTCCGGAGTACTACCCGACCCGTACCGAGCGCCTGATTCTCGAGACGCGCGCGGCAGAGATCGTCGCCATAACGGGCGCCGGAGAGCTCGTCGAGCTGGGATCGGGCGCCGCCGACAAGGCGCGCATCCTGCTCGACGCCATGCAGGAGAGCGGCACGCTCAGCCGTTACGTGCCCTTCGACGTGTCCGAGCGCGTGGTCGAGGACGCCGCCCTGCAGCTGGTCAAGGAGTACGAGGGACTGAGGGTTCATGGGGTGATCGGCGACTTCGAGCGCCATCTGGAGCGGATCCCCGACGCCAACGGCGCCGGGCGCCTGGTAGCCCTGCTCGGCGGAACGATCGGGAACTTCCCGCCCGGGACGCGGCGCAAGTTCCTGCGCAGCGTGGGCGCCCTGCTCGGCCCCGACGACCGGCTGCTGCTGGGTACCGATCTGGTCAAGGACCAGGACGAGCTCGAGGCGGCCTACGACGACTCGGCCGGGGTGACGGCGGCGTTCAACCGCAACGTGCTGCACGTCCTGAATCGCGAGCTTGACGCCAATTTCGTGCCCGATCAGTTCGACCACATCGCCTTCTTCGACCGCAAGAACGAGTGGATCGAGATGCGCTTGCGCGCCCGGCGCCCGTGCAGCGTGCTTGTCGGCGCGCTCGGCCTGCGCGTGGAGTTCGCCGCCGGCGAGGAGCTCCGCACCGAGATCAGCTCGAAGTTCACCCGCCGGCGTGTGCAGGCCGACTTCCGCGCCGCGGGACTCGAGCTCGAGCACTGGTTCACCGACCCCGACGAGCGGTTTGCGCTTTCGCTCGCGCGGTCGGACATTCCCGCTCCACAGTAGGGTTTCGCGCATGCAGATCAGCGGCAGCGGTGCGCTCGTCTCGGGCGGCGCGTCGGGACTCGGTGAGGCCACGGTGCGCCGGCTCCATGCCGAGGGGGCGCAGGTGGTGATCGCTGACGTCAACGAGCAGCGCGGCGTGGCGCTGGCCGATGAGCTCGGGGAGCACGCGAGTTTCGTGCGCGCGGATGTGACCGATCCCGACACCGTCCAAGCGGCGGTCGACGCTGCCGCTGCGGCGCCCGGCGGCCTGCGGATTTCCGCCTGCTGCGCGGGGATCGGCTGGGCCGAGAAGGTCGCGGGCAAGCGCGGGCCGCACCAGCTACAACCCTTCGAGGTGGTGCTCGGGGTCAACCTGATCGGCACCTTCAACGTGCTACGGCTCGCTTCGGCCGCGATGCTCGCCAACGATCCCGCCGCGTCGGGCGAGCGCGGTGTGTGCATCAACACGGCGTCGATCGCCGCCTACGACGGCCAGATCGGTCAAATCGCCTACGCAGCGTCCAAGGGCGGGATCGTCGGCATGACCCTGCCCGCCGCCCGTGACCTGGCCTCGGCCGGAGTTCGCGTCTGCACGATCGCACCGGGCACCTTCGACACACCGCTCTTGGGCGCGCTGCCCGAACCGGCCCGCGAGGCGCTCGGAGCCGCGATCCCGTTTCCCTCACGTCTCGGCCGCCCGGAGGAGTTCGCCGCGCTGGCGGCGCACATCGTCCAGAACGAGATGCTCAACGGCGAAGTGATCAGGTTGGACGGCGCGCTTCGCATGCCGCCCAGGTAGCGGTGTCCTCCGAGGAGCTCTCGCCCTCGGACCGGTCCTCGCTGACCGCCGAGCGCGGGCCGATCAACATGGCGGTCGGGGGCCTGCTGGTCTTCGACCCCGATCCACCGCTCACGCGAGCCATGGTCGCCGCACGGATCGGCGAGCGCATCCATCTCGTACCGCGATTGC
Organism: uncultured Solirubrobacteraceae bacterium; assembly: GCA_963725515.1. Classification (GTDB taxonomy): domain Bacteria; phylum Actinomycetota; class Thermoleophilia; order Solirubrobacterales; family Solirubrobacteraceae; genus Palsa-465. The sequence goes on along the minus strand of CAVRZB010000010.1, from coordinate 18,713 downwards.
GTCAACGGCTCGAGGAACCACCGCTGGGGATCGCCAACCCGGTCTGGACAGATGACACCGGCTTCGACCTCGACTGGCACGTGCGTCAGGCCAGCGTGCCCGCGCCGGGGGACGAGGCCGAGCTCGCGGCGGTCGTCGGCCGGGAGTTCTCACACCGGCTCGACCGCTCGCGGCCGCTGTGGGAGGCCACCCTGATCGAGGGGCTGAGCGGCGGCCGGCGCGGCCTGCTGATGAAGGTCCACCATGCCGTGGTCGACGGGATGGCGGCCATCGGGATGGCCGCGCTGGTGCTCGACCCGACCGAGCAGCCGCTCGAGATACCCGCCCCCGAGGAGGAGTGGGCACCGCGCAAGTACGACATGCGCCGCCATGTCGCGCGCCTGGCCACCAAGCCGCTGGCGCGCGCGCCCAGGATGATGGTCGAGGGACTCGTGCGCACGCTCGATTCCGACCCGCGCCGCGCGGCGGCCGACATGCGGCGGGCCACCGAGCTGATGGTCGAGCTGGCCCGGGCGCGACCGCAGGCGCCGATGACGCCGCTCAACGAGCCGATCTCGCCGAACCGGCGCTTCGCCCTCGCCCACGCCGACCTCGCCGCGCTGAAGCAGGCCGGACGGCGCGCCGAGGGCACGGTCAACGACGTAGTCCTCGCCCTGGTGGCCGGCATGCTCGGGCGCTACCTCGAGGCCGTCGGCACGCCCGCCGCCGACCGCCCGCCCGTCGCGCTGGTGCCGGTCAGCGTGCGCGAGGCCGGCGATACCAGCGAGCTCGGGAATCGCATCTCGACCGTATTCGTGGACCTCCCGGTCGGCGAGCCCGAGCTCGGCGAACGGATCCGGCTCATCCATGCCCAGACGCGTGAGCTCAAGGAATCGGCCGCGGTGCGCGCCGGCGCGCTGATGGTGGGTGCGGCGGGCTGGGCTCCCCCGCTCGTCTCGGGCGTGCTCGCGCGGGCGATGGGAAGCTTCCGGGCCTTCAACCTCGTCGTCTCGAACATCCCCGGCCCCCAGCAGCCCTTCTTCCTGGACGGCGTCCGGATGCGCGAGGTCTATCCGGTGGTGCCACTGAACCCCGGCAACCAGGGTCTGACCGTGGGGATCGTCAGCTACGACGGCCTGGTCTGCTTCGGCCTGCTGGCCGACCGCGACCTCGATCCGCCGCTTGCCGCGGCCGCCGACGGCCTGGCCGCGGCCCTCGCGGAGCTCCCCGACAGCCCTGGACCAATGGTCTAGACGCGCACACTCCCCTATTGCCCGGGCCCTTTCGCGCCGAAAGAGGGGACGTGGGGACACGTATCTCGGACAGCCCCGTGACCCGGGGACGGCTCTGCGGCCTCGCGGTCGGGCTGTGCCTCGGCCTCGCGCTGCTCGTGGCGCCGGCCGCCCTGGCCACGCCAACGCTCACCGGCACCGTGAACGCGGTGGCAGCCGACGGCGCGGGCGGGTATTACGCCGGGGGATCGTTCACGGTTCCCCCGAGCAACACAATCTCCAATGCCGTGCACATCAAGGCCGACGGCACGGTCGACCCGAGCTGGACGCCGAATCCCAACGGCACCGTCAAGGCGTTGGCCGTATCCGGCTCGTCGGTCTACCTGGGCGGCAATTTCACCATCGGCGCCCTTCACAACGCGGCTCGCGTCAGCGCCACGACCGGAACTCTCGACACCGCCTGGGCCCCGGAACCCACGGGCGGACCCGTCAACGCGATCGCCGTGACCACCGATCGCGTCTATCTCGGGGGGGGTTTCACGCAGGTCAACGCCGGTGTGAGCCGCAGCCACGCGGCGGCGGTCGACCTGACCGGCGGGTACGACCTCGGGTGGGATCCAAGCCCTGACGGCGTCATCAACGCCCTGGCCGTCTCAGCTTCGGCCGTGTACCTAGGGGGTTCCTTCACCGAGATCGACACCGGCTCGAGCCCTCTGGTTCGCAGCAACGCCGCCGCCGTCGACCTCTACCAGGGTCTCGACAACGGCTGGGCCCCTAATCCGGACGGCCAGGTGGACGCCCTGGCCATCTCCGGGTCGACGGTCTACCTGGGCGGAAGCTTCACCATGATCGCTGGGGGCGTGATCAACACGAGTCGCAGGCTTTCGGGCTTCAGCACCGCGGTCAGGCGCCCGAACGCCGCGGCGGTCACGGCCGGCAGCGGCCAGGACACCGGCTGGAAACCCGCACCCGACGGGGAGGTGCACGCGCTGGCCGTCTCCGGCAACACGGTGTATCTGGGAGGCGCGTTCAGCCACGTCAACGCCAGCAGCTCAACCACCGCGGCACGTACCGACGCGGCCGGAGTCGATGCGGTCACGGGCTACGACACCGGCTGGACCGTCGTTGTGACAGCCACGGTAAGAGGTGTGGCAACCTGGAACACCGACGTGTACCTAGGCGGCGACTTCGGCCTCGCCTCGTCGACGGGGGCCCAGCACGTGCTCACCGTCACGGAGAACGGGACCGGTACGGGCCAGGTCACGAGCACGACTGGTGGGATCAACTGCCCAACGACGTGCTCGGATAGCTTCGATCACGGCCAGGTGGTGACGCTGCGCGCGACCGGCAACGGTGGCTCGGGCTTCGTCGGCTGGTCAGGTAACGGTTGTACCGGCACCTCGCCGATCTGCAACGTCACGCTGGACGCCGACGCCACACCGACTGCCACCTTCAACCTCCAGCACGCGCTCAACGTGCAGGTACTGGGCGCTGGGTGGGGCAGCATCACCAGCACACCCGCGGGCATCACGGCCTGCACCAACAGCTGTTCTGCCCCGTTCACCGACGGCACGCCGGTCAAGCTCACCGCCGCGCCGGCCGCCGGATTCGCGTTCACCGGGTGGACCGGCGGCCCATGCTTCGGCAACGTTACGCCGACGTGTACCTTCACGATGCCGATGGGTGTGAGCCCCGGCACAGTGGTCGCCAACTTCATCCCGACGCACCAGCTCACCGCGGCCCGCGACGGCAACGGCTCGGGTTCGGTGACCAGCAGCCCCGCCGGCCTCGACTGCCCGGCCACGGCCTGCACGCACCCCTTCGATGACGGCGCCGATGTGGTGCTCACGGCCACCCCGGCGGCGGGATCACGCTTCGACCACTGGTCGGCCCCGAGCTGCCCGGGCACCGGTAGCTGCACCGTGAACCTGACCCAGGACACCATGGTCACGGCCACCTTCGTGCAGCAGCACATGCTGATCGTGGCCCGCAACGGCTCGGGGTCGGGCACGGTGAGCGGGGGGCTGGGCGCGATCAACTGCGGCTCGGGCTGTAACCACGCCTACGACCAGGGAACGACCGTGGCGCTCACCGCCGCAGCCGCCCCGGGTTCGACATTTGCCGGGTGGAGCGGCAACGGCTGCGCAGGAACGAGCAGCACCTGCATGGTGACCCTGAGTGCCGACATTCACCTGACGGCGACGTTCACCGCGCGGGGCACGACGACCACTCCTCCGCCGCCCACGAACACGACGACGACCACCAAACCGCCCCCGCCCCCGCCCCCGAAAGCCCCGGCGCCCAAGTGCTCGCTGAAGGGCGGCACGAGCCGCGTCCTCCTGGCGGCGCCGCGCAAGGGCAGGGCCAAGTCGAAGGTCAAGCCGGGCACCCTCTCGGCCTCCGTGCGCTGTGACCGCGCCACGACAGTCAGCCTGTCCGCGGTGATCACCGAGCTGGTCGGCAAGAAGCCCAGGCACGGCAAGCAGCGCACGAAGAGCTTCCGCCTGCGCACCGTGAGGGTCTCGGTCAAGGCCAGGGGGTCGAAGACGCTCACCTTCACCCTCCCCCGTACGGCGCTCGCCGACCTCAAGCACCGCGCCTCGATGTCGGTCGCGTTGACGCTCTCGGCCACCGGCACGAGCAGCCGCGTCAAGGCGACGCTGGCCCGCCTGAAGGGCTATTAGCGCGCGTCCCGGGCCCGCCGCCGCACGGCGTTAAGATCGCGCTGTGCGCCTTCATCTGATGATCGAGGGGCAGGAGGATGTGACCTGGGCGGACTGGGTCGCGCTCGCGCGGGCCTGCGAGGCGCAGGGCATCGGCACGCTGTTTCGCTCGGACCACTACCTCTCGGTCCAGGGTCACCGCGCGCGGGGCTCACTGGATGCCTGGGCGACGATCTGCGCGCTGGCCGCGGTGAGCACCGAGCTTCGCTTCGGCACGCTCGTGTCTCCGGCGACCTTCCGGCACCCGTCGCAGCTGGCCAAGGTCGTGGCCAGCGCCGACCACATCTCCGGGGGCCGGATCGAGCTTGGCATGGGCACCGGCTGGCTCGAGTCCGAGCACGTGGCCTACGGCTTCCCCTTTCCGCCGCTGCGCGAGCGCATGGAGCGGCTCGAGGAGCAGCTGCAGATCGTCGCCGGAGAGTGGTCTGAGGGCCCGTTCAGCTTCGAGGGGCGCTACTACCGGCTCGCGGGGCTCGATGCGATGCCAAAGCCCGTCCAGCGCCCGCGCCCGCCGCTCCTGCTGGGCGGCATGGGGGGCCCGCGCAGCATCGCCCTCGGCGCGCGCCTGGCCGACGAGTACAACACCGTCGACCGCACGGCCACCCAGTGCGCGGCGATCGCGGCGCAGCTCGAGCGGGAGTGCGAACGCGCGGGCCGTGAGCCGATCCCGCTCTCGCTGATGACAGGCTGGGTGGTCGGGGCGGATCGCGCGGAGCTACTCGATCGCGCGGAGCGCCTCGCGGCATGGCGCCACCACGACGGCGACACGGAGAGCTTCCTGGCCAGCCTGCCCGACTCCTGGATCACGGGCACGGTCGATCAGGCCGCCGAACAGCTCGCGGCCCTCGAGGCGGCGGGCGTGCAGCGCGTCATGGCCCAGCACCTGCTGCACCGGGACCTGGACGCGCTCGCGCTGATCGCCCGCCTTTCCGACTAGACGAGGCGTTCGATCAGCATGGCCTGGCCCATGCCGCCGGCCACGCACATCGACTCGATGCCGTAGGTCCCGCCGACGGTCTCGAGCCCGTTGATGAGGGTGGTCATGATGCGCGCGCCGGTCATGCCGAAGGGGTGACCGAGGGCGATCGCGCCGCCGAAGGGATTCAGCTTGTCCTCGGGGATCTTCAGATCCTCCATGCAGGGCACGATCTGGGCGGCAAAGGCCTCGTTGATCTCGACGATGTCGATGTCGTCGATCGTCATGCCGGTCTGCTTGAGCAGCGCCTGGATGGCCGGGATCGGGCCAAGTCCCATGATCTCGGGGCGGATCGCCGCGACTGTCGAGGCGATGATCCGCGCCTTGGGCTTCAGGCCGAGTCCGGCCGCCTTCTCCTCGGACATGACGAGCACCGCCGCGCCGCCGTCGTTGAGCGGGCATGAGTTGCCGGCTGTGACCGTGCCGTCGGGGCGGAACGCGGGCTTGAGCTGGCCGAGTACCTCGACGGTCGTGCCGGGCCGGGGACCGTCGTCGAGCCGCACGACCGTCTCGGGCACGTCGACCTCGTTGCCCTCCTTGTCCCTGTCCGTGTGCGCGGGCACGGTGACCGGGACGATCTCGGCGTCGAAGTGTCCCGAGTCACGCGCGGCGACGGCGCGATTCTGGGAGATGGCCGCCCATTCGTCCTGTTGCTCACGCGTCACCTTGCACCGATCGGCGACGTTCTCCGCGGTCAGGCCCATGGGGATGTAGACGTCGTACAACGAGCCCTCGGACCCGTCGAGCACCGGGTTCTTGGCCTCCTCCATCATGCCCGCGCCGAGACCGGCGCGTGAGACGGCCTCGACCCCGGCGGCGATGTACTGGTCGCCCTCGCCGGCCTTGACGGCGTGCGAGGCCATGCGGATCGTCATCAGCGACGAGGCACAGAAGCGGTTGACCGTGCAGCCCGGGACGTGGTGGTCGAGCCCGGCCAACAGGGCGGCGTTGCGCCCGACGTTGTAGCCCTGCTCCCCGATGCCCGAGGCGGCGCCCATCAGCACGTCGTTGGTCTCCGAGAAATTCACTCCTGGGTTGCGCTCGACGAGAGCCCGGAGCGGGATCGCAGCGAGTTCATCGGCGCGCACCGTCTTGAGCGAGCCCTTCATGGCGCGCCCGATCGGGGTGCGAATTGCGTCAACGATCACTGCTTCAGGCATTTACGGGCTCCTAGTGCGAATTTTGGGCAACGGATCCTAGGGGAGCGCATGCGTCGGGGCTCAGGCCAGGCGCTTGCCCGTCAGGGCAGCGTGGGCCGAGACCTCGCGAGCGTAGTCGGCGAAGGCCCCGGCCGAGAGCTGCTGGGGACCGTCGCACAGCGCCGTCTCGGGATCCTCGGCGATCTCGACGATGATCCCGTCGGCGCCCACCGCGGCCGCGGCCCGGGACAGCGGACCGACCAGCCGCCGGTCGCCCGAGGCGTGACTCGGGTCGACGATCACCGGCAGGTGGGTGTGGAGCTTCAGCCACGGCACCGAGCTCAGATCGAGCGTGAAGCGCGTCGCGGTCTCGAAGGTGCGGATCCCCCGCTCACAGAGGATCACGGCTTCGTTGCCCTCCTTGAGCACGTAGTCGGCGGCCATCAGCAGCTCATCGACGGTCGAGGACAGGCCCCGTTTGAGCAAGACCGGCTTGCCGAGCTTGCCCGCCACCTCGAGCAGCGCGTAATTCTGCATGTTGCGCGCGCCGATCTGGATCACGTCCGCGAACTCGGCCAGCGCGTCGGCGTGCTGAGCGTCGAGCAGCTCGGTGACCACCGGCAGACCGGTGCGCGCGCGGGCCTCGGCCAGAATCTCGAGCGCCGGAACCCCGAGGCCCTTGAAGGCAAACGGCGAGGTGCGGGGCTTGAAGGCGCCGCCCCGCAACATCGAGGCACCACCGTCGGCCACGGCGTCGGCCACGGCCAGCGTCTGCTCGCGCGACTCGACCGTGCACGGCCCGGCGATCAGGCAGAACGTCTCCCCGCCGCCAACCGCGCGACCCGAGATCCGCAGCACGGTGGGCTCGTGGTGCGCGAGCTCGGAGGAGGCGAGCTTGTAGGGGCGGGAGATCGGCACGACGCGATCGACGCCGTGCATGCCCTCGAGGCCGAGCTCGGACACCCCCTGGGGATCGCCGATCGCCCCGATCGCCGTTGTTAGCTCACCGGGCATCACGAGCACGTGCAGGTCACCGACCGCCTCGAGGCGCGTCTTGACCGCCGCGATGTCCGCCTCGCTGGCGTCGGGTGTCATGACGATCATCATTCGAAGCTCACCAGGCGGGGTGCTCTGCCGATGCTGACAACGTGGCCCCCTCAGGGGGCCATATTCACAGTCCCAGCTCGCGCACGCCCTTCTCGTCCCAGCCGAGATGGTGGGCCAGCTCGTGGCGCACCGTGCGCGTGACCTGCGCCTTGAGCAGCTCGGTGTCGTGGCCGAAGTCCCGCAGCAGCGTGTCGCGGAAGATGACGATGCGATCGTGGAAGAAGTCCTGGGCGACCGTGTCGCCCTGGTAGAGACCGTAGGCCCGGCGGCGGCGGCCTCCGTCGGAGATGACGATCGCCACGTGCTCGAGCGCACGATGGAACTCGAGCGGGCAGCTCGTCGACGGCCGAGCGGACGAGCACCTTGAAGTCGTTCTCGTCGTAGGGGTCGAACAGCTCCTCGTCGTCGAGGCCGGGCAGGTCGTCGTCGGGCTCGCCCCACGAACCCTCGGCGGCCAGGCGCTCCGAGCGCTCGACGAGCGCGTCGAATTCCTGCTCGGACTCGGGGTCGCGCCAGTCGGCCAGCCTGATCATCACGAAGACGACGGCGCCGCCGATGATCACGGCACCGGCCGCGAACACGGCCACGCCCTGGAGCAGCCTGACGGCGAACGAATCGCTGAAGCCGGCCAGCAGGCTGACCAGGCCGAGACCGACGATCAGGGCCGCCAGCGCCGAGCCGAGGATGCGTCGGACGGTTGGCGGCGACCCGGGCATGACGGCCGCTACCTCAGCGTGCGGGCGATGACGAGCCGCTGGATCTCGTTCGTGCCCTCGTAGATCTGGGTGATCTTCGCGTCGCGCAGCATGCGCTCGACCGGGTACTCCTTGACGTAGCCGTAGCCGCCCAGGACCTGGACCGCCTCCACGGTGACGCTCATCGCCGTGTCGGAGCAGAACAGCTTGGCCATCGCGGAGTACTTGCCGACGTCCGGGTCGCCGCGGTCGATCTTGGCGCAGGCCTGGTAGAGCAGCTCGCGGCCCGCCGCGCACTGCGTCTCCATGTCCGCGAGCTTGAACTGGATCGCCTGGAACGAGTTGATCGGCTTGCCGAACTGCTTGCGCTCACGGGCGTACGCCGCCGCGTAGTCGGTCGCGCCCTGGGCGATGCCGAGCGCCTGGGCAGCCACGCCGAGGCGCGAGCGGTCGAGTGTTCCCATGGCCACCTTGAAGCCCTGATTGACCTCGCCGATCACGTTTTCGGCCGGCACCCGGACACCGTCGAAGATCGGCTGGCCGGTCGGCGAACCACGGATCCCGAGCTTGTGCTCGAGCTTGCCGACGCTGAAGCCCGGGCGGTCGGCCTCGACGACGAACGCGGTGATGCCGTGGGAGTGGCCGGCCTCCCGGTCGGTCACCGCGAACACCACGTAGAAGTCGGCCACGCCCAGGTTCGTGATCCAGTTCTTGGTCCCGTCGATGACCCATTCGTCGCCGTCCTGGACGGCCTTGGTGATCATGCCGCCGGGGTCCGAGCCGGCCTCGGGCTCCGAGAGGGCGAAGGCCGGCGACCACTCGCCCGTCGCGCAGCGCGGCAGGAACCGCGCCTTGAGCTCCTCGGAGCCGAAGAGCTTGATCGGCAGCGTGCCGAGCTCCTGGATCATGAGGATCAGCGCGGTCGAGGCGCAGGCCTTGGCGATCTCCTCGACGGCCATGTTGAGCATCAGCGTGCCCGTGCCCGTGCCGCCGTACTCGGTCTCGAACGGCAGGCCCAGGATGTCCTGCTCGGCAAGCAGCTCCCTCAGGTCATGCGGGTACGCGGCCTGCTCGTCGATCTCGGCCGCCCGCGGCGCGATGCGCTCGCGGGCGATCTGGCGGATCGTGTCGCGGAAGTCCAGATGCTCCTGCGGAATCGTGTAGAGCTCGGCGAGCGCTGACATGAGACGGATGCTACCCGGCCCCGCCGGGCGCCGGCCGCCTCATGTCTGCGCTCGGGGCGCTGGCTACCAACCCGTGGGGTGCGTCTCGACGAAACCGCTGTTGGAGCGCGACTGCCTCGTCCATCTCGATCCGCCGGTCGAGCTCTGCGCGCTCGTGTCGTAGCGCAGCCCGTCGACGTACATGTAGGTGTGGCCCGAATTCGACCAGATGCTGATCCAGTGCCCGGGCCCCGACCGGCCCCACGACTCGAACTCGGTCGAATCGAGCGGCGTGGAGAGCAGACCGGCGCCGTGCAGCGCGTAGCTCAGCGACCCGGAGCAGTCGTAGCCGCTGTCGTTCCACGTGGCGTGGCCGCCGCCGTAGACATACGGCTTGTTGGCGATCTTGTTGGCCGCGGCGAACAGCTTCTTGATCGTGGTCGGGGCGTTGGCCGGCGGCGACGCCGTGCCATCGGAGTTGAGATGGCCGCGGCCGACCGGTCCGGCATTGGACTTCTTGGCCCGGGCGACGGCCTGACGGAGCGCGTTGGACACGGCGAGCGTGAGCACCCCATCGGCCTTCACGTGGATCGACCGCTCGAAGGCACGGAGGCTCCGGGCGGTACCGGAGCCGAAGTCTCCGTCGATCCCGGTGGGAAAGCCGACGCGGCCGAGGTAATCCTGCAGGACCTTGACGTCGCGGCCCTTCATGCCCTGGCGCAGTGTGCGGTCTCCCATGTGCAGGACGGTGCCGCTCGAGCTCGTTCCGGTGCCGGCACCTCCGGCGCTGACCGCTGCCTTGGTCGTGGGCGTTGCGCCGATTCCGGCGCCGCCGCTGCCAGCCTGGGCGGCGCTCGCCTTCGCCTGGCTGGTGGTGGCTACGGGACTGGCCGGGGATGCCCCGTGTGTGGTGGACGCGGCGGCCGGGACGGCGGACGCGAACAGCGCGACCAAGCCAACACCCGATGACCGGACCACATGCCTGCATGTGATGGAGAACGACAAGACAACCCTTTCTCTTTCGGGCGCCTACGGAGTTAGCTGTCGGGCTCGCGCTGAAAGAGTCGCGCTACGTCGTGACGGCCACGACGATTCGCCCCTGGGGTCCGGCCGACCCCACTGGGTCCCCCGCTCCCCGGAATCCTGGTGACCCGGAGATTCGGCTGCTATGCGTATCGGCACGCAGCGTATCGACCTTGAAAGATAATTGTCACGCCTGTCGTTATGACCACCTGTGGCAGGAGTTCCTGACCGGCTGTCGACGGTCACCGACGCGGGTCGTGGTGCTCGCTACCCTGATGCCCGTGGGCAGCGACTACACCCCCCAGGAGGTCTTCGAGCTCCATCGGCGCGGCGAGATCCAGCTGATCGACGTGCGCCAGCAGCACGAGCACGACGCCGGCCGGATCGCGGGCACCCGGCTGATCGAGCTCGGAGTACTGGCCGCCGAGGCGGACACGATCGACCCGGCGCGGCCGGTGGTCTTCTACTGCCGCAGCGGGGCGCGCTCCGGGATGGCCGCGCAGGCCTTCGATGGCGCCGGCTACGACGCCCACAACATGTCCGGCGGGATGATCGACTGGCAGGCCGCGGGCCTACCGATCGAGCCCGACGGCGGCTACGTCGCAGACTGAGGCCGGCTCAGTCCGGTGGCGGGCCGGGGGCGGCTCACTTCGGTCGCGGACCGGGGGCGGCTCACCTCGGTCGCGGGCCCGGGGCGGCTCGCTTCGGTCGCGGGCCCGGGCCGGCTCACTTCCATTTGATCGAGCACCCGACCGGCCGGGTCTCGGCGCGGGATGGCTCCTGGCCGGCGAGGATCGCGTCGAGGGCGTCACGCAGCCAGGCCGCGTTCTGGGCGGGATCGTCGTGGTCCGCATCGGGCGCGCCCCGGTAGCGGACGCGGCCCCCGGGGTCGAGCACGAAGATGTCGGGCGTCGTCTTGGCGCCGTAGAGCCGGGCCACTTCCTGGCTCTCGTCACGCAGGTACGGCATCGGCCAGTCCTCGCGACGCACCCGCTCCCGCATCGCCTCCAGCGAGTCACGCGGATAGCGCTCGGCGTCGTTGGGGTTGATGGCCAGGAAGCGGACGCCGCGCCCGGCGTAGTCACGCGCGGCCTGCGCCAGCCGCTCGTGCCAGGCGAGCGCGTAGGGGCAGTGGTTGCAGGTGAAGACGATCACCGTGGCGGGGGCGCCGTCGGGGGCGGCCGTGCCGCCCTCCGTGTCCGGCAGCTCGAACTCGGGCGCGATGTCTCCGACGGCCAGCGTCATCGCATCGGCGCCACGGACGCCAGCGCGTCGCGTAGGTCGGCCGGGTCTGGGGTCGGTGAGATGCGCCCGTCCCGTCGGTGGTAGACGCGACAGGTCAGTCCGACGGGCTCATCGTCGCCAGGAGCCTGCACGTCGCGGCCGTCGATCCGGATCGTGGGCGAGCCGACGAAGTTGGCCTGATCGGCTTCGGCGTCGGTTCGCATCTCGTGCATGCGGACCTCGACCGCGCCCAGACCGGCTTCGCGCAGCACCGCGCGGAGCTCGGACAGGGCCCGCTCGGTCGATGGGCAACCGTCCCACCACAGCAGCTCTACGTCGGGGGATCGCATCGCCTCTCAGCGTAGCGAGGCCGTTCCCCGGCTAGGCGACCGTCCAGCTGTCGGCCCCGAGCAGAAGCTCCTCGAGCTGGTCCTCGGAGGCCGGCTTGGCGGCCGCGCCGGCCCCGCGCCCGTAGACGGGCCGCTCGACGTCGCGGAAGATGCCGATCGGCGTCGGACCCGTGGGGTCCTCGGCCAGCCGGGCGAGAGAGAAGGCCAGTCCCGGATCGCCGCGGTGGGAGTCGTGCACGAGCAGCTCGGCTTCGGAGGCCCCCTCAACGATCTCCAGGCCGCCGTGGCGGGCACGCCCGACCCCGTAGCGGCCGTCGGCGCCGAAGCGGATCGGGCGCCCATGCTCGAGCCGGATCTGATGCTGCTCCTTGGAGTCCTTGTCGGTGAGCGCGGCGAACGCGCCGTCGTTGAACACGGGACAGTTCTGGTAGATCTCGACCAGCGCCGCACCCTTGTGGGAGGCGGCCGCGCGCAGTACGTCGGTCAGGTGCTGGCGATCCCGGTCGATCGTCCGAGCGACGAACGTCGCCTCGGCGCCGAGGGCCAGGGCGACCGGGTTGAAGGGATGATCCGAGACGCCGAAGGGGGTCGACTTGGTGATCTTGCCGAGCTCGCTGGTCGGCGAGGCCTGACCCTTGGTGAGGCCGTAGATCTGGTTGTTGAAGAGCAGGATCTTGACCGGCACGTTGCGGCGCAACGCGTGGATCAGATGGTTGCCGCCGATCGAGAGCGAGTCGCCGTCACCGGTGACCACCCAGATCGAGAGATCCTCCCGCGTGGCCGCGAGCCCCGTGGCCAGCGCCGGCCCACGGCCGTGGATCCCGTGCATCCCGTAGGTGTCCATGTAGTACGAGAACCGCCCGGCGCACCCGATACCGGTGACGAAGACGATCCGCTCCGGCGGGATGCCGAGTTCGGGCATGAACTGCTGCACCGCCGAGAGCACCGCGTAGTCCCCGCACCCGGGGCACCAGCGCGTCTCCTGATCGCTCTGGAAGTCGGCCTTGGTGAGCGTCGCGCCGTCGGTCTCCTCGGTCGCGCTCATGGGCGGGCCTCAATCTCGCGCTCGATCATTGGCGGGCCTCGATCTCGCGCTCGATCTCGACCGCGAACAGCGGCTGGCCCTGCACCTTGCAGAACGATTCGACGTCGACCAGGAACCTGGCCCGCAACACCTGGGCCAGCTGACCTGTGTTCATCTCCGGCACGAGCACACGGTCGAAGGACCGCAGCACGTCACCCGTGTTGGCCGGCAGGGGGCTCAGGTTGCGCAGGTGGGCGCAGGCGACCCGGAGGCCGGCCTGGCGGGCGCGCCGCACACCCGCGCGGATAGCGCCCTCGGACGAGCCCCAGCCCAGGACCAGCAGGTTGGCGCCCGTCTCGGCATCGACCGTCAGGTCGGGGATCTCGCGCTCGATGCCGGCCACCTTCTCAGCGCGCAGCCCGGTCATCAGTTCGTGATTGGCGCCGTCATAGGAGATGTTGCCCGTGCCGTCGGCCTTCTCGAGGCCGCCGATCCGGTGCTGCAGCCCCGGGGTCCCGGGCACCGCCCAGGGGCGCGCGAGGTCGGCATCGCGGCTGTAGGGCAGAAACGGTTCGGCGTCGGGCCCGGGAGGCTGGGCGAATTGCGGATCGATCTCGGGCAGCTCGGCGACGGGCGGCACCCGCCAGGGCTCCGAGGACGATGCCAGGAACGAGTCCGAGAGCAGGATCACCGGCGTGCGGTAGCGGACCGCGATCCTCGCCGCGTCGAAGGCCGCCTGGAAGCAGCCCCCCGCCGTGCTGGGCGCGATCACGGGCAGCGGAGCCTCACCGTGGCGGCCGTAGAGGGCCATCAGCAGGTCGGACTGCTCGGTCTTGGTCGGCATCCCCGTAGAGGGTCCGGCGCGCTGCACGTCGATCACGATCAGCGGCAGCTCGAGCATCACGGCGAGCCCGATCATCTCGGCCTTCAGGTCCATGCCGGGACCGCTCGTCGCGGTCACACCCAGCCGCCCGCCGAACGACGCGCCCAGCGCCATGCCAGCCGCGGCGATCTCGTCCTCGGCCTGGATCGTCGTCACGCCGAAGCCGGCGTGACGCGAGAGCTCGTGCAGGAGCTCGGAGGCCGGCGTGATCGGATAGCTGGCCAGCACGAGCGGCAGCCGGCTACGGACGCTCGCGGCGATCAGGCCAAGCGCGAGCGCGGTGGTGCCGTTGAGGTTGCGGTACGTGCCGGGCGACACGTCGGTGGCCGGCGCCACCCGGTACTGAACGTCGAGCAGCTCGGTGGTCTCGCCGAACGACCAGCCCGCGTTAAAGGCGGCGACGTTGGCCTGGGCGACGGCCGGCCGCCGGGCGAACTTCTGCTCGATCCACTTCTTGGTCACCTCGGTCGGGCGCCCGTAGAGCCAGGAGAGCACGCCGAGCGCGAAGAGGTTCTTGGCCCGGCCGGCGTCGCGCGTGGTGACGTCCTCCATATCCTCCACCGCGCGCACGGTCAGCGTGGTCATGGGGATGCGGTGGACACGGTGAGCGGCGAGCGAGCCGTCCTCGAGCGGGTTGGCGGCGTAGCCGGCCTTCTCCAGGTTGCGCTTGGTGAACGCGTCCTCGTTGACGATGATCGTGGCGCCGCGTTCGAGCTCGGCCAGGTTCGCTTTGAGCGCCGCCGGGTTCATCGCGACGAGCACATTGGGGGCATCGCCGGGCGTCAGAATGTCGCGCGAGGCGAAGTGAATCTGGAAGGCCGACACGCCGGCCAACGTGCCCGCCGGGGCCCGGATCTCGGCCGGGAAGTTGGGCAGCGTGGCCAGATCGTTTCCGACCGCCGCCGTGGCGTCGGTGAATCGACTCCCGGCCAGCTGCATGCCGTCGCCAGAGTCGCCCGCAAAGCGAACGATCACGCGCTCGCGTTCCTGGATGGACTTGCTCATTCAGGCGCTAGGCGCAGGTGCCGCGCAGGGCGCGTCCCGCGCCAGTAGAGGGCCGCATCCGGGCGTGCGAGGCATTTTGGCGCATGCACATAAGTCACTTACGGATTGTACGCGCGGGGTGGGATGGTTCCGCGCCGGTTGGTGCCGCCGGCGCGGGTTGCGAGGAGGTATGAGCGCGCGGGCGGGCGGGTTTGAGCCGGCGCGCGCGGTTTGAGCCGGCGGGCGGGCGCGTGTGCAGGTTTGAGCCGGCGCGCGTGAAGGTTTGAGCCGGGGGGCGTGAAGGTTTGCGCCGGGGGGGCGGGCGCGTGTGCAGGTTTGAGCCGGCGCGCGCGCGGCGATCCTGCGTCTCAGATGGCCGAGAAGGATCACGAGCAGCTGGCCGACGAGCTTCAGTCGGAAGCCGACAAGCTGGCGCGCGAGAACGAGCGCCTCGAGCACGAGATCGAGGAGACGCGCACGGACTGGGAGCGCAAGCAGAGCGACTCGTCGGTCCCGGGCGCCAACCCGCCGGAGGGCGAGGCCTGAACGGGCGGACGCCGGGTGGCGGGCGCCGGGGACGGGCGTGGCAGGCGGGTCGTGGCCGACTGGTGCCGCGAACGGGCGCGGTCTACCGCGGGTCTTCGCGGTCGAGGTTCCAGTAGTGGACCACGTTGGCCGTCAGCGCCTCGCCGTCCTCGTCAAGGGTCACGTTGAACCGAGCGATCGCGCGCTGACCACCCTCATGGTCGCCGTACAGGAGGTCGACCACGATCCGGGTGCCCTCCTCCAGGGCCCGCACGATCCCGTCGTAGTACTGGTCATTGCGGTCACGGATCGCCGCCCGCCAAGAGCCAGCATCCCCGGCGGGGATGAAGATATCGAGCTGCTGGCGGTGGAACAGCTCGGGGTCAGGGCGCTCGTTGACGATCGAGAGATCGAGCGCCTGAGCCAGCCAACCGTGCAGCACCGCGAGACCCGAGCCCGCATTGCGCAACCCGACGGCCATGTAGATGTTGCCGTCGGTGTGCTCGACGGCGGCGCGATGACCGTGCAGCGTAAGCCGATGTCCCTCACCGAAGATCAGTCTCTCGGAGGGATCGTCCTCACGCGAGGGGACCAGCACCGGGCGGATGTTGGACAGCAGCGAGAGCTCGGCAACGCGGGCCGCCCGATTGGCCGAGCGGACCGAGCTGAAGGTGGCCACGGCCAGCACGAGTGTGCCGCCGGCGGTGGCGAGGGAGCTGATGGTGACCCAGTCGGCCATCGGCCGGTGATCCTAAATCCGATTTGAGTCGCGGGCGGCCAGCGGTGTAGAAGTCGCCTCTGCGCAAACCACTCGGAAGGACACGATGGACGCCCAAGCCCCAACGTTCGAGTACCAGCCCCACCCGCGCCTCGAGCAGCTGCGCCACGAGCAGCCGCCCAAGGTCGCCGACGAGCACGTCGGCTTCAACGGCCGGCTCGCGTCGCTGATCACCAAGGGCGTGGGCAACATGTGGGCCTTTTACCTCGTGGCCGCGACGATGGGCCTGTGGATGGGCTTCCTCGGCAAGCACGTCTTCGGCGACCCCTACCCCTGGGCGCTGATGCTCCTGGTCTTCGGCGGCATCCTCCAGATGCTGCTGATGATCGCCATCATGGTCGGCCAGCAGGTCCTCGGCGCCGCCGCGGACAAACGCGCCGACCAGACCTACAAGGACGCCGAAGCGATCCTCGCGGAGTGCACGCAGCTCCAGGCTCACCTGCAGGCCCAGGACGACCGCCTGAACGAGATCATGCGCGCGGCCGCGAAGTCGGGACGGGTCTAGGGGCGCGGGACGGGTCTAGGGGCGGGACGGGTCTAGCGCGGGACGGGTCTAGGGGCGCCCGGGCGCGGGTCGGAGGGGGCGCGACGCGGGGGGCGCGCGTCCGGCTTGCGGGGGCGCAGCGCGTGGGGCGTCAGTCCGGGCGGGCGGGCGGGCGCGGCGGGCGGGCGCGGCGGGCGGGCGCGGCGCGGGCCTCCGTACGGGCGCTCGCTAGAGGCGCCCCGACAGCGCCGCGATGATCTCCGCGGCCACGTGCTCGCCACGGCGGGTGACCTGCTGGTAGGTGTAGCGGAGGATCACGTAGCCGAGGGCGCGCAGCCTGAAGTCACGCTCGTGGTCGCGGTGGAGCTGGGCGTTGGTCGAGTGGTTACCCGCGCCGTCGAGCTCGACGATCAGCCGCTCGTCCGGCCACAGGGCATCGACCCGGAAGCCGGCGACGACGACGTTGACCCGGGGCTCGGGAATGTCGTGACGCTCGCACAGGGCAAGGAAGCTCTGCTCGAGCTCGCTGCGGGTCCGCGCCAGCGCGGGCTGGTGGATGGCCACGGCGCGCCGCAGGTTGGCACTGCCGGGGTGGCCGCGACCGAGCCCTGCACGGATGTCCCCCCACCGCACGAGGCGCCGGTAGTCGGCTTCGGCCAGCGCCCGGCGCACCCGGCCCTCGGGCGCGGCCGCGGCGAAATCGAGCAGCGTCTGCGACACCGTGGTCACCGGAAGGTCGCGATGGACCGTGGTGTGCAGCCGGCGGGGGTGGTGGACGCGCAGGCCGGGCCGCGAGACCGCATAACCGGGCGCGCTCAGCTCGATCTCTAGCGGCCGGTGGTCGATCAGCCGCCACCACCAGGCTGCCGTGGCGTGACTCAGCGCCGCGCCGGGGCCGGCGTGGAGCAGGGCGGCCACGAGCTCACCCTCGATGGAGAGGGAGCGGTGGCCAAGGGCGTAGACCCCGGGATGGAGCCTGTGCAGGCGGCCGGCACGGGCCCAGCGGGCGATCGTGTTCGGGTCGACGCCCGCCCCGAGCAGCTGCCCGCGCGTCAACACGCCGAACTGGTCGCCGGCGAGCTCGCTCAGCCGAACTGTCTGGATTTCGTACGCATGAGCGGTACTAAAACCCGACAGTTCGTGGTCCGCGGGCGTTTCGGGGTCGTCCGCGGGCGTTTCGGGGCGGTTCGCGGGCGTTTCGGGGTGGTTCGCGGGCGTTTCGGGGTGATCCGGGGGCGTTTCGCGGCGATCCGACGGCGTTTCGGGCCTCACGGGCCCAGGGTGCACCCAGTCCCTGTCACAGAACAAGACGCGAATGTGCCGCGTCCGTGAAAAGTCGCTCACAAATGCGTTGCGCCCGGCTCCCCTGTGGGGGAAGGCCGGGCGCAGGCGCTACATACGGCTGGAAACGCTTAGAGCTTCTGAACGTTGATGGCCTTCGGCCCCTTGGGACCGGCCTCCTCCTCGTAGGACACCTTGGCGCCCTCGGCAAGTGAGCGGTAACCATCAGACTGGATGCTCGAGTGGTGCACGAAGAGGTCGCGGCTGCCCTCATCAGGGGTGATGAAGCCGAAGCCCTTCTCGTCGCTGAACCACTTGACCGTTCCGGTTGGCATCTGGAGACTTCCTCCGTGGCTTGAAGTGCTGCCACCGCGGAGGTTCACAACCGGGCGCCTGCACCTACTTCCACCGCCCGTCGATGCGGACGGCCTTACGGCGCGGCACGGTAGCACGGCTTCAACACGGGTGACAGAACCGTGGCCTCGGCCGATCGGCCGATCGCCGGTCATGATTCCGGTCGTGATGCAGGATCCGGTTCACATCGGTCGCCATGCCGCGATTCCTCTGCGCGAGGTCGTGTTCCGCACGACTCGCTCCTCGGGCCCCGGCGGCCAGCACGCCAACGTGACCGAGTCGCGGGTCGAGGCGAGCTTTGACGTGGCCACCTCGACGGCGCTGAGCGACGATCAGAAACGCCGCATCATCGCCCGCGTCGGCCCACGCGTCACCGCTGTGGCGCAGGATGCCCGGGGCCAGGCCCGTAACCGCGAACTGGCCCTCGATCGCCTGCGACGCCGGCTGACCGCCGCGCTGGTGGTGCCCAAGAGCCGGCGTCCGACGCGGCCGACCAAGGCGGCGACGCGCCGACGCCTGGAGACCAAGCGCCGCAACGCCGAGCGCAAGAGCCGTCGCCGGCCGCCCTCCGCGGGCGAGGACTAGACCCTCGCCTCCCAGGCCCCGCGTTTGCCAGCGCCCACGACGGGCATCTGCTGAACATGCCAACAGTCCTCGAAGTCCCATCGAGCACCCCCGGACCCGAGATTCCCGACCCCTCCCCGCCCAGCGAGCCGGCGCCCGAGCCCGGACCCGAGGTTCCCTCCCCGCCCAGCGAGCCGGCGCCCGAGCCCGGACCCGAGGTTCCTC
>CAVRZB010000009.1:0-245139 GCA_963725515.1 uncultured Solirubrobacteraceae bacterium | reverse complement strand
CCCCCGGGCGGTCCGGAGATACCCGATGAGCCGCTCGAGCCCGAGCCTCCGACGACCCCGCCGGCCACCACTCAGCCGCCGGCCACCACTCAGCCGCCGGCCACCACTCAGCCGCCGGCCACCACTCAGGCGTAGCGGCCCACAGCACAGGAACGCCCGCCCGGAGTTCGAACCCGGGGCGGGCGGTTTCCGTCCTTCCATGGCGCGAGCCGCCAGGCCGGAGGCGGCGGCCCGCCTCACATCCCTACGGCTAGGCGCTCGCGCCGCTGGCCGCGACCTGCCGCTCGTGCCGGCCCTCCGCGATCTCCTCGACGAGCTTGGCGCAGAACGCCGGGAGGTCGTCGGGCTTGCGGCTCGTGACCAGGCCGTTGTCGACGACGACCTGCTCGTCGACCCAGGTGGCGCCGGCGTTACGCAGGTCGGTCTGCAGGCTCGGCCACGACGTGACCGTGCGGCCCTTGACCACATCGGCCTCGATCAGCGTCCACGGCCCGTGACAGATGACGGCCACCGGCTTGTGCTGCTCGAAGAACGCGCGCGTGAAGGCCACGGCGTCCTCGTCGGTGCGCAGGGCGTCCGGGTTGGCCACACCGCCCGGTAGCACCAGACCGGCGTACTCGGAGGCATCGGCGTCGGCGACCGCGCGGTCGATCTTGATCGTGTCACCCTTGTCGAGATGGTTGAACATCTGGACATCATTCGTGTCGAGCGAGATCAGCTCCGCGTCGCCGCCGGCATCTCGCACGGCCTGCAGCGGCTTGGTGAGCTCGACCTGTTCCACGCCCTCGGTGAACAGGAAGGCAATTCGCTTTCCATTGAGCTCATTGGCCATTTCGCAACTCCTTCGCTTCGTTATTCGTCCTATAGAAACCGTGCCCCGGTGCGGCCGCGGCGAAACAGCCATCTGACCACCGTCGCGACCCGTCAACCCCTGACCGAGAGCACCGGGCCGCGATGCACTGGGTAGTCGACGGCATGAACGTGATCGGCACCCGGCCCGACGCCTGGTGGCGCGACCGGGACGCCGCCATGGCGCGGCTCGTCGACATGCTCGAGCGCTGGGTCGCGTACGATGGCGAGGACGTCACGGTCGTCTTCGAGCGAAGGCCCTCGCCCCCGATCCGCTCGAGTGTCATCGAGGTCACGCACGCCCCGCGTCCCAAGGCGAACGCGGCCGACGACGAGATCGTCCGCCTGATCAAGAACCATGCCAATCCGGCGAGCGTCCGGGTGGTCACATCTGATCGCGCGCTCGCCGACCGGGTGGAGGCGCTGGGAGCCACCGTCGAGGGTGCCGCGTCTTTTCGCGCGCGTCTCGAGGCCTGAACCGCGCCCGGCCTCGATGGCCCGAGAGGCGCAACATGTTCCTGCCGGGGCGCGCGGCTTGCGACAATCGCAGCATGGCCGATGAGCCCTCTAGGCGTGCCGCGCCGCCCAAGCGGCCCGACGCGCCCGCCCCGCCGGACAATCCGGGCTGGAAGGTGACCCCGGCGCCGAGTGCTCGCGGTGGCGGCAACAAGCCGGCGCCGAACAAGCCCGCGGGCCTGAATCCCCGCTGGCTCGTGGGGTTGCTGGTGCTCGGCCTGCTCGCGCTCAACCTGTGGATCTCCTCGCAGGCGCTCAAGCCGAACGCCCGCGTGAAGATCCCCTACAGCCCGACCTTCATCCAGCAGGTCGAGTCCGGCAACGTGAAGGAGATCTCCTCGACCGGAGACTCGATCCAGGGTTCGTTCAAACAGGCCACGCGCTACCCGCCCGACGACAAGTCGGCACAGCCGACGACCAACTTCTCGACCCAGGTGCCGTCGTTCGCCAACAACTCCCAGCTCTCCAACCTCCTGACGAGCAAGGGCGTGACGATCGACGCCCAGTCGACCGACACGGGCCCATCGTTCCTGACCAGCCTGATCTTCGGCTTCGGCCCGACGCTGTTGCTGATCCTGCTGTTCGTCCTGATCATGCGGCGCGCGGCCTCGGGTGGCGGCGCGGGTGGCCTGATGTCGTTTGGGCGCTCGCGAGCGCGACGGGTGGAGGCCATCGATCAGCCGGTCACCTTCCGCGACGTCGCCGGCATCGACGAGGCCAAGGAGGAGCTGACGGAGATCGTCGACTTCCTGAAGAACCCGGACAAGTATCTGCGCCTGGGCGCGCGGATCCCCCGTGGCGTGCTGTTGAGCGGCCCGCCGGGCACGGGCAAGACGCTGCTGGCCCGGGCCGTGGCCGGCGAGGCCGGCGTGCCGTTCTTCCAGATGTCCGCCTCAGAGTTCGTCGAGATGATCGTCGGGGTGGGCGCCTCCCGCGTGCGTGACCTGTTCGCCCAGGCCAAGGAGGCCGCGCCGGCGATCATCTTCATCGACGAGCTCGACGCGGTCGGGCGCTCACGCTCGGCGGGCGGGCCGAACATCAGCGGCGGTCACGACGAGCGTGAGCAGACCCTGAACCAGATCCTCACCGAGATGGACGGCTTTGACCCGCGCAGCGGGGTGATCGTGATCGGCGCCACCAACCGGCCCGAGGTGCTCGATCCCGCGCTACTGCGACCCGGGCGTTTCGACCGGCTGATCATCGTCCAACCGCCGGACCGCGTCGGCCGGGAGGCCATCCTGCGCGTCCACACCCGCTCGGTGCCGCTCGCCGACGAGGTCGACCTCGGGGCGATCGCCGCCTCGACCCCGGGGATGGTCGGCGCCGACCTGGCCAACCTGGTCAACGAAGCGGCGCTGCTGGCCGCAAGGCGGGGCCACGACAAGGTCAACCGGGAGGACTTCTCGGACGCACTCGAGCGGATCGTGCTCGGCGCCGAGCGTAAGGTGATGCTGACCGAGGAGGACCGGCGCCGCACCGCCTATCACGAGTCGGGACACGCGGTCATCGGGATGCTCACACCCGGCGCCGACCCGGTGCGGAAGGTTTCGATCATTCCCCGCGGGCGGGCCCTCGGGGTGACCTTCTCGGCGCCCGACGCTGACCGCTTCAACTTCGACGAGCGTCACCTGATCGCGCAGATCAAGGTCGCACTGGGAGGACGGGCGGCCGAGGAGATCGTCTTCAATGACCTGACCACCGGTGCCGAATCGGATATTCAGCAGCTCACCCGGATCGCCCGCTTCATGGTCGGGCGCTGGGGCATGAGCCGGGCCATCGGCCCGATCGCGGTGCTTCCATCCGACGGCATGAGCGCCCTGCTGCCGGGCGTGCAGGAGACCTCGGAGGCCACGCAGCGTATGGTCGATGAGGAGGTCCGTCGGATAGTCGAGGCCGCTCACGCCGAGGTCATGGCCGTGCTGCGCGAGCACCGGGCCAACCTCGACGGTCTCGTGGCCGGCCTGCTCGAGAATGAGACGCTCGACGAGGCCGACGCCTACGCGGCGGCCGGTCTACCCCGCAACACAGCGGCCGAGCCCGAGCCTGCCCCGCAGATCACCGCCGGCTGAGACCCGGCCCAGCCGCCACCGCGGAACCCGGGCGGAACCGAACCAGCCACCCGGGCGGAACCCGGGCGGAACCGAACCGGCCACCCGGGCGGAACCGAACCGGCCACCCGGGCGGAACCGAACCGGCTAGTCACCCAGGTGAGTCAGGCGCGCAAGGGCCTCGTGACACTCGACGACGCGCTGCTTCACCGGATCGCTGTCCGGGCGGTCGTGCACGAGATCCCAGGTGCGGTCGGCGATATCGCGGGCGGTCTCCGGGGTCGCCGACTCCCACAGGCGGTCGACGAGCTTGAGCTCAAAGCTCTGGATCTGGTCGGCCGGGTCGCCGGGAGCCATCTTCGGCAGCGGCTCGCCCGTGGCCTCCTTCCACATTCCCGTGGCCACGAGGAGCCGGTTGCGCAGGGTGATCGGATCCATTCGGCGATCATCCTAATTCGTATCGCGGCCCGCTTGCGCGGCCGCGACGGCACCGCGGAGGAGACAGCGTCCCCCCGCGACGACCGGGCCCGGCGGGTTCCTAGCGCTCGACCTCCTGGCGCTCGGCCTCCTGGCGCTCGAGGTCGCGCTCGGCGGGGTCCGGGACGGCCGAGGTGCCGGCGAAGCGCTCGCGCTCTGACTCGTCGACGAGCTCGTGGTCGGCGAGACCCTTCTCATGCGTGGCGGCACGCTCCTGGTGGAGCTGGGCCTCGGCGCGCTCCTTGGCCGCCTCCTGCTCGGCGATCCGGGCCCGCTGCTCGGCGGCATTGGCCCGCTCGGCGCGGAGTTCGGCCTCGCGGCGGTGCTCGCCGACAACCTGCTCGCGACGCTGGCCAAGCTCGCGCTCACGGCGGCGCAGGCGGGCGTTCTCGCGCATGCGCGGCATGGCAACGGCGATCGCGGCCAGCACGAGTACCACGACAACGACAATGGCGATGATCACGCCGGTGGACATCTCCTACCTCCTTGCTCAGTTCGGTCCTGGAGAGGGGATTCCCCGCCTCGTGGACGCCAAACGCCCGTGGTTGAGCGGTCGGGGCGCTGAAACCGGCCTCCGGGTTGGCTGCGGCGGGCTAGAGCTGCGGCAGATCCTGGCTCACGCTGAGCGCGGCGGCGAAGAGGTCGCCCTGGTCCGCCGCGCGCGCGAGGACCTGGTCGGTGTCGAAGGTGATGAGCTCGTCCGACTTCGCCGCGCGGAACTGCGCCAGCTCGTCCCAGGCCAGCGGCGTCGACACCGTGGGGCGCTCCCGGGCCCGCACGGAGTAGGCGGTGACGGTCGTCTTGTGCGCGTCGTTCTGGCTCCAGTCGACGAGCACCTTGCCCCGGCGAAGCGTCTTGGTCATGCGCGAGACGACGAGCTCCGGCATGCGCTGCTCGAGCAGCTCGGCGACGCGACGGGCAAACGCCTTCGTCTGCTCGTAGCTCACGGGCAAGTTGAGCGGCACGTAGACCTGAATCCCCTTTGAGCCGGAGGTCTTGACCGCCGTCTCGAGGCCGAGCTGATCGAACAGCCCGCGCAGGACCAGCGCCACCTCGGCGGACTCGAGCAGACCCGCCGGCGGCCCGGGATCGAGGTCGAAGACCATCATCGTCGGCCGCTCGGTGGCGCCGGCCAGGGCGAGCGAGGTGTGGAGCTCGATGTCCGCCAGGTTGGCCAGCCAGATCAGCGTCGGGCGATCCTGAGCGAGCGTGTAGTGGACGTCCCCCATGCGTGCGGTCTGAACCCACTCGGGGCGGTGGGAGGGCGAGTTCTTCTCGTAGAAGTACTGCGCCTCGACGCCGTTCGGGTAGCGCTTGAGCGTGAGCGGCCGATCGCGCAGGTGGGGCAGCACCACGGGAGCGATGCGGGCGTAGTAGGCGATCAGATCGCCCTTCGTGAAGCCGGTCGCCGGGAACAGGACCTTGTCCCAGTTGGAGATCTTCAGGCTACGACCCTCCGTGACGACCAGCATCGTCCCGTCCGGCCCGCGCTGCACCTCGTCGAACAGCGCCTCCGGAGAGCCGGGCGCAACGTTCGGCGCTCCCGGCTCGCTCTCGAGCCCAACCTCCGGCGCAGCGCGATCACCGCGCAACCCCTTGAACGACGGGGCGCGCAAGACACCCTCGGCCGTCCACTCGGTGAACTCGATCTCGGCGACCAGCGACGGTTCGACGAACACCGCGTTGCGGGGCAGCCGGGGCGTGGTGTCAAAGGGGCTCGCGTCACGCTGGAGGGGCCGCAGGCGCTGTGAGAGATCATCGAGCACGGCCTCGGTGAAGCCGGTGCCGACCCGCCCCGCGTAGCGAAGCCGATCACCGTCGAAGTAGCCAACAAGCAGCGCACCGATCCGATCCGACCGGCGGCCCTCGCCCGGCAGCCAGCCGCCGATCACGAGCTCCTGCCTGAGCGTGTGCTTGATCTTCAGCCAGGCCCCGGAGCGCCGGCCGGGCTCGTAGCGCGAATTGCGGCGCTTGGCCACGATGCCCTCGAGCCCCTGCTCCCGGGTGGCCCGCAGCAGACCGGCGCCGTCGCCGCGGTGCGCGGCGGGCACACGCCACGCGGGCCCCGCGAGCTCGAGCTGCTCGAGCTGGGCCCGGCGTTCGGCGTAGGGGGCCTCCATCAGCGCGCGGCCGTCGAGATGGAGCAGATCGAAGATCGCGTAGACGACGGGAATCTCGCGCGATAGGCGCCGCACGGCTGAGCCGGAGGTGACGTGCATCCGACGCTGGAGGCGCTCAAAGCTCGGCTTGCCCGCTTCGTCGAAGGCGACGATCTCACCGTCGAAGACCGCCTCGCGCATCCCGAGGTCGCCCAGCAGCCCGCGCACCTCGGGATAGGAGTCGGTGATCTCACGCTGGTTGCGGCTCTCAAGCCGCAGGCGCCCCGGCCTGGCGTAGGCGATCGCCCGCACACCGTCCCACTTGATCTCAAAGGCCCAGTCGCGGTCGGGCCTCGGTACCTCGCGCCCGCCCGGCTTGGCCAGCATCGGTACCAGGCGTTCGGGCATCGGCCGGCGACCGGCATCCTCAGGCGGATCCATGCGGTGGATCATCCAGTCCTTCTCCGAGCCGACTGCCCCCCGATCGGGAACAGCCCGTAGCGCCCGTTCAGCCGCTCACCGTGAAAGGTGACCTCGACCTTGCGCTGGTTCCACTCGTGGGTCTCATAGGTGCCCTGATCCCAGATCGCCATGGTTCCGGCGCCGTATTCGCCCTTGGGAATCTCGCCCTGGAAATCGATGTACTCGAGCGGATGATCCTCCGTGTGCACCGCGAGGCGGTTCTCGGCAGGCACGGCGGGAATCCCGTTGGGGATCGCCCATGAGGCGAGCACGCCGTCGCGCTCGAGGCGCAGGTCCCAGTGCAGGCGGGTCGCGTGGTGCTCCTGCACGACGAAGCGGGATTGGTCAACCGACTCGGCTGCATCGCCGCCGGCCGGTTCGGCGGTCCTCGAGAAGTCGCGCCGGGAGCGGTAGCGGTCGAGGTCCTCGCGGGGCATCGCCGCCGAATTGTCGCGCTCGGCGGCGCTCAACCGGCGCTCGGCGGCGCTCAACCGGCGCTCGGCGGCGCTCAACCGGCGCTCGGCGGCGCTCAACCGGCGCTCGGCGGCGCTCAACCGGCGCTCAACCGGCGCCAGGCGGAGCCCAACCCACGCCCGGGGGAGCTCGGCCCACCGCGCAATACTGCTCGGCGGCCGCGCAACATTCGTCGAGAGGATTTGCCCGCGCGCGAGCGCCGTGGCTACGATCGCGCGGAGCTATCGGCATGGGGTTCGGGACCCGCATCGGGCGGCCCGGGAGGGCTGCAATACTGCTGGCAGTTGGCGCCGCCGGCGG
This sequence comes from uncultured Solirubrobacteraceae bacterium, assembly GCA_963725515.1. Taxonomy (GTDB): domain Bacteria; phylum Actinomycetota; class Thermoleophilia; order Solirubrobacterales; family Solirubrobacteraceae; genus Palsa-465. Next base: position 237,914 of record CAVRZB010000009.1, on the reverse strand, counting down.
TGGCGCTGCGCTCGCTGTGGCCGCGGTCCCGGACGGGACCGGCGTCGTGCACGCCTGCTACCAGGTGTCGCCGGGGGCGACGGTGCCGGCGACGACGCCGGGCAACGTGCGGATCATCGATACGGCCGCAGGCCAGTCGTGCGGCCTCTCACTGCCCTCGGGCGGCACCATCCCGGAGCGATCCGTGAGCTGGAACGTGACCGGACCCGCTGGGCCACCCGGACTCACGGGCGCGACCGGGCCCACCGGTCCGCCGGGCACACCCGGTAAGACCCTGACGATCCCCGCCGGGCATACGTTCACGGTCGCTGGCGGCGGCGTCATCACGGTCGGTGACTCACCCGGGCTGACGATTTCGCAGCCGACGGTTGCCGACAACGCTCACGCAGTCAGCCATGTGAGCTTCGATCCCGGTTCGCGCGGAGCGCTCGGGTTCGACATCCTGGCCTTCAGCTTCGCGACGCACAACCAATCCTCCGGCAGCGGCAGCGGCGGCGGTACCGGCAACGTCGCCGTGCACGACATTCAGCTCACCAAGGTGTTCGACAAGACCTCCCCCAAGCTCGCGGAGGTCTGCTTGAGCGGAAAGCATTTCAAGAAGGTGACGATCGAGCTGGCCAAGCACGGCAAGGTGTATCTCAGGTACACGCTCAGCTCGGTGACGGTGGCCTCCTACGGGCTCACGTCCACCAGCAGCAAGGACAAGCTGCCACAGGACAACGTCACGCTCAGTTTCGCCAAGATGCAGATCCAGTACAGCCCGAAGTGATCCCGGCGGCCCGCCGGGCCGCCATGCGAATCGTCACCTGGAACGTCAACTCTCTGCGCGCCCGCCTCCCGCGGGTGCTCGAGCTGCTCGAACTTCACCGGCCGGACGTGGTCTGCCTGCAGGAGACGAAGTCCACGCCCGAGGCGTTCCCGGTCGACGAGCTGGCACAGGCCGGATACGCCGCCGTTCACCACTCGGGCGGCCGCTGGGCGGGTGTCGCGCTGCTCGCCCGCGACGGCCTCGCCCTCACCGATCCGGCCTACGGCCTGCCCGGGGAGCCGTCGGCCACTGAGGCGCGCTGGTGCGAGGCCACGGTCGCCGGCACGCGTTTTGCCAGCGTCTACGTCCCGAACGGACGGTCGCCGGAGGACCCCGAGTTCGCGCGCAAGCTGGCCTTCCTCGACGCCCTGGACAAGCACGTCGAGGACATGCGGGGATCGTCGCTGTTCGTGGCCGGCGACATGAACATCGCCCCCGCCGACGTCGACGTGTACGACCCGGCGGCGTTCATCGGCTCGACGCACGTGACCATCGAGGAGCGCTCGCGGCTCGAGCGGATCCTGTCCCGCGGACTCGTCGACGCCTACCGCCGGCTGCACCCCGATGAGACGCAGTACACCTGGTGGGACTATCGGGCCGGGAACTTCCATCGCGGGTTGGGCCTGCGCATCGACCTCGCCCTGGTCGGCCAGGAGCTCGCGGAACGGCTCGTGAGCTGCGGGATCGACCGAAATTTCCGCAAAGGTGCGAAACCCTCAGACCACGCGCCCCTGCTCGTGGGGCTGGGACCGGTTCCCGGCCACGCCTAGGTGTCCGCGAGGATCTTCGCCTTCTGGGTCTCGAACTCCGAGGCCGTGAGCGCACCCGAGTCGCGCAGCTCGGCCAGCTCCTTGAGCCGGTCGAGCGGATCGCGTTGTGCCGGCGTGCCGATGGGGCCGGCTACCGCCGGGAACCCGGCCACCGCCGGCGTGCCGAAGGTCGTGGAGCCGTTGGCCGCGCGCGTCAGGGCGGCCAGCGACGCCGCGGCGGCGGTCGGCGTTCGCCCGCCCTGGGTCATGGCGCCGAGAGCGGCCACGGTCGGGGCCAGGCTCGGCCGCTCGAGCTCGAACTGCTCGTGGTTCTCGGGGTCGTAGCGGATCTTCACGCGCGCGCCGGTGTGCGGCAGCTGGCTGGTCAGGTAGTTCGCCTCATGGCTGACCTCGAAGCTCGCGTCGTCCGGCGGCTGGACCGCATAGGTGATGCGGGCCTTGACCTGCCCGTAACCGAAGTGGTTGATCTCCTGCACCCGTGTGACCGTCGCCTCGGCCTCCTTGCTCCGCGCCCGAAGCCGGTTCTGGCGCAGCGTCCCCGCGCCGCTGAAGAGCATCCAGATGAGCGGGATCGCACCCATCGGGATGAAGACCGCGCCGATGATGTAGCCGGCGCTCTTGGCGCCGGCGCTGAGTCCCGACGCGGTCAGGGCGTTGATGAGCATCACGCTGCCCGAGCCCAGGAACAGAGCGGCCCAGACGATCAAGCCCGCGCCCCCGAAGCCCCCGATGATGATTCCGGCCGTGGCGGCGAGGATGCCGCCGACGATCATGAAGATGTAGCCACCGGTTCCGCTCGGGCAGGGGTTGGCGATCACGTAGGGCGTGTTGCCCGAGGCGCACGTGCCGATCTTCATGACGTGAATCAGGCCGACGGAGAACAGAACGACCCCGCCGAGGCCGATCACGAGGCTGGGAATGGCGCGCTTGTAGGTCATGGCCGCGAAGCTACAGCGCCATTTGCCGGCTGTCAGTCGTTGCCGGGTCTCGATCCCGTCTCGCCCGCTGACATACGTTCTTCGTCAACTGTTAGGCGTAGGCGCGATCATTTACGGCCATGTCACGCGTCTTGGTGGTCGATGACGAGCCCGCTGTGCGGCGGGCGCTTGAGCGCGCGCTACGGCTCGAGAGCTACGACGTCGCGCTGGCCGCGGACGGCGAGGAGGCGCTGGACGCACTGTCCAGCACGCCCGCCGACGCGGTGATTCTCGACGTGGCCATGCCCCGGCTCGACGGGCTCGAGGTCTGCCGGCGGATGCGTCAGGCCGGCGACCGAACCCCGGTGCTGATGCTCACGGCCCGCGACGCGATCGACGATCGCGTACTCGGGCTCGACGTCGGCGCCGACGACTACCTGGTCAAGCCGTTCGCGCTGCGTGAGCTCCAGGCTCGCCTGCGCGCGCTGCTCCGGCGCTCTGGCGACGGCACGGACGGCGAGACGCTCCGCTACGGCGATCTCGTGCTCGATCCAGTCGCCCACGAGGTGTACCGGGGAGACCGGCTCGTCGAGCTCTCACGCACGGAGTTCCTGTTGCTGGAGCTCTTCATGCAGCATCCGCGTCAGGTGCTGACCCGCTCGACGATCTTCGAGCGCGTGTGGGGCTACGACTTCGGCCCGACCTCGAATGCGCTCGGCGTCTACATGGGCTACCTGCGGCGCAAGACCGAGGCAAACGGCGAGCCGCGCCTGCTGCACACCGTGCGCGGCGTGGGCTACGTGCTCCGGGACTGACCAGCGGTGCCCCTGCGTCGCCGACTCGCGCTGGTAGCCGCCGCGGCTGTCGCCGTGGCGATCGTGCTGGTCTCGATCGTCAGCTACATGGTCGTCCGCGGCCAGCTGCGCGGCCAGGTCGACGATGCCCTCAAAGCGCAGGCGAGCGCGGTGCAGACGGGGGACTTCCACGCTCTGGATCAGCAGCTCCCGGGAATCCCGCCGAGCGCCGGCGGCCCCGCGCAGTACGTGCAGATCGTGGGCACCGACGGCTCGACCCTGATGCGCCGTGAGATCTCGCTGCCCGTCGACGCGCACACGCTCTCGGTCGCCGCGGGCCGCTCTGGCACGTTCCTGAACGATGTCCACGTCGGCGGCAGCCACCTCCGCGAGCTCACCTTCCCGATCTCGGTGGCCGTCGGAGGCACGGGCGGGGCGCCACAGTCGGTCGCCGTCCAGCTCGCGCGTCCGCTCGACGGCGTCGATCGCGTGCTGTCCAAGCTCCGGCTCATCCTGGCGCTGCTCTGTGCGGGTGGCATCGCCCTCGCGGCGATGCTCGGCCGTCTCGCGGCGCGGCGCGTGCTTGCACCGCTCGCCGACGTGACGCGCACGGCCGAGCACATCGGCGAGACCGACGACCTGTCGCTGCGAATCGCCGTGCGGGCCGACGACGAGGTCGGTCAACTCGCCAGACGCTTCAACGGCATGCTCGACCGTCTCGAGGGCTCGCGCTCGGCGCTGGACGAGTCCGTGCGCGCACAGCGGCAGCTGGTAGCCGACGCCTCGCACGAGCTCCGGACGCCGGTCACCAGCCTGCGCACCAACATCGAGGTCCTGTTGGAGGGTGGCGAGCTCTCCGAGGAGGACCGCACCCGCCTGCTTCACGACGTGGTCGAGCAGAGCGAGGAGCTGAGCCAGCTCGTCGGCGACCTGATCGAGCTCGCGCGCGGCGATCAGCCGATCGGCAACGCCGAGGACGTGCGGCTTGACCGCGTCGCGGAGGAGTCGGTGGCCCGCGGACGCCGTAACTCGCCCGGTATCGAGTTTCGCCTCGGCTCCGTGCCCGTGATCGTCGAGGGCGTTCCCGAGCGGCTTGGGCGGGCGGTGAACAACCTGGTCGACAACGCCTGCCTGCACTCACCCAGCGACGGCTGCGTCGAGGTCAGCGTCGATCCGGGCGGCGTCACGGTGCGCGACCACGGCCAGGGCATTCCCGAGGGCGACCTCCCCTATATCTTCGACCGCTTCTTCCGCGGCGAGAACTCCCGCAGCCGCCAGGGCAGCGGCCTCGGCCTGGCCATCGTGCGCCAAGTCGCCGAGCAGCACGGCGGCACGGTCACCGCGGCCAACGCGCCCGACGGCGGCGCCGTGTTCAGGCTCGCGCTGCCCGGCCTGCCGGGTGGCGGCGGCGAAGACGCCGATCGCGCCGCCGAGCTCCCGCCGGCTGAGACCGCCGACGTGGGGTAGCGATGGGCGTGGCGCTCGGATGCGAATGTCCCGGTGCCGCGCACGCGGGGCTAGGCCCTCGGCGGCCTGGCCAGCCGGGCCTGTCTGGCGATCCTGAAGCGCCAGCGCAGGACCCACAGCAGCCCGGCGAACACCGGCACGACGGCCAGCACGAGGACCAGCCGGTGTCGCGCGCCGTTGCCGAATGCCGCGACGATGGCGAGCTCTATCCCGACCGAGGGGATCCCGGCGAGCAGCACGGCGTGCGAGCGGTAGCCGGAGAAATGCTCGCGCGCGGTCACCTCGATGACGCCGAGAGCGCAGACGATGAATCCCACGATGACCGCGGCGCCGCCGCCCTGGATCAGTCCGACGATCAGCGAGACGGCGCCCGCGAAAATGGCGATCTCAGAAACGGGCACCCCACCGAACGGGCTCGGAGGGGGATCGCCGTAGGTCCCGAGCGGGCTGACCGCCTGCGCCCGCTGCTCCCGGGCCGCGGCGCGCTCGCGCTGCGAACGCTCCTCGCGCCGGGGCGAGGGAACCGCGCGCGGTGCGGTGCCGGCCTGGCGTCGCTTGCGGGATTGACGCTTGGAGCCGCGGGCGGCCACGAATGCGACCTAGAGGTGATCTGGGATGGCCATAGCGAGGTCGCGCATTGTCGCATTCACTCCTCCGATGCGCGGTACATCCGGACCCCTCCGACCAACGCCATTACAGTGCAGCCATGAACGGGCAAAAGCCGCTGGAACTGATCCTGGCGCGGAACCTGCTCTCCAGCGTCTCGACACCGGCCTTTCTTGTCGGTGACCAGGGGACGCTCCTGTTCTACAACGAGGCGGCCGCCGCGCTGCTCGGCCGGCGCTTCGAGGACAGTGGGACGCTGAGCGCGAGCGAGTGGACAAGCGAGTTCGGCCCGTATGGCGAGGACGGCCGGCCACTGCCCTACGACGAGATTCCGGCGACGATCGCCTTGCGATCTAACCGCCCGTTTCACGGTACCTTCCTTATCGGCAAGGCCGGGAGTGACCAGCGCGAGATCGCCGCCAGCGCGATCCCGATCGTCGGGCCGGGTGGCTCCAGCGGCGCAATCGTGATTTTCTGGCCCGTAACGGACGACGGAGAGGCGGAGGAGATCGAATGAAGCTCAAGGTTTGGGGAGCGCGCGGTTCGGTGCCCGCGCCGGGACCCGAGACGATGCGCTACGGCGGCAACACCTCGTGTGTCGAGGTGACGCTGTCGGACGGCAGCACGTTGATCCTCGACGCCGGCACGGGCATTCGCAATCTCGGCGTCGCGCTGCCTCGCGTGGAGCAGCCGATCCACATTCTCTTGACCCATCTGCACATGGATCACATCCAGGGACTGATGTTCTTCGCGCCGGCGTTCCGCCCCGAGTCGGAGATCATCATCTGGGGCCCGGCGTCGCCCGAGGCCTCGCTCCGGGACCGGATCGCGCGCTACATCTCGGCGCCGCTCGCGCCCGTCGAGGTACGCGAACTCCCCTCGCACGTCTCGTTCAACGAGGCCGAGCCGCTCGAGTGGGATATCGGACCGGCTCACATCCGCGCCCAGTCGGTCAGCCACCGCGGGCCGACGCTCGGGTACCGGATCGAGGACGGCGACACGAGCCTCTGTTACATCCCCGACCACGAGCCGGGTCTCGGAGCGCCGATCGAAGAGGCGCAGGACGAGTGGATCTCGGGCTTCGATCTCGCCCGCGACGCCGACATGCTGATCCACGACTGTCAGTACACCGACGCCGAGTACCTGGCCTATCTGGGCTGGGGCCATTCGCCGATGTCGGATGCGCTGCGCTTCGGCCACCGGGTCCAAGCCGAGCGCATGCTGCTGTTCCACCACGACCCGATGCACAGCGACGACTTCCTGGACGAGATGTGCGCCGAGGTCTCGACGCGCTGGAGTGAGCTCGGTGGCAGGCCAGCGCAGGTGGAGATGGCGACCGAGAGCCGCGAGCTCGAGATCGCGCCGCAGCTCCCGATCGCCGGGGCGAACGCCCCGCTCGTCGGCTAGCGCCCGGGCGCGCGTGAAACGCGCGAGCGGGCTCACGACGGTGCTGGCCGTCGTGCTCACCGGCTGCGCCGCCGGCACACGAACCGGCACGACGCAGACTGCCAATCCCACTCCCGCGGCGCTGGCCGGCCTGGCGTCCGACCTGCGTCCGGTCAAGACCGGTCGCGGCTCTGCGTATAGGCTCGGGGCCGTTTCCGGAGCCGTGGCCCGGCGGGCGCCCGTCGACGGGCTTCACTGCGCGACCCGCCACGACGGCGTCCACGGCGCCCACCTCGAGCTGTTTGCGGGCGGCCTCGTGCTCCCGGTCCCGGCGGGCATCGGCGTCGCTCCGCCCCAGCGCAGGCGCGGCGTCTACGTGCTCGGCGGGCGCTGCACATACGCGCTGCGCACGTTCGAGCCGACCGGCGTGGTCGTGATCGACGACGGGGCGTCACCGCTCCTGGCCGACCTGTTCGCGCTCTGGGGACAGCGGCTCAGCGCCCAGCGCCTGGCGGGCTTCCGGGGCCCGGTCAGGGCATTCGTGGACGGCCGCCGGTGGGCCGGGGTGCCGGGTGAGATCCCGCTCCGCCGCCACGCCGAGATCGTGCTTGAGCTCGGCCCGCGCATCCCGCCGCACCGGGCCTACCGCTTCCCGCCCGGTCTCTGATGCTGGACCACTAACCTCTCTGGCCATGCGAGCGCGGTTCGCCAGCACGCTCGCCGTCGTGCTCGCCGCGGTGGTCCTGCTCCCGGTGGCCGCGTGGGCCGACGGCGATCCGGCCAGTGACGTCCTGCTGGGCGAGAACGTCTTCTACCCCTACACGCCGCCGGTCTCGGCGGCGCTGACCAAGGCGCTCAACGCCGAGGCGGCCGCGGCGGCCAAGGCCGGCTTTCCGATCAAGGTCGCGCTGATCGCCTCCCCCGTCGACCTGGGCGTGATCCCGGACCTGTTCAATAAGCCGCAGAAGTACGCCGAGTTCCTGGACCAGGAGATCAGCTTCCAGACCAAGCAACCGCTGCTCGTCGTGATGCCAGCGGGCTTCGGTGCCGCCAGTCTGCCGCCGGGCGCCCAGAAGGCGGTGGCGACGCTCGCCAAGCCGGCGGGCAAGCAGAGCAGCGACCTGGCCGCCGCGGCGCTGCCGGCCATCCGCAAGCTCGCCGACGCCGCCGGTCACCCGCTCAAGGGCTCGGGGTCCGGATCGGGCTCGGGCGCCGGCAGCTCGAGTACGGTGATCCTGATCGTGCTGGTCGTCGCCGCGCTGGCCGTGATCGGCCTGCTGCTGGTCAACCGACGGCGCCGGGCGCGCGCCGCGGCCTAGATCAACGCGCGGCCTGGATCCTCCCCTGGCCCGACCCCGGCCGACACCGCCCCGGCCTAGTCCCAGCGATGGCGCCCGGCACGCAGCGCCCGCAGCTCGGACACGCCGTAGGGCTCGCCGCTCTCAGGCTTGCGGTGCTCGACACCGGCCAGCGCTCGCACGGGCAGACCGTGCTCGTGCAGGCCGCCCGATCCGTCGGGCGCCAGCCGCACGACGCGCGCGTTCGGCCGCGACCCGACGCACTCGACGAGCTGCGTTCCCGCGAACAGCAACCCCGCGCCGTCGTCGGCCGCATAGCCCGGTGGCAGCTGACCACTTGCGATCGCAGCGCGGAAAGTGGGCAGGCGCTCGGATTCGCCCTGCAGGTGAACCGAGAGGCTCCCGGGGAGCAGCCCCAGGCCGCGCGCGGGCTCCGGCGCGCCGCGGCTCTTGGTGATCCCACCCTGAAACCAGCACATCGCCCCGGCACTGAGACCGGCGAGCACGACGCCGCTTTCCCAGGCGATGCGCATGGCGATGTCAATGCCGTGCTCGCGCCAGATGGCGAGCAGGTTGCGCATCGAGCCGCCGCCCACGTAGATCGCGTCCTGGGAGAGCAGGTGCTCGATCGGATCGATGCGGTCGCGGCCAAGATGGAACAGGGACAGCGTGGTCGGCTCGCACGGCCAGGACCCGAAGCGCTCGTAAAAGCGCGTCATCTGCTCGCGCGGATCACCGCTGGCCGTGGGCAGAAAGCAGACGCGCGGGACCTGGGTGTCGGTCAGCGACAGCACGAAGCGGTCGAGCGCGGGTGAATCGTCCATCGTGAAGCCGCCCCCGCCCATGGCGAATATGCGACGCTCATCGGCCCGCGGCGGAGCGGCTGGGAACGGCTCCTGCGGCGGCAGGCTCACGCGGCGATCGCCTCGCCCGGCACCTTCCGGCCCACGGGCGACTCGCCCAGATACCGAACGGGGAGCTCGCGCTCCACGACGCCGCCCTCCCCGCCGCTGACGTACACCGCGCGCGCCTGGGGCCGCGAGGAGACGACCTCGGCTAGCTCGGTGCCGACGAAATGCAGCGCGGCTCCGTCGCCGGCGCCGTAGCCCGGCGGCATGCCCTCGGCCACCGCCTGCTGGAAAGCGGCCCGGCGCCCCGCTTCATCCTCGTAGTGCACGGCATTGCTCCACGGCAGGAAGCCCAATCCGGCCATGCTACGCGCCGGTCCCTCGTGGAAGGCGCTCACGGCATGGGAGAACCAGCACAGCGAACCCGCCGAGCCGCCGCACAGCACGACGCCGGAACGCCAGGCCTCGCGGAGGGCGACGTCGATGCCGTGCGCCGACCAGGTGCCGAGCAGCGACACCAGGCTACCTCCGCCCACGTACACGAGATCCTGTCCGAGCAGATGCGTATGGGGGTCGCCGACACCGGTCTCACGCCGGAAGAGCGAGATGTGGGACGGCTCGCAGCGCGCGGCGGCGAATGCGCGGTAGAAGCGCACGATGTAATGGTCGGCGTCGCCGCTGGCGGTGGGCAGGAAGCACACCCTGGGCCGTTCCACGCCGGCCAGCGACAGCACATGGTCGTCGAGCAGGGTGTTGCCCCACTCCATGGAGAAGCCTCCGCCACCGAACGCCACGATCTGAGGCGGCCGTTCCCTCATGCCCGAAACGGTAGGTCAGCCCACCCCCACCTTCATTGGCCCGGTGGCCAAAGAACGCCGACGCCGTTTCGACGCCCGTCGCGGCGCCGCGACGCCCGTGCAGCGACCCTCACCCTCCGCGCCGGGAACCGCGTCCCCGGGCCTCGCTGCGGCCCCTCGACTGGGACTGCGAGCCGCGCGACTGGCCGCCCCACGACTTGCCGCCCTTGCCCTGGCCGCCGCGGTACTGCGGTCCGCGCGATCCGCCACCGCGCGGCACGCCGTTGCGCGGGCCGCTGTGGTTGCCGAGCAGGCCATGATCGATTCCGAGCTGCGAGGCCATCCGCGCGACGTCCCCACGCTGATCGGGCGAGACGAGCGTGATCCCGATCCCGTCGCGACCGGCCCGCCCGGTGCGGCCGGTGCGATGCACGTAGGCATCACGATCGTCCGGCGGGTCGTAGTTGATCACGTGCGAGATTCGATCTACGTCGATGCCGCGCGCCGCCACATCCGTCGCCACGAGCGTGCGTACGTGGCCGGCCTCGAAGCGCGCCAGCGCACGCTCGCGCTGACCCTGGGTCTTGTCGCCATGCATGGCCACCGCCTCGACACCGTGATGTCCCAGACGCTTGACCAGCCGGTCGGCGCCACGCTTGGTGCGTACGAAGACCAGCGTCAGATCGCGCTCGTCGCGGAGCTCGTGCACGAGCGCGTCGAGGCGATCGGCGTGCTCGACCTCGACGAAGCGGTGCTCGGTGACGCCGGTGCTCGTCGCGGGCGCGGGATCGTGCTCGTGCTTCACGGGGTCGCTGGTGAACGTCGCGGCCGCCTTGCCGATCTGGCCGGCCAGCGTCGCGGAGAAGAAGAGCGTCTGGCGGTCGGCCGGACAGCCGCGGACGATTCGCTGCACGGCGGGCAGGAAGCCCATGTCGAGCATGCGATCGGCCTCGTCGAGCACGAGCAGCTTGACCTGGCCAAGCGACAGGGCGCGCCGGTCGATCAGATCCTCGAGCCGGCCGGGTGTGGCCACGAGCACGTGCGAGCGGGCGGCCTCGCGCGCCTGGCGCTGGATCCCGACGCCGCCGTAGACCGCCGTGACCCGCAGCGCCCGGGCGTGGGCGACTGCGCGCATCTCCTCGGCGATCTGCGAAACCAGCTCGCGCGTGGGGGCGAGGATCAGCGCCGAGGGGCGCGGGTCGGTGGCCTCGATGAGGTCGACCATCGGGACCGCGAAGGCGAGCGTCTTGCCGGACCCCGTGGGTGAGCGAACCAGCACGTCGCGACCCGCGAGCACGTCCTCGATCACCAGTCTCTGTACGGCAAAGGGTTCGTGAATGCGGCGCCGGACGAGGGCGTCCGTGACAGCGTTTGACACGCCGAGCTCGGCGAATGACTTATTGGACATCGGTACTCCTGTTCAGCGGCGTGGGCCGCGTACGATTCGGGAGGCTAAGGCTGACCCGAACCGCCGGCGTGGCGGGACCCAAGCGAGCTGCCTCGCGGCCGACAACGCCAACCGCACTCAGAGAAGCTAGCAGGCCGGTGGTTCAGAACCGCGGCGCGACGGCCTGGCGCGGCCGAGCGGGCCGCTAGGACGTCGGCATCCCGCCGCGCGTGCCCCGCGGATCGTTGGCGTCCTCGTACTCCCGGAAGAGGCCGGTCACCACGAAGGCCGTCTGCTCGGCGATATCGACGGCGTTATCACCCACGCGCTCGAGCGCGCGCGCCACGAGGATCATGAACATGGCCCACTCGCGCGTCTCGGCATCATCGCCGATGATCACGGCCTGCTTGAAGATCTCGCGATTGAGGCGGTTGATCTCGGCGTCCTGGCGCACGAGGTCCTGAGCGAGCTCGACGTTGCGCGAGGCGAACGCCTCCTTGGCCTGGGAGACCTCCGAGCGGGCCAGCTTGCCCATGCGCTCGATCGCGTCCAGGATGTCCTTGTCCTTGGGCGCCTCGTAGCCCGACAGGGGCACGAGCTTGGCGATATTCACGCACTGGTCGCCCATGCGCTCGACGCAGCGGATCATGTGCAGGAGGGCCGCGACCGTGCGCAGGTCAGTGGCCACGGGCGTCTGCGTGGCCAGCAGCGAGAGCACGCCCTGGTGGACCTCGAGATAGCGGCCGTCGATCCGGTCATCGTCGAGCACGACCATGCCGGCGAGCTCGACGTCCTGGTAGCTGACCGACTCCAGCGCGCGGTCGAGCTGTTGCACGACCATGTCGAGACCGCCGAGTGTCTGGTCCTCCAGACCCTTCAGGGCCTCGCGGAAGTTGTGTCGGGTTTCCTGCATCGACGCGCCCTAGCCGAACTTCCCGGTCACATAGCGCTCGGTGCGCTCGTCGCCCGGCGTCGTGAAGAGCTGCGCTGTCGGGCTGTGCTCGACCAGCTCGCCGTCCAGCATGAATACGGTGGAACTCGAGACACGTGCGGCCTGCTGCATGTTGTGCGTGACGATCACGATCGTGTAGCGCTCCTTGAGCTCGTCGATCAGCTCCTCGACCTTCAACGTGGCAATGGGGTCGAGCGCGGAGCACGGCTCGTCCATCAGGATGACCTCGGGCTCCACGGCGATCGTGCGCGCGATGCACAGCCGCTGCTGCTGCCCGCCCGAGAGCCCGATGCCGGGCGCGTTCAGGCGGTTCTTGACCTCGCCCCAGAGCCCAACCGCGCGCAGCGCCTTGTGCACGCGCTCGCGCAGGTTCTCGCCCTTGGTACCCGTTAGGCGCAGCCCCGCGGCCACGTTGTCGAACACCGACATGGTCGGGAACGGGTTGGGCTTCTGGAAGACCATGCCGATCAGCCGCCGCACCGAGGTGACGTCAACCCCGGGGTCATACACGTTCAGGCCGTCGAGGATCACGCTGCCCTCGGCGCGAGCCCCCGGGATCTCCTCGTGCATGCGGTTGATACAGCGGACCATCGTCGATTTGCCGCAACCCGAGGGGCCGATGATCGCCGTCACCTTGTTGGCGGCAAACTCGACATCAATGCCCTTGACGGCCTCCTGGCCCCCGTAGAAGGCGTGCAGATCCTTCAGCGTGACCGCGTGACCGGCGCCCTGCGCGGTGCCGGGTGAAGCTGCGTCGGGGGTGGCGGTCTGCCCCGTCTCGGAATCGGTGCTCGACACTTGCGTGGCTTCCTTGGTCTGGGTGTCTGGAGGGATCATGCCAGTCTGCTCCTTCGGGAGATGGCCCGCGCAATGAGGTTGAGGATCAGCACGAGCGTGACGATCACGAGCGCCGCGCCCCAGGCTCGCGCTTGCAGGTCACTGTTTGGCGACTGGATGTCGTTATAGATCTGCAACGGCAGCGAGTTCATCTGCTGGGAAAGATTGAACGTGAGCGAGTTCGCGACAGCAACCGTGAACAGCAGCGGGGCGGTCTCGCCGACACCGCGGGCGATGGCCAGCAGCGAGCCGGTGATGAGCCCCGAGAGAGACGTCGGCAGCACCACCCGTGTGATGACCCGCCAGCGGGGCGCGCCGAGCGCGAGCGCGGCCTCGCGCAGACTGGACGGGACGAGCAGCAGCACGACCTCGGCCGAGCGGGTGACGATCGGCAGCATCAGCAGGCCCAGCGCGACCGAGCCCTTCCAGCCCGCGAAGTTACCGCCCACATGTGCCGCGACGAGAACGATATAGATGAACAGGCCGAACACGATCGACGGCACACCGGTCATCACGTCGATGAAGTAGCGCACGAAAGTGGCGAACCTCGAGTTCTGGCCGTACTCGACGAGATAGAGCGCGACGCCGATCCCCAGCGGCACCGCGATTACCGTGGCCAGCGCGACGATCTCGATCGTGCCTAGCAGCGCGCTGCGGATCCCGCCGTGAAAGCCGAAGAAGTTGCCGTTCGGATCGGTGGTGAAGAACTTCTCATTCCAGGTACTGAGGCCCTTGTGGAGCAGGTAGTAGATGACCAGCACGAGCGGCACGAGCGCGATCAGCGTGCCGACACCGAGTACCGCACGCATGGTCCGGTCGGTCCGGCGACGCCGGGCGCTCACCGGCGGCAGGGCGCTCATCCGCCCACCGTCGCAGCTTGGAGGTCCGCGGCGAGGCCCTCGTCATCGCCTTGGGGCGTAGCACGCCGGCCACGCGTGACGAACACTCGAGCGAGGATATTCACGGCCAAAGTGAGGATGAACAGCACCAGACCGCATGCGAACAATGCTGAGGTGTGGAGTCCGGTCGCCTCGCCGAACTCGTTTGCGGGCGCGGCCGCGAGCGTGTACCCCTGTTGAAAGATGGAGTGCCCGAGGTTCGGCGAGTCACCGATCACGAGTACCACGGCGATCGTTTCACCGATCGCCCGCCCAAGGCCGAGCATCGCCGCGCCGCTGATTCCGGCGCGCGAGTACGGGAGGACGGCCATACGGATCATCTCCCAGCGCGTTGCCCCCAGCGCGAGCGCGGCTTCCTTGTGCTCGACTGGGACTGTCGCGATCACCTCGCGGGAGATAGCCGACACGATCGGGACGATCATGATCGCCAGGATCAGTCCGGCGATGAAGTAGCTCGGGCCGGCGACATTGCCGGCGACAAAGGGAAGGAAATGGAACGTGTTGGCGAACCATTGCTCGGCAGGCTTGAGGTTGGGGATCAGCACGAACACGCCCCATAGCCCGTAGACCACGGAGGGAACGGCTGCGAGCAGATCGACGAGCATCGACACCGGCCGGCGGGCGCGCCGCGGGCACAACTCGGTCAGGTATAGCGCCGACGCGATCGCGACCGGCACGCCGATCACCAACGCAATCGCCGACACGATCAACGTCCCCACGACGAGTGGCCAGGCGCCGTAGATGTTGCGCGAGATGTCCCAGTCGTTACGGAAGACGAACCCGAACACTCCCATATGGTTGAACGCCGCCGTCGACTGGCCGATCAGGCGAACAAAGAAGTAGCCGATCAGGATCAGAACGCCAGCCGCGAGGGCGGTCAAGCCCCACTGCAGCACCTGGTCCGGAAGGCGGCCGAACGGCGACCGCTCGAGAACCGAGCGGCCGCCGCCGGCGGTGGTGGCGCCTGCCTCCACCTTTTACCCCCTAGGAGAGCGGAGCTCCGTTGCAGGTCAGCGTGGCGATCTTCGCCGTCGCTGCCTGATCGATCGACGTAGGCAACGGTGCGTAGTAGAGCTTCTGCACCGTCGCTTGCCCTTGGGAGCCGAGCGCGTAGGTGATCATCTTCTTGACGCCCGAGGCCACCGACTGGCTAAGGCCAGCCTTGCACATGTCCTGATAGGCGATGATGAACGTCTGCCCGGCAATTGGATACGCGCCAGCGCTCTTTGAGTTGATCGCGCTAAAACGCAGGTCCGGCGGCAGCGTGATCCCCGTGCCGGCTGCAGACGTCGACGCCAGCGTCGGCAAGACATACGCGCCCGAAGCGTTCTTGACAGCTGCGTAGGTGAAGTTGTTCTGCAGCGCATACGCCAACTCGACGTAGCCAACTCCGCCGACCGTCTGCTTGACCGCCGCGGCCACGCCGGCGTTGCCCTTCCCGCCCGTCCCGGTCGGGAACTTGACGGCCTTGCCGGCGCCGACCTGAGACTTCCAGGTGGGGCTGTAGTCGGCGAGAAACGTCGTGAACTCGCTCGGTCGTACCTGAGGAGTCAGAGCGATACACGGGCGTGATCGCCGTGCTCGGAAGCTTCAATCCCGGGTTCAAACTCGCGATCGCGGGATCATTCCACGTTTTGATCTTACCGAGGTATATGTCCGCGATCGTCGCGCCGTCGAGCTTCAGACCGCTCTTGATCCCCGGAAGGTTGTAGGAGATCGTGATCGAACCGAACGCCAAGCGGGAAATGAACCACAGGACCCTTCGCAGCCTTGATCTCAGCGTCCTTCATCGCCGGGTCGCTGCCCGCGAAGTCGACCGTACCGGCCTGAAGCTGAGTCACGCCCGCGCCCGAACCGACCGCGTTGTAGTTCAGCGTCAACCCCTGCGACCCGAGACTAGAGCTGAACTGCTGGTAGATCGGCGCCGCGAACGTCGAACCCGCGCCGTTGACCGTGACCGAACCGGAGCTGGAGCTCGACCCTCCGCTCGCCGTGCCCGAGCTGCTCGAACTCGAACTGCTGGAGCCGCATGCCGCGACCCCGATCGATGCGGCGGCCAGGGAGGCCACCACGCTGATGCGACTGATTCTCACTTGATCTCCTTCATAGGGTTACGGCCCAGTCTCGGGGGATCCGGAACCGCTGGTGTTATCCAGTTGTGAACGGCTGGTCCGCGTTGTGTGAACGTTCTGCTGTCAGCCGATAGCCGAAGCCGAAGTGCGTGTGGATGAAGCGCCACTCCGGGAGCGCCTGCTCGAGCTTCACGCGAAGCTTGCGCACGTACACGTCCACGGAGCGATCGCCCGGCCTCATGTCCCGTCCCCAGACGAGGTGAAAGAGCTCCTCCCGGGCCATGATCCGGTCCGCGCGCCGAGCCAGCTCGGTGAGCAGGCGCAGCTCGCGGATCGAGAGCATCAGCGTCCGCCCGCGCGCCCGCGCGAGGTGCTCCTCGGGGAGAATCTCGAGCGGTCCCGCCTCGAGCACCTCGTGGCGAGACTGGGTGGTGGCCGCCATGCACGGCTGATGCTCGCCGCGTCAGCGCGCCGGCGTGTTACCGACTCGTGATTGACGTGTGAAGAAGCTGTGATCGGCGGGCGCCCGGTGGCGCGGCGGGTCGCGGTGGGCGGCCGGAGCCTCGGCCGCGGCGTTCAGCCGAGAACGGACTCGCTAAACGGTTCGGGAGCCGTCTGCTCTGACTCGAGCTCGGCGCCGGCACCCCCGTCACGTTCGGGCGCGAAGCGGTAGCCGACCCCGAAGTGGGTGTGGATGTAGCTCCACTCGGGCGAGGCGCCGCGTAGCTTCTGGCGCAGCTTGCGCACGAAGACGTCGACCGAGCGGTCGCCGTGCGCCATCGCGTAGCCCCAGACCCGCTCGTAGATCTCCTCGCGCCGCAGCACGCGATCGGACTGCGAGAGCAGATGCAGAATCTCGAACTCGCGCGCGGTGAGCTCGAGGCTGAGATCGCCGGCGTAGGCCTGGTAGAGGTCGGGACGCACGGTAATCTCGCCGAGCTCGGCGATCTCGTGGATCACCGGCATCTCGTTGCGGCGATGCCGGCGGATCGCCGCCTCGATCACGCAGATCAGCTCCTCGGCGTGGCAGGGCTTGGTCACCCAGGCGTCGGCGCCCAGACGCAGTCCACGCACGCGCTGGGCGACCGAGGAGGGGCCCGTGCAGATCACCACGGCCAGGCCGGGGAGCCGCGAGCACAGGCGCTCGAGGTACTCCCAGCTGCCGATGCCGATGACCGTGGGATCGATCACCAGAGCATTGAGGCGCATCGAGATCAGCGCCTCTGGGGTGACGGCGCTGGAGAGTGCGCGATGGTCCCAGCCCAGCGAGTCGAGCCGGTTGGCCAGCACCTGCATGAAGCCCGCGTCGCGGTCGATGACCGCCAGGCGCAGCCGGTTGTTGGGCCGCTGAACCTGCGGGGGGTTCACGGCAAGCTGATCACTGCCCTCAGGTGACATGAAGTGGACTGTAGAGGATGACTGACGAGTCAAGATTCGAGTCTCGCCGCCGGTCACAGGATGTTTACATGGAAACAGCGCATTTTGGAGGCGTCGCCGGCACCGGCCGCGCTCGCTACGCTTGCGGCGTGCCCCCATCTTCGTACCGGCGCCTGTCCGTGCCGCTACGCGCGGCGCTGCTCATGCCGCTCGCGGAGATGATCGTTCACCAGCTGCGCTACTACGTGATCTTCGGTGCGCACGCGCCGGCGCGCCTGACCCACGACGGGCATGCCTACCTCTCGGCCCTGGAGCCGCTGGTTGTGCTGGCGGCGGCGATCGCCGCGGGCGGGCTCGCCGGCCGCCTCGTGCGGGCCTGGCACGGACCGCCGCCGAAGCCCGGGACGCAGCGGCCCGCGGCGCGGCCCTGGCTGCGGAGCTGGCTGCTCTGCACCGCGGTGGTGCTCGGTCTCTACTGCCTCCAGGAGACCGCCGAGGGCATGCTGGCCGTCGGTCATGCCGCCGGTCTCGCCGGGCTCCTCGGCAACGGCGGTCTGGTTGCGGCACCGCTCGCCGCGGCGCTCGGCGGCGTCCTGACGCTGGCCCTGCGCGGCGCCGAGCAGCTGATCGAGCTCGTGACCCGGCGCCACCGCGGCACGTATCCGAGACGGGCCGTCCTCACCGTCCTCCCCCGCCTCCGCGCCCCGGCGCTCCCCGATTGGCGACTGGAGCCCGCCTGCGGATCGACCGCCGGCCGCGCCCCACCCGTCGCTCGCGCGTCCCTGATCTAGGGACCTGACGGCGCGCCCGTCCGGGCGCGAAAACGCGAGCACCAGGGAGTCACGCATCAGCCTGTCCGCAGGGACGGCCCGTGCGGGCATCGCCCGCCGGTCCAGAATCACGATCACCAAGTTCACCGTCCGCCCGGGCGCGTGGACGCTCGGGCCCCTGGCCGCAGCGGCGGCCTGGCCGAGCGTGGCGGCGGCGCATGGCCTGGTCGGCCGCGCGTTCCTGCCGGTCCCAGCCTGGCTGTTCGCCTGGGCGGCCGGCATCGTCCTGGTGGCCTCGTTCGTCGGCCTGGCGGCGATGTGGTCCTCGCCGCGCTTCGAGAGCCTGCGCGAGCGCAGGCTGTGCGGCATCGCGCCCTGGGTCCGGGTGGCCTGTGGCACGATCGGCGTGGCTCTCTTCGGCGCGGTCGTGGCCGGCGGCCTGGTGGGCACCCAGAGCCCGAGCACCAACCTCGCCCCGACCGCGGTGTTCGTTCTCTTCTGGGTCGGGGTGCCTGTCCTCAGCGTCCTCTTCGGCGACGTCTTTGCGCTTTTCAACCCCTGGCTGGCCACCGCGCGGGCGGCGCGCTGGCTGGCCGCGCGGACGCCGCTGCGCAGCAGCTTCGGGTCCGGAGTGCCCTATCCGGAGCGGCTCGGGCGCTGGCCGGCGGTCGCGACGATCTTCGGCTTCGCCTGGCTCGAGCTCGTCTTCGTGGGACGCCAGCATCCGGCGACGCTGGCTGTGCTCGCGGTCGCCTACGCGCTCCTGCAGTGGGTCGGGATGGCCTGGGTGGGGATCGAGACGTGGAGCGAGCGCGGCGACGGCTTCGGGGTGGCGTTCAACCTCTTCTCCCGGCTCTCCGCGCTCGACTGGCGGGCCGGCGCCATCTGGTGCCGGCGCCCGCTCGCCGGACTGGCGCACGTGCCGCCGATGCCCGGCACCGTCGCCCTGCTGTGCACGATGATCGGGACGACCACGTTCGACGGTGCCGCCAACGGCCCCCTGTGGCGCTCGATCGCCCCGTCGCTGACCCGCGATCTGACGCGCAGCGGCCTCGGCGGCACCGCGGCCTTCGAGCTGACGGCGACGCTAGGGCTCCTGGCCTGCGTACTCCTCTGCGCGGGTCTGTACCGGCTCGGCGTGATGGGCATGAGCTCGGTGTCCGCCGAGCACTCGACGCCCGAGCTGGCCACCCGGTTCGTCCACACGCTGGCGCCGATCGCCTTCGGCTACCTGCTCGCCCACTACTTCTCGCTGCTGGTGACGCAGGGTCAGGCGGTGGGGTATCTGATCTCCGATCCGTTCGGGACGGGCGCGAACATCTTCGGGACCGCGGGCACGCGCATCGACTACGGTCTCTTCTCGGCAGCGGCGATCTGGTACATCCAGGTGGCCGCCCTGCTCGGCGGCCACGTGTCGGGCCTGGCCCTCGCGCACGACCGCGCGCTCGTCGTCTACGGAGACGCCGAGGAGGCGGCGGTGTCGCAGCGCTGGATGCTCGTCGTGATGGTCACCTTCACGTGCCTCGGCCTGTGGCTCCTCTCGGCGGTGAACACGTGACCCTATGTCGACAGCCACACTCAGATCATCAGTGCGAAGGGAAACCGGCGCTCGACCACGGCGTCCTGACCAAGAAGGATCGAACAGCCCCATGACACACACTCCGTTCCGCGCGGCCGCCCTGTTGGCGGTCCTGGCCGCCCTGATCTCCGGGTGCGGCTCGAGCACCAGGCAGAGCGCGTCGAGCACGCAGGCGTCGTCGAGCACGACGACGGCGGCGGCGACCGCGGCGCCATCCGCCAACCTCGTGGCCGCCGAGCACCCATCGGCGTCGCAGTTCCCGCCCGCGCGGGGCCGGACGCTCCAGCAGCTGGGCAACCTCGCGAGCTCGGCCGCGCAGCTCGGCGCCGCGACCGGCGTGTTCACGCCGGGCGTGGGGCGTGTGGCCTTCGGCATCACGACCACCTCGGGGGCGTTCGCCTACGGTCCGACGGCGCTCTACATCTCCACGAGCCCGAGCAAGCCCGCAAGCGGTCCGTACCTCGCGCCCGCCGACCCGATGGGTGTTGCGCCGCAGTACCGCAGCCAGCAGAACACGGGCCCGAACGGGATCCAGGCCATCTACGCCGCCCATGTGCCGCTTCCGCATGCCGGGACGTTCACGATCCTGGCCCTCACCAAGGTGCCCGGTGGCCTGCTCGGCTCCCCCGGCGAGGTGGCCGTCGCGCCCGCCTCGCCGATCCCAGCCGTCGGCCAGCGCCCCCCGGCGATCGCCACCGACACCCCGGCCTCGGTTGGCGGTCACACCGACCTGCTGACGACGCGCATCCCGCCCGACGACATGCACGCCGTCTCGTTCAATGACGTGCTCGGCAAGAAGCCGATCGTGCTCCTGTTCTCGACGCCCCAGCTCTGCCAGTCGCGGGTCTGCGGACCCGTCACCGACATCGCCGTCGCGCTCGAGCACCAGTACGGCAACCGCGTCGTGTTCATCCATCAGGAGGTCTACGTGAACAACCAGCCCAAGCAGGGGCTGCGCCCGCAGCTGAAGGCGTTCCATCTCCAGACCGAACCGTGGCTGTTCACGGTCAACCGCCAGGGCAAGATCGCCGCGCGGCTCGAGGGAGCCTTTGGCGTCAACGAGTTCACGCGCGCGATCCAGGCGGCGCTGCAATGAGCCGCGCCGCCGAGAGCGTCGTCCTGAGCTGCGCGGCGGCCCTCGTCGCGGCCGCGGTGGCGGGCTGCGGTGGGGGCTCGAGCGCCAACGTGACGGCCCCGGCCGTGGCGCCCGCGCGTGTCTTCTCCATCGCCGGCTTCCAACCCGCCCAGACGGTGGCCGCCAACCGGCCGACAACCGTTTCCTTCACGCTCCGGCAGCCCGACGGCAAGGCCCTGACGCGGTACCGCACGGGCGCCGGTCCGCACACGGGCGTGCATCTGATCATCGTGCGCAACGACCTCGCGTACATCATCCACCAGCACCCCCCGATCCGGCCGGGAGGGCTGCTGAGCCAGAGCGTCACGTTCCCGGCACCGGGGCCGTATCGCGTGCTCGTCGACGTGTACCCCGACATCCCCGGCGGGCAGCCCAACTTCCAGCTCTACCGGAACATAACCGTGGCGGGCCCATATCACCCGCGGCCGCTGCCGAGTTTCAAGTCCGTCCAGACGCGCAACGGCTACACGTTCACGGTTCAGGGCGGTAAGCCGGTCATTCACTCGGTCCAAGCCCAGTTCGTCAACATCGACGTGCGTGACCCGCAGGGTCAGCCGGTCAAGTTCGTGCCGTGGTTCGGGGCGCTCGCGCATGCCATCTTCTTCCACGCCGGCACGCTCGACTACTTCCACACGCACGTGTGCGGAACGGGCGCGGCCAACTGCACGACGGCCTTCGGGGCCACCCGGATCTCTGGTTCCTCGACGGCGCCCGGGAAGCTCACGCTCGGCGTGCTCCTGCCCGTGCCCGGCACCTGGGAGCTGTTTCTCCAGATGAAGCTCGGTGGCCACGTACTCACGGTTCCCTACACCCTCGACGTCCGATGAAGGAGGCAGGCGGATGAACGGCGTTTCTTCACCAGGCCGGGGACCCCGGCTGGTCGTCGCGCTGGTGCTGGCCGTCGGGCTCGGCCTGATCTTCTCGGCGCTCGCCTCGGCCCATGCGCGTGTCAGCCCGGCGGTGTCGCTGTCAGGCCAGCTTCAGCTCTACAGCCTGGCCGTGCCGACCGAGAAGGACAACGCCACGACGACCAAGGTCGTGCTGAGCGTCCCGGCCGGGTTCTCGATCGACTCCTTCGTGGCCGCCCCAGGCTGGCGTCGGAGCGTGCAGCAGTCTGGGTCGGGCGACAGCGCCGTGGTCACACAGGTCAGCTGGACCGGCGGGAAGACGCCGACGGGCGAGGACTCGCTGTTTCAGTTCCTGGCCCAGCCCGCCTCCAGCACCACGTACACGTTCAAGGTGCAGCAGACCTACTCCGACGGGTCGATCGTGAACTGGACTGGCCCGGAGTCGGGCGAGTCGCCCGCGCCCACGATCCAGGCCCAGAGCTCGCTCGGTGGTGGTGGCGCCGGCGCCGGCGGAACGTCGACCCTCTCGATCGTCGCCGTGATTCTCTCGGCGCTCGCGCTGGCCGCCGGTGGGATCGCCCTGGCCGGCCGCTCCGGGAGACCGCTGGCGTGAGGCGCCGCGGGCGCCCGCTCGCCGTGCTCGTGGCGCTGGCCGCGATGCTGGCCCTGCCCAGCGCCGCGGCGGCGCACGCCTACCTGATCAAGACGACACCCACGGCCAGCGGCGTACTCGACACGCCCCCGGGCCAGGTGGCGTTGACCTACGACGAGGCGGTCGAGCCGCGCTTCGCGATCATCTCGGTCACCGATGCCGCCGGCCGGCAGCAGACGGCCGGCGCCGTGCGGCGCTCGCCCGGCAATCCCGACACGCTGCTCGTCCCGCTGCGGCCCAACCTGCCCGAGGGCTGGTACCTGATCTACTGGCGGGCGATCTCGGTGGACGGCCATCCGGTTCAGGGGGCGTTCACCTATGCGGTCGGCCCCAACCCGGGGCCCGCGCCGCAGTTCGTCATCCCCAGCATCGCCTCGACGGCCAAGAGCCCGCAGCTCCTGATCACGCGATGGATCGCCTTTCTCAGCACGATGGTGGCCATCGGCCTGTTCGTCCTGCGCATGCTGATCGCCCGGCCGATGCCCCGCCGGGTCCGCGGGGCCTCGCTGCACGCGATCTCGGTGGCCTTCGTAGTCGCCTCGGTGCTCGGCCTGATCGCGATTCCTGTGTATCTCGACTTCGCCACCGCCAGCGATTCGCTGCGCTCGGTGTTCGACCTGACGGCGCTCGTGCCTTTGTTCCGCGTGACCGCGTTCGGACGCGGCTACGCCGATATGGAGCTGTGCTTCGCGCTGTTCTGCATCGCCGCCTGGGTATCCCTGTGGGTCGACCGCTCCGACCGCGAGCGGCGCTCGGTCGCCGAGCTCATGGCGCTGGGCGGCGCGCTGCTCGCCGCGGCGGCCACGCTGGCCATTCCGGGTACCTCGGGTCACGCTGCGCAGACCTCGCCGCGCGGTCTCTCGCTGGGACTGGACTGGGTCCATCTGATCTCGGGCTCGATCTGGCTCGGGGGCCTGGTCGGTCTGCTCGTGCTCTGGGTGAGCCTCGGCGCCAGGCGGCGCGTGGCCGGTCTGAGCGTCGTCGTGCCGCGTTTCTCCGCCGTGGCGCTGATCTCCGTCCTCGTGCTGCTCGGCACCGGCACGGGCGCGACCATCATCCACATGCCCGCCCTGAACGCGCTCTGGGATACGGGCTACGGGCAGGCCATCCTGGTCAAGATCGGCCTGTTGAGCGCCGCCGTGGCGCTCGCCGCGGGGAATCTGCTGCGCACGAGGCCGCGCCTGCTTGCGGCGCGTGAGCAACCCGACCTCGGGCCCCCGGCCGCGAGCCTGCTGCGGCGGCTGATCGGCGGTGAGACGATCCTCGTGGCCGGCGCCGTGTTCACGGCCGCGGTGCTTTCGAGCCTGGCCCCGCCGCCACCGGCGTTTGCCGAGCAGAACGCGGCCGTGGCCCGCGTCGGCCCGGGGCGCGTGGCGCAGGTCGTGCACCGCAACGGCTACACGCTGCGAGCGCTGGTCTCGCCCAACCGGGCCGCGGCCCCGGACACGTTCGCGCTGTCGATCACCAAGGGCGGACGGCCCGTTCGCGGCGCGACCGTGACGCTGGCCTTCAATCACCTCGAGATGCAGATGCCGCAGCAGGAGTACCAGCTCACCGAGACCCAGCCCGGCATCTACAGGCGCCAGGCGCCAGCGCTTATCATGGTGGGTCGCTGGGGTCTTTCGTTTCAGATCGCGCCCCGCGGCGATCGGCCGTTCACCGTGCTGATCGTCGACCAGGCAAACGGATGAGCCCCACGGAAACACAGTCGACCCGAGTTGGCCTGCGTCTGCTGGCGGCCGGCGTGGCTATCTTTGTGGGTGTCGCCGCGGCCGTCGTCGCAATAAACCTGATCAGAGGCGTTCTATAGATGAGCTCACGTAAGGGACAGCGGGAAGAGGCACGCGCGCGGCGCCTGGCCGAGGAGCAGGCGCGGGCCGAGCGAGCCCGCCGTCAACGCAATCTGCGGATGCTCGGAGGCGTGCTGATAGCGGCGGTCGCCGTCGTCGCCGTGGCGATCGCCATCGGAAGCGGCGGCAGCACTTCGAAGGGCCTGGCCCAGGGCAAGGCCGCCACCCAGAACTCCACCGCGGTCAGCCAGCTGCTGGGCGGCATACCGCAGTCCGGTGCGCGCCTGGGCAACCCGAAGGCCCCGGTGACGCTGTACTACTACGGCGACCTCCAGTGCCCGATCTGTCAGCAGTTCACCCTCCAGGGCGGGTTCCCGCAGGTCGTGGCCAACGAGGTTCGCTCCGGCAAGGTGCAGATCGTCTATCGCGGCCTGCAGACGGCCACGCGCGACGCGCCGACGTTCCAGACCGAGCAGGTCGCCGCGCTGGCCGCCGGCAAGCAGAACCGCTTCTGGAACTACGCCGAGCTCTTCTACCGCGAGCAGGGCGCCGAGGGCTCGGGCTACGTGAACGAGAACTACCTCACCGGGCTGGCCAAGCAGATTCCGGGTCTGAATCTGACCGAGTGGCAGTCGGCCCGCAACGACGCGGCGCTGGCCAGTCAGGTCCAGTCCGACGCGTCGCTGGCCACAAGCTCGGGATTCAACGCCACGCCCACGCTGGTCGTGCAGGGCCCACGCGGCAAGACCGAGCCGGCGAGCACCGATTACACCGACATCCAGCAGGCCGTCAAGTCGGTCTCGTAAGCGGCGCCGATGGCGACGGCCACCAGCCACCCACCGGCGGACTCGCACCCGGGCCGCAGCTCGGCGACGGACCGCCGGCTGCGGATCGCCGCGGTCGTCGTGGCCCTGATCGGGCTGGGTATC
Source organism: uncultured Solirubrobacteraceae bacterium (assembly GCA_963725515.1). Taxonomy (GTDB): domain Bacteria; phylum Actinomycetota; class Thermoleophilia; order Solirubrobacterales; family Solirubrobacteraceae; genus Palsa-465. Next base: position 212,996 of record CAVRZB010000009.1, on the reverse strand, counting down.
GCGGGCTACCTGACCTACGTCCACTACGCCAAGCTCAAGCCGCTGTGCCTCTCGAGCGGCGCCTGCGAGACCGTGCAGTCCTCGAGCTACGCCAAGCTCGCGGGCATCCCGGTGCCCGTGCTCGGTGTGCTGGGCTACATCTCGATCCTCGTCTCGCTGGCCCTTCGCGGCGACGTCGGCCGCCTGGCGTCCTGCGGCTTCGCGCTCGTCGGCTTCCTGTTCAGCGCCTACCTGACCTACCGAGAGCTGTTCACGATCAAGGCGATCTGCCAGTGGTGCGTCGGTAGCGCGATCTGCATGACCGTGCTGGCCGTGCTGACGGTGACGCGCCTGCTGCGCGAAGAGGTTCCCGAGCCGACCGGATGAGCGCCGCCGCGATGGCCCTGGCGCCCCCCTCCGCGCACCTCGGCCACTGGTACGTGCAGATCGCCTTCGCGGTGCCCTCGCTGCTGATCATCGGCTACATGGGCCGGGATTCGCTGCGCCGGCGCAGACGCGCACGCCGCGAGGAGAAACGCCCGGGCAAGCGGCGTGACGAGTAGCCGCCGCTTCACCAATTCATCACAAGAACTTGGCCGCGAGGTCACGAATTGCCGCTCTTTGCGGGCGAACCTCTGGTGCCATGAACGAAAGAAAGAAGCTCCAGGCGCCGGACGGCGCAACGCCGAGCACCGCGCGCACAACGGTTTGCGCCGACCTGCACTGTCACTCCACCGCCTCTGAGGTCGCCAAGCTGGGCGTCCAGCGCGCGCTCGCGCTGCCCGAGTGCGCCACACCGCCAGAGGAGGTCTATGAGCTCGCCAAGCGGCGGGGCATGGACTTCGTGACGATCACCGACCACGACACGATCGCCGGAGCGCTCGAGATCGCCCACCTGCCCGACGTGTTCGTCTCCGAGGAACTGACGGCCTGGTTCAAGGACGAGCCGCAGGCCGTCCACGTGCTGTGCTTCGGGATCGACGCCGACGACCACGACTGGCTGCAGGCCCACCGTGGTGATGTGGTGATCTGCGCCGAGTATCTGCACGAGCACGAAATCGCCTGCGCGCTCGCCCACCCGTTCTTCCACGTCGCCGCACCGCTGACGCCTGCCCATCGCAGGACGCTCGCTCGCCTGTTCCCGGTCTGGGAGACCCGCAACGGGTCACGCGCCCGCGAGCTCAATGCGCCCGCCGCGGTCTACATCGAGACCCACGGCGGGACCGCGGTCGGCGGCTCGGACGACCACGCCGGCGTCGACATCGGCCGGACGTACACCGAGGCACCGGCCGCCTCGTCGCCGGAAGAGCTGCTCGCGCACATACGCACCGGTCGCGTGGCACCCCACGGCAAGCAGGGCAGTGCCGCCAAGTGGGCGCACAGCGCGCTCGTGCTCGGCGCCCGCGCCCTGGGGACGACCCGGCCCCCGGGCGGCCGCGAGGACGCGGTCGATCCGCGCGTGATCCTCGAGCTGGCCGAACGGATCATGCTCGAGGGCGACGCGCGCCACGGCTCGGTCGGCGGCGGACTCGGGCCCGATGATGGCCGTCAGCTGCTGCGCGCCTGGATCGACGCGATGGACCTCGGGTCCGACAGCGACGGCCTGTGCAGCCTGATGCAGGCCGAGAACTTCAGCCATTCCGACCTCGAGCGCCGCGCCCGGCGCATCCACGAGCGCAAGCTGTCCGCCGCGATCGGCGAGCTGCTGGCCACGCGTGGTATCGAGGGCGTCGGAGCGGCGGCCACGACGCTGCTCGCCGCGTGCCTCCCGGCGGTGCCCTACATCCCCGCCGGAGCCTTCCTGGCCCGCGAGCGGGGCAAGCTCGTCGCCCGCGACGGGGATCCACTCAGGGTCGCGGTGATCGCCGACGGGGTCTCCTCCGTGCACGGCGTGACGCACACGCTGGCGCAGCTGCGCGAGCGCGGTATCCCCGGCTACGAGATCGACGTGATCGGCACCGATCCGAGCGTCGACCGCCGGCTGCCCTCGGTGGCCGACGTGGAGCTGCCGTTCTACCCCGGGCTGCGGCTCGGGGTGCCGAGCCTGTTCGCCGTGGCCGAGGCGCTCACCGAGCGGCCCTACGACCTCGTTCACCTGTGCGCCCCCGGCCCGGCCGGGATCACCGCCGCCCTGCTCGCCCGCGTGATGGGCCTGCCGGTCATGGGCAGCTACCACACCGAGCTCGGGGCCTACGCGCGCATGCGCGGCGGCGATCAGCGGGTCGAGCTGTTCGTCCGGGCCGCCCTGAGCGTGTTCTACGGGCAGTGCCGCGTGGTTCTGTCTCCGAGCACGGCGGCCGACGCCTCGCTGGCCGAGCTCGGCGTGGCCCCCGAACGGATCGGGCGCTGGGACCGCGGCGTCGACCTCGAGCGCTTCGGCCCCGCCCATCACGCGGCGGAGCTGCTGCCCGGCGCCTTCAACGTCCTGTACGTCGGGCGTCTCAGCCGCGAGAAGGGGGTCGACCTGCTGGCCGAGGCCTTCCTGAGCGCCCACGACCGCGATCCGCGCCTGCATCTGGTCCTGGCGGGCCGCGGGCCCGAGGAGGAGGCACTGCGGCGCCGGCTCGGAAACGCCGCCACCTTCCTGGGCTGGGTGGAAGGCGCTGAGCTGCCACGGGTATACGCGAGCGCCGACCTGTTCATGTTCGCGAGCACCACGGACACCTTCGGCCAGGTGATCCTGGAGGCCCAGTCCAGCGGGCTGCCGGTGCTCGCCGTGAATGCCGGCGGCCCCGCGGAGCTGATCGAGGATGGCCGTAGCGGCTGCCTCGTGGCCGCCGAGCCCGAGGCGCTGGCCAACGCCCTGCGCGGCCTCGCCCGGCGCGAGGCGATCCGCGAGCGGCTGTCCGCCGGCGGCCTGCTGGCCGTCCGCGAACGCTCGTGGAGTCGCTCGCTGACCCAACTCGCCGCCGGCTACACGAGGGTCCTCGACGACGCCGCCCGCGCGGGCGACCTGGCGCGTGTCGCCTGACCGGGCGCCGAGCACCGTGGCCGATCGGAAGACCTCGGTTTAGCCGTCCGCGCGGCCGCCCATCATGGGTCCATGAGCTGGCGATCGACGCGGGCGTCCGCGCGCAGCGGGCACGCCGTCCGCCAGACGGCGATCATCGACCTCGGGTCGAACTCGTGGCGCCTGGTCGTCTTCACGTACTCGCCGGGCGATTGGTGGAAGCGCACCGACGAGCTCTACGAGACGGTGCGGATCGGCGCCGGCCTCGGCGCCTCGGGGCGACTCGGCGAGGCGGCGGTCGCGCGCGGGCTGGAAACGCTCGCGGTCTTCGAGCGCTTCTGCCGGGCCGGCGGGCTTCGCCCGGACGATGTGCATGCCGTGGCCACGAGCGCGATCCGCGACGCCAGCAACCGGGAGGACTTCCTGAGCGCGGCACGGGAGGCCACGGGACTGGAGGTCGAGGTCTTCTCGGCCGAGCAGGAGGCTCACTACGGCTACGTCGCGGCGGTCAACACCTCGACGCTCAGCGACGGCGTGGTGCTCGACATCGGCGGCGGCAGCATGCAGCTGATCCAGGTGCACGACCGGCGGGCGGGCGCCCTTGGATCGTTCCAGCTCGGCGCGGTTCGTCTCACCGAGCAGTTCCTGGCCGGCGGCGAGCCCGCCCGCAAGAAGGACCTCCAGCGCGTGCGCGCGCACGTGCGCGAGACGCTCGACGGCGTCGACTGGCTCGCGCGCTCGGGAGACCGCATGGTCGGGATCGGCGGCGCCGTCCGAAACCTGGCCGCGGCGGCCCAGCGCACCGGTGACGGCCAGTTCGATCTCGGCGTGCAGGGATTCGTGATCACCGCCGAGCAGCTCGGTGAACTCGTCCAGATGCTCGCCGCGATGCCCGCGGCGGAGCGCGGCAACGTGCCGGGCATCAAGCCCGGGCGGGGCGACATCATCCTGGCCTCGGCGGTGGCGCTCGAGACGGTGGTGGAGATCGGGGGCTTCGCCGGCATCGAGTGCACCGAGGCCGGGCTGCGCGAGGGGATCTTCCTCGCCCGCACGCTCTTGAGCGAGGATCAGCCGCTGGTCGAGAACGTCCGCGAAGCCGCCGTCCGCAATCTGGCGATCCAGTACGAGTCCGACCTCCCGCACGTCGAGCACGTCGCCCGGCTGGCCCTGCAGATGCACGATTCATTGCAGAGCGGCGGCCTGATCGAGCCCAAACCCGGCGAACGCGAGCTGCTGTGGGCGGCTTCGATGCTGCACGACGTCGGCATGACCATCTCCTACGACGACCACCACAAGCACTCGCGCTACCTGATCGTCAGTGCCGAGCTGCCCGGCTTCGACCCGCGCGAGCGGGCCCTGATCGCTCAGATGAGCCGCTACCACCGCAAGGGAACGCCCAAGCTCGGCGAGCTCGCGCACCTTGCGCAGCCGGGCGACGAGGAGCTGCTCGAGCGCTGCGCGGTGATCCTCAGGATCGCCGAGCACCTGGAGCGCGGCCGCGACCAATCGGTGCGCGACGTGCGACTGTGGGCGAACGGAGACGGGGTCGATCTGCACCTGGAGGCCGCCGGGGATCTGATGCTGCCCCGGTGGAGCGTCGAGCGCTATGGCGACGACGAGATCTTCGAGCGCGTGTTCAACCGCCGGCTGTTGATCGGCTGAGCGCGCTCGGTACCTCGACTCGAGGTTGCCCGCCGCTCGCGGGCGCGTACAGTTCTTCCCTGATGCTCTGGTTACTCCGACACGCCGAGGCCGCTGACGGCCTCCCCGACGAGGAGCGGCCGCTCACCGCGCGCGGCGCCCGCCACGCCGCGGCCGCGGGCAAGGCGCTCGCCCGGCTCGGGGCCAGCATCGACGTGTGCCTGACCAGCCCCAAGCTGCGCGCCCTGCAGACGGCCCAGCTGGCCTGTGAGGCGCTCGACATCGAGCCGTCAGTCGATCCGCGGCTGGCCGGCGAGCCGTTCGATCCCTACGAGCTGACCGTGGGGCTGGGCGACGCGCTGCTGGTCGGACACGATCCCTCGTTCTCGCTCGTGCTTCATGATCTGACCGGCGCGCAGGCCCGCATGCGCAAGGGCGGTCTCGCGGGTATCGCCAAGGGCGAGCTGCTCACGCTGCTTCGCCCGACTGAGCTCGTCGCGATCGCGACGGTAAACGAGAGGGTGGCATGAACGATCCGGCACTGGAAGCACTCGAGGGCTCCGCAGCGCAGGACCTGACCGAGCCCGCGCTCTACACGAACCGCGAGCTGTCCTGGCTGGACTTCAACGACCGCGTCCTGCAACTCGCCGAGGACGAGTCGCTGCCGCTCATGGAGCGCGTCAAGTTCCTGGCCATCTTCGTCACCAACCTCGACGAGTTCTTCATGGTGCGCGTGGCCGGCGTGCTCGACCAACTCGAGGCCCGCATCGACGCCCGGGGCCCCGACGGTCTTTCGCCCGCCGAGGTCCTCGAGGGCATCTCGGCCGCCGTGCGCGCGCTGGAGCTGCGCCATGCCCGGCAGTTCGAGGACGTCGTGCGCCCCGCGCTCGCCGAGCACGGGATCAGGATCGTCACGCCCGAGGAGTCCGGTGCCGCGTCGAGCGACATCGACCGTCTCTTCCACGATCAGATCTTCCCGGTCCTGACGCCGCTGGCGGTCGGGCACGGACGCCCGTTCCCCTACATCTCGAATCTCTCGCTGAGCCTCGTCGTGCGCCTCCGCGACCCGCAGCTCGAGCACGAGGTGTTCGCGCGTGTGAAGGTCCCCACCGAGGTCCTGCCGCGCTTCGTCGAGGTCTCCAAGGACACCTTCGTGCCGCTCGAGGACGTCATCTCCCGTCACCTGGACAAGCTCTTCCCGGGCATGGAGATCGTCAGCTACGACCTCTTCAGGGTCACACGCGACGCGGACTTCGAGGTCTCCGACGAGGCCGATGACCTGCTCCAGGCCGTCGAGGACGAGCTGCGGCGGCGGCGCTTCGGCGAGGTCGTGCGCGTCGAGGTCGGCGCCAGTATGGATCCCGAGCTACGGGCGCGGCTGGTCGATTGGCTGGGGATCGAGGAGCAGCAGATCTACGACGTCGAGGGCCTGCTCGACCAGAGCCACCTGTGGCAGATCGCCAACCTCGACGGTCATGCCGATATCCGCCAGGCACCCTGGACGCCGCTCACGCATCCGGCCCTGATGGGCGACGGCGACGAACCCGCGGACATCTTCCGCGCGATGCGCGCCGGAGACGTCTTCGTGCACTATCCGTATCACTCGTTCTCGACCAGCGTCGAGCGGTTCGTCAAGCAGGCGGTCGAGGATCCCGACGTGCTGGCGATCAAGATGACGGTGTACCGCACGTCCGATGACTCGGCGCTCGTGCCGTCGCTGATCGCGGCCGCCGAGAAGGGCAAGCAGGCGGTCTGCCTGGTCGAGCTCAAGGCGCGCTTCGACGAGCGCCTGAACATCCACTGGTCACGCGCCCTGGAGGAGGTCGGGGCCCACGTTGTGCACGGCATCCCGGGGCTCAAGACCCACGCCAAGGCGATCCTCGTCGTGCGCCGCGAGGGAGGCGGGATCCGCCACTACGTGATGACCGGCACGGGCAACTTCCACGCCAAGAACGCCCGCCTGTACGAGGACTTCGGCCTGTTCACGGTCGACCACGAGATCGGCGAGGAGGTGGCCAACCTGTTCAACACGCTGACCGGTTACGGCCATCCACAGCGCCAGAGGAAGGTGCTCGTGGCCCCCGACTCGATGCGCGAGCCGCTGCTCGAGGAGATCCGGCGCACCGTCGCCGCGCACGAGGCGGGTGAGCCGGCCCGGATCGTCATGAAGATGAACGCATTGGTCGACCGCGGCATCATCCGGGCGCTTTACGAGGCCTCGCAGGCGGGCGTGCCGATCGACCTCAACGTGCGCGGCATCTGCTGCCTGAAGCCGGGCGTGCCGGGCCTCAGCGAGACGATCACGGTCGTCTCGGTGGTCGGCCGCTTCCTCGAGCACTCGCGCATCTACTCCTTCCATCGCGGCGACGAGCATCGCTACTACATCGGCTCGGCCGACCTCATGCCGCGCAACCTCGACACGCGGGTCGAGCTGCTCGCCCCGGTGGAGCAGCCCGAGCTCCAGGCCGAGCTCGACGACACGCTCGAGCGCTGCCTGGCCGACGACACGTTCGCCTGGACGCTCGACGCCGAGGGGAACTGGCACCGCCGCACCGGGCGCACGCGCAGCGTGCACCGCGAGCTCATGGAGCGGACGCTGGCCGCGGCAGCCGCGATCGCGGTGGGCTGAGCCCTAGTAGAGGTCAGGGATCCAGCGCTGGGACTCGATCGGCGGCCGCTGGTAATGCGGGTCGGCCGGCTGGCGGCGTGGCAGCTTGAGCTTTGAGGGGTCGATCTCCTCATAGGGGATGACCGAGAGCAGGTGCTGGATGCAGTTCAGGCGCGCCCGTCGTTTGTCGTCGGCGTCGACCACCCACCACGGCGAGTCGGCGATGTCGGTGTGCAGGAACATGTTGTCCTTGGCCTTGGCGTAATCGAACCAGCGCCGGCGTGCCTCGAGGTCCATCGGACTGATCTTCCAGCGCTTGATGCGATGGGTGATCCGCTCCCTGAAGCGCCGCTCCTGCTCCTCGTCGGAGACCGAGAACCAGTACTTGACGAGGATCGTGCCCGAGCGGATCAGCATGCGCTCGAACTCGGGCACCGAGACCAGGAACTCGTCGTACTCCTCCTGCGTGCAGAACCCCATCACGTGCTCGACCCCGGCGCGGTTGTACCACGAACGATCGAAGAGGACGATCTCGCCGGCCGAGGGCAGATGGGCCACGTAGCGCTGGAAGTACCACTCCGTGCGCTCGCGCTCGGTCGGGGTGGCCAGCGCCGCGATCCGGCAGATCCGCGGGTTGAGCGGCTCCGAGATGCGTTTGATCGTGCCGCCCTTGCCCGCGGCGTCCCGCCCCTCGAACAGGACCACGACCTTGAGACCCTTGGCCTTGACCCAGTCCTGGAGCTTGACGAGCTCGAGCTGCACCCGCTCGAGCTCGGCCTCGTAGAGCTCGCGCTTGAGCCTCTTGACGCCCCGCGGTTTCGACGGGGTGGCCCGCCCCACACCCCCCGAGGGCGGACGTCCATTGACCCCGGCGGCCTCTTTGGGTCGGGTCGCCATGCCCGAACCGTATCGGTGCGAACCCGGAGCGGCAAGCCCGCACAGAGCGAGCAAGCCGCCAGCCAGTCGCGCGCCGGAACCGGCACACTACGAATCAGAGGCATGCACAACAGCGATCTCCTGCTCGTCATCGTCGTCGGCGCGGCGCTGGCCTTCGACTTCACCAACGGCTTCCACGACACCGCCAACGTCGTCGCGTCCTCGATCTCGACGCGCGCGCTGTCCCCCCGCACGGCGATAGCGCTGGCCTCGCTGCTCAATTTCGCCGGCGCCTTCATCTCGCTAAAGGTGGCGGCCACGATCGCCACCGGGCTGATCGATACCGCGGCCATCACCCCGACGATCGTCTTCGCGGGCCTCGTCGGGGCGATCGTCTGGAATGGCGTGACCTGGCTCTACGGGCTGCCCTCGAGCTCCTCCCATGCGCTGATCGGCGGCGTGATCGGCTCGATGCTGGCCGCCGTGGGCAGCAGCGGCGTGAACGGCGAGGCCGTCCTGTCCAAGGTCGTCGTGCCGGCGATCGTGGCGCCCATCCTGGCCTTCGCGATCGCCGGGCTGTCGATCCTGATCGTCTACCTGCTGGTCAGCCGGCGCCGGCCCGGCGTGGTGAATCGCGGCTTTCGCCTCGGTCAGATCGCCTCGAGCTCGATGCTCGCGCTGGCCCACGGCACCAACGACGCGCAGAAGACGATGGGCGTGATCACCCTGGCGCTCGTCGCGCATGGCTCGCTGCCCTCACACGACCCGACCGTGCCGCCCTGGGTCGTGGTCAGCTCGGCCTCGGCGATCGCGCTCGGAACGTATGCCGGCGGCTGGCGCATCATCCGCACGCTGGGCTCGCGGATCATCAAGATGGACGCCGCGCAGGGCTTCTCGGCGCAGGCGGCCGGGGCGACGGTGATCCTCGCCTCCTCGCACTTCGGCTATCCACTCTCGACCACGCACGTGATCTCGGGCGGGATCATCGGCGCCGGCGCCGCCAAGCGCCTGTCGGCGGTCCGCTGGGGCGTGGCCGGGAGCATCGTCGTGGCCTGGGTGCTCACGCTGCCGGCGGCCGGCCTGGTGGGCGCGGCGGCCTATGAGCTCACCGGGGTCTTCGGCGGCGGGGCGGTCGGCCCGGTGGTGATCAGCGTGCTGGCCCTGGCGTTGATCGCGCTCGGGGTCGGTTCCCGCCGCGCCCGCCAGAGCGCCGCCGCGGCCTCGGCATGATGGCGGCGATCCTCGACACGACGACGATCGGCAAGGTGATCCTCTACTCGGCCGTGATCGGCATCGGGATCGTGACCATCTTCGCCCTCGGGGTCTCGAGTGTCGCCGGCCTGCTCGAGGCGCGGCGCCGGGGCAGCTCGGTTGCGGCCGTGGCCTGGGGTGCCCTGACCGCCGGCTGTGTCGCGGCCTCCGTGGGCGCCGTCGTGCTCGGCATCATCGTAATGTCGAGCAAGTAGCCGCGGGGCGCCCGAAGCGCCGGCTGGACGCCCGTGCGCCGGGCGCCCGCCCGAACTCTGCGGGCGCCCGGGCAACGGGAACACAAACAGGCGCGCGGAGCGCGCCCCCTCCGGCTACTGGGAGGGACGCGTGCCCAGCTTGGCCTTGATGTCGCTCGTCTGACCGCCGTGCTTGACGGTCAACGTGACCGTCGTGCCCGGTGCGTACTGGTCGATCGAGGCGATGAACTTGTCGGTCGTGGTGACCGGGCTGCCGTTGATCGCCGTGATCACGTCGCCCTGCTTGATACCGGCGCTCGCGGCGGGCGAGCCGCTGGCCACCGAGGCCACGGCGGCGCCGCCGGCGGCGCTGGCGTTCAGGCGCACGCCGAGGTAGGAGTGCTTGACGACGTGGCCGCCGATGATCTGCTGAGCGACCCGCGCGACGGTGTTGGACGGCACGGCAAACCCGACGCCCGCGTTGGACTGCGAATTCGTGTCGATCTGGTCGTTGAGCCCGAGCACATGGCCGGAGGCGTCGAGCAGCGGGCCGCCCGAGTTACCCGGGTTGATCGCCGCGTCGGTCTGGATGGCCCCGGGGATGGTGTACTGGTTCGGGGCCTGAATGGGGCGGTTGACGGCGCTGACGATGCCCGTGGTCACGGTTCCGGGAAGCCCGAACGGACTGCCGATCGCCACCACGTTGTCCCCGACCTGAGCGGCCGAGGAATCGGCCAGCGGAAGCGGGTGCAGCTCGGACGCGGGAGCGTTGACCTTGATCACGCCGATGTCGGTCGACGGGTCGGTGCCCACCACCTTGGCCGGGTACTTGTGGCCGTCGCTGAAGGTGACCTGAACCGAGGTCGCCCCAGCGACCACGTGCTGGTCGGTGAGGATGTGGCCGTTGGTGTCATAGACGACACCGGCGCCCTCACCCTGGGTCTGCTGCGTGCCGCCGCCGCCACCGCCGAAGAGCTGGTCGGGAGACTGCTGCGTGGAGGTCACGGTGATGTCGACCACACCGGGGCCGGCGTTGCGGCTGATCTGGTTGACGGTCAGCCCGCGGCCCGCGCTGAAGGCCGCCGGGATCGTGGCGGCGCGCGACGCGGTGACCGTCGTCGTTGAATGCACCGTCGTACTGGAACCGGCGACGACGAGGGCTATCACGCCGCCGGCGACGGCGCCGCCCGCGACGGGTAGGAAGCGCTTGAGGGTGCTCATCTTGGGTTTCTCCTGAACGGTTTGAAAGCTTTGGCGACTCTCATCACAGCAGCCGCTGATGAGAAACCCCTCATAGCTCTATGAGAGGCTCATAAGAGCTTCTGCGCTGGGTCAATAGGAGGGCGGCGGCGGCGGTCCCTGGGGCAGCTGACCGGCGGGCGGACTGGCCGATTGGGTGGGACCCTGGGGCAGGGCCCCGGGCGGCGCGAAGCCCGCTCCGGGCCCGCCGCCCATACGACCCCCGTGGCCGAGGAAGCCCGGGCGGCCCCCGCCGAGGCCCTTGCGGTTGATCAGCTGGTCAAGACGTCCCGAGAGGCGCTTCAGGATCTGCTGCTCCTGAGCGCTGGTCAGCATCTTGGCGCCGACCGCCCTGTCGAGCTCGGCTCGCTCGGCCCTGGTGATCGCGTCCTTGAGGCCGGACACCGACTTCGATTTGGCGCCGGCGACCTGGGCCAGCGACTTGCCGGCCGCGAGCTGATCGCGCAGCTGGGCGGGTGTGAGACCGAGGTAGGTGGCCGCCGCCGCGACCGCGCCGAAGCGCGGGCCCGGGCCGCCCCTGAAGTGGCCGCCCTCGGGGCCGTACGGGCCACCGGGGCCACCGGGGCCGCCGGGGCCGAACGGGACGCTGCCGGTCTGCTGCGCGCGCTGGCGGATCTGATCGGCCTGGGCCTGGGTGAGCCGGCCGGCCTTGACGGCCGCCTGGAGCTGGTCGCCGAAGGCGCCCAGCAGCGCCGACTTCAGCTGCGCCGGGGTCACGTTGAGACGCTTGGCCAGATCATTGAGGAACACCTGGCGCTGGTTGGGCCCAGAGCTCTGGGTCGCGGCGTAGGCTCCGCCTCCGAAGGCGGCGGCGGCCGCGACGGCGGCGCCGATGGCCAGCTTGCGCTTGAGCTTCATCTCCACGATTTGGCTTCTCCTCAGGTGCTCGCAGGGAAACGCGCAGGCGGTTGACCGGCGCGGCCCGACATCGTCGCAGGGGTTTCTGAGAGGAGTGTAAGAGTGGCTTTGGGCCGCTCAGCGCGGGTCTCCGAGGATCGTCTTGATTCGCCGGGCCTCCTTGGCCGGCCGGTGTCTGAGGCGCTCCCAGGTCAGGCGAACGGTCCGCAAACCGGCTTCGAGGGCCGCGGCGTCGTGGTCGCGGTCGCGGTCGAACGCCGCCCGGTCGGCGTGGTACTCGTAGCCGTCGAGCTCGACGATCAGACCCGCCTGGGGGAAGAAGACATCGACCTCGCGGCCGCACACCTCGTGGTTGATGAGCGGCCGCGGCAGGCCGTAGCGGCCGGCGAAGGCCGTGAAGGCGTCCTCGAACTCCGAGCGCGTCGGCCGCTCGGCCGCGTCCGTGAAGGGTTTCAGGCGCCTCGTGGCCGGGTGGTGCGGGAAGCGCCGGATGAGGTCGCTCAGCTCGTCGAGCCACAGATGACGAGCCAGGCGGGCATCGTTCACCGAGCGGGTGAGCGCGCGGTCCGAGAGGCCCGCGGCAATATCGAAGATCGTGCGGGCCGGAGAGGTGACCGGGATCCCAAAGTGGTGCGTCGTGTCCGCGGGCCCCAACGTGCTCGAGCGGTGGACGAGGAGCCCGGCGCGCCGCCGCATCGAGGGCGCTGTGACCTCGAGCGGGCTGCGCCAGCGCTTGTGCAGACCCCAGAGCGTGGCCGCCGACCGATGGCTGAGTGCGGCGCGCGGCCCGCAGGCCAGGACCGCCGCGGCGGCGCGCTCGAGCGGCGTGACCGGCGGGCGACCGACGGCGTAGACGCCGATGAAGACGCGGTGCAGGCGACCACTGCGCGCGCGGTGTTCGATCGCGTTCGAGCTCAAGCCGATGTGGAGCAGCTGCGCCCGCGTGACGTTGCCGTGCTGGCGGGCGGCCAGGGCCGCGATCGCGACGTCAACGGCCCGGGCCATCGACCCCGTGATCGATCTTCATGGCTATGTGGGAAAGATCCATCACGACCCCCGCCGAGTATGCGCGCCGCCCGAGCCGCCCGGCGGGATTGGCACACAAAAGTCACAGGGTGACGGCGCGGGTGGGCGGTGCGGGGGCGGCGCCGGGGGTGGGCGGTGCGGGGGCGTCGGCGGGCGCGGGCGCGGGTGGGCGGGCGCGGGGCGCGCGGGCGCGTCGCGCGCGGCGCCGGCGCTCAGGTCAGTCCGCGGCGCAGGGTGGCCCGGCTGGTCAGCCTCCACGTGTTGCGACACGTGGCACCGATCGTCAGCAGCGCGCGTCGCTGGCCGTGCAGCGTATGGAGCAGGCGCTTAGAGAGACGGAGGCTGGCCGTGTGGGTGCCAATGCGGTGGAACGACAGCCTCGCGCGCCCGAGCGCCATCGGCTTCGCCCAGCGGACCCGGCCTCGCGCAGCCAGGCGCAGTGATCCGGTCAGTCTCACCGTGCATGTGCGCCCGGCGAACACGCGCACGGGCAGCTTTCGTGTGCCGAGCAGCGAGCGCAGGCTGAGCCGGCCAAGCCTCAGGCGGATGGGTGAGCGGTGGTGGTGGTGAACGGCCTTCGGTGTGGGAGCTCCGACCGTCCCTCCGGTGCCGCCACCACCGCCGCCGCCTGCGGCGGCCGCCCAGACATCGGTGATCGGCGTCGCGAATGCGGAGTTGCCGGCGTGCCCGAGGCCGTACAGGTCCTCGATCGTGCGCAGAACCCTGTAGTGGTCAACATGCTCGCCGTAGTTGCCGGGCTTGATGCCGGCGCCCACGAAGATAGTGGCGATCTGGTTATTGCCGCCGCTGTCATCGTCCTCATCCCAGGTCAGCACGAGCAGGCTGTTATGCGACTTGGCCCATTGCGCGTAGGCGTCGATGCGCGCCCGCAGCCAGGTGTCCCCCGTCGCGACGGAGCAGTCGTGCATGTCGTTGCACACGTTGGGGATCACGAACGAGACCGTCGGCAACCCGGCGTAGTTGGCTGGGAAGCTCGAGAAGGGGAGGTTGGAGCTCGCGGGGACGTTGGTGAACTGCACCCATGGGTTGTGCCGGTGGGCGTAGTTGCCTTTGTCACAGCCTGTGTAGCCCGGACTCGGGAGGTCCTCGGAGAAGCCGGTGAAGCTGCGTCCCGCCCCAATGAGCTCGGAGCCCAGATTTGGCCCGCTGAAGCTGTAGCCGCAGTTGTCGTCACCGACGCCCTGGTCAGAACCCGAGAAGAGCGCCAGGTAATTGGGCTGGCTCGGGTGCCCGATCGCGAAGGACGACGTGAACGATGCGCCCTGGCGGGCGAGTCCGGCGATGTAGGGAGCCCCGATCACCTGGCCGTACGTGTGGTTCTCCATCACCACGACAACGACGTGATCCGGGCGGGGCAGGGCCGCCGCGGCGGCCGGCACGAGCAGCGCGAGCGCTGAGGCGAGCACGGCCAGCGCGGCGCCGGCGCGCGGCAGCCCGAGCCGACGAACGCGCGTCTCGCGCGCCGCAGCCTGATGGTTGGCGTGGAGTGACCTCAGGTTCATCATGCCGTCGAGCCCTGCCGGACCTTGGATGGTCGCCGGGCAGGCCTTCGATTGTCGCCGGGCAGAGCAGGCCGCCGCAGTCGGTCGGCGGTCATGTTACGGCGCGACGGCTTCGCCCGTCGCGCGCCGGGCGCTCGCGTCGCTTCCTTACGGCCGACCGCTACGCCTCGACCAGATATCGCTGATCGCGCGCGTGTGCGCCGAGTTGCCGGCGTGGCGGAGGCGGTACATGTCCTCGATCGTGCGCAGGACCCGGTAATGGTCGATCCGCTCGCCATAGTGGCCGGACCGGATGCCGGCGCCGAAGAAGATCGTGGGGATCTGGTTGTTCCCGCCGTTGTCATCGTCCTCGTCCCAGGTCAGGACGAGCAGGCTGTGGTGCGACTTCGCCCAGCGCGCGTACGCGCCGAGATGGGCTCGAAGCCAACCGTCGCCGGTCTGGACGCCACAGTCGTGCATGTCATGGCATAGGTTCGGCACCACGAAGGAGACGGTGGGCAACCTGGAGTAGCTCGACGGGAAGCGCGAAAGCGGGAGATTGGCGCTGGCGGGGACGTTCGTGAAGTTGACCCACGGGTTGTGGCGCCGCGCGTAATTCCCACTGTCGCAGCCCGTGTAGCCCCGTTTCGGCAGGTCCTCCGAGAACCCCGCGAACGTGTGTCGCGTCGCGATGAGCTCGTGTCCCAGGTTCTCGCCCGAGAAGGTGTGCGGGCACGAGTCGTCACCGACACCCTGGTCGGAACCAGAGAAGAGCGCCAGATAGTTGGGCTCGCTCGGGTGCGAGATGGCGAACGACGAGGTGAAGAGCGCCCCCTGGGCGGCCAGCCGATTGACGTACGGAGCGCTCGAGCTCCCGATCACCTGGTTGTAGGCGTGGTTCTCCATCACGACCACCACGACGTGATCGGGGCGCGGAACCGCAAGAGCATCGGCCGCCGGAAGGGCGAACACGGCCGCGAGAACAGCGAGCGCAGCGCTGGCGCGACGCAGGCTCAGAGCGGCGCGATGGGGTTGTGGCGATCCATGGCGGTTCAGCAATCTAGCGGCAGATCCGGTTCAGCAATCTAGCGGCAGATCGGTTCTTAAGCCGCACCGCCCGCGGCCACAGACGCGGCCACGGGCGGTGTTGGGGGTTCCGCCAGGGAGCGGCGGAGGGTTTGCCCTATGAGGAGCAGATTGCGTAAACCGTGAAGTTGACCGCGGTTGCAGCAGGGTTGTTGATGGTTGCGGTCCATGCGCTGGCGGAGCTCGGATAGGACTCGCTCATGCTTGGCCCCACAGGCGGCGGCTGACTCTGATTCGACGCGCCGCCACCGATCACCCTCGGATTACTCAAGGGACAGGTCACGGTGTGGGATTGCTGGCTCGTAGCGGGCACCTGAACTGCTTCAGACACGATCGTCGTCGAGTTGGCCAGGCTGCCAGGCAGGCCGTTCGTGCCATTGGTGCCGTTCGTCCCATCCTTACCGGGAGGTCCGGGAGGTCCGGGAGGGCCCGTCGTGGCGGTCCCGGGGTCGCCCTTGGCGCCCTTGTCTCCCTTATCCCCCTTGGGACCCTGCAGGCCCGTCGCGCCGGGCAGCCCGCGAGCGCCCGTAAAGCCTCGGAAGCCGCGTGGACCGCGCGGACCGGTGAAGCCGCGCGGGCCGCGCGGGCCGCGGACGCTGTTGGTACTTGCTTTGCTCGCCACGATGCCGGTGGCGTCTGCGGTGCCGGCGAGCGCGGCCACCAGGGCCACGAAGGCTAGGGCCAATGCTGGCGACGGCACACGACGGAACGGACGCTTGAACATTCCTACCTCCTCTGTTGGCTGACAGAGGTACCCCCTGTCGTAAACCCCTTGCGGTCTCCAAACGACCGCCCAACGACGGTACCTCCGCGTCGCTGGAAAGCAACTGTTTGCAGGAAAGACGCAGCGATCCCCTTGCGTCAGATGCGCGGTGGGAGCTGTCGGTCAGCTCATGTAGCGCTCGACGTCCCGGGCGTCGGCCTCGAGCGCCGCGCGCTCGGCGCGGGTCAGGCGGCGAAACGGCTCGCCGAGCTCGACCTTGCCGCGCACGAGCTTCCAGACCGCCACGGCCCGGCCGCGCGACAGGGCGAAGGGCCGGAACAGACCGCCGACGATGATCTCCGGCTCGCCGGGGCCGAGCAGCTCGGTGCGCGAGCGCCAGCCGAGCAACACGGGGTCGAACGGGCCCAACAGACGCGCGGGGACCTCGGCCGCGTCCGCGGGCCAGCCGCGGCCGCCCGCTGCGCCGCTCCGCCCGGCCCTCTCCCCCGGCCGCCCTGCCAGGTCCACCAGCCCCGCGCCGCGCTCCACCAGCGAGCCGGCGATCTCGCCGAGCCCGGCGCGCGCGTCGCGTAACGTGATGCCCGCCCATTTGGCCAGGTCGCGGTCGTCGGCCGGGCCGTGACCGACGAGGAAGCGGCGCGCCAGCTCGGCCAGCGCGCGGGTGCGGTCCGCCGGCGCCGGCGGAAGATCGCCCAGCCAGTCGCGGACCAGGACATAGCGGTGCTTGCCCTCGATCACCGGACCGCGCACGGTCAGCCCGCGCAGACAGACCAGCATCAGCAGGTGGACCAGCGCCTGGCCCTGCGTGCGGATTCCGGCCGAGTCCAGGCGGGCGCGCAGCTGGTCGCCGGCCAGTGGTCCCTCCGAGGCCAGGGCGCGCGTCACGACCTTGACGCCGCGCTCGGCGTCCACGGGCAGCACCCCCTCCTGGGCGAGCCGGCGCGCGTTGGCGGTCGCGAGCTGCGGCGTGGTCAGCGCGTGCAGCAGCGGATAGTCCTCGCTGCGCACCAGGTGAAGCGTGCCGCGGTTCAGCCAGGTGATGAGCATCGTCCGCTCCTCGCTCAGCGCGCGATCGACATCGGCGGCGCGCAGGCCCGAGGTGCGGGCGCGCACGGCGAGCCGGGCGCCACGAGGATCCTGGCCCTGGATGGCCAGCAGGTGTTGGGCCACTGCCGGCGGGTCGCGGGCCGGAGGGCCCGCGAGCAACTGGGCGGCGAGGCGGTCGGCGAGCATCCTGCGCCATGATGCCGCGATGCCGACTGGTGGGCAGATCGAGGTGCGCGCGCCGTTCGCGGGCACGGTCATCGCGATCGCGCTCTCACGCGACGAGCAGGCCACGACGGGTGCGGCCCTGATCGTGCTCGAGGCGATGAAGATGGAGCACGAGGTCGTCGCCGAGCTCGACGGCGTCGTGCGCCGGGTCGAGGTGGCGGTCGGCGACACGGTCGAGGAGGGTCAGCTGCTGGCCGTGCTCGATCACCAGGAGACGTCGAGTGCGACCGCGGCCAGGCACGAGCAGATCGACCTCGAGGCCGTACGCGAGGACCTCGAGGCCGTGCGCGAGCGCCACGCGATCGGGCTCGACGCCGCGCGACCGGAGGCGGTCGGGCGGCGGCACGAGCGTGGGCGCCGCACTGCCCGCGAGAACCTCGCCGAGCTCGTGGACGAGGGCACGTTCGTCGAATACGGGCCGCTCATCTTCGCCGCCCAGGAGCAGCGCCGCGACCGCGAGGAGCTGATCGCCCGCACGCCGGCCGACGGGCTCGTCGGCGGCGTCGGCGACGTGCGAGGCGATCCCACCGTGGTGATGTCCTACGACTACACCGTGCTCGCCGGCACCCAGGGGATGCGCAACCACCTCAAGAAGGACCGCCTGTTCGAGCTGGCCGAGCGCCGCGGGCTACCCGTCGTGCTGTTCGCCGAGGGCGGTGGCGGGCGGCCCGGTGACGTCGACTTCCCGGCCGTGGCGGGGCTCGACTGCCGTGCCTTTCACCTCTTCGCCCGCCTGAGCGGGCGCGTGCCGCTGGTCGGCGTGGCGTCCGGCTTCTGCTTCGCGGGCAATGCGGCGCTGCTCGGCTGCTGCGACGTGGTGATCGCGTCGGAGGACGCGAGCATCGGGATGGGCGGTCCGGCGATGATCGAGGGCGGCGGGCTCGGCGTCCATGCGCCCGAGGACGTCGGCCCGATCGAGGTCCAGTACGCCAACGGCGTGGTCGACCTGCGTGTCGCTGACGACGCGGCCGCCGTCGCCGCAGCCAGGCGCTACCTGTCCTACTTCCGCGGCCCGGCCGCGGAGCCGGCCCGCGTACCGGACCAGCGCGCGCTCAGGCACCTCATCCCGCCACAGCGCAAGCGGATCTACCCCGTGCGCGCGATCATCGACGCGCTCTTCGACGAGGGCTCTGTGCTGGAGCTCCGGCGGGGGTTCGGGCTGGGAATCGTCACGGCGCTCGCGCGCGTTGACGGCCGTCCGCTGGGCGTCGTGGCCAACGACCCCACGCATCTCGGTGGCGCGATCGACGCCCACGGCGCCGATAAGGCGGCACGCTTCATGCAGCTCTGCGATGCCTTCGACCTGCCGTTGCTGATGCTGTGCGACACGCCCGGCTTCATGGTCGGGCCCGCGGCCGAGCGCACCGCGACGGTGCGGCACTTCGCGCGGATGTTCGTGACCGGCGCCAACCTCAGCATCCCGACGGGCACCGTGGTGCTGCGCAAGGGCTACGGGCTCGGAGCCCAGGCGATGGCCGCGGGCGGCTTCAAGGCGCCCCTCTTCACCGTGGGCTGGCCGACATCCGAATTCGGCGGCATGGGGCTCGAGGGCGCCGTGCGGCTCGGGCTGCGGCGCGAGCTCGAGGCGATCGCCGACGAGGCCGAGCGCGAGCGCGCCTTCGAGGCCGCGGTCGCGGCCGCCTACGAGCAAGGCAAGGGCATCAACATGGCGGCCTACGGAGAGATCGACGACGTGATCGACCCGGCGGACACCCGCCGCTGGATCCACCTCCTCTTCGAGCCTGAGCGGGCCCACGCGGGCTGGCGCTGGCGAGAGGGTAAGAAGCGCCCCAACGTCGACGCCTGGTGAGACGCCCCAGCCAGTCGGTCAGCTGGCCGGACCGCCGGAGCGCGGTTAGGCTGCCGCCGGGCTACTCGCACTTCTCGCACGCCCCGCGAAGCAGGACGTCGTGATGCTCGACGCGGACCCCGAGCCGCTCGGAGACGCGGTGGATCTCGCGCTCTAGCCCGGGATCGTCAAACGCCACGAGCTTGCCGCACTGCTCGCAGATCAGGTGGTGATGGTGCTCGCCGCTCGGGTCGATCGACTCGAACCGAGCCTGCCCCTGGCCGACGGCCATGCGCTCGACCAGTCCGTGCTCGACGAGCAGCTCGAGCACGCGGTAGATGCTCGCGCGCCCGACCGGCGGCCCCTCGGCGCGCAGCCGGTCCTCGATCTCCACTGCGCTGAGGGCGCATGGCTGGCGGGCGAGGAGATCGATGATCCGCTCACGTGCGCCGCCGCGCTGGTGCCCGGCGCGCGCGAGCACCGTGTGCACGTGCTCGCTCCATGTGGGGGCGTCGGTCTGCGCCATCTCGTCCAAGACTAGCGATCCCAGCAGCGTTTGGGAATGATTCTTATCCGCACCAGAACGAGACTCAATCCTAATATTGTGGTACCTTCTTCGCGCCGCCATGCGACGCCCACGGATCCGCCCCCCCCGCTCCCAATCCGGTCTCCGCCGCTCCCTGTCGGTCCTCCGCCGCTCCCCTCGTCCCGCCGCCTCCCCCGCTCGCTGTCGGTCGTCCCCGTGGCGCTCGCCGGGCTGCTGCTGCTCGCGGGCTGCAGCAGCGGCACGGCCAGCGCAGGATCGTCGGGACTCCACGTCGTGGCGGCCGAGAACTTCTGGGGCAGCATCGCCGGTCAGCTGGCTGGCACCCGGGCGCACGTCCAGAGCATCATCTCCAACCCGGCCGCCGACCCTCACTCCTACGAGCCCACGGCCGCTGACGCCCGCACGCTGGCCGGGGCCCAGCTCGCCATCGTCAACGGCCTCGGCTACGACCCCTGGGCGCCCAAGCTGCTCGCCGCCGACTCGGCGTCCGCGCGCACGGTCCTGGACGTCGGCGCACTGCTGCGGCTCAAGGACGGCGACAACCCGCACCGCTGGTACAGCCCGGCCAACGTCGCGTCGGTGGCTCAGGCGGTGAGCGCGCACCTGACCCGGCTCGATCCGCGCGACGCGAGCTATTTCGCGGCGCGCCTGAGCAGCTTCCGGACGCGTGGCCTGGCCACGTACCACGGGCTGATCGCCGGCATCAGCTCGCGTTACGCGGGCGTGCCTGTGGGCGCGTCGGAGAGCATCTTCGCGCTGCTGTCCCCGGCGCTCGGGCTGAACCTGATCACCCCGCCCTCGTTCATGAAGTCGATCACCGAGGGCACCGACGTGACCGCCCAGGACGCCGCGACCGTCCGACGGCAGCTCGCCGGGCACACCGTCAAGGTGTGGATCTACAACGTCCAGAACGCGACGCCGGAGATCCAGCAGCTGAACGACCTGGCTCGGCGCGAGCGCATCCCGATCGCGACCATCAGCGAGACGCTCACACCGCGGGGCACGAGTTTCCAGGACTGGCAGACCGCCCAGCTCACCGAACTCGGCCGCGCGCTGCACGTGGCTACCGGCAGATGAGCACCGTGCCGGCACGTCCGCCCGGGGCCCCGGCGACCGACGCCCGGCCCGCCGCGGTGGCGCTCCGGGACGTGTCCGTCTCACTCGGCGGCCGGCCGATCGTGCGCGACGTCGACCTCGAGGTGCACTCCGGTCAGTTCGTCGCCGTGCTGGGACCCAACGGTGCGGGCAAGTCGACGCTCATGAAGGCGATCCTCGGCCTGCTCCCGCTGGGGGGCGGCTCGGTCAGCGTGCTCGGCCGCCCGCCCGACCAGGCTCGGGGATCGATCGGCTACCTGCCGCAGCGCCGCTCGTTTGACCGCACGACCCGCATCCGCGGCGTCGATCTCGTGCGTCTGGGCCTCGAGGGCACGCGCTGGGGGCTGCCCGTGGCCCTCACGCCGGACGCTCGGGCGCGGCGGCGCGAGGAGCGAGCGCGGGTGCGCGATGTGATCGCACTCGTCGACGGCACGGAGTACGCCAACCGCCCGATCGGCGAGCTCTCGGGCGGCGAGCAGCAGCGCCTGCTGATCGCGCAGGCGCTCGTGCGCCGGCCGGCGCTGCTGATCCTCGACGAGCCGCTCGACAGCCTAGACCTACCCAACCAGGCCAGCATCGCCGCGCTCGTGCGGCGCGTGTGCAGCGTCCAGGGGGTCGCAGTGCTGCTCGTGGCCCACGACGTGAACCCGCTTCTTCACTACCTCGACCGGGTGATCTACCTGGCCGGCGGCCGCGCGCTGGCCGGTCCGGTGGAGGAGGTCATCACGGGCCCGAAGCTCACCGAGCTCTACGGCGCGCCGATCGAGGTGCTGCGCACCCGGGACGGACGGCTCGTGGTGGTCGGCCAGCCCGAGGCCCCCCACCACCACGGTCACCGCCACGACGGCTGATGGGCTCGAATCCCTCGCTTTCGTTGGATCTCGCGGCCGACGTTCGCGAGCTGCTCAGCTTCCCGTTCATGGTCAACGCGCTCGAGGCCGGGACGATCGTCGCCGTGCTGGCCGCCGTGGTCGGCTGGTACATGGTGCTCAGGCGCCAGAGCTTCGCCGGGCACACGCTCTCGGTGATGGCCTTCCCCGGTGCCACCGGCGCGGTGCTCGCCGGGATCCCGGCGGCGCTCGGCTACTACCTGGCCTGCGGCGTCACCGCGGTGGCCATCGGCCGCGTGAGCGGCGGGCGGCGTCTCGGCGGCTGGGCCGACGAGTCGGCCGCGATCGGCACGATTCAGGTTGTCGGGCTGGCGGCGGGCTTCCTCTTCCTGTCGCTCGATCAGACCGTGCTGAGCGGACCCGAGACGCTGCTCTTCGGGACCTTCCTGGGCGTCAGCCACGGTGAGGTGCTGGGCCTGCTGATAGTCGCGCTGGCCGGCCTCGCCGTGCTCGCGGCGATCGCCCGCCCGTTGCTGTTCTCGACCATCGATCCGGATGTGGCGCGGGCCAACGGCGTGCCCGTGGCGGCGCTCGATGTGGGCTTTCTGCTCGTGCTGGCGCTCGCCGTGGCCGCCGCCAGCCAGATCACGGGTGCCCTGCTCGTGTTCGCGCTGCTCGCCGCGCCGCCGGCGGCCGCCCAGCGGATCACGGTGCGCCCGCTGGCCGGGCTCGCGCTCTCGGTGCTCTTCGCCCTGATCGTCGCCTGGCTGGGGCTGGGGGTCGCGTACTTCTCGCCCTATCCCGTGGGCTTCTACGTAACCACGTTCGCCTTCGGGCTCTATGTCCTCGTGCGGGCCGCAACGACGGCGGGCCGTGGGCGCGAGCCCCGCGGAGGGGACGCCGAGCACTGATGTTCGCCCACGACTTCGTCCGGAACGCCTATCTGGCCGGCACGTTCATCGCGCTGGCCTGCGGGCTCGTCGGCTGGTTCGTCGTACTGCGCTCGCAGGTGTTCGCCGGCGACGCGCTCAGCCACGTGGCCTTCGTCGGGGCGATCGCCGCCGCTGTGTTCGGTTACGACACGCGCGTGGGCCTGTATGCGCTCACGCTCGGGCTGGCGCTGGCGATGGCGGCGCTCGGACGCCGTGCGCAGCCCGACGACGTGGTGATCGGGACCGTGTTCACCTGGATCCTCGGGCTCGGCATCCTCATGATCACGCTGCTGGCCACGAGCCCGTCGGGCGGGGAGGGCATCACGGCGGTCAACGCGCTCTTCGGCTCCATCTACTCCCTCGGGCCCGGCGCCTCGCAGGCGGCCGCGGTAATCGCGATCGCCGTCGTTCTGTGCCTGCTGGCCATCTTCCGGCCGCTGCTGTTCAGCACCCTTGACCCGGTGATCGCCGCGGTCAGGGGCGTCCGCGTGCGCCTGCTCGGCACGGCCTTTCTGGTGCTGCTGGCGATCGTCAGCGCCGAGAGCACCCAGGCCGTCGGCGCGCTGCTGCTGCTCGGCCTGCTCGCTGCGCCGGCCGGCGCAGCCCACCGCCTGACCGTCCGGCCGGGACGCGGGCTCGCCCTCTCGGGCCTGATCGCCGTCGGCTCGATGTGGGGCGGCCTGGCCCTGGCCTACGCCATCCCGGCGCTGCCGCCGAGCAGCGCGATCGTTGCCTTGGCAGCCGGAAGCTACGGCGCCGCGGCCCTGTGGGCACGCGATTCAGGGGCCGGCCGACGATCCGGACGCCGCGCAGAACGCGGCCCGGATCGCCGCCGACCGGCCTGACACGGGAGCCGGAGCTCCCGCCCGCGACGAGGCGCACTTCGTCGCAGCCGAAGCGGCACACAACCGCAGACGCTGGACGGGTGGCAGCGCGGGGATGCCGTCATCCCGCCGTCGGTGCCCGCAATATTCAAAGCGCCGAATCGACATGCTGCGAGCCTACGCGGCGACCCGTCAGCTCTCCGTAAAAACGCGGACGACTAGGCGCGCAGAGCCTCGGTGGGGCTGAGGCGGGCCGCTTTGGTGGCCGGGTACAGGCCGGCGATCGCGCCGATCGCCAGGCCGGCGGCCGGCGCGGCCACGAGCGCGTACAGCGGAATGACCATCGGCTGATTCTGGGCCAGCGAGTAGAGCAGCGTCGCGATCGCCCCGAACAGCAGCCCGGCCACCCCACCGAGGGCGGCGAGCAGCGCAGATTCGGCCAGGAACTGCGAGCTGATGTGACGGCGCGTGGCACCGAGCGCGCGCCGCAGGCCGATCTCTCCACGGCGCTCGAGCACCGAGATGAACATGATGTTGGCGATCCCGATCGCACCGACGAGCAGCGCGACCGCCCCGAGGCCGAGCAGCAGGGTGGTGAACTGTCCCTTTGCCGCCGCCCGCGCCTCGAGCGCGTCCGATGGGCGGCTGACGTTCACGCCGTCGGGGTTCTGCGGGTCGGCCGTCGGGGCGAGCAGCCCGCTGACCTGGCTGACTGAGTTGACGTTCGCGCGTACGTAGAGCGTCGAGGGGTTGGGCTGGGTGCGGAAGAGCTGCTCGGCCACGGGCAGGCCGATCAGCGCGGTGCTGTCGAGGTTGGAGTCGAGCACGACGGGACGCAGGATCCCGATCACCGTGAACCACCTCGAGCCCAGGTACACCTGCAGACGGCCCGAGACGTGCTGGATCTGAAGTGTGCTGGCCGCCTGGGCGCCAAGCACCACGGTGGGGAAGTTCTCGGTGGCCGAGTTCAGGAAGTGCCCGGCCGCGAGCTCGCCGCCGACCGTCTTGAGCAGGCTCGGCCCCGTGGCGTCGACGCTGATCCCACCCGTCTGCTCGGCGGGCACGAAGGGCGTTCGCAGCACGGTCGCGCCGGACACGGCATAGACGGCGGCGTCGCCCTGGACCGAGGCCATGTGCTTGACCATCGGCACCGCCGTGCTCGGGAGCACCTCGCTGGAGCCGAGGAACGTGGTGCCGGGCTGCACCGTGAGCAGGTTCGTGCCGAGCTTGTCGATCGTGGACAGGAGGGTGGCCTGACTCGAAGCCGAAACGCCGACGACGGCCACCATCGCGCCGATGCCGATCGCGATTCCCAGCGCCGAGAGCGCGGCGCGCAGTCGTCGGGTGCGCAGGCCCTGGATGGCAACGGAGAAGAGCTCGTGCGGCGCTAGGCGGGCCACGTCGCCTTCGGGCGGGCGACGGGGGGCCCCCGGGTGACGATCAGCGACGGCGACGCTCATGCGCGTTCGTCCCCGACGATCTCGCCGTCGCGCATCAGGACGCGGCGCGGGAAGGACTCGGCGATCTGCTCATCGTGCGTGATCAGAACGAGCGTCGCGCCGTCCGCGGCGAGCTCGTGCAGCAGCGCGATCACCTCGGCGCCGGACTTCGAGTCGAGGTTCCCGGTGGGCTCATCGGCCAGGATGATCGCCGGGCGCTTGGCCAGCGCCCGGGCTATGGCCACGCGCTGGCGCTCACCACCGGACAGCTGCTGGGGACGGTGGGTGAGCCGGTGACCGAGACCGACCCGCTCCAGCGCCGCGCTGGCGAGCTCGCGCCGCTCGCGGATCGGCATGCCGGTGTAGAGCATCCCTGTGGCGACGTTGTCAACCGCGTTCATGCCGTCCTGGAGGTGGAAGCCCTGAAAGACGAAGCCGATCTCGTGCGCGCGCAGGCCGGCCAGCTCGTTGTCGGACGCCTTGACCGCGTCCCGCCCGGCCACGCGCACATCGCCGCTGGAGGGCCGCTCGAGCGTGCCCAGAATGGTCAGCATCGTCGTCTTGCCCGACCCGGACGGTCCGACGACCGCCACCTGGTCCCCCTCCGCGATGTCCACGCTGACGCCGCGCAGCGCGGCGACGCCACCGGCGTACTCCTTGCTGACCCCGCGCAGCTCCAGCGCGGTCATCGCACCGATCATCCCTGCGAGTCGGTGACCTGGAGGCCGGGATAGATCCCAGTGCCGGAGATCTGAACGAAACCCGCCGCGAACAGCCCGGGCGTCACCGGAATCAGGCTGTGGGGCGCATTGGCCTCTTGGACGGCATACCGCCGCCCGGCAGTTGCGCAGCAGCGCGGTGACCGGCACCGAGAGGACGTTGCGCTCGACCTGCTGCTGGAAGTTGACGCTGACCGCCGCCTGGTCGAGTCCGCCCGTCGGCTGGTGACCGCTCAGCGTGACGGTCACCGGGATCGTCGCCGACGGCGTCGTGGAGCCGCCGCCACCGCCGCCGGCGGTGCTGCTCGAGCTGCTCGAGCTGCTGGTGCTCTGGGCCACCGGGCTGACGGTCGTGACCTTTCCGTCGGCCGTGCTCCCATCGGGGAGTTGCACGGTCACCGGCTCGCCGACCACTGCCTCGCTCTGCTTCGTGGCGTCGAGGGCGACCGAGACGATCACCTGGGTCGAGGTCGTCTGCAGAATCGCCGTCGCCGAGCCCGAACCGGACGCCGCCGTGCCGGCGCTCGAGCTGCCACCGCTCGACGTGCCGCCGCCGCTCGACGGCGTGCTGGATGGTGCGGCCCCGCCTCCGCCGCCACCGGAGCTGCGGCCGCCACTCGAGCCGCTCGCCCCAGCCGGGCTGGAGGCGGAGCCGGAGCCTGAGCTGCGCCCCGAACTCCCGGGCTGAGACGACGAGGAGAGCTTCTTGAGCTCCGCGACGAGCTGCGCGAGCAGCTGCTGCGCGGTGGGAGAGCTCGGCTTCGGACAACCTGACGCCGGGCCGGAGTCCGTCGGCGGGGTCGTCTTGGCCGGGTCAGATTGTCCGGTCGGGCATGGGCCCTTGCTCGCCGCCTCGGTCGAGCTCGACGGCGCGGCGCTCGCGGCGGCCGTCGTGCGCGGCGCGGTCGTGCTCGGTGCGGCGCTCGGCGCCGGCGTGGTCGTGAAGCTGACGAACTCGGTGTGCGGCACGGGCGAGTAGGAGGTGGAGGAACCGGTCGTGCCCGAGGCGGCCGCCGAGGCGCCCGTCGTGCTCGAGCTGCTCGCGGAGCCTGAGCCGCTGGAGGATCCGCCGGTCCCACCGAGTACGGCGTCGACCGTCGTGATGCGCTGCGGACCGGGCAGGAAGACCACCTGCCCGAGGGTCACGGTGCCCGTCTGCGTCTGCCCGAGCGCCGCCTGCCAGGCGTCGATCGCGGTGACCGTGGCGGCGTCGAAGGTCTGGTTGATCGTGATCTGATGGCTGGGGTCGAAGCCGAGGTTGACCAGGTTCTGCTTCGAGCTCCTGGACGTCGGGACCATCGCTGACGCCTGAGGTGAGGGTGCGGTAAGCCGGGACGGGCCCGTCGAAGAGCACGACCGGCGCTCCGTCAACGCGGTATAGGGTTCCACCGGGCCGGACGACAGCACCCACCGTGGGGAGCGCCGTGATCGTTCCGCTGACGCGGTTGAAGACGGTCTGCGGCTTGGCGTAGCTGAGCGTCCCGGCGACGGTGTCGGTCGCAATCAGGTCACGGCGCTGCACCGTCGCGCTTCCCGAACCGGTGTGCTTTGCCGTGGCGCCGCGGCTCGAGCCGGGAACCCCGGCGCTGACGAGCACCCCGAGCACGACGGCCACGGCGACTATGGCCGCGACGGCGCCGGCCACACGGCGGCGCCGGGACTCGCCCGCGATCCTGCGGCGGATCCCGGGCACGACGTCTTTACGCACCCGGCGGCCCTCCGGGCGGGGGTGCGCCGGCCCCGCCGCCGCCCTGGCCGCGGCCGAAGCTCGGACGGACGCTGGCGCAGGCCGTGTTGGCCGACTTGAAGGCCGGGCTGTTGCGGTCGATCGAGCGCAGCGCACCGCGCAGCCCGAAGCCACCCGTACCACTCGTGGTCGGGTCGGGGATGTCAATCCCGTGGGAGCGCATGCACGTGGCGTACTTCACGAACTGCTGGCGGAACTGGGCGCTCTGGCCCGGGGTGATGTTGCCGAAGGCCTGACGCAGGTAGGACTGGCAGGACTGAAGCGCGGCCTGGCGCTGAGCCTGCGGGTAGTTCCGCAGCGCCCGGAACGCGCCACCGCCGCCGGCAGGGCCTCCGCCCGAGCTCGGGTCGGGAACGTTGATCCCATGCTGGCGCATGCACTTGGCGAAATTCAGGCGTGCGGTGAACTGCGCACCGCTCGAACTACCGGAGCGGCTCCCCGACGAGGAGGATCCACACGCGGCTAGGACAATCGAAAGGAGACCGAGCGCGACGATGCTGAGCAGCACCCGTCGGCAGGCAGGGGCAGATGGCGGAAAGTTCATGCGTCGCTTTGTAGCGCCGGGCGCGTCAGCTCCGTGTAAGCCGGTGCTCGCTCTTCGTCAACTCTTCGTGAGTCCAGCAGGCGCTCGTTCGATCGGGCGCGCGGGCCGCGGCGGTGCACAGGGGAGCTCGATCGTGATCTCGAGGCCGCCCTTCTCGCGCGCCCGCACCCAGGTCCGCCCGCCGTGCGCCTCGACCACCGAGCGCACGATCGACAGTCCGAGCCCGAATCCGTCGTAGGAGCGCCCGAGCCGGCGGAAGGGCTCGGTCAGCGTCGCGGCCTCGGCCGGGTCGATCGGCGGCCCGCCGTTGGCCACCTTGAGCACGGCACGATCGGCGGCGATGCGGGTCGCGACGGCCAGGAAGCCGCCGCGCTGGTTGTGGCGGATGCCGTTGTCGAGCAGGTTGGCCACCATGCGCTCGAGCAGCCGCTCGTCACCCACGATCTGCGCCGGCTCGAGGTCGGTGGTCACCTTGATCTCGGCGTCGTGCGCGCGGGCCCTGAGGTCGGTCAGGCAGTCGCCGGCCAGAGCGCCAAGGTCGACCGGCTCCTCACGGGGAATGGCCGCCTCGCTGCGCGCGAGCACGAGCAGTCCTTCGATCAGGCGCTCGCAGCGGTCGACCGTCTCGCGCACCGCGTCGCCCATCGCCCGCATCTCGGCCACGCTGGCTGACGGATCAGCGAGCGCGACGTCGACCTCGGTGCGCATGATGGCGAGCGGCGTGCGCAGCTCGTGCGAGGCATTGGCCACGAAATGGCGCTGACTGGCGAACGCGCTGTCCAGCCGTCCGAGCATGCCGTCGAACGTGTCGGCCAACTCCTTGAGCTCGTCGGCCGGACCGCTTAGGGCGATCCGCTCACCCAGGTTCTGGCCGGAGACGCGGCGTGCCGTGGCAGTGATGTCGCGCAGCGGGCGCAGCGCGCGACCCGCGAGCAGCCATCCGGCCGCGACCGAGACCATCGTCATGGCCACGAGCGCGAGCACGTACTCCTCCACCAGGCGGTGCAGTGTGTCCGACTGGATCTGCGCTCGGACCGCCTCGGCCAGGCGGCTTTCGGCGGACCCGGGCCTCAGCACGAGCCCGCGCGGCGGGAACGGCGGCGCGGGCAGGCCGAGCTTGCTGAGCTCCGCGCGCAGGTGCCCACCTGAGCTCAGGTTGTGGCGCACGAGCGCATAACCGATGGTCAGCAGCACGGCGCCCGTGAGCAGGAAGACGACCCCGTAGGTCGCGGTCAGGCGCAGGCGAATCGTCGGGCGGGGGCGCACCCAGCGCAGACTCGAGGGGCGGGGCCGGCGAAGCTTCATCACCCCATGCGGTATCCCACACCGATCACGGTATCGATCACCTGGGGCTCACCCAGTTTGCGCCGCAGGGTCATGATCGTCATCCGCACGACGTTGGTGAACGGATCGACGTGCTCATCCCAGACCCGTTCGAGCAACTCCTCGGCGGACACGGTCGCCCCGTCAGCGCCCATCAGGGCCTCGAGCACCGCGAACTCCTTGCGCGCCAGCTCGACGGGACTGCCCGAGCGCGTGACCTCGCGCCGGGCTGGATCGAGCTCGACGTCGCCGTAATGCAGGACCGGCGGCCGGCTCGGGGCGGCCCGCCGCGCGAGCGCCCTTATCCGGGC
Organism: uncultured Solirubrobacteraceae bacterium; assembly: GCA_963725515.1. GTDB lineage: Bacteria > Actinomycetota > Thermoleophilia > Solirubrobacterales > Solirubrobacteraceae > Palsa-465. Next base: position 183,669 of record CAVRZB010000009.1, on the reverse strand, counting down.
CACCAGCTCGGCGAACCGAAATGGCTTGGCCAGATAGTCGTCGGCTCCGAGCGAGAGCCCTTCGACCAGGTCCTCGAGCTCTCCCGCCGCGGTCAGCATCAGGATCCCCGTCTCGGGCCGGTCGCCGCGCACGGTACGGCAGACCTCATCGCCGTGCACCACCGGCAGGTCCCGGTCGAGTACGACCACGTCATAGCGCACGAGCCGCGACTTCAGGAGCGCATCAGACCCGTCCGGGGCGAGGTCGACGGCCATGCCCTCGCGACGCAGGCCGCGGGCGATCGCATCGGCCAGCCTGAGTTCATCCTCTGCGACCAGGACGCGCATTCCCTCAGGATGACGCCCGTCGTGTAAGAACTTCATAAGAGGGCCGTCGGGTACAGTCGTGCTTAGATATACGGTGGCGTTCAGAATTACATCGATTGACGTCACACCAGATAGCGATATCGTGAGCTGATGGCCACACAACAGAACATCGCCGAGCGCGGCATGGCGATCGGCCTGCGGGCGCTGAACCGCTTCGCCGGGTCGCCCGTCGTCGACCGCTTCGGCCTGCGCGAGCCGGCCGAATGGCTGCTCGGCGAGGCCACGCGCACGACCGCCCGCACGGCCGCCCGGGCTGGGCGTACCTTCGTCGCCGCGCAGAAGCTCACCCGCCCCGCCCGCCAGCCCAGCGCTCGCCGCAATGATCTCTTCGACCTGACGCCGACCGACGAACAGCAGATGCTGACCGAGTCGGTCCGCGAGTTCTCGCTCGCCAAGCTGCGCCCCGCCGCCCAACAGGCCGACGCGAATTGCTCCGCCCCACCGGCTTTGCTCGCGCAGAGCAACGAGCTCGGGTTGACGATGATCGGCGTGCCCGAGGAGCTGGGCGGCGCGGTCAGCGAGCGCTCCGCCGTGACCTCGGTTCTGATCAGCGAAGCGCTCGCGCAGGGCGATATGGGCATCGCGATCGCCTGCCTGGCTCCGGCCGGGGTCAGCACCGCGCTCAGCCTGTGGGGCGACGCCGACCAGCAGGCGACCTACCTGCCCGAGTTCGTGGGCGAGAATGTCCCCGCCGCCGCGCTCGCCGTACTCGAGCCGCACTCTCTGTTCGACCCCTTTGTGCTGCGCACACGCGCACGTGAGACCGACGGCGGCTACGTGCTCGACGGCGTCAAGGCGCTCGTCCCGCGCGCGGCCGACGCGGAGCTGTTCATCGTCGCGGCCGAGCTCGAGGGACGCGGAGCGGCGCTGTTCGTGCTCGAGCCGCAGACAGCCGGGATCTCGATCGAGGCCGAGCCCGCAATGGGCATCCGCGCCGCGGCCACCGCACGGCTGATCCTCGAGAACGTGAAGCTCCCGGCGGGCGCCCTGCTGGGCGACGCTGCCCCCCAGGTGTACGCCGACTGCATCCAGCTCGGCCGCCTTGGCTGGTGCGCCGTGACCCTCGGCACCGCCCAGGCGGTGCTCGACTACGTGATCCCATACGTCAAGGAGCGCACCGCGTTCGGCGAGCCCATTGCCAACAGGCAGGCGGTTGCCTTCAACGTCGCCGACATCGCGATCGAGCTCGGCGGCATGCGCCTGGCCACCCTGCGGGCCGCGAGCCGCGTGGACCAGGGCAAGACATTCGGCCGCGAGGTCGCGCTGGCCCGCCGGCTGTGCGCCGAGCACGGAATGAAGATCGGCTCCGACGGCGTCCAGCTGCTCGGCGGCCACGGCTACGTCAAGGAGCACCCGGTCGAGCGCTGGTACCGCGACCTGCGCGCCGCCGGAATCATGGAAGGAGCGCTGGTCCTCTAGCCATGATCAACCTCGAGATCCCCAAGAAGTTCGAGACGCTGGTCACGCAGTCCCATCAGGTTGCCGTCGAGATCTTCCGGCCCAACTCGCGCAAGTACGACCGCGCCGAGCACGAGTACCCCAAGGAGCTCGACATGCTCGCGGCCATCCTGGACGGGATGAGCGACAGCGGCGCAACGGGCGGCGCGGGCGCTGGAGGGGCCGCCCGCAGCAAGGATTCCGGGTCGGCCAACGGCGACGAGTCGAAGTCGACGAACGGCGCAGCGCCGAGCGAGGAGACGACCCGCAACGGGAGCAACATCGCCAGCCTGCTGGGTCTGATCGAGCTGTGCTGGGGCGACGTAGGACTGCTGCTCACGATGCCGCGCCAGGGACTCGGCAACGCGGCGATCGCCGCCGTGGCCAACGAGGAGCAGCGAGAGCGCTTCAAGGGAAAATGGGCAGCGATGGCCATCACCGAGCCCGAGGCGGGCTCCGACTCGGCATCGATCCGCACCACGGCGGAGCTCGACGGCGACGACTACGTGCTCAACGGCGAGAAGATCTTCGTCACCTCGGGCGATCGCGCCGAGTTGATCGTGGTCTGGGCCTCGCTCGACCGCAGCCAGGGTCGTGGGGCAATCAAGTCCTTCGTGGTCGAGCGCGACAACCCGGGCCTGAAGCTAGATCGGCTCGAGCACAAGCTGGGGATCCGCGCCTCGGACACGGCCAACTTCGTCCTCGACGACTGCCGCGTGCCCAAGGAGAACCTGCTCGGCAGCCCGGAGATCCAGACCAAGCAGGGCTTTGCCGGCGTGATGCAGACCTTCGACAACACTCGCCCGCTGGTGGCCGGGATGGGGATCGGGGTGGCCCGCGCCTGCCTCGAGGAGACACGCGCCCGGCTCGAGCAGGCGGGCGTGGAGATCGACTACGACCGGCCGGCCCAAACCCAGGCCGCCGCCGCCTCCGAGTTCATCTCGATGGAGTCCGATTTCGAGGCCGCCCGCCTGCTGACCATGCAGGCTGCGTGGATGGCCGATAACGGCAAGCCCAACTCGCTCTACGCCTCGATGGCCAAGGCCAAGGCCGGCCGCACGTGCGTGGACATCGCGCTGCGCTGCGTGGCGCTGTGCGGAAGCGTTGGCTACGGCGAGGGAGAGCTGCTCGAGAAGTGGGCCCGCGACGCGAAGATCCTCGACATCTTTGAGGGTACGCAGGAGATTCAGCTTCTGGTCGTGGCCCGCTTGTTGCTCGGGAAGACCTCCGCCGAGCTCAAGTGAGCGCCTGAGCGTCGCGCCGCGAGGCGACGCTAGAGTTGCCGTCCTTGGCGGCGACCCCCAGGTAGGGCCGACGGCGTGACGCGCGAGCTTCCGCGCGGAATGGACACATGCGCATCCTGACATCGCGCCCGCTTCAGCTGCTGCTGGTGCTGTCGATCCTTTCGTTCGGCGCGCGGGCGCTGCTGCTCGGTGCCCCGTGCCGCGCGCCCTGCCGGAGCGCCTCGGACCATGTGCTCGTCTTCGACGAGATCTACTACGTCAACGCCGCGCGACGGATCGCCGGTGTGCGCGTGCCCGCCGGCGCGCCCTATGCAAGCGCCCCCCGGGGCACGGATCCGAATGCCGAGCACCCCCAGCTCGCCAAGCTGATCATGGCCGCCTCGATCGAGGTGCTCGGGGACGGTCCGTGGGGGTGGCGGCTCGGCAGCCTGGTCATGGGGTCGGTGGCCATCATGGGCATGTTCGCGCTCGTGCGCGCCGCCGGCGGTGGTCCCTGGCCGGCCCTCGGCGCCGCGACGCTGATGGCGCTCGACAACCTCGTCCTCGTCCACAGCCGGATCGCGACGCTCGACGTCTACGTGCTCGCGGCAATGATCTGGGCGCTGGTCGCCTACCTGCGGGGCCGACCACTGCTCGCCGGCGGCCTGATCGGCGTCGGCGCGTGCATGAAGCTCGTCGCGCCGTACGCGCTGCTCGTGATCGCGACCCTCGAGGGGCTGCGGCTGCTGAGCGCACGCTCCACGGCCGGCTCTCGGCGCGCGCTCGTGCGGCTCGGCGAGTGCACGGCGGCGGGCGCCGTGACGCTCGTGGCCCTGCTCTCGTTGCTCGATGCCCTCGTCCCGCCTTATGACCAGACAGCCGGGCGACGGATCACGGGCGGCGTGTTCGCCCACCTGCACCACATGGTGAGCTTCGCCGCGGGTCAGGTCAGCCACCGCGGGCCAAAGGGCATCGCCTCGTATCCGTGGCAATGGCTATGGGACGCCAAGACGATCGTCTATCTGAACATCGAGCCCAAGCACCCCTCGCGGGCGTTCGCCCACGTGCACCCGGCATCGCATTTCCTGGGCCTGATCAGCCCGCCGATCCTGCTCCTGGCCGTACCCGGGCTCGTGGTGGCCGCGCTGGCGCTGCGCCGGCGGTCCGCGCAGGAGATCGATCTGCTGACGTTGGCCTGGTGCGCGGGAACCTTCCTGCCCTTTGTGGCGCTGAGCGTCCTCTGGCAGCGCACGAGCTACATCTACTACATGGTCATCGTCATGCCCGGGATCTACCTGGCCGTCACGCGGCTGGTGGAATCGCAGTGGCGACATCCGCGCTTGGTCTGGTTGTGGGCCGCCGCGGTGCTGGCGGCCGCGATCGTCCTCTATCCCCTGACGCCACTGCCGGGCTGAGCGATCAGAGCCCCGCGGCTTCGCGGCGGAGCACATCCCAGGCGATCCGCACGTCAATCTCGGTGGTGCGCATCTGGCCGACCGCGAGCCGCAGCACGTAGCGCCCGCCGAGCACAGCATGCGAGATGAAGATCTCACCACCGGCGTTGACGCGCTCGAGCAGGGCGGCGTTGCGCTCATCGGACCCCGAGAGCCGAAAGCAGACAACCGAGAAGTGACGTGGCGCGCAGAGCTCCCACCCGGGCTGGTCGCGCACCCAGCCCTCGAACAGCTCGGCCAGCCGCACACCGGAGCGAATGTGGGCCTGGAGCCCGCTGCGCCCATGGCAGCGCAGCACGGCCCACAGCTTCAGCGCGCGGAAGCGCCGGCCGAGCGCCGGCCCGTACTCGGACAGACTGAGGGCATCCTCGGCGTCCGGCGTGCGCAGGTACTCGGGGATCAGGCTGAAGGCCGCGCGCAGGTCCTCGGGCCGATGACTCCAGAGCAGCGAGCAATCCATCGGCGTGAGCATCCATTTGTGCGCGTTGACGACGAGCGAGTCCGCCCGCTCGACGCCGTCGAATGCCCAGCGGTGCTCGGGGCAGACCATGGCCGCGCCGGCGTAGGCGGCGTCGACGTGCAGCCACGTCCCGGCCGTCGCGCAGGCGTCGGCGAGCGGCCCGACCGGGTCCACCGAGGTCGCCGCGGTCGTACCCACGGTGGCCACGAGCACGGCCGCGTCGCTCAGGTCGCCGAGCGCGTGGGGGTCGACGCGGAAGCGCTCGTCAATCGGGACCTTCCTGATGCGCATGCCGAGCATGCGCGCCGCCTTCTCCACGGAGGAGTGGGCCTGCTCCGAGCAGACGACGAGCTCGCGTCCGGTCGCCGTGCGGGCGGCGATCAGCGCGGTCAGCGTCGAGGTCGAGGCGCTGTCCTCGATGTGCCCGTGCCAGCCGTCCGGCAGGCCGAGCAGCTCGGCGGTCCAGTCGCAGACCACACCTTCGAGCTCGGTCGATGCCGGTGCGGTGCGCCACAGGATGGCCACCGAATTGAGGGTCGCGGCGAGGAGCTCGGCGAGAATCCCCGGTTCGGCGGCACTCGTGGCGAAGTAGGCGAAATAGCGCGGGTGCTGCCAGTGCGTGATCCCCGGCAACAGCACCTCGTCGAGGTCGCGCAGGACGGCCGAGAAGGGCTCCGGGTCCTCGGGTGCGTTCGCGGGCAGGCGGGCGCGTATGTCGCCGGGCTCGACCTGGGCGAGCACCGGCAGTTCGTGCACGCGCTCGAGGTAACGCGCGGCCCACTCGAGCGCCGCGGCGCCATCGCCGCGAAGGTCGAACTCGGCGGTCACCTAGGCCGGGGCCGGCGCACCGAAGTCATATTGCACGCCCGTCAGCTCCTCGGAGATCTGCCACAGCCGGCGCCAGTCGTCCTCGTCGTAGGCCCGGCCGCTCGCGCTCACCACACGCGGATGGCCGCGCTGCTCGGCCAGGCCGTCCGGCCCCACGAAGGTGCCGCCGGGGAGCCCGGGCGCCGTGGCCGCGTAGAGCGTCGGCAGCGCACCCATGTCTGCGCTCTGGGCGATCAGCCGGTTACCGAGCGTCCCGAGCGCCTTCTCGTACCAGTGGCCGGGGCCCGCGGTCTGGAGGTTCGTGGCGGCATAGCCCGGGTGCGCGGCCAGACTCCGCAGCGCCGTGCCGGCCGCTGTGGCGCGACGCTGGAGCTCGAAGGCGAAGAGCAGATTCGAGAGCTTCGACTGGCCGTAAGCGCGCCAGTTGTTGTAGTGACGCTCGCCCTGGAGATCGTCGAAGTTCATCTTGCCGATCCGGTGCGCGCCGCTCGAGAGTGTGACCACGCGCGGGTCGGGGGCGCCCAGCAGGGTGGCCAGCAGCCCGCCGGTCAGGGCGAAGTGACCCAGGTGGTTGGTCCCGAACTGCGACTCGAAGCCGTCCGCCGTCTCGCGCCGGGGAGGTGCCATGACGCCGGCGTTGTTGACCAGCAGGTCGAGCCGGTCGCGCTCGGCGGCGATCCGCGCGGCGAAGGCCTGCACGGAGGCGAGGTCGGCCAGGTCGAGCTCCTGCACCTGAAGCTCGGCGGAGGGAACGGTGTCGCGGATGCTCTGCGCGGCCAGCGCACCCTTGTCGGTGTCCCGCGCGGCGATTACGACCTCCGCGCCGGCGCGCGCCAGCTCGCGGGCGGTCACGAGCCCGAGCCCGCTGTTGGCACCGGTCACGACCGCCAGCCGACCGCTCTGATCGGGGATGTCGGCGGCCGTCCATTTCTCGGCCATCACGCGGCTCCCGGCATGCGGCGCGCCACCGACGCGCCATACGCTGCAGCGCGGAACTGCAGGATCGGGTCGGCGGTCAGCTCGATCCCGTCCGTCACCCGGGTCGGGTCGAAGACGACGACGTCGCCCCCCTGCTCGCGCTCGGTCTCGAGGCCGGTCACCTCGAGCGTGCCCGCGGCGATCCGCCGGCGCCCCGCGGGCCACTGCGAGGTGGGGTCCTCGACGGGGTCTCCCGGGGTGGCGACCTGCAGCTCGAGCGTGAATCGCACAGGCCCACCCGCCAGCCGCTCACGGATCTCCTGCTGCAGGTAGTCGACTCCGCGTCGCTTGGCTTCACGGCCCGAGATGCGGTGCTCACCGGACTCCGGCAGGAATGTGTACCGCACATGGCGTGCACCGCCGTCCGCGGCCACCCAGCGATAGGCGTGGATCGCGTAGTAGGGGATCGAGGCGTAGCTCGCCGGTGGCTTCAGCGCGGCAACGTTCGGGGGCAGGCCGGCGATCGCCTGCGGGTTGCGTGCCAGGAACCACGGCAACCGCCAGAGCGCGGCCGGGCCGAGCTCACTGGCCCGCAGGAACTCCACGAAGTCCTCCGGCGTGCGCGCCGGAAAGCGTGGCGCCGACTGGGCCACGATGTCCGTCCTCGAGCCGTCCGGCAGGTAGATCTTGACCGCGAGGCCGCGCACGTCCGGGTTGAAGTCAGGGTGCTCAGGATTCCCCGAGCCGTTGGACAAACGGACATTCACGGGGAGCGACTCCCCGTGCATGTGCACGGCGCGGGTCAGGCCGGCCGCCTCCGGAGTGGCCGTGAAGGTGCCCTTGCAGAGCGTCCCCTTGGCGTGCAGCGCGCGAAACCCCGGGTGGCGGCCGAAAACCTCGTTGGCGGTGTCGATCGCGTGCTCCGAGGTGGTGGCCACGGGCGGCTCCTAGTCGATGACTTTGAACGAGATGCCGGCGCGCTGCAGACGTTCGAGCAGCGGTTGCCCCATAGCAACCGCCGGCGTGAGCATGCCGGAGAGCTTGGGCAGATCGTCGTGCGCGAGACACAGCGCCGCCTCGGCCAGCATCTTCGAGGTCTCTCCGTAGCCCGGGTCCCCGCCGCTCACCTCGGTCCGCACCTTGGTGCCGTCGCTCTCGCCCACCAGGAGCACGTTGAACCAGCCCTTCTCGCGCTGCTCGAGGGTCGGGCCATCGCCGGGGTTGCGCAGCTTGAGCAGTAGCTTCTTCGTCGGCGGGAGCTGCGCCAGCGCGATCATCGCCCCCGCGCCGCCGACGAGCCCGGCCACCATGGGCGCATTCTTGAGCACCAGGTAGTGCCCGTAGCTGAAATCGGGCCCGTAGCGGTCGAGCGCCCGAGCCGAGCGGAGCACCGTCTGTGGATCGATCGTCGGGAAGGGCACGATCCAACCGCCGGCCTCACTGCTGTGGTGCGGCCTGCCGCTCTCACCCTTCACCCGCCGGTCAGTCGGACGGGTCTCGAGCTTGCGGCGCTGCGCGCCCGTGCGCATGCTCTGGCGGAGCCTGGCCATCGCGTTGACGGCCGAATGGTAGGTGCCTCCCGAGGGCACCCCGCCGGCTCGCACGAAGCCATCAATGTGAATCGGCTGTCCCTCGGGGAGGTGACCGACCGTGTAGAGCACGCCGAGGTCGTAGGGGATCGAGTCGAAACCACACGAGTGCACGATGCGCGCCCCGCTGGCCTCCGCCCGTTCGTGGTAGCGCAGCCACATGAGGTCGACGAACTCGGGCTCGCCGGTCAGGTCGACGTAGTCGGTCCCCGAGTCGGCACACGCGGCTACCAGCGGCTCGCCGTGCTGGAGGTACGGACCGACGGTCGTGATGACCACCTTGGTGGCCTTCGCGACCTCGCGCACCGACGCGGCGTCGGCGACGTCACAGTGCAGCAGGGCGATGTTCTTGAGTGCGGGATCGATCTCGGCGAGCCGCGCGCGGACGGCCTCGAGCTTCTGCGCGTTGCGCCCGGCCAGCGCCCAGCGCGTGCCGGCCGGCGCGTGGCGCGCCAGGTACTCGGCGGTCAGGCCACCGGTGAACCCGGTGGCCCCAAAGAGCACGACGTCGTACTGGCGCTCGGTCATGGGCTCACCTCATTGGCCAGCCGCAGGGCCTCATCGAGGGGCACACCCGCGTTGGCCGCCACCCAACACGCGGCGGGCGCCGCTACACGCTCAGATGAATGCGCGGCCACACCCGCGAGCTCGAGGATGACCCGGAAGTCCTCCGCGGTCGGAGGCTTGGCGCCGAGCTTCTCCGCGTAGGCGGCCAGCCATTCGTTCGCGTTCATTATTGACAGAATGCCAACTTCGCGCCCAGCGCGCGTCTGGGGAGCCCTCTGCCATAGCGTGCCGGGCACCCACGGCCACACGAAACACTGGAGGCAGTACACATGACAGTTCTCGACGGCAAGGTGGCGATTGTCACTGGGTCCGCGCGCGGCATCGGCCGCGCCACGGCCGAGCTCCTCGCATCAGCAGGGCGCGAAGGTGCTGATCAACGACCTCGACGGCGACGTCGCCGAGCAGGCCGCGTCGGAGATTCAGGGCGACACGCTGGTGTTCTCCGGCGACCTGACCAAGGACGGCGTACCCGACCAGCTCGTGCAGAAGGTGATCGACGAGTGGGGTCAGGTCGACATCCTGGTCAACAACGCCGGATACACGCTCGACGCGCCGATCCACAAGATGAGCGACGAGTGGTTTCAGCGCATGCTCGACATCCACTCGATCGTGCCGTTCCGCATGTGTCGCGCCGTGGCGCCCTACATGCGCGAGCCCGCCAAGCAGGAGCGCGACGAGGGCCGCGAGGTGTTCCGCAAGATCGTCAACGTCTCGTCGATCTCCGGCACGATGGGCAATGCCGGCCAGGCCAACTATTCCTCCGGCAAGTCGGCAGTCGTCGGTCTGACCAAGACACTGGCCAAGGAGTGGGGCCAGTTCAAGGTCAACGTCAACGCCGTGGCCTTCGGCTACATCGAGACCCGCCTGACCGCCTCCAAGGAGGAGTCCAACACGATGGAGATCGGCGGCGAGAAGGTCCAGCTCGGGATCCCCGATCAGCTGCGCGGCATGGCCGCGATGCTGATCCCGCTCGGCCGCCCCGGCACCCCCGAGGAGGCCGCCGGTGGCGTCTTCTTCCTCTGCTCACCATGGTCGAACTACGTCTCGGGCCAGGTGCTCAACATCACCGGTGGTCAGTTCACCGGCATGACGTCCTAGGGTTCCGGCCATTGGGTGCCGGGTGCGCGCGGGCCGGCGCGCGCCCGGTGGTGGGAGGCCTGCCGCGCGGCTGACTCCGCCCCCGCGGACGGGTCGCGCGTCTGGACCGCCCCCGCATCCACCCCCGCCGGCGCCCCTGTATCCGCCTATTGGCGCTTTGCCAATTTTGCTAGCCTGCGGCTGGTCATGGCCACGAGCCCGGCCCCGCGCTGGCAGCGCCTCGACCACGACGAGCGGCGCCGCCAGATCCTCGCCTGTGCGCGGAGACTGTTCTCCGAGCGGCACTACGCGGCCGTCTCCACCTCCGAGATCGCCCGCGAGGCCGGCGTCGCCCGCGGGCTGCTCCACCACTACTTCGGCACCAAGCGCGAGCTCTACCTCGAGGTCGTCCGCGCAGCTTGGTGCGGATGCCGTCGAATCCCGTCCCGCTGCAGAGCGCCGGGCGGCGGCGTCGAGATCGTGATCACCGAGAGCGTCGAGCGCTGGCTCGGCATGCTCGAGCGCAATCGCGGCACCTGGCTGGCGGCGATCGGCGCCCGGGGCCTCGGGCGCGACCCCGAGGTCGAGGCGATCCTCGACGAGGCGCGCGAGCAGGCCGTCGACCGGCTGATCGAGGCGCTCAGACCCCGAGGGCCGCTCACGCCCCGCCGGAGATGCGCGCCGTCATCCGTGCCTACGCGGGCTTCGCGGAGGCCGCGAGTCGTCGAGTGGTTGGTGCGCGAGCGCCTGGACTGCGAGCAGATCAAGGCGCTGCTCGTACACGGCTTCCTCAGCATGGTCCGCGACGTGCTGCCCGCCGTCGAACGCGCGGGCCGACCCGACGTGAGCGCGCCGCGCACGCCGACGGACCGCGTGGCGCCGCGCGCGGGCCGACCGCGTGGCGCCAAGCGCACGCCGACGGACCGCGTGGGCGCCAAGCGCGCGGGCCGACCGCGGCGAGTACCTGAGCAGAGCGAACCGGACAGGCGGAGGAGATACGGAACATGAGCAACAAGACCTACGTGATCGGTGTCGGGATGACGAAGTTCGACAAGCCCGGCACCAAGGAGGGCGACTATCCCGACTGGGCCAAGGAGGCGGGCGAGAAGGCGCTCGCCGACGCCGGGGTCCCCTACGACGCGATCGAGCAGGCGTACGCCGGCTACGTGTACGGCGACTCCACCTACGGTCAGCGCGCCGTCTACGAGCTCGGCCTGACCGGCATCCCGGTAGCTCAACGTCAACAACAACTGCTCCACCGGGTCGAGCGCGCTGTTCCTGGCGCGCCAGGCCGTCAAGGGCGGCCTCGTCGACTGCGCCCTGGCGATCGGCTTCGAGAAGATGGAGCGTGGATCGCTCGGCATGAAGTACACCGACCGCACGCCGGCGATGGACAAGCACATGGCGCGCATGTTCGAGACTGCGCGACCCCGAGTCGTCCCCGTTCGCGCCGCAGATGTTCGGCAACGCCGGGCGCGACCACATCGAGAAGTACGGCTCCAAGCCCGAGCACTACGCCTGGATCGGCTGGAAGAACCACAAGCACTCGGTCAACAACCCCTACGCCCAGTTCCAGACCGAGTACACGCTCGAGGAGATCGAGGACGGCGCCGATGATCCACGAGCCGCTGACCAAGCTGCAGTGCTCCCCGACCTCCGACGGCGCCGGCGCGGCGATCGTGGCCTCCGAGCGCTTCGTCGATCGAGCACGACCTCTGGGACTCAGGCGATCGAGATCGCCGGCCAGGCGATGGTCACCGATCTGACGACCACGTTCGACGACGACGCCGACTGCATCAAGATCGTCGGCTACGACATGAGCAAGGAGGCCGCGCGGCGCGCCTACGAGGAGGCCGGCGTCGGCCCCGAGGACGTGCAGGTCATCGAGCTGCACGACTGCTTCAGCGCCAACGAGCTGATCACCTACGAGGCGCTCGGCCTGGCCGCCGAGGGTCGAGGGCCACAAGCTCGTCGCAGGCGCAGGCGACCACCTACGGCGGCGGCGGGCCGGTGGTCAACCCGTCGCGGCGGCCTGATCTCCAAGGGACATCCGCTCGGCGCCACCGGGCTGGCCCAGTGCTCGGAGCTGACCTGGCAGCTGCGAGGCCAGGCGGACAAGCGGCAGGTCGACGGCGTCGAGGTCGCGCTCCAGCACAACATCGGCCTCGGCGGCGCAGCCGTCGTGAGCATCTACAGGAAGGCGGCATGAACATGGCGACCACGACTGCGCAACGCACAGAACGGCAGCTCAGCCGACGCGGCGGACTCGATCGTCGTCGAGAATCCGGCCACCGGACGAGGTGATCGCCACCCTCGCCGGCGTGCACTCCCGAACAGCTCGAGGAGATGGCGACGCGCGCACGGCGCGCCCAGCCGGGCTGGGAGGCGCTCGGCTTCGACGGCCGCGGCCAAGGTCCTGCGCCGGATGCAGAAGTGGGTGCTCGACAACGCCGAGCGCTTCCTCGACACGCTTGTCTCCGAGACCGGCAAGACGCGCGAGGACGCCGCGCTCGCCGAGCTCGGCTACGCGGCGAGCGCGTTCGGCTTCTGGGCCAAGAACGCGGCCGAAGTACCTGGCCGACGAGAAGGTCAAGACCGCCTCGCCGTTCCTGTTCGGCCGCAAGATCATCGTGCGCTACGAGCCGGTCGGGCTCGTCGGCGTGATCGGGCCGTGGAACTACCCGTTCACCAACACCGTCGGTGACGCGATCCCGGCGCTGGCGGCCGGCAACTCGGTGATCGTCAAGCCCTCGAGCGTGACGCCGCTGACCTCGCTGCTGATCGAGGAGGGCCTGCGCGCCTGCGGGATCCCCGACGGACGTCTTCCAGGTCGCCGTCGGCCGCGGCGGCCTTGGCGGATCGCTGATCGACGCCGTCGACGTCGATCATGTTCACCGGCTCGACCGAGACCGGCAAGTCCGTCATGGAGCGCGCGGCCAAGACGCTCACGCCGGTCTCACTCGAGCTCGGCGGCAAGGACCCGATGATCGTGCTCGCCGACGCCGACCTCGAGCGCGCCGCCAACGCGGCCGTCTTCTGGTCGATGCAGAACGGCGGCCAGACGTGCATCTCGATCGAGCGCGTGTACGTCGAGGAGCCGATCTACGAGCAGTTCATCTCGCTGGTCAGCCGATCGCGCACGCGCGCTGCGCCAGGGCGTGCCCGGCGGCTTCGGCAGCGTCGACGTCGGCTCGTTCATCAACCCGCCGCAGGTCGACATCGTCGAGGCGCACGTCAACGACGCCGTCAAGAAGGGCGCGACGCGTGCTGACCGGCGGCCATCGCGGCAGCGGGCCCGGGCACGTTCTACGAGCCGACCGTGCTGGCCGACGTCGACCACACGATGGAGTGCATGACCGAGGAGACCTTCGGGCCGACGCTGCCGATCATGAAGGTGGCCGACGCCGACGAGGCGATCCGCCTGGCCAACGACACCCCTACGGCCTGCAGGCCTCGGTCTATACGCGGGACATGGCCCGGGGCGAGCAGGTCGCCCGACGCCTCGAGGCCGGTGCGGTCGTGGTCAACGACACGCAGTGCCAACTACATCGCGCTCGAGGCGCCGATGGGCGGCTGGAAGACCTCCGGCCTCGGCTCGCGCCACGGCGCCGGAGGGGATCCGCAAGTACTGCCGCCGCCAGACGATCCTCCTGACTCGCTTCGCGATGAAGAAGGACCTCTACATGTTCCCGTACGCCTCGGGACGCAGCAAGCTGCTCGTCAGCACGTTCAAGCTCCTTTACGGGCGCGGGAAGCGGGACTAGCTATCGACCCGAGGCCCGCGCGCGCGGGCCTCGGGTCCGCGCGCGCGGGGCTACGGCGTCCGAGCGCGCGGGGCTAGGGTCCGACGCGCGGGGCCTAGGGTCCGAGCGCGCGGGCAATCCGCGCGACCACGACCAGCGGCTCGTCGACGAGCTTGCGCCACGTCACCCTGATGACGCGGTAGCCGGCCGCGACGAGCGCCGCATCGCGGTCCCGGTCGCGCTCGAAGGCATCGCGGCCGCCGTGGAACGCGAAGCCGTCGACCTCGACGATGAGACGTTGGTCAGCCCAGAGGAAGTCAACCTCGAATCCGTGCACACGCGCGTTGACCCGCGGCGCGGGCAGCCGCGCGTCACGCATCAGCGAGAGCATCAGGCGCTCGGCGTGCGAGCGTGTGAACGCCGGGCCGCCGGCACGGCCGAGGACGGCGGCTAGCCTCGCGGCGCCGCGATGGCCCGTGTAGCGCGAGAGCACGGCGGTGAGCTCGCGATCGGTGATGAGGCCCTTGACGCGCGCGGTGGCGAGGAGCTGCTCGAGGTCGGGTTCGCGGGCGGTCTCGGCGAGGTCGAGCGCGGTCCGGGCCGGCGAGGTCAGCGGGAGGCCGTGGTGGTGGCGGAGGTCCTGGCGATCTAGGGCGCGAGCGCGATGAATTCGGAGTCCCGGGCGGCCGCGGGGATTGCGAGCAACGGCCATGACGTCGATGTCGCCTTCCTGCGAGATGCCCATCCCCCAGAGCTCGGCGGCGGAGTGGTGGCTCAACAGGGCGTGCGGGCCGCATGCGTAAACGGCGGCGGTGAAGAGCGTGACGGGCGAGGCGGCGACGGGCTCGTCCAGGAGGTACACGCCCCGATGGACGCGGTGCAGCCGGTACTTGGCGAGCCGATGTGCCGTCGCGTAGCGGGTCAACCCGGCCGCCTCGAGCTGTGCAGTCGTGATGACCCGGTTGTGAGCTGCGGCTATTCGGGCGACCTCGAGGTCACGAGGGTCCGGTCCGTTGGCGCGCTTTGGGCGCGTAATGCGACACACCCCCTCTCCAGATTGTGGGTGTGTCGCAGGATGCGCGCGGTAGTGCGCATCGCGCTGCACACCCGTTCTCAGGCGCGAGGTGTGTCGCGTTATGTGGGCATTTCGGATGGCTCACGCCCCCTCAGAGGCGCGAGCAGCGGTGAAATCGCCCCCTTCGAGGCCGGAGCGCGGCGCGCCCGCCGCCGTCGCCCTACAGCCCCAGCGTCTTGGCGATGATCTCGCGCTGGATCTCGCTCGTGCCGCCGTAGATGGTCGCGACGAGCGTGCGACGGACGTGGCCCTCCATGTCGTACTCGGTCGCGTAGCCGTAGCCGCCCATCATCTGCATGCCCTCGAGGGCGACGCGGCGGGCGGTCTCGGTGACCTTCAGCTTGGCCATCGAGGCCTCACGGGGCAGCATGCGGCTCGGGTCCTCATCGACCTTGCGCGCGACGTCATAGACGAGCAGCTTGCAGCACTCGAGCTCGGTGGCCAGGTCGGCGATGCGGTGCTTGAGCGCCTGGAAGGAGCCGATCGCGCGGCCGAACTGCTTGCGCTCCTTGACGTAGGCCAGTGTGTCCTCGAGCGCGCGCTCGCCGTAGCCGAGCATCAGCGCCGCCAGGATGAGGCGCTCGACGTTGAGGCCGGCCATGAGCTGCATCCACGCCTGGTCGACGCGGCCGAGCACCGCCTCCTCTGGCACGTAGCAGTCGGTGAAGAAGACGTCGTTCACCTCCTTGCCGCCCATCGTCTCGATCCCGCGGATCTCGACTCCCTCGGCGTCGGTGGGGACGCTCAGCATCGTCATGCCCTCGTGCTTGTTGCCGGTCGAGTCGGTCCGGCACACGAGCAGGATGTGGTCGGCGATATGGGCGTTGGAGATCCACGTCTTCTGGCCGTTGACGACGAAGCCGCCGTTGGAACGCACTGCACGACACTTCAGGTTGCCCACGTCGGAGCCTGCCTCGGGCTCGGACATCGCGATCGCCTCGCTGCGCCCGCGGGCGATGCCGCTGAGGATCTCGTGCTTCTGCTCCTCGGTCCCGAAGCGCTCATAGGCACCCGCGACGATCAGGCTCACGCCGAAGCCGCCGATCGGCGCGAGTCCACGCGTGGTCTCCTCCATGAACAGGCAGGCGTCGACCATCCCCGCGCCCTGGCCGCCGTACTCGGTCGGAATCGCCACGCCGACCCAGCCCAGGTCGGCCATCTTCTCGTAGAGCCCCTGGTGGTGGGCCTCGGTTCCGCCGTTCGTGAGGTTCATCCGTTGCTCGCGGGTGCCGCATTCGCGGGCGCAGAAGTCGCGGATCGCCTCCACGAAGGCGCGACGCTCGTCGGTGAGGATCTCAGTCATGGCTCTCCTGGTCTGCGGTTGCTCTCGATTTAGTTGGCAGTATGCCAATAGGAGCTGGACGAGGACGCGACGGGGCGACCTCCCGACGGGGCGACCTCCCGACGGGGCGACCTCCCGACGGGGCGACCTCCCGACGGGGCGACCTCCCGACGGGGCGACCTCCCGACGCGGGCGACCCCAGGCGTGCGGCGGGCGCCCTCCCCGGCGCGGGCGACCCCAGGCGTGCGGCGGGCGCCCTCCCCGGCGCGGGCGACCCCGGCGTGCGGCGGCGCCCTCCCCGGCGCGGGGCGATCTCCCGGCGCGCCGCGGGCGCCCTCCCCTGCGCGCCGCGGGAACCTTCCGGGGGCCCACCCGGCGGCCGCTGTCCGGATGGCACCGGCCCGCCCGTGCGCCGTGGCTAGTCCTCGTGCTCGAGCAGCAGGGCGAGCGTCGGGCACGCGTCCACGGCCCGACGGGCGAGGTCGAGCAGTTCCGGAGGGACCACGTGATCGTCCATGATCGGATAGCCCCACTCGTCGAGGCGGATCAGTTCGGGCAACAGCTCGGCGCACAGACCGTGGGCCTCGCATGCGATTGGATTCACGCGTAGGCGATTCACCGGCGCACTCCAGCGGCCGGGGTGACGCGTGGTCCCCCGGCCCGGGTGGCGGGCGGCGCGGGAGCCGGCTGATCGCCTACGGGCAGACCCGCCGGCAGCGCACCGCAGCGTCCGTGCCTGTGGTACTCGAGCTCGTCGGCGAAGACCTCCAGTGCGCTCTCGACGAAACGGGCGGCACCGTCCGGGTGATGGCAAGCGCCACGGCCGCGGATCTCGGTGGCCCAGCGGAGGATGCGATGGCGCTCATCCGGTGGGGCCACCCCGGCCGCAAGGTCCTCCATCCCGCCGGCGATCGCGTCCAGACCGTAGACGCAGGGACCGCACTGCCCCGCGGACTCGCCGGCCAGGTAGCGGGCGACACGAGAGCTCTCATGCAGACCGCAGGCGCTCTCGCCGAGGGCAAAGAGCACGCCGGACCCGAGCGCGCAGCCCACCATCCGAAGCTCCTCGCGGGCCAGCGTGATCGCGGTCAGCCGCGCGGCGTCCACCCAGGTGCCGAAGTAGCCACCCACGAGCAGCGCCTGGAGCGGCTCGGCCGGGCCGCCGGCGGCCGCCAGCAGCTCCGTCATCGGTGTCCCGAAGGCCAGCTCGTAGACCCCCGGCCACGTCACGGCACCGATGATCGTCACGAGCACCGAGCCGGGATCCGCGTGCGTGCCGAGCTCGCGGAACCACGCGGCGCCGTAGCGGGCGATGAGCGCCACCTGGGCGAGCGTCTCGGGATTCTGGACCAGCGTCGGGCGCCCTCGGTAGCCGCGTTCGTAGGGTCGTGGCGGGACGAAGGTCGGGCGTGCGTCGCCGTTGTTGAGGAAATGCATCACGGCACTCTCCTCACCCGCGACGTAGCCGCCGGGCCCCTCGACGATCCTGAGCTTGGCCGGATCACCGGACCGCACGGCCACGGCGCCCCGCGTGCCGCTGATCGCCTCGGGCGCATCGCCGCGGATCTGGACGATGACCTCGCGCGCGCCGACCGCCTTGGCCGCGAGCATCGCGCCGTCGATGACGAGATGCGGCAGTCTGGCCAGCAGCAGCTTGTCCTTCTGGCTCGCGGGCTCGCCCTCCGAGGCGTTGACCACGACAGCCTTGGCGCCCCGTCCGGCGGCCACTGTCCGGAGCTTGCGCGCCGTCGGGAAATCGGCTCCGCCGCGGCCACGCAGACCGCTGCGCTCGAGCTCGTCCATGAGCACCATGGCCTCGAGATCGGGCAGCGGCCCGTGCAGGCGCTCGTGATCCGAGCGCGTGATCGCATTGCCGTCGGCCGGCAGTCCGGCGAGCAGACGCGGGAGACCGTGCGGTCCGTCGATCATTGCCCGCCTCCAGCCGTCGGGGACGCCGCCAACGTGCCGGTTACGGCGCCGGCCTGAGTGTCGATGTTGAGGTTGGCCCGCAGATCGAACACCGATCCTCCGCCGCCGGCCACCCGCGCGACGAACTGCTGGCCCTGGAGCGAGACGATGCGGCCTTGCAGCACGGATGGGACCGCGGAGGCCGCGAGCACGACCTGACTGCCGGTCATCGACAGGCCCCCATTGTCCATCGGGGCGCCGGCGATCCGGACCCGCAGCCGTCCTCGCGTCCCGCCGCTCAGACGCAGCGCGAGGTCGACGACGGCCCCTCCAGGCTCGGGCGTCTGCTTGATGGTTCCGGCCAGGTTCGCCGTGAACGGTCCCCGCGAGCCGGTGGCCGTTCTCGCGGTGCCGGTGGGCGCGGCAACCGGGGTGACTGACTTGCCGAGCAACGTCGCAGGGGTCCCGGCCCGTCGGGCCCAGCCCTGCTGCAGGGGACCGACGACCGTAAAGATGGCGATCGCCAGTGGCGTGAGGATGCTCGCGACCACGGCCGCATTGCGTACGTTGGCGCTGGCCGGAGAGGAGCGTTCGATCCTCGTCCATACAGCGACCAGCACTGCTCCGGCGCACAGCACGGTCAGACCGAGCATCCACCACACCTTCGTGTCGCTGCCCGTCCCGAGGCCGTGGAGCACGGCGACCGGCCAGCTCGCGTAGGCCAGCCAGTGAATCCGGCGCCAGGCCCGGAATCCGAGCCGGCGGCGGATCAGGCTGGTCGCCACGAGCGCCAGCAGGAGGTCGAAGGACAGGGCGCCGAGCCCCATCCACAGCGGACGGTAGCTCGAGCTCAACGGGACGAAGGCATCGATGAGCCGGACCGGCGCGAAGGTGTCGAGCACGCTCGTGACGATGTGGATCGCGAGGAACACGATCACCAGCAGCGACACATCCCGGTGCATGGCATCGATCGCGAACCGGGGCCAGCGCGGCGCCGAGGCGAAACGGATCGAATCGAGCACGCCGAGGACGACGCTCGCGGTCAGTAGGACCAGGGCAACCGCTCCGGTGCCTCTGGTCAGGTACCAGTAGGCGCTGGGGCCTGCGGCGGCGAGCACGCTCATGAGGGGAGTTCCTCGCCGTCCTCGGGCCACCCGGCCACGTGGATCACAGCGCCGTCGCCGCGTACCAGCCGCGCGGGTAGGTCCATGTCCCGTAGCCAGTCGACCGCCGCCTCTCCACGAACGATCGACGCGGTGCTGGCGATGTTGGCATCGAGGCACGTGGCGGCAGCGACCGAGACGGTGCGCCAGATGACCTCGGCGGGCGAGCCGGTACCGGGGTCCAGCACGTGATGCGCTCCGCTCCAGCGGCGCACGGTCGTGCTCGAGGTGGCCAGGCCGCCGGAGCGCATCGTGATCGACTGCCCAGGCGCGGAGATCTCGGCGCGATGATCGTCGGTGACCCTGACCGGCCATCCGTCGGGCGGAGGCTCGCCGGCCACGGCGATGTCGCCGCCCAGGCTCACGAGCACGCCGCACCCGGCCGCCTGCGCGGCGCGCGCCACGGCGCGGTCGGAGGCGAGCGCCTTGGCGGTCGCCCCCAGGTCAAGCCGCACGCCCCGTCCGACCCTCACCGTCGAGGCGTCGCGGTCAACCGTGACCGACCGCCAGCCCGGGATCGGCGCGAGGCGAACGCCGGCGCCCCGGTCGTCGGGCCGGGCGGCCCCGGCGCGCGCGGATACGGCGGCGAAATCGCGGTCGTAGCCGAGCGCGATCAGGGCCTGGCCGACGGTCGGATCGACGTCGCCGTCAGTGACCTGAGCGGCGCGCAGCGCCTCTTCCACGGCGTCGAGAAACAAGGTGCTGACCTCGACGGCCGAGCCTGCGGCCGCGTTCACGGCCGAGAGCTCGGAGTCATCGCGGAAGCGACTGCAGGCCAGGTCGAAGTCGGCGACCATCTGCTCGACGGCGTCCAGCGCGGGCGACAATCGCTCGGCCCGGGTGACCACGACTGTCGCCGAGGTGCCCAGCGCCTCGAATTGGGCTGTACATGTGGGGCCGCTCATGCGAGCCGCTCCGCGCCGTCAGGAGCCCCCGGAGGTCACCGGCGCCGGCGCGGGTGCCGCCTGCGGAGCCGGGCGACCTGGGGTCAGGAGCAACCTGGGCGACCTGCGAACTGGGGTCAGGAGCAACCTGGGACTGATCCGGCGACACCTGGGAGGGGTCCTGTGTCGGCGCGGATTGCGGTGCCTGATCTGGCGACTGCAGCCCCAGGGAACCCGGACTGGCCTGGGGCGGCAGCGGTTGGTCGGCCGCCGATCCGGAGGGCGCGCGGCTGTTGGCGGCCAGCGTGCTTGTCGGCACCTTGGCCGCCGCTGAGCGCCCGGGCGTGAGCGCTGAGGCCAGGGCGGCGAGGGCGGCACTCAATCCGGCCGCGCCGATGATCAGCCATTTCCTGGTCCGTCCGACCCGGGAGATGGCGGCGTCGCGTTGCCCGCGCGCGTGCGTGCGGTCCTGGGATGCCGTGCCCTGTGGCGCGCTCATGGCGCCAGTATGGGTAAGCAAGCTAAGAACGGCATGAGAATGCGTCTAAGAATGGCGTGAGAAATGTCTCCTGACGCCTGGCCGGCTCGGGTTAGCTGCGGGATCCCTCCACGGGGACCGGGCGGGCGGCGAGCTCGATCGTGAACGTCGACTGCTCGACGACAATTCGGCCGCCGTGCTGCTCGGCGATCGCCGCGGCGATCGAAAGGCCGAGGCCTGACCCGGGACGCGACGACGCGCCGGGCCCGCGCCAGAAACGCTCGAAGAGTCGACCCTGCAGCGCCGGGTCCGGGCCGCGCCCCTCGTCGCTCACGCTCAGCCGAGCCCAGCTGCCCGCACGCTCAACACTGACCGCCACCTGCCCCCCGACCGGTCCGTGCACCAGCGCGTTCTCGATCAGGTTCGAGGCGGCCCGCCTGAGCGCCTCGGGTGCGGCCTCGACCACCACGGGCTCGAGTTGGCCCAGCCGAACGCGGACTCCTGGTTGCGTGCCGACGAGCTCGCGGGCCAGCTCGTCGAGCCGGATCTCCGCCCGCCGCTCTCCCCCGGGGCCAGATTCACCCTCTCCGGTGCCCGCGCCGGCGCCGATCCGCTCGAGCGTGAGCAGATCGTCGACCAGCCGCGCCAGTCGCTCTGCATCGTCGCGCAGCTCGCCCAGCACCTCCGCGTCGGCGCCGTGGCGGACCGCGTACTCGACATTCCCGAGCAGGGAGGTCACCGGCGTGCGCAGCTCGTGCGAGGCGTCGGCCAGGAACCGGCGTTCGCTCGTCCGCGCCTGCTCGAGCGAGGCCAGCATGCGGTTCAGAACGCCGGTCAGCTCATCGATCTCGTCTCCCCCGTGTTCCTCGGGCAGTCGGCGTGTCGGGTCGGCGGTGCGTTCGATCTCCGCAGCCGCACGGGCCAGCCGGCTCAGCGGCAGGAGTCCGCGGCGTGTGAGCACGGCAGCGCCGACCAGCGCCAGCAGCGCGGCGGCAATCCCGCTGAGCGTCAGGACGACGCCGAGTCGGCTGAGCGTCTCCGAGATGTCGGAGTCGTCCGAGGCCACCAGCACGACACCCCCCGCAGCGGGACCTCCGGCCTGGGCGATCGGGGCGGCGTAAAGGCGGAACGAGCGTCCACCGCTGTGGATGTCCTCATATCCGGAACGCCCGGCGCGCAGCGCTTGGTGCTCGAGCCGGTCGAGCGGCAGCAGGCGCGCGCCGAGTGTCAGCGACCGAGCCAGAATGCGTCCCTTGGAGTCCAGCACCTCGACGACGATCTGACGCCCGGAGACCGGACTCTCGAGCGCGCCCGGAGCGGTCAGGATCGCGGGCGCGGACACGGCCAGGCCGGCCACGATCGATGCCCGATCGCGTAGCGCGCTATCGAGCGAGCTGCGCAGTTCGTGGCGGACGAGCGCCTCCGCGGCCACCCCGAAGAGCGCCACCGCGGCGATGATCGAGCCCGTGGCCGCGGCGACGAGTCGCCAGCGCAGCGTTCTTCGGATCCGCTTCAGCATGCCACTCACACGCCTGGACAAATGTCCGATTTCGGAACCGATAACGAGGATCTGCACCCCTGGGCGCCCCGTATGCGTCTACAGTTCATAACTTAAGGGGCGTTTTGATCAAGGAATGAGTGCACTATTGGGCCTTCCAGGGGGGATCACGTCGGTTGACGAACTCACCGAGCCGACGGGCACTAACCGTGTCCTGCTCGTTGAGGACGACGCCCGCGAGGCGACTCTGATCCGTGAGATGTTGCGCAGCACCTGGGCCGAGGGGCTCGTGCTCACGCATGTCGAGCGCCTCGGAGACGCCACCCAGGAGCTGCTCGATCATGGCGCGTCCTGCGTGCTGCTCGACCTCACGCTGCCCGACGGCGACGGCCTGCTGGCCCTCGACCACGTTCGTACCGCCGCGCCCGACGCCCCGGTGCTCGTCCTCGGTGAGGAGCGCGACGAGGGCATCGCGCTGGAGGCGGTGCGCCGCGGGGCTCAGGACTACCTCATCAAGAGTGACATCAATCCGGCGCTCCTGCGACGTACCGTGAAGCTCGCGGTCGAGCGCAAGCGGTCCGAGGTCCAGCTCGCCCACCAGGCCCTGCACGATCCGCTCACCGGCCTGCCGAACCGCGCGCTCTTTCTGGACCGGCTCGGGGTGGCACTCGACCGAGCGCGGCGCACGAGTGCCTCGGTCGCCGTGCTGTTCCTGGACGTGGACAACTTCAAGGACATCAACGACTCGCTCGGGCACGCGGCCGGCGACGAGCTGCTCGTCGGGCTGGCCCACCGGCTGCGCGCGATGCTGAGACCGATGGACACGGTGGCGCGGTTTGCCGGCGATGAGTTCACCTTCCTGTTCGAGGATCTCGAGGGTGAGCGCGAGGTCATCTTGATCGCCGAGCGCATTTCGCGCGCGGCCGGCCTGCCGCTGATGGTCGAGGGACGCGACGCGACCATCACGGTGAGCATCGGCATCGCGATGGTCGGCGACCCCACCGCCACGCCGGAGACCCTGATCCGCGAGGCCGACGTGGCCATGTATCGCGCCAAGGAGCTCGGTCGCTCCCGCTGGGAGCTCTTCGACGAGGCTTCCCGCCAGCGCGCCACCGACCGGCTGGAGCTCGAGACCGCACTCCGCCACGCCGTCGAGCGCTCCGAGCTGCGCGTCCTCTACCAGCCCAAGGTCACGCTCAGCGATCGCTCCTCGGTGGTCGGCTTCGAGGCGCTGGTGCGCTGGGAGCATCCGGAGCGCGGCCTGATCTCTCCGAGTGAATTCATCCCGCTGGCCGAGGAGACGGGACTCGTGCTGGCGATCGGTGAGTACGTGCTGGCCGAGGCGTTGCGGCAGATCGGACGCTGGCGGGTCGCCAGACCCGACCTCACGATGTCGGTCAACCTCTCCTTCCGCCAGCTTGAGGACACGGGCCTCGTCTCGATGCTGAACGGCGCGATCCGCACCAGCCGGGCGGATCCGGCCGCCCTCTGCCTCGAGGTCACCGAGGGCGCGGTGAACCACAACCCCGAGGCGGCCACGCGCATGCTCCAGGCGCTCAAGGCCGTGGGCGTGCAGCTCGCGATCGACGACTTCGGTACCGGATACTCGTCCCTGACCGAGCTCAAGCACCTGCCGATCGACACGATCAAGATTCACGAGAGCTTCGTCAGCGATCTCGGCGGCAATCCTCAGGAGGCCCCGCTCGTGCGCGCCGTCGTCGAGCTCGGCCACGCGCTCGGCATCAGCGTGGTCGCCGAGGGCGTCGAGACGGACACGCAGCTCGCGCGCTTGCGCGAACTCGGCTGCGACGGCGCCCAGGGCTATCTGTTCGGCGCCCCCGTCTCCGAGCTCGAGGCCGAGGCGCTGCTCGACGGCGGCTGAGCGGCTCACGCGCGCAGCGCAAAACCCGCGCCGCGCATCGTGCGAATCAGGGGCGGCTCGCCGAGCTTGCGCCTCAGCCGAGTGACGTAACGGTCGACGACGTTCGTGGAGGCCGCGTCATTCCAGATCGCCTGCAGGGCGAACTCGCGCGTCACCGTGCGGTTGGGCTCGCGCAGCAGAAGCTCGAGCAGCGCCGCCTCGCGGCCCGTGAGCTCGAGGTCACGTCCCCCGCGAGTGGCCCGCGCCGTGCCGACGTCCAGCACCACGTCGGCGTAGGACAGCAGCGCGGTCGGATCCGCGCCACGACGGATGAGTGCCCGCAGGCGGGCCACTAGCTCCTGAACTGCGAAAGGCTTGATCAGATAGTCATCGGCTCCGGCCTCGAGCCCGGCGACGCGGTCCGGCACGGCGTCACGCGCGGTGAGCATGATGATCGGGGTCGCGAGCCCCTTGGCGCGCAGCCGGCGGCACACGGCCAGGCCGTCGACGCCCGGCATGGCCACGTCCAGCACGATCACATCCGGTGCGGCGCGCTCCGCGGCCACGAGGGCAGCTCCCCCGTCGGCCGCGACGGTCACGCTGAACCCCTCGGCCGCCAGCGTGCGCTCGAGCATACGGCGCAGCGGCGGGTCATCGTCGACCACGAGAACCCGGTCGCGGTCGGCTTCCCCGGGCATCGAGCCTGCGCGATCCGACGGCCGTTCTAGCCGCCGGCCACGTCGCGGCGCAGGAAGACCAGGTAGGCCGCAAACAAGGCCGGAACGCCGTACAGCCCACAGACCCACACCGCGCGCACGATCGGGGCCCAGTCGATCGGCGTGCGCAGCAAACCCTGCCAGGCGTTGAACTGCGTGCTCAGCAGGTATGGCTGCAGGCCGCTCAATCCGGGCAGGATGCCGATCAGCTGAATCAGCAGCGAGAACATCAGGGTCCCGACCACCGCGGCGGCGCTGTTGCGCGTGATCGCGGAGAGCAGGAGTCCGACGCACACGATCGCCAGGATCGGGATCAGGTACACAAGCAGGCTCGAGTAGACGAGCTCGAGCGCCTTCGGAGCCGAGACCCGCGTTCCGGACAGGCTCTGCAGAGGATTGAAGCCCGACTCGATGCAGCCCGCGACCACCCCGACGGTTCCGCTGAGAAGGATCGCCGCGATGCCGTAGGTGGTCGCCGCAAGCGCCTTGCCGCTGAAGATCTGGCCGCGCTCGAGCGAGCGGGTGAGAATCGTCTTGAGCGTCCCGTTGTGGTCCTCGGAGGCGATGATGTCGCCGGCCACGAGCGCGGTGATGAGGGGGAACATCCAGACCGCACCGAAGAGCAGCAGCACGAGCGGGATGGCCAGCCCGCTCTTGTGGATGTAGTCGCCGAACGCGACGTCACTCGGCCCGCGGTTGTTGCGAAAGTGCGTGGCGACCACAAACAGGATCGGCACCAGCGCCGCCGCGCCGAGACCGAGATACGTGCGCTTCTGGTAGCGCAGCTTGCGCAGTTCCCACCGGTAGACCGTCCACACGCCGGGGTTCATCGGGCCGCCTTGACCGGCGCCGCGGGCTCGCGGGCCGCCAGAATGCGCTCACCCGCGGTGCCCTCGGTGAGCGAGAAGAAGAGATCCTCGAGCGTGACAGTCTCCGGAGCCAGGGCGTGGATCAGCGCCCCGCCTTCGACCAACGCCTGCGAGAGCTCGGCCACCGCCTTCTCGTCCGCGGTGAAGGAGATCCGCCCGTGCACGACATGCACGTCGGCGATCGCGGCCTGGGCCTGGCAGATCGCCAGCGCGCGCTCGTCGTCGGTCGTCTGCAGGCGGTAGCTCGCCCCGGCACTCCGCTTGAGCTCGGCGATCGCGCCCTCATAGACGATGCGGCCCGAGCGCACGATGGCGACGCGGTTGCACAGCTCCTCCACCTCGGTCAGCAGATGGCTCGACAGCACGACGGTCATGCCCTGGTCCGCCAAACGCCGGATGAGCAGCCGCATGTCGCGCATGCCGGCCGGGTCCAACCCGGTCGCGGGCTCGTCCAGGAGCAGCAGCTTGGGATCACGCAGCAGCGCGGCGGCAATGCCCAGGCGCTGGCGCATGCCGTGCGAATAGCCACCTACGCGATCCTTGGCGCGATCTGCGAGCTCGACGGTCTCCAGCGCCTCGTCGATCCGCGCCCGGGCGCCATGGCCGTCGAAATCGGCCAGTAGCTCGAGGTTGCGGCGGCCGTTCATGTACGGATAAAAGGTCGGCGCCTCGACGAAGCCGGCGACGCCGTCGAGGGCGTGCACGCTGACCTGCGGGTCGCGCCCGAACAGCCGCACGGTTCCGGCCGTCGGCCTGATCAGCCCGAGCATCATCCGCAGGCACGTCGTCTTGCCGGCCCCGTTGGGGCCGAGATACCCGTAGACGTCTCCGCTGTCGATCGTCAGATCGACGTCGTCGACCGCCGTGAGCTCGCCGTATTGCTTGACGAGCCCGCGCACCTCGATCGGCGCCGAGCGCTCAGCGCCGTCGGTCATAGACCTCGTGCCGCTGCGTCGGCCGCTGCCGGCGGTACCGAGCCCAGCACGGTATAGGCGACCCCATCACGGGTGAAGCGAACCACGGTCCCGAGCGCCGTGTCGAGCTCCTGCCCGGTGGCCCCGTTGATCGAGACCGTCGGCAGGTTCAGGCCACGGTGATGGTCCCCGCCCGCAGCCGTGCTCTTGGCCTTCGCCGAATCCGCGGTCTGCTCGATGACCGCGATTCCCCCGAGGTTCTGGCCATACGTCACGAGTGCCGCCGGGCTGCCTCCCCAATCCAGCAGCCGCACCGACTGCTGCGGGAGGCCGACGAGCGTGGACGGGGCCTTGAGCGCAAAGTGGAGCTGCTTGGCGACCGCGGCCGCGCCCGTCACCGCGGCGGCGTGCTTGTCGCGTGCCCCGTGCAGACGCCGCATGTGAGCCCTGGCCGCCATGCCCGACGTGGCCGGGACGGAGACGTTCACGACCTTCGATCCGCCGGGCGGTGCCGCGCTGAAGTCAGACGCGGGGACCTTGCCGTAGGAGATGTTCGTGACCTTCAGCTCGAGCACCGGCGTGCTCGAGCCGCGCGCGTAGACCGCCACGCGCAGCGGGATGCCGCGCACGGCATCCCAGGCCAAGGCCGCGGACCCGAGCAGCCCGCCGTCGTGCTTGGGCGACACGCTGACGGTGTAGGCGGGCTGTCCGGCGACATTCCCCGGCTGGGCACCGCTCACGTTGGCGTGCCCCATGAGGCGCGTCAGATAGTTCTGGATCTGGGCGATGGACGGGAGCCCCGCACGCTCGTGCCTGACCCCCGAGGCCGGCTCGGCGTGCCGGGGCAGGTTGCCGCGATACACGGTCTTGGAGGAAGGGTCATAGACCCAGAACGATCCGTTGTTCAGGACGGCCTGCGCGTCTCCGCTGTCGGACTGGAGCTCGAGCCGAATCCGCGGGCTCCTGTTGCCCGACGGATCAACCGACACCCAGAGCCGACCGCTGGCCCCGCTGAGCAGCGGGTCGCTCCCCTGGATGCTCGAGGCATCGATCAGATGGTTGGTGAACGTGACGCGAGCGCTGAGCGCGTACACCGGGGGCGCCGCGAGGCCATCGTGAATCGCCTGCGCCAGCGGCTTCGCGCGTGGCACGGGGCCGCTCCCGCTCGCGGCGACCGCGATCGCGGTACCGCCCGCCACCACCGCCACAGAAGCGAAGATCAGCGCCAGCAGACGACGAGTTGAGACCGTGCGCAGAAACCTCATGGCCACTTGCCTTTCCGTAGAACCTCGAAGCGCACCATAGGGCAGGAGCCTGAAACAACTCTGACAGACGAGCGGTCGCCCTCGGATGGGGACATGTCACCATCACGGGCAGGCCATGAACGAGCACGCCGTGAATCTTCCGCCCGGCCCGCGTCTTCCGCGGATTCTCCAGACCGCCGGCTTCATGTTCTTCGGGCCGCGCTTCCTCGAGGCGTGCCGCCGCCGATTCGGCAACGCGGTCACGTTCAGCACGATCTTCGACAGCCCGTTCGTGATGCTCTTCGACCCCGGCCTGGTCAAGGAGGTATTCCAGGGCTCCGGTGAGCAACTCCACGCCGGTGAGGCCAATGCCCTGCTCGGCCCCGTGCTCGGGGATCGTTCGGTGCTGCTGCTCGACGGTGGCGAGCACCTGCGCCAACGCCGCCTGATGTTGCCGGCCTTCCACGGTCGGGCCATGCAGAGCTACGAGCAGGTGATCCGCGACGCCGCGGACCGCGAGATCGACCGCTGGCCGGTTGGCACACCGTTCGAGCTTCTCGCCAGCATGCAGTCGCTCACGCTGCGGGTCATCCTGCGCGCCGTCTTCGGGTATCGCCCGGGCGCCGCAGAGGACGAGCTGAGCCGACGGCTGCGGGGCATGATCGAGCCGCTCGCGCGTCCGCGGGGGCTGCTGCTCATGCTGACGCTCAGCCGCTTTGGCCGCGACGGCGGGATCACCAAGCGCTTCGAGTCCGAGCGACGCGCCGTCGACGAGATCCTCTACGCCGAGATCGCTCGACGGCGCGCGGCCGGCGATCTTGAGCAGCGCGACGACGTGTTCTCAGCGCTGCTCCTGGCCGAGGACGAGAACGGTGAGCGGCTCACCGACGGCGAGGTGCGCGATCAGTTGGTAACGCTGCTGCTCGCAGGCCACGAGACGACGGCCACCGGCCTGGCGTGGGCGTTCGACCTGCTCCTGCACTCCCCGGCCGAGCTCGCGTGCCTGCTCGAGTCGCTCGACGGCGACGACCGCTACGTCGAGGCCGCGGTCAAGGAAGCCCTGCGCATCCGGCCGGTCATTCCCGGCGTCGGCCGCGTGGTACGCGGCGAGTCGTTTGCGCTCGGCGATTGGCTGATCCCGCCCGGAGTGGAGATCAACCCGTCGATACGCATGGTCCATCGGCGCGCCGATCTCTATCCGGAGCCGGCGCGCTTCCGGCCCGAGCGCTTTCTCGGCCCGGACGCCCCCGACACCTACACCTGGCTGCCGTTCGGCGGCGGCACGCGCCGCTGCCTGGGCGCGAGCTTTGCGCTCATGGAGATGCGCATCGTGATCCGCCGGGTCCTCGAGCGGGCACACCTGAGTGCGGCCGACCCCGAGTTCGAGAAGGTGCAGTTCCGCGCGATCACGCTCGCGCCGCGGAATGGAGTGCAGGTCGTGCTCCAGCGGCCGCCGAGCCCCGCGCTCAGCGCCGCGGACGGCGTCCGGGCTCCTGTGCCGGCAGCCGCTGGTGCTGCAGCGGTGGCCGACCCAATGGATTGACCGCGCAGGCGGCGTTCGAGCGGGTCGCGAGTGGCGTCGTCTTGGGCAGCGACGGGATGCTGTGATCGGCGCGCGTGAGGTCCAGTGTCGCGGTCAGATCACCGCAGATCCGACGGCGCCACGCGCTGATGTTGGGCTCCTTGATGCCGAAGCGGCGTTCGAGAAAGCGCAGCGTCGAGGTGTGGTCGAAGGTGTGCGAGCTGACATACCCGCCCCGGCTCCACGGCGAGCAGACGACCGTCGGCACGCGGAAGCCCAGCCCGACGGGAAGTCCGGCGATGAATTCGTCGCGGCTCCCGGCGGGCGGCCTGGGCGGCCGAACGTGGTCGAAGTACCCCCCCGGCTCGTCGTAGGTCACGAACACGACGGTCCGGCCCCACACCTTCGGATAGTGGAACAGGGCCTGCAGGATCTGGTTGCAGAATTCTGCTCCCGGCCCGGGGGCGTGCCCGGGGTGCTCCGATTGGGCAGTGGGCGCGATCAGCCATGAAACCCGGGGGAGCCGCCCTGTGGCCACGTCGCGGGCGAACGCATCCGACGCCCGCGGCCGGATGCCGTTCTCGTACAGCGGCGAGCCCGGTTTGGCCCGCTGGTAGCTCTGGAACCAGGCCAGCGCGTTGTCATCGAAATTGTCAGTCTGCTGGTAGACGCGCCAGCTGACGCCGCTCGCCTGCAGGCGCTCGGGATACGTTCTCCAGGTGTACGGCGGTGTCTCGCGGTTATCGATCACCGGGCCACCCCGGCCACCGGCCGCGTCGACCGTGCCGCTCATGCTGTAGAGGCGGTTGGGGTTCGTCGGTCCGAGCGCTGAGGCGAAATATCCGTCGCAGACCGTGAAGGCATCGGCGAGCGCCATGTGCCAGGGGATGTCAGCGCGAGTGAAGTAGCGCATCGCATCGACGCCCCCGGCCGTGGCGAAGCCGTCCATGCGGCCCCCGTCGAGCATCTCGTGCGCACGGTCCCAGGCGTTACTGACGAGCGTGCCGCACGGGTTGGCCTTCGAGATGTCGAGCCGCCAGGGGAGGAGCGCGCCGCCCGGGGCACCTGCGTAGGGCTGGTGGAACACCGATCGGCCGTCCGGCAGCCGCAGCGCGGACGGGTCCGAGAACCCGCGTACGCCGCGCAGCGTCCCGAAGTATTGATCGAAGGAGCAGTTCTCCTGCATCACGATCACCACGTGCTCGATTTGCGAGAGCCGGCCGAGCGCCCGCCGGCGGCTCGCCCGGGTGAGCGCTTGGCCGCCGGGCGCGAGTCCGCGGGCGAGCGGTTGCGCGCCGAGCGCGGCGCCGGCCGCGACGGCTAGGAAGTCGCGCCGCGTTGACAAATCGCTCATCGGCGCGCTCCGCTCACGGAGCCCAGCTTATCCGAGCCCGTCGAAGCGATGCGCCATTTTGAAGTCGGCTTCGGTCAGACCGCCCGCAGAATGGTTGGTCAGCGCCAGGCGCACCTTGTTCCAGCCGTGCACGAGGATGTCCGGATGGTGGTTGGCCTCCTCGGCCGCGGCCGCCACCCGGTTGACGAAGTCGATCGCCTGCGCGAAATCCTTGAATTTCCACTCGCGCACGATCTCCTCGCCCTCGCGCGTCCAATCGCTGCCTTGCAGGCGCTCGCTTATGGACTCGTCACTCAACAGCTCTGTCATATCGTTTCTCCTCTGATGCGAATCGTCAGCCTCATTCCCTCCGCCACCGAGATGCTCTTCGCCCTCGGTCTGGGTGGGGACGTAATAGCAGTCACGCACGAGTGCGACTACCCGCCCGCGGTGCGTGAGCTACCCAAGATCACCCGTGACGTCCTCGAACCAGGTCTCACCGCGGCGCAGATCGACGCCGCCGTGCGTGAGCGCACGCTCGCCGGCGAGGCGATCTACGCGCTCGACGACGAAGCCCTGCGGGATTTGCGGCCTGACCTGATCGTCACCCAGGCCCTCTGCTCGGTGTGCGCCGTCTCGATCGACGACGTCCGCGCGGTGGCCGAGGAGATCGAATCTCGCCCGCAGGTGATCTCGCTCGACCCGCACACCGTGGGTGAGGTGTTCGGCGACGCGCGCACGCTGGCGTCGGCCACCGACCGCAAGGACGCGGCCATCGAACTCGTCAACGCGGCCGCGGCCCGCATCGACCGGGTCCGGGTGGCCGTCCGGGACGCACCCCGTCCGAGGGTGGCAGCGCTCGAATGGCTGGATCCGCCCTTCGCCGCCGGTCACTGGACCCCACAGCTGATCGAGTACGCCGGCGGCGAGGACGTGCTGGGGTTCGCCGGCGAGCACTCCGAGCAGCGCAGCTGGGAGGAGGTCGCTGCCGCGCAACCCGACATCGTGATCGTCATGCCATGCGGCTACGACGCCGAGATCGCTCACCGTGAGGCCGAGATGCATCGTGACGAGCTAGCCGCAGTCGGAGCGGGCGAGGTTGTGGCCGTCGATGCGGCGGCGTACTTCTCGCGTCCCGGTCCGAGAATCATCGACGGGCTCGAGCTGTTGGCGCACATCCTGCACCCGGAACGGGTACCCGAGGCGCCCGGCCGGGCAGTCACCGTCGAGCTCTAACCGCCGAGACCGATCCCGTTCGGGGCCAGGCCGCCGCTACCCGCCACGGCGATCGCCCCGGCGACGCAGGCCGCGGCCAGGGCGAGCGATAGGCCGACGGCCGCCGCCGGCATTCCCCGCCGCTCGCCCAACTCCACGAACAGCCAGCCGCAGATGAATCCCGCGATCAGGCCACCGATATGGGCGCCGACCGATATCTGGGCGAAGCTGAGCGAGAAGACGACGTTGATGGCCAAGGTGATCCCGAGGCCGCTCTGCCAAATCGGGATTCGGTTGGCGTGGGCGACGACGATCAGCGCCCCGAGCAACCCGAAGGCGGCGCCCGAGGCGCCCACGGTCGGCGACAGCGGCTGGACGAGCAGCGCGCCGAATGAGCCGGCGAGCAGTGCCGTGAAGTAGATCACCGCGAACCCGAGGCGCCCGACCATCTGCTCGAGCGCCGGACCCATCAGATAGATGAACACCATGTTGAACAGCAGGTGGATGAAGCCGTCGTGCAGAAACCCCGCGCTGACCAGGCGCCAGTACTCATGCTGGTGGGCGATGTAGGGACCGTAGAGGGCGCCCTTCTGAAAGATCGTCCCGCCGCCGCCCGAGCCCAGCGAAGCGCCGGCGCCACCTTCGGCCAGGAAGACGATCACGTTGAGCGCGATCAGCGTGTAGGTCACGACGGGACCGCTGCTCGAGCCGATCGACCGCGCGGTCCTGACCTGGGTTCGCTCTCGCGCGCACTCGGGGCAGCGCATGCCCACCGGGGTCGGCGTCATGCAGTCGGGACAGATCGGCCGCCCGCACGAGGAACACGACACGCCCGTCTCGCGTGACGGGTGGCGATAACAGACGGCCATGGCGGCGGAAGCTAGCAGCAGCAGGTAAGCGCAACCTGGGGCGCGCGGGCCGGCGCTCAGCGGTCGGGCAGCAGCCGCCGGGCCTCCTCGGCGATGTCCCGGAAGGTGCGCTCGGCGAGCTCGAGCACGTTGCTCGACTGGTTCCGACGCGAGCGGTGACGGGCCCTGACCCGGATCGCCACGAGCGCCGTGCCCGCCGTCGCTCCGACGACCGCGGCGGCCGCGGGACGAACCCAGTTGCGCGGATCGCGCATCGCCGACAGCTCCCACGCCTCGAGCTCGTCCTGGGCGAGCTCGGTCAGGTTGACGAGCGTGAGCTCCAGGCGCTGGGCGAGATCCTCGGGCGGGTCGACCGGCGTCAGCGCCTCGCGGAGCAGGGCTTCGAAGTCTGGTGCCCCGGCGCTCATCAATTCTCCTTCGCGGGTGTGCCCGCGCCGTTACCGTTGCCCGCGGCGTTGACCTGGGCGGGGGCCGGAGGACCGTCGCCGTCCTGGCCCACCATACCCTCGAGCTGGCGGATCGCCCGATGCAGCAGCACCTTGGTGGCGCCGTCGGTGCGCCCCAGCGCCCGCGCGATCTCGCGATTGTCCATGCCGAGCGCGAAGCGCATGATCAGCGCCTCGCGCCGATCATCGGGCAGCTGCGCGACGCCGGCGAGG
This sequence comes from uncultured Solirubrobacteraceae bacterium, assembly GCA_963725515.1. Classification (GTDB taxonomy): domain Bacteria; phylum Actinomycetota; class Thermoleophilia; order Solirubrobacterales; family Solirubrobacteraceae; genus Palsa-465. The sequence continues at coordinate 150,517 of CAVRZB010000009.1, read as the reverse complement.
ATCGCCTTGAGCTCCTCGCGGCCCTCGACGAGCGATTCGGTCGTGTGCGGCGCCGAGATCACGCCCGCGTCCTCGATCGCCGATTCGGGCTTGCGGGAGCGATCGCGATAGAAGTTCGCCGCGAGGTTGTGGGCGATGCGGATGAGCCACGGTCGCAGCGGACGGCCGTGCGATTCGCGCAGCGCGCGCTCGAAGTGCCGGTAGGCCTGCAGGAAGGTCTGCTCGGTGAGGTCCTCGGCGTCGTGATGGTTGCCGACGCGGTAGTAGCTGTACGAGTACACGTCGCGAAGGTGAGCCCGGTAGAGCTCCGTGAAGCGGGCATCCAACTCCGCCTTGTTCTTCGGTACCGCGTCAGCCACCGCATGGGAGCCTACCTAGGCCGCTCGCGCGGATCGTTCGCGGCTTGTACGTGCCGGGGCGGTCACCGTCGCCGTCCACTGTTCCGGCCCGACCGTCCCCGCGAGCAGCTCAGCGAGACCGTCGAGGGCGGGGCTCTTCAGGTGGGCGGCGCGGGCAGCGTTGGCCAGCAGAGGCACCGAGTCCACAGCCTCCGCCGTCTGGCCGAGCGCCGAACCGATCTCGGTGGCGGGCAGGCCGCGCGCGAGGAGCTCTCCGGCCCGCCGGTTGCGCGAACGCTCGGCGACGACCGTGGCGACCAGGTCGCCCGCGCCGGCCAGGCCGGCAAACGTCTCAGGCCGGCCGCCCTGCACCCGGGCGAGCGCATCGATCTCGGCGAACACCTTCCCGGCCGCGGCACCGGCGACGTTCGGGCCCGCGCCGGAAGCGGCCGCGGCAGCGAGCACGGCGGCGTTCTTGGCACAGCCCGCGAGCTCGACGCCGGTCACGTCGCTGCTGATCGTCACGTCGAGCCCGGCGGCGAGCAGCGCATCCGCGAGCTGGCGTGCGAAACCCGGGTCGAGCGAAGCCAGCACGACGGACGCACCATGTCCCAGTACCTCGGTGGCGTGCGCGGGTCCACCGAGAACGGCGCTGGCCCGCGCTCTCACGCGTTCGGCCACGAAGGCCGAGGGCAGGGTGCCCAGGGGTGGCACGAGCCCCTTGGACATCACGAGCAGGCCGGTGCGGTCGGGGATGCGCTCACCGTGCGCCGCGATAACACTGGGTAGCGCGCGCGCCGGGACGGCGAGACAGACGAGATCGTGAGCGCTGCATTCGAGATCGGCGGCGCGCATCGCGCGGATCGACGGCGGCAGCTCCACCCCCGGCAGGTATGCCGGGTTCTCGCGCGTGGCGCTGAGCAGTTCGGCCTGCTCGCGCGTCCGGCAGCCGAGGTCGACCTGGAAACCGGCCCGCGCGAGGCACACGGCGAGACCGGTCCCCCAGGATCCAGCTCCGACGATCGCCGCGCGCCGGATCGGCGACAGGCCGCCGAGCCACTCCCATTGCAGCATCACGCATGGCCAGATGCGGTCCGTGACCGCGGCCGCGAGGCTGGGCGAGGCACCGGAGACGCGCGGAAAGCGCAGCTCCCGTCCCGCCCGGATGCGGACCTTGTGCGGGCGGATGCGCCATCCGCGACGCACCGTCTCGGTGCCGATCACGGCGATCGGGATGACCGGCGCGCCGCTCTCCAGCGCGAGCCGGCCGACACCGCGCCGGGGCTTGCCCAGCGACCCGGGCCGGATCCGCGTTCCCTCCGGGAAGATCAGCACGATGTCGCCCCGGGCCAGAATCGCCTTGGCGGTATCGATCATGTCCGCGTCCCCGGCCCCGCGCCTGACCGGGAACGCCCCCAGCGCGTTGAGCACCCAGGACTGCAGCCGGCCCGAGAAGAGCTCCTGCTTGGCCACGTAGTACATCGGCCGACGGGCCATCGTGGCGATCACGAACGGATCGAGGAAGCTGCGGTGATTGGCCGCGATGATCACCGGACCCTCAGCCGGGATGTGCTCCCGGCCGATCCGGCTCAGACGGAAGTAGATGTGGAAGAAAGGCTGGAAGACAGCCCGGACCAGCCAGTAAACGAACGGATTTGTGCCCTGCTCCCGAGCACGCCGGTGGAGCGCTTCGTGATTCATCGCACACTGGCGTACCCGCAGGGCCACATCGCGTTACAGTTGCTGGTCTTGACGCCAGGAATAGATCGCACGCGCACGCTGAGAGGAGCCGTCTGCGGGGCCGTCGCCGCCGCTGTGTGGGCGCTCGGGCAACCGCTCGACAAACTCGCCTTCCGCAGCCGTTATGACGATGTCGAGCTACTCGGCAAGGCGGTCACCCGAGGCGACGGCTGGTACCCCGTCGGGCTGGCCCTGCACATGCAGAACGGCGCTGTGTTCGGCGCTGTCTACGCCAACGTGGCGCCGCTGCTCCCCATCCCGCCGGCCCTGCGCGGCCCCGCCGCCGCGCTCGCCGAGCACGTCGCCCTCTGGCCGCTCGGGAGGCTGTCCGACCGCTACCACCCGGCGCGCAAGGACATGCCCGCGTTCACCGGTAACCGCCGCGCCTGGACGCAGGCGGCCTGGCGCCATCTGCTCTTCGGCCTCGTGCTGGGCGAGCTCGAGCGACGTGTGAACGCCGAGCCCGAGCCCGCGCCGCCGACCGACGAGGTCGAGTTCTCGACCAACGGTCACGGCAAGCTCGAGCACGCCGTCTCGGTCGAGCCTGCCTGACGCCGGATGGGGTTCCTGGTCGTGAGTCGGCTCACGAGCGGCGCCGGAGCCGCGTAACCGTGCGCGTGCTGATCACGGGCGCGTCGGGCTTCGCCGGCGGCCATCTCGCATCGGGCATGCACCCTGGCCGGCGACGATGTCGTCGGGATCTCGCGCGACGGCAAGCTGCCCGAGGGCTCCGGCACCGGCGGGGCCGTGGATCTCCGCGACTCCGCGGCACTGTCCGAGACCGTGGCCGCCACCCGACCCGAGGTGATCTATCACCTCGCCGCGCTGAGCTCGGTCGGTCGTTCGTGGGACGACCCGGCCGAGACCGTCAGGGCCAATACCGAGACGGCGGTCAACATGCTCGAGGTGATCCGGCACGAGGCTCCCGAGGCGCATGTGGTGTGGGTGAGCACCTGCGAGGTGTACGGATCCCCGGCGCGGCTGCCGATCAACGAAACCGCTGGGCTCGCGCCCGCGAACCCCTACGCGGTCTCCAAGACCGGCGCCGACCTGCTCGCGGCGGTATACGCGGAAGCCCACGGCCTGCACATCGTCCGCGCGCGGCCCTTCAGCCACGCCGGCCCCGGGCAGCGATCGATCTTCATCCTCTCCTCGCTCGCGCGCCAACTCGCCGAGGCCAAGCTGGAGGGCGTCTCCTCGCTGCGCATCCTTACCGGCAACCCCGACACCCGCCGCGACTTCACGGATGTGCGGGACGTCGTGCGCGCCTACCGGCTACTCGCCCAACTCGACGGGCCGGGCGTCTACAACGTCTGCTCCGGCCGGTCGGTCTCGGCGTCCGAGCATGTCGCGCTGCTCGCCGAGCTGGCCGCCCCGCTCTCCGTCGAGCATGTGGTCGACCCCGCGCGCGTCCGCGCGCATGAGGTCATGGAACTGCGCGGAAGCTTCGATCGTCTCCACGCAGCCACCGGGTGGCAGCCCGAGATCCCCCTCCGCCAGACGCTGAGCGACACGATCCAATGGTGGGAGAAGGAGCTCGCGGGCAGCACCGTCGCCGCTGGCTAGACGAACCAGGGCCGCGGTACCGTACGGGGAGCCCAGGCCCGCCTAGCTCAATTGGTAGAGCACTTCACTTGTAATGAAGGGGTTGCCGGTTCGAGTCCGGCGGCGGGCTTAGCATATTTGCAGGGATTTCACGGATGCCACCGGCGAGCTTGGAACCTAGGGGGCAACCCAGGGGGCAACCCGAGCTTTCGGCTCGGCCCTACCGACTTGCCCGGTTGACGCACCGACGCATGGCAAGAACGTGGTAAGGGCCTAGCCCATACTTGTTGCGGAACGCCCACAGTCCGATCCTCGCCCGCTCAGCCACACAACTCTGCCGCGCCTGCTTCACGACGAAGGCCACGCACTGCCCCTGGTTCCTGAACTGAGGGAAGTTCCGCCAGCCGCCCTGCTTGCACTGCTCCTTGCTCGTCGGCACGCGCGGCAGCGGTCCTACGGCGATGCCACCGGCGAACTGGCCCGCGGCGAGGCTCGTCTAGGCTCGCCCGACTGTCGCGCGAACGGCGCTGCCGTCGGGTTCCGCCACCCGCGGTCGCTGCTTATCTGTCACTGGCCGAGAACTCTGGCCGAACTCGCTTTGTCAGCGGTCCGGCGGGTCGTGTGGGTTTGCGTTGTGGCTGCTCGATCAGTTCGCGAAGCGCCTCGACTTCCGGCGCCGGGGACGTGGGCGCAGCGAACCGAACGCGGTGAACCGAACCCTGCGATGGGAACTTTGCGAGCGCGGCCTGGACTGCCCGTTCCCGGCTGAGGTCCTCGAGTGTTCGAGCGAGCAGTTGCAACTGCTCGCTGCCTCGTTCTCGATGGCCTTGATCGGGATCAGCGCCAGCCGAGCGGCGGCGCGACGTGTGTGAGGATATTTCCGATGATGTGAGCGTTGTATTCGACGCCGAGCTGGTTGGGCACGGTCAGCAGCAGCGTGTCGGCGGCCTGGATCGCCTCGTCGGTGCGGAGCTGCTCGACGAGCACGTCGGGTTCGGCCGCGTATGAGCGGCCGAAGATCGCGCGCGTGTTCTCGTCGATCATGCCGATCTGGTCTTGGGAGTCGCGACTGCCGCCGAAGTACGCGCGGTCGGTGTCGGTGGTGAGCGCGAAGATGCTGCGGCTGACCGATACCCGCGGCTGGCGGTCATGCCCGGCCTCGTTCCACGCCTCGCGGTAGGCCTCGATCTGCTTGCGCTGCTGGACGTGCAGGGGTTCGCCGGTCTCGTCGTCCTTTAGCGTCGAGCTTTGCAGGTTGAGCCCGAGCCGCGCCGCCCAGGCACTGGTTGCGTTCGATCCCGACCCCCACCAGATCCGCTCTCGCAACCCTGGCGAGTGCGGCTCGATCCGCAACAAGCCCGGCGGATTGGCGAACATCGGCCGTGGGTTCGGCTGCGCGAACCCGTCGCCTTCCAGAACCTCCAGCGCGACCTCGGCGTGCTTGCGCGCCATCTCGGCATCGCTGTCGCCGTCGGCGGGCGCGTAGCCGAAGTATCGCCAGCCATCGATCACCTGCTCGGGCGAGCCCCGGCTGATCCCGAGCTGAAGCCGGCCCCCAGCGATCAGATCAGCCGCCCCGGCGTCCTCGGCGAAGTACAGCGGGTTCTCGTAGCGCATATCGATCACGGCGGTACCGATCTCGATCCGCGAAGTCCTCGCGCCGATTGCCGCCAGCAGCGGGAACGGCGAGGCGAGCTGACGCGCGAAATGGTGAACCCGGAAGTACGCGCCGTCGGCGCCCAATTCCTCCGCTGCGACCGCGAGCTCGATCGACTGCTGCAGCGCATCCGCGCCCGAGCGCGTCCGCGATTGCGGGCCAGGGCTCCAGTGGCCGAAGGAAAGGAATCCGATCTTCTTCACGCGTCGCTTGAATCAGTCGCCCAACAAGAAGGCCAGCAGGTCGTGGCCACGCCAGGCTATCGACGCGGCGAAGCCGACCACCTAGGCGCACCGGAGCTCGCGACCATCCCGCGCGAACGACCACTCCGGAACCGACGGACCCTCATCGGCACGAGTCCGGTGTCGCCGAGGGAATCGTCGTCGTTGAAGCTCATGAATCGGAGACGCACTCTTGGCAGGGCGTGAGGGTTTTCAAGCGATGCGGGGGTGGGCAGAATTGCGTCGTGGCGTCGTACAGCATCAACCAGGTCGGGATCGAGCACGCGCGCGAGCTGATTGCCAAGCGCCAGTATGTGCTGCGCAGTGAGTGGGGGGACGTGCAGCCGCGCGCTGCGGCAGAAAATGCATATCTGGAGCGCCACGGGTGGGAGAAATACGCACAGTGGTTTCTCGGCCTGACCGACGGCGCGGGCGAACAGACCAAAACCAAATACGCGTTTGTGATCGGCGACTTCCGCCGCATCCACCGCTCCGCGATCATCGCCTGCCACTATCGCGCGGCGGAGTGGCGGCATAAGGCGATCGAGCTGGCCGCTCACGAACTACTGCAGTTGCTCGACCAAACCGCCTCCGGGTAGCGCCCCACCCTGGGCGGCCGATCAGCTCGGCGGGCGGAAAGTCGCGGTCGCGGCCCTGCGCATGGCCTCCTGTGCCTCGTTCATTTCGAGGAGCGCAGTGGTCTCGGTGCTGATCTGTCCGCTCGCGCCGACGGCCATCGCTAGCGCGACTACGGCGACGTTGTCCGGCGCCTCCAATAGGAACACGCCATCGTGCTCGCCGAACGCCCACCAGATGCCGTGCAGCTTGCATCCAAGCGACGCGGCCGCCTCGGCGGCGACCGTGCCGCGGTCGTGCGGGTTCTCGATCATCGCCTTTATCGCTTCGGCGGAGTATTTGAAGCGACCTAGATAGAGCGGCACGTCAGCCTCCAATCGTTCGCGAACATCGTGCAGCGATTCTCTTCGAGGAACCTGGCGACGGCAAGACGGGTTAGCGTCAGCCGAGTGGAGAGCCCAGCAGGACGCAAGAGTCCCGGAACGATGCAGACGGGCGGCGCGCTGTCTGTGCGGCCCGACCGGCGGGACGAGTCCGTCGTCGCGACAAAGCATGCGCAGCAAGACGTGCTCGTGGCGACTTGCGCGGTGCCGAGCGCTGCCGGTACGCGTTGTGCTCCTGGCGACGAGCAGCGCTCGGCCGGTCACGGGAGCTGAGTCCCGCTTTCTGGCTTGGCGAGTGTCGCTCTCACCGGAGACGCATCGGGCGGGATTCGTCGCCGCGAACGCTGAGAGACGGGCTACTTGGGGGCGTAGACGAGGATGACCACGCCGCTATCCAGCCGCCTGATGTCGACGAGGCGGAGATGGGGTGCGGTGTCGATGCTCTCGAAGAGGTGCTTGCCCTTGCCGATGGCGACTGGGGTGAGGTAGAGGTGGAATTCGTCGATCAGCCCGTGCTCCATCAGGGTGGCGTCGAGCGGCCCGTTCCCGTATCTCAGGAGATTCTGTCCGGCGTTGCGCTTGAGATCGTCGACGAATGACGCGACGTCGCCGTTGATCGCCGTGGCGTTCCAGGTCGGTCCCGTGAGTGTGGTGGACGCGACGAATTTCGGGATGCTGTTCATCCGGTCGATGAAGTCAGAGGGAACGCCGGCGGGTGCTTGTTCGGCCATCCTGATGTAGGCGACCGACAGGCCCTCATACGTGTGTCGTCCGAGGAGCAGGGCGTCCGCTTCCGTCAGGAGCTCCATCGCGTACTGCGAGTGCTGTTCGTCGAGGTACGGGAACGCCCAATCGTTTGAGCCGACCTCGCCGCCGAGCGTGACATGGGTTGCCTCGACGAGCTTGCTCATTGGTGCCTCCGTTTCTTGTTGTTGATCGCCTCGAGCCACTCGTCGAGGCGCTGGTGAGACTCACGCAGTCCAGCTTCCATCCCGGCTTGTGCGTAGAACTCGCGAGCCGCGAGGGAAGGAAAGACCGACCTGCTGGTAACGAGCGTGCCGTGACCGTCGCGCTGGAACGTGAGCGTCTCGACAGACTCGACTGCGGGCGCCCCGGCGTAAACGAAGGTCCGGACAAAGTGGTGCGGGCGCTCGACCTCGCGATACACGCCAAGAAACGTGTGCTCTTGGCCATCAGGCGCACGCTGCACGAAGCGGTAGCGTCCGCCGGCGCGCGGATCGCTCTCGCAGACGACCAGCTCGAACCGGCGCGGGCCCCACCAGTTGCGCAGATGTTCGGGCTCGGTCCACAGCGCGAACACCAGCTCCGGTGACGCATCGACGAACCGTCGGAAGACAACCGCCGGCTCGCCTGACGGGACCTCGATCTCCAGCCGCCCGTTGCTCACGATCCCTCCTCGCCGGCTTGGAGATCCTCCAGGTACTCATCGAGCCGTTCGAAGCTCTCCTCCCAGAACTCTCGGTAGCGCTCGAGCCACCCGGTAGCCGCCTCGAGGCCGCCCGAGGACAGCCGAGCCGGCCGCGTCTGCGCCAGACGACCACGGGTCACCAGGCCCGCTCGCTCGAGAACCTTCAAGTGCTGCGAGACGCCCTGCACGCTCATCTCGAACGGGAGCGCCAGCTCATTCAGGGTTGCCTCTCCGGAGCGCAAGCGGTCAAGCATCGCGCGGCGCGTCGGATCAGCGAGCGCAGCGAACACGCTGCTCAGTTCATCAGTAGTCGGAGTCATCAAGTAGCTACTTTATCAAGAAGTTGCTTGAGGAGAGGGTAGGTGATCTCGCGACCCTGCGTCCTCGCTTGCGCGCGCCTCGCGCTTCCCGCGGACACCCGTCCCGCAAAGCGCGGCGTGCGGGGCCCTGCGAGCAGGTGGTTTTCGAGGCCCGCGCGGCCCGCCGCGTTCCGCATGGGCCGTCCGGACAGACGCCCGGGACGGGGGCGACAATCGGGACGCGACCCGGCCTGGGCGAGAGACCCGCTTTCCTGTCCCCGCAGGACGTTTGGGTCACGGGTTTTTCCGAGGCCACCATCTCGGTTGTGGTTCCGCTTCCGGATCTCAGTGCGGCGTCGGCAATGGCCGTACGATCGCTTGGACCGCCCACGACGATGAGTTTTCGTCTCGCGATCGGTCACTAGCTGTGGCAGAGCAGCCTGCAGAAGGAAGGAGAGCCCGATGTCAAGCTCAATGGTGAACTTCATCGCGATCATCGTCCGTCGCTCCGGTGCGATGAGCTTGAAGCCATGCTGATCTACTCGATGAGCGTCTCGGTGGACGGCTTTATCGCCGACCGCGAGGGCGCGTTCGGGTGGACGGTCCCTAACGAGGAGCAGTTTCGTTTCCACATCGCGCAGACACGCGAGCTCGGCGGCTATCTGTGCGGCCGCAGGCTTTACGAGACCATGCTGCCGTGGGAGACGGATCCGTCGATGCGCGACAACGAGCTCGGGGCCGCGTTCGCCGACGTCTGGTGCGCTATCCCGAAGGTCGTCTTCAGCCGCACGCTCGACAGCGTTCAGGGCAACGCCCGGCTCGCCGAGGCGTCGGTGGCCGAGGAGGCCGCTGCGGCGCTCGACGCGACCGACAAGGACGTCTCGATCGGCGGCGCCGGCCTGGCCGCGGCAGCGATCGAGCTCGGCCTCGTCGACGAGCTGCGCATGTTCCGCAATCCGGTCGTCGTCGGTGGCGGCACGCCCTTCCTGCCGCCGGTCACCGAAGACGTTCGGCTGGACCTGGTCGAGACCAGGACGTTCGGCTCGCGCGTGATCTACGAGCGCTACGGGCGCGCCCGCGATGAGTCGGACTGACACCGCCGTCCGAGTCATCAGCGCCTCGCCGGACCGGGTATTCGCCGAGCCGACCGACTCCGACGTGGTCGACGCCGGGGGAGGTCACCCCGTCGGCCTCCGATCAGGCGTCGACATCAGGGCCGACGATGTGTCCGGCGGGATCAACGCTGCGGATCACGCGGCGGGATTGTCGTCCTCGCTGGACAATCTCGCCGCTTCCGGTGAACGCTGAGCGCAGGCTTCCTCGCAGCAAAGGAGCGCGGACCTGCTCTTGAGCTCCGACGGGCATCTCGGCGCCGCTGACGTCGGTCTCGGTTTGCGCGCACAGCGCGACGCTCGTCCCGCAAGGCACGCGGAGGCTGACGCTCGCTTGGGACGAAACCATTCCCAGCGGCTCTCGCGCTCGACCAAATTTCTCAATCACCGACCGAAGCGCCCGTGACTAGGATCCGGATTGATGGTGAGCACCTTGGAATTCGGCGAGACGGGCGTCACCCGCGTCGGCCTCGGAAGCAATCGGCTGACGAACACGCCGGGCAATCAGGCGCTCCTCCGCGAGGCGCTCAGTGCCGGCGTCAATTTCATTGATACCGCGCACCTGTACACCAGCGGCGACAGCGAGCGGACGATCGGCGCTGCGCTGGCGCCGTTCCCCGAGGGATGCATTGTCGCTACCAAGGGCGGGTACGCGCGGGGCGAGGGGCGCCCCGAGATCCTCAGCTTGCAGATCGAGGAGAGCCTGCGCCGCCTACGCACCGACCTGATCGAGCTCTACTACCTCCATCGTGTCGATCCCGAGACACCACTGGAGACAAGCCTGGCCGTGATCGGGGCGTACCGCGATCAGGGCAAGATCGGACATGTGGGTATCTCCGAGGTCAGCATCGAGGAGATCGAGCGAGCGCGAGAGATCGTGCCGATCGCGGCGGTCCAGAACCGCTACAACCTCTCCGACCGGCGGCACGAGCAGGTCGTCGACTACTGCGCCGAGCAACAGATCCTGTTCGTGCCTTACTTTCCATTGCGCGGTGATGGCCGACCGATGCTGAGGGAGATCGCCGACGCGCATCGAGCAACACCGAGCCAGATCGTGCTTGCTTGGCTGCTCAAGCGCTCGCCGACGATGCTGCCGATTCCGGGGACCCTGTCGCCCGAGCATCTACGCGAGAACCTCGCGGCACTGGAGATCGAGCTGACAGACGAGGAATACCAGGCACTCGCGTAGCAAGCGCCAGGCCGCGCGCTCGAAGACAGTCGCACCGCACCTGCTCGCTGAACCCCCGCGGGAAGGCGCCTTACCGCCGCTGACGCCCGCAAGGCACGCGCCGCCTTTGCAATGGAGGGTTTGCCCGGTTCAACTCCGGCGACGCGGCTCTCATGAAATACCTGCTCAGAAGCACTTTCTCAGGCCAGAACGGACCCTTGCGGCGTTTAGCGCAGTGACATACCGGCGGCGTATGGCGCAGCGTCCTCGGCGAGACAGAGGTGTAGACGCACGCCGATGCGGGAATCATTCTCAATCATGCATCCGGAGGCTGAATGGCTCGCCAACGAAATGATGCAGGCTTGGTACGCGGCCACGGATCACGGACAGCCTCAGCCCCTCGCGGCCAGAATCGCAACAACCCGGATCACGGTGGCGATCCGCGACGCGGCGAAGCTCTATCTCGATGAACATGGGGCTGCACGCAGCCAGCTTGATTTCCTCGCCCAGTCGCTCGACCGCGACGTCCTGGAACTCGCGTTCATCCTCGCCGTGTCGGAACTCGCCGCAGCAAAAGCATCCGTCTAAACGGCACGCGGCGGACTTGGCCTCGGACCAGGCAGGTGCGGTGATCGACGCGCGGCTAGTGGATGTCGGGCCGGCTGCTGCGCGTCTTGCGGAGCACGACCGCAAACTCGTCGTTGTTGGCCTGGGCGAGTTCAAGCTCCGCTCCAAGGTTCAGCTCGTGGAGTAGGTCGAGGAAGTCCTGCAACTCCCAAACGTGGAAGTGGTGGCGGGCATCCTCGCGCTCGAACTCGGCGACGCGGCCGGGAACCCGGTCCTCGGGCAGATGTTCGTTGATTCGTGCCCATTCCTCGTAATGCCCCCGCCGCGATGCTGTCGGACCCTCCTCGTGGTCACGCATTAGATGTTCGATCGTCGTGCGTTCGCGTGGCGCGTCGAAGGTGTGGCGAGGATCGGGCAGCACGAGGAGCACGATCCCGTCCGGCCGCGTCACGCGCAGGAACGTTTGCAGCGCCCCGATCGGGTCCTCCATGTGCTCCAGAACATGGCTGGCCACGACGAAGTCCACGGACTCATCACTGATCGTTGCCAGATGCTGGGCATCGTCCACGACATCTGTCTCAGGGATCGAGGCTGCGTCCAAACCCATACCGGCTAAGCGATCGCCATAGGTCCGAAGAAGGTCATCTCTGCCCAAGTGATCGACATACCGAACAGTCACTCCGTGGGGCACGCGAAGCGGCCACGTGAACGCGCCAATCTCAATGCCGGCACCGGCGAGGTAGCGCCGCGCGATGTCCTCTCGCACAACGAACGGATCGCTGCCCCCGGCTCCTACGAAGAAGTCCCGCAACCTTCGGCGCAGCCCGGTCGTGGCCATGTAATGCAACCTCTGCGTCAGCCTCGCCGCCACGGCCACGAGACTAACTCCCGCCAGACCCCAATATGACCGCGACCATCGCCCCGATCACAACTGACTCGCCATGTGCACCACTGATATCCACATCAGCGTCATCACGGCGATGATCGAGTGCGTGACCCCTTCCTACATGACAGTCGGTACTGCGGTCATGGTCGACGACCTCCCATTGAATCGATTGGTAGCCGTTGCTCATGCCGTCAGAAGGTCACACCCGGGAACCCGGTTGCACTCGGTCAACCTGAGAATGGCATCAGGCGTGACATGGCCGGGAGATAGTCGGTCCAGGGACCGTTGTGGCCCGGAGCAGTGACGAAATTGTCCTTGACGTACGCATACCAATGTTCGCTGGAGATGCCGGCCCACCATGGCACGGTAAGCTGCCAGTAGCCCGAGCTGTGGCCCGCGTACACGCCCGTCAGGATCGTCCCCTGCGGGGAAGCCTGCGGCCCGCCCGAGAAGCGCTGCCAATCGAACAGAGTAACTTCGCGGCCCTTTTGACCAGCGCCGTTCGCTGCCGTCACCTTGCCGACGAACACGAAGTTCAACACCGAGCCAAGCTGCTGGCGTCTCGGCTTCTGAATCGAGACGGCTGACTTGACCTGCGTCGGGAAGCCGCTGCTTGCCATTGCTGGCACGGCGAGCACGAGCATGACGCCCGCGATTATGGGTGGGATGAGCTTTCTCATCTGCCCTACCTTCTATCTCGGGTGCAACCAACAGCGCCTCGGTTGTCCCCCGATGCTCGTGTGAAGTTGTCCACACGTCATAGCGCGACACAGCAGCGATATCGTCCGCAAAAGACCCGAAGCGCCGTCCGCGATAGTCCGCACCGCCTGCGTAGGGCAGGTCGGGGCTCCGCGCTAAGGGAACGGCGAGCGGTCGAACGTCTGGGCAACACGAGCAATGTGGACCGGCGCTCACGGCGTAGCAGCCGCTGGAACGGCTCTTGTGACTGACGGGAAGTCCCCGAACATGCTTGCCGACGAGGCGGCCGGTCGCTGGGGTTGACTCAGGTCTGCCCGCGGGAGGAAGATCGGTGCGTGTCCAGAGCACACAGCTACCCCGGCGCCCCCTCGCAGCCCGGGAACATCGATCAGTGACGCAGCCATGAAGATTCGGCTCGTCTTGCTCGTGGCGACGCTGGCCGTGGTCCTTGCCGTTCCGCTGACGGCACGCGCGAGCAGCGTGTCGCCGGACTGCATTCCGAACTCCTCCACGCCGATCATGATCACCCTCGACGGGATCAGCCCGGCGGAGCTCGGGCCCGGAGTGGCCCTGCTCTCGAGTCTGAATCAGGTCACGTGGGGCACGCTCACGGATGTGGTCTTCACGTCAACGGGCCTTACGGCAACGGCCACTTTTCCCGCCGGACTGCCCGCAGGCACCTACGGGGTCGCGATAACCCAACCGCCGCGCAGTGTTTTCGCGGTCGGTGCAGTCGATATCGGTTGTGTGCCGGCGAAGCATCCGACCTCCGCCCGCGCGAGTTGTTCCCCGTTGTTGTTCGCTCCGGGTGGGGCGACGGTGTGCTCGGCGACTGTGACGGATACGGCGCGTACTGGCCAGTCGACGCCGACGGGTACGGTCAGCTTCACCCACAGCGGGGCGGGGAGCCTTTACGGCAGTCCCTGCAGGTTGTCGGGAAGTGGCCCCACGGCGAGCTGCTCGGTGTTCTTCGCGTCGTTCCCGCTCGGGGGCCAAGCGATCACCGCGAGCTATGGCGGCGACGCCACACACGACACGAGTGCCGGCAGCACGCTGGTGGCGGTCGTCCTGCCGGAGAGCACCAACGGGTGTCTGGTGTTCGGGCACGGCCAGCTGACCGCGGCGAACGGCGACCAGGCGAGCTTCCTTGGCCTGGCCTTCGCCAAGCCGCCGGTAGGGGCGCAGTGGTACCGCGACAACGGCCCCGCGAACCCATTCCGGCTTGCCTCAACCAGCGTCGACGCCGTCACGTGCACCCCGGACGCCTCGCACGCGAGCGTGTTCGGCAAAGCCAAGCTCAACGGCACGGGGTCGGTGGAATACCGAATCGACATCCAACTGACGGCCTGGGAGCACGGCAAGGACACCTACCGCATAACGCTGAGCAACGGCTACGACTCCGGCGCGCAACCGATCCACCACGCCGAACTCGACATCCACCTTGCCAATTCAGACCATCGCCACCGCGACACCAGCGCCAACCAGACCCAAGGCGACGCGCGAGACGGCAGCTGATTGCCACGGAATCCCAGCTGGCGTCACGGCGGGTAGCCCGGTCGAATCCCTGACGTGCCCGGGAGGGACTCGAACCCCCGACCCTCGCTAAGTGTGCGCGAGTGCTCTATCCACTGAGCTACGGGCACTCAAGCAGCAAACCTACCCGATCTGCGCGGCAACATGTGACCTCTCTTATCATTCGGTGTGTGCGCCATGTCAGCGGGCACACCGGGGTAGCACGAGCGGCGTAATAGGGGTCGGGGGTTGGGGCCCGGTGAAGCAGGCGTCGCGGTCCAAAAGTTAAAGTAAGCTTGAGGCCAGGCGATGCCCGAGCTCCTGACAATCGGAGAGGTTGCCCGCCGCAGCGGGGTGGCCGCGTCGGCGCTCCGCTTCTACGAGGACCGCGGGCTCATCACCTCAGAGCGCGCTGGCTCCGGTCACCGCCGCTACCCCAGGCCCGTACTGCGCCGCATCGCCTTCATCGTCTACGCCCAGCGGGTCGGGCTGGCACTCGAGGAGATTGGCGTCGAGCTGGCCAGACTCCCCGCCAATCACGCCCCCACGCGCCGCGACTGGTCGCGGCTTTCGACCAAGTGGTCGAGCCGGATCGACTACCGCATCGCCGAGCTCGAGCGCCTGAAGACCGGGCTGACCGAGTGCATCGGCTGCGGCTGCCTGTCACTCGACCGCTGCCGCCTGGCCAACCCGGGCGACCGGGCCGCCGCCGGCGGCCCGGGTCCGCGCTACTGGATCGGCGACCGGCCGCTCAGTCGCCGGCGCTAACTTCGCGGAATATGCGCTCCGCTGAGCTCCGCGAGCATTGTCTGACATTCCCCGGGTCGGCCGAGACTTTCCCGTTTGGTCCCGAGACGTTCGTGTTCAAGGTGGCGGGAAAGATGTTCGCGGTCTCCCGGCTCGGGCAGGCCCCTCTTCAGGTCAGCGTCAAATGCGAACCAC
This sequence comes from uncultured Solirubrobacteraceae bacterium, assembly GCA_963725515.1. GTDB lineage: Bacteria > Actinomycetota > Thermoleophilia > Solirubrobacterales > Solirubrobacteraceae > Palsa-465. The sequence goes on along the minus strand of CAVRZB010000009.1, from coordinate 135,443 downwards.
TGCTCGCGGAGCAGCTCCGCAGCGCGCACACAGCCGTGCTCCCTGGCTACCACCTGAACAAGCGCCACTGGAACACCGTGATCATCGACGGATCCATACCCGACCGGATGATCAGAGACATGGTCGAGGATTCCTACGACCTCGTTGTGAGCGGACTCCCGCGATCCCGCCGCGCCACGCTCGGGTGGAGAGCGGACGAGCGATAGGTCAGCAGGCCCGCCGATCCGAAGGAGACCGGCAATCGGGCCGGGTAATTCGATTGCCGCACGCTCGACGGCGCACCCAACTCGTTTGCGCCTTGACGTCGGTTTGATGGTCGATGGACGGCCGCCTGGGAAGTTGCGACTCGCGAGCAACACCCAGCAGGAGGCACCCATGTCTGTCGTCGAGCCTCATCGAACCGCGAGGACAAGCTCCAAACTGCAGGAGCGAGAGTGGCTGTCGGACGCGAACATCTCGGCCGCCGCGCCCTCGGGCCGCCGCGGCCTCGCGATGCGGAGCCCCGGCGGCTGCCCGCGGTGCTGAGCCAACGGTGAGCCGCCAGTCGCCCCAGATCGCCGCCACCGCACAACTCGCCCTCCCCTTGGCCCCGGACGCGCAATGATCTCGGCAGAGCACCAGAACCGTTGCCAACGGCAAGACCAAGGAGTGATGATGTCCACGACAGCGCAGCTTGTGACCGGTGTCGATTTCGTGCCGTTCTCGACACAGGACTACGACAAGGCGGTCGAGTTCTACGGCGGAACGCTGGGGCTCGAGCGCTCCGTCTATATGCCCGAGCGCCAGTACGCCGAGTTCGAGACCGGAAACGTGACTCTGAGCATCATCGTCGGCGAGGCGATGGGCATCGGTCATCACATCCACAGGACCGCACTCGGTCTGCACGTCGATGATGTTGCGGCGGCACGTTCCGAACTAGAGCGACGGGGGGTGAAGTTCCACGGCGAGATCTTCGATACCGGCGTCTGCCATATGGCCTTCTTCGCCGACCCCGACGGCAACGCGCTGATGCTGCACCACCGCTACGCGCCGCGGGCGCCCCGGAGCTGACCCCTCGCGCACCGGCTCCTCAGATCCCGCGGGTCAGGCGTTCAGCGCATCGGGAATGCGATGCCCGAGCCGCGGCGGGCGGACCTCGACGCTGCCGAGGATCGCCGTAGCCCGGACGTCGATGACCGGAGCGCCCGGGATCGTGCTTGTGTTCACCTCTGAGGACTTCGCTCCCAGGATCACGCTCCCTGAGAGTCGAACCTCGACGCCGTCGGGGACCAAGATGGTGATCGAACCGAGCGTGGCCCTGGCTTCGATCGTGGTCACGTGCGAGGTCAGCACGGCATCCTGAAGCTCGATCTGGCAGTCGCCGAGCAGCGCGCGTGCCACGAGTTGCGCGGGCGCGCGCCAGCGGCCTTCCGTGACGCGCTCCCGAGGATCGCGGTCAGGCGCTCGGGCCCCTGCTCGCCCCGGGCAGGTTCGTTAGTCGAAAATGCCCCCAACGCGCGCGCGCCCATGTCCGGCCACCAGGTTGCAAATGAAAGCGCGCGGCGCGCAGGTTCCACGCATCCCGCCCAGCCTGAAGGACTAGGCGGTGAGCGATCTGAAGTAGCGCTCGACGGCTTCCGGCTCGGCTCCGTCATGACGCAGCCCGACGTAGCGGTCGGGCCGAATCGCCAGGATCGTCACGCCGTCGATCCCCAGTCGCTCGGCGACCCCGGCGTCGATCCGACCGACGGCACTCCCGCCAGGCCGGACGCTGAACCCGAAGAAGGCGTCGACCGCGGGCGAGCCGCCGTATGTGGCTTCAAGCCCTTCGACCAGCTCGGCCACTGCGCCGGGATCCGCGGCCGGACCACCGAGGACCATGACGGTGTGCCCGGGACGGTGGGCAAGGTGATGCAGCGGAGCCGATTCGGCCGCCGGGTGCTCGACCGGAGCGGTGTCGGGAAGCAGGCTGCCCGAGGCGACTCCCGCCGACGGGGCGCCGCTGACGATCGGTGAGCCGGCGTAGGAGCGGTCGATCTCCGCCGCGGCCGCCGCCTCGTGATGGGAGGTCTCCGGATCGCCGAAGGTCAGCCGCATCGATGCGTCGCGCTCGCTCCGCGCCGCAGCGTCGTTGAGTGCCTGACTCGCCTCGGCGTCGGCCCCTGAGGCGACGATCCGCTCGGCGACGGGGCGGCGTTCGGTCTCGTAGGTGTCGAGCAGGCCCTCGCCGGCCGCCCCGCAGCAGACCAGCGCCAGCTTCCAGCCCAGGTTGAACGCATCCTGAAGACCGGTGTTCATGCCGTGCCCCTCGGCCGGCGAGCACGCGTGGGCGGCGTCCCCGGCCAGCAACACTCGGCGCGACCGGTAGCTGTCCGCCACCCGGGAGTGGCAACGAAACCGGGCCGGGTTCTCGATCTCCGTGAATCGTGCTCCGGGCACGTAGCGGTGAAGCACCTCACCGGCCTCGGCCACCAGGTCGACCTCGTCTGACGTCGGGCGCATGTAAACCCGCCAGCGCCGGGCCGGCAACGGCGTCATGATCACCGGCGGCCTCTCCAGGAAGCCCGCAACAACGTCGAACTCCTGCTCCCAGCCCGCGACGGCCGCGTCGAACACCGCCCAGGGCGCCTCGATGTCGCTACCGGCAAACTCGATCCCACTGTGGCCGCGAACGACGCTATGGAGCCCGTCGCAGCCAACCAGCCAGTCGGCCGCGACCTCAAAGCTCTCGCCGTCACGCTCGAGCATGGCGATGACGCCGTCCGGTCCGTCGACGAATCGAACCAGCCGTGTCGAGCGCGTCACCGTGCCGCCGATGGACTCGAGATAACGGGTCAGGAGCTGCTCGGTGACCTGCTCGGAGAGTCCGAGATCGAAGCCGTAGCGGCTGCCGCTGAGCTCCAGATCGAGCTCGCCAAGGATCTCGCCGTTGGACCGAAAGCGCGCGGCCCGCACCTTCACGCCCTCGCCGAGGAACCGGTCGGCCACGCCAAGCGCCTCGAAGATCTCCATCGAGCGCGCGTGGATCACGGTGGCGCGGTCCCATCCACGTGGTGAATCGAGCTCGTCAACGATCACGCAGTCGACGCCACGGCGGCACAGCTCGACCGCGAGCAGCAGGCCGGTGGGCCCGGCTCCGCTGATCAGCACTTGCGTCCCTGCGCTCACTCGCGTCCCGCTGCGATCCACCATGCGCCCCCCACGTTCGTGCCTGATTGTGAGCGCGATCGTAACGCCCCACTTCTGCGTGACCGCCGGCGCCGTGACCTGGGCGGCGAGTCAGCCTGATGCTTCACGTACGGTGTCGGGCACGAGGCATCCGCCGTGAAACAGCCGGATCGGCCGCGCCAGGTCGCTGATGCGGATCCGCAGGAAGGCTGACTCTTCAAGCGCGCCGTCCTCGTGTTGCACCCAGATTCGTTCGTAGACGCCGATGCGGTCGCCACATCGGGAGCAGCATGGGAACTGATCATCCATTGACGAACGCCTCGCGGGCATTGAGTGGACAGGACTCCGGAACCTAGGTCGCCCACACACCCGGCACGAGCGTGTTCACCCGCCTGTTCACTGCGGCGAACTACTGATGAACAGGTGCGAACGCGGACAGCCACCGTCGCACCTGACGGTCGCGGTATGGCTGCCATGTTCAAGGAAGCCGCGACGGCGGTCGATGAAGGACGGCAGGACCATGCGCGCGCGGATTGCTCGACTTCTGGCCGTGGGAGCGGCTTGCGCCCTGGTGGGTGGATGCGCCGGCAGCCACGCCACGCGCGGTTCCGCGGCGCCGAATGTTCGGATCAGCGAGCGCGACTTCCACATCGCGGCCTCCGTCAGGCACGTGCCCGCCGGGCTCGTCGCCCTTACGGTGCATAACCAGGGACCGGATGATCACGAGCTGATCGTCGTCCGAGAAACGGCTGGGCACGCGCGGCTGCCGATGCGGCGCGACGGGGTGACGATCGACGAGGACAAGCTGGCTCCGATCACCGTGGGGTCTGGGCTGGTGCCCGGACCGCCAGGCAGCGTCCGGCGCCTGCGCGTGCGATTCACGCCGGGTCGGTACGTGATCTTCTGCAACATGGCGGGCCACTACCTCGGTGGCATGCATACCGAATTGGTGGTGCAGTAGTGGGCGGGCATAAGTCGTTCAGGCCGCTGGTCACGCGGGGACGACGAACGATCGTTGCGGTGCTGTTCACGTTCGTGCTGTTCTCGGCCGCAAGCGTCGCCGTGTCGGTGTCGGTCACCAGACGCTCCCAGCACGTCGGTCTCGTGCTGCAGGTCGCGGCCCGCCAACGGACCCTTGCCGACCACTACGTGAACGATGTGCTGCTGACCCGATCCGGCGCCCAGGCCGACCCGGCCTACACCGCGCGGCTGCTGAACGCCAGTGCTCGGGTGCTGCTTCACGGCGGCAAGGCCCCATCGGTGAACGGATACGACGACGAGTCGAGGCTGCCATCGGCGTCTGGATCCGTGGTCCGCAACCAGCTCGCAGAGGGGCAGCGGCTGGTCGCAGATCTGACTGCGACTGGCGCGGCGCTCCTCGCCCATCGGCCAGCGGGCGAGCTGCCCCTCAAGGGCAGAGAGTCCATCGTCGTCCAGGACCCGGTGCAGAGGCTGCGCGTGCTCGCCGCACTGACCGCAAATGTATCCCTGAACGCGGCCCGTTCGATCGGCGCGGCGTCCGATGCCAACATCAAACGGCTGATCATGCTCCAAATCCTGTTCGGCGTCGGAGGCGTGCTGATCACACTGCTCCTGGGCTGGGCTTTGATCGCCGCGACGAGGCGGCAGACGGCCCACTTCCGCAGCCTCGTCACCTCTTCGACCGACTTCGTGCTCGTGTTCGGCGACGGCGGCTGCCGCTACGCGAGCGAGTCTCTGACCCAGCTGCTCGGCTGCGCCGGTGACGACGTGCTCGGTGAGCGGATCAACGCCTTCGTCCGTAGCGAGGACCTGGCCGCGGTCGCGGCCGCCTATGGGCACGGCAAACCCGCCCAGATCACGTTCCGCATCCGTGACAAGTTCGGCGAGTGGCGGCACCTGGAGGCGAATATCACCGATCTGCGCGGGGACCGACGGGTCCGCGGCGTGGTGTTCAACGCCCGCGACGTGACCGAACGCGTCGAGCTCGAGGAGCAGCTCACCCGTCAAGCGTTCCACGACGCACTGACCGACCTACCTAACCGGGCTCTGTTCCGCGACCGCCTCGATCAGGCGCTGGCCCGTTGTGAGCGATCGCTCGACGTCTTCTCGCTGTTGCTAATTGACCTCGACGGATTCAAGCAGGTCAACGACAGCCTCGGCCATCACGTCGGAGACGAGCTCCTCCAGGAGGTTGCGCATCGCTTCCAGGAGCTGGTGCGACCAACGGACACCCTGGCTCGCCTCGGCGGCGACGAGTTTGCGCTGCTGCTCTCCGGGGCGGTCGAGCCGACCGCGATGGAGGTGGCGGGTCGCCTGCACGCGCGTCTCGCCGAGCCGATCGTGATCGCCGGACGAGACCACGCGTTCGGTGCCAGCATCGGGATCGCCGTACACCGCGGCGGCAGCGGTGACGGCGACGAGCTGGTCCGCCACGCCGACGTGGCGATGTACGCCGCCAAGGAAGCCGGGCGCGGACGCACCCAGGTGTTCCGGGACAACATGGACCGCGAGCTGGGCGAACTGCTCGGGATCGAGCACGAGATCCGACTCGGCCTGCAGCGCGGCGAGTTCAGCGTTCACTATCAACCCGAAGTCTCGGTCGACGGCACCACGGTGGTCGGGGTCGAGGCGCTCCTGAGGTGGCGCTCGCCCACGCGAGGCCTGGTTCCCCCGAGTGTGTTCATCCCGGTCGCCGAGACGACCGGCCTGATCATCCCGCTGGGTGAGTTCGTTCTGCGGGAGGCCGCTAACCAGACAGCGCACTGGCGGCGCGACGGCGTCATCGAGGAGCCGTTCGTGACCTGGGTCAACCTCTCAGGCAAGCAGTTGAGCGCTGGTGGGATCCACGATCTTGTCCTCCGGACGTTGCTGACCGCCGGACTACCTCCGGAGTTCCTGGGACTGGAGGTGACCGAGAGCGCGATCGTCGCCGAGGGCGGCGCGGGAATCCGGGCGCAGCAGGAGCTCGAACTCCTGCACGCCGGCGGCGTGAAGATCGCCATTGACGACTTCGGAACCGGCTTCTCGGCACTCGGCCAATTGCGGCGCTTCCCGATCGACGTCATCAAAGTCGATCGGTCGTTCATCCACGGAATCGAAACTGACCCGCGCGATGCGGCCATCACCGCGAACGTGGTGAACCTCGCTCACTCGCTGGGGATTCTCGCCATCGCCGAGGGCATCGAGACCAACGGTCAGCTCGAGTCGGTACGCGAATACGGATGCGACCAGGCTCAGGGGTATCTCTTCGGACGACCGGTCCCTGCGGCCGAGATCCGAGACCTCCTGGCCGCCACATCGAAGGGTTCGCCGCTCGAGCCGCGAACCGCGGCGGCCAGCCCGCGGCCGGAGGCGGTCGGGTGACCGTTCAGGTCGCAGGGCGGGGATCTGAACGCGTGCACGTACATCGCGGCGCCTACGGGCCGGACCCGCCGGCCGGCGCGGCCCGCAGGGCCAGCAGAGCGATGTCGTCGCGCGGCCGGGCGCCGGCTTCGCTGACGGCCAGCGACTCGAGCCTGGACAGGAGCGCTTCGAGGTCATCGCTCGCGCAGGCGCGGACACGCTCGTAGAGTTGCGCCTCGGTCCAACCGGGCGGCGATTCCTCGGTCAGACCGTCGGTATAGAGCAGAAGGATGTCGCCAAGACGAAGGTCGACTCGCGTCTCGATCAGCTCAGGGTCCTCGACATAGCCGAGCAGCGTGCCGGTCGCTCCGACACCGGTCGGCTCTACGCCCTTCCGCAGCAGCAGCGGCGGTGGATGGCCGGCCAGACAGACGCTGAGCTCAACGCCACCCGACGCCGACGGGCGGATGCTCACAAGCGCGACTGTGCAGTAGGCGGCGTCCTGGGCGAGCATCGCGTGATTAAGCTCGCCCAGCAGGTCGCGAGCCGACCCGGGCCGCAGCGCGGCCGCGCGCAGCGTGTAGCGGACGAGTGCGGTCGTGGCGGCCGCCTCGGCGCCTTTGCCGGTGACGTCACCGATGACCACGAGCCATTCGCCGGCCGAGCGCAGATAGACGTCGTAGAAGTCGCCGCCGACCTCGTTGAGCTCTCCCGCCGGCCGATACCGGGCGGCCACCTCGAGGCCGGGGATCCGCGGGGGCGCACGTGGCAGCAGCCCGGCCTGGAGGGTGTGGGCGATGCGGCTGTGCTCGGTATAGAGCCTCGCGTTGTCGATCCCGACGGCGGCCCGGCGCGCGAGCTCCTCGACCAGCTTCACGTCCTCGTCGTTGAAGCGAAAGCGCTTCTCGCTAAGCAGGCTGATCGCTCCGAGCATCCGTCCACGGGCGACGAGCGGGACGCTGATCGACGAGCCCAGTCCCAGTTCTCGCACGATCTCGTGCGAGCGCTCGTCCTTCAGTGAACGAGTGAGCATTTCGTCGGAGAAGTCGTGGATGATCTGCGTCCGCGCGGTAGTCATGACGGCAGCGGCGCCCGCCGGCGCGTCGTAGGGCAGAGCCTCACGCTCGATGAGCTCCTGCCCCAAGCGATGCTTGGCAGGATCGCGGTGGGCAACCGCCAGCCGGTACATCTGGCCGCGATCGTTGAGCATGCTGATCGAGCACCAATCGGCGATCTCGGGCACGGCCAGCTGCGCGACGCGGCGCAAAGTCTCCGAGTAGTCCAGCGAAGAGTCGAGCATCTCACCCGCGTGTGCGAGGAACGTTGCGCGCGCCTCCGCGCGCTTGCGGGCCGTGATGTCCTGCACCACGAAGCCCACGCCGAGCACGTCCCCCTCGACCTTCACCGCGGCATAGGACACGAGCCAGTCGCGGGCGTTGCCCGGATGCGTCGCCGTCGAGGCCTCGAGCTCGGCGCCGACTATCGGCCGGCCGTCCTCGAGCACCTGGCGGCAGAACGTCGCCAACGCGTCGCCCAGATCGCCAAGAACCTCGACCAGCGTCCGCCCCAGATGAGCAGCCACGGGCACGCCGTCGAAGGCCGCCAGCCGTTCGTTGACCCGCCGGAAGCGCAGCTCGCGATCGACGAAGCCGAGGCCCACCGGAGCCACCGCGTACAGCGTGTCCAGCAGGGCGAGCGAGCGGTTGATCTCGATCTCCTCCCGCAGCCTCGACAGCACGACGGCACAGCCCCCGGCGAACTCCCGGGCGGCCGCCAGGTCCGACTCGTCATAGTGACGGCTCATGGAGACGAACGACACGACTCCCAACGGCCGGCCGTCGACGTGGATCGGTACGGCGATCGAGGACTTCAGCCCTAGCTCGGCGAGCTGACGCTCCTCCTCGGCGCTCAGCCGCACGGAGGCAAGCTGTGTCATGTCCGAGTACAGGAGTGCCTCACCGCTCTCCAGCGCAGCCAGCACGTCACCGTTCTCCCCGCGCTCGGCACGGTAGCGGCGGCGGATCTCCAGGATCAGCGCCTCCCTGCGCGCATCGGGGTGGCCGGTGTGCACACTCTCGAGCTCGCGGTTGGCCCCGTAATAGTCGACCGCGCACCAGTCGGCGAACACGGGCACGGCACGCCTCAGCGCCGCCAGCAGAGCGCCCTCATGGCTCGAGCCGGCCTCGAGCACCTCAGCGGCCCGGTCGACAAGCGAATCGGCGCTGAATCGTCGCGCGTGTGGATGGCTATCGGACGTGATCATCTGCCACTCCCCCATGGCACCAGAGCAGGTGCGCTGGTCACGACCCACCCCGGGCGCTCCCAGCGCCCCCTCGAACGATCCACCGACGTCGCGCAGCGCACTCCGCCGGTCGGCGTAGCCGAAGCATAGCCCGCTGCACGCTGGCCGAGCAACCGACGAAGCCTGACGTGGTGCAGGCGCCGCCGCCCGGGATCGGGCGACCCACAATCGATGCCAACGTACTCACATGGCCACGCTCCTCGCCCTGTTTGCGCTGCTGACCGCAGAGGCCCTCGCGCTCTGTCTCGGGCAGCGCCGTCTCTTCTGGTTGGCCGTCGACGCGACCGGCTCGCGTCTGCTCGGCTATGTCCTGGCGATGCCGGGCACGGTCCTGCACGAGAGCGCGCACTACCTGGCCTGCGTGATCATGCGCGTACCGGTGGGGCGCCAGGTGCGCAGCCCCACCGGGGGGCGCGCGCGGGTACGGCTGTTCTACCCCCAGCGTGACCGCCGGACCGGCGCGGTCACGCTGGGCTCGGTCCCGCACGCGGCCACGGATCCGCTGCGGGGCGCGCTGATCGCCGTAGCCCCACTGCTGCTGGTTCCACCGCTGCTGCTGATGCTCGCGCTGCTCATCACCGCGACCGGCGACCCCGCACAGATAACCCAGCGGTTGGCCCACCTGCGCCCATGGAAGCTGGTGCTCCTCGGATACCTGTCCTTCTCCTGCGGGCTGGCCGCCTTCCCCTCCCGCGGCGACCACATCGGGGCCCTCGGTGGCCTGGCGCTGCTCGCCGCCGGCGCCGCAGGTGTCGCGGTGATCGTCAGCCACGGAGGCCAGGGAGAGCTGATCCGGGTCACGGGTGCCGCATGTCTGCTGCTCGCCGTCCCGGCGCTCGCCAGCACGATCAGCCTGCTCGTGCTCGGGGCGGTGGCACGCGGGCGCCGACGACGCTAGCGACCCGGTCGTGCTGCCAGCTCGTGCGCGGTCCGGATGTGCGCCGCCATCAGATTCCCGGCGCGATCCGTCTCGCCGGCCGCGATCGCGGCGGCGATCTCGCGATGCTCGGCGATGAAGCGCTCGATGCGCGCCGGTTCGCGGGCGATCGTCGTCGCGGCGATCCGCTGATGGCGATCGCGCAGGAAGTCGTACTGGCGCAACAGCAGCTCGTTGTCGTTGGCCGCCACGATCATTCGATGAAAGCGGCGGTCTGAGACGATGAAGCCGCCGCCGCCGTGCAGCGCGCTGGCCTGATCGGAGATCGAGTCCTGCAGCGCCGACCCGATCTCGGGGTGATGCACGGCCACCCGGCGGGCGCAATGCGGCTCGATCAGTAGGCGGGCCTCGAGCAGGTCCTCGGCCTCTGAAGAGGTGATCGGCACGACGACCGCGCCCCGGCGCGGATACAGGACGAGCAGACCCTCGGCCTCCAGTCGTCCGAAGGCGTCGCGCATCGGGGTGCGGCTGACGCCGAGCCCGCGAGCCAGCTCGTTCTCACTGAGGAGCGTCCCCCCGGCGTAGCGGCCGTCGAGCAGGCGCTCCTTGACGTACGCGTAGGCCCTTTCGGCCGACGACACGTGCGCGTCCTCGCGCGCGGACTCCGACACTGTGATCACTGACTCAGATGCGGGGGGCACCACGGGCTAGACTAGGGCACAGCTTGCACGCAAGATGTGTACAAGCATTCGCCACGGGTGGCCGTGGCCGCCTGACCGTTCCCCAGCCGAAGGACTGAATCCAGATGCCAAGCCAGATTGCCGCGTCCATAGCCCGCCGGCTCCGCGCCGAGAGGAACCGCGAGAAGGTCCACTTTCACGCCGATTCCGCCGGGCGACCCTTTGTATGCGACAACGATCGCTGCGAATCGCCCACGCTTGCACCCGAGGAGATCGGCCTGGGCCGGCGCTGAGCCCTACGCCCCCGCCGGGGGCCGACTCCCGGGCCGTGAGTTTCACTTGGCCTTTGCGTCTGCAGGGTTAGAACCAACCCAGCTCGTGGCGCGGAGGCGTTCGCTTCGCGGGCCTGAGCACAGACGAGAGGACAGGTAATGACCAGACTGATCTCGAGGGCATGCGGCGGCTTCGCGCTGGCCGCGGTGCTCGTCATCGGCAGCGCGGCTCCAGCGCTCGCGGCCAAGCGTCACCATCATCGCTCGCACGGCTCCGACGCCGCGCGGTCGTCCGAGACGGCACTCACGGGGACGGCACTGTCTTCGGCCTCCAGCGCGGCGCTCACCGCGGTCCCCGGTGGGACCGTGACCTCGGCGACCACCGAGAGCGACAGCAGCACGACGGGCGCCGCCTATGAGGTGCATGTCACAAAGACCGACGGCTCGAAGGTGCTCGTGATCGAGGACTCGAGCTTCACCGTGCTGAGCACGAAGGCCGGCGCCGGCTGTAGTCACGGCGGCAGCGGCACCACCACGACCAGTGGCAGCACCACCAACAGCCGCAGGCGCTGAGCGAAGGACCCTGCCCCCGGAAAGCCGCGCCTCGCCTCGGCCGGGCGCGGCGGCCCGGGTGGACTGCTTAGCTCGTCCCCGCGGCGTAGCCGTGTGCCCTGGTCACTCGGTGCTGGCTGCCTCTACATCCCCAGTCAGCTTCTCGGCCGGAAGAACCCATAGGAAGACGTAGGCAGCGGCGGCTCCGCCAAGGAAGTCGGCGAGCAGGTAGATCCAGATATTGCTCCACTTCAGGAGCCCGGTCACGGTCGCGCCGAGGGCGATCCCCGGATTGAACACCCCGCCCGAGATACCGCCGACGGCAAATGCCCCTGCGACCACGGTGAAACCGATCGCCAGCCCGTAGAACGAGTTTCCCTCGGTTCCCCGTGCGGTCGCGACGTTCAGCACGACCCAGGCGAGCGCGAAGGTGAACAGGAACTCGGCGATCAGCATCCGCCCGGCGCCGGCCACGCTGGCATGGGCCTCGTGACCGCCGACGACGCGGACAGTGAGGCCCGCGAGAACGGCGGCGGTGAACTGGGTGAGCATGTAGGCGCGGTATTCGGCGGCGCTCATCCTCCCGCGGAGGAACACCGCCGTGCTCACAGCCGGGTTGAAATGACCACCCGAGATGTGACCCCCGGAGAAGACCATGACCATCAGCACGGACCCGATCGCCAGTGGCGCGAGTGCCCCGGCACCGGTCTTGTTGGTCGCCATCCCGACCGTGAATACGAACATGAACATGCCGACGAACTCGACGGCGAGCTTGCGATCCAGCGGGTAGCTCATTGCTGTCCCTTCCGAGTCAGGCGATTGCCGCTCAAAATGGGATATTCGACCCCGGCTCCACCGAACCTTCGCCACGCCCCGTCACGGGTCCCCGCTAGCGTGGGAGGCCATGGAGCTAGTCCCAGGCCGGGCCAACGTGGAGCTGCGCCCGGGGGGCGACGGCGAGGACCTCGTGGTGCTCGCCTTCCCGTATGACGCACACATCGTCGCTCGGGTGCGTGCGATCCCCAACCGCCGCTTCGACTGGGAGGCGCGTGAATGGTCGGCGCCCGCGGACGACTGGTCGGCGGTGCGGGTTGCGGAGATCCTCGAGCGTTTCCCGGAGCTGACGACGGACGCGGGCGTCGCTGAATGGCTCAGCGGAATCGAGCGGCGGTGGGTCGGCTACGTGCGCACGAGACGCTACGACGGGCGCGGATGGTGGGTGCTCGACACGCTGGCCGGGACCGTCCCCCCCGGCCTGCGCGAGGGCGCGCTGGAACACGAGGACCGGTTGCTCGTGCCGCTCACGACGAGGGCGGCCGCCGCGCTGCGCGAGCTGCGCTCGGCGCGCCTGAACCCCGGGGCCGCTAGATGCCTCGAGATGGTCGAGTTCGGCCAGGTCCCCCCGCCGGCCCGACTGGTGCTCGCCCGCGGCGTGGGCGGCGACCGGCTCGCGCTCGAGGTTCTCTGGGACCCGGATATCGGCGCGGCCTTCGAGCGCCTCCCCGGCGCCACCGGCAACACGGTGCCGATCGACCCGTGGCTGGCCGAACGGCTCGACGCCTTCATCGCCCGGCACGCCGTGCAGCTATGGGGCTCGGCCGTGGAGGCGCTCGGCGACTTGCTGGCCGAGCATCGCCGCGCCGCCGGCGCCATCCGGCGCTCCCGCGCCGACAGCGCCGAGCCGATCGCCGCTGCCGCGCGCGTCCTCGGCGGAGAGCTCGCCCCCTTTCAATGGGCCGGCGTGCGGTACGCGCTCGAGGCCCGGCGTACCTTCCTGGCCGACGAACAGGGGCTCGGTAAGACCGTCGAGGCGCTCGCCGCACTCGAGTCCGACGGGGCATATCCGGCGATCGTCGTGTGTCCGGCCTCGATCAAGCTCGGCTGGGAGCGGGAGGCGGCTCGCTGGCTGCCGCACCGCACGCGCGCGGTCGTGCACGGTCGTGCGGCGGTCCCGCCGACCGGCGAGATCACGATCCTCAACTACGAGATCGTCGCCGCGCATCGGGTCGAGCTCTCCCGTCTTCGGCCCCGCGCCCTGATCGTCGACGAGTCCCACTACTGCAAGAACCCGCAGGCCAAGCGCACGCAGGCGGTGCGCCGTCTGGCCGAATCCGTGGCCTCCGATGGGCTGCGTCTCGCGCTGACCGGGACGCCGGTCCTCAATCACGCCGACGAGCTGATCGCCCAGCTGCGCGTCATCGGCCGGCTCGAGGACTTCGGCTCCGGGGCCCGCTTCTCGCACGAGTTCCGGGGCGAGCGCAGCGAGGAGCGCCTGCACTGGCACCTTCGGCGCCGGTGCTTCGTGCGGCGCCTGAAATCCGAGGTGCTCCCGCAGCTACCGGCCAAGCGCCAGGTGGTCGTTCCCGTGGCCCTCACCAATGAGCCGGAGTACCGCCTGGCCGAGGACGACGTGATCGCGTGGCTGCGCGCGCAACCACTCGATCTGGCCGAGCTCGGCGCGCGGATCGCCGCCACCCTGCGTGCCGAGCGGCTCGCCCAGCTGACCACGCTCCAGCGGCTCGCCGCGCGCGGCAAGCTGGCCGCGGCGCTGGCCTGGATCGATGACTTCCTGGCCTCCGGTGAGCCGCTCGTGGTGTTCGCGCGCCACGTCGAGGTCCAGCGGGCGGTGCTGCGCCGTTTCCCCGACGCCCTGCACCTGCTGGGCGACGACTCGCTGGAGGCCCGGGAGACGAGCATCGGCAACTTTCAGCAGACCACCGGGCCGCAGCTCATCGTCTGCGCGACGCGGGTGGCCGCGCAGGGCATCACGCTCACGCGGGCCACCAACGTGTGCTTCCTGGAGCTCGAGTGGACGCCGGCGCTGCACGATCAGGCCGAGGACCGCTGTCATCGCATCGGCCAGCGCGACGCCGTGACCGCCTGGTACCTGCTCGCTGCCGGCACGATCGACGAGACGATGGCGCGCCTCATCCAGCAAAAGCGCGAGCTCGTCTCCGCGGTGACCGACGGACGGGCTCTGCCGAGCGGCGGGCTGCTCGAGGGCGTCGTGCGTGAGCTGCGCGACGGCCGACCGTTCCGGCACCTGCGCTCGGCCACCGACCAGCCGCGCCCGGCCGCCGCGACGGGCTAGAGCCGAACTGTCTGGATTCAATACGCATATCCGGTACCTAATCCCGACAGTTCGCCGCGCGGCCACCGACCAGCCGCGCCCGGCCCCCGCGACGGGCTAGAGCCGCCGCCCGGCCGGTGCGCCCGCAAACCCGCGCTAGCCCTCCAGGTAGGGCCCGAGCAGCGACACGTCGGCCGCGCTCAGCCGGTCGCTCACGGAGTTGCGCTGGTGCCAGAACGGATAGATGAGCGGCGGCCGGCTCACGCGTTCAAGCCTTGCGTGCTCGGCCGGATCGAGTGCGAGCGTGGCTGCGGCGAGGTTGTCGGCCAGTTGCTCATCGGTGCGTGCACCGACGATCACGCTCGTGATCCCGGGGCGGGCGAGCAACCAGGCCAGCGCGACCTGAGCCGCCGACACGCCGTGGGCGTCGGCGATCTCGAGCAGCGTCTCGATCGTGTCGTAGAGGCGGTCCTCGTCGTAGACCGGCGGCTCGCTCCACTCGCTGGCGTGACGCGACCCCGCGGGCGGCTCGACTCCACGGCGGTACTTCCCCGAGAGCAGGCCGCCGGCGAGCGGACTCCAGATCAGCAGCCCGAGCCCGCGGTCGATCGCCGCGGGCACGATCTCGTACTCGGCCGAGCGCTCCTGCAGCGACAGGTACACCTGCTGGCTGACGAATCCCGGCAACCCCTTCAGATCAGCGATGCCGAGCGCCTTCATGACCTGCCAGCCGGCGAAGTTCGAGCAGCCGACATAGCGGACCTTGCCGCTCTGCATGAGATGGTCGAGCGCGCCCAGCGTCTCCTCGAGCGGCGTCTGGCCGTCCCATTCGTGGACCTGGTAGAGGTCGATGTGATCGGTCTGGAGGCGACGCAGGCTGGCCTCGCAGGCCTCGATCAGATGCTGACGGGACAGGCCCTGATCGTTCGGGCCGGGACCCATCGGGAACCGAGCCTTGGTGGCCAGCAGCACGCGGTCGCGGCGGCCGCTCAGCGCCTGGCCGATGATCTCCTCCGACGCGCCGGCCGAGTACATGTTGGCCGTGTCGATCAGGTTCACACCGGCGTCGAGGGCCATGTCGATCTGGCGCCGGGCGCCGTCGAGGTCGGTCGTGCCCACGTTGCCGAACGGTCCGTGCCCCCCGAAGGTCATCGTGCCGAGGGTCAAGCTCGAGAGGCATAGACCAGAGCGGCCCAGCTGCCGGTACTCCATGCTGGCTCCTTGCTGTCGTGAGGCGGATGAGCATAGTTACCCGGCCCCCCGGCCAGCCAATCGCCTGGGCGGATCGCGCCTGTATCGTGAACTGCGCCCATGCTCGTCGCCGTGACCGATCACGCGGCTCAGCGCTTCCGTCAGCGCGTCCGCGGAACGCTCGACGAGAAGACCGAGATCGCCTCGCGCGTAGCCCGCGCCCACGCGGCCGGCCGGGTCGAGGCCGATGCGCGCGGCGCGGTGCTCGTGCGTGACCTCAAGCGACCGAACCTGGTCTACCTCTGCCGTCGCGAGGGAGTCGAGCTGCTCGTCGTGACGCTCTGGGAGGAAGGTGAGGATGCCGCCGTGCCGAGGCGCTTCACCGACGCCCTGCGGCGCGACGATCACCGCGTCTGAGAACGGACCGGCTCATGCTCTCAGCTCCCCGCGTGAGGCACGCCACGAACGTGGCCAGCTCTTGAGCATCTTCCCGGCGACGCCTGTCGAATGGTCCGCGGCCCGACGCGGGCTTCTACAACGCGCCCACGGTCGGTCGGACGGCCTGAAGCTCTTCGAGCGACCGCTGGATCCCGTCGGCCAGCACCTCGAGGTCGGGCACCGAGGCGCGATCGGCATTGAGCCCGAAGACCATCTGACCGGCATAGCTGACCGCCGCGATGCCCACGGCGTGGCGGGCAAACAGCGGCACGAGCGGGAGGACCTCGCGTAGCGGTGCCCCAAACGCGTAAAGCGTCTGCGGCGAGGCGGGGACGTTGGTGATCGTGACGTTGAACAAGCGGACGTCGAACAGCGACTGCGCCAGCACGCCGTGCAGCGCCGGGGGAGCCAGATTCGTGATGTCGACGATGGTCTTGCCGCCCAGCGCCTGGGTCCCCCGCTTGCGATCGTCGGCCTCCTGCAGCACGCGCTCGTAGCGCCGGCGCGGATTGCTCTCGGCCACCGGAAGATGCACGTAGAGCGAGGTGAGGCGGTTGCCGAGCGCCAGGCGCTCGCTCACGGAGCGCAGGTTCACCGGTATCTGCCCGCGCAGGCCGTCGGCCGGGGGCTCCTCGCCTCGGCTGAGCAGTAGCCGGCGCAGTCCGCCGGCCGCCAGAGCCAGCACGACATCGTTGATCGTGCCGCCGCGCTCGCGCCGGATCGCCTGCAGCTCGTCGAGCGGGACGCGGACGACCGCGTATCGCCGCGTGCCGCCGATCGGCTCGTTGAGGCTGGTGGTGGGCGCGGCTATCAGCTCGTCTCTGATCAGCATCTCGACGACCGCTCGTGCGCGGCCGAGGACCTGACGTGGATGCCTGGCTGCCGTGAGGCTGGCCCGCGTGCCCTGCACGAGCAGACCGGGCGCGTGCCATCCGCCCGAGGATGGCGCCGGCACCGGCGGCGTCGGCTCGTGATGAGGTTGGGCGTCGGGCTCGGCGTCCAGCAGGACGTAACCGACGTCGACCGAGCTCACTCCGTCCACGAGGCAGTGATGGGTCTTTGAGGCCAGCGCCCAGCGTCCGTCCCTCAGCCCGTCGAGCAGGACCGTCTCCCAGAGCGGCCGGCTGCGGTCGAGCCTGTGGGAGTAGAAGTCGGCGATCCACTCCATGAGTTCGGCGTCGCCTCCCGGGGCGGGGAGTGTGGCGTGACGCAGATGGTCGCGGACGTCGAACTGCGGATCCGGCTCCCAGGTCGGCCAGGACAGCCCGCCCGTCCGCGTGCTCGAGAGCCGCTGGCGAAAGCGCGGGAGGAGATCCAGGCGGCCCTCCAGGCGGTCGCAGAGCTCGGCGAGCGTCGGGGTGGAGCCGTCGGGCACGGGATCGAACACGGTCACCGCTCCGATGTGCATGTGTGCGCTGTCGTCGGCCTGCTCGAGTTCAACGAACATCGCGTCGAGCGGACTCAGATGCTCAGCCATGATCCCTCTCCTGTTAGCTGCTCTTGAAGCTAGGCCGGGCGCCCACAGCACACATCGGGGAAAAGCCCCATCGGCGTTGCGGGAAGATCCGAAAATCGGTGCCCGCGAGGTGAAGCTCGTATATAGAGTCCAGGGAGCAATTGCATCCAAACAGTCTGGGGGTCGTCATGGGACATCTGGGCGGCAGCGCGAGCATCGAGATCGATGCCCCGCTTGAAGAGGTGTGGACCGTCGTGGAGGACGTTGTCAGCGCTCCCGAGTGGCAGGGCGGTCTCGACAAGATCACGGCGCTCGAACACGACGCCGATGGCCGGGCCACTGTCGTCGAGACCGAGAACGACATCAAGGTCAGGCGCGTGAAGTCGCGCGTGCGTTTCAGCTACGACGGGCCGACGCTGCTCTCGTGGTCCCAGGAAAAGGGCGACATGAAGTCCGTCGAGGGCTCGTGGAAGCTCGAGGATCTGGGCGGTGGCCGGACCAAGGCGACCTACACGATGGACGCCGACCCGGGCCGTGTGCTCGGACTCGTTATCCGAGGGCCGGTCGAGGCGGCCACGCGCTCGATGTTCGTCAACGGACGCCCCGGGGAGCTCAAGCGGCGCGTTGAGAGCGGCTGAGCCGCCAGCGCGTCCGCGCGAGCCGCGCGAAGTCCGGCGCCCGGGTGAGAGCCCCGGGCGGTCGGCTGACGAGCATCGGTTCGCCCTCGGGCAGGTCGCGCAGACGGGCGCGCACCTCGGGCTCGCGCAGATGCCGGCCCACCGTCTCGGCCGCGACCTCGATCACCTCGCCGCGACGCTTGGAGCTCATCAGGTTGGTCCCCATCGCGTCGAGATCCTGAATCGAGGGCTGGATCAGCAAGACCTCGGTCCCGGAGTCCCGGACGCGCTTGGCCTCGTTGCCCAGACGGCGGCCCGAGGCCTGGCGCAGAACGGCGGCGGCCCTTTCCCCGAGCGCCCTGGACTGCGGAGCATGGAGCGAGGAAGTGGGGTTCATGCAGATCACAAGATCGAGACCCCGGCCGGCGAGCACGTCGAGATTCGACGTCGAGGCCACACCGCCGTCGATGTACCGGCGGCCGCCGATCTCGACCGGCCGGTAGAAGCCCGGAATCGCACACGAGGCCGCCGCGGCGTCGGCCAGTGACGCGTCGGGCGCATCGTCGCGACCGAAGGCCACGCGGCGTCCGGTGGTGTAGTCGCAGGCCATGATCCAGAGGTTTGGATGGGGCGGCCAGCCGTCGCCGGCCACCCGCCGGATGGTCTCCTTCAGCGGCTCGGCGGAGATCAGGCCCTGCGGGATCCATCCGGCCAGCATCGCGGCCGGGGAATACCGGTAGGGCCGGGCGAGCGAGGCCAGCGCGAGGCGCCACGAGCCCGGGCCGAGTGCCGGCACGCCGCGATGAAGCCGGTATTCCGCCCCGGTCGAGCGTCCGTCTTCGATCGGTCCAGCGCTGGCCTCGATGCCCTCGGTCTCACCCCTCGAGTGCGCGAGCATGAACCACGCCGGCACCCCCGCGGC
Source organism: uncultured Solirubrobacteraceae bacterium (assembly GCA_963725515.1). Taxonomy (GTDB): domain Bacteria; phylum Actinomycetota; class Thermoleophilia; order Solirubrobacterales; family Solirubrobacteraceae; genus Palsa-465. Next base: position 116,595 of record CAVRZB010000009.1, on the reverse strand, counting down.
GGAGAGTCCAGCGATCATCGACCCGGCCGAGGTGCCGACCATGTGGTCGGCGCTTCCGGGATCCCAGCCCGTCTCGGTGGCCAAGGCCTGCAGGCCACCGATCAGCCATGCACTGCCGAGCACCCCGCCGGCACCGAGTACCAGTCCAACTTTCACGCCCGCAGCCTAGGCCACCGGCGCGCAAACGAAATCCGTATAACGGGCCTCAGCCCGCTCCGTAGAAACCCGCCCCGTCCCGGCCGCCTGAGCTCAGACCCGTGCCCTGACGGCCGGGCTCGCACCGCTTCGACGGCCCAGGGGCGCCCGGGGCGGGGCCTCGCCGAGCAGGGCGGCCATGCTGCGCTCGACCCCGCGGCACAGAATGTCGATGTCGGGCGCCGTATCGCGGTCGCCGGTGACCCCGAAATTGATGTTGCCGTCGTAGGAGAAGATGGCGATGCCGATCCGAACCGAACCGCCCAGCGGGACGAACGGAAAGGCCTCGAGCATCCGGCGCCCGGTCAGGTAGAGCGGCTGCTGCGGGCCCGGCACGTTGGTGGTCACGGTGTTGACCGCGCTCTGGGGTAGCCGCGTCCCGACTCGGCCGGCCACTGCGAGCAGCATGGCCGGAGCGAACCCGCCGAGCGCGGTGAGACGCTCGGCCGCGACGGCCTGACCCGAGTGCTTGAGCTCCTGCATCTGCTCGTGCAGGGCACGAAGACGCTCGACGGGATCCTCGATGCCCACGGGCAGCTCGGCGAACATCGCGGCCACCTTGTTGTTGTACGTGCCCCGCTCGTGCTCGGCCCGGACCGAGACCGGCACCATCGTGCTGACGTACCGGTCCTCGACCGATTCCCCGCGGGAGCTCAGGAGCTCGCGGAAGCCACCGGTGATTGCCGAGAGAACGACGTCGTTGACGGTGCCGCCATAGAGCTCGCGCACGCGCTTGACATCGGACAGGCGAGCTCGGGCCCAGTCCCAGCGCCGGTGCGGCCCGATCGGTCCGTTGAGCGAAGATGGGTGCGGAGCCCGCACAAGCCCTTGCAGACTCAACAGCCCGCGGGTGACGTCCAGCGCCCCGCGCACGGCGCGGCGAGGCCCGCGCATCGCGGCGAGCGCCGTGCGCACGGCCTCGTAGGGGCTCGCGGCCCGCAGCGAAAGCGAATGCGAGACGAGCGCCAGCGAGCCGGGCTCGGGCTCGGGCATCCAGCCGTCCGGTCCGGCCGGCTCGGGCTCGCGCTCGGAATCGAGCAGGACGCTCAGGAGGTCGGTGGCCGATACGCCGTCGACCATGCAGTGATGAACCTTGGAAATGACCGCCCAGCATCCTTCGCCGAAGCCTTCAACGATCCACATCTCCCACAGGGGCTTGGCGCGGTCGAGCTGCTGGGACATCACCCGCCCCACCAGGTTGCGCAGCTCCTGGTCGCCCCCCGGCGAGGGGAGGCCGGTGCGACGCACGTGGTAGTCGAGGTTGAAATGGGGATCCTCGACCCACGTGGGGCGGCCGAGGGCCAGCGGCACGAAGCGGACCTTCTGCCGGTAGCGGGGAACGAGCGGCAGGTGCGCGGCGATCGCGTTCTTGACCGCATCGGACTCTGGCGGCGGGCCCTCGAAGATCCCCACCGAGCCGATGTGCATGTGGGTGACCGCATCCTCGATATGCAGAAACGATGCGTCGAGCGGGCTCATCGTCTGCATTGCTGCTCCTTTGTCTCGAGTCCTCCGCCGATCGGACAATCATGCCCTGAATCGGCGGCGGCGTCATGGAACCTGTCGGGCCGATGATTCGCCGGCGCAGGCCGGGTCCTCATTGCGAGGGATCGAGACAACACCGAGGAGACGACCAATGCAGAGCGAAAGCGCGCAGACCATGATGGAACGGCTGGCGCCGTTCGTCGGGGAGTGGAGCATGGAGGCGTCGTTTCCGTCGGCACCGCCGAACGACACGCGGGGACGGACAACCTTCGAGTGGATCCTGGGCGGCCAGTTCCTCCTGCAGTGCTCTCAGATCCCACACCCCGAAGCCCCGGAGGGCCTGATGGTGATCGGCGTCGATCCGAGCGGGTCGGGCTACCTGCAGCATTACTTCGACTCGCGCAGCGTGACCCGCATCTACCGGATGACCTTCGGCGACGGCCGCTGGGAGCTGTTGCGCGACTCACCGGATTTCTCTCCGCTGAGCTTCCATCAACGCTTCACGGCCGCCTTCAGCGACGACGGCGACACGATCGCGGGTCGCTGGGAGGCTCGTGACGAGGGCGCGGACTGGCAACTCGATTTCGAGCTGACGTACTCGAGACTGGCGTAGCGCGGTCGAAGGCGACTAAGCTGCGCGGTGATGCGCGGGACCGCAAAGCTTCTCCTGCTCCTGTCGACGCTCGCCCTGGTGGCGCTTCCGGTGAGCCTCGCGGGCGGGTCGACCGGTGCGCGGAGCTCCGCGCCGACGGTGCCCAAGCCCTGCACGCCGTGGCACGTGCGCACGCTGATCAGCGGCCAGGGCTGGCTTGAGAACCTCGCGTTCGACGGTCGCGGCGGGATGACGCTCTCGGCACTCGCTCAGGGCAAGATCCTCCGCCTGACCCCGAGCCGGCGGCTGTCCACATTGATCGCTCCGGTCTTCGCTCCCGGTGGGCAGCGCCGCAGCGGCGGCCGCTATCTGTATTTCGTCACCGGCGACATCGTCCCCCCGGCGCCCAATGGCACGCTTGATCGCCTCGATCTGAGGACCGGCCGGCGGTCGACCGTGGCCCGCGGTCTTACGATGCCCAACGGCCTGGCCCTGCTCCCGAACGGCGATGCCGTCGTCAGCCGCGATGTCGGAACGGGGACCGGGTTGACCCGGGTCCGAGCCCGCGACCCGCGCCACCCCCAGACCGAATGGGCCCGGCTCGACGACACCAACGGGCTCGCGGTGGATCCGAGCGGACGCTGGCTGTACACGGACCGCACGTTCAGCGCCGACGGCGAGGTCGATCGCGTGCTGATCTCCGACCCGCGCGTCGTGCAGGTCGTGGGCCGCTTGGGTGCCGGTGTGTCCCCCGATGATCTGACCGTGGACAAGCGGGGGATCCTGTACGTGGCCGGCTTCACCGGCAACCAGATCTACCGCCTCGATCCCCGCACGCATTCGTCGTGCGCGATCGCCTCGGGCCTGACCAACCCCACCTCCCCGCGCTTCGGCGGCCGCGGCTGGCACGCCGACGATCTCTATGTGACCGACGCGGGTGGCCACCTCTCGGAGCTGACCCCGCCGCGCGGCCGCTGACCGGGCTCGGCCTCACTCGGCCGCTGACCGGCTCGGCCGGCGCGGGCCGCTGACCGGCTCGGCCGGCGCGGGCCGCTGACCGGTCCTCGGGGTCAGCGGTCCCGCAGCGCGACTATCCCCCCGATCCCACCGAGGTAGAGGGTCGTCTTGCCGGTGCGCGGGTTGCGGCCCAGGGCGATGCCCGCGTAATGGTTGTTGTACAGGCCGCCGTGGCCGGCGTACTGCTTGAACGCCACTCGACCTGTGCGGTAGTCGAGCGCTGTCCAATACCACACGCCGGCACCGGGTTGACCCGGATCTCGGACCTTCTCGTACGTGTAGATCAGTCCATTCGCGGTGTCGCCCTTGGCAACGGCCGACGGAGTCCGAATGGTGGTGTTGCGCCACGCGATCCGGCAGCCCGAGCCGTTGCGCGCGATGTCGATGCGGTCCATGCCGGGCGAGCTCACCAGCCCGAGGTTGCCCCCAACCTGCACGCCCCCGCCGATGACGTCATTCCACTTCAGCAGGTCGTAGCCGTAGTTGTTCTCGACGATCAGGGATCGGCCCATGGAGATGAGCGAGTTCTCATCGGCGCTCGCGCCCTTGCCAAACACCGGAATCTGGCAGACGACGCGTCGCTGGCCGGCGGCCAGGCGGTCCGCGGTGCGGTAGACGACGACGTTCATCGGATCCGCGTTGTCGGTGATTGCCACGTAGGTGGGCGCCGGGGACCTGCTGTGCCCGCTGAGCGGGCCGATCAGTGTCGGTGTCGTGCCCGACCCGGCGTTGATCTGGCCCGGCTTGTGGAGCCCGCTGTTGCGATAGCGCATGCTCCAGACGCGCCTCGGCATCAGGCTCGCTCCCGCCCGGAACTTGTACATGGCCTTGTCGGTGACGATGTACACGCCGTCGCTGCCGACGGCGAACGAGTTCTCGATCTCCTCGCCGAGGATGACTGACCGGCAACGCCCCGTCCGCGTGTCGAGCACACCGACCGCGCCGTGATAGCGCCCGACAAACCACAGGCGGCCCTGGGCATCCGGGAGCACCGAGGGCATGCGGTCAGCGGCCGACAGGCAGGGCGTCGGGTCGTAGCTCGCCAGCTGCTTGAACTGGGGCGCGCCGTGTGCGTCGTCGACGCCGAAGACGAGGATCTTGCGGGTCGACGCGGCGAGCACGGCGTGGTTGTGCCGGTCGAGGAAGAAGTACGCCCCTCCGGTCGTGTTCAGCGCTGGGTTCGTGCCCGTGGGCGGCGGCACGTACGGAAGCTGATAGAAAGCCAGCAGGGCCAGTGTCTGCGGATCGAGCAGATACAGGGCGGGCCCGTGGCTGAGGTCGGTGCAGGTGCCGATCAGCCGGCCCTTGGTGTCGAAGGTCAGCGTGATGCAATCGCGACCGAGCCCGGTCGAGAGCGTCTGCGGATGCCGGCCGAGCGGCCCGGACAACCGAGCGTAGTTGTCGCTCTGCCAGGCGTCGTTGTGCACGCTGTTGCGCGGATCCGTGGCCATGAACGGGTTCTGCCAGGGATCGGCAACCCCGAGCACCGGACGGCTCCTGGCCGGGGCACCGATGAAGGCGGGCAGGGTCGGAGCCGGTCCGGTGGCCTGGATCGGCACCGCGGGGGTCGCGGCCGTCGCGCCCGTGGCCAAGACGAGCGTGAGCGCCGCGGAGGCGCCGAGGACGCGGGCGAGGAGGCGGGCGGGGAGGCTGAAACCTGAAGACATTGACCGGTCCTAATCTCGTGAGGGAAGGCGGGCGCGTGCGAAGGTTGCAGCCTATAGCGCGCGAGCGCCCCAGCGCGCGGCTTCGCAACCGCGACGTATGCTGAGCGCATGGCTGACCTGCGCACCGCGATCATCGGCTACGGGCTCGCGGGGCGCGTGTTCCATGCCCCGCTCGTTGCCGCCGCGGAGGGTCTCGAGGTGACGAGCGTCGTGACCTCGAGTCCCGAGCGACAGGCGGAGGTGGCGCGCCGCTACCCCGATGCCCATGTGCTGAGCAGCCCGGCGGAGCTCTGGGCGCGCGCCGAGGATCACGATCTCGTCGTCGTGGCCACGCCCAACGACTCGCACGCGCCCCTGGCCACCGCGGCGATCGACCTCGGACTCCCGGTGGTGATCGACAAGCCGCTCGCGCCGAGCGCAGGCGAGGCCGCGGCGCTGATCGACCATGCCGAGCGGTCGGGTGTACTGCTGACCGTGTTCCAGAACCGCCGCTGGGATTCCGATCAGCTCACGTTGCGGCGGCTGATGGACGAGGGCCGACTCGGCGACATCGTGCGCTACGAGTCCCGTTTCGAGCGCTGGCAGCCATCAGCCGCTCGCGGGGCCTGGCGGATCTCGACGCCGCCCGAGCAGGGCGGCGGCCAGCTGCTCGATCTCGGCAGCCACCTCGTCGACCAGGCCCTGGTGCTCTTCGGGCCGGCGACCCACGTGTACGCCGAGGTCGACGCACGCCGGGGCGCCCCGTCCGACGACGACGCGTTCGTCGCACTGCGTCACGCCGGCGGCGTGATCAGTCACCTGCGCGCATCGGCGGTCACGGCCGCGCCCGGGCCACGGCTGCGCGTGCTCGGCACCGCGGGCGCCTTCATCGTGTCCGAGCTGGACAGCCAGGAGGATCGCCTGGCCGAGGGCGAGCGACCGGAGACGCGGTCCGACTGGGGAACGGAGCCCGAGGCGAACTGGGGACGCCTGATCGCCGGCGGTGAGGGCGTGGCCATACCGAGTGAGCGCGGCGACTGGCCGCGCTTCTACGCGAGCGTCGCTCGGTCTCTGCGCGACGGCGGCCCACCGCCGGTCGACCCCCGCGACGCGCTGGCGGCCCTGAGCGTGCTCGAGGCCGCACGGATGAGCGCCGAGCGTCGCGAGACGGTCGCCCTCGCGTCCTGAGGCTCAGGCTTTCGCTGCGGGCGAGGAGTCGAGCACGAAGGTCTCGATTGCGATGTCCGGATCGATGTGGTTATCGCTGAGAAAGGCGATCACGCGGCGTCCCATGAGACGCTCGACCCCGGCGATCAGCTCCTCGCGCATGGTCATCTGGTAGGCCTTTCTCATTTGCAGGACGAGCTCCTCGCTCCCGTCGGAGACGAGCCGACGCTCGCCCCGGCTCAGCGTGTCCCGCAGTACAACGGTGATGAGATCGCCGTCGATGGCGGTGCGTGCCTTCGTCGGTCCGCGACCGGTGTAGGAGCTCATGGTGCGCACGACGAGATTCGATATCTCGGCGGCGATCGAGCTGTGGTTCTGGGGCTCTGGGGCGACGTCGGGCATGCGCCGTGTCCGATCTCGTCTCCTCCTGTAACGGGGCCGGCCGGCGAGGGAGGAGATGAAAGTCGCTCAGGCGGGCCCGCGTTTCCTCAGAAGTTCGACCTGCGCCCAACTTTGAACTCGCGAGCGGGAGAGGCTAACGCGCGATTGCCGAGGAGGGGCGTGTGCCATCCGCAACCTCGTCGAGCACTTCGAGGAGCTGCGCGGTGATCCCCGACCACGAGAACCGCTCGCTCACCTGATGGCGCGCCGCGCGCCCACGCCGGCGCCGCTCACCAGGCCCCTCCGCAACCTCCACGAGCGCCCCGGCCAGGGCCGCCTCGTCACCGTTGGGGACGAGCCATCCGGTGTGCCCGTCCTCGATCACCGCCGCGGGGCCGAGCGAGCTGGTCGCCACCGCGGGCAGGCCGCAGGCCATGCCCTCGATCAGCACCTGTCCGAACTGCTCGCGCTCCGAGCTCAGAACAACCGCATCGGCGCCCGAGAAGAAGGTCGGCAGATCCTCCTGCGGACGCCACCCGGCGAGGAACACACCGCTCACGCCGAGCCGGCCGGCGATCTCAGCCGGATGCTCGCCCTCGCATTCGCCGGGGTGCCCGCCGACCAGGACGAGCCCGGCGGGCTCGGTCAGCTGGGGCTGTGCCCGGGCAAAGGCCTCGATCAGGCGGTCCAACCGCTTGACCGCGGTGAAGCGTCCGACGTAGAGCAGCACGGTCCCACCGGCGAGCCGCAGGACCTCCGCCTCGCCGTAGGCCAAGCTCCCGGCGAGCTCGCCGGGCAGCGCGCCCTGCGGGTCATCGACCAGGACCGCCCGCCAGAAGGCACGCCGATCGCAGTCGCGCGGCGAGAAGAGCTCGACGTCGACCCCGTTGGGCAGCGCGACGAGCCGTTCGCGGGGCACGCCGAGCACCGCGAGGGCGCGCTCCAAGCCGGCCGGAGCGACCACGAGTCGCCGGCAGGCGTGAGCCCAGCCGAGCATGCGCTCCTGCCAGCGCTCGGCGTGGCGCCACTGCACCGGGGCACCGGCCGCGATGCGCTCGAGCATCAAGAGCTCGGTGCCGTGGAGCTGGCCGACGATCGGCACTCCCGGGGCAACGCGTGCGGCAGCCTCATTGAGCGGCGTCAGGTGATGGATGTGCAGGACGTCGGCATCCGCGGCACTGGCGCGTGCGAGCTCGCGCGCCCAGGCACGCACCTGCCGCTCATAGTCGAGGTCGTCGAGCATCGCGAACACGCGGTCCGGCGCACCGGGTCGATCCTCAAACGACGGATGCAGGGGGGCCGTGCCCGGGGGCCCCTCGAAGCGCAGAGGAGCCTCGGTGAGGAGCGCCGGACCGAAGTCCACCGCGTGGACATCGCCGTAGAATGTCTTGGCATCGCCGTGGACGCCAAGGTCCGGCCGGGACCCGGCGACGAGCCTGACCTCGCACCCCTGAGCCCGCAGGCCGCGCGCCAGGGCCCGAGCCGCGTGGGCCGAACCACCACGCGGGGAGAACATGATGGCTGACAGCACGCGGGGCTTCATCGGCCACCGAGTATGGCTGGCCGGCGCCCGAGGGCGGCTCCGCCTCCGCCCGCTGGCCGAGACCGCCGGTCAGACGCGCGGCTCGAACACGATCGCGGTGACCACCGGCCGGCCGTCGAGCAGGTCGACACCGTGCTGCTCGCGGGGCCGGTTGCGCAACGACCCGTCGTGCACGAGCGACGCCGACCCGCCCCCGTCAAGGTTGAGGGCCTCCGAGGCACCGAGTTCCAGCAGTGCGTCGGCCAGCTCGGGCAGCGTCATGCCGGCGTCACGGCGCGTTCGTCCGTCGCAGGCCACGGCGAGCAAGCGGTCACCCGCGATGGCCAGGGCGGCCCGCGGGTAGCGCCCGCGGGTGATGTCGGAATCGAACTGGTGCGCGCCGGCCGAGAAGCCCTCAGCATCCTCACCGTCGGTCACGACACGCCGTCCCTGCGCCACGAGCAGCGGGCCCGCCTGCAGGAGATCGCCCTGGGGCTCGGCACCGAGATCGCCACGCCTAGCGATCCGGACGTCCCCGTTCGCGGCGTGCACGCAGGCCCGCGTGCCCGCCCAGGGCGCGTCGAAGGCCAGATGGGGGTGGCTCTTGCCCGCGATGCGCAGCTCGCCGAGCGGCATGTATCGCGGGCGCGCGAAGAAGCCCCCTACCACGGCGTGACGAATCCCGGCGCGCCGGCACCAGCGGATCAGCTGCTCAGGCTCCGCGAGGACCACCACGCGCGCGGCGAAGGCGCCACGCTCGTAGCTCGCGACGTGGAGTGTGGTCCGAGCGCCATCGGCCAGGCTCACCCGAGCTCGCTCGAAGCGAGCGCGCCGACGAGGCAGGATGTCAATCGCCCGCAGGCGACTCAGAGAGAGAGCGTTGGGGCTCATCGGGCCTGGGGACGGGGATGACCGCGGAAGCGGGGCCGCGGTGCCCCTATTACACCAGCGTTGCCGAAGGGTTGCGCCCACGACGCTCCGGATGCGTAGAGTGCCCACCGACATGCCGAGCCCCGTGCTCACCCTGCACGCCCTCCCCCCCTCGCACCCGTGCATGACCGTGGAGATGGCGCTCCAGTACAAAGGACTCGAGTACGAGCGCACCGAGCTCACAGCCGGGAAGCACGTCGAGGACATGCAGGCGATCTACGGCGAGGGCCGGTCGACCGTTCCGGGCCTGCTGATCGACGGCGAGCCGGTGCACGGATCACGGCCGATCCTCGCCCGGCTCGAACAGCTGGCGCCGGAGCCGGCGCTCTACCCTGACCCGATCGCCGAGGCGGTGCGCGACGCCGAGCGCTGGGGCGATGAGGAGCTTCAGGACCTGGGCCGGCGGTTGCCCTGGGGCGCCCTGCACTTCCGGCCCGAGGCCCTCGGTACGTTCGGTGGCGCCGGGCCGCTCGACGGACCGGGTACCGACTACGCGATCGGCTACGTGCGCTCCAGCTGGCGCTACCACAAGATCAGCGCCGCGCGCCTCCATGACGACCTTCAGGGCCTGCCCGGGAAGCTCGAGCACATCGACGCCCTGGCCGCGCAGGGCGTGGTCGGCGGCGACGCCCCCACCGCAGCCGATCTGCAGATCGGCGCGACGCTGCGCGTCCTGCTCGTCGTCGGCGACCTGCGCCCCATGATCGAGGGGCGGCCCGCGGAGCAACTCGCCAGGCGCTGGTTTCCCCGGTACGCCGGCGAGATCCCGGCGCGCGCATTTCCGGCCGGGTGGGTCCCACCGGCAGAGCCATGAGACGCGCGCTGCTCATCCTCGGCTCGCTGCTCCTGCTGGCAGGAGCCCCGAGCGCCTCGGCCTCTGGGCCGTGTGGTTCGCACGCCTGGTGCAATCGCGCACTGGGTCCGGACGCGCGCGCGGCGCTGCTGCTGAGCGCGATGAGTGCCGGCGAGAGGATCTCGCTGCTCGGGGGCGACAACGTGGCCGGAGTCGTGGGCGGCGAGAACGCCCATACGGGCACCGGCGACGGCGTGCCGCGGCTGGGGATTCCGACGGTCAACTACACCGACGGGCCACTCGGTCCGCGTCAGGGACCGGTGACCGCGCTGCCCGCGCCGATGGCCCTGGCGGCCACCTGGAACCCGAGCCTGGGTCGGCTGTACGGCTCGGTGGTCGGCAACGAGGCGCGCCTCAAAGGCAACGACGCGGTCTTCGGACCGACGGTCGACATCGTGCGAACCCCACTTGCGGGCCGGACCTACGAGGACTACGGCGAGGATCCGCTGCTCAGCTCGGACATGGCCGTGGGCTGGATTCAGGGCGCGCAGTCGCAGGGCGTGATGGCCACGATCAAGCACTTCGCCCTGAACAACCAGGAGGGCTACAGCCCGTTGGCCCAGCAGACCACGCCCGGTCAACTGCTCGGGCCCACGCCGACCGAGGGGAACCGGGCGCTCGTCAACGCGCGCGTGAGCGAGCGGGCCCTGCACGAGATCTACCTGCCGATGTTCGAGGCCGCCGTGCGCCGCGCGCATGTGGCGCTCGTGATGTGCGCCTACAACCGGGTCAACGGGACGTACGCCTGCGAGAATCGCGCGCTGCTGACCGACATCCTGCGGCGGCAATGGGGCTTCGCGGGGGCCGTCGTGGCCGACTACGGGGCCGTGCACGGGACGGCCGCGTCGCTGTCGGCCGGGCTCGATTTCGAACCGTGGCCGGGCGCCAAGTACGGTCCGGCGCAGGTCAACCTCGCCTTGTCTACCGGCCAGGCGACGATGGCGCAGGTCGACCAGCACGTGCGTCGCATCCTGCGCACGATGTTCGCCTTCGGCCTGTTCGACCGCGCCCCGTACACGAACGTCGACACGACGATCGCCCACCAGGCGCACGCACGCGACGCTCAGCGGATCGAGGAGTCAGCGATCACGCTGCTGCGCAATCACGGCGGGATCCTGCCGCTGCGAGCGGCGCGGCTGCATCGGCTGGCGATCATCGGCGCCTACGCCAAGCGCTTCGTGACCGGCGGGGGCTCGGGCAACATCACGCCGTACAGCTTCATCTCGCCGTTGGCGGGGATCACGGCCCGGCTCGGCCCGGGGGTGCGGATCACCTACGACGACGGGTCCAATCCGGCCCAGGCGGCAGCGGACGCGCGTGCCGCCGATACGGCGATCGTGTTCGCCGGCGACTACGACACCGAGGGCGTGGACCGCAACTGCATGACGCTCGAGTGCCCGCAGCAGGGCGATCAGGATGGGCTGATACGCACCGTGTCGGCGGCGCAGCACCGGACCGTGGTCGTGCTGGAGACCGGGGGGCCGGTGCTCACGCCGTGGCGGACTCAGGTGGCCGGGTTGCTCGAGGCCTGGTACCCGGGTGGCATGGCCGGTCCCGCGATCGCGCGCGTCGTGTTCGGGGACGTCGACCCGGGCGGTCGTCTGCCGGCCACGTTCCCGCAGAGCGAGACGCAACTCCCCACGGCCGGAGACCCGCAGGCCTACCCGGGCGTCAACGAACAGGTCAACTACAGGGAGGGCCTGTTCGTCGGCTACCGCTGGTACGACGCCCGGGATCTGACGCCGGCCTATCCGTTCGGCTTCGGGCTCTCCTACACGCGGTTCGCCATCGACCGGCTGCGGGTGAGCAGCGTCCCGCGCTCCCCGCTGAGCGCACGGGTCAGCTTCCGGGTGCGAAACCGCGGGCGACGGGCGGGCACGGCGGCGCCGGAGCTCTACCTGAAGGTGCCGGTGAACGGTGAGCCGCCCAGGCGTCTGGGCGCGTTCACACGCGTCACGCTCGGCGCCGGTCGCTCACGGACCGTGACGCTGACGCTCGACCCAGCCTCGTTCGCCGTGTGGAACGTCGTCCGGCACGCCTCGGACATGCGGCCGGGCTGCTACGGACTGACGCTCGGTCAATCGTCGCGCGAGATCGACCAGCAGGCCACCGTTTCGCTGCGCGGCGCCCGCTGCCACGGGGCGCTCGCGCGCCTGCCCTAGTCGGCCGAGCCGGATAGCTACATTGGCTGGCGAGATGAACGCCGCCCTGCCAGCTGCCGTGGTCCGCGTTGAGGACCTCCACAAGCGCTACGGCGCCAACGGCCCCGAGGCCGTGGCCGGGATTGATTTCGAGGTGCTTGAGGGCGAGATCTTCGGCCTGCTCGGCCCTAACGGCGCCGGCAAGACGACGACCATCGGCACGATCACCACGCGCGTGCGCCCGACCGGCGGCCGCGTGCTGCTCGACGGCATCGACGTCAGCGTAGACCCCGTCTCGGCCAAGCTACGGATCGCCTCGGTGCCGCAGATGTCGAACCTCGATCGCGCCCTGACCGCGATCGAGAACCTGACCTTCCACGCCGCGTACTTCGGCGCCGGCCGCCGCGAACGCCGCGAGCGGGCGCGTGAGCTACTCCAGCGTTTCGGGCTCGGCGACCGCGAGAACGATCACGTCAACGATTACTCGGGGGGCATGGCCCAGCGGCTGATGATCGCCCGCGCGCTGATGCACGAGCCGCGGCTGCTGATCCTCGACGAGCCCACGACCGGGCTTGACCCCCAGTCACGCCTGTTCCTGTGGGACATGATGGTCGACCTGCGCGAGCGCGGCACGACGCTGATCCTCACCACCCACGACATGATCGAGGCGGACCGGCTCTGCGACCGGATCGCCATCATCGACCACGGCAAGATCATCGCGCTCGACACACCGACGCGGCTGAGACGACTGCTGCCCGCCGAGCACGGCCTCGAGGTCATCGTGGCCAGCGAGTCCGATCCGACGCCGGCCTTCGCCGAGATGTGCGACGCCGAGCGGGTCGACGCGCGCCGGTCCAAGGACGGGCGCTGGAGTGTCCGGCTCTACGAACAGGACGCCGAGGCGACCGAGGCCCTGCCGGCCCGCACGCTGGCCGCGGCCGACCGGGCCGGGCTCGAGCTGATCGAGCTGCGCCGCCTGGAGGGCACGCTCGAGGATGTGTTCGTGCACCTGACCGGCAGCGAGCTGCGCGGCGCCGACGGCGCCCAGGCCAGCGGGCGGTGGTCACGCTGAGCGTCAGCGCCGAAGCCGTGCCGCGCAGCCGCCCGGAGGCTCCGTACGGAGCCCGCAACATTCAGCTGAGAGCCTTCCTCGCGCTGTGCGGGCGCGACCTGTGGGTGACGGTGCGTCACGAGTTCGGCTCGTTCCTCGCCCAGGCGCTGCTGCAACCGATCTTCCTGCTGTTCGTCTTTGGACGCGTCCTGCCCCAGATCGGCGCCGCGCGCGTCGGCTATGGGACGCTCCTGATGCCCGGCGTGATGGCGCTGACGCTGGTGCTCACGGCGCTCCAGAACACGGCCCTGCCGCTGGTGATCGAGTTCTCGTTCACGAAGGAGATCGAGGACCGGCTGCTGGCGCCGCTGCCCGTGGCCGCGGTGGCCATCCAGAAGATCCTGATCGCGGCGCTGCGCGGGATGATCGCCGGGCTGCTGATCCTCCCCCTGGCTGCGATCATCCTGCCAGGAGGCATTCACGTCAGCGGGCCGGACTGGGCGGCTCTGATCGCCATCTTCATCTTCGGGAGCCTGACCGCCGGGGCCATGGGGCTCGTGCTGGGCACGGCCGTGCCGCCCAACCGGATCAGCGTGGCCTTCGCCGTCGTGCTCACGCCGCTGATCTTCACCGGCTGCACCTTCTATCCCTGGAACGGGCTGCACAGCCTGCGTTGGTTCCAGATCCTGACGCTGATCAACCCGCTGACCTACGTCAGCGAGGGACTGCGCGGCGCGCTCACGCGACTCCCGCATCTCGGTAGCGGCTGGATCGCACTTGGGCTCGGCGTGTCTCTGGTGCTCTTCACGGTGCTCGGCACGCGCCTGTTCATCCGCCGCGCGGTCGACTGAGAGCAGGCACCCGGGCGGGTTAGAGTCCCCCCAATGAGGGTCTTCATCACCGGCGCCTCCGGGTTCATCGGGCGGGCGCTGCACGCGCGCTACAGCGCGGAGGGCCACGACGTGGCCGGGTGTGACCTCACGTCGGACCCGGCTCGGGGCATCGTGGCCGGAGACGTCGGCGAGGCAGGTCCCTGGCAGGATCACGCGGCGGGCTGCGAGCTCGTGATTCACACCGCGGCCACGGTCTCGTTCCGGCTGGAGCGCCCGCAGGAGTTCTGGCGGGCCAACGTCCTGGGCACGTTCAACGCGCTGGCCGCCGCGGAGCGCACCGGTGCGCGCTTTGTCCACTTCTCCTCGGTGACCGTCTTCGGGTTCGATTTCCCGGACGGCGTCGACGAGCGCTACCCGGTCCGCAACACCTACGTCCCCTACCCCGATTCGAAGATCGCCTCCGAGCAGGTGGTGCTGCAGGCCCAGCTCGAGGGTCGCGTGCGCTGCACGATCGTCCGCCCCGGTGACGTCTACGGCCCCGGATCGCGCGCCTGGGCGATCATCCCCGCCGAGCTCATCCGGGCCCGGCGATTCACGCTCCCGGGGGGCGGCCGGGGCATCCATTCGCCGGTCTACATCGACAATCTGGTCGACGGCGTCGTGCTGGCGGCGTCCTCCCCGCAGGCGATCGGCCAGATCTTCACGCTGTCGGACGGTTTCGGCGTCCCCTGCCGCGACTTCTTCGCGCCCTACGCCGAGCTCGTCGAGCGGCGCCTGATCACGCTGCCGACCCGCATCGCGCTACCCGCCGCGACCGTCCTGCGCCACGCTGCCCGCCTGCGACCGGGCGACAACGAGGTCAACGCGGCCTCGGCGCGCTACCTGCTGCGGACGGGCACTTACTCGAATGAGAAGGCGCGCCGGCTGCTGGGCTGGGAACCGCGCGTCAGCCTGAACGAGGGACTGCAGCGAACGGTGGTCTGGCTGCGCGATCAGGGCTACGGTGCGGACTGAGCGCCCGCGTCGGCGCGACCGATGAGTTTCGCCCCCGCCCCCGGTCTTAGTCACACGTATGGGACTTCGGCTGCCAGAGCGCCACATCGCCGCCGTCGGGCACGGCGATGATGCTGCGCCAACCGGCCGGGCCCTCACGCTGTTCGAGGCGCACCGCGGCGCCGAGTCCGCGGGCGCGCTCGATCGCCTGCGTGATGCACGGCACGCGCACGTAGGGCAGCCACAGCGGCTGGGGCGCATCGCGCTCGACCACCCCTCCTTCCAGGCGATCGCCGAGGTCGAGCCCGACATAGCTTCCACGGCCGGCGTGGATGACCTCAGCGCGCCAGCCAAAGAGCTCCGCATAGAAAGCGCACGCACGGGGCAGATTCCCCGTATGGAGCTCGAGGTGGACGACGGGATTCGGGGCCCTGGGCGCCATGCCGTGACCTTTGGACCGCCGGAACGTCCGAAACTCATCGCGCTCGTCCCTCGTCCCGACGCCCCTTAACCTTCCTGACACGATGAGCACCACCTCGATCCACGCGTCCAAGCAGGAGAAGGAGCTGCTCGCCGCCGCGCGGGGCGGCGACCAGGATGCGTTCCGGCGGCTCGTCGAGCCACATCGCCCCGAGCTCCAGGCCCATTGCTACCGCATGCTCGGCTCGCTCCACGATGCCGAGGATGCGCTCCAGGATGCCCTGCTGCGCGCGTGGCGCGGCCTGCCGCGCTTTGACGGCCGCGCGCCGATTCGCGCCTGGCTGTACAAGATCGCCACCAATGCCTCGCTCGATGCCATCGCCCGGCGCCCCAAGCGCGTTCTGCCGATCGACTACGGGCCCCCCGGAAATCCGTACGACGGTCCGGGCGAGCCGCTGATCGAGTCGGCCTGGGTGGAGCCCTACCCTGACGAGGGCCTCGGCCTGGACGACGACTACGCGGCGCCGGAAGCTCGCTACGAGCTGCGCGAGAGCGTCGAGCTCGCCTTTGTCGCGGCGCTCCAGAATCTGCCGGCCAACCAGCGCGCCGTGCTCATCCTGCGCGAGGTGCTGGGCTTCTCGGCGCACGAGGTCGCTGAGTCACTGGACACTACCGTGGCCTCGGTCAACAGCGCGCTTCAGCGCGCTCGCAAGACGGTCGACGAACGGCTTCCCGAGCAGAGCCAGCAGACCACGCTCCGTGCGCTCGGCGACCAGCGGCTGAGCCAGGTCGTCGACGGTTACATGGACGCCATGCAGCGCGGGGACGTGGAGGCCGTCGTGGCCATGCTCGCGGAGGACGCCGCGTGGTCGATGCCCCCGCTGGCCAGCTGGTACCGCGGACACGAGGCGCTCCGAGCCTTCCTCTCGGTCGGACCGCTGTCGCGCCGGTGGCGCTGGCGCCATCTGCCCACGCGGGCCAACGGGCAGGCGGCGATCGGCTGTTACACGTGGCGTGAGGACGAGGGCGCGTTCCGCCCGTTCGCGCTCGACGTACTGACCCTGCGGGGCGACCGGATCGCGGAGGTCACCGCCTTCATAACGCGGTCCGCCGACGGTCGCGACCGTGAAGACTTCGCGCGCTGGCCGGATCTACCCCCGGACCTGTCCAAGGTCGAGTCGATCTTCGAGCGCCTGGGGCTGCCGAGCCGGCTGGACTGAAGCCGGCGCCGGACGAGCTCGCAGCAGCAGGAGCGCCCCCGCCGCCCCAGCCAGTGCGATCGCGGCGGTGACCCACCAGCCTTGGTGGAAGGCGCTCAGGCGAGCCTGCGCCGTGGCGGGCGAACCCAGGACGGCGACGAGCACGGCCACACCGATGGCCAGCCCGACCTGACGCAGCATGTTGATCACGGCCGACCCGGTCGCGAACGACGGCGGTGGCAAGGACGAGGCGCCGGTGGCCATGAACGTGGGCAGCGTCAGGCCCACTCCGACTCCCGTGAGGAGCATGCCGCCGAGCATCTCGCCCGCATAGTCCGGGGCGAGCCCGACGGCCAGCGCCCACCAGGCGATCCCGGCCGCGAAGATCGTCGAGCCGATGGCGATCACCCAGCCCGCACCGATCCGCGCGATCAGCCGGCCCGCGACCAGGAACGCGAACAGCGGCACCATGAGCGGCCCCGGGGCCACCGCCAGCCCCGTCTTGAGCGCCGACCAACCCCAGACGTCCTGTGCCCAGAGGACGATCGAGAGCAGCATCGCCCCGAACGCGGCGGAGAAGAGCAGCGCGACCAGCGAGGCGCCGAAGAAGCTCCGCACGCGGAAGAGCGCCGGATCGACGAGCGGGTTGCGACTGCGCAGGCAGTGCAGAGCGAAGAGACCGAGCACGACGACGGCGATGGCCAGCACGGCGATCGTCGTCACGTGGTCCCAGCCCCAGTCCCCGCCCTTGACCAAACCCAGCGTCAGCGCGCCGATCCCGCCCGTGGCCAGCACCGCGCCGAGTGCGTCCGGGCGCGGAATGGCATTCCCGGGCGCGTCGGGCAGCCTCGCCCAGCCGACGGCGATCGCGAGCAGCCCGACAGGCACGTTGACCAGGAACACCCAGCGCCAGCTCGCCGCCACGAGCAGCCCGCCGATCACCGGCCCGAGAGCCGCCGCCACGCCGCCGACCGCCGTCCACGCGCGCACCGCCCCGTGGCGCTTCTCGGCCGGATAGGCCGCGAGCACCAGGCTCAGCGAGGTCGGAGTCAGCAGTGCCGCCCCGGCGGCCTGGACGAGACGGAACGCGACCAGCATGGCCACGCTCGTGGCCGCCCCGCAGGCCGCCGAAGCCGCCGTGAAGACCGCCACTCCAAGCAGGAAGCCGTACTTGCGACGGTGACGATCGGCAAGCCTTCCGGCGAGCACGAGCAGCGAGGCGTAGACGATCGCGTAGCCGTTCAGCACCCAGGACAGGTCACCGAGGTTCTGAGTGTGGAAGTCACGCGCGATCTGCGGCAGCGCGACGTTCACGATGAACAGATCGAGGCTGGCCAGCACGACACCAGCACACACGATCAGGAGCACGGTGCGGGGGGAGGTCGCGCGGCCGGACCGCGATCCCTGACTTAGGCTTTTCATAGCCAGGAACCGTAACAGGGTGACTTAGCGCGATACAAGTCAGCTAGGATGGAGGGATGGAGACCACGCTTCAGCTCACCGGCGCCCTCGACCCCCGCGAGGGCTGGACCGCCGACCGCTGCTCGATCGCGCGGGCGCTCGAGATCGTCAGCACGCGCTCGGCGTTTCTGATCCTGCGCGAGGCGTTCTACGGCACGACCCGCTTCGACGACTTCGCCAGCCGCGTCGGCATCAGCGAGCCCGTCGCCGCCGCGCGCCTGCGCGAGCTCGTCGAGGAGGGCCTGCTCGAGCGTGAGCCCTATCGCGACCCTGGCCAGCGGACCCGGCATCGGTACCGGCTCACCGAGAAGGGCGCCGACCTCCTCCCCGCCCTGGTTGCCCTGATGCAGTGGGGCGATCGGTGGGTCGCCTCCGACGGTGGTCCGATCATCCTGCGCCACCACGACTGCGGTGAGCAGGTACACGCCGAGCTGCGCTGTGCCGCGGGCCACCGAACCGATGCCGGCGAGCTCGACGTGACCGCCAGCCGCCGGCGCCGGCGCACCTAGCCGCCGCGAGAGTTGCTGTAGTAGCGCGTCTCATGAGCGACACGCTCTTCGGCGGCATCTTCGCGCGCGGCGACGCTGCCGGACAGGTTGACGACCACGCGTGGCTGACCGCGATGCTCGACTTCGAGCGGGCGTTGGCGCGGGCCTGCGCCCGGGTCGGGGCGATTCCCGAGTCCGCGGCCACGGCGATCGAGGCCGTCTGCGAGCCATGGCGGTTCGACCCGGCGGCGCTCGGCCGCGCCGCCGCCCAGAGCGCGCAGCCCGCAGTCGCGCTGGTCGCCGCCCTGCGCGAGGCGGTGCCCGGCGACGCCGGCCGCTGGGTTCACCACGGAGCCACCAGTCAGGACGTCATGGACACCGCGGCGATGCTCGTCTCGCAGCGCGCGCTCGGATCGATCCTGTCGGAGTCCGAGCGAGCCGCCAACGGCCTGGCCGGACTGGCCGAGCGCCACGCCCGCACGCCGATGATGGGCCGCACTCTGCTCCAGTCGGCGCGTCCGACCACCTTCGGCCTGCGTGCCGCGACCTGGTTGAGCGGTCTCGATGACGCCCGCTCCGGGCTCAGCTCGATTCGGTCAACGCGGCTCGTCGTGCAGCTCGGCGGCCCCGTCGGCTCGCTCGAGGCCTACGGCGAGCACGGACCGCGGATCGTCTCCGAGCTCGCGGCCGAGCTCGGCCTGGGTGAGCCGCGGCTCGCCTGGCACTCAGATCGGGTTCGCGTGGCCGAGCTGGCCGGCGCGCTGGGCGTCCTGGCCGGCGTCGCGGGCAAGCTCGCCCGCGACGTCACGCTGCTCGCGCAGCAGGAGGTGGCCGAGCTGCGCGAGCGCGGCGAGCCGGGACGTGGAGGTTCCTCGGCGATGGCCCACAAGCAGAATCCGGTCGCCGCGGTCTCGGCGGCCGCGTGCGCAATCCGCACGCCGGGACTCGTTGCGACGATGCTGGCGGCGATGTCGGGCGAGCTCGAGCGTGCGGCCGGCGCCTGGCAGGCCGAGTGGGAGACACTCTCGGATCTCTTGCGACTCACGGGCTCAGCCCTCTCATGGACGGCCGAGCTGGTCGATCGCCTAGAGGTCGACGCCGATCGCATGCGGGCAAACCTCGGCGAGGTGCCGTTCGACGCGGAGCTGGCTGCGGCGCTCGTGCGGCGCGCGCTGGCGACGCGCCGCCACGCCTGAGCCAGCTCCGCCCAGCTGTGTCCGGAGGGGGTGGGCGCCGGCAGCGGTTGGGTAGGCTCATCTTCGAGCGTCAAGTCGAAGCGAGGAGAGCCAGATGGCGACCGTGAGCGTGGAGCAGCAGCTCCTGATCGGCGAGCAGTGGCGTGACGCGCACGCGGGCGCCACCGTGGAGAAGCGAAATCCGTACAACGGCGAGTCGGCCGGCATCGTGGCTGCGGCCTCGCGAGACGACGCACGCGCAGCCGCCGAGGCCGCCCGCCGGGCGTTCCCGGCCTGGTCGGCGAAGCCCGTCGCCGAGCGCCGGGCGCTGCTCGACCGAGCCGCGGACCTGCTCATGGAAGGCCAGGCCGACATCGCGGCGATCGTCACCGAGGAGACCGGAGGAACCTTTGGCTGGGGGATGTTCAACGTCGAGCTCGCCGCGGGCATGCTGCACGAGGCGGGCGCGCAGGCTGAGCAGGCTCACGACGAGCAGATCCCCTCGCACATTCCGGGCAAGCAGGCCCGCGCAGTGCGCCAGCCGGTCGGCGTGGTCGTCGGCATCGCACCCTGGAACGCGCCCGTGATCCTCGGCACACGGGCCGTCGCCGCGCCCCTGGCCTACGGGAACACCGTCGTGCTGAAGGCCTCCGAGCAGAGCCCGCGCACCCACGGTGCGATCGTTCGCGCGCTGCTCGATGCCGGCGTCCCGGGTGGCGCGATCAACCTGATCACCAACGCACCGCGCGACGCCGCCGACGTGGTCGACGAGCTGATCGCCCACCCGGCGGTCCGCCGCGTGAACTTCACCGGCTCGACCCGCGTCGGGCGGCTGATCGCCGAGAACGCTGGGCGCCACCTCAAGCGCGTGCTGCTCGAGCTCGGCGGGAAGGCGCCGATGATCGTGCTGGCCGACGCCGACCTCGAGCGTGCGGCCGCCGCGGCCAACTTCGGCGCGTTCATGCACCAGGGCCAGATCTGCATGTCGACCGAGCGGATCGTCGTCGACCGTTCCGTCGCCGAGGACTTTGCCGCCCGCCTGGCGGAACGGGCCGGCTCGCTGTCCGTCGGCGATCCCGCCGACCCGGTCACCCAGATCGGCCCGCTGGTCGACGCGGCCGCGGTGAGGCGCGTTAGCGAGCTCGTCGAGGACGCCGTCTCCCACGGCGCTGAGGTGATCGCCGGCGGAGGTGCCGACGGTCCCGCGTTCAAGCCCACGGTCCTGCGCGGCGTGACGCCCGCGATGCGCATCTACGGGGAGGAGTCCTTCGGCCCGGTGGTCTCGATCGTCGAGGTGGACGGCGCCGAGGAGGCCGTGCGGGTGGCCAACGACACCGACTACGGGCTCTCCTCGGCCGTGTTCGGCGGCGACGTGGAAGCCGCGCTCGACGTGGCGCGCCAGCTCGAGACGGGCATGTGCCACGTCAACGACACGACCGTGCACGACGAGCCCCAGATGCCGTTCGGAGGCGTGAAGGACAGCGGCTGGGGCCGCTTCGGCGGCCGGGCGGCACTCGAGGAGTTCACCGAGCTGCGCTGGATCACCGTGCAGGACGAGCCGCGCGAGTACCCGATCTAGGAGGGCGCGGGTCCGCTCGGCGGCGCGGCGGGCGGCGCGGCGGGCGGCGTCGCGGCGGCGCGGCGCGGCGGCGCGGCGCGGCGGCGGCCGCGGCGGGCGGCGGCGCGGCGGCCGGCGGCGGCGCGGCCGGGCCGGGCGCGCGCGCTGGGGTGCGGCGTAAACGGCGGCTGGGGAGGGTGCGCCCGAACGCGCATAACGCTACACAGCCCACGCCAAATCAGACGTGTGTCGCAGAGTGCGCGCCAGGGCGCGCATGGCGCGACACACCCCCAGATTCCAAGAGACGTGTGTCGCGTTATGCGCGCTCCGCGTGACCGATTCCGCCCGCGCGGCGGCCCACCCCAACCCCCGGCGTCCCGCCGCCCCGGCATCCCAAACCCCCCGCCAGGCGTCCCAGACCACCCCCCCAGGCGTCCCAGACCACCCCAAGCCCCTTTCCCAACCGCCCCCCCCGCCTGACCCGACACGGACCTCCAGGCTCCGCCAGGAGCCCCCTACCCCTCCTCAAGCACCCGCGTCGCGATCGCGAACGCCGCGTTGGCGGCCGGCACGCCGGCGTAGACGCCGGTGTGCATCAGGACCTCGGCGATCTCCGTGTCTGACAGGCCGTTGCGCCGTGCGCCCTGGACGTGCAGCGCGATCTCGTTCTCGCGCCCCAGTGCGGTGAGGACGGCGAGCGTGACCGCGCTGCGGGTGCGGCGGTCGAGCTCCTCGTCCCGGGTCCAGACGCTGCCCCAGGCGCAGCGCGTGACGTAGTCCTGAAAGGACTCGTTGAAGGGCGTCCGGTTCTGCTCGGCGCGGTCCACGTACTCATCGCCGAGCACCTCTCGGCGGACGCGCATTCCGGCGGCGTGGGCATCGTCTGGCAACGGTCTGCTCCTTCATTCGAGGTGGCTCAGTATCAACTCGGTCATCCGCTCCGGGCGCTCGGCGACGGCCAGATGGGCGGCGCCCTCGAGGATCACGAACCGCGCCTCGGGAATGCCGTCGGCGATCACCCGGCCGTGGGCCTCCGCCGGGGTGGCCAGGTCCTGCGCCGCCGAGATGACCAGCGTCGGCGCGCTGATGCGGGCGAGCATCGGGCGCAGATCCATCGCACCGATCGCCTCGCAGCAGGCGGCGTAGCCCGCGGGTGGCGCGCCGGCGAGCATCTCCCGCAGCCCGGCCAGGACCTCGGGGCGACGGGCGGCGAAGCCGGGGGTGAGCCAGCGGCTCACTACGGCGCCAGCGACGGCCCCGACGCTCCCGGCCTCCCGGACGGCCGCCGCTCGCTCGGCCCAGGCCGAGGCCGGCGGCATGTGGGCCGAGCTACAGCAGACCACGAGGCGCTCGATCCGCTCGGGGGCGTTCGCGGCCAGCCACAGGCCGACCATGCCGCCGAGGGAGATCCCGCAGAAGGACGTGCGTTCGATGCCCAGCGAGTCGAGCAGCGCCAGCGCGTCGTTCGCGATGTCGCTCAGCGCGTAGGGCCCAGGCGGCTCGGGTGATGCACCATGGCCGCGATGGTCGTAGCGAATCAGCCACCTGCATTGGGCGAGCACGTCGGCCGGTCCGTCCCACATCTCGAGCCTGGTGCCCAGCGAGTTGGAGAGCACGAGCGCCGGCGCGCCGGGGTCGCCGCTGCTCTGGTGCGCTAACGAAACCGCCGCCGTGGGGCCCACAACCGAGATGTTAAGTTGTTCGCCACCCGCGCTCAGGGCGGCTGTACCGGGGGCCGTCGCCGAGCTCTGAGCGCTCAGTTCCGAAGCCCGCGGCAGTTTCAGGGACGACCCCCCGAAAAAGGAGCATCCGATGCCCCGCCAAGACCGGCTGCAGCTCGTTCGCGACATGTACGGTGCCTATGCGTCCGGCGACCGCGGTGTCGCCGAGCGGATCCTCAGCGACGAGCTCACCTTCTACAGCCCCGCCGACGTCGGCATCGACCGCGCCCGGTACTTCGAGCGCTGCTGGCCGAATGCCGGCCAGATACGGGCCTTCGATTTCATCCGGCTCGTCGAGCTCGGGGACGAGGTGCTCGTGACCTACGAGAGCACGCGCACCGATGGCAGCCGCTTTCGTAACACCGAGATCCTGACCTTCGAGGACGACCGGATTCGCACGGTCGAGGTCTACTTCGGCTGGAACCTCTAGCCGCGCACGTGATCAGCGAGCGCGTTCAGAACCGCGACCACGCCGGCGCGGATCTCGGGGTCGGCGATCAGGCCGTCGGCACCGACGGCGGCTCTGGGCACCGGAATCCGCCGGCAGGCGCTCGGGACGATCTCGGCGCCGGTGTAGCCGAGCACCTTCTGCAGTGACGCGTGCGCGTCGGCCGCCCCGGTCGGCGAGCCCTCGCCGGACGCGTTGATCCAGGCCACCGGCTTGCCATAGGTCTCGCCGCCCCCGACCGTCCAGTCGAGCAGATTCTTGAACGACCCGGGCAGCGCCCCGGCGTACTCGGGCGTCGAGAACAGGAGCGCGTCCGCGGCGCCGAGCTGGCGCCGCAGCTCGACGACCGCGGGGTCGAGCTCGGCGCCCTCCGCGTCGCCGTCGGGGTTGAAATGCGGCAGCTCGCCCATCCCCCCGTAACTGGCCGCCTCGACCCCCGGCGGGGCGAGCGCATCGGCGGTCCGGAGCAGCGCCGAGTTCGTCGACCCTGACCGCAGACTGCCCGAGATCAACAGGATGCGAACGGAAGCCATGCCCTAGAGGACCGCCCGCACCTCGGCGGCGACGCGCTCACCGGAGCGCACGGCCCCGTCCATGTAGCCGTTCCACACGCTGGCCGTTTCCGTGCCGGCCCAGTGGATGCGACCCACAGGCGCGCGCAGCGCTCGACCGTAGGAGGTCATCACCCCGGTCGGCATGATGCAGACGGGACACCCGCGCGACCAGACATCGTTGTCCCACGGCTTGTCGATGTACTTGCGCGCGTTCAGCGCCTGGCTGCCGAAGTAGCGCGTGTAGTTGGCCAGCACCCTCCGGCGTCGCTCGGCCAGCGGCAGCGCGCTCAGCACGCGGCCATCCTCGCCATCGGCGAAGCCGAGCATCACGCCGGGGCGGCCGCTCGCCGGCGAGGCGTCGAAGCACACCTTGATCGGACCCTGATCAGCCGTGACCTGGCCGTTGAGTCCCTGCTCGCGCCAGAACGGCTTGTCGTACACGGCGATCGTCTTGACCAACGATCCCATCGGCATGCGCTGGGTCAGCTGATCACGCAGGCCGGGCAGACCGGGCGAATACTCTATGCGCCCGGCCAGCGTCGGGGGCACGGCCACGACCACGCGCCGCGCGTTGATCGTCAGGCCGTCGCCATATACGACGACGCCCCGCTGGTCCTGGCTGATGCGGCGCACAGGGTGTCCGATGTGCACAAGGCCGCCGAGCCGGCGGGCCAGCTCGATCGAGATTCGCTGCGTGCCACCGGACACGCGGAAGTCCTGCGCGCCTCCGGTTCCGGCATTGCCGACCAGCGCGTTGACGCCGCCGCCCGAGTGGATGTAGAAGAGGAAATACAGCAGCGAGACGTCCCGCGGCTCCACCGAGAGCACGGCCTCGACGGCGAGCGCGAGCAGAGCCCGGCCGTCGCTCGTCGGGATGTTCTGATTGGCCCATGTCTCGACGGTCATGCCATCCCATTCGCGTGCGTTGGGGGCGGTGTAGGGAGCGTCGAGCGGCACGGTCCTGGCCATGCTCTCGAGCGCTGGGATCGTCACCGTTCCGAGCTGGATCGCGGCGACAGGGTCGGTCGTGGGCGGCACGAGCCCGGAGTAGGGGGTTGCCTTGCCGTTCTCGTACCAGAGCAGCTTGCCCGTGGCGTAGACCGGGAACTTGGTGATCCCGAGCTCGTTCATGAGCGCCAGGATTCGCGTCTGCGTGGGGCCCACGAAGGTCGCTCCCATGTTGGCCACATCGCTAGCGCCGCGCCCGAGCGGCAGGCTGTAGCAGCGACCGCCGACGCGATCGCGAGCCTCGAGCACGGCGACGGAATGACCGGCCCGGACGAGGTCACGGGCCGCGGTCAGGCCGGCCAGACCCGCCCCCACCACGGCGACGTCGACCCGGCGCGGCGAGGACGTGGGCCGGGGGCGGCGTGCGGCGGCCTGCGCCGCCGGAGCCGCCGCGGCGCCCGTGGCGATCGTGCCGGCGACAAATCGTCGGCGGGTGATGCTGGTCTCGGTCATGGGCGGGCCTCCGCGGCCGGGGTTTGCCGGTTCAGCGCGCGCGGGCGCCCGATCGCGGCGGCGCGCCAGTAGACGGTGCAGAGCCACTCGAGCAGCGCGGAGCGCTCGACGGCCGTTTCGACATCGCGGGCATGGACGACCACGCCGTGGTTGGCCATCAGCGCCGCCGTCCGCCCCTCGAGGGCGTCGAGCGTCACAGCCGCAAGCTCGGCGGTCCCGAACGGCCGGTATGGGGCCACACGGATGGTCCCGCCGAGCAGCTGCATCTGGTAGTGCACGAGCGGCACCTCGTCGAGCACGCAGGCGAGCGCGGTGGCGACCGGGGCGTGGCAGTGGACGATGGCCCCGGCCCCATAGCGCGTGTAAATGCCCAGATGCAGTGCGAGTTCCGAGGTCGGCGCCAGATCGCCGCCGGCCAGCTCGCCCTCGAGATCGACGAGTACGACCTGCTCGGCCTCGAGCTCGGCCAGGATGGCTCCCGCCGGGGTGATGGCCACGAGGTCACCGGCCCGGGCGCTCACGTTGCCCGCCGACCCGAGGACGAGCCCCTGCTGCGCGAGGCTGCGTCCGGCCGCGGCTACGCGCGCCTTGGCCTGCGCGATCGATTCATCAGTGCTCACGACGCGCATAGTAGGGTCCGGGCCGTGCGTCCCGTGCTGCTAGTCGATGAGCCGGCCCCGCGCGTTCGGCGTCTGACGCTGAATCGCCCCGATCAGCTCAACGCGGTCACCGCCGAGCTGTGCGAGGAGCTGCACCGCGAGCTGCGGGTGCTCGGCGCCGACCGCTCCTGTCGCGCCGTCATCCTGACGGGCGCCGGACGCGGGTTCTGCGCCGGGCTCGATCTGCAGGGGTACGGAGCCGCCCCCGACAACGACGGCAGCGACGAAGCACGCGACCGCTTGGCCAACCAGCAGCACATGTCGACGCTGGTGCTCGCGCTGCGTGCGCTTCCCCAGCCGGTGATCGCCGCGGTCAACGGTCCCGCGGCCGGTTTCGGCCTCGCCCTGGCCCTGGGCTCCGATATCCGTTACGCGAGCGTCTCGGCGGTCTTCCGGGCTGCCTTCATCAACATCGGCGTGTCCAACTGCGACATGGGCACGAGCTGGCTGCTACCCAGGTTGATCGGAGCATCGCGGTCGCACGAGCTGATGCTCACCGGGCGGCGGGTGGACGCCCAGGAGGCGCTGCGCATCGGTCTGGTGGCCGCTGTGCTCGACGACGATCAGTTACCCGGACGAGCGCTCGAGGCCGCTCAGCAGATCGCGGCACTCGCTCCCTGGGGCGTCCGGCTGACCAAGCGCGGGATGTGGGCTGCGCTCGAGATTCCGGCTGAGCAGACGGCGATCGAGTATGAGGATCGCCAACAGATCATGAGCACGTTCGGGTCGGCCCCGCCCGAGGCGATCGCCGCCTTCCTGGGGAAGCGTCCCGCGGAGTTCGAGGACTAGGCTCAGCTCACCGCGACCGCTTGCGGGCGCAGTGCGCGGAGCGCTTCCTCGACTCGCAGGAGCTCGTCGAGCATCACGTCCGCAGCCTCTTCCAGCGCCTCGTTCGGGCGCAGGGCACCCTCGTCGTCGAGGAACTGCGCAACGAACGGGATCGCCACCGCTTCGAAGAGCGGCGTCATCTTGACCGCGGCCACGACCTGCTTGAGCTGCTGCACAGAGCGCGTGCCGGCCGCCACGGCACCGTAGGAGACGAATCCGACGGGCTTGTACTTCCACTCCTCATGCAGGTAATCGATCGCGTTCTTGAGCGCCGCCGGGTAGCCGTGGTTGTACTCGGGCGTCACGAAGGCGAACGCGTCCGCACCGTCGACCAGCTCGCTCCAGGCCTGCGTGTGGGGCCTCGTGTACTTGCGCAGCCGGGGATGGTTGGGCTCATCGAGCAGCGGCAGGTTGATCTCCGCAAGGTCGGCGACCTGCACCTCGAACCCGCCGTGCGCCGTGGCCCGATCGGCGAACCACTGCCCCACGGGTAGGCCTACGCGTCCGGGTCGCGTGCTCGCGATCACGATCATCAGCTTGGGCATGGGGTTTCCTTTGCGGGTCGGGTTCAGATGCCGGGGTAAGGCCTGGTGTGCAGAGCACCGGATTAGGTGAAGTATAGTTGATCCCTCAATCACACGTCGTCGCAGGTACGCTCCCCCGCCTGACCGACGATCCCCCCACGTTCGACCTTCAGAGCCATTCGGTGCATTCCGACGGCGCCTTGACGCCGGCCGGAGTGGTGGCCGGCGCCGCTCGCGCCGGCGTGCGCCTGCTCGCGCTCAGCGACCACGACAGCGTCGACGGCGTGAGCGAGGCCTTCGCAGCCGCCCGTGAGCACGGATTACGGCTTGTCTCGGCGGTCGAGATCTCGGCGCTCGACAGCGGTGGACGCGATCTTCACGTGCTCGGCTACCTGATCGACCATCACGACCCCGACCTGCTCGAGCGCCTGCGCGCCTATCGCAGTGCCCGTGAGCGCCGCGCGGTGGAGATGAGCGCCGCGCTGCGCGAGCTCGGATTCGAGCTCGACGACCGCCTGCTCGCCGAGCGCCGCGCCGAGGGCAAGTCGATCGGCCGCCCCCACCTGGCCGAGGCCGTGGTCTCGCACCCGGCCAACGCCGCCCGCCTGGCCGCCGAGGACCGGGCCGAGCCCTCGCTCTTCCTCGAGGGCTATCTGATCGAGGGCCGGCCCGCCTTCAGGCCACGCGCCGCGCCGTCGGTGCCGGAGGCGATCGAGGTGATCCACCGAGCGGGCGGCGTGGCGGTGTGGGCGCACCCGTTCTGGGACCTGGCCGAAGACGACGAGGTGCTGGCCATGGTCGATCGCTTCCACGCTGCGGGCCTGGACGGCGTCGAGTGCTTCTACGCCACGCACAGCCGCGCGCAGACCGAGGCTCTGGCCGACCGCTGCGCGCAGCTCGGACTGCTCAGCACCGGCTCGGCCGACTTCCACGGCCCCGACCATCGCCTGTTCTCACGCTTTCGCGCCTTCAGCACCTACGGCCGTGAGGCCGTGCTCGGGCCGATCGGCGCCTAGGAGCACCTCCTCCCAAGCCCGCGGCCCCGCCCCGAGGCCGCGGACTCCCCAGCCCAGATCCTCAGCCGACGCGCTTGTCGCGCGCGACGACGAGCGTCCGCTTCGGCCCGTGCACGACGAGCGCGCGCTGGCCGGGCTTCACGTCGGCCAGCGTCGCCAACTTGCCGTTGTCGCGCACGCGCGCCCCGGCCGGGATGCTCAGCGTGACCGTGCGGTGCGTGGTCTTGGTCCCCTCGGTGAGGGTGAGCTGCTGGCCATTCATTGACTGGACCACGCCACGATCGAGCGTCACGGTGACGAAGCCGCTCTTCGTGGGCACGACGAATTCCCCGTGCACAGCCCGCCGGAGCAGGCGACGCCGCGACAGCGCGCCGGCCCCCTCGTGCTTCGCCGACGCGCTCGCGCCGGCCGGACTGGTGCTGCTCGTGGCGCCCGCACTGGCGATCGCGCTCGCGCCGACGCCGAGCGCGGCACAGCTGATGCCCACCACTCCCAGCTTCCAATATCTGCGCAACATGTGATTTACCTCGCTTGTCGTGGTTGCCCCTGGACGGGTTGCTGCCGGTGAGATGCTGAGTGCCGCGCGCAAGCGCTCGGTCAGGTGAAGGTCAGCTGCGTGTAAAGCCGCTGCAGAGGCGGCCGTAGCGGCGCCTACGATTCGCCCATGGGCGCGCTGATCATGGTGGTCGAGGACGACCGCAACATCGGACTCCTGGTGCGCACGTATCTGGAGCGCGAGGGCTACCAGGCGCTCTGGGTGCGCTCGGGCGAAGACGGCGCTCGTCGAGCTGCCTCGCCATCCCGTGAAGCTCGTGCTGCTCGACATCGGGCTGCCGGGGATCGACGGCTTCGAGGTCTGCCGGCGAATCGACGGCCGAGTGCCGGTCATCATGCTGACGGCGCGCGACGAGGAACCCGACCGCGTCGCCGGCCTCGAGCTCGGCGCCGACGATTATGTGGCCAAGCCGTTCTCGCCGCGCGAGCTGACCGCCCGCGTGAAGGCCGTCCTGCGCCGCGCGGGACAGGCCGCCACGCCCGAGGACGTCACCGCACTGGGCCCGCTCACACTCGCGCGCGGCGCCCGTGAGGTGCGGGTGGACGGCCGGGAGATCGAGCTCACCCAGCGCGAGTTCGACCTGCTCGAGTACCTGGTTCGACACGCCGGCCAGGTCGTCACCCGCGACGAGCTGCTCGAGTCCGTATGGGGGTTCCTCTCGCCTGGTCGAGACCCGCACCGTCGAGGTGCACGTGGCCCAGCTGCGCAAGAAGCTCGGCCACCCGGACCTGATCCGGACGATCCGTGGGCTCGGGTACAAGGCGGCCGCGTGACGCTGCGCCGCCGCGTGCTGGCCTACGTCGCGCTCGCGGCGACGGCCTCGTGCGCACTGACCGTCGTCGTGGCGGTCGCGCTGGTCCGCCACCGCGTCGCCAGCCAGCAGATGACGGCGCTCGAGCGCCAAACCGATGTCGTGGCCGCGATCGGCGACGTGCCCGGCGTCCTGGGACCGGGCGCGCACGTCTACGGCGTGGGCAACGGCACCCCGCGCCGGCTCGGCGCGCGCCGGGCCGCGGCCGTCCTGGCCGCGATTGGCGCGAGCGGGAACAGCCGCGGCACGATCACCGTGGGCGGCCGCGACCTGCTCTACGTGGCCCGCTCGACGCCGGCCGGACAGGTCGTGCTCGTACGTGGCGCGGGGCTCGCCTTCGCGCAATGGCGGCCCTTCCTCTGGAGCCTGATCATCGCCGGCCTGGGCGGCGCGCTGCTGGCGGCCGCGCTGTCATTCCTGCTCGCACGTCGGCTCACGCGGCCGATCGGCGAGCTGGCCGCAGCCACCGGTCGGGTGGCCGCTGGCCAGACCGGCGTCCGCGTCCCGGTGCGCGGCGACGACGAGCTGGCCGGACTCGGCCGGGCCTTCAACGAGATGTCCAGGGAGCTCGGCTCGCGCCCGCGAGGCGCAGCGCAGCTTCCTCGAGTCGGTGAGCCATGAGCTCAAGACGCCACTGACCTCGATCCGCGGCTACGCCGAGGCCATCGACGAGGGTGCGGTCGCGCCGGCGGACGGTGCGCGGGTGATCGGCGCCGAGGCCGACCGGCTGGAGCGGCTCGTGCGCGATCTGCTCGACCTCGCGCGCTTCGGCCGGGCTGATTTCTCGGTCGCCACTGAGCCGGTCGAGCTCGGGTTGGTCGCCGAGCTCGCCGTGGAGCGGCATCTGCCGGGCGCGCGCGAGCTCCAGGTCAAGCTGGTGCACGACCCGGCTGGGGGCGACGGGACCTGGGCGCTCGGCGACGAGCAGCGGCTGCTCCAGGTCACCTCCAACCTGATCGAGAACGCGCTGCGCCTCACGCCGGCGGGCGGCGCGGTGACGGTGTCAGAACGCGACGGTACGATCGCCGTGCGTGACACCGGCCCCGGTCTTTCGCCCGAGGATCTGCCGCACGCGTTCGAGCGTTTCTATCTCCACGACCGCTACCGCAGCGAGCGGGTGGTGGGCTCAGGGCTCGGCCTGGCGATCGTGCGCGAGCTGGTCAGCGCGATGGGGGGCAGCGTGCAGGCTTCGGCCGCACCGGGCGGCGGCGCGGTGTTCAGCGTCGAGCTCCGCCCGGCGCGGCCCTCCTCAGCGGCGCCGACGGCTACGCCGCCACATTCCGCTCCGACAGGTGCACCCCGACCTTCCGCTTGACCCGCTGCAGGGCGTTGTCGACGGTCTTCGTGTCACAACCGATGCGGCGTCCCACCTCCTCGTAGGAGTGGCCGTCGAGGTAGAGCGACAGTACGCGTGACTCGAGCTCGGAGAGCGCCGTCGAGATGCAGGTCACGAGGGCCCGCAGCTCCTCGGAGGAGATCACCTGATTGACCGGATCATGCACCGTCGAACCGGGGAGCAGCTCGTCGAGCGTCGCGCTCGTTCTCCTGGGTGCCGGCCGGCGAGCTCGAGAACGACACGTACTGGTTCAGCGGTGAGTGCTTGTTGCGCGTGGCCGTCTTGACGGCCGTGATGATCTGGCGCGTGATGCAGAGCTCGGCGAAGTTGCGGAAGCTCGACTCGCGGTCGGTGCGATAGTCGCGCACCGCCTTGTAGAGGCCGACCAGACCCTCCTGGATCAGATCGTCGGAATCCCCGCCGGCGAGGAAGTACGACGAGGCCTTGAGCCGCACGAAGCCGTAGTAGCGGCGCACGATCCGGTCGTACGCGTCGGCATGTCCCTGCTTGGCGAGGGCGATCAGATAACCATCCTCAACCTGAAGTTGACCCTGAGAAGAGGCCGAAAGTCGAGCCACGAGTTGTTCCTTTCCGTGGCCTCGTCGCAGCGCGACGGACCGTTTGGAAATTCGTGACGCGTCACCTCCCCTGGCGCCGCACCTATTCAAATAATGGGATGCAACCGCAGCTGCAGACCCCTCCAACCCAGCCTCGAGACTAAAGCTCGAGTTGATCCTTAACTCCCGGCGCGAGCTTGACATAGCACTGCACAGCTGTCAAGGGAATCCGCCGGCTTTGCAAGCTCGCTCTCAAAACGGCGGACTGGGACCCGCCGACCGGCCCATGCGCGACCGCCGACCGTCGCAGCCCGCCGCCGACCGGCCCATGCGCGACCGCCGACCGTCGCAGCCCGCCGCCGACCGGCCCATGCGCGACCGCCGACCGTCGCAGCCCGCCGCCGACCGGCCCACGCGCGGCCGCCGACCTCAGCGACGGGCAGCGGCCGCCTGGTAGAGCAGCACCGCGGCGGCGGCGCTCACGCTGAGCGATTCGATGCGCCCGCGCAGCGGCATCGCGACGAGAGCGTCACAGGCGGCGGCGACGCGCGGGCGCAGGCCTCGGCCCTCGGAGCCCAGCACGAGCACCACGCCGCCGGAGTAATCGACCGCGTCGTAGGCGAGCTTGGCGCGCGCGTCGGCGCCGTAGCACCACAGCCCCGCCGTCTTGGCGTCGGCCAGGAAGTCGGCAAGATTGCGGATCTGCGCGATCGGAAGGTGCTCGACGGCACCGGCCGAGGCCTTGGCCACCGCCGGCGTGACGTCGGCCGCGCGGCGCTCCGGCAGCACCAGGCCGCTCGCGCCCGCGCACTCGGCGCTGCGCACGATCGCCCCCAGGTTCTGCGGATCCTGCACCTGGTCGAGCGCGACGATCAGCGGCGCCGGGGCGCGCAGCAGTTCGGCGCCGTCCGCGTAGCGGAACATCGAAACGTCCGCGCAGACCCCCTGGTGATCCAGCGAGCCCGCGAGCCGCTCGATCTCCTCGGCGGTCGCCGGCTGCACACCCACGCGGGCGCCGGCCAGCCACGGCTCACGCCCGGCGTTCTTGGTCGCCCAGATCCGCTGCACAGTGCGGCCTCCGCGCAGCGCTTCACGGACCGGATTGCGTCCGTAGACGATCACCGCGCCCGGAGCTCGGGGCCGTCCGGGCCGTCGCGGATCTCCCACCCGAGCGCTTGGAGCTCGTCCCGGATGCGGTCGGCGGCCGCCCAGTCCCGTTTGGCCCGTGCCCGCTCGCGAGCCTCGCTGAGCGCAAGCACCTCAGGCGGCGCCTGGGAGCCGTCGGCGTCGAGGAGGTTCTCGAGGGCCAGTACGTCGAGCATCTCGCGCAGATCCGCATCGCCGACGCCCCCACCGGCCCGGTTGGCCTCGCGGACCCAGTCGAACAGCGCGGCCAGCGCGCGGGGGGTGTTGAAATCCTCGGCGAGCGCGGCGAAGAACCGCTCCTTGAGCGGTCCCGACCAGGTGGGCGAGGAAGCGGGGAGCAGCGCCCGGCCCGCCTCGCGCACGCGGCGCACGCGCGCGGCCGCCTCCTCGAGGCGCTCATCGTCGAAGGCCACCGGCTGCCGGTAGTGGCCGCCGATGAAGTACATGATCAGCGTGTCGCGGCCGTAGGCGGCGAGCGCCTCGTGCAGCAGGAACACGTTGCCCACCGATTTGGCCATCTTCTCCTCCGCCGCGGCCTCGGGCGCCTTGATCCGCACCATTCCGTTGTGCATCCACAGCCGCGCCAGTGGCCGGCCGTGCGCCGCACCGGTCTGCGCCGCCTCGTTCTCGTGATGCGGAAAGATCAGGTCCGAGCCGCCGCCGTGAATATCGAAGTCGACGCCGAGCAGCTTCTCGGCCATGGCCGAGCACTCGATGTGCCAGCCGGGACGGCCGCGTCCCCACGGAGAGTCCCAGGCCGTGTCCTCGCCCTCCTTCTCGGCCTTCCAGAGGGCGAAGTCGAGCGGGTCGCGCTTGAGTTCCGCTCCCTCGACGCCCTCGCCCTGATCCATCGCGTCCACATCGCGATGTGAAAGCTCTCCATACTTCGGGTAGCTGCGCACCGAGAAGTAGACGTCGGCCCCGGCCGGATACGCGTGAGAACTGTCCACAAGCCTTCCGATGAGCTCGATGATCTCGCTCATCGTCTCGCTGGCCAGCGGTTCGTGGTCCGGCCGGCCAAGGCCCAGCGCATCCGTGTCGGCGATGTAGGCGCTGCCCATCTCGCGGGCGAGATCCTCGCTCGGCACGCCCTCGGCCGCCGCGGCGGCGTAGATCTTGTCGTTGACGTCGGTAATATTCGCGACAAATGTCACAATCTGTCCCTCATGCGCGAGAAAGCGCTTGAGCAGCGAGAAGACCACGAACGGACGGGCGTTGCCGACGTGAACACGGCTGTACACAGTCGGACCGCAGGCGTAGATGCCCACCCGCCCGGGGTCTCGGGGCTCGAGCGGGCGCACCTGGCCGGTGAGCGTGTCGTGGAGCGAGATCGTCCGCACGGTCCGGCAACCGTAGATGATCGATTCGCCGCCCGGCGGGACGGATGGCCGGCCCTGCGCCGGTGGAGCGTCGGACCGGCGGCCGCTATAGGGTGATCGCGGTGTTCGAGGAGCTTTCAAACGCCGAGCGCATGGATCGCGTCGATCGGGCCTTCCGGTCACTGCCCGAGCGCTACCTGGGCGCCGAGGCGGGATTCGACGCCACGTACCACGTGCGGCTCTGTGATCTGGGCCACATCTGGGAGGTGCGCTGCACGAGCCACGCCGCGCGCGTGCGCAACGGGGCGACCCGTCGCCGTCCGGACGTCACGATCTCGACCGACTCCGTGACCTGGATGGGCCTGCGCGAGGGCGACTTCTCGGGCATCGACGCCTTTCAGCGCCGGCTGCTCAACGTGCGCGGCAACCTCGACCAGGCCGTCGGCTTCGAGGGCATGTTCCGGCTGCCCAACGGACGCGACCCCCTGGTCAGGATCTATGACGTGCGCGTCGGCCGGCACCGCATCTCCAACCTGACGATGGGCAGCGGTCCCGACGTGCTGCTGATCCACGGCCTCGGCGGCACGCGGGCCTCGCTGTTCGAGACCGCCGCGGCGCTCAGCCCGCGCTACCGGGTCCACGCGCTCGACCTACCCGGCTTCGGGTCCTCGAGCAAGCCGGCCACGGGCGCCTACAACGCGCGCTGGTTCGCAGAGATCGTGCTCGGCATGATGGACGAGCTGGGCATCCGGACCGCTCACCTGGTCGGCAACTCGATGGGCGGGCGGGTCGCGATCGAGGTCGGCCTGCACGCGCCCGAGCGCGTCGGCGCGCTGGGCCTGCTGTGCCCGGCCGTGGCCTTCGTGCGCCGCGGTTTCCATCCGCTGGTCCGCGTGCTGCGTCCCGAGTTCGGGATGCTCCCGCACCGCTTTCACCGCTCGATCGTCGCCGCCCAGTTCTGGAGCATCTTCTGCGACCGCGACGCGCTCGACCCCGAGGTCGGCGAGCTGATGGTCGACGAGTTCCGTCGCATCTATCAGTCCTCGGGCGCGCGCTACGCATTCCTGTCCTCGGCCCGCAACATCTACCTCGAGTCGCCGTTCGGGCGCAGCGGCTTCTATCCCCGGCTGGCCGGCCTCAAGCCGCCGGCGATGTTCATCTGGGGAAGCCACGACGTGCTCATCCCTTCCGCCTTCGGCCGCCACGTGGCGGAGGCGCTGCCGGGTGCCGAGCAGATCACGCTCGAGTCCTGCGGCCATGTTCCGCAGGTCGAGCATCCTGAGCGGACGAACGGCCTGCTGATGGACTTCTTCGGCCGCGCCGACGCGTCGCGGGCACTGCCCGCGCCGCTCGTGTTTCGCAGACGTGGTTCTCGCGCCGCCTGAAGACGCTCAGAGGGCCTAGGATTAGCTGATGGCGAAGACGGGGGTAGCGAACGAGTCGAGTCGCAACGGTCACAGCCCGAACGGGCATGTGACGACACCGGGTGAGGACCCCGCGCTCGCAAAGTCCACCGGTTCACTGCTCTCGCGGGCGATGCGCGGTATGACCGAGCAGCTGCAGAGCCGCATCCCCCGCGCCGACCTCGACGAGCGCGACCCCGACTACATCCGCGAGCGGCTGCCGCTCATGTGGCTGCTGGCCAGCATCTGGTTCCGCGGTGAGGTACGCGGGCTCGGCAACATCCCCGATGCGGGACCCGTGCTGCTGGTCGGCAACCACTCGGGCGGCAACGTTACGCCCGACACGACCGTCTTCACGCTCGCCTTCAACGCCTACTTCGGGGTCGAGCGCGCGTTCTACCAGCTCGCCCACAACCTCGTGCTCTCGATGCCCGCGCTGGGCTCGCTGCGGAAGTTCGGGACCGTGGCGGCGTCACCGGCCAACGCGCGCAAGGCGCTCGAGTCGGGCGCCGTGCTGCTCGTCTATCCGGGCGGCGACTACGAGGTCCACCGGCCCTCGTGGGATCGCAACCGGGTCGACTTCGACGGCCGCAAGGGCTTCATCCGCCTGGCGCTCGAACAGGACGTGCCGATCGTTCCGGTGGTCTCGATCGGCGGCCAGGAGACGGCGCTGTTCCTCTCCCGAGGCGAGCGCCTGGCGCGGCTGCTGGCCCTCGATCGCCTGTTCCGCCTCAAGGTCCTGCCGATCTCGTTGGCGATTCCGTGGGGGCTGAACGTCGGCGACATGCTCGGGCACGTCCCGCTGCCCGCGAAGATCACGATCGAGACGCTGCCCGCGATCAACCTGCGGGAGGAGTTCGGCCCCGATCCGGACCTCGACGAGGTCTACGACCATCTGGTGCGCCTGATGCAGGACACCCTCGATGCGCTCGCCGCCGAGCGACGGCTGCCCATCATCGGATGAGAGTCTCCGGCCAGGTCCACATCACGGCCCCGCCGGAGGCCGTCTGGGCGGTCATCTCCGACCCGCAGCGGATGCTCAGCTTCATGTCCGGGGTGACGCGCTGGGAGGTGGTCAGCGAGCAGCCGATCGGGCTCGGGGCGCGCTACCGGATGCTGATTCGGGTCGGGTCCGCCGAGGTCGGCGGCCTGATCGAGGTGGTCGAGTTCGCCGCGCCGCGGGACATGGCCTGGACGTCGGTGACCGGCCTGGACCAGCGCGGGCGCTGGCGGGTCCGCGACGCCTCCGGCGGGCGTACGCGGGTCGAGCTGCGCCTCGCCTACGGGGTGGCCGGCTCCGGGATCAGCGGCTGGATCGCTGAGCACGTAGCCGCGCCCGTGGTCACCACCCACATACGCCGCAGCCTGCAGCAGCTAAAGCGGCTCGTCGAGCACGAGCAGCTGCGCGAACGGGCGGCCGCACGCCGCGCCGCGCGCGTCGGCTAGCGCCGGGCCCGTCCCACCCGGGCGAGCATCCGATCGAGCAGGTTGCGGGTCATGGCCACGACTCGCGGATCGGCGCGCCGCGGAGCGTCGGGCGACGCGCTCGGCACGGGCCCGAGACCGAGCTCCCAGCCCAGCGTGCCCGTGTTGAACACGATCGCCCCCGAGCGAGCCGTGTAGATCGTGGTGTCGGCCTGATGGAGCCCGGCCCGCGGCAACGGCTCCCCGGGTTCGCTGTGACCGCCCGGCATGCAGGGTGCGATCCCACTGCCAACCACGGTCGTGCCGGGCGGGGTGCGCGGCGTCAGCTCGTCGAGCTCATAGCCGGTGATCCCGGGAATCGTCGTCGTGCGGTTGACGTGGCTGCCCGAGAACAGCCAGGGCGGTCGCAGTGTGGGGCTGGGCGACCAAGCGTAGTAGAGGTAGACAGGTGGACCCGGCGCGCGGATCCGGGGCGTGATGCAGCCCACGTAGGCCGAGCCGGCGAGCTGCGCGCCACCATCGGGAAAATCGCCGGTCGGCTGGGCGCGATCGGGATCGAGCGCAGCGAACTCCTTGTAGCCCACGATCACATGCGACGGCGCGCCGGCCTCACTGGAGTGAGACCCCGCGGGCCGGAATCGAACCCGCCAGTCGAGTGTGTCCGAGCCGAGGAAGGCCAGATTGGTCCCCGCGTTCAGGGCTCGGCGCCAGGCGTTGGCCTCGCGCGCCGACCAGTACTCCGAGTGCCCGAAGTCGAGCAGCCCGCGACGGCCGGCCAGCTGGCCCGGATCGCGGTCGACGGCCTCGCTGTCGGTGTAGGACACCGGGTAGCCGTAGTGCTCGAGGAAGCGCACCATCGAGACGTCCCCGCGTGTGAAGAACTGACCGGCGCCGGTCACGCTGTCGTAGGGGCGGTCATAGGACACCTCGACGCCCTGCGCGGTGCCCGTCCGCCCGACGCGGAGCGTGCCGCCCGGGTAGAGACTGTCGCCGCCCCAGGCGTTGTAGGCCTCATAGGTCGCCGTGGGCAGCTGGGCGAGCAGCGGCGTTGGCCGCCGCGCAGTGACGACGAACAGGCAGTCGGTGCGGTCATGCGCCCCGGCCCACGCCTGCACGATGTAGATCCCGGTCGGGAGCGCGCTCGGTATGCGGAAGCTCAGGGTCGGATGCCAGCGGCACTGCGTGAGCCCCGTCCACGCGTCGTGGCCGCACCGCGGCTGCGCGCGCAATCCGAGGCGGCTGCTGCGTAGGACCTCGCGGCCCCCGCGGCCGGCATACCAGCCGATCCGGAAGATGCGGATCCGCACGTCGCGGGCGCGGCGGTCGCCGACGTACACGCGCTCGATCTGCCCCGGCGCCAGGGCCTGTTCGGAGACATAGGCGGAGCCCGGCCCGGCGGCGAGCCCGCCGACGTCCACGGCCGGTCCGGGAAGGCGCCAGGCCGTCGTGCCCAGGTGGCGATTCTCGGCCGCGACGCTCGGTGGCGGGCCGTCGGTGCGCACGAGCCAGATGTAGGGAACGTGCGCTGCCGCAAGCGTGCGCGCCGGCGCCACCGTGGCAACGGAGGAACGGCCGGGATCGCTGCGGCGCACCACCCCGCCGCAGCCGGCCAGCGCGAGCACCATCGACGCGACGGCGGTCGCCCGAGCAGACGTGCGTGTGGCTCTGAGGATCTTCAACGGGCGTGCCGTGCTCAGCGGTCGGCGTCCACGCTACGCACCGTGGCCACGGCGAGGGCGGCGATTCCCTCCTCGCGGCCGACGAAGCCGATCCCCTCACCGCGGGTCGCCTTGACGCTCACGTGGTCGCTCGTAAGCCCGAGCGCCGAGGCCAGCGTGGCGCGGATCTGCTCGCGCACGGGGGCCAGCTGGGGCCGTTCGAGCATCACGGTGGCGTCGACGTGCACGACCTCGAGCCTCCGGACTCCGAGCAGCCCGACCACACGTCGCAGCAGCTCGATCGA
Organism: uncultured Solirubrobacteraceae bacterium; assembly: GCA_963725515.1. Taxonomy (GTDB): domain Bacteria; phylum Actinomycetota; class Thermoleophilia; order Solirubrobacterales; family Solirubrobacteraceae; genus Palsa-465. The sequence goes on along the minus strand of CAVRZB010000009.1, from coordinate 77,761 downwards.
GTCGGCGTCGCGGTAGCGCTCGTCGGTGTCGGGGAAGTGCTGCCCGATGTCGCCGAGCGCGGCGGCGCCCAGCAGCGCGTCGATGATCGCGTGGGTGAGCACGTCGGCATCGGAATGTCCGGACAGGCCGCGCTCGTGGGGGATCTCGACGCCGCCGAGCACGAGCCGCCGTCCCGGCTCGAGGCGGTGGCAGTCATAGCCGATCCCGGTCGTGCTCATGCGTCACGCTCCGCCACCAGCAGCTCGGCCATGCGCAGGTCGGTCGGGGTGGTGATCTTGAGGTTCTCCGGACCGGCGGCGACGATGTGCACCCTGCCGCCCGCGCGCTCGACGAGCCACGCGTCGTCGGTGGCGCCGGCGAGCACCTCCTCTGGCGCCGCGAGCGCCTGCTCCAGCGCGGCGCGGCGGAACACCTGCGGCGTCTGGACCGCCCACAGCCGCGCGCGCTCGAGCGTCCGCAGCACGGTGCGCCCGTCGTCGCCGACCTCCTTGATCGTGTCCGAGACCCGGGCTGCGGCGACGACCGCATCAGCTCCGGAGCGCCGAGCTCGTCGAGCGCGCGCCCGAACAGCTCCGGCCCGGCCAGCGGCCGCGCGGCATCGTGGACGATCACCGGGTCGCCCTCGCCGGCGCCGGCCAGCGCGGCGCGCACCGATTGCGAGCGGGCATCGCCCCCCGCGACGGCGAGGGTGCCACCTGGCGCCGCGTCGAGCTCCGACGCCGGGAGCGCCACGACGATCCGCGTGACCTCGGGCACGGCGCGCAGGGCGTCGACGCTCCACTCGAGCATCGGTCGCCCGGCAAGCGTGACGAGCGCCTTGGGCCGGCCGAACCCAAGGCGCTCGCCACGTCCTGCGGCCACGATCAACGCGACCGCCATCTCCGGCGGGCCGGCCGCCTACTTGGCGGCGACGGCCACCTTGCCGTTGCTGAGGAGTCGGTGAGCAGCTCGTAGAGGTGCTCCTCGACCTCCTCCTCGTTCATCTCGAGCGCGTACATCAGCTCGGAGGCGAGGATCTTCTTGGCCCGGGTGAACATCTGCTTCTCGCCGGTCGAGAGGCCCTTCTCGGCCTCGCGGATGGCGAGGTTGCGAACCACCTCGGCGAGCTCGTAGATGTCGCCGGTCTTGATCTTGTCGCGGTTGTGCTTGAAGCGCCGATTCCAGTTCTTGGGCATCTCCGAGCACTCGTCCTGCAGCACGGCGAGCACCTTCTTGACCGTCTCCTCATCGATCACGCGGCGCAGGCCGGCGAGCGCCGCGTTCTCGGTCGGGACCATCACGGTCATGTCGTTGTGCAGGATCTTGATCGTCAGGTACTCGCGACTCTCGCCGAGGATGTCCTTGTTCTCCTTGCGGAGCACCTTGCCGGCGCCGTGGTGCGGATACACGACGTTGTCGCCGATCTCGAACTCGATGTGCTCGAGCGGCTCGACAGACTCGAGATCCTCCAGGTGCTCTTCCATTAGCTCTGTGATGGTGTCCTCCTCTGTCCAGGCCGGGGCGGGGCGAGGGAGCCCGCGCGCTCCGACTACGTCTGCAGGTATCGATCCACGAGGTTGATCTCCTGCTGGCGGCGAAGGCCCTCGCGGATGTCCTTCGCCCGGATCTCGCCGACTCCGTCGACGGTCTCCAGCTCGCCGTCCGTCGCGGCGAGCAACTCCTCAAGTCCTCCGAACTCGTCCACGATCCGCTGCACGACCAGCTTGGGCAGCCGTGGGTATGCGCCCCAGGATGCGGATGCCACGCGGGGAGACGGGATAGTCGAGGGTGTTCAGCTTGCGGTCGTAGCCGAGCAGCTCGGCGAGCCGACCGAAATCCAGCAGGTCCTGATGCGGCAGGCGCACGAGCTGGTCGAACGGCGATCGCGAAGCCTCGTCGCTGTCCTCGACCAGGTAGTCGTGCACGAGCGCCGCCTTGTCGGCCGAGACGCCGACCATCGTCTCGTCGAGCTGCATCTCGATCAGCCGGCCCTCGGTGCCGAGCTCGACGATGTAGCGCTCGATCTCGACCGCCATCCGCGTGACCAGCTCGGCGCGCTGCAGCACGGTGAGCACGTCGTGCAGCGTCGCGCCGCCCTCGAACTCGAGCGCGGTCAGCCGCGTCGAGACCTGGTCCAGCCGGCTGCGGTACTTGTCGAGCGTCGCGAGCGCCTGGTTGGCCTTGGCCAGCACGACCGGGATGTCCTCGAGGATGTACTTGACCCCGTCGACGTACAGCGAGACGACCTCGCGGCGCTCCGAGACGGCCACCACGAGCGCGTCGGTCTGCTTGGACACGCGCTCGGCCGTGCGGTGGCGCGTGCCCGTCTCGAGCGTGAGGATCGTCGGGTCGGGCGTCAGCTGGACGTTGGCGTGGACGATCTTGGTCGCGTTGGCGTTGAGCACGATCGCGCCGTCCATCTTGGCCAGCTCGTAGAGGAACGCCGGCGAGTAGTCGAGCTCGAGCTTGATCCCGCCGGAGAACAGGAACGCGAGCTCGTCGGCATCGCCGATCACGATCAGCCCGCCGGTGCGGGCGTGGAGGATGTTGTCGATCCCCTCGCGCAGCGCCGTACCGGGCGCGACCATCTCGAGCGCCCTGACCATCCGGGACTCTTGTCGAGACTCGAGCTCCTCTTTGAGCTCTTCCCCGGAACGCGGCGGCATCAAGGACGATTTTAGCCGGTCTTGAGCTTTGATCCGATGGTCGGTCGGAGCCGCCCAGACCCCGAGCCGCACGCGGTCACGCCACGGCGCCACCCGATTCAAGCCGCCGCCACGGCCGGCCCGCTCGGCTCCGCGCGCCGCGGCCAGCACCGATTTGAGCGTGCCGTGGACACGGGGCTCGAGCACGGGTCCAGACCGAACTTCGCCGCCTCGGCGAGCGCGCCGGTCGGCGTGCGCGACCGTTCGCAGCTCGCCGGTCAGCCCGAGCTCGCCGAAGCACGCCAGCGGCCGCCCGCCCCGGCCCCTGAGCGCGATACGCCCGCGCCGCGCTGGCCACGGCGAGCGCGACCGCCAGATCGGCGCCCGGCTCGTCGACGCGCACGCCGCCGACGACGTTGACGAACACGTCGGCGGCGCCGAGCCCGATGCCGGCGTGGCGCCCGAGCACCGCGAGCACGAGCGCGACGCGGTTGCGGTCGAGGCCCGCGACCACCCGGCGGGGCGGGACGAGCTCGGACGGCGAGACCAGCGCCTGGACCTCGACGAGCAGCGGACGCGAGCCCTCCATCGCGCACAGCACGACGCTGCCGGGCGCGCGCGTCGCCTCGCCGACGAACCGCGCCGAGGCGTCGAGCACCTCGACCAGGCCGTGGTCGCGCATCTCGAACACGCCCGCCTCGTTGGTCGAGCCGAAGCGGTTCTTGATCGCGCGCACCGTCCGGTACGTGCGCTCGCGCTCGCCCTCGAACTGCAGCACGCAGTCGACGAGGTGCTCGAGCACGCGCGGGCCCGGCCAGCGCGCCGTCCTTGGTCACGTGGCCGACGAGCAGCACGGCGATCCGCCGCTCCTTGGCGACGCGCATGATCTCGCCGGCCACCTCCCGCACCTGGCCGACCGAGCCGGCCGCGCTCGTCAGCTCGCGCGGTGTGGAGCGTCTGCACCGAGTCGATCACGCACACCTCGGGGCGCTCGCGCTCGAGCGTCGCGAGCACGGTCTGCAGATCGGTCTCGGCGATCACCGGGATCTCGCAGCGCCGCGCCGGTGCTCAGGCGCTCGGCCCGCAGCCGGATCTGCGCCGCCGACTCCTCGGCCGAGACGTACAGCGTCCGGCGGCCGGCGGCGACCAGGTTGGCCAGCGCCATCGTCGTCAGCGTCGACTTGCCGATCCCCGGCGCGCCGCCGATCAGCACGAGCGAGCCGGGCACGATCCCGCCGCCGAGCACGTTGTCGAGCTCGCCGATCCCGGTGCTCAGGCGTCGTGCTCGGCCGCCGCCGACATCGGCCGAGCGCGAGCGGCGCGACCGCGGCCGACGCGTGCCGACGCTCGCCGCGCCGCCGCCCGGGCGGCGCGCCGAGGCCGGGTTGCGCGTCTCCTCCACGAGCGTGTTCCACTCGCCGCAGCCGGGGCACTGGCCGGCCCACCGCGCGGTCTCGTGGCCGCAGGCCGAGCAGACGTGAATCGTGGAGACGCGCGGCATCCAGAGCGAGGCTACGCGCCGGGGCCGACGTCATCACGGCCCGGCGCCGGGGAGGCGAATTTGTCCGAGCGCTCGTTCACCATGCCCGACCCGTGACGATCACCGAGACCGATACGCGGCGCAACGCGCTGCGCGCCTGGCAGACCGGTGCGCTGGAGGCGCTCGCCGGGTGGCGCGGGGGCCCTTTCCTGCTCTGCGCGGCGCCGGGAGCGGGCAAGACGCGCCCGGCGCTTCAGTTCGCGCGGGGCTGAGCTCGCGGCGTCCAGGACGAGGGCGCTCGTGGTCGTCTGCCCGACCGCGCCGCTCACTCGCCAGTGGGCCCGCGCGGCCGACGACCTCGGTCTCGACCTCGCGCCCGACGCCGACTCGCCCCGCCCGCCGCCGCGGCTTCCACGGCGTCTCGGTCACCTACGCACGGATCGCCAAGGCGCCGGCGCGCTGGAGAACCGCGCTGCCGCGCGACGCGCTCGTGATCGCCGACGAGGCGCACCATCTCGGCGAGGAGCTGGCCTGGGGCGAGGCCTTCGCCACGGCCTTCGGCGATCAGCCGGCGCTGGCTGCTGCTCTCGGGCACCCCCTTTCGCTCGGACGCCACGCCCATTCCCGGGCGTCAGCTACGACGCCGACGGGGTGGCCGAGCCCGACGTCTCCTACAGCTACGCCGAGGCCGTGCGCGACGCGGATCTGCCGCCCGATCCGGTTCGTCGCCTACGACGGGACGCTGTCGTGGCGCAGCGGCGACGACGTGATCGAGTCGAGCTTCGAGACGGTGCTCTCCACGCGCGAGGCCAGCCGCCGGTACCGCACGGCGATCTCGACCGAGCTGCCCGACGGGCTGCCGCGGATCCTGCGCGAGGCCGACGACAAGCTGCGCGAGATCCGGCGCAGCGGTCACCGCGACGCCGCCGGGCTGGTCATCGCCGCCGACTCCGAGCACGCGCGCCGGATCGCCACCCTGCTGCGCGAGGTCACCGGGCGCTCTCCGCTCGTCGTGCTTCACGCCGAGGCTCGGGCGGCCGCCAAGCTGGCCGCCTTCACGGCTCTCACGCGACGCCTGGATCGTGGCGGTCAACATGGTCTCCGAGGGCGTCGACATCCCCCGCCTGCGCGTCGGTGTCTACGCCACCGCGGCCAAGACACCGCTCGTCTTCCGCCAGATCGTCGGCCGCTTCGTGCGCACGATCCCCGGGCGGCCGGTGGAGCCGAGCTGGCTGTACGTGCCGGCGGACCCGGTGCTGCGCGACCACGCGGCGACGATCGAGACGGAGCTGCGCGCCGCGCCGTCCCGCCGCGCGAGGCCGAGCCGGGCGACTGGGAGCCATCCGAGGAGCGCCGGCGCACCGAGTCCGGTGCGCCGCCCGCCTTCGAGCCGCTGAGCGCCGACGTCGCCCCGCAGATGACCCTGTTCGGCTCGCCGCAGCCCACGGTCGCCCTGGCCCCGGCCGCATCCGGGGCCGTGCCCGTACCCGAGCCGAACCGGACGGCGCGATACGCCCCGGCGTTCGAGCGCCGCGAGCTCGCTGCGCGACGAGCGCCACCGGCTGGTCTCCGAGGTCCGCCGCCGCGATGGATCGAGCCATCGCGAGATCAACGGCTGGCTGAACCGCAGGCTGGGCATCGATCCGTGCAGGAGGCCACGCTCGAGCAGCTCGAGCGCTCGATCGAACTGCTCATGGATCGGCTGACGGGTCGGCCTGGCCAGGCCCGGCGAGTGGCCTCCAAGTAAACTCAAGTAAGTCGGTTGGATTTTGATAGTTTTGCCGTGGGACCTCGCCGAGTCAACGAGAAAGGAACTGCCTTGAGCGTCACCGACGAGCTGCTGGCCAACAACGAGGCGTACGCCGCTGCGTTCGACAAGGGCGACCTGCCGATCCCCCCGGCCAAGAAGCTGGCCGTCGTCGCCTGCATGGACGCCCGTATCAATGTCTTCGGCCTGCTCGGTCTGTCCGAGGGCGACGCGCACGTGATCAGGAACGCCGGCGGCGTGGTGACCGACGACGAGATCCGCTCGCTGGCCATCTCCCAGCGCCTGCTGGGCACCGAGGAGATCATCCTGATCCACCACACCCAGTGCGGAATGCTCACATTCACCGACGACGCCTTCCGGGCCTCGATCGAGGAGGACACCGGCGTCAAGCCGGAATGGGCGGCCGAGTCGTTCACTGACCTCGATAAGGACGTCCTGCAGTCGGTGGCCCGCATCAAGGCCTCGCCCTTCATCCCGCACAAGGACTCGATCCGCGGCTTCGTCTACGAGGTCGAGACCGGCAGGCTGCGCGAGGTGAGGTGAAGCGGCAGCCGTGTGGGGTGAGGCGCCAGCTCTAGGTGACGGGAGCGCCTTAGCTGACGGCGGGCCTGATACGCAGTTGAGACCGGCGCGCTACTGACGCTCGGCGCTTTCTGCCCTAGGGTGGGGTGCGCGGGGGTCCATTCGGTACCTCTGGGGTCTCAACGAGGAGGACGAATGAACAGCAGGCTATCCATGCTGGGCGTCGCGGCCGTCGCCGCGCTCGCCATCGCGGGCTGCGGCAGCAGCAGCAGCAGCTCGAGCAGTGCCGCACCGACGAGCGCGAGCTCAACCTCGAGTGCCGCGGCGAGCACCAGCACGCCGAGCAGCGGTGGTGGCAGCGTCGCCAGCAATCCCGCGGTGCAACAGGCCGTGGCGCAATGCAAGGCGAGCATCAACGCCGTGCCGACCCTGAGCGCCGACGTCAAGGCGAAGCTGACCAAGCTCTGCGACTCGGCAGCCACCGGTGATCCGAACGCGATCAAGAAGGCCTCGTCGCAGGTATGCCAGGAGATCGCCAAGTCCCTCCCGGCCCAGGCCCAGCAGACCGCGCTGGCCTCCTGCCCCAAGTACTAGGCGGGCGCCCACGGGTCGCGACGAGGAAGGTCGCGGCCCGTCGGGTCCAGCCATGCTCACGCGCCGGCCCTCGCTCCGAGGGCCGGCGTCGAGCGCTTGGCGACTACTCGTCCTCGTGGTCGGGATCTTCGGGCGCGGCCGGCTCCTCGGGGGCCTCCTCGCCACCCTCGGCGCCGACGCCCACCGGAGTCGGCTTCGGAGCCGGCTCGATGACCGACAGCTTGACCTCGTGGTCCTCGGGATCCTCGGGCGAGGCCGGCTCGACCAGCACGGTCGATCCCGGCGGCACCTGCGAGCGAAGCACGAAGTCCGCCAGCGGGTCCTCGATGTAGCGCTGAATCGCGCGGCGCAGCGGCCGCGCTCCCATGGCCGGGTCCCAACCCTTGTCCACGAGCAGGTCCTTGGCCTCCTCGGAGAGCTCGAGCTGCAGCTCGCGCTCGGCCATCGACTGGCGGATCCGCCGCAGCAGGAGGTCGACGATCTCCTTGATCTCGTCCTTGGTGAGCTTGTGGAAGACGATCACGTCGTCGATCCGGTTCAGGAACTCGGGCCGGAAGACCTTCTTCAGCTCGCCCATGATCCGGTTCTTCATGTCGTCGTACGTGATCCCGGTCTCGTCGTCGGAGACCGCGAAGCCGAGCGGTGTGTTCCGCGCGATCTCGGAGGCGCCGATGTTCGAGGTCATGATCACGATGCAGTGACGGAAGTCCACCGTGCGTCCCTGGGCGTCCGTGAGCCGGCCGTCCTCGAGGATCTGCAGGAGGATGTTGAAGACATCCGGGTGCGCCTTCTCGATCTCGTCGAGCAGCAACACGCTGTACGGCTTGCGCCGCACGGCCTCGGTGAGCTGTCCGCCCTCGTCGTAGCCGATGTATCCCGGAGGTGAGCCCACGAGCCGCGAGACCGCGTGCTTCTCCATGTACTCCGACATGTCGATGCGGATCATCGTCTCCTCGTCGCCGAACAGGAATTCGGCCAGCGTGCGAGCGAGCTCGGTCTTACCGACCCCGGACGGGCCGAGGAAGATGAACGACCCGGTCGGGCGCTTGGGATCCTTCAGTCCGGCCCGCGAGCGGCGGATCGCCTTGGAGACGACCTCGATCGCGGGATGCTGACCGATGACGCGCTTGTGGAGCTCTTCCTCCATCCGCATCAGCTTCGCGGTCTCCGCCTCGGTGAGCTTGAACACCGGGATACCCGTCCACATCGAGACGATATCGGCGATCTCCTCCTCGCCGATCGACGGCCGCTCGGTCGACTCACCGGCCTCCCACTGCTCGGCCAACTCGCGCTTCTTCTGCGTCAGGCGACGCTCCTTGTCACGCAGGTTCGCCGCCTTCTCGAACTCCTGCGATTCGATCGCGTCCTCCTTGGCCCGACGCGTCTCCTCGATCTCGTCCTCGAGCTCCCGGTAGATGGGAGGCGAGGTCATCGACTTGATCCGCATCCGGGAAGCCGCCTCGTCGATCAGGTCGATCGCCTTGTCGGGCAGGAACCGGTCAGAGATGTAGCGGTCGGCGAGATCCGACGCCGCTTCGAGCGCCTCGTCGGTGATGTTCACCTTGTGGTGCTGCTCGTAGCGGTCGCGCAGGCCCTTGAGGATCTGAACGGTCTCCTCGGTCGAGGGCTGGTCGACGGTGATCTTCTGGAAGCGGCGCTCGAGCGCCGAGTCGCGCTCCAGGTACTTGCGGTACTCCTCGAGCGTGGTCGCGCCGATCGTCTGGAGCTCGCCTCTGGCCAGTGCCGGCTTGAGGATCGAGGCCGCGTCGATCGCGCCCTCCGCGGCCCCCGCCCCGACGAGGTTGTGCAGCTCGTCGATGAACAGGATGATGTCACCGCGCTGGGTGATCTCCTTCATCACCTTCTTCAGGCGCTCCTCGAACTCGCCACGGTACTTCGAGCCCGCGACCAGCGCCGCGAGGTCGAGCGTGTAGATCTGCTTGCCCTTCAGGAGCTCGGGCACGTCGGCGTTGGTGATCCTCTGGGCGAGGCCCTCGACGACTGCCGTCTTCCCCACCCCGGGCTCGCCGACCAGAACGGGGTTGTTCTTGGTCCGGCGCGAGAGGATCTGCATGATCCGCTCGATCTCGGTCTCGCGACCCACGACGGGATCGAGCTTGCCCTCGGAGGCCAGCTTGGTCAGGTTGCGCCCGAACTGGTCGAGCAGCTTCGATGATTTCTTGCCCTCGCCGGGGGCGCCGGAGGCACCCGCGCCCGCCCCGGGGCCGGCGCCACGCTGGCGGCTGCCCGGGCCCGAGAGCATGCGGATGACCTCGTTGCGGATCTTCTCGGAGTCGGCGTCGAAGTCGAGCAGGATGCGCGCCGCGACGCCCTCGTTCTCCCGCACGAGGCCGAGCAGGATGTGCTCCGTCCCGATGTAGTTGTGGCCCAGGCTGAGAGCCTCGCGCAGAGCGAGCTCCAGCACCTTCTTGGCCCGCGGGGTGAAGGGGATCTGGCCGGAGGTGACTTCCTCACCGGAGCCGACGATGCGCACGACCTGTGCGCGAACACGCTCGACGGTGATGTCCAACGACTCCAGCACGCGCGCGGCGAGGCCTTCCTCTTCGCGCAGCAGGCCAAGCAGGATGTGCTCGGTCCCGATGTAGTTGTGCTTGAGCGTCCGTGCTTCCTCTTGCGCCAGTACGACGACTTGACGGGCTCGCTCTGTGAATCGCTCGAACATGAGAACTGTCTTTCTTGGTGTGGCTTTGAACGGGCGCTGGTCGGTCGCTTGGTTTCCGGTTTTGGCTTTGGATCTCTACGCTGTCAGAGTCGTCAAGGGCTTTTGACTCTTGGGGACGCTGATGCGCCCGTTGTACCCATCTCTTCGGTCGGGCGACCATTTTGGATGAGCATCCGGGATTGATCCTCGGCCATGCGTCAGTCTACCAGCCGGTCTCCCGTGCCTTGACAGGGCACCGGCGCGGCGGGCACGTCCGCGCGCGGTGTGCGCCCTGTGCAGGAGATAAGCGAAGCCGGGCGGCTAGGCGCCGACCGCCTCTCCGCTCTGGGCCAGCTCTTCGCGGCGCTCCTGCAACACGCGCTTGAAGTCCCTGGGCATCACCTTGATGAAGCGATCACGGCGCGACTCCCATGAGGCGAGCACGTTGCGTGCCACCAGCGAACCGGTGCGCGCGGCGTGCTCCTTGATCAGCGCCTGCAGCTCGGCCTCGTCGGCTTCGTCGAGCGGGTCGAGGTCGACGAGCTCGCGGTTCACGCGACGGTCGAACTGACGGTCGACGTCGTAGACGTACGCGATACCGCCGCTCATACCCGCGGCGAAGTTCCGCCCCGTGGGTCCGAGGATCACCACGCGACCGCCGGTCATGTACTCGCAGCCGTGGTCGCCGACGCCCTCGACGACCGCGACAGCGCCCGAGTTGCGCACCGCGAAACGCTCGCCGGCCAGCCCGCGGAAGAACGCGCGCCCCGCGGTGGCCCCGTAGAGCACTGTGTTGCCGACGATCATGTTCTCCTCGGCGCGGAACAGCGCCGAGTCGGGTGGGCGCACCGAGACTATGCCGCCGGATAGGCCCTTGCCCGTGTAGTCGTTGGTCTCGCCCTTGAGCGTGAGCGTGACGCCGGAGGCCAGCCACGCTCCGAAGCTCTGCCCGGCCGAGCCGTAAAGGGAGATCTCGATCGTGTTCTCGGGCAGACCGTTGATGCCGTGACGGCGCGCGATCTCCCCGGACAGGATGCCGCCCACGGTGCGGTTGACGTTGCGCACGGGGAGCGGGCCGAGGCGCACCGCCTCGCCGCGCTGCAGCGCGGGCTCGCACTGGCGCACGAGGTGCCAGTCGAGCGCGTCGTCGAGCACCGGCACCTGGTCACGCGTGCGCCGGCGCGGCGTCCCGGTCGGAAGGTCGGGGGTTGCGAGGATCATCGAGAGGTCGACGCCGCGCGCCTTCCAGTGGTCGATCGCCGAGTCCATCTCGAGCAGCTCGCTGCTGCGGCCGATCAGATCCTCGAAGCGCCTCACGCCGAGCGTCGCCATGATCTGGCGCACCTCCTCGGCCACGTGCATCAGGTAGTTGACGACGTGGTCGGCCGTGCCGCGGAAGCGCTTGCGCAGCTCGGGATCCTGCGTCGCCACTCCCACCGGGCACGTGTTCAGATGGCAGACGCGCATCATGATGCAGCCCATCGCGATCAGCGGCGCCGTCGAGAAGCCGAACTCGTCGGCGCCGAGCAACGCGCCGACGACGACGTCCCGCCCGGTCTTCATCTGGCCGTCGACTTCGACGGTGATGCGCGAGCGCAGGTCGTTGAGCAGCAGCGTCTGCTGGGTTTCGGCCAGCCCGATCTCCCACGGCACTCCGGCTGACTGGATCGAGGATTGCGGCGAGGCACCGGTGCCGCCGTCGTGACCGGAGATCGTCACGTGGTCGGCATTGGCCTTGGCCACGCCCGAGGCCACCGTCCCGACGCCGACCTCCGACACCAGCTTGACCGAGACCGAGCTCGTCGGATTGGCGCAGCGCAGGTCGTAGATCAGCTGTTTGAGGTCCTCGATCGAGTAGATGTCGTGGTGCGGCGGGGGCGAGATCAGCCCGACCCCCGCGGTCGAGTTGCGGATCTTGGCGATGTAGTCGTCGACCTTGTGACCGGGCAGCTGACCCCCCTCGCCCGGCTTGGCGCCCTGGGCCATCTTGATCTGCAGCTGGTCGGCGTTGACCAGATAGTGGACCGTCGTCACGCCGAAGCGGCCCGAGGCGACCTGTTTGATCGCTGAGCGGCGCCTGTCGCCGTTGGCGTCGGGCGTGTAGCGGCTGGGATCCTCGCCACCCTCGCCGGTGTTGGACTTGGCGCCCATGCGGTTCATGGCGATGGCCAGGGTCTCGTGCGCCTCCCGCGAGAGCGCGCCGAGACTCATCGCACCGGTCGTGAAGCGCTTGACGATCTCGGTCGCGGGCTCGACCTCCTCGAGCGGCACCGGGTCCGCGACCGTGCGGAACCTCATCAGCCCACGCAGCGCCGCCTTGCGGGCCGATTTCTCGTTGACGAGCCTGGCGAAGTCCTCGTAGGTCTGCCAGGCGTCGCCGTTGATGCCGCGCACGGAGTGCTGGAGCTTGGCGATCGTGTCCGGGTTCCAGATGTGGACCTCGCCGTCACGGCGCCACTGCAAGATCCCGCCGACCGGCAGCACGTCGCGGTCGGTGCGCGGATAGGCTCGGAAATGCCGTTCCATCGCCTCCGTGGAGAGCACGTCGAGGCCGACCCCGCCGATCCTTGACGCGGTGCCCGTGAAGTGCTGTTCGATCAGTTCCGGCTCGAGCCCCACGGCCTCGAAAATCTGCGCGCCACAGTAGGACTGAATCGTCGAGATCCCCATCTTGGAGATCGTCTTCAGGAGGCCCTTGCCGATCGCCTTGACGATCCGCTTCTCGGCCTCCTCGCGGTCGAGCGTCTCGGGCAGCAGCGAGCGATCGGCGAGCTCGTCGAGCGACTCGAACATCAGGTAGGGGTTGATGGCCGCAGCTCCGTAGCCGATCAGGGTCGCCATGTGGTGGATGTCGCGGGGCTCCCCCGACTCGATCACCAGACCGGTGCGCAGGCGCGTGCCGCGGCGTACGAGATGGTGATGCACCGCGGCCACGGCGAGCAGCGAGGGCATGGCGACGCGCTCCGGGCCGAGGTTGCGGTCGGAGAGGATCAGGATGCTGGCCCCGTGATCGACGTGGTTGGCCGCCTCCTCGCAGACCGCCTGCAGACGCTCGGCCATACCGTCGGGACCCTGCTCGATCGGCCACGTGATGTCGATCGTCGCGGCATCGAAGACCTCGTGTGAGACCTGGCGGAGCTTCTCGAGCTCGTGGTTGCGCAGGATCGGCTGGTCCATGACGAGCTGGTGCGCCTGCTCGGGGGTCTCATCCAGCAGGTTGACCTCCGCCCCGACGCCGACGTGCAGGCTCATGACGACCGATTCGCGGATCGGGTCGATCGGCGGGTTCGTGACCTGGGCGAAGAGCTGCTTGAAGTACGCGAACAGCGGCGGCTGGCGCTCGGAGAGCACAGCCAGGGCGGCGTCGTTGCCCATGCTGGCCACGGGCTCCTCGCCCTTGGTCGCCATCGGAGCGATGATCATCCGCAGGTCCTCCTGCGAGTACCCGAAGGCCAGCTGCTTGGAGCGCAGCGGCTCGATGCGCGGGGCCGTCGGCTCGCGCTCGGGGAGATCGTCGATGTGCACCACGGAGCGCTCGTACCACTCGCCGTAGGGCTTGCGGCGGGCGACGCGGCGCTTGACCTCCTCGTCCTCGACGATGCGCCCCTCCTCGAGGTCGACGAGGAACAGCTTGCCGGGGGCGAGGCGCCCCTTGCGCTGGATGTGCTCGGGGGCCACAGTCATCACGCCGGTCTCGGAGGCCAGCACGACATAGCCCTCGGTGTCCTGGATCCAGCGGCCCGGACGGAGCCCGTTGCGGTCGAGCACCGCTCCGGCCAGCCGGCCATCGGTGAACACCACAGCCGCCGGTCCGTCCCAGGGCTCGATCAGACACGAGTGGAAGTCGTAGAAGCCGCGCACGTCGGGATCGAGGTCGGTGCGCGTGCGGTAGGCCTCGGGCACCATCATCATTACCGCGTGCGGGATCGAGCGCCCGCTGAGCACGAGCAGCTCGAGCACGTTGTCGAAGGTCGAGGAGTCCGAACCGCCGCCCTGGGCCACGGGGATCACCTTGGCCAGGTCCTCGCCGAACAGCTCGGAGGCCAGCTGCGATTCACGCGCCTGCATCCAGTTGACGTTGCCACGCAGAGTGTTGACCTCGCCGTTGTGGGCGATCAGCCGGAACGGATGCGCGAGCCCCCAGCTCGGGAAGGTGTTCGTGGAGAAGCGCGAGTGCACGAGTGCGAGGCGCGAGGCCACGCGCGGATCGCGCAGATCGGTGAAGTAACGCGGCAGCTGGGGCGCCGTGAGCATGCCCTTGTAGACGATCGTCCGACTCGAAAAGCTCGGCAGCGCGAGCTCTGAGCCGCCTTCGCGCTCGAGCACACGCCGGATCACGTACAGCTTGCGCTCGAAGGCATCCTGGTCGGCGATGCCCTCGCCGGCGGCGATCAGCACCTGGCGGATGTGAGGCGCCGACATGCGCGCGGTGTCGCCGACGTGACTGTCGTCAACGGGAACGTCGCGCCACCAGATGACCTGCTGCCCCTCGGCAGCGACCGTCTCCTCGATCAGCTGCTCGAGCGCCGCACGCCGCTCGGGCGGCGTGGGCAGATAGCACATGCCGACGGCATAGCGGCCCGGCGCGGGCAAATCGACGCCCGCGACCGCCGCGCGCAGGAAGGCGTCGGGGATCTGAAGCAGGATCCCCGCTCCGTCACCCGTGTTGGGATCGGCCCCCTCGGCCCCGCGGTGCTCGAGGTTCTCGAGCGCATCCAGGGCCTTCTCGACGACGGCGTGGCTCGCCTCGCCCCACAGCTTGGCCACCAGCGCGAGACCGCAGGCGTCGTGCTCGTTCTGAGGGTCGTAGAGGCCAGTGGCCCCAGGGGGGACTGTACGGTGCATAGAGGGGTGCTCTGTGGGGGGCGGCTCTGGTTGACGCTGCCCCGCGGTCAGCTTGTTTGTGAAAGGCCTGGCACTGCCCAGCGAGGCGCTAAAGCCTAGCAGCGAGGCGCTAACACGATGCAAACCGACTCGTGCCTCCGCGCCGTGCGCGACAATGCCCGGCGGATGATCCGCAGCCGCGCGACAGCCATGGCGGTAGTGGTGCTGGGCGGCCTCGGTGGCGCGCTCGGCGGCCTGAGCACCGCGGCCGCGGGAGCGCGGGTCTCCGCCCGGTCCTCCCAGCAGCCGGTGATCGCCGTCGAGCCCTTCGTCTCCAAGCTCTCCGCCTACGCCGGCGTGGTCGTCTGGAGCCATTGGAATCCGGCGCTGCGCTCCTACCAGCTGGCGGCTCGCTACCGCGGGCGCACGACCATTCTCCGGGCCCTGCCCCGTGTGGTTCCGTTCGACGTCGACCTCGGCCCTGACCAGCGTGGGCGCGTTGTCGCCGTCTACTCCCGTTGCCACGCCGAGGAAGACGTCTGGATCGCCAACACGGTCACACCCCTCCCACCGCCGACCGGCTGCGTGCTCTATCGCTATGACTTCGCCACGCAACGCGAGCGCCGGATCGGCGGCATCGTGGGCACGGGCTCGTTCTACCTGCCGACGATCTGGCACAACGAGATCGCCTACGTACGCTCGCGCGGGCGCACCTCGGCCCACGTCTACGTGCAACCGCTGAGCGCCCCGCGCGGCCACCGGATCGCGGCGATCGCGCTGGGCGACGGTTCAGGCGCGGCCCCGGGGCCCGTGGGCCTCGACCTGCGGGGGTACGAGCTGGCCATCGCCTGGGCGCGCGCCGCCAGTTCTCAGCTGGACTCGGAGATCCGGCTCGACAGCTTCTCGGCGACCCGTGAGCTGAGCTCGGATGTGCTCGACGCCGAGACCAGCGACATCCGCTCCACCGGGTTCCTCGGTTTCCCCTCGCTGACCGCGGCCGGAGTGTCCTACGGGCGCGCCGACGCCACGTCGTTCTTCGACGATGCCTTCGAGCAGATCAACGCCGCCGGCGCCGGCGGCGAGTCGCCGGCTCCACACGCCCTGCGCGGCGAGAGTCGCGATGGCGGTACGACTTACGCGCTCTACGGCCCGGTGCCCTTCCCGGGATTATTCAGCCTTTGCGCACCCAGCGGTTGTACGCTCCGCGCGTTCACCGGCGTCCCGCGATAGAAGGAAGCCCGATGAGATCGCAGCACCGCGCAGCACTGAGCACCGGCCTCGCCGTGGCGGCCCTGGGCTTCGCCGGCTGCGGCGGGAGCTCCTCGTCCTCGTCGTCCTCGACCCACAGCACTGGGGCGGCGAGCGTGACCACGAGCAGCACGTCGGGAACGGTCCAGCCCAAGACCGCGGGCTCGGGCAACCCCACGCCGGCCGTGCTGCGCGTGGGTCAGCGCTGCAGCGCCTCCAGGCAACGCACCTACGTGGCCCACGGGCTGCTCTGCGTGAAGGGACGCCTGCACAAGGTCAAGATCGTCCACACGCCCGCGGGCGGCTCGACGCGCACCTCGACCGGCGGCTCCTCGGGTGGCGCCGGGATCGGCGGCTCGAGCAGCAGCTCGGGCGGCGCGCCCGTCGGGCAGTAGCGCTACTTCTTCGCCTTGGCCGGGCTGCGCTTGGCGGGCGCGTCCGCCTTGGCGGGCACCGAGGCGCGCTTGCGCGGCTTGCTCTTCGGCTTGGCCGGGGCCGACGGGGTGGCCGGTTCGTCGTCCTCCCGTACGGCGGCGAGACTCGCCTCGAGCGCGGCCATCAGGTCCGGCGCGGCCACCGGCTCCTCGGCCTCGGGCTGGACAGCGATCTCCTCGCCGGCGGCCTTGCGCTCGATCAGGGCCAGGACCCGCTCCCGGTACTCATCGCGGTACTTGGTCGGATCGAACTCCGAGGAGAGCGAGTCGATCAGCTGGCGCGCCATCGTGACCTCGCGCTTGCTGGCCTCGGCCTCGGACACGGCGTCGAGCTCGTCCAGCCGGTCCGGGGCGAGCACCTCGTCGCCGAAGAGCATCGTCGAGAGGGTCATCACGTCGCCCGACGGGCGAAGCGCCGCGAGCTGCTGTTTGGTGCGCAGCACGAACCGTCCGACGGCGACCTTGCCGGTTTCGCGCATCGCCTCCAGCAGTAGTCGGTAGGCCTTGGCGCCGCCGGCCGTGGGCACCAGGTAATAAGAGTGGTCGAAGTAGATCGGATCGATCTGATCGAGGTCGACGAAATCCTCGATGTCGATCGTCTTGGTGGCCTTGGGATCGAGGGAATCGAGCTCCTCGGGCGTGACCAGGACGTAGCGCTCGGGCGTGATCTCATAGCCCTTCACGATGTCCTCGAAGGCCACCTCGTCACCGGTCGAGGGATCGACCCGCTGCTGGCGGATGCGGGCACCCGTCTTACCGGAGAGCTGGTGAAAGCGGACGGTCTTGGGAGATGTGGCGCTGTACAACTTGACCGGCACATTGACCAGGCCAAAGCTGATCGCACCGGTCCAGATCGCTCGGGGCATCGATGCTTTGTATACCCGCGCGGCCGCGCGATCAACTGCTGAGCGGAGTCTTGCCGAGCTCGCGCCGGAGCTCCTCGGCATCGCGCAGCACGACCGCGGCGCCGGCGTCACGCAGTTCACCGGTGCCGAAGCCGCCGCTGCGCAGGCCGATCGAGGCGATTCCGGCGCGCCTGGCCGATTCGCAGTCCCAGACCGAGTCGCCGATCATGACGGCACGGGTACGGGCCTCGTCCCCATCCGCGCCGATCTTCTGCAGCGCGACCACGACGATGTCGGGCTGGGGCTTGGTGTGCGCCACGTCGGCCGAGGTCGTGAAGCTGTCGATCAGCCCATCGACCGCGAGCAGCTTGATGTAGCGCTCGGCCTCCTCGTGCTTGGCCGAGCTGGCCAGAACGATCGGGTGTCCACCCTCGTGCAGCTCGCGGATCAGCTCGTGGGCTCCGGGCAGCGGCTCGATCTCGTCGATCAGCTCGGCGAACAGCTCTGATTCGCTGGCCCTTGCATCGTCGCCGTGGCGAGCTTCGAACTCCGCGCCGGCGAGCGCGGGGACGATCTGGTCGCCGCCCATCCCGATATGACGGTGGATGCGCCAGATGGGCACGACCCGGCCGTGGCGACGCAGCGCCCGGAACCAGGCCACGGCGTGCTGGTAGTTGCTGTCGACGAGCGTCCCGTCGATGTCGAGGATTGCCGGTGCTGGAGCCACCGCCGTGGGCTGCCCGGTAGATGGCGTGCCGAAACCGGTCCCTCGGCGGGATCAGTCGCCGAGCTGGTTGCGCATGCTCTCGACCGAACGGCGCAGCAGCCGCGACACATGCATCTGCGAGATCCCGACCTGGTCGGCGATCTCCCGCTGGGTCAGCCCTTCGAAGAAGCGCAGCAGAATGATGCTGCGCTCGCGCGGGGGCAGCGCCTCGAGCCCGCGCGACAGCTCGGCGCGCTGCTCGGCGGCGGCGAAGCCCGGATCCTCGGCCCCGAACCGAGCGGCACCCGGTCCATCCTCGGCCGGCTCCTCGAGCGGCACCGTGTTGTAGGCCTGGGCGCCCTGCATGGCCTCGAGCACGTCCTCGACGTTCGACTCGGTGGCCGCGGCCAGCTCCTCGATCGTCGGCGAACGGCCGAGCTTCGTGGACAGCCGGTCCGCCTCGCGCGCCACCTTGGCGTTCAGCTCCTGGATCCCGCGGGAGACGCGGACCGACCAGGCGTGGTCCCGGAAGTGACGCTTGATCTCACCGAGGATCGTGGGGACCGCGAAGGTCGAGAAGCGCAGCTCGCGGGAGATGTCAAAGCGGTCGACCGCCTTGATCAGACCGACCGATCCGACCTGGACCAGATCCTCGAGCGACTCACCGCGATTGACGTAGCGGCGCGCAAGCGTGCGCACGAGCGGCATCGTGCGTTCGATCACCACCCTGCGCGCCTCCGCGTCGCCCTCGACGTGGTATCGACGCATCAGCTCATCTTCGTCGAGCGAGTCCAACATGGTCATCCCACCGGTAGATCGATGCGCATAAAGGGCAGCATCGAGATGAGCAGCTGCGGAGCTCAGACCTTCCCCCCGTGTTCGTTCCTGGTGTGCGCGTTCCTGGTTTTGCGCGGAAATCTTCGCGCCTGGGATCCCGCCGACAAGATGGGCAGCGGCGGACAGGCGACAAGAGGCCTGGCGTGAGGTACAACTTGCAGGGTGGGCAAGGGTGGTCAAACAGTCAGTGCCACGAGCTTCGCCGAGCTCACCGGCGTCTCGCGAGAGCGCTTGCGCACCTGGGAGCGCCGCTACGGCTTTCCCGCCCCTGAGCGGGTGGGCTCAGGCCCGCGCCGCTATGCCGTGACCGACGCCTCGCGGGTCGTCGCGGTGCGCCGCGCGGCCGAGCAGGGCGTGCCGCTGCGCCGGGCCATCGCCACGGCCCGCGCCACCCGGTCACCGCGCCGGCCCGACCCCCACACGATGGCCGCGGTGCCCGAGCACCTGCCCGCGCCGCTGTTGCTCTTCTCGGGACCGCGGCCGTTGCGCGTGGCCTATGCCAATCCGGCGCTGGCCGCGCTCCCGAGGGGCCCGAAGGTCGGCGCCCTGGCCAACGTGACGCTGCCGTGGTTCGGGGGCAGCGAGTGCGAGCAAGCCGTGATGCAGCTGTTCGCCGGCGACGAGTCCTCGATCGAGTGCAGCCACGCCGGGTGGTCTGATCCCCCCGCGCAGGTCCGTTCGCTGCTGTTCCGGCTGCCGCCGGTCGGCGGCGCGCCACCCCTGATCGGGATGGTGGCGCTCGAGCGGCCGCGCGAGCGCGAGGTCAAGCAGGAGCTGGCCCGCGCCCGGGCCGAGCGCGAGCACCTGGATGTCCGGCTCGACCGCCACGAGCGCTGGCTGACCGCAATCGCCGAGCTCGCGCAACTGTTCCAGCGCGAGAGTGGCCCCGCCCTGCTGCAGGCGACCGCCGAGACGCTGGTGCGGCGCCTGCCGCCGCTCGACGCCGGCGTCGCCGTCTACATGGCCGGTGAGCTGGCCCTCGGTAGCACGAGCCGCGGGATGCTCGGTCCCCGCATGGTCACGGTGACCGCCCACCCGGACCTGGCCGAGCTGCTGCGCGAGCGCGTGCCCGCCTGGCTGACGCCGGCCAGCGCCGCGGCCTTCGGGGCCCCTGACAGCGTCCACGTGCTGGCCATTCCGGTGACTGTCGTGGCCGAGACGCTGGGCGCCCTGCTGATGGTCACCGACGAGCCGAGCGACATCGACGAGGAGCTCACGCAGCTGTTCTCGGTGCTCTCGGCCTCGATCGGGTTCGCCCTGCTGCGCGACCGGCTGGTCGAGTCCACACGTGATGCCGCGCGCTGAGGACCCGCTCAGCGGTTGACTGACGACATGTCCGCATAGCGGCTGCCCGCGGCGGCGTCGGCCGGCGCGACCTCGTCCAGCCGGCGCAGATCGTCGCCGCTCAGCTCGAGCTCGCTCGCGGCGACGTTCTGCTCGAGGAACGTCCGCCGCTTGGTGCCCGGGATCGGGACGACGTCCTCGCCCTGGTGCAGCACCCAGGCCAGCGCCAGCTGCCCGGCGGTGGCCTGGTGCTCGCGCGCGAGCTCCTGCACGCGCTCCACGAGATCGAGGTTGCGCTGGAAGTTCTCGCCCTGGAAGCGCGGCTGGTGGCGACGGAAGTCGCTCTCGTCGAGATCCTCGACGCGCTTGATGGCGCCGGTCAGAAAGCCGCGCCCAAGCGGGCTGTAGGCCACCAGCCCGATCCCAAGCTCGCGCAGTGCGGGGAGGATCTCGGGCTCGATGTCGCGACTCCAGAGCGAATACTCGCTCTGCAGGGCCGAAATCGGATGCACCGCGTTGGCGCGGCGCAGCGTGTCGGCCGAGGCCTCGGAGAGCCCGAGGTAGCGGACCTTGCCCGACTCCACCAGCTCCGCCATCGCGCCCACGGTCTCCTCGATCGGGACGTCGGCGTCGACGCGGTGCTGGTAGTAGAGGTCGATGTGATCGACGCCGAGCCGCCGCAGCGAGGCGTCGGCGGCGGCGTGCACATAGTCCGGGCGGCCGTTGATACCGCGACGGCTCGGGTCGCCGGGGTCGCGCACGAGCCCGAACTTCGTGGCCAGCACGACGGCGTCGCGACGATCAGCGATCGCGCGACCGACGAGCTGCTCGTTCGTGAACGGGCCGTACATGTCGGCGGTGTCGAGCAGCGTGACGCCGAGCTCGAGCGCCCGGTGGATCGTGGCGATCGCCTCACCCTCGTTCGTCTCGCCGTAGAACTCCGACATCCCCATGCAGCCGAGGCCCTGCTCGGAGACGACGAGACCCTGGGTACCGAGCGCGCGCTGATCCATGAGCCCCAGCCTAGCGGGCGTCGGGCAACATCTCACAGCGTGAGCCCGCGGCGCGTTTCATCCCCAGTGAACCTGCCTCCCTTTCAGCGACTGCTCGACGAACACGGCCAGGACGTGCACCGTTTTCTTATCGCCAGCGTCGGGCGCACCGACGCCGAGGACTGCTATCAGGAGACGTGGCTGGCGGCGTTGCGCGCCTATCCGCGCCTGCGCGACGCTTCGAACCTGCGCAGCTGGCTGCTGACCATCGCCCACCGCAAGGCCATCGATCACGTCCGGGCGCGCGGCCGCCGGCCTTCGCCGGTGCCTGCGGTCCCGGAACAGGGCGTGGCCCCGGCCCATGCCGACGGGGTGCCCGAGATCTTCGCTCGGGTGCGCGCGCTACCGCCCAAGCAGCGCACCGCGGTATCCCTGCGCTTCGTCGCCGACGCCCCCTACGCGGAGATCGCCGCGGTCATGGCCACGAGCGAGGAGGCCGCGCGGCGGAGCGTTCACGAAGGTTTGAATCGACTGCGAAGGGAGTACACGCATGACCGCTGAACTCGAGGATCAGCTGCGGCGGGCGGCGCATGCGCTCCCCGCGTCCGTGCCGGCCGACCCGATCAGCGCGGCCGAGTCGGCCGGACTGCTCGACGTCGCCTACGCCACCTACGACTCTCCGGTGGGCACGCTCGTGCTGGCCGCCACGCCGGCCGGCCTCGTCTCGGTGGCCTTCACCGACGGCGGGATCGACTCCGCGCTGGAGCAGTTGGCCCGGACCGTCTCGCCGCGTGTGCTGCGCTTCGCCCGGCGCCTCGACGAGCCGCGCCGCGAGCTCGACGAGTACTTCGCGGGCCGCCGGCGCACGTTCGAGCTGCCGCTCGACCGGCGGCTGATGCACGGCTTCGTGCGCCGCGTGCTCGAGGTCACCGCCCGAATCCCCTACGGGTCGGTCTCGACCTACGGCCTGGTCGCGGCCGAGGCGGGGAGCCCGCGCGGGTCACGGGCCGCCGGCAACGCACTGGGCGCCAACCCGATCCCGATCGTCGTGCCCTGCCATCGCGTCGTGCGGACCGGCGGCGCGCTCGGTGGCTACGGCGGCGGCCCAGAGCGCAAGCGGATCCTGCTCGAGGCCGAGCGCCGGCACGCGGCGCTCTAGGAGCCGGCGGGCTCGCGCGCGGCGTCGGCCAGCACGGCGCGCGCCTCCTCACTCGACTCGAGCGTGCCGATGAGCAGCGACAGAACAGCCCCGAGCAGGCGCGGGTGGACGCTGTCGGGGTCCACGAGCTCGATCATGCCGATGCCCGTGGCCAGCGCGAGCATGATGTTGGCGAACTGATCGGCGGACTCGCCGGTCGGCGTCACACCGCCGTTCACCGAACGCGCGGCCGCGAAGCCTCGGAAGGTCTCGCGCAGCGCGCTCATGCCGCTCACCAGACGTCGCCGCACACGCTCATCGCGTTGGGCGTGGGTCCACAGCTCGACGAACAGCCGGAAGGCGTCCGGATCCTGCTTGAGGTCGTTCATCCAGCGGTCCGCCCCGGCGCGCGGGCGCTCCGCCGTGTCCTTGGCCGGATCGAAGAGCGCGACCTGTTCGGCGATCTGCTGGGTCAGGTGCTCGTCGAGCAGCGCCACGAGCAGGTTCTCCTTGCTCCCGAAATGGTCATAGACCGCACCCTTGGTGAAGCCGGCCTCCTCGGCCACCTCGTCGAGCGTGGCCCCATCGAAGCCACGCCGGGCGTAGACGCGCGCGGCGGCGGCGAGCAGCTGGACCCGGGTGCGAGCGCGTCGCTCGCTGCGATCGAACTGGCCCCGGGGCATCAGGGCGCTCCGTGACCAAGATCACACAGCTGACATACTTTCCGGTACATATACTCGTGGCCACGGTACCACCGACGCCTGAGGGAGGCGAAGTGACCAAGCGATTCAAGCGGGAGCAACTGCCGCCCGGTCCGAGCGTTCCAGGCGTCATGCAGATGGTCGCGACCTGGAAGCGACCGGCGGCCTCGGTCGAGCGCCTGCGCCGGCGCTACGGCAAGCGCGTGACGGTCAAGCTTCCCTTCCAGCCACCGTTCGTCATCCTCTCCGACCCGGACGACATCAAGGAGCTGTTCACCGCGCCCCCGGACGCGGTGCACCCGGGCGAGGGCGCGCGAATCCTCGAGCCGGTCGTGGGCGCGAACTCCGTGATCCTCCTGGACGAGGCTCCCCACCTCGAGCAGCGCAAGCTCATGCTGCCGGCCTTCCATGGCGAGAAGATGCAGCGCCTGAGCGGCCTGATGACCGAGCTCGCCGAGCGTGAGCTGGCCGACTGGCCGCGCGATGAGCCGCTCGAGCTCCACCCGCGTCTTCAACGCGTAACGCTCGAGATCATCCTGAGGGCGGTCTTCGGACTCGAGCAGGGGCGCCGGCTCGACGCGCTGCGCGACGTGCTCACCGAGGTGCTCGCCTTCTCCGAGAGTCCGCTGTCGGTCATCCAGGGCGCCCAGCGGAAACTCCGCTGGACGCCGCCCGTCCGACGGCTCAACGCCCTCAACAAACGCACGGACGAGCTGATCTATGGCCTGATCGAGGAACGCCGCGGCGAGGACGACGTGGTCACCGGCGAGCGTGACGACGTGCTGGCCATGCTGCTCCAAGCGCGCCACGAGGACGACTCACCGATGTCCCCCCAGGAGCTCCGTGACGAGCTCGTGACCGCGCTCGTGGCCGGACACGAGACGACCGCCTCGCAGCTCGCCTGGGCCTTCGAGGCGCTCTCCCGCCATCCCGAGGTGACGGCGCGGTTGCGGGCCGAGATAGACGCCGGCGATAGCGAGGAGTACCTGACCGCGACGGTCAACGAGATCCTGCGGCTGAGGCCGGTGCTGCCCAACGCCGAACCGCGGCTGACCAAGAAACCGATCGAGATCGGCGGCTTTGAGTACCCGGCCGGGGTGGCGCTGCTGGCCAGCGCGATCCTCGTGCACCACGACCCGGAGATCTACCCGGAGCCGTTCGCCTTCCGTCCCGAACGCTTCCTCGGGCGCCAGCCCGGTACCTACACGTGGCTGCCCTTCGGCGGCGGCCGGCGGCGCTGCCTGGGCGCGAGCTTCGCGCTGGTCGAGATGAAGATCGTGCTGCGGACCGTGGTGGGCCGCTGCGAAGTGCTGCCGGTCGGCGAGCGGCCCGAGCGGACCAGGCGCCGGAGCATCACGTTCAGCCCCGCACGGGGCGCGACCGTGCGGCTCCTCGACCGCATGCCGGCGCCGGCGCCGGCGCGCGCCCGGGCCGCTGCGGCGGCCGCGTAGCGTCCGGCGCGACGTGAGACGGCGGGGGCCAGGGGCCGCCCAGCCGGGGGCCGGGGGGCCGCCCAGCGCGGCGTGAGAGTTCCATTTGTGGGTAACTGTCATCGGGATGACACTTCCCGATGTACGCCCGCTCTGCATCCTCGCCGCCGACGAGAACGCCGCGCGGCTCGAGGAGCTGGCCATGACGCTGCGCGCGCTCGGTCACGACGTCACGCCGTTCGCGGTCAGCACCAATGACGTCGCCGAAATCATCGAGGAGAGCGACCCCGACGTGGCGATCGTCGCGCTGCACGACGACGACGACCACGCGCTCGAGCTGATCGAGGAGATCACCGCGCGGGCCTCGGGCCCGGTGCTCGCCGCACTCGAGGTCGAAGACGCCGACTTCATCTCCCGCGCGGCGGCGCGCGGGATCTTTGCCTACGCGCGCCCGGTGACCGCCGAGGCGGTGCAGGCCGCGATCGAGGTGGCGGTGCATCGGCACGCCGACATGGAGGCGCTCAGCGGCGAGGTGGACCGGCTCGAGAGCGCGCTCGAGCGCCGCGCCTACATCGAGCGCGCCAAGGGCATCCTCATGGAGCGCCACGGCATCGACGACCACGCGGCCTTCGAGATGCTGCGCAAGCGCGCGCGTGAGACCAACAAACGCGTGATCGACCTCGCACGACAGGTGATCGAGATCCGGGGGCTCTAGCCATGGACCTGATGGCTCCGTTGCGCGGCTTCGACCGCTTCCAGCAGCGGCACAAGCTGTTGGCCATCCCCATGGCGGTGGTCAAGAAGTTCGGTGACGACCAGGGCGGGAGCCTGGCCGCGCTCGTGGCCTACTACTCGTTCTTCTCGCTGTTCCCGCTGCTGCTCGTCTTCGTCACGGTGCTCGGCTTCGTCCTGCAGGGCGATCCGAGCGCCCAGGAGTCGGTCAAGAACTCGGTCCTCGGCCAGTTCCCGATCATCGGCCAGAAGATTCAGGTCAACGCGCTGCACGGGAATGCGGTCGTGCTGGCGATCGGCCTGATCACCTCGCTGCTCGCCGGCCTCGGCGTCACGCAGGCCGCGCAGAGTGCACTCGATCGCGTCTGGGCCGTGCCGATGAAACACCGGCCGAGCTTCATCAAGGCGCGGCTGCGTGGGCTCGCCCTGCTCGTGTCACTCGGCCTGCTCTTCCTGATCGCCACGGTCGCCTCGGGCCTGGTCACCGGCGGGCTCGGCGGCCCGCTGCTGAAGGTGGCCGGGATCGCGCTCTCGCTGCTGCTCAACTTCGCGCTCTTCTTTGCCGCGTTCCGGCTCATGACCTCGGCCGAGGTCGGCACCGAGCGGATCTGGACGGGCGTGATCGTCGCCGGCATCTTCTGGGAGATCCTCCAGATCGTGGGCGGCTACTACATCGGCCACGTGCTCAAGAAGGCGACCGGCACCTACGCGCAGTTCGGACTGGTGATCGCGCTGCTCATCTGGCTGCACCTGGGCGCCCAGCTGACGCTGTACGCCGCCGAGATCAATGTGGTCATCGACCGCAAGCTCTATCCCCGCAGCCTGTTCGGGCCGGTTGTGGCCGCGGACAAGGAGACGCTCACCGCCCTGGCCAAGGTCGAGGAGCGCACCGAGGATGAGCAGGTGGAGGTCAGCTTCACCGAGCCGCCTGGCAGCGGTGCTCAGAAGAGCTGATCCGCAGCGTCGCGCCGGGTCAGCTCGAGCGGGTGGGAGCAGAGTCCGCCCTCGCCCGGGCAGCCGGCGCACACCTCCCGGCACGGCGCGTCGCTGACGCCAAAATCCCACGCCAGCACACCCTGGGCCGCGGCGGCGAGGCCGCGCTCGAGCTCGGGCGAGTCCGCGCGCGTGAAGACGGCGCGGACGGGCTGCTCGGGCTGCTCGAGGAACACATGCACGACCTCGGTCTCGGCGGCTCCGCCGGCCAGCGCGGCGAGCGCGTAGACCAGCCTCTGCATCGCGTACTCCCGCTCGACGACCGCCGCCGGCGCCGAGCCCTCGAGGCGGTCGCTCTTGTAGTCCACGACGAGCAGCCGATCTCCCTCCCACGCCGCCACGTCGAGGACCCCGGTCACGGGCACGCCGCCCACCTCGAGCACGAACCGGAACGGCTCCTCGCGGCGGACGTCCGACGCCGCACCGATGCGGGCACAGAGCGCGCTGGCCCCGAAGCGCTCGACGAGTGCCTTCAACTCGGCAATCTCCTCCGGGCTCGGGGCAAGGCCGGCCTGGACGCCCGCCGCGGTCACCGCCTCCGGGGTGGGCGGTCGGGGGTGCGTGAAGTTGATCCGCTCGAGCAGCGCGTGGACGAGCACGCCGCGCTCGGCGCCCGTCAGCCCGCCGCGTGCCCCCGCCCGACCCCGCGCCCGGCGCGGCTCGCGTTCGCGCGGCAGCCCGAGCACCCGCTCGAGATAGAAGCGGTAGCCGCAGCGGGAGTACTCGCCGAGACTCGAGTAGCTGAGCTGCGCGACCGGCGGGCCGGCCGGCGGCTCGGACCCCGGCGCCGGCGGCGGCGCTGGCGGCACCGGCGGGACCGGCGGGACCGGCGGCGCGGGTGCTGCGCGCGGCGCTCCTGGCTCCTCGGGGTCCTCTTCAGGCCCGATCGCCACATAGGCCACGGGAACGCTCCCCGCGCCGGACTCGCGCTCCACAACGCCCGCGTCGCCGGCCTCGAGCGTCTCCGTCAGTTCGCCCAGGAAATCCGGGGCGATCCACCACATCGGTGCGCCCCGGGTCGGCCAGGCCTCGAGCCTCGCCGCCCCGCTCAGGATGAGCCGCTCCTGGGCGCGCGTCATGGCCACGTAGAAGAGCCGGCGCTCCTCGCGCTCGTCGGTCTCGCGGGCCTCCTCGGCAAGCTCGTCGTAAGCGAGCACCTGCGCCGCCTTGCCGGTGCCGGGCCGCGAGAGCCTCAGTCCGAGCCGGCCATCCCGGCCGATCCGCAGCAGCGGAGCGCCCGACCACGGCTGGCGGCCGAGGTCGGCGACACAGACGATCGGGAACTCGAGCCCCTTGGCGCGGTGGATCGTCATCAGCCGCACGGCGTCCAGCGCCTCGCCCTCCACGGGCGCCTCGCTCTCACGGGAGTCGACCCCGCCCGGCCCGCGGCGGGCCCCGACCAGATCGAGGAAGCTGCGCAGGTCACCCCCGCCGTCCGCCTCGTGTTCGCGTCCCAGCCGCATCAGCTTGCGCACGTTGGCCAGCCGGCGCTGACCGCCCGGCAGGGCGAGCATCGCGAGGTCGTAGCCGGTGAGCTCGAGCACGCGCTCGATCAGGTCCTCGACGCCGAGATGTGAGCTGGCCCGGCGCTCGGCCGCGAACCATTCACGGAACGACGCCAGCCGTCCGCGGTCGCCCGCCTCGAGCTCATCGGTGAACGGATGCTCGCCCGGGTCACGCAGCACCCACCAGGGATCGCGACCCGCGCGCCGGGCGGCCGCGGCCAGCACGACGAGCGTGTCGGCGCTCACGCCGACGAGCGGCGAGGCCAGGACGGTGTACAGCGCCTCCTCGTCGCGGGGATTCACCAGCGCGCGCAGATAGCCGAGCATGTCCACGACCTGCGGGTGCGACCAGTATCCGCGGCCGCCGATCACGTAGGTCGGGATCGCCCGATCCTCGAGCGCGCGTTCGTAGATCCGCAGGTCGGTTGTGGCGCGCGTGAGCAGCACGATCTCGCCGGGCTTGGCGCCGTCGCCGATCAGGCGCCGGACCCGCTCGGCCAGAGCCCGGGCCTCGGCGACCCGCCACGGAGCCGCCACGGTCTCCTCCCAGTCGGCGCCCTTGTCGACGATCAGCAGCTCGACCAGCGCATCCAGGGCCGGCGGGTCGGCGCGGCCGGTACGCAACGGCCGGAAGCGCTCGCCGAGCGAGCTCGTGAAGGCGACGTTGATTGCGTCGAGGATCTCCCGGCGCGAGCGGAAGTTCGTGCTCAGCGTCGCGTGCTCCCCGCGCTCGGCGAGCTCCTCCCGGCGGCGCTCGAACAACTCCACATCGGCATGGCGGAACCCGTAGATCGACTGCAGCGCGTCGCCGACCGTGAAGAGGTTCCCGCGCGCGACGGCTTCGATCAGCTCGAGCTGGACGGGATTGGTGTCCTGCAGCTCGTCGACCATGATCTGCTCAAAGCGTCGGCGATAGCGGCCCTGGAGCTCGGCGTCGCGGTCCAGGAGATCGCGCGTCATGAGCTCGAGGTCGGCGAAGTCGAGGCCCGAGACGGCCCGCTTGCGCGCGGCGTAGCGGGCGGCGAAGGAGCGCAGCAGCTCGTCGAGCAGCTCGATAGTGCGGCCGGCCAGACGGCTCTCCACCGCCCGGCTGAAACGGACGAGCGCCTCGGTGTAGGCCTCGCAGGCCCCGGTGTCGAGTGCGCGCCCGTTGCCCTTCGGCAGGCAGACGTCCACGAGGTCGGCGGGCCAGGGTTCCTCGACGGCGACCAGCTCGGCGCATCGTTCGAGGCGCTCGAGAGCCGTGCGCAGCTTGGCGCTCGGCTCGGAAACGCCCCCGAGCTCGGCCGCCGCCGCACCGAGGGCGCGCTGCAGCCCGGCCCTGGCCTGGTCGAGGTCGGGAGGCGGGCCAAGCCGCGGCAGGGCCGGGCACGACTCTCCCCGCGAGCGCAGCTCGGCGTGGGTCCCGACGATCACGCTGCGCAGCGCCCCGGCGCCGTAGGCCGCGATCAGCTCGATGCCGCCGGGCGTGTGTTCGGCCAGCTGCTCGAGTGCGGCATCGAACGCCTCACCGGCCAGCCGCGCCGACTGGGCTTCGTCGAACACGCTGAACGACGGATCGATGCCTGCGGTCAGCGCGTTGGCCCGCAATAGACGGGCGCAGAAGCCGTGGATCGTCGAGATGAACGCGCCCTCGGTGGCGCGCGCGGCCTCGTCGGCCCCGAGCTCGCGCAGCCGCAGCCGGATCCGGTCGCGGAGCTCGGCGGCGGCCTTCTCGGTGAAGGTGATGGCCAGGATCGCGGTCACGGCAACCCCGTCCTTGATCACGGCCTGGGCGAAGCGCTCGACGAGCACCGAGGTCTTGCCGGCGCCGGCGCTGGCGTCGAGCAGCAGATTGCCCTGGCGGCGCTCGATCGCCTCGAGCTGCTCGGCCGTGAAGGGCCTGGTCATCCGGCTCGGCAGATGCCCGGGTAGGCGCAGCCATCGCGCGAACAAGTCTCCGGGCACGGGGTCAGCTCGCCGTCGCGCAGGCGCTGCGCCAGGGTGAGCGCGCGCGCGACGGCGTCGTCGAGCATGGCCTCGATCTCGTCGGGCTCGCGGGCATCGGTGTTCTTGGTCGGGACGCCGATCTGAGCCTCCCTCACGAAGACGCCGCGCGGCTTCAGGTCACCGCCCGACAGGGGCTGATAGAGGCCGGCCACCGGCCGCAGGCCGAGCAGCTCGCGCACGACCAACATGTACAGCGCGACCTGGAGTCGGCGCTCCTCGCTCCAGCGGTCACCGCGCTGCCTCGGCGATGGGCGCCCGCTCTTGTAGTCCCGGACCATCGCGTTGCCCTGCCCGTCGGTGTCGACGCGATCGATCACGCCGCGTACGCGCAGCGCCGTGGCCCCCTCGCCGAGGATCAGGGGCGGCAGCGAGCTGTCCTCGGGATCCTCGAAGCCGAAGCGCAGCTCGAGGCCCTCCTGACCCCAGCTCGAGTTGCCCGAGGCCTCGAAGTCCAGGTAGCGGCGCAGATCGGCGGCGATCGCCCGGACCGCAGCCTCGCGCAGGCGGGGAGACGCGCCCAGGGCGACCTCCTGCGGGAGCTCGGCGAGCACCTCCTCGAGCAGCCTCCTGGCCTGCGCGAGGTTGGCCGAGGTGACGCTCGTGCCCAGCCGCCGGAGCACGGCCTCGAGCGCAGCGTGCATGTAGTTGCCGCGCGTGATCGCGTCGGCCTCGGGCTCGAACGGCGCGGGCTCGAGCTGCTTCTCGACCAGCCACCGGACCGGGCAGTCGGCATAGGACTCGAGCGCGCCCGGGGAGACGATCTCGCGGTGGCGGACGTGGGCGAGCGCGCGGTCGGTGAGCCGACGGGCCGAGAGTGCCTCGGTCGGCTGGGCCGGCACGGCGCTCGCCGCGGCAGCGGCACGGGCACGGGCTCGGTCGCGCTCGGTCGGCGCCTCGTCCTCGGTCCAGAGCACGTCGGCGAGCAGCCGGCGGCGCCGGCGCTCGGCCCACTCGGGGACGAGCAGGTCCTCGACGTCGGCGATGAACGGCGAGCGCAGCGCGACGTTGCCCTCCTCGTCGGAGCTGCGGTAGCTGAGCACGAGGCACTCGCTGGCGCGCGAGACGCAGGCGTAGAACAGGTACCGCTCGCGCGCGAGGGCATCCTCGCGCGGACGCAGCCGGAGCCCCGAGGATTCGGCGAGCTCGCGCCGGCGCTCGTCGGAGAGAAACGGCTCGCCCGCGCCCGGGAGCGGGAACTCGCCCTCCTGGAGCCCGCAGACGAACACCGCCCGGAACCGCCGCGCCCGGATGGCCAGGGGCTCGGCCAGCAGCACGGCCCCCGGGCGCGCCGGCGCACCGGCCGGCACCTGCAGTCCCTCGAGCAGCTCGATCAGCTCGGGGCCGTCGAGGCGCTCGCCGAGCTCGGCGATCTCGCTCAGCGCCTTCTGCACGACGGCGAGCGCGTGAGCGTCGAGCGCCTCGCCCGCGTCGAGCTTGGCCGCCGCCCCCCGGTGCGGGGCGGCCAACAGCCGTTGCCCCTGGCGGGCGAGCTCGGCGGCGGTGTCCGGCGCGTCCCGAAGGGAGTCGATCTCGCCGAGCTTCCATCCGAGCCGGCCGCGAGCCTGCTCGGCCGTCCGCAGGCCCTCGCGGCGAACGGCCAGCTCGAGGCCGTCGGCGACCTCGGGGTGATCAAGCACACCGGGCGCGCGCAGGTAGTCGAGCAGGTCCTCGGCGCGCGCACGGTCCGGCGGCAGCAGCGCGGCTCTGGCCAGCGCGAGCAGCGAGCGGCCGAGCGTGGTGCGCGCAAGCTGGACCGAGCGCCGGCTCGCGTACGGGATGCCGGCCGCGCTCAGCACGCGCTCGAACAGCGGCGCGCTCCTGTCCGGGGAGCGGTGGACGATGGTGATCTCCTCGGCCGGCATGCCTCCCCGCAGCAGCGCGAGCACCTCGGCGACGACCAGTTCAGCCTCCGCCCGCTCCCCGCCGGCCTCGAGCAGGCGCACCGCGCCGCCCGGCTCGATCGGCGCCGCGCCGGGATCGGGGGGTTCGAACAGGCGCCGCTCGAGCTCGTGCAGAGCCAGCGCGCGACCCCGGCGCGTAGTGGTCGTCGGCGGCCGGCAGCTCGTTGACCTCGGCGGCGAGCGGACGGAGCCCCTCCACGACCTCGGTGCGCGCGGCCAGCGCGTAGCGCCCGGCCTCGTAGGTCAGGGAAACCGTGACGTCGGTGCCGACGACGCGGGCGAGGGTTTCCACGGCGTCGCGCTCGAGCGGGGTCAGGTCATCGAATCCGTAGAGGAAGACGGGCGTCGTGCCCCAGCTGGCCGGGGCGGCGCGGAGCGCGTCGAGCGCCCGCCACGCGTAGAGCTCGGCGTCGACGCGGTCCATGCGCTCGAGCGCGCGCTCATAGCCGAGATAGAGCGCGGCGAGCTCCTCGGCGTAGGTGGCGCGGGCCGGGTCCTCGCGGGCCCAGGCCCGCAGGGCCTGGGCGAAGCGCTGGGGGGTGATCAGCGCGCGCTCGAGCTCGGCCGTCAGATGGGTTAGCGCGATCGGGAAGCCCGGCGAGCGTGCGGACTCGGCCAGCCGCGAGAGCGGCGTCCGCTCCACGACCCGGCGCGCGATGCGCTCGCGTTGGAGTGAGGACACGCGGCGTGCGGCGTAGCCCGCGCGCCGGGCGATCTCCGCGGCGAGACCCGAGAAGGTGAGCACCGAGCCGCCGAGGACCGTGCCGCGCTCGGCCAGCTCGCGGCCATAGTGGCCGGCGTCCTCGAGCGTCGGCACGACCAGCACCGCGCCGCGCGGCGCGGCATCGCCGTAGGCGCTGAGGACCTCACCGGCCTTGGCGGAATTGGCCGGCCCGAGCACGAGTGTGAGGGGCATCGGCCTATGGTGGCGTGAGCGCCGGATGGGGGTGTGGCGACCACGGACGGCGTCGCGCTATGCGGGCAAGAAGGGCCGCACCAGGACGCGCTACGCCGCGGCGGGCTGCTCTGGAGGGTCGGATTCGAGCGGGCGGCTTGGTCCGGGACCCGCGTAACGCGACACACCGGGCTCAAGAATCATGGGTGTGTCGCGCTATGGGCGCCCTGACGCGCACTCCGCGACACACGTCCGAAACGGCGGCTGGTGTGTCGCGCTATGCGGGCAAGAAGGGCCCGACCCAAGCTCCTAAGGCAGTCATGGCCCTTCCATCCGGCGCGACCGCGGAAGCCCGGCGCAAGGCGGCCATAGGACGCGCTACGCCGCGGCGGGCTGCTCGGCCGCGTCGCCGCCCGCGCCCGCGTCGCCGGCCCCGCCCGCGGCGTCCTCGGCGCTCTCGGCGGTCTCGGGCGGCTTGGCGCCCTCCTTGGCCCAAGGCTCGTCGAACTCGACCCGCCACTTGCCCTCGTCGTTCTGGGCCAGGGCGAGGCGGGCGCGGAAGCTCTTGCCCGAGCGGCCCTTGAAGCCGGTCACGGCCTTCTCGGTGCGGCCGGTCTTGATCAGCTCGCGCGCGACCGCGACCGGCAACTGCTTACCGGCCTTGGCCTTCCAGATCACGAAGCCGCAGCCCGGATCGTCGCGTGACCAGCACGAGTAGCCCTTGCGGTTCTCCACGATGTCGCGGCCGCACACCGGGCACGGCCCGAGGTTGGCGCGTGGAATGCGGACGTCCTTCAGCTTGGTGTCGAGCTCGCCGACCGTCGACTCGGCGAACTTGACGATGTCGGCCATGAAGGCCTCGCGGGAGTCGGCGCCGGTCTCGATCTTGGCCAGGCGGCTCTCCCAGTCGCCGGTCAGGGTCGGCGAGGTCAGGGCGTGTTCGCCGAGCAGGCGGATCACGTTGAGGCCCTTCTCGGTGACCACGAGGGCGCGGGCGTCACGCTCGATGTAGCCGACCTGGAGCAGGCGCTCGATGATCGCCGCGCGAGTGGCCGGCGTGCCGATGCCCGAGTCCTTCATGGCCTCGCGGAGCTCTTCCTCGTCGACCAGCTTGCCCGCCGTCTCCATGGCGGCCAACAGGGCTCCCTCGCTGTAGCGTCGTGGCGGCTGGGTCTCCTTCTTCTCGAGCGCGACCTCGCGCACGTTGACGCGCTCGCCGCGCTCGAGCTTGGGGAGCTGCTGCTCGCGGCCCTCGTCCTCCTCGGACTTGGCGCTCGCATCGGCATCGGCCACCTCGCCATAGACGCCACGCCAACCCGGCACGAGCATGACCTTGCCGCGCGTGCGGAAGACGTGTGCGGCGACGGTCGTCTCCACGCGCGTGTTCTCGAACACGGCTTCCGGATGGAAGACGGCCAGGAAGCGGCGCACGACGAGGTCGTAGATGCGGAGGTCGTCCTCGGACATCTTGTCCAGGGGATGGCGCTCGGCACGCGTCGGGATGATGGCGTGGTGGTCGGTGACCTTGGCGTCGTTGACCACGCGGCCGAGGGGCAGGACATCGAGTCCGAGCACGTACTTGGAGGCCGCGGCGTACTCGCGCTCGCCGCCCAGCAACGAGGCGATCGGCTTGATGTCGCCGACCATGTCGCTCGTGATGAAGCGCGAGTTGGTGCGCGGGTAGGTGAGCGCCTTGTGATCCTCGTACAGGCGCTGCGCGGCGGCCAGCGTGCGCCGCGCCGAGAAGCCGAAGCGGCTGTTGGCGTCGCGCTGCAGCGAGGTGAGGTCGTACAGGAGCGGCGCGCGCTCCTTGCGCTCCGAGGTCTCGAGCTTGGTTATCTCGCCGGTCTGGCCGGTGCAGTCGGAGACCACGGCCTCAGCCTCGGCCGCCGTCTTCAGGCGGGGATTGGCGCCGGCGTGATAGCGGCCCTCGTAGACCCGCGGCTCGGCCTCGAGGGTGCCGAAGGTGGCGTCGACGACCCAGTACGGCTCGGGCTTGAAGGCCCTGATCTCCTCCTCACGGCGAGCCAGGATGGCGAGCGTGGGCGTCTGCACGCGGCCGAGTGAGACGGCGCCGTCAAACGACGAGCGCAGCCGGATCGTGGCCGCGCGCGTGGCGTTCATGCCCACGATCCAGTCCGCCTCGCTGCGCGAGCGGGCAGCGGCCTCGAGCGTCGCGAGCTCGGAGGCGGGCCGCAGGGAGCTGAAGGCATCCTCGATCGCCTTCTTGGTCATCGAGTTCAGCCACAGCCGCCGCACGGGCTTCTTGGCAGCGGCCTTCTCATACAGATAGGCGAAGATCAGCTCGCCCTCGCGCCCGGCGTCGCAGGCGTTGACGACCGTGTCGACGTCCTCGCGGCCGAGCTGGCGCTTGACCACGTTCATCTGCTTCTTCGAGCGTTCGTCGCGGACGACGAGCTTGAAGTGCTCGGGGACGATCGGCAGGTCGGCCATGCGCCATTTCTTGAAACGGTCGTCGTACTCGTCGGGCTCGGCGAGCTGCACGAGGTGCCCCACCGCCCACGTGACGACGTGCTCGGGCCCCTCGAGGTAGCCCTCGGACTTGGTGAAAGCGCCGGGGAGAACGCGCACCAGGTCGCGCCCGACGGAGGGCTTCTCGGCGATGATCAGGGTCTTGGACATGGCGCTGCGGAGCGTAGCGCTCGGCGCAAGCGCCCCCCACTTGCCCTGCCGATCATCCGGCGCAGGGTCCTGTGCTGACCCCGGCGCTGCCCTGGGCGCGCTGCAGCTCGTCGCGCACCACCGAGCTCGGCACGGCGAAGCCCCCGGTGCCCGAGGCGCGACCCGCTTGATCGGTCGTGGCGGCGAACACCGTCGCCACCACGCGACCGTGCGCGTCCACCATCGGGCCGCCCGAGTTGCCGGGGCGCACGCGGCCACGAAGCGGAGTGATCGAGCGACGGACCAGGCCGCGGCCGTAGGCGTCCTGCGTGAGCACGGTCTGGGTCGCCCCGACGCGCCCCGGCTCGACGTCGAACGGCCCGTCCTGCGGGTAACCGAGGATCGCCGCGGCAGTGCCGGGCGGCACGGGCGATGACAGGGTGAGCGCGGGCACCGTCAGTCCGGGGACGCGCAGGACGGCGATGTCGTTGCGGGCATCGAAGACGAGCGCGTCGGCGTGCAGGCCGGGCGCCCGGCCGTCGAGCTCGACGACCGTGTCGGCCTCTCCGGCAACCACGTGAGCATTGGTGACGACCTCGCCGGGCCCCGCGATCCAGCCACTGCCCTCGATACCGAGCCCGCAGGCCGAGCCCACCACGCGCACGACGCCGGGGCGCGCCTGGCGCACCCCCGGGGCGGCCAGGATCGCCGGGTTGGGCGGCGGCACGTCGGCGGACGGGCCGTTCACGGAGGGCAGGGGATCGAAACGAGCGAGCGCGTT
The DNA here is from genome assembly GCA_963725515.1 of uncultured Solirubrobacteraceae bacterium. GTDB lineage: Bacteria > Actinomycetota > Thermoleophilia > Solirubrobacterales > Solirubrobacteraceae > Palsa-465. The sequence continues at coordinate 42,253 of CAVRZB010000009.1, read as the reverse complement.
GAGGATCGGGCCCGACGGAGGCAGTATCTGATTGAGCTCGCTGAGGATCGCCGAGCGCTGGATGTCGGTGCGCAGCGAGTTCGAGCCCGACGACTGCAGCGCGACGGCGCCGATGATCCAGGCGATCCCGAGACCAACGCAGGCGGTCAGCGCCGCACCGAGCAGGCCGTCCACCGCCCGCAGGCCCGGGAGGCGCAGGGCGGCGCGGGCGCGCATGCCCAGCCCCTCGAAGCCGCTGGCCAGGACGCCGCCGACGAGCAGCGCGCCCACGAGCCCGAACAGGGGCGCGTAGGGCGAGTGTGACCCGCTCGGCAGGATCAGCGGCGCGATCCGCGTGCCCAGCAGCGCGCCCAGGGTGAACCCGACCAGCGAGAGGACACCGACGATGAAGCCCTGGAGGTAGCCGTAGATGGCCAACAGGGCCGTGAAGGCGACGATCAGCCAGTCGACTCCGGTCACCACATGGAATGTAGGGGGTCAAACGCGCGTTATCGCCTGGCCGCAGACGGTCTGGCGGCGTCGCGCACGCCCAAGCCATGTTCTACCCTCCGCAGTGGGGTGCTCCAAGGAAGTCCATACGTCGCGCCGAGCAGGCCGAGCGTTTCCACCAACAAGCGCCGGCGCCGGCGGCTTCTGACCCGTGGTGCGCCGATCGCAGTGGTGGCGGTGGGCGCCTTCATCGCCGGGATCCTGACCGCCACCTCACCGGGCCGGGCCGAGCGCGCGCTGGTCACGGGCTACGTCAACGCCTGGGCGCGGCACGACTACGCGCGCATGTATCAGGACCTCGACCCGGCCTCCCGTCGGCGCCTCACCGAGGGAACCTTCGCCGCCGCCTACGACGCAGCCGCCAACACGGCGACGATGACCGCACTGACGCGCGGTCGCGTAGGCAGCCGCGCAGGCGACCTGGTCCCTGTGGCTATGCGCGTGCGCACGCGGCTCTTCGGCACCCTGCGCCAGACCGTGTACATATCGCTCAGCGGCAGCGGCTCGGGGGCGCGCGTGCACTTCGTCAACAGCATGGTGTTTCCCGGCCTGCGCAGGAGCGAGCTGCTGACCCGGCACGTGCGGCTCGCGGCGCGCGGTGAGCTTCTGGCCAGCGACGGCACACCGCTGGCCGCGGGGCCCGGCCGCACATCGCCGATCCCCGATGTCGCCTCGGAGATCGTCGGCACCCTGGGGCCGATCCCGCCGGCCCGGGCCACCGAGTTCTCCACCTCCGGCTATCCCCCCGAGGCGAAGGTCGGGATCGACGGCCTCGAGCGCATCTTCGAGCACGAGCTCGCGGGCACCCCCGGCGGCGACCTGCTGGCCGGACGGCGCGTGATCGCCCACTCCGAGCCGCTCGCCGGGCTGCCCGTGAAAACGACGATCAACCCGGCGATCGAGCGCGCCGCGGTCACCGCGATGGCCGGCCGCTACGCCGGCATCGCCGTCATGGATCCACGCACGGGTGGGCTGCTCGCGCTCGCCGGGGTGGCCTTCTCGGCGCTCCAGCCGCCGGGCTCGACCTTCAAGATCATCACCGCCACCGGCGCGCTCGAGGCCGGAATCGTCAAGTTCAGCGACACCTTTCCGGTGCTGAGCGGTGCGCCGGTGGGCGGCGTGACGATCTCCAACGCCAACGGCGAGTCGTGCGGCGGCACGTTCGTCCAGTCTTTCGCCAACTCGTGCAACTCGGTCTTCGCGCCGCTCGGCGCCAAGCTCGGGGGCGCGCGACTGGTCAATATCGCCGAGCGTTTCGGCTTCAACCAGCCGCCGTCGATCCCGGGCGCCGCCGAGAGCCAGATTCCCTCCGCGAACACGATCGGCGACGCACTCGCAGTCGGTTCCTCGGCGATCGGACAGGGCGTCGTGCAGACCACGGCGCTGCAGATGACCGACGTCGCGGCCACGATCGCCATGGGCGGGCGCCGGCCGGTGGCGACGCTCGACGCCCAGGCCGTGCCGCGCTTCATCCGCGTGACGAGCACCCATATCGCCCATCTCGTCCAGCGCCTGATGCTCGCGGTGGTGGCCTACGGGACGGGCACCGCGGCCCAGATCCCCGGTGTGCGGGTGGCCGGTAAGACCGGCACGGCCGAGCTGCGCAACACGCAGGGCCCGGGGGCCGACGCGAACGGGAGCTCGCCGTCCAACACCGACGCCTGGTTCGTGGGCTACGCGCCCGTGGGCGCCCCGCGCGTCGTTGTGGGCGCCCTCTTCCCCGAGGCCGGAGCCGGCGGCGCCACCGCCGCACCGGCCGTCCACGACGTCCTCGTGGCGGCGCTGCACGCGGTGCACTGAGGGGCCGGGTCTGTTCAGTCGCCGTGGGCCGTATGGTCCGACGGGCTGGACGGGTTGCCGGGGATTGCTGCGGCTGGGGACGGGTTGGTGTGTGGTGTCAGTTGCCGCGCACGGTGCGACACACCTCCGCGGACCGCGCGCGCAACGCGACACACCTCAGCTGCCAACCGGGGGTGTGTCGCACAGGGCGTGCCAGGGCGCGCCTCCCGCTACACACGTCGTCTGGGAACGCAGCTGTGTCGCGTTATGCGGGCTCTCCAGTACTGCGGCCGGGCCGTCCAGCCATCCTCCCCGCCCTAGATCCGCGGGCCGCGCCACACGCGGCCGCCTCGGGACGCGAGCCACACGGCCGCGATCACGCCGGCCAGCAGGCCGACGGCCACGCCGATTACGATGATCGTGTTGTCGGGCCCGCTCGAGCGCGTGTAGCCGACGACGACGATCGGGACCGCGACCGCGAAGAACACGCCGAGACCGGTGGCGAAGGGGTCGAACTTGAGGTTCGGTGGCGCGGACGGTCCCCGCTCAGGGGGCTCGCTGCCCGTCCACCGGTCCTCGTCACTCAAAGGTCGAGTGAGACGGTGGCCCTGACCTGATGGCCCGGACCGTGGATCCGGAGCAGCAGGGGCCGGTTCGAGTAGGCCGACGTGTTGATCTTGAACAGCAGCAGGTCACCCTGCGTCGGCCCGTAGAACGCGACGCTCTCCGGCGACGGCTGCGTCCCGTTCGGCCTGAGCACGCGTGAGATCCATGCGAACGGATTGGCGATCGGGTCGAGCAGGATCGGCTGGTAGATGTTGCCCTGCGTGTCGATGATGTCGAAGGCCGTCGTATCGGCGGTGACCGCCGTCCTGCCGCTCTGGTTGGTGGCCCAGAGGAAGACCCCGAACCACTCCTGGTCGGGCCTCGGCGCCGTGGTTCCCCGCGGCAGCCCGCGCAGGTACTCCTGGTCCTCCACGTTGTACGGGTTGAGCTCGCGTGAGAGCTGGACCTGGTAGGTGATCGGTCCTGCGTCGACGTAGACGCCCTCGGTGTCGGCGTAGTGGGGGTGGGCCTCCTTGTGCCCGCACGCCCCGAGGGCGAGCGCGAGCATCAGCCCACAGGCGAGGATCCATGTGCGACGGGCTCTCACGGCGGCCGGGAGTCTATCCCGAACGGCGCCCGGCTTGACCCGTCACGAGCCGCGCGCCGATCACGGCGAGGTGCCGACGCCGCCGAGGCCACTCACCGCCCGGCGATGGTCGCGCGAGCGCCGCGGCCGCGGTTTTCCTCAAGGATCGTGCGCAGGCGACGCAACGCCTTGGCCGCCTGACGGCGATTCCAGGCTCGGCCCCCGAACGCCTCACGCAGCCGGTCGGTGATCAGCGGCGGTTCGGTCTCGAAGGTGTACTCGACCTTGGTCGTCCCGCCGGGCCCGGGGGTCAGGGTGTAGGTCCCGATCAGACGCACGCGATTGAACTTCCCGCCCCGGCCGCGACTGACGATGCGATACGGGGCCTGCAGCTCGGCGAACGTGATGTCGGCCCAGGAGAAGCGGCTCAGTGGCTCGGTCACCCGGAAGCGCGCGCCCGCCCCGGCGCCAAAGGGATCCTCGCGCAGCAGGTGCCAGTCCACCTGGTAGTGATCGCTGAACTCGGCGTGGTTGGCGATATCGGCCAGATACGCGAACACCTGCTCGCGCGGCTTGGCGATCGTGGTCGAGACGGTGAAGGGGTCCACGGCCGCCCGAAGTCTACGAGAGCGCGGCGCGTTCCGGCAGACGCCGGCGCGCGCGAGCTGGGGGGTCAGGCCACGTCGCGCCGGTCGATGACCCTGATGCGCACGGCGTGGCCGAGCTCGGGGCTGCGGATCACCCGGGAGACGGCCGGCGGGTCCCGCCGCAGGGCCCGGCAGAGCTCGCACAGGGTCTCGCCCGACTCGTAGAGATAGACGCGCTCGCCGACCAGCGGCGTGCGGTGACAGTGCCCGCAACGCTCGCACCCGGCGGCGATGGCCCCGACACTGCGGCGCAGCAGAGCCAACTCCAGCTCCGGCATTTCGCGCACCCAACTTTCCACGGGAGCTTCTTCGCCGGAAGCGATGCAGATCCTCCCGCGTTTCACCGCCGAGCCAAAAAGCTCAAATTCTGACGGTAGTTTTAGGCCTGACCAGGCATCGTTTCACCGGTAAATGGCTTGGGTAAGCGTTGACTCGCGGGATATCATCGAATGGCGAGCTCGGACCGGGGGTCGAGGGGAGCGCCGATAAGGAGACGAATGTCCATGAAGGCGTGGATGTCAGGCAACGTGGCCGGCACAGGGACTTTTCGATGCACCGAATGTGACTATCCGCTGTCGCTCGACGCAGCGGATGCGTTGCCAGCATGCCCGAGTTGTGGTGGCACCGAATTCGTGCGCGCCTCACTGTTCACGACGGCCTCCAACCCGATCGTCGAGGTGCGGGACGAGGTCCAGGACGGTGATTGGATCGAGGAGCTCAGCGACGGGCTCGACGATCCAGGTCAATACCTGGCCTACCAGAGCGCCGAGGGCGACGTGGTGGCCTTCGCGCTGCAGCGCGAGTGGACGCGCATCGGCCGTAGCCTGGCTGCGGACATCCGCTTCGATGACCCGACGGTGTCCCGCCGCCACGCGCTGATCGTGCGCCAGCCCGACGGTCTGCGAGTCCTAGACGATCGCAGCCTGAACGGGGTCTTCGTCAACGGAGAGCGTGTCGAGTGGAGCACGCTGGCCTCGGGCGACGAGATCGTCGTCGGGCGCCACCATCTCCACTTCATCGAGATCCCGGTGGTTTCGGGCGTGCGCAACCCGACGCGCGACGAGAGCGAGCCGGAGGCACTCGCGGGCTGAGCCCCGCGGACGCCTCTGGCCTATAGTGGCGCCGCCTATGGCGGCAACGATCGCGGTCCTCTCCCAGAAAGGCGGAACCGGCAAGACGACGGCCGTCCGCACGCTGACGGACGTCTTTCGCCGCATCGATCTGCGCGTGCTCGCGGTCGATCTGGACCCGCAGGGCAACCTCTCGGACTACCTCGACGTCGATCCCGAGGCGTCGCCGACGATCGGTGACGTGCTCACCGGCCGCGCCAAGCCCGGCGAGGCCGTGCACGGCGGGATCATCCCGGCCAACCTGGGCCTGGCCGAGGCCGAGCTCGTGCTCGGCGGCAAGCTCGGACGCGAGCTGACGCTGAAGAAGGCGCTGCGCGACCTCAAGCGCGACTACGACGTGATCATGATCGACTGCCCCCCGGCGCTCGGCCTGCTGACGGTGAACGCGCTCGTCGCCGCCGACTATGCCCTGCTCTCGGCCGAGGCGCAGTACTTCGCCATGCAGGGGGTCGAGCAGGCGCTCGAGGTGATCGAGCTGGCCAAGGACAGCCTCAACCCGGATCTCGAGTGGCTCGGCGTGGTGTTGAACATCGCCGACATGCGCACGCGCCACTCCCGCGAGGCCTTCGACTCGCTGCGCGAGCACTACGGCGAGAAGCTTCTGGACACCACGATCAGGGCCTCGATCGCCTACGCCGAGTCGGCCGAGCGCGCGCTCTCGATCATCGATTACCGGCCGGATCTCGGCACGGACTACCTCAACGTCGCCGACGAGCTGCTGCGCCGGCTCGGTCTGGACGACTCGCGCCACAAGCTCGAGGCCGTGGTCAAGGCCGGCGGCGCCAACGGCGCCGGGGCCTCCTGACTCGACTAGACCGAGCGCTGATAGGCCGTGAAGGCCCGCGTCGCGAAGACGAGCAGCGCCGCCAGCACAGCCAGCAGGAAGCCGGTCCGCGAGGCGACGAGGCCCCAATCGGGGTGAGTCGAGGTCGCCGAGCGGCCGGCCAGCACGGCCCAGTTGACCGGGTTGAAGTCCGACACGTGGCGGACCCAGTGCGGTATCAGATTGGCCTGCAGGAAGGTCGTCGACAGGAACACCAGCGGCAGCAGCAGGAACTGCACGGCGCCGATCAGTGCCTCCTCCTGGCGCATGATCAGGGCGAAGCCGTTCGAGAGCGCGCCGAACGCGGCCCCGAGCAGGGCGGCAACGACGATCAGCACGGCCACGCCGGCGACCCCGCCCGGGAAGGTCGCGCCGACCAGCAGGGCGAGCCCGACGATGATGATCGACTGCAGCAGGGCGACCACCACCTCCTTGAGGATTCGCCCGGCGATCAGCGCCTCGCGGCGCACCGGCGTGACCAGAAAGCGCGAGGTCACACCGCGGTTGAGGTCCTCGATCAGGGCCATGCCGCTCCAGCCGGAGTTGAACATCGCGGTCATGATGACGATGCCGGGTGCCAGGAAGGCGATGTAGGAGTTGCCGTGAAAGCCCGGGATCTCAACCACGTTCTTGAACAGCGCGCCGAACAGCAGCAGCCAGATCACCGGCTGCACGAGGGTCACGGCGACGAACCACGGCTGTCGCCATAGCTCGCGCAGATGGCGGGTCGTCATATACAGGGTCTGTCTGGCCAGGGTCATCGGGTCTCCTCTGCTGCCTGTGCTTCGGCCGCGTCGAACGTGCGGCCCGTGTATCTGAGATAGACGTCGTCGAGCGACGGTCTCGCCACGCGGACGCTCGCCACGGCGATGTCCTGGGCCTCGAGCGCCTGCAGGACCGCGGGCACGGCGCGACCGCCGTCGTCCGAGCGCGCCCGGAGCACGCGGCCCTCGAGCACCACGTCCCGTACATCGCCCATCGCCCCGAGGGCGCGTTTCACAGCACCGTTGTGCTCGCCGGTCAGCTCGACGACGATCGCGTCGCCGCGGAGCTCGCGCTTGAGCTCGTCGGGGCTGCCCTCGGCGACGACCTTGCCCTGGTCGACAATGGCCAACCGCGAGGCGAGCTGGTCAGCCTCCTCGAGGTAGTGCGTGGTCAGCAGCACCGTGATCCCGTGCCCCTCGGCGAGCGCTGAGATCTCGTGCCACATCTGCGCGCGGACCTCCGGGTCGAGCCCCGTCGTCGGCTCGTCGAGAAACAGGACCTGGGGCTCGTGGATCAGCGCCATGGCGATGTCGAGGCGCCGTTGCATCCCGCCGGAGTAGCCGCGGGCGATGCGGTCGCCGGCCTCGGCCAGCCCGAAGCGCTCCAGCAGCGCGGCCGAGCGCTGCTCGAGTGCGCGCCCCCGGATTCCGTAGATGCGGCCCTGTAGGTAGAGGTTCTCGCGCCCGGTGGCCTGCACGTCGACACCTGATCCCTGCGCCACGACACCGATTGCACGGCGCACACTGTCGGGGTCGGCGATCACGTCGATCCCGTGCACGCTCGCCCGCCCCTCGTTGGGCTCGACCAGCGTGGTCAGGATCTTCACGGCGGTCGACTTGCCGGCACCGTTCGGCCCTAGCAGCCCGAACACCGTTCCGGCCTGCACGGTGAAGCTGAGTCCGTCGAGCGCCCGGACGTCCTTCGCGTACGTCTTGACGAGGCCGTCGGCCTCGATGGCATGCTGCATGGTTGTTGCCTTCCGCCCTGGTGGTATTCTCTTACTTGGCAAATAACTTACCAACTAAGAGATTTGAATGTCAAAAGACATGGCGCCCGATGCTCTCCCCTCCGGTCAGTCGGCGGATTCCCGCGCGCTGGCCGAGCGCCTGTCCGACGCCGTGCGGGCCAGCCAGCGGGCCACCGACGAGGTCGACCAGCTCGTCTCGGAGATCCTCAGCGTCAACCGCACCGACGGTCGCTGCATGGACGTGCTCGACCAGCTCGGCCGGATCAGTGCCGGCGAGCTCGCGGCCGCGACGCGTCTGAGCACCGGGGCCATCACCGCCGTGATCGATCGCCTCGAGCGCGACGGCTATGCTCGTCGGGTTCCCGACCCCGCCGACCGGCGGCGGGTGCTCGTCGAGCTGACGCCGCGCGCGAGGGAGCTCACGTGGGAGCTCTACGGACCGCTTGCCGAGGCCGCGGAGCCACTGATCATGGGCTACACCGACGCCGAGCTCGAGCTGCTGATCGAGTTCCAGCGCCGCGGCATCGAGCTGCAGGAAGAGATGGCCGACCGCCTGCGCCAGAAGCTGTCCGAGCGGCGACGGGGCTCGGGCGGCTAGCCCGGTCCTAGAGCCCGCGCACGTAGGCGCCCTGCGATTCGAACGGCGCGCGCATGACCTCGGCCCAGCCCTCGACCTGGCGGCGGAGCGAGTCGACGAGCGAACCGGTCTGCTCAAAGCGGCACCACACGAGCACGGTCGGACCGGCACCCGAGATCGTGGCGCCGAGCGCTCCCAACCCGACGGCGTGCTCGAGGATCTCGGCGACACGCGGGTACAGATGCGACCGGTGAGGCTGGTGCAGCCGGTCCTTGAGCGCCGCGCCGATCAGCTCCCAGTCGCCGGTCTGCAGGCCCAGGATGAGCATCGCGATGTGGGCCAGGTTGAACACGGCGTCGCCGATCGGCACCTGCGCGGGCAGCGCCGCGCGGGCCGCCTCGGTGTGCACGACGTCGTGGGGAACCACGAGCACGGCCTCGAGCCCCAGCGGCGGGTCGAGGCGATGTGCACGCGTGCCGTCCCAGATCACGAACCCCCCGTCCAGGGCGGCGGCGACGTTGTCGCCGTGACCCTCGAACTCGGTGGCCAGGGCCCGCACGTCGGCGTCGAGCTCGAACAGGTGATCGGCCGCCATCAGCCCGGCCACGGTCGCCGCCGCGCTCGAACCGAGGCCCCCGCTGAGGGGGATCTGGGAGCTGATCCGGAAGCTGAACTCGGCGGCCGGGTGCAGCCGCTCGAAGGCCTGCACGACCAGGTTGCTCCGGTCCCGCGGGAGGTCGAGATCCGTGTGCACCGCGAACTCGCCCGTCTCCGCCACCTCGACCTCGAGCTGCATGGCGAGCGCGGCCGCGAGGACGTCGAAGCCGGGGCCGAGGTTGGCCGAGGACCCGGGCACGCGCACCAACCTCCGCCGGCCGAGCGTCATCCGAGCACTGCTCGCTCGATCGCGCCGAGTTCGGGATCGCACGGCAGCACGGCCCCGGCCTGCTCAAGCGCCACCTGCGGGTCCTTGAGGCCGTGGCCTGTGAGCACGCATACGACACGCTGGGCGTCCCGCGCGCCGTGGACGATCAGCCCGGCGACGCTGGCCGCCGAGGCGGGCTCGCAGAACACCCCCTCGTTGGCGGCCAGAAACCGGTAGGCCTCGAGGATCTGCCGGTCGCTCACGGCGTTGACCGCGCCGCCCGAGGAGGTCATGGCATCCATGGCCTGCTCCCAGCGCGCGGGGTTGCCGATCCTGATCGCGCTCGCGACCGTCTCGGGGTACTCGACCGGGGCGCCGTGCACGAGCGGCGCGGCGCCCTCGGCCTGAAAGCCGAGCATCCGCGGCTTGCAGCCGAGCTCGACGAAGCCCTTCCAGTAGGCGCTGATGTTGCCGGCATTGCCCACCGGGATGCAGAGCGCATCGAGTTCGCCGGCCAGATCCTCGACGACCTCGAAGGCGGCCGTCTTCTGACCCTCGATACGAAACTCGTTGACCGAGTTCACGAGCGCGATCGGATGCCGGCCGGCGAGCTCCCGAACCAGTCTCAGGGCCTCGTCGAAGTTGCCGCGCAGCGCGATCACGCGCGCGCCGTGCATCAGCGCCTGGGCGAGCTTGCCGGTGGCGATCTTGCCCTCGGGCACGATCACGGCGCCGCGCAGTCCCGCCCGAGCGGCATATGCGGCGGCTGACGCCGCCGTGTTTCCCGTCGAGGCGCAGACGACCGCCTCTGCCCCCTCGCGCAGCGCGGCCGACACCGCGCAGGTCATGCCCCGGTCCTTGAACGACCCGGTCGGATTCGCACCCTCGATCTTCAGCCACACCTCGGTCCTTACGAGCTCGGAGAGGCGCGGCGCGAGCACGAGCGGCGTCGAGCCCTCGTTCAGCGAGACGACCGGATCGCCGGCGGCGAACGGCAGGCGTTCGCGGTAACGCTCGATCAATCCGGGCGGCATCGTGCGTCGCAGCATGCCAGAGCCTGCCCGGTCGCGGCCCTTGGCGGGATAAGCTGCCCCGACCGGAGCTGAGGTCACATGCCGTCTCGATCGGACACACGCTCGCAGTCGGACAGCGGATACTTCCCGCGCGGGAGCTCGATGCTGCGGCGCGTGCACGAGCACCGGGCGGTTGGGCTGCTCTACGGTCAGCGGGCGCTCTGCATCGGCGCGCTGATGCCGCTCAACTACGTCGGTACGAGCGAGCACTCAAGCGCCAGGCTGACGCCGTTTCGGCGCCCGGCCCACACGGGCAAGGCGTTCGAGACGATCTACTTCGGCACCCGTGTCGAGGCTGATGAGGTGCTCGCCTACGTGCGCCACCTGCACGAGCGCGTCGAGGGCACGCTGCCCGAGGACGCCGGGATCACCCCGGCGGGTACCCCCTACTCCGCCCTCGATCCGGCGCTGATGCTGTGGACCGTGACCGTGATCGCCGACTCGGTCGAGTGCTTCTACGAGCTCTTCGTCGGCCGCCTGAGCGACACCGAGCGCGAGGCGCTGTGGCAGGACTACGTGCGCTTCGGCGAGCTGTTCGGTATGCCGCGCGATCAGGTCCCGTCCACCTACGGCGAATTCCGCGCCTACTGGGCGCAACGACTGGCCAGCGACGAGTGCCACCTGACCGACGAGGCCCGCTACATCGGCCACGCCACCGCCTTTCAGATCCCGATGCCCTTGGCCAACCAGCCCGGCAAGCGCGTCCACGACCTGATCATGCTCGGCAGCCTCCCGCCGCGTGTACGCGAGCTCTACGGCCTGCCCTTCAGCTCCGCCCAGGCCGCCGCCTACGCCGCCGCCGTGCGGGCCATCCGGGCCACGCTCCCACTTGCCCCGCGGTCCCTCAGGCGCGGCGGCAACACGCGTTCCTTCGAGATCGTGGCGCGCACCGAGCAGCGCCGCATCGGGAACGGCCGGCCGACGCCGCAGGTCGGGGTCTAGCCGAACTCCTCCTCGAGCACCCGAATCGCCCGTGGCGGGGCGCGCATCACCTCGAGACGGGCGATCAGCGCCATCGCGGCGGCGAACTTGGACTCGAGCACCGGGTGCACGACCATCACGAGCCGCGCCTGGGTGCGGTGCCCCTTCTGCACGACGGACTTGACCGAGACCCCCTGGAGGGCGAGCTGCTGGGCGACCTCGGCCAGCACACCCGGCTCGTCGGCCACCTCCAGGTGCAGATAGAAGGCTGAGACGACGTCGTCGACCAGTTCGAGGTGATCGGTCGCCGGCGGTGTCGAGGCCGGTGGGATCATGGCGCTGATCACGTCGCCGAGCACGGCGCTCGCGGTCTGGGGGCCGCCGGCTCCGGGGCCCGACATCGTGACCTCGGTGATCGCCTCGGACTCGACGGTCACGGCGTTGAAGGGACCATTGACCGAGGCCAGTGGATGGCCGGGATAGAGGAAGGCGGGATGCACGCGCACGGACAGCCCGGCGCCGATCCGCTCGGCCGTGCCGATCAGCTTCAGACCCAGGCCGAGTTCGCGCGCGTACTCGAGGTCATCGGGCTGAATCTGCTCGATGCCCTCGTAGCGGACCTGGTCAATGTGCACGGGCGTGTCGAAGGCCAGTCGCGCGAGGATGGCCATCTTGGCCGCCGCGTCGCGGCCGTCGACATCCTCCGTCGGGTCGGCCTCGGCGTAACCCAGTCGCTGCGCCTCGGCCAGCGCCTCGGCGAAGGTCGCGCCGGTGCGGGCCATCTCGGTGAGGATGAAGTTGGTCGTGCCGTTGACGATCCCGTGCACGCGGTCGATCGTGGCGCCGGCCAGCGACTCCTGGAGGACTCTGATCACCGGCACCACGCCGGCGACGGCGCCTTCGAAGCGCAGCTGGACGCCGTTGTCCCGCGCGGCCTCCCACAGCTCCTCGCCGTGCTGAGAGAGCAACTGCTTGTTCGCGGTCACGACATGGCGACCGGCTCGCATCGCCCGCAGGACGTATTCCCGCGCCGGTTCGATGCCGCCGATCAGCTCGACGATCAGATCCGAGCGCTCGAGGATGTCGTCGAACTCGCCGCGGGCGCGGGTGAGCACACCCGAGAGCTCGGGCGCGAGGCCGGTGAGGGCGGCGATCCGCGCGGCGTGCTGGGGCAGCAGCTCGGCGAGCGCGGCACCGACCGTGCCGTGGCCGAGCAGGCCGACCCGGAAGATGCGCTGCTCACTCATCGACGTCACGTGCGAACAGATCCTCGTAGCCCTCGCGCCGCACGACCACGCGGGCGTGTCCGTCGCGGCAGAAGACGACCGGCGCGCGCGGGACTCCGTTGTAGTTGTTGGCCATCGCGTAGCCGTAGGCGCCGGTGACCGGCGTCACCAGCACGTCCCCCGCAGCGGGGTCAGGCAGCGCGATGTCGCGCACGATCACGTCGCCCGACTCACAGTGCTTGCCCGCCACGTGCGCCCTCTGAGTTCCGGGGGCCAGCGGCCGGTCGGCGATCACCGCCTCGTACTGCGCGCCGTAGAGCATCGGGCGCAGGTTGTCCGACATCCCGCCGTCAACGGCGACCCAGAGCGAGACATTGCGCTTGATCGTCTGAATCGTGTAGAGCGTGACCGTCGAGTTGGCCACCAGCGCGCGCCCGGGTTCGATCAGCAGCCGCTTTCCCGGGCCGAGCAGGTCGTGCGCGGCGTCGATCAGCGTCTCGATGTAGTGGGCCACCGACGGCGGGTGCTGCGAGGAGGTGTAGGCCACGCCCAGGCCGCCGCCGAGGTTGTAGACAGGGAAGTCACCCAGCTCGGCGATCGCCGCGATGGCCGCGCGGAACGGCTCGAGCTCGAACAGCTGCGAGCCGAGGTGAAAATGCAGGCCGACGAGCTCGAGGCCCGGCGCGTCCTGGGCGCGCTCGATGGCGATTCGCGCGTCCTCGATCCCGAGGCCGAACTTGGAATCGGCCTGCCCGGTCGAGATCGCGGCGTGCGTGTCGCCCGAGACGCCCGGGGTGACACGGATCAGCACCGGCTGGCGGCGACCGAGCGCGCGGGCCACGCTGTCGAGCCGCTCGACGTCGTCGAGCGAATCGAGCACCACGTGCCCGACGCCGGCCTCGAGGCCCTCGCGCAGCTCCGCCTCGGAGCGCGCGTTGCCGTGAAAGTAGATCCGCGAGGGGGCAAAGCCGCCGCGCAGCGCGAGCGCCAATTCGCCACCCGAGGCCACGTCGCAGGCCAGCCCCTCCTCGGCCAGCACACGGTAGACCGCCGTGCAAGGGAACGCCTTGGAGGCGAACAGCACGTCGGAGTCGGTGTGGCGAGGGGCAAGCGTTTCGAGGAAGGCCCGCGCGCGGGCCCGCAGATCGTCCTCGGCGACGACGTACGCCGGCGTGCCGAACTGGCGCGCGAGCTCGACCGCGTCACAGCCGCCGATCTCGAGCCGGCCGCGTTCGTTGACTCGTGTGCCGAGCGGATAGACGTGTGAGAGCGATGTAGCGGTAGCGACCACGGCGCCGATCATGCCATGCGCGAGGAGCGCCGGCGGGCGACCTGGTTGCGGAGGGCCGTGCGGGGGCGAGCGCGCCGGCCCTGGCATCATCGCCGTCATGACCCGCATGCGCACCGTCGTGCCCGTGCTGCCGGCCGAGACCGGACGGCTGGGCGGCCTTGCCTTCACGCTGTGGCTGCCCGATGCGCGCAGGCCGCCGCGCGGCGGCGTGGTGATCCTGCACGGAGCCGGCTCTTGCAAGGAGAGCCACCACGACTTCGCCCGCGCCGCGATCTCGCTCGGGCTCGCAGCGATCAGCTTCGACCAGCGCGGTCACGGCGAGAGCGACGGCCCGATGGATGGGCGCGTGCTCGAAGACGTCGCGGCGATGGCGGACCGGCTGCGCGAGCGGATCGACAGCCCGGGAGCGCCGGTGGCCCTCCGCGGGTCGAGCATGGGTGGCTATCTGGCCATCGTGGCCGCGCCGCGGGTCGATGCGCGTGTCGTGCTCGCGATCTGTCCGGCCTCGGCCGAGGGCCTGCGCCGCGCGCTCCAAGCCGGCACGCTGCGCTTCGATGCGGACGTCCGCGCGCTGGACGCGGTGCTGGCCGAGCACGAGCTCGGCGCCGCCATCCAGGTGCTCGAAGTGCCTCTCCTCCTGCTGCACGCCGAGGGCGACGAGCAGGTGCCGGTCGAGCACTCGCGTGAGCTGGCCGCGATGGTGCGCTCACCCGGCAGCCGACTCGTGACCGTGCCGGGGGGACACCATCGCTCGGTCCAGCACGACGCCGAGTTGCAGGCCTTCAGCCTGCGCTTCCTGCTCGCCGCGCTGGCCCGTGACGAGGGCTCATGATGCTCCGTTCGAGCTCGAGCCAGCCAGCGCGGACTCCGCGACGTTCATGAGCACCTGGGCGACCTGTGCCTTGGAGTGCTCGGCGTGTTGCAACCACCAGTTGCCTTCGAGCGGACACGCCCGATGGTCGCGGCTCAGGCCATCGGGATCGCCCGCGCGGCGCTCGAGTTCGCGCGCGACTATGCGGTCCAGCGCGAGGCCTTTGGACAGCCGATCATCGAGAACCAGGGCGTCGCGTTTCCGCTGGCCGACCTGGCTGCGGACATCGACGCGGCGCGCCTCTTGACGTGGCGGGCGGCCTGGATGGCCGCTCAGCGCCAGCCGTTTGAGAACGCGGAGGGCTCGATGTCGAAGCTCAGCGCCTCGGAGACCGCGGTGCGCGCCTGCGAGCAAGCGGTTCAGATGCTGGGCGGCTGGGGCTACATCAAGGACTTTCCCGTCGAGAAGTGGTACCGCGACGCGAAGCTCTACACGATCTTCGAAGGCACGAGCGAGATCCAGCGGCTCGTCATCGGCCGAGCGTTGCGCGTGCGGGCGAACACCCAATCGCTCGACCGGCGGATGGAGCAGCCCGGCTGAGCATGGCTGCTCCACTGCCGCGTGCGTCGGGCGCGGGCATCAAGGTCGCCGGGTGCGCGTCCCGCCACCCGCCGAGCTTGGCTCAACTCGTGGCGAGGGCCGGCGTCCGGGACACGCTCTTGACCCCGATACCGCCGTTGCGCTCCATCCACAGCAACCATACGGCCCCGACGATCATCAGTGCGATGCTCTCGAGCTGGGGCGGAGTGAGCCCGGCCAAGACCCGGTGGTTGCGGCGCACGAACTCGACCAGCAGCCGCTCGGTCCCGGCGAAGAGGAGATAGAAGGCGAACAGCGCGCCGGGTCGGAAGCGGTCGCGCATCCGCCACAGCCACCAGGCCACGAGGCCCATGGTCAGCGTCTCGTAGATCGGTGTGGGCTGGACCTTGACCCCGGGCGGGGTGGGCACGGTCCCGTGTGGGTAGCCCATCGCCCACGGCAGGTTCGAGACCTTGCCGTAGTCGCCGTCGCCGGAGACCTGGCAGCCGATGCGGCCGATCGCGTAACCCATGGCGAGCGGGACCGAGGCGAGATCGAGCAGCTTGAGATCGAGCATGCCGCGCCATTTCGCCCAGGACAGGACGCCGATCGCGCCTCCGATCACGCCGCCGTACCAGACCAGCCCGGAGCCCGAGAACAGGTTGCCGATCAGATCGTGCTTGACCTGGTTGTAGTTCTCGATCACGAAGTACACACGCGAGCCCACCAGCCCCCCGACCAGCGCCGCGAAGGCCATCTCGTAGGCCCAGTCGACGGGCTTGCCGAGCTCGCGCAGGCGCCGCACGAGGATCGCCCCCGCGGCCAGGAAGCCACAGGCGAAGACGATCCCGAACGTCTTGAGCGACAGGCCGAGGACGTCGATCTCCGGGCGCATCGACCTCAGAGTAGACGGCCGGGGCTCCCGCTTGACCGCAGCGTTAGGCGGTCTGCCAAGATTGGAAGCCACATGAGGCGCAAGAACAAGGCATTCGGCCGCGATCCCGGCCTTCAGGCCCGCATGCTGCTGACGCTGTTCCTGCTCGGCCTGGTCTACGCCGTGCTGATCGGGGTGCTCTTTGCCGCCGGTGCCGGTGCCGTGACGATCGCCGTCGTGGCCGGCGCGCTGTTCCTGGTCCAGTACTTCACCTCGGACAAGATCGCGCTCTACTCGATGGGCGTGCGCCAGGTCTCGCCGCAGGAGGCACCAGACTTTCACGCGCTCATCGAGCGCCTGTGCATCCAGGCCGACCTGCCCAAGCCGCGCGTCGGCATCGCGGATACGCCGATGCCCAACGCGTTCGCGCTCGGACGCTCGCCGCGCACGGCGACCGTGTGCGCCACGACGGGCCTGCTCGACCTGCTCTCCCCGGCTGAGCTCGAGGCCGTGATGGGGCACGAGCTGACCCACGTGGCCAACCGCGACGTGATGGTCATGACCTCGCCAGCTTCTTCGCGGCGATCGCATCGTTCATCGTCCAGATGGGCTTCTGGTTCGGCGGCGTGTTCGACAGCGATGACGGCGACGACGGGCCCGGCGCGCTCGTGGTCATCCTCGTCTCGGCCGTCGTCTACGCGATCTCGTTCGTGCTGATCCAGGCCCTCTCGCGCTACCGCGAGTTCGCGGCCGACCGCGGATCGGCGATCATCACCGGCCGACCGAGCGCGCTGATCTCGGCGCTGATGAAGATCAGCGGCAACATGCAGCGCATCCCGCAGCAGGACCTGCGCGCTGCGTCCGGCGAGCTGGCCGCCTTCTACATCTTCCCGCCCGGCGCCAAGAAGTCGGTCTCGAACCTGTTCTCCACCCACCCGCCGCTCGAGAAGCGGATCGCCGCGCTCCAGCGCCTCGAGGCCCAGCTGCAGGGCACGCGAGCCTGGCAAGCTGGGCTTCCTCGACGTCATCACCGGGAAGCGCAAGCTGGCCGGCCCGGCTCCGGACCGCCTGTTCGCGATGAGCACGGCCTACGTCACGCTTCGAGACCGAGCTCGGCCTGAAGCCGCGCGGGGCGGCGGCGATCGTCTTCCAGCCGCTGGCCACCGCCGACTTCGAGCAGATCGTCGCGCGACATGGAGGAGGTCGTGCGAGCCACCGCGGGCGACAGCGGCACGCGTGTCGAGACGAGCGACGACACCTACGGCTTCCGCTGGCTGGTGCTCCGGGGCAACGACTTCGACGACCTGGTCGTCGGGATCAACGCGGTCAGCAGCGCGCTCGAGGGCGGCGGCTACGGCGAGCGCGTGCTGTGCGCCGTGTTCGCCTTCGAGGACGAGCAGGAGCGGCCCGTCTACTGGATCTACAACTACAAGCGCGGCGCCTTCTACCCGTTCGTCCCGGCGGGCGGCGAGCAGCAGCGCGACAACGAGCGCGAGCTGCGTGCTCAAGGCGCAGATCGGCGCCGAGCTGCCGGTCGAGCAGGAGCTCGAGCGCTGGTTCCCGCTCTGGGGCATCCCGATCTAGGTCGGGATGCGTCCACGGGCGGGCTCAGCCCGGGATCAGGCCCTCGCCGCTGAACTCCGCCACGGCCTCCTCGAGCGAGACGTCGGGCGGCGGCAGGATCACGTCGGAGCCGTCGAGCAAGTCGTCGCCGAGCGGCCGGCCACGCGTGCGCACGAAGTCCAGGAGCCGCCCGAAGGCGTCGCGAAACAGCGCCTCGTCGGCCGCGTCGCAGGCCGCCACGGCCTCGTTGTCCAGCTCGTTCAGCCCGTCGACGTCGGCGTCGTCGATCTCGTACTGACCCTCGGTCGAGATCCGGACGATCACGACGCGTGCCCCTCGCCGGCGTTCTGCGGCGGCGCGCTCTCGCCACCGGCCGGCGAGCCCCCGGCCGCAGAATCCGAGCCGCCTGTCGCCGCCTCCGGCGAACCGCCGCCGGCCCCGAGCTCACCCTGGCGGGCGTGCCGACGCCGAGCTCGGCCTTCATCTTCGCGAGATCGGTGTCGACCTCGCTCGTGCTCGAGAGCTCCTTGAGCTGGCGATCGATGTCGTCCTCGCCCGGGCCGAGCTGGGTCAGGTCCTCGAACGTGCCCGCGGCCTCGAGCTCCTGGACGGCGTCGGCGCGCGCCTTCATGTTCTCGGTCTTGTCGAGCGCCCGCTGCATGGCCAGGCCGACGTCGGCCATCTCCTCGCCGACGCCGGTGGCCGCCTCGGAGATCCGGACCTGCGCCTCGGCGGCGGAGTACTGGGCCTTGATGACCTCCTTCTTGGAGCGGAACTGCTCGATCTTGGTGCGCAGCTTCTGCTCGGAGGCGGTCATCTGCTCCTGCTGCTGCTCGAGCTGGGCGATCTGGGTGTCGAGCGACTGCAGCTCGGTCTGGGCGACGTTCTTGCGCTCGAGCGCGGTGCGCGCGAGCTCCTCGTTGCCGGCGGCCAGCGCCTGGCGGGCCTGGGTGTCGAGCTTGACGACCTGCTCCTGCGAGCTTCGCGGTCTGCAGCTGCAGGCGCTTCTTCGACGTGACGACGTCGGCGATTCCCTTCTTGACGTTCTGCAGCAGCTCGATCTGCTTCTGGTAGCTGTAGTCGAGCGTCTCGCGCGGGATCCTCGGCGCGATCGAGAAGCTTCGAGATCTTGGCTTTGACGACGGTGGACATGCGCCCGGAAAGGCCCGGCATCGCATCCTCCTTGGCGGGTGGCTGGACGAGCATTCGTAGCGTAGCGGGGCGCCGCCCTCGGAACGAGCGCAGCCGCGAGAGCGCCGACCGGGAATAGGATTCTGTGGGTATGGAGCCCAAGCCCAGCTCGGAGTCCCAGGGCCAGCTTGCCCACTGGATGGGCATCGCTCGACGCCAACAGCGCGGGCAACATCCACGGCGGCACCGTGATGAAGCTCTGCGACGAGGCCGCGGCGCTGGCCGCGATCAAGCACTCGCGTCAGCGGCGTGGTCACGGCGGCCATGGACCGGATGAACTTCCTCGTTCCGATCCGTATCGGCGAGCTCGTGACCTTCAGCGCCACGGTCAACGCCGTGTGGCGAACCTCGATGGAGGTCGGGGTGCGCGTCGAGGCCGAGAATCCCCGCACCGGCGAGAGCCGGCACACCAACACCGCCTACCTCACGATGGTCGCGCTCGACGACGAGGGCAACCCGGTGGCCGTGCCGCCGCTGATCGCCGAGACCGCCGAGCAGGAACGGCGCATGCGCGAGGCCGAGTTCCGGCGCGCCAACCGGCTCGCCGAGCGCGAGCAGATCCTCGCGCACCGGGAATCGTCCGGCTGAAGCTCAACCGCGGCTCGCCGACGCCGCGACCCGGCGCCGGCCAAACAGCGGCCGGAGGCCGCCCCTCTCTAGAACGCGCTGCGGGTGGCGCGCGGCGAAGCCCGCCGTGGCTCTTCATCAGCGGACGCCAGTGCGGGCCCGAGCCGGGAGCCGGGTGCGGATCGCCCTCGCTCGAGGTGTCGAAGCGAATGCCGGCGATCTCGACGAAGGCGTGTCCCGGGTTCGTGTAGACGGTGATCCAGTGGCCCGTCCCGTGACTGCCCCAGCTCATGAACTCGCTCGAGTCCATCGGCGTGCTGGATCAGACCGGCGGCGTGGAGCACGTACGAGACAGTGCCCGAGCAGTCGTAGCCGAGTCGTTGAAGCTGCCGTGACCGCCGCCGTAGATGTAGGGCTTGTGGCGGATCTTGTTGCCGGCCCAGATCGCGCGCTGCACCTGGATCGGCGCGTTCGCCGGCGCGTAGGCCACGCCATGGATGATCCGCGCGACCGAACCGGAGACGGTCGGGTGCGACGGCGTGCTGACCGGCTGGACGGCGGCCACGCCCGCGCCACCGGAACCGCCGGAGTGGAAGGTGGTCAGCCACGGGCGGTCGGGGCACCGGCCAGCGCAGATACGCCAAGGATGCGGAAGGATCAGGTTCTTTACCCGCAATGCATTCTCTTTCGTCGGCCTGCGGGGTTAGCTGTCGGGCTGGCGCTGAAAGAGCCTGCGCCTTCCGCGGTTTCACCGCGAAATTAGCCCCGGGGAAGTCTTGGTTCCCCCGCTCCGCGGATATTGGTCCGCGGATTAGGCGTTGCGGCAATATACAAGAGCACGGCGGCGGGAGTTGACTCCACCCGCCCCGGCGCTGCCAACTGGCGGGTGCTGCTAACGTCACGCCCGGCAATGCGCCGGTCAACGCTGTTCCGCCCTCGCCGTCGGTCGTCGTCGCGCTCGCCGGTTGCGGGGGCGGTACGACCCTTCTGACGACCCTCAGAACCGTCGGTCGGGGTGCACGCCAAGACCCAGCAGGCCGCCCAGCGGCTCGGCTTCCCGACCGTGGCGACCAAGAACACGACGCGCGTGGGCGGAGGCGACCCGATCGTCGACGCCGCCGGCGTCGCGCTGGCCGTCTACCCCTCCGCCGCCCCGGCACGCACCCGCAGGCGGTCACGCTCGCCCCGACGGGCAGCTGGCAGGCCGCGCTCGCGCCTCGGCTCGCTGATGGCGCCGCCGATCCGCGCGCCGATGCTGCTCTCCGGCAGCTCCTCGCTTCCGACGGCCAGTGGCGACGCGCTGAAGGTGCTCGCGCCGACCGGCTCGGGCGCGGCGGGCGGCGCTCAGGTGATCCGGGTCGGCAACGTCGCCAAGCCGGGCGGCTACCACGCAACCTCGATCTCGGGCAACGACCCGTACGCGATCGCCGCGGCGATCGACCGTTTCGCGAGCGCCGCCAACGGCAAGACGAGCCCCGACCGTGGTGATCGCCTCGGCCGACAACCCCGCGTTCGCGATGCCCGCCGCGGGCTGGGCGGCCGAGAGCGGCGACCCGATCCTGTTCGTCGACTCCAGCGGCGTCCCGGGCCCGACCCGCCAGGCACTGCTGGCCCACCAGAACCCGAAGATCTACGTGCTCGGCCCGACGAGCGTGATCCCGGACTCGGTGCTCAATCAGCTGCGCAAATACGGCACGGTGAAGCGGGTGGACGGGCCCGATGCGGTCAGCAACGCGGTCGCCTTCGCCACCTACCGCGATCCGCCGTGCGTGGTCGAGCAGCCGTGCGCGCACGTCCCCGGGAGCTTCGGCTGGGCGATGCGCAGCCCGGGCCACGGCTACGTCCTGGTCAACTCGGGCCAGCCGCTCGACGCCGCCGGCGCCGCGCCGCTGTCGGGCAGCGGCGACTATGGTCCACTTCTGCTCGTCGACGATCCGAACTAAGCTCCCCAGACCGGTGCTCGAACTTCTTCCTGAACTACGCCACACCCGGTTTCACCCAGGACGGGCCGACGGCGGCCGTCTACAACCACGGCTGGGTGATCGGCGATGAGAACGCGATCTCGATCCCGGTCCAGGCCGAACTCGACAGCCTGCTCGAAGTGGTACCCCAGAGCAAATGACGGAGGCGATGCGATGAGCGGCGCGGAGAACCCGGATCGTCTGCGTGAGGGACGCGAGGTGACGCTCGACGACGTGCGCCAGCTGATGGGCGCCTCGACGCCGCATTTCGCGCTGCAGCTGCGCCAGCGGATCGCCGTGCTGATCGCGGACCTGCCCCCCGACCATGTGGCGCGGCTCGAAGGCGAGCGTGAGATCGCGCGCCTGAACACGCTCGCCTTCGACGGCGAGATCCGCGGGCACGCCCCCGAGGAGGGGCTCGAGCCACTGCCGAGTGTGGCCGGGGCGCACGAGTTGCTCGCGCACGAGTAGATGCCCGCCGCGGCGGACATCGCCGCCGGCATCGTCCGTGACCCAACCGACCCGAACAGCGTTACCCCGCGCTCCCCGATACGTTTATAAAGACCTGTGACCTACGACTTGTCGATCATCGGACTGGGGCGGGTCGGCCTTCCCCTGGCGCTGTGCTTCGCCGACCGCGGCCTGCGCGTGCTCGGCGTCGATTCCGACCCCGAGGTGCTCGAGGCGATCCGCGCGCGCCGCATGCCCTTCTCCGAGGCGGGCACCCAGGAGATGCTCGAGCGGGTGGCCGAGAGCGGGCGCCTGGCGCTGGCCGAGCGGGCGGCCGACGCGGCCAAGGCCGAGAACATCGTCATCACGATGGGCACGCCGTCCTTCTCCCACATCGAGAGCGATCTGCGCCAGGTGCGCGAGGCGCTCGACGACCTGCTGCCGCTGCTCGCCCCGGGCCATGCGCTGATCCTGCGCTCGACGATCGCGCCCGGCACGACCGAGTTCGTGGCCGGCTACCTCGAGAAGCGGCGCGGCTTCCGGGTCGGCGAGGAAGTGTTCGTCGCCCACGCCCCGGAGCGGATCGCCGCCGGTCGTTTCCTCGAGGAGATCACCACGCTGCCCTGCATCATCGGCGGCGTCGGCGAGGCCTCGACCGAGCGCACGGCGTCGGTGTTCAGCGTCTTCGGCGCTCCGATCGTCCGGACCTCGCCCGTGCAGGCCGAACTGGCCAAGATCTGGACGAACATCCTGCGCTACGCCACGTTCGCGCTGCCGAACCTGCTGATGATGGACTGCGAGCAGCACGGCGCGAACGTGTTCGAGGTGATCGACCTGATCAACCACGATTACCCCCGCGGCGGCATCGCGATGCCGGGCCTGACCGCCGGCACCTGCCTGCGCAAGGACTTCGCCTTCTCCGAGGAGCGCTCGAACGCGCCGGGGATGCTGCTCGCGGTCTCGCGCGTGAACGAGGCGGTGCCGCTGTTCCTGGTCGAGGGCGTCAAGCGCCGGCTCGGCTCCCTGTCCTCGCGCAAGGTGGCCGTGCTCGGGCTGACGTTCAAGCGCGACACCGACGACGAGCGCGACTCGCTGTCGCCGAAGCTGATCCGCCTGCTCGAGCGCGAGCTCGCCGACGTGGCCGTCTGCGACCCGCACGCCACGACCCCGACCCAGCCGCTGGCCGACGCGGTGCTCGGCGCCGACGTGGTGATCGTCGCCACCAACCACTCGGAGTTCGAGCGCCCGGACGTGCTGCGCGAGATCGTCACGGGCGCAGCCGATGACTGCCTGCTCGTCGATCCGTGGAACTCGTTCGGCACAGCGCAGGTGTTCGGCTACGCCAGCGAGCTGTCGGCAATGAGAGGCATGTCCGCCGCGGTCGACGACGGCCCGCTCGGTCGCTAGCGCCGAGCCGGGGGAAAGCCTGATGGCGCGCGTCCTCGTGACCGGCGGAGCCGGAACGATCGGCTCGGCCGTCGTGCGCCGCCTGCTGCGCGACCCGGCCTGGGAGGTGCGCGTCTCCGATCATCGTGCGGCGCCGGCCTGGATGCGCGAGGGGTGCGAGGTCCTGACCGCCGACCTGCGCGCCGCCGACGACGCCCGCCAGGCGCTCGACGGCTGCTCGCACGTCATCCACCTGGCCGCGATCGTCGGCGGGATCGCCAACTTCCACAAGCTCCCGTTCACCCTCACCGAGGTCAACAACGCCCTCACCGGCGCGCTCGTCCGTGCCGCTGTCGATCGCGGCGTCGAGCGCTTCGTCTACGTGTCCTCCTCGATGGTCTTCGAGCGCGCGACCGAGTTCCCGACCACCGAGGCGCATCTGCGCGACTGCCCGCGCCCCGCGTTCGGCCTACGGCTTCTCGAAGCTCGCGCGGTGAGGTGTACACGCGCGCGGCCCACGACCAGCACGGCCTGCGCTACACGATCTGCCGGCCGTTCAACGCCTACGGCCCGGGCGAGCTGCCCGACCGCGACGAGCCGGGAATCGCCCACGCCGTTCCGGACCTGATCGCCAAGTCGCTGCGCGGGCAGCGGCCGCTCCAGATCTTCGGCTCCGGCGAGCAGACGCGCACGCTGACCCACGTCGACGACATCGCCGACGGCATCGTCACCGCGATGGGCGCGCCCGCCGGCGAGAACGAGGACTTCAACATCTCGGCCTCCGAGGAGCTGACCGTCGCCGAGATCGCGCGCCATCATCTGGGAGGCCTGCGGCCGCGCGCCGGCGCGACTTCGAGCTCGAGCATCTGCCGAGCTTCGAGGTCGACGTGCGAGCGCCGCTGGCCGTCGGTCGAGAAGGCCGGCCGGCTGCTCGGATGGGAGGCGCAGGTCGATCTGCGCGACGGGCATCGCGCAGACGGTGGAGTGGCTGAGAGGGCAGGCGTCACGATCCGAGGCTGGAGGCCTCGTGGATGCAACCGACTACGGAGAGGTCCAGATGACCCAGCGTCGTGCGCTGATCACCGGCATCACGGGACAGGACGGCTCGTACCTGGCCGAGTTCCTGCTCGAGCAGGGCTACGAGGTGCACGGGATGGTGCGCCGTTCCTCGACCGAGAAGTTCGACCGCATCGAGCACATCCGCGACCGGCTCGACCCTGCACCAGGGCGACCTGCTCGACCAGCGCTCGCTCGTCGACGCGCTGCGGGCAGCGCGCCCGCACGAGATCTACAACCTGGCGGCGATGTCGTTCGTCGCCGCGTCGTGGATCCAGCCGACGCTGACCGCCGAGTTCACGGGCATCGGGGTGACGCGGCTGCTCGAGGCGATGCGCGAGGTCGTGCCCCGAAGCCCGCTTCTACCAGGCCTCCTCGAGCGAGATGTTCGGCAAGGTGCTGCGAGGTTCCCGCAGACCGAGCACACGCCGTTCTATCCGCGCTCGCCCTACGGCGTGGCGAAGGTCTACGGCCACTTCATCACGGTCAACTACCGCGAGTCCTACGGCCTGCACGCGACGAGCGGGATCCTGTTCAACCACGAGTCGCCGCGGCGCGGGCTCGAGTTCGTGACGCGCAAGATCACCTGGCACGCCGCGGCGATCAAGCTCGGGCTCGATCAACGAGCTACGGCTCGGCAACCTCGACGCCGAGCGCGACTGGGGCTTCGCCGGCGACTACGTGCGCGCGATGTGGCTGATGCTCCAGCAGGACGACCCCGAGGACTTCGTCATCGCGACCGGCGATGGCGCACTCGGTGCGGGAGTGCGTCGAGGTCGCCTTCGACCACGCCGGCCTACCGGTCGACGATCACGTCGTGATCGATCCGAGCTACCTACGCCCGGCCGAGGTCGAGCATCTGATCGGCGACGCCAGCAAGGCGCGCCGGGTGCTCGGGTGGGAGCCGGAGGTCAGCTTCGAGGAGCTCGTGCGCATGATGGTCGACGCCGATCTGGCGCTGCTCAAGTACGACGTGCTGGCGCGGGGCGTGCGCGGCAGCTAGGTACCGGCGAGCTCCTCGACGCTGAACGCGCAACCGCGGCGCTCGAGCTCGGCGAACATCGCCGGCGGCTCGATGCAGCGCTCGGGCGGCAGCGCGCCGGTGGCGGTCAGCTCGCCCCGGGCGAGCAGGCGCACGGAGGCGGCCGCCGGCGACGCCGTCGAGACGATCGAGCCACCGAGCCCGAAGTGCGGGCGGGTGATGGCGCGCACGGTGACGCTGCGCTCCTCCCCGTGGGCGATCACCAGGTGCACCGAGACCGTCTCCGCCGATGGCGGGCACGGCCTCGCGCGCCGCGGCGGCGATCGCGTCGGCGTCGGCGCCGATCAGCTCCTTCAGGCGCTCGAGCAGCGCGGGGGCGAGCGAGAGCCGGAAGCTCGACCTCGCGGGCGCCGAAGCTGTCGCCGAAGGTCGCGAGCTCGGAGTGCAGCGTGTAGATCGTCTCGCCGACGCCGATCGGCTCGCCGTAGTCGACTGGGCCGCCATCGGCCAGCGGCGCGATCTCGGTCGGCCTGCCGTCGAGCAGCACGACGGGCGCCAGGGTCAGCTCGTCGAGCAGCGTCTGGACCGCGTACGGCGGGCGCAACCTGCCGTCCCGCGCGCGGATCGCGCCCGCCGGCGCACGACCTCGATCGCCGATCGGCGCCGAGCCGAGCTCGGCGACCGCGCTCGCGGCCATCAGGTTCGTCTTGCCGGGACTCGATCCGATCCCGAGCAGCGCCAGCAGCCCTGCCCGCTCGAACTCGGTGGCGAGCTCCAGCTGGCGGAGGGTCATCCGGTACAGGCCACCGAGGTCGACGTAGTCGCAGCCCGCGTCGAGGCAGGCGCGCATCGCGTCGAGGTTGATGCGGTAGGACGCGGTGTTGACGAGCACGTCGACCGCGCCGAGCTGCGCGGCGAGATCGTCATTGGCACGCGCGTCCACGGCGCGCGCGGTCGCCTTTCCGGCCCCGTGCTCCTCGGCGACGGCGGCCGCGCGCTCGCCGTCGAGGTCGAGCAGCAGCATCTCGGCGACCTCGCTCGATTCGCCGAGATCGTGGACGATCGCCGGAGCGATCGTCCCCCCGGCCCCGAGGACCGCGACCTTCACCGGTACGTCAGGCGCGCTTCGCATCGGAGACCCACGGTAGCGGCGCGCGCGTTGGACGCTGCGTACAAAGCGACTCCCCTGGCCACACCTTCAGTCGAATTCGCCGGTCTGTACAAGTGAGTCGGCGTCGTTGATCCACTAGCGGCTTGCGTTTGGCGACCATCGGACAGAGAATTGAGGAGGCCCGCCGGGGGTGCGACGTTTTGTCCAACTGCCGGGCACGGGTCCGCCGGCGCGCGAGGGGCGCTGGCATCAATCGTCCAAACGTCCAGGAGAGTGGCCAGGTGGAGAGCGCAACGGTCGCAGAGCGGCAGTCCGGAGGCGGCATCCAGGTCGAGGACAAGGGCCTGAAGAAGAACGCGATCTCGTTCGTCTCGAACATCGTCATCGGCGTCGCGTCGACCGCTCCGGCCTACAGCCTCGCGGCCACGCTGGGCTTCATCGCCGCCGTCGGCGGGCTCGGCCTGCAGTCCCCGGCCGTGATCCTGGTCGCGTTCTTCCCGATGGCGTGCATCGCCGCCGCCTACTACTACATGAACCGCGCCGACCCGGATTGCGGCACCACGTTCTCCTGGATGACCAGGGCGATGGGACCGTGGCTCGGCTGGCAGGGCGGCTGGGCGATCGTCGTCGCCGACGTGCTGGTCATGCCGAGCCTCGCCTCGGTGGCCGGCAACTACACCTTCCAGCTGTTCGGCAACAGCAGTCCGACCAACTTCGAGGTCACCGTGGTCGGAATCGCCTGGATCATCGTCATGACGGCGATCTGTTACATCGGGATCGAGCTCTCCGCGCGCACGCAGCAGGTACTGCTCGGCCTCGAGTTCACGACGCTGGTCATCTTTGCCGTCGTCGCGCTGATCAAGGTCTATGCCAACCACCCGCCGCATTCGATCGAGCCGACGTGGTCGTGGTTCAACCCGTTTGACATCTCGAGCGTCAGCGCCCTGAACGGCGGCATCCTGCTCGCGGTCTTCATCTACTGGGGGTGGGACTCGGGCGTGAGCGTGAACGAGGAGACGTCCGACTCGACCACCGCGCCCGGCCGCGCGGCGATCGTCTCGACGTTCATCCTCGTCGGCATCTATCTGCTCGTCGCGACGGCGGCCCAAGCCTTCGGCGGGATCGACTCGCTGGTCAAGAATCAGGCCGACGTGTTCGCGCCGCTCGGCAAGGGCGTGCTCGGATCCCCGCTCGACAAGCTGCTGATCATCGCCGTCCTGACCTCGGCGTCGGCCTCGACCCAGACCACGATCCTGCCCACGGCGCGCACGACGCTGTCGATGGCGCGAGCCAAGGCGATCCCGAAGGAGTTCGGCAACGTTCACCCGCGCTTCCTGACGCCCGGCTTCTCGACGATCTGGATGGGGACCGTGTCGACGATCGTGTTTGTGGTGCTGTCGGTGACGAGCACGAATCTGATCGCCGATGCCTTCACCTCGCTCGCGCTGACGATCGCCTTCTACTACGGCTTCACGGGCTTCGCCTGCGTGATCTTCTACCGCCGTCACCTGTTCGACAGCGCAAAGAACTTCCTCTACATCGGCGTGCTGCCGTTTGTCGGCGGGGCGATCCTCACCTGGGTGCTGGTCAAGGCCGTGATCGACTACTCCAAGCCCGACGGGGGTTACGCGAAGCCGCTGTTCGGTATCGGCGCGCCGATCGTGATCGCGATCATCATGATCCTTCTCGGCTTTGTGGGCATGTTCATCCAGCGCGTGACCATGCCGGAGTTCTTCAAACGTAAACCAGAGGTGGTCGACGACTCGGTCCTCGCCACCGCGCCCGCGGGACGTGCATCATGAGCAGCGGGGTGATTGTCGGCTACGACGGATCACCGTGCGCGAAGGCGGCGCTGCGCACGGGAATCGAGGTCGGACAGGCCTACGGCGAGAAGGTGATCGTCGCCTTCGCCTACGAGCTCAACCCGGTCGCAGGCGAGATCCACGACTACCACGCCGCGCTGAAGGACCTGGCCACCAGGCAGCTCCAGGACGCCCGGGCAGTGGTCGACGGGACCGCGGAGCTCGAGACGGTGATCGTCGAGCGCGCTCCGGCCCAGGGGCTGGCCGAGCTGGGCGCCGAGCGCGACGCCCGGGTGATCGTCGTCGGCACGCGGGGCGAGAGCCCGATCAGGGGCGCGCTGCTCGGCTCGACGCCGCACAAGCTGCTGCAGCTGGCCGACCGGCCCGTGCTCGTGGTCCCGTACGCGGACGAATGATCCCCGCGCAGGGATGACAGACGCGCAACTGCTGATCGGCGGTGAGCGCGCCGCCGGGACCGGAGCTGCGCTGGCGGTCGAGAATCCGTACACGGAGGAGACGCTGGCCAGCGTCGGCAGCGCCTCCGAGGAGCAGGTCGATGCTGCCGTGGCCTGCGCGCGCGAGGCCGCCCCCGGATGGGCGCTGACGCCGGCGGTTGAGCGAGCCGAGATGCTCCACGAGGTCGCGACGCGGCTGCGCGAGCGAACCGAGGAGATCGCCCACACGATGACGCTCGAGGGGGGCAAACCGCTGCTCGAGAACCGCGACGAGATCGGCTGGACGGCGGCGGCGTTCGACTACTACGCCGAGCTCGGCCGCGACGCCGCCGGACGCGTGATCCCGCCGATCGAGACGACCCAGCTGGCCATGGTCCTCAAGGAGCCGATGGGCGTGGTGGCCTGCATCGTGCCGTGGAACTACCCGCTCCTGCTGCTGGCCTGGAAGCTCGCGCCGGCGCTGGCTGCCGGCAACGCGACTGTCTGCAAGCCCTCTGAGCTCACCCCATTAGCCACCCTGCAGGCCATCTCGTGCCTCGATCACCTGCCGCCGGGAGTCGTCAACGTGCTGGCCGGCGACGGGGCGGTCGGGGCGCGACTGGTGGCCGACGAGCGCGTCGACTGCGTCGCCTTCACGGGCTCGGTCCAGACCGGGCGCCGGATCGCCACCGTGTGCGCGGAGCGGATCGCCCGCGTCAACCTCGAGCTGGGCGGCAAGGATCCGTTCATCGTGTGTGCCGACGTCGCTGATGCGATCGACATCGCCGCCCGCGGCGGCGCCTGGGCCGCCTACCTGAACGCCGGGCAGGTGTGCACGTCGGCCGAGCGCTTCTACGTGATGCGCGATATCTACGAGGACTACGTCTCGGCGTTCGTCGACCATTCGGCGTCGCTCGTGCTGGGCGATCCACTCGACCCGGGGACCGATATCGGCCCGATGGTCTCGGCCGCCCAGCGCACGAAGGTGCAGACGCAGGTGGAGGCGGCTGTCGGAGCCGGCGCCTCGGTCGTGCAGGGCGGCGACCGGGCGGGCCAGGCGCACGGGCACTTCTTCGCCCCGACGGTCGTGGTGGGCGCCGCGGCGGACACGGAGCTGCTGTGCGAGGAGACCTTCGGTCCGGTGGCGCCGATCGTGCCCGTCGATTCGCTCGACGAGGCGCTCGCGCTGGCCAACGGGACGCGCTTCGGCCTCGGGGCCAACGTCTACACCCGCGACCTCGCCACCGCGGTCCGCTGCCTGCGCGAGCTCAAGGCGGGAACCGTGTGGATCAACGACCCGCTGACCGACAACGACGCCGGTCCGTTCGGCGGCTTCAAGCAGTCCGGGCTCGGGCGGGAGCTCGGGCGCGAGGGTCTCGAGGCCTTCCAGGAGACCAAGCACGTCCACATGGAGACCTCGATCGAGCGCAAATCGTGGTGGTATCCGTACGCCCCCGGCGCTGACTAGCGCAGCGGGCGGGTTCTTGCCGGCGCTGACGGGCCGCGGGCGGGTCTTGCCGGCGCTGACGGGCCGCGGGCGGGTCTTGCCGGCGCTGACGGGCCGCGGGCGGGTCTTGCCGGCGCTGACGGCGCGGCCCCGGACGCGAGACGCGATCGAGACCGCGACGCTACTGACAGCGGCCCGGCGCGCGTCTAGCTTTCGCCGCCGTGAAGCACGGATTGCGCATGCTGGGGCTGATGCTGGTCGTCTGCGGGCTGGCCGCCGCCTGGGCGCTGCCGGCGCAGGCGTACGTGTACTGGACCAACGGGGGGGTCGGCAACAGCTCCAATGGCACCACGGTCGGGCGCATCAACAGCGACGGCAGCGGGCGCAACCACGCGCTCGTGACCTCGGCCAGCGGCCCGACGGGCATCGTGGTCGACGCCGGCCACATGTACTGGTCAAACACGCAGACCAACTCGATCGGCCGGGCTTCCCTGGGCGGCGCGGGCGCGCAGCCGAGCTTCATACCGGGCGCGACCAGCGGCTCATCCAGCGCACCGGCGGGCATCGCCCTTGACGGCGGCTACATCTACTGGGCCGACGGCATCCGGTACATCGGTCGCGCCAAGCTCGACGGCACCGGCGCCGTGCCGCACTTCATCGATGCCGGCCCGAGCACGTACCCGATCGGCATAGCTGTCTCGTCGGGGACGCTGTACATCGCCGACTTCGACTCGATTCTGCACGTCTCCGTGAGCGGCGGAACCCCGCAGACACTGGTCGCGCTCCCCGCCGGCGCGACCCCGACATCGCTCACCGCCGCGAGCGGATACCTCTACTGGAGCGCGCTCAATCTCGGCCAGCCGTCCCCCTCCGGCACCATCGGACGCGCCCTGCTGAACGGCTCGGCCCTCGATGAGAGCTTCATCCCGGGCCTGTACTTCCCGACCGGGGTCGCGTCCGACGGAAACCAGCTCGTCTGGGTCGATCACGGCCCTGCGCAGAACCAGATCGGCCGCGCGCAGATCGGTAGCGCCGGCGCGGTCAATCGCCAGGACACCTTTGTCAGCGAACCCGGCGGTCCCTGGGGCGTCGCGCTCGATGCGCTGAACGACCCGACCCAGACGAGCGTCTCCTGCACTCCGAGCACCGTTCTGCCGGGGAGCGCCACGAGCTGTACAGCGACGGTCGCCGATTCGGCCTCGAGCGCGCCGCCCGCCGGCCCGGTGATCTTCAGCAGCAACGGCACCACCTTCTTCTCCGGCTCCTCATCCTCGTGCGCCCTGACCCCGCGCGCCGGTGGCGCCTCCTGCGTGATCGGGGTGGTGCCGCTGAACGCCGGCACCGTGCCGATCAACGCCGCCTACGACGGCGACAGCGCCCACGGCGGGAGCTCGGGATCCGCCGCGGTGTGCGCCGGGACGGCGACGCAATGCGCAACGGGACCACCACCGCCTCCACCTCCCCCGCCACCGGCACCGAAGAAGCCCACTCCGTCGTGCCTCGTGCCCAGACTCGCGGGCAAGACGCTCGCGCAGGCCCAGAAGCTCCTGAAGAGCGCCCACTGCGCACTCGGCAGGGTGACCCGGCCGCGCGCCAAGCGAGGACACAAACTGCGACCGCTGGTCGTCGGCGCGCAGCATTTCAAGGCCGGACGGAAACTGGCGATCGGGACCAAGGTCGCGCTGGGCCTCGTCGAGCGCCGACCGGCGCCCAGGAAGCGCAAGCATCGCTGAGTCGTTTTGGAGGGCGGGCGCGACGGCGCGCTTGAAGGCGGGGTTGCGGGGGCGCAGGGGGGTGCTTGCGGCGGGGGCGGGGGGCGGGGGGTTGCGGCGCGGGCGGGGTTGCGGCGCGGGCGGGGGCGCGGGGGCCGGCGGGGGCGGGGGGGCGCGGGGCGCGGGCGGCGCGGGGGCGCGGGGGCGGCGGGGCGCTTGCGGCGCGGGCGGGGGCGCGGGGGCCTGGGCGCGCGGGGGCGGGGGCGGCGGGGCGCTTGTGGGGGGCCACGGGGCGCGCTTGCGGCGCGGGCGCTTGCGGGGGCGCGGGGGGCGCGGGCGCTTGCGGGGGCGCGGGGGGCGCGGGGCGCGCGGGGGCCAGCGGGGCCGAACCAGCCTCGGCGCCGTGTAGCCTCGGCTGGAGCGATGGAACACCAGGAAACGAGCAGCACCGAGGCGATCCCGGGCAGCGGATTTCCCGGCCCCTACCCCGTCGGCGCGTACGCGGCCCAGCTCAAGCGCCGGCTGCTCGAGTTTGCGCGTGTGCAGCTCGTCGGCGAGGTCTGGGGGGTGCGCGCGAGCCGCGCCCGGGTCTACTTCGAGCTGCGTGACGCCGCGGGAGCGCTGCCGTGCTCGATGTGGCTGAGTGACTTCTACGCTCTCGACCTGACGCTCACCGACGGCATGCGCGTCGTGGCCGGCGGCGGCTGCGACTACTACACCGGGAGTGCGACCTCCTCCCCCTCGTTCAGCTTCTCGGTCACCGAGCTGCGCGTGGCCGGCGAGGGCGACCTGCTCGTGCAGCTTGAGCGACTACGGCGCAAGCTCAACGCCGAGGGGCTGTTCGAGCCCCAGAAGCGGCTCGTCCGGCCGCTCCTGCCGCGCACGATCGGAGTGGTCACCGGCGAGCAGGGCAAGGCGCGCGATGACGTGCTTGCGGGACTGCGCCGCCGGGGCTGGGCGGGTCGCATCGTCTGGGCCTTCGCCCCCGTCCAGGATCGCCACGCCGCACCCCGGATCGCCGCCGCGCTGCGCGAGCTCGCCGCGCTTGAGGATGTGGAGGTGGCGATCGTCGCGCGCGGCGGGGGCTCGCTCGCCGATCTGTTCGCGTTCTGCGACGAGGCGCTGTGCCGCACGGTCGCGCTGTTGCGGATCCCGGTCATCTCCTCCGTCGGACACCACACCGACCGCACGCTGATCGACGACGTGGCGGCGGTCTCGTGCTCGACCCCGACGCATGCCGCCGAGGCCGCCGTACCGATCGACTGTCATGCCGCGCGGATCGAGCTGAGCGCCAAGGCTCGGCGCCTATACGGCCACCAGCGGCGAGCCATCCTGGGCCGCGCCCGAACGCTCGCCCAGCTCTCGCGGGCACCCGCCCAACACGTGGCACGCCACCGCCGGCACCTGCACCAGCTGCTGCGGGAGCTGCGCGCAAGCGCTCGCCGGGCCGGCGAGGAGGGCGCCAGCCTGGCGCGGGTGCACACCCTCGTGCTCTCGCGCAAGGCCGGCGTGGCCGCGCTCGAGGCCGAGCGCGCCCGGCTCGTCGTGCGCCGCCGCCACGACGGCCTGACGCGCAGCTCGGAGACCGCCCTGGCCCGGCGCCGCCGCGACCTCGGCCAGCTCGCGCTGGCGCTCGGGGCGCACGACCCGGAGCGGACGCTGGCGCGCGGCTACGCCCTGGTGCAGGACGCGGCCGGCGAGCCGCTCGGCTCGGCCGCCGCGGCGCGGGCGGCCGGCGACGTGACAATGCGCTTCCACGACGGGCGGGTTCCCGCCCGAGTCAGCGAAACCGAGGAGGGTTCGTGAACGACGAGACGCCGGTCGAGACCGAGCGCACGTACGAGACCGCGGTCGGCCGTCTCGAGGAGATCATCCGGCGGCTCGACTCGGGCGAGGCCGGGCTGCGCGAGACGCTCGAGCTCGTCAAGGAGGGCCGCGACCTCGTCGAGTACTGCGCCACCGAGCTGGAGGAGGTGGGTCGGGGTCTGGAGGAGCTCCGCCTCGAGGAACTGGTCGCGCGGCTCGAGGCCGGGGTCAAGGACGAGGCACGGTAGGGGTTGGGTTGGTTGTGGTTCCGCCGCGGAGTTCCTGGCGGGGCGAAGGGTTTACAGCGGCTGGGGATGGGGTCAGGGCTTACGGCGACTGGGCGTGCTGAGGGTTTACGGCGGCTGGGGATGGGGTCGGGACTGATCCGCGCGTGATTCCGGGGCTCCCCGCCCCGGCCGTGATGCGCCGGCCCTGCCCCACCAGCCCTGACACACCGGATTTCAGCCCCCAAATCGTTACCTGTCGACTCGGGCCGCCACAGGTTGGGTCACGATAACCGCGTCAGGGGCGGCTTTCGTTACCCGATCCGGGCGCGGAGGGTGATTGGGTAACGATTTGGGGGGGTCTGAGAGCGCCCCGCCCGGGCGGGCCCGCGCCGCCCCGCCGCACCGCGCACCGCGCCGCCCCGCCGCCCCGCCGCCCTGCCACTCCGCACCGCCTCCCCGGCCCGCGCGCCGGCGCCCACCATCCATCCCGCCCCCTCACCACGACGTGGCGATCAGGTAGGCGCTTGCGCCGACGCCGATCAGCAGCACGGCCGCGCGAAGGAGCTCCGTGCTGAATTGGCGCACGAGCGCGACGCCGAGGCGGCCGCCGACCATTGTCGTCGGCGCGAGCACAAGCACGGCCACCCAGTTGATCGGACCGAGCACGATGAAGACAATGGCCGCGAGCACGCTGACGATCAGGATCAGGAGGCGGCTGAGGGCGTTGAGGCGCTGGAGGTCGTCGTGCACGAACGCGCCGAGCACGGCGAGCGTGAGCACGCCGGCCGCAGCCCCGAAGTACGCGGTGTAGGCACCGGTGAGCGCGACGCCGAGGCGCAGCCCGGCGAGCGACGCGTGGTCGGTCGAGGCGCGCAGGATGAATTCGCGCAGGCGGTTCTGGGCGACGAGCAGCAGGCAGGCGCCGAGCACCAGCACCGGCGCCACGGCTCGGAAGGTCGCGGGTGAGCCCAGCTCGAGCAGGGCCACGCCGATCGCCCCGCCGGCGAGGGCGGGGGGAGCGAGCAGCCTGACGCGCGCACGCTGGCCGGCCAGCTCGGGGCGGTAGCCGTGGGCGATGGCCAGGTAGCCGGGGGTCTGGGCCACGGAGTTGGAGATGTTGGCGGTCAGCGCCGGGAGACCAAGGGCCACGAGGGCCGGGAAGGTGAGCAGCGATCCGCCCCCCGCGGCGGCGTTGATCGCGCCCGCGGCGACGCCGAGTGCGGCCAGCGTGAGCAGATGGGGCACGGTCCAGAGCAAGCGAGCATTATCGAAGGGCGGCTCGCGCCAGGCCCACGGCCATCTGCGATGCTTCGCGGGCATGGGTGCCTTCGAACCGCTGGCCGATCTCGAGCTGACGATCGAGGGCTACTCGCTCGAGGGCCTGCGGGCCGAGGTCTCGAGCGCGTTCGAGCGGCTGAGCACGGTGGTGCGATTGCGCGGCGCGGGGTACGAGGGCGTCGGCGAGGACGTGACCTATGACGCAGTCGACCAGACCGCGATGCAGGAGGCCGGACCGGTGGCGCCGCTCGCCGGCACGCATCGGCTCGGCGACTTCTGCGACCTGATCGACTCACTCGATCTGTTTCCCGTGGAGCCCCAGCGCGAGGTCTCACGGCTCTATCGGCGCTGGACCTTTCAGAGCGCCGCCCTCGATCTCGCACTCCGGCAGGCCGGCAAGCCACTCCACGAGGTCCTCGGGCGCGAGCCGAGCCCGCTGACCTTCGTGGTCTCGCTGCGACTCGGTGAGCCGCCCACGCTCGAGCCCATCGAGCGTCGCCTCGACCGCTATCCGACGCTGCGCTTCAAGCTCGACCCGACGAGCTCGTGGGAGCCCGATCTGATCGCCGCGCTGGTCGAGCTCGGCGCCGTCGACTCGGTCGACTTCAAGAGCCTCTACCGCGGAACGGTGGTCGATCAACCGCCGGATCCGGTGCTCTATCAGCGCGTCGTCGAGGCGTTCCCCGAGGCGTGGATCGAAGACCCCGACGTGATCACGCCGGAGACGGCGGCCGTGCTCGCAGACCAGCACGACCGCATCACCTGGGACGCGCCGATCCACTCGATCGCTGATATCGAGGCGCTGCCCTTCCCACCGCGGATGGTCAACCTCAAGCCGTCCCGCCTCGGCGGCCTGAAGCCACTGTTCGCGGCCTACGACTACTGCGCCGAGCACGGCATCGGGTCCTACGGCGGCGGTCAGTTCGAGCTGGGCCCGGGTCGCGGTCAGGCGCAGTACCTGGCCTCACTGTTTCACCCCGACACGCCGAACGACCTGGCCCCCGTCGGCTACAACGAGAACGACCCCCCGGATGGCTTGCCGGCCAGCCCACTGCCGCCGGCCGCTGAGGCGACCGGCTTTCGCTGGGGGTAGCGCAGCGCGCGCCTGCGGGCGCTGATACTTTCGCGCCACGGTCAGAAATCGAGGGGGCTCGTAGACGATGCGATCGCCAACCAAACACGTGCTGGGCAGCGTCATCGCCGCCGTGCTACTG
This sequence comes from uncultured Solirubrobacteraceae bacterium, assembly GCA_963725515.1. Classification (GTDB taxonomy): domain Bacteria; phylum Actinomycetota; class Thermoleophilia; order Solirubrobacterales; family Solirubrobacteraceae; genus Palsa-465. The sequence goes on along the minus strand of CAVRZB010000009.1, from coordinate 6,117 downwards.
GGCAGCGGCGTGGCGGCGTGCGGCTCCGGTTCCTCCACATCGGCCTCGAGCACGACGACCGCCGCGGCGCCGAGCACCGTTGCCACGGGACCCGGGGTGGGCCGCCCACCGGTGGTCCTGGGCACCAAGAACTTCACCGAGGAATTCATCCTCGGGCAGCTCTACGCCCAGGCCCTCCGGGCCAAGGGCTTCAGGGTCACGCTGAGGAACAACCTGGGCGCCTCCGAGATCGTCGAGCGCAAGCTGGCCAGCGGCACGGTCGACGCCTACCCCGAGTACACCGGGACGATTCTCTCCACCCTCGCCCACCAGACGAGTCGGCCGGCCAGCGCGAACGAGGCCTACGAGCGGGCGGCCAGCTTCGAGCGCGCGCATGGCGCGACCCTGCTTGCCATGGCGCCGGCCCAGGACACCGACGTGCTGGCCACGAAGCCCGCCTACGCCGCGCGCCACCGACTGCACTCGCTCGCGGACCTGACGCGGCTCGGATCCTCGGTCACGCTGGCCGCCCCACCCGAGTTCAGGACGAGGTTCAACGGCCTCGTCGGGCTGCGACAGGTCTACGGCCTGGGCACGGTCCGCTTCGTTCCGGTCAAGATCGGGACGCAGTATCGGGCGCTCGAGCGGGTCGACCACTGGACAGAGGGTCCTGATTGCTGGTTCAGGACGCGGGCGGGCTCGAACATAATCACCCCCATGACACGAACATCGAACTCAGGGAACCGTCGCCCTGGTCACCGGCGCCTCGAGCGGCATCGGCGAGGCGACCGCGCTCGTGCTCGCGCGAGCCGGTGCGACGGTCGCCCTGGTCGCCCGACGCGCGCGATCGGCTGACAGCCTGGTCGACCGGGTCGCGGAATCGGCGGGCACGGCGCTGGCGATCACCGGCGGACGTCACCGAGCGCCAGCAGCCGACGGCGCCGTCGAGCGGACGGTCGTCCAAGCTCGGCCGCCTCGACATCCTGATCAACAACGCCGGCGTGATGCTGCTCGGGCCGGTCGTCGACGCGCCGCTCGAGGAGTGGGAGCGGATGGTCGACGTCAACGTGCGCGGCCTGCTCTACTGCGCGCACGCCGCCCTGCCGCACCTGCTGAAGGCGGCCGAGGACTCCCCGCGCAGCGTCGCCGACCTCGTCAACATCAGCTCCGTGGCCGGCCGCGTCGCGCGCAGGGCAGCGGTGTCTACAACCTGACCAAGCACGGCGTCGGCGCGTTCAGCGAATCGCTGCGCCAGGAGGTCACCCAGCGCCACGTCCGCGTCGCGCTCGTCGAGCCCGGCGCGGTGGCCACCGAGCTCGCGGCACAACCGCCCCGAGATCCAGGAGCAGATGGGCAAGCGCTTCGGCGAACGTCGAGCGCCTCGAGGCCGCTGACATCGCCGACGCGATCGCCTTCATCGTCACGCGCCCCGCCGCGTCGCGATCAACGAGATCCTGATCCGGCCGACCGAGCAGCAGGGCTGAGGCGCCAGCTCAATGGATGTGGAGGTTCACGCCGAGGAGGATCAGCGGCCAGGCGACGATCGCCAGCAGCGCCGAGAGCACGAGTTTGACGGTGTTGAGGTTGTCGAAGAAGTGGTGCTGGGTCGCGATGACCGCGCCCACGACCAGGTAGACGACGGTCGTCGAGGCTGGAAGCCTGCCACGACGCATATGGGCAATCCCCTCTCTGACTACTTGCCCCGGATAAACGATCGGGGTTAGGCGGCGATTTGGAGGCCCGCCGGGGGTGCGGCTGGCGCCGACGGTGACGGCGATGGTGTGGGTGAGGCTGGCGGCGAGGAGGTGCTGGGATCGGGTGCTGAGGTGGTAGATCGCGTAGGCGGCTTGGGTGCGGGTGAGGCGGTGCTGGTCGCGGAGTCGGAGGATCGCGTCGGCGAGTCGGGCGCGTTGTTGTGGGGTGTCGATCTGCTCGGTCACGGCTGCGTGAGTTCGTCCCAGCCTCGGTCGGGATCGTCGTCTGCGACGGCGTCGCGGAGTCGTTGCAGCTCGGGCGTGATGAGCTCGGGGAGTTTGACGTGCAGGGAGAGGTCGATCGTGGGGAGGTCGAAGAGGCTTCTCCCAGAGGATGCTCGAGCGCTTCGTCTGAGAGGTCGGTCGAGATCGTGGACGGCGTCGTGGGCGAGCGTGGCGAGGTGCGCGCGGGCGAGTTGTTCCTCGGAGGGGCCGCGCTGCTGTCCGCAGCAGTGTTTGGTCTTGCGGCCTGAGCCGCAGGGGCAGGGCTGGTTGCGTCCGGGTCCGGGCACTCGGCGCCTCCTCTGCTCGACTGCTGGTGAGGGTCGCATCCGGGCCGGTCAGAACCGGTCGGTTCCGTCCGGGCTGGTTTACAGAGAATTCGCCTGCTTATGAATGGTTTTCTGACCTGGTGGAGGTGTGATGCTGACGCTCGTGGGCGGGCAGGTGGAGTCGTTGTGGGACGAGGTGCTGCCGGTCGAGGTGCGGGAGCTGCCCGACGATCTCGCGCGGCTGGATCGGGTGCTGTCGGATTCGTTGTTGTTGTTCCCGATCGCCCAGGCGTGGGAGGACGGGTGCGCGGGAGCGGGGGCGGCCGTCGATCGCGATGGCGACGTTCGTGCGGTTGATGGTGGTCAAGCAGCGCACCGGCTGGGGATACGAGACGCTGGTCCGGGAGGTGTCGGACTCGCTGCATCTGCAGACGGTTCTGTCTGATCGGGATCGATCAGCGGGTGCCGGACGAGTCGACGGTCCGCAAGCTCGCCCGCCGGCTCGGCGCCGAGGTGGTTGAGGAGATCACCAGGATGGTGATCGAGAAGGCGCAGCGCGAGACGCGCGTTCATCGCGCGGGCGGCGCGGATCGACTCGACGGTGGTCGAGGCCGACATCCGCTACCCGTCCGACGCGATGCTCGCCCTGCAGGGAGCCAGGGCGCTCGCGCGCGAGGGCCGCAAGCTTGCAGAAGCTGATCGGCGGCGAAGGTGCGGGTCCGCGACCGGTCGCGGTCGATCGGCAAGACGGTGCGGGCGATCTCCAAGACGCTCGCCAGGCGCACCGGCGAAGCGAAGGCGCAGGTGATGGAGCTCAACGAGCAGGCCGGCCGGCTGATCGCCCGCTCCGCCGCGGAGGCCAAGCGGCTCGCCGCGGCGGCCAGAGCGTCGGCCCGCGGCCGCGGCGCGCAGGCCAAGCTGCGGGCCGCCGAGCAAGCTGGAGGAGCTCGCCGGCCGCTGCGGCAAGGTCGCCGAGCAGATCGACCGTCGCGTCCGCGGGCTGAAGATCACCGACCGGCTGGTGTCGATCGCCGACCCGGACGCCCGCCCGATCCGCAAGGGCAAGCTCGGCAAACCGACCGAGTTCGGGTACGTCGCCCAGATCTGCGAGATCACCGAGAACACCCGCAAAGGCGCCCGCGGGTTCATCCTCCCAGCCGGCCACGAGCTCGGGAACCCCGGCCGAGAACACGCTGCTGCCGCAGACCGCCGCCGAGCTCGACCGCGCTGGGATCCGCCCGCGGGAGATCGTCGCCGACGGCGGCTTTCAGCCCGGCCCGACCAAAGACGCGTTCCCCGACCTGACCGACGATCAGATCCAGATCTCCGGCCGGCACGAACCCGGCAGCCGACGCACCCGCAAACGCCGAGCCCGCTACCGAACCGGGATCGAGGGCCGGATCAGTCACCTCAAACGCGGCTACGGACTGCGCCGATCCCGACTCAAAGGAGATGACGGGATGCAGATCTGGACCGGGTGGGCGATCCTCGCCTACGACCTCGACACCCTCGCCATCCGAACCCGCTGAAACACTCCCCGAAGCCCACTCCACCCGGGCAACCATTCACAAGCCTGACTCGGCCGCGCCATCCCAGCGCGGCCGTTTCAGTCCAGGCCGTTTATCCGGGGCAAGTAGCTAGAGGGCGCCCGGGAGCGGGCGCAGGCAGGGCACGGGCCTCGGGGCGGTCGTTCGCGGCGCGGGCCTCCGGCGCGGCGCACGCGGGCGGGCGCGGGCCTCCGGGCGGCCGTCCCGGCGCGGGCCCCCGGGCGGGCGGTCGTTAGGGGCGGCCCGACAAGACCGCGATGATCTCTGCCGCCACCTGCTGGCCACGGCGGGTGACCTGCTGGTAGGTGTTAGCGAAGGATCAGATAGCCGAGGGCCCGCAGCCTGAAGTCACGCTCGTGGTCGCGGTGGAGCTGGGCGTTGGTGTGGTTGCCCGTGCCGTCGAGCTCGACGATCAGCCGCTCGTCCGGCCACAGGGCATCGACCCGGAAGCCGGCGACGACGACGTTGACCCGGGCTCGGGAATGTCGTGACGCTCTCCGCACAGGGCGAGGAAGCTCTGCTCGAGCTCGCTGCAGTCCGCGCGAGCGCGGGTGGTGGATGGCCACGGCGCGCCGCAGGTTGGCACTGCCGGGGTGGCCGCGACCGAGCCCTGCACGGATGTCCTCCCACCGCACGAGGCGCCGGTAGTCGGCTTCGGCCAGCGCCCGGCGCACCCGGCCCTCGGGCGCGTCCGCGGCGAAGTTGTCCCAGCAGCGTCTGCGACACCGTGGTCACCGGAAGGTCACGATGGACGGTGGTGCAGCCGGCGGGGGTGGTAGACGCGCAGGCCGGGCCGCGAGACCGCATAACCGGGCGCGCTCAGTTCGATCTCTAGCGGCCGATGGTCGATCAGCCGCCACCACCATGCCGCCGTGGCGTGACTCAGCGCCGCGCCGGGCCCAGCGTGCAGCAGGGCGGCCACGAGCTCACCCTCGATGGAGAGGGAGCGGTGGCCAAGGGCGTAGACCCCGGGGTGGAGCCTGTGAAGGCGGCCGGCGCCGGCCCAGCGGGCGATCATCGTGGGCCCACCCCGCGCTCCTCGAGCTGATGACGCGCGACGACCCCGAATTGCGCCTCCGCGAGGGCCAGCACACGAACTGTCGGGTTTTTGTCCGAGGGGTGGACGAAAAACCCGACAGTTCGCGATCCGCGGGCGTTTCGGGGCGATCCGCGGGCGTTTCGGGGCAATCCGCGGGCGTTTCGGGGCGATCCGCGGGCGTTTCGGGTGCGATCCGCGGGCGTTTCGGGCCTCACGGGCCCAGCGTGCACCGGGTCCCTGTCACAGAACAAGACGCGAACGTGCCGCGTCTGTGAAAAGTCGCTCACAAATGCGTTGCGCCCGGCTCCCCTGTCGGGGGAAGGCCGGGCGCAGGCGCTGCATACGGCTGGAAACGCTTAGAGCTTCTGAACGTTGATGGCCTTCGGCCCCTTGGGACCGGCCTCCTCCTCGTAGGACACCTTGGCGCCCTCGGCGAGTGAGCGGTAACCATCAGACTGGATGCTCGAGTGGTGCACGAAGAGGTCGCGGCTGCCCTCATCAGGGGTGATGAAGCCGAAGCCCTTCTCGTCGCTGAACCACTTGACCGTTCCGGTTGGCATCTGGAGACTTCCTCCGTGGCTTGAAGTGCTGCCACCGCGGAGGTTCACAACCGGGCGCCTGCACCTACTTCCACCGCCCGTCGATGCGGACGGCCTTACGGCGCGGCACGGTAGCACGGCTTCAACACGGGTAACAGACCCGTGGCCTCGGCCGATCGACCGATCGCCGGTCATGATTCCGGTCGTGATGCAGATCCGGTTCACATCGGTCGCCATGCCGCGATTCCCCTGCGCGAGGTCGTATTCCGTATCGACCCGCTCCTCGGGCCCCGGCGGACAGCACGCCAACGTGACCGAGTCGCGGGTCGAGGCGAGCTTTGACGTGGCCGCCTCGACGGCGCTGAGCGACGATCAGAAACGCCGCATCATCGCCCGCGCCGGCGCACGCGTCACCGCTGTGGCGCAGGATGCCCGGGGCCAGGCCCGTAACCGCGAACTGGCCCTCGATCGCCTGCGGCGCCGGCTGACCAGCGCGCTGGTGGTGCCCAAGAGCCGGCGTCCGACGCGGCCGACCAAGGCGGCGACGCGCCGGCGCCTGGAGACCAAGCGCCGCAACGCCGAGCGCAAGAGCCGTCGCCGGCCGCCCTCGGCGGGCGAGGACTAGAACCCTCGCCTCCCAGACCCCGCGTTTGCCAGCGCCCACGACGGGCATCTGCTGAAATTGCCAACAGTCCTCGAAGTCCCAACGAGCAGCCCTGAACCCGAGGTTCCCGAGCCCTCCCCGCCCAGCGAGCCGGCGCCCGAGCG